>CAVVMT010000001.1:0-93445 GCA_963749395.1 Vulcanimicrobiota bacterium
TCAGCTCGTGCCGTGAGGTGTTGGGTTAAGTCCCGCAACGAGCGCAACCCTCGTCGTGTGTTGGTCCGCAAGGATCTCTCACACGAGACCGCCGGTGAGAAGCCGGAGGAAGGTGGGGATGACGTCAAGTCAGCATGGCCCTTACGTCTGGGGCTACACACGTGCTACAATGGGTGCGACAACGAGTTCCAAGCTCGCGAGGGTAAGGCAATCTCTTAAACGCATCCTCAGTTCGGATTGAAGGCTGCAACTCGCCTTCATGAAGTCGGAATCGCTAGTAAACGCAGATCAGCTACGCTGCGTTGAATACGTTCCCGGGCCTTGTACACACCGCCCGTCACGTCACCTGAGTTTAGTGTACCCGAAGCCGTCCGTGCAACCGCAAGGAGCAAGACGTCTAAGGTGTGCTAGGTAAGGGGGACGAAGTCGTAACAAGGTAGCCGTATCGGAAGGTGCGGCTGGATCACCTCCTTTCTAAGGAGTACATGCTGTTGGATCGCCGGTTGGCGGCATCGCAACAGCGTACATTCTTAAGTCGACCACAGACGATGCCGCTCGTTCAGGGGTTCGCCGGCCAATTATGGCTAAGGCGGGCTGAGAACGACGGCGCGATCATTCAAAGGTCGTTTGCGCCCTCTCCATCACAAGGAGAGGTATTGGACAGCTTCACGGGTTCAAAGAACGCGAACGCGAAGCGTGCTCACGCACGTCAGCGATCGTCGTCTCGATCGGGTTTCGGTGAACGCCTTCGTACGTGACTGTACTGCTCAGCTTTGAGGGAACACACCCTCGAGCTCCGTTCTGCGTTCCTCGAATCGCAAACGGTGTCTCGGAGTCGCGTAACCTTCAGATCCTTGAAAACTGCATAGAGAAGAACTTTCATGTGCCAAACATGAAGGCGGTCCATGCGCGTATTTCCGTGCGCGTGCGGATGCAATTTCAAAGAACAGTATGGTTTCGTCAGCCCAAACTGACGGAGCCGCGTAAAGTAAAGTAAAAAAGAGCGCACAGGTGGATACCTTGGCATCACAGGCGACGAAGGACGTAGCAAGCTGCGATAAGCTTGGGGGAGCTGCTAACAAGCGTTGATCCCAAGATTTCCGAATGGGGCAACCCACGTGCCGTCATGGGCACGTACTCCGCGATGAATACAATAGTCGTGGTAGAGCACACGCGGTGAACTGAAACATCTAAGTAGCCGCAGGAACAGACATCAAACGAGATTCCCGTAGTAGTGGCGAGCGAACCGGGAACAGCCTAAACCGTTTACGTGCAAGCGATCGGGCGTTGCGTGAAGCGGGGTTGTACGGCGACCACCTCTGGGCTGATCACCAGGGCGAAGTAAAAAATTCGATCGAAAGTCAGAAGCCGGCTGGAAAGCCGCACCATAGAGGGTGATAGTCCCGTACGCGAATTCTTATCGGACTCATTCGGAGTCGTTCGTGAGTAGGGCGGGGCACGAGAAACCCTGTCTGAATCTGGGAGGACCATCTTCCAAGGCTAAATATTCTGTGATGACCGATAGCGAACTAGTACCGTGAGGGAAAGGTGAAAAGAACCCCCGAAGGGGAGTGAAATAGAACATGAAACCGTGTGCTTACAAACCGTGAAAGGCCCATGCGCAAGCAAGGCTGATCGCGTGCCTATTGAAGAATGAACCTGCGAGTTACGTGGTACAGGCGTGGTTAAGGTGTTGAGCCGGAGCCGCAGCGAAAGCGAGTCTGAATAGGGCGTTTGTCTGTATCAGTAGACCCGAAACCAAGCGATCTATCCATGGGCAGGCTGAAGCATGATTAAACTCATGTGGAGGGCCGAACCTGTCGTTGTTGAAAAAACGTTGGATGACCTGTGGATAGGGGTGAAAAGCCAATCGAGCTTGGAGATAGCTGGTTCTCCCCGAAATAGTTTGAGGACTAGCGTCGCGATTTAACTCCTGGGGGTAGAGCACTGACAGGGCTAGGGGCCTTACCGGGTTACCGAACCCCATCAAACTCCGAATACCGAGGAGGAACATGTGCGGCAGTCAGACAGTGGGGGATAAGCTCCATTGTCAAAAGGGAAACAGCCCAGAACATCAGCTAAGGTCCCTAATCGATGCTCAGTGGTAAAGGAAGTCATGTCGCATAGACAACTAGGAGGTTGGCTTAGAAGCAGCCACCCTTGAAAGAGTGCGTAATAGCTCACTAGTCGAGTGATGTGGCGCCGAAAATGTAACGGGGCTCAAGCATCTAACCGAAGCTATGCGATTAGCGAAAGCTGATCGGTAGGGGAGCGTTGTAGCGTAGGCTGAAGGTCAGACCGTGAGGACGGCTGGACGAACTACAAGTGCGAATGCAGGTATAAGTAGCGAAAATGCGAGTGAGAACCTCGCACGCCGGAAGTCTAAGGTTTCCTGAGCTACGTCAATCGTCTCAGGGTGAGTCGGGTCCTAAGCCGAGGCAGAGATGCGTAGGCGATGGCCAAGCCGTTCATATTCGGCTACCACCGATGCCCGTTTTGACTTCCCGAACAATGTTTTGGTCGAAGTTCTGCCCCGCGATCAGTCGTGCCCGTCGGTCCGCAAGGACGCGAAGCGCCTCGCGAGGCATTTGCGTCAGACCTAGGCGGAGCGAAGGAGCGATCTTTGGATCGTGACTGAGCGACAACGACGGGCTGGCGGAAAGGACCGCGACCCCGCCATTGTTCGTGTAAGCCAATGAAGCGAAGGGGTGACGCAGGAAGATATGTCAGCGCACGGATGGATGTGTGCGTCTAAGCAGGTAGGGGGTCTTGTAGGCAAATCCGCAAGGCAACTCCGAGAAGCGAATGCGAGGGACTTCGGATCCCGAAGTGACAGACTCTACGCTGCCAAGAAAAGTCTCTAGCTAGGAACACAGGTGCCCGTACCGCAAACCGACACAGGTAGACTGGCAGAGCATGCTAAGGCGACGGGAGAATCCCTGTTAAGGAACTCGGCAAATTGACCCCGTAACTTAGGGAGAAGGGGTGCCCCTGTTGGTCCAGTCTTTACGACGAAAGCCGATGGGGGTCGCAGTGAAATGGCCCAAGCGACTGTTTAACAAAAACACAGGTCTCTGCGAACGCGAAAGCGGACGTATAGGGGCTGACTCCTGCCCGGTGCTGGAAGGTTAAAAGGAGAGGTTAGCGCAAGCGAAGCTTTGAATTGAAGCCCCAGTAAACGGCGGCGGTAACTATAACCGTCCTAAGGTGACACGAAAAACGTTGCCTCACCGCGTGGTAACGCGCGGACGAAAACCCGGCTATATGCGGGAACATCCTTAGAGCCCGACCTACTCGATCGCTCGCGAGCGTTCAGTAACAATGGATCGGGATTGGACAATCCGCAGGAAACCCTAGAAATAGGGGATCCTCAGAGACGATACGCCGGGCACCAGTCAGTAATATAGGAAGCTGGCAGTCGCGATGAAACTCAATCCTGATTGGGTGGTTGGATTCGTCGACGGAGAAGGTTGCTTCTTCGTAGGCATCCAGAGAAACCCGACGGTAAAAATCGGATCTCAAGTCATACCGGAATTCCGCGTCGTACAACATCAACGCGATATCGACATACTCCACGGCCTCAAGTCGTTTTTCGGCTTCGGTCGCGTTTGTCAAAATCACGGAGATCGATGGGAATACCGGGTGCGGCGACTCGAGAACTTACGAGAGATAGTGCAATTCTTCGGCGAGCATCAGCTTCGCACGAAGAAGCGCGTCGATCTCCGCAAGTTCGGTGAGGTGCTCCGCATCATGGATGAGGGCCGGCACTTGACCGAGCAGGGTTTGAGGGATATCGCGAAACTGGCAGTGACCATGAACACCGGCAACCGTCCGCGGTTGTCGGAATTGTTGGATGAAGATAGAGTCCAGTCTTGCGTGAAAGCGCAGGAGTAAACTGAGCGAAATTCCTTGTCGGGTAAGTTCCGACCTGCACGAATGGAGTAACGACTTGGGCGCTGTCTCGATGGGGATCCCGGCGAAATTGCAGTACCAGTGAAGATGCTGGTTACCCGCGGCAGGACGGAAAGACCCCATGAAGCTTTACTGTATCCTGATGTTGGCTTTTGAAGTTTATTGTGTAGGATAGGTGGGAGTCGATGAAGCCGGGGCGCTAGCTTTGGTGGAGACAATCTTGAAATACCACTCTGTAAACTTCGGAATTCTAACTGACCGCCGTGATCCGGCGGCAGGACATCGTCAGGTGGGCAGTTTGACTGGGGCGGTCGCCTCCTAAAGAGTAACGGAGGCGCCCAAAGGTTCCCTCAGATCGGTCAGAAACCGATCGTTAGAGTGCAAAGGCAAAAGGGAGCTTGACTGCGAGACGAACATGTCGAGCAGGTGCGAAAGCAGGGCTTAGTGATCCGGCGGTACCGAATGGAAGGGCCGTCGCTTATCGGATAAAAGCTACTCTGGGGATAACAGGCTTATCTCCCCCAAGAGTCAAGTGAGGCTCCCCGCCCGAGTGATCGGGCGGTAAACAAGTGGCTCATATCGGTGAAACCCCCTAGCGCTATGCTGAGGGCAATACCGAGGGAAGGCAACTTGTCGTGGAAACAAAGTTCGCGAGAATCGCGAGGACGATTCCGCTCACGCCGGCTCAACGAGCCGCCGTAGTGGGTTCTTTACTCGGTGATGCGACACTGCTGAAGACGACATCAGGGTTCTGCTTTCGTGTCCACCATGGACACAAGCAGAAAGCCTACGTCGATTGGAAGTATTCGTTACTCAACGCTTATGTGCGTTCGAGTCCTCGAGAATGTCGAAATGGTTATTACTTCAGAACCGTCACACACCCGGTGTTTACGGAGATGCATCAAGCATTTTACGAAAACGGCGTGAAGCGAGTGCCGATCGAAGTTCTGGAAACAGAATTCACGGAACTCAGCCTAGCGATCTGGGTCATGGATGACGGATCTGCAGATGGTAGCCAGTTGAGGCTGAACACGCAGTCGTTCACGATCGAAGAGGTCGAGGCGTTGCGATTGTTTCTTCGGGCTAAACTCGGACTGGATACGCGACTCAACATTGACAAAGGTAAACCTCGCTTACGGTTTTCAGCCGGAAGCATGGAAAACTTGGTCAAGCTGATTGAGTCGAATATGCATCCGAGCATGCTCTACAAGTTGCCCCTGTAACGACTTCTCGCCGGCGAGCGAGAGATGGAAGTGCTGCGTTGCGAGACGCAAATCTATCGCCTCCATAAGACGCCACTCTCTCGAAAGAGATGAAGGTATAGTCTGAGCTGCAAGCGATTGCAGATTGCCACATCGACGGGGAGGTTTGGCACCTCGATGTCGGATCGTCGCATCCTGGGGCTGTAGTAGGTCCCAAGGGTTGGGCTGTTCGCCCATTAAAGCGGTACGCGATCTGGGTTCAGAACGTCGTGAGACAGTTCGGTCCCTATCCGCCGTGGGCGCAGGAGATTTGAGGAGTGTCGACCCTAGTACGAGAGGACCGGGTTGAACGAACCTCTGGTGAACCGGTTGTTCCGCCAGGAGCATAGCCGGGTAGCTACGTTCGGATCAGATAAACGCTGAAAGCATATAAGCGTGAAACTGGCTCCAAGATGAGATCTCAATCCCGCAAGGGTGAAGGGTCGTGGGAGACTACCACGTTGATAGGCCGGGAGTGGAAGCACCGCAAGGTGTGGAGCTAACCGGTACTAATCGCCCGGATATTTCTAACAAGACTCGTTATCGAGTTAAAATGGGTTTGGCCGTGAAAGTTCTTCTCTGTGCAGTTTTCCGACGTGGCTAGCTTCGAGCTCCGGCTTGGCGCCACGATCGGGATCAAGGTTTCTGGCGCTCATAGCGGTGGGGTCCCACCCGTTCCCATCCCGAACACGGCAGTTAAGCCCGCCAGCGCCGATGGTAGTCGGACCGCAGGGTCCCTCGAGAGTAGGACGGCGCCAGATTAAACGATGAGAGCCCGCCGGCGCAAGCCGAGCGGGCTCTCTCTTTTGCGGCTGTGTTACGATGTGCATATGCACAAGAACCAGTCACGCGGCGGGGACGAGCAGGTGCTGGAATTCCGCCACGCGGTCGTCCGCCTCGCTCAGCTCGAAGCCGAAGTCGCGGCCCAGCGAGCGCTCGTCGATGAACTCCAAGGGCGGCTGGCCAGCACCCGGCCGACCCCACGCACCGCGCCGCCGGCGGCGAAGCCGGCCTCCCGGAAGCCCGCTCGGACGTTGAGCAAGACGCGACCCTCGCTGGTCGCGGTGCGAGACGTCATCGCGAACAAGGGCGGCTCGGGCCGCATCGAGGACGTCATTGCGGACCTCGGGATCAAACATGGGGCGGCGGCGGTGCGCTTACAGCGCGCCTGCGAGGCCGGGCTCATCCACCGCACCGCCCACGGCGTGTACGAGGTCGTCCCCGGCAACTGACGCGATCAGCCGCTGTGCCGGTCGTCGATGTCGAGCAACGGCGTGGCATCGATGCCGAGCTCGTGGCGTTTGATGGCGCCCGCTAGTCCCAACGTCAAGCGTTTGATCTGATCCCGGATTGCGCGTACCTCGTGGAGCGGGCGCCCCTCCGGGTCGTCGATGAGCCAGTCTTCGTCGATGCGCGGCAGGCCCGTGACGTCGCATCCGATGGCGATGATTCGCGCAGCACGAGCGAGGAGGATCACGTCGATTCGTCGCGGCGTGATCCCGGTCAAGTCGATCCCCTCTTCGGCCATCACGGCGACCACGTCCGGGTCGATAGCGGATGCCGGTTCGGTGCCGCCGGTGCAGATTTCGAGTGACGATCCCAAGATCGTGCGAAGGTAACCGGCGGCGATTTGGCTGCGTCCGGAATTGCGGTGGCAAACGAACAATATCGTCGGTCGCTTGATCGGCGCGAGCAGTTCGTGCGACACGGTGGATGGTAAACTTCTTGGCGCAGGCCGCGACTCCATGCGGTTGCAACGGCTTCCAGAGCGCGCGCGTTGTGAGGTGGGTGAAGAACCGAGCGATTGCGCATACTGCCGGCTGGTCGCTTGCCGGGATTGCGTTTCTGGTGAGCTTGTGCGCGTCGCCCGCACCGGCGCAGCCGGCCGCGACCGCTGCCCCGCCGATGGCCGTCCCCGCTCCGAGCATAGACGCCGTTCCGCCGTTGCGCCTCGTCTTCGTCACGCACGCGGCGTTCTTCTCGGCGGAGACGGACCAGCCGGGGGCAATCGATCCACAGGTCTTCGTGCGGACGCCGGGCGCGCCCGAAGGGATGGGACCGCAAGGGATCACCCACATCCCGAATTGGATGCCCGCGCCGCTCGCGGCCAACTCGTCCTCGGCGCTCGCCAACGCGCAAGGGAAGCTGCTGGGGTTCACGCTCGGGGCGTGGCTCGGCGCCAAAGGCACGGCGTCGATCACCCCGGTATCGACGTTGCTGACGCGCGTCACCGTCAACTTCAGTGGCCTGGTTCCCGGTGGCGTGTACAGCCTGTTCGAGAATCAGTTCACGCCGAGCGGCGTCACGATCACGCCGCTCGACGGCACCGGCAAAGCGAACACGTTCACCGCGTCCGACGGCGGGGCGGCCAGCATGACGGTCGACGTGCCGGGCCCATTGACGCATTCCAACGCGATTCTCCTCGTGTACCACAGCGACGATATCGCGCACGGAATGATGCGGGGACAGCCCGGCGTCACCGCGCATCACCAGCTGATCGCACGCATTCCTTAGCCCGAGCGAGGCCGCCGAGAAGGCGATCGGAACCTCGATGGTGAGTCTTTCTCGCATGAAGAGTGCACGTGTCACGCAACTGTTACTGCTGGCGTTGGCCGTTTCGTGGGCCGGCGCCGGCGCAGTCG
Source organism: Vulcanimicrobiota bacterium (assembly GCA_963749395.1). Lineage (GTDB taxonomy): Bacteria > Vulcanimicrobiota > Vulcanimicrobiia > Vulcanimicrobiales > Vulcanimicrobiaceae > CAVVMT01. Next base: position 7,796 of record CAVVMT010000001.1, read on the forward strand.
CCTCAGGCAGCACGGTCGCGCTGGAAACCGCCGCACATCCGCCGCATCCGATCGAGTTGGATACGTGCATCTTCGTCGCGGGCAAGGGCGTCGGATTGAGCTTTTTCAACGTTTCGCCGGTCGTGGCGACGAGCGTCCAGGTGCGGTTCACGGGCCCCGGTGGTTCGGAAACGGCGGTCGCGAACGGAACGTACTCCCCCAACGTCCGCATCGAAACGTACGTCGACCCGCCGTTGGCGCGCATCGCGCAGAATCCGCGCACGAGCGTGCCGCCGGTCGCGTGCGCGGTCGCCGGCGTCACGTTTGCCGATGGGTCGACGTGGACTGCCCCGGCCGGGGCGCACGCGGGTACGCACGGCACGGCGGAAACCTCCGCGGCGGCGCCGCTGACGATCGGCCGCTGCTCGTATAGCCCGAGCGACGGAACGATCGTCGTGAGCTACACGAACACGGCGCAAGTCGCTGCCAACATGGTGCGCATCCGCGCGAGCGGAGGCGAACGGCGCACGGTGTACGTGCGCGACGTCGGCACCTTCAGTCCGAACGTCGCGATCGACAACCATGCCTTTGCGATCCCCATGTTCAACAAGCAGCAGGGCGGCGGGCCACTCACGTGCTCCGCGGCGGACATCACATACGTCGACGGCACCACGTGGCGCGCTCCGCGCGACCGCGACGTCGTCGCCGTGCTGTTCAAGCCTCTGGGCAACGGGATCACGATTGGTTCGTGCTCGGTCGACAGTTCCAATCAGTTCAATCTCTCGTACCGGAACACGACGGGCGAAGACATCCAGTCAGCAGCGATCGGCGTCACCTGGTCGAACGGGTCTGAAATCGTGAACGTCAACTACTTGCCCGCGCGCGCGACGCGCTCGTACGCGAGCTCCTCGATCGGGCAAACCATCAGCAACGCCTCCTCGAGTCCGTCATGCCGCGTTCGCTATATCGTGTATCGCGACGGAGAGACGTGGCCGTGAGGGCGTTGGCGGCCCTAGCGGCGATCCTGCTGGCCGGCGCGGCCGTGAGGCCGGCCGGCGCGCAGACGTCGGTGCCGATTCCGCCGATGCCGGTGCTGCTCGGTTCGTGCATCCGCGACGAGGCCCGCGGGGTCGCCGTGTCGTTCGTCAACGTCGACTCGGTTCCGGTCGGGAAGGTCACGGTCGATTTCACCGGACCGAACGGTTCGGCCGAGCGGACGACGGCTGCGGGCGACTTCGAGCCCGGGGTGCGCACCGTCGTCTACCTCGACCCGAAGCTCGACGCGCTGCTGCCGGGTCCGCGACTGAGCAAGAGCGCGATTGCGTGCCGCATCTCGGCCGTCACGTATTCCGACGGAACGGGGTGGACGCGCGAGCGGGCCCTGAACCTGCCGACTCCCCTGCCGTCCGGAGCACTGCCGCCGATGACGTTTACGACGTGCGCGTACGATCCGGCAAAGGGGCAACTGAATCTGGCGTATCGCAACGCTGCGCAAAAGCCGCTGACCTTTGCGCGCATGCGGCTGCAGTGGGCGGACCGCCAGGAGTACGTCGAGCTGTCCGGGACGGTCGCCCCCGGTGCCGCGGCGCAACGCAGCGTATCGATACCCTTGGGCAACGCGCAGTCGCCCGTGCCCCCGGTCGACCTGCGCTGCTCGCTCGCCAACGCGCAGTTCGCGGGGTTGCCGGCGTGGAGCGATGCCGACATCAGCAACAGCGCGACGGTCGCATTTCCGGCGCTGGGCAACGGCATCGCGATCACCGCGTGCATGGTCGACGAAGCGAAGATCTTTCGCGCGCAGGTCCGCAACGTGACGGTCGAACCGATCGGGTCGGTCGAGGTCGTCGTGTCGTGGCCGGATACTGCGACGACCAAGGGCGGCTCGACGTCGTTCGCCCTCGAGTCGATCGGGCCGCGTGGCACCCGGCGCTACGAAAACGAAGAGATCGGCAAGGCGATCAGCGACGCGCAGAGCGCGCCGGCGTGTTCGGTCCACGGCGTGATCTACGCCGACGGAGAACGCTGGCCGCAGTAGCTCGCGGGACCTAGGAACGCCGCAGGCGAGCGCTAATCCGTCGTAATAGGTGGAGGGCTCCGTCATGTTCCGTTGGCTTACCGTTGCGACGATCATGTTCGTGTTCACGTGCGCGGGAGCGACGCAATCGTCGGCCCAATCGCCGCCGGCGGCCTCGGCGACGACCATGCCGGCAGCCGCACCCGCGGCAGCGCCGGCGCGGTTCAACATGTACGACGGCCAGTGGCACGTCGCGGCGGCCCCGTACCTCTGGCTGCCCCGCATCAACGCCACCCTGAATGTGCCGCCTGTTTTGAATTCCGACGGGTCGATCGCGATCGGAGCGGGGCCGTCGAATTATCTCAAGTCGGTGAACGGCGCCGCTATGCTGACGGCACTCGCCCGCAAGGGCAACTTTGCCCTCCTCGGCGACCTCATGTATTTGAACCTCTCCCAGAATACCGTCACCTCGCGGACCGCCAACACGCTGCAAGGCCCGCTGACCGCCACCGTGCAGACGCAGGCGCGACTGACGGAGGTGATCGTCACCGGCGGCGCTGCGTACACGGTCGCGCACCAGGGCGGCTCGAATCTCGACCTGATGCTCGGGCTGCGGTATTTCGGCGTCAGCGGTGCGCTCGGCGTGCAGGCCTATCCGGGGGCTCCGCTGCCCGCGTTGGCCGCATCGACGACCAAGACGTCGAGCGGAGCGAATGCGGTCTTCGGCATGTCCGGCAACGTCGCGTTGGGCGGCCGCTGGTTCATCCCCTACTACCTGGATGCCGGAACGGGTTCGGCCAACTTCACGTGGATGGGCTGGGGCGGAATTGGTTTCGGCTCACCGTCCAACGGGGTCGTGCTCGTGTACAAGAACCTGTACTACAACCACAACGGTCAAGGACAGCTCGACAACAATCTCAACATGGGCGGCCCCGCCCTCGGCTACATCTTCCGGTTCTAGACGCCTAGCTTTTCTTCGCGCCGCTCTTGGGGCCGAAGATCGAACGCCAGAGTTGCTTGAACGGATCGCCCTGCGCGTCGACGAGGCGCTCTTTCTCCGGGATGATCGCGTTGTCGGTGATGTGGATGTGCTCGGGGCACACTTCCGTGCAGCACTTCGTGATGTTGCACATCTCGACGCCGCCTTCGCCCGCGAGGAACCCGAGACGGTCGGCGTCGTCCATCGGATGATAGTCGAGCCCGGCGGTCCGCACGAAGTAGCGTGGGCCCGCGAACTGCGGCTTGATTTCCCGCTGGTAGCGCAGCACGTGGCAGACGTCTTGGCACAAGAAGCACTCGATGCACTTGCGCATCTCCTGCGCGCGCTCGACGTCGCGCTGCGGGAAGTTCCACTCCTTGTCGTCGGGATCGTATTTGGGTGAGAACGGCTTGATCGTCTTGTTGACTTCGTAGTTCCACGACACGTCGGTCACGAGGTCTTTGATGCGCGGGAACGTCTTGAGCGGCTCGACGGTGATCGGCTGCTCGAGCGGAAGGTCTTCGACGCGCGTCTTGCACTGCAGGCGCGGGCGGCCGTTGATCTCGGCCGAGCACGAACCGCACTTCGCGGCTTTACAGTTCCAGCGCGCGGCGAGATCCGGAGATTCGTGCGCCTGCACGTAGAGCACGGCGTCGAGTACCACCATGCCCTTGGCCAGCGGCACGTCGTACTCTTCCCAGCGGCCGACGTCGTCGCCGGGTTCGCCGCGATTGACGCGCAGCCGGATCGAGCGTCCGGTCTGCACCTGGAGCGCCTCGCGCTGGAACTGTTCTTCCTGAACGGGCGCGGGCGCTCCCGACTCGGCGTCGACGTCTTCGGGCCGGATCTGCTCGGAGGGTTGAACCGCCATATCTTAGGTGCCTACCTTTTCACGCTCGAACGCGATGTCGGCGAGGTCGTCGGGGATCGGCGCGCGCACGACGACTTCGATCTCGACCTTGCCGTCTTTCTTGCGCGTGACGTGGTTGATCTTCTGGAACTCGTCGTCCATCTTCGGGAAGTCGGCGCGGGTGTGCGCGCTGCGGCTCTCGCGGCGCAGCAGCGCGCTGTTCGCGATCGCCTTGGCGACCTGATACATGCCCTTCACGTCGATGGCCGTGTGCCAGCTCGGGTTGTAGTAGCGCGGACCGGTCGCGGACATCCGGTCGATCTGCGGCGCGAGCTCCTCGAGCTCGGCGATCGCCTTGCTGATGCCTTCCTCGGTGCGGAAGACGCCGACGCCGGCGGTCATGATCTCTTGGATGCGCTCCTGCATCGCGTACGGGCTGATGCCGTTCTCGATTTCGAAGTGCCGCAGCATTTCGCGCTCGGCCTCTTCGATCTGACGCGGATCGGGATCGAGCGACGCGTTGCCCTTCGCATACTCCGCGGCGGCCGCGCCGGCGTGTTTACCGAACACGAGCAAGTCGGAGAGCGAGTTGCCGCCCAGACGATTGCCGCCGTGCAGTCCGCCTGCGCTCTCGCCGGCGGCGAAGAGCCCCGGCAGCGTCGTCGCCGCCGACTCGGGGTCGACCCGCACGCCGCCCATGATGTAGTGCGTCGTCGGGAACACTTCCATCGCGTCCTTGGTGATGTCGACGAGCGCAAAGTCCATGAACTGGTGGTACATGGAGGGCAGTTTCTTCTTGATGAAGTCGGCCGGCTTGTGCGCGATCGAGAGGAACGCGCCGCCGTGCGGCGAGCCGCGCCCTTCCTTCACTTCCGTATAGATCGAGCGCGCGACGACGTCGCGCGTCGAGAGCTCCATCCGCTTGGGGTCGTACCGCTCCATGAAGCGCTCGCCCTTGCTGTTGGTCAACAGCCCGCCCTCGGCGCGCACCGCCTCGGTGACGAGGATGCCGCGCACGCTTTGCGGCCAAACCATCCCGGTGGGATGGAACTGGATGAACTCCATGTCGAGCAGGTCGGCGCCGGCGTTGAGCGCGAGCCAATGCCCGTCGGCCGTGCCTTCCCACGAATTCGAGGTGACCGAGTAGATGCGTCCGGCGCCGCCGCAGGCGATCACGACCGCCTTCGCGCGCCACTGCATCACTTCGCCGGTCTGCCGCTTGTAGCCGATCGCGCCGACGACGCGGTCGCCGTTCTTGAGCAGCGCGGTGACCGTGTGCTCCATGTAGACTTCAAGGCCGCCCGCGACGGCGCGGTCTTGCAGCGTGCGGATCAGCTCGAGGCCGGTCCGGTCGCCGACTTGCACGAGCCGTTGATACGTGTGGCCGCCGAAGATGCGCTGCATGATGCCGCCGCGCTCGTTGCGGTCGAACACGGCGCCCCAGCGCTCGAGGTTCTTGATCTCCTCGGGCGCCTCTTTGGCGTGGATCTCGGCCATCCGCCAATTGTTGACGTACTTGCCGCCGAACATCGTGTCCTTGAAGTGGACCTTCCAGTTGTCGCGCGAGTCCATGCTGCCGACGGCCGCGGCGATGCCGCCCTCGGCCATGATCGTGTGCGCTTTGCCGAACAGCGACTTGCAGATGACCGTGACTTTGGCGCCGTTGTTCGCCGCTTCGATCGCGGCTCGCAAACCCGAACCGCCGGCGCCGATGACCAGGACGTCGGTTTCGATCGGGGCCTTACCGTTGGCGGAAGCTGCCATGCTAAAACACCACGTGAGGGTCGGCGATCACGCCCGCCGCGCACAGACGCACGTACAGATCGGCGAGACCGACGGAGTAGAGTGAGAGCCAAGCCCACAGCATGTGGCGTTCGGTGAAGAACGACACGATCGTCCACGCCTTTTGGCGCGCTTCACCGCCGGGGCCGCACGACATGCAGCGCCGGCCGCCGCCGACGAGATTGCGCAGCGCGTGACAACCGAGGGTGAAGAAGCTCAACAGTGCGACGTTCGCAAACAGCACGATGGTTCCCAAGCCGATGCCGAAGTGCCCGTCCCAATTGAGCGCCGCGAACGCGTCGTACCAGAGGATCAGCAGAATGATCACCGAGAGGTACATGAACCAGCGGTGGATGACGGGCAGCCACGCGAATGGCGCCGCCTTCTCACCTTGATAGTTGCGTTTGGGTTCGCTGACCGAGCAGGCCGGCGGGCTCAGGAAGTACGAGCGGTAATACGCCTTGCGATAATAGTAGCAGCTGCCGCGGAATCCGAGCGGAATCCATAAGACCAACAAGGCCGGCGAGAACGGCCACCAGTCGCCTTTGAACAGCGGCGAGTAGAACGGCGACAGGTACGGTCCGTACTGGTAGTTGTTCCCTACCAGCGCTGCCCACGTCGAGTACACGACGAAGATGCCAAGTCCGACGGCCACGAGGGTCGGCTCGACCCACCAGGCGTCCTTGCGTTCCGTTTTCCCCAGTCCCGGAGCGCCAACGTGCGCAACCGAGGCGTCTTTCATGCGGGCCCTTTCTCTGCGGACATCATTTGCGACGATGCTACCACCCCGGTGTTCGGGATGCCTACGACAAATTCAAGTCTCACGCAGCAACGCTGCGCTCGACGCGCGGCGGCAAGACCAAGGAGGCGAACAGCAAACCGGCGACGATCAGGACGGCTGATATTCCCGCATTGATCGCAAGCGTCAGGCCGTCGGCCGACTGGTGCTCGAAGATATCGAGGAAACCACGGTAGCCCAGCGAGCCCGGCACGAGGACGAGCACGCCGGGGATCAACAGCACCGCTTGCGGCAAGTGCAGGAAGCGCGACCCGGCATTGGTGACGAGCGCGATCACGAGCGCCGTGCCGAAGGCGACGACTTGCGGGCCGGCCATCGCGCCGAGCAGTTCGCTGACGACGACCGAGAGCGCGCACGACAGCAAGACGAACGGCGTGTCGCGCAGGCGGCAATGGAGGATGATCGACTGCGCGAACGCGATCGCGAGCACGCCGAGCGCGAGGAAGACGTGCGGGAGCGGAATGGGGGGCCGGCTCATCGTGGTGAAGGCCGCCGGCCCCACGAGGACGACCGCCATCGCGGCGCCGCAGGTCAACGAGAGCAGCACGAGGAGCGCCGCGCCCAGGCGAGCCGTCCCCGAGACGGGGTTGCGGTCGGCCAGCTCGAGCAGCGCCGTCGTCAGCATGAAGCCGGGCAGCAGCTGCACGACCCCGGCAACCAGCGGAATGTACGTGCCGAAGTGCGGATGGCGTTGCAGGATCAGCGTGACGATCAGGGTGGTGGAGAGGGCTGCGAGCAACTCGAAGAGCCGGTTGACGACGCTGTTGCGGGCCGCCAGGGCGGCCAGCGCCCCGGTGACGATCCCGATGACCGCCGACGCTTCCGCCTCGAACGGACCTGCGCCGAGCAGGACCGCGAAGCCGAAGGACTCCGCGCAGTAGGCGGCCACCAGCGCCAGGGCCGGCGCCGGCCGCGCGTCGGCCTGGAGCGAGCTGAACGCGGCCAGCGCTCCCGGAACGTCGATTTCGCGGGCGTGAAGCTGCCGGATGAGGTCGTTGATCAGCGAGAGCCGCTGCAGGTCGAGGCTGCCGGGCGGGAGGCGGACCATGTAGATTCGCTGATCCTGCGGGGGGCCGACGGCCACCGTCATACTCGTCGGGAGGGCATTGATTTGCGTTTCGAGCTCGAGGCAGGCGCCGACGTCGGTCACGAGATCCTCGAGGATATCGGTCGGCACGCCCGACTGGTGGGCGGCCCGGCCGACGAGCATCAGGAGCGCCGCGCGCGGGTCGTCCTCGACGACCTCTTTGCGGAGCTTGCGGGACATCCGCTCGGCGGGGGCCGCGTCCTCTTGCATGAGGCGCCGATTCCAGAACGGCGGTCGGCGGCCTTGCGTCGAACGAACCGCCCGGCCCGAAACAGCGTTATAGGAGCGCCCATGAACGAGTGCCGGCGGGGCGTGAAGCCATCGAAGTCACGGTAGCCGCGACGGCATCGCTCGCCGGGCGTCTGCTGGCGCTCGGCCTCGCGCTGATGCTGGCGGCCTGCACGGCGGGCGGGAGCGCTCGTGACCCCGGCACCCTCGTCGTGCTCGAGGCGGGCGACGCGAACTCGCTCGACCCGATCTACGCGAACAACTACTACGCGATCCAGGATTACGCGTTCGTCAACGAGCCGTTGGTCAACTTCGGCGACGGCTTCGCGCTGATTCCCTGGCTGGCGACGGCGTGGACCCACTCGGCCGACGGCTTACACTGGACGTTCCGCTTGCGGCGCGGCGTCACGTGGTCGGACGGCGCCCCGTTCGACGCAAGGGACGTCGCGTTCACGTGGCGGACGTATCTCGATCCCAAAGCCGGGTTCCTGTATGCCGGTTGGTTCGACTACATCAAGAAGGTCACCGCGATCGATTCCCACACCGTCCGCTTCGATCTCTCGCATCCCTCGGCGCTCTTCCTCGGCGCGACCGCGGCCAACGCACCGATCATCCCCGAACACGTGCTCGGGAAGTTCCGGCCCGAACAACTGCGCTCGTCGGGGTTCGGCGAGCACCCGGTCGGCACGGGACCCTACATGCTCGCCCGCTGGCAGCACGACGAGGAGATGCTCTTCGACGCCAACCCGCACTGGTGGCACGGACCGATCCGGGTCAAACACCTTGAATTCCGCGTCCTGCTCGACGACCAAGCCCGCAGCGAAGCGATGGAAACCGGGGCGGCGGACTTCGACGACGCGATCGGCTCCTCGGCTTATGCGGCCTTGCACCAAGACGGAGCGCGCGTCGAGTATCTGCGCCTTCCCGATCTGTTCACGCAGTTCATCATGGTCAACTTCTCGAACCCGGCGCTCGCCGAGCGGACCGTGCGCCGCGCGATGCTGTACGGATGGGACCGGCAAGCGCTGCTCGCGGGCCTGTACCACGGCGACGGGGCGGTCGCCAACGGGGTCACGCCGCCGGCCCTGACCCGCTGGTTCGACAAGGACGTGCGGACGTACGGATACGATCCGGGGCGCGCCCGTGCGCTGCTCGACGCAGCGGGCTGGACGCCCGGACGCGACGGCGTGCGCGAGAAAAACGGGCGCCGGCTGGCGTTCGACTTGATCCTCGGCGCGACGACCGCGGACGCGGCCGAGTACGCCGCCGAGTTCCAAGCCGACATGCGCGCGATCGGGGTGGGGGTGACGGTCAAGGCGCTCGACTATGCGACCTTCATCGATTTGGTCGACGAGCGGAAATTCGAGCTGGCGCTCAGCGGCTGGGGCGGCACGCCGCCCGACCCCGATCAGTTCACGCTGCTCGAGTCCAAGCAGATTCCGCCGGTCGGCAACAACGACATGGGCTACGCGAACGCGCGCGTCGACCGCGACGTGACGCTCGGTCTGGCGACGATCGACGACGCGCGCCGCAAGCCGTACTACGACGACATGCAGCGCGCGGTCGCCGACGATCCGCCGGTGCTGTTCTCCGACTATCGCTATTATCGCGCCGCGTATCTGCCACGGGTGCACTTCGACGTGGCCAAAGCGCTGCCCGATTCGAGCATCTTCCGCGACGTGTGGAATTGGGAGCTCGACCCGCAGTGACCCTCCGCTTCTTGCGCCGGCTCGGCGCGCCGGCCGCTGCGTTGCTGTTGGGTGCGGCGCTCTGCGCGTGCAGCGCCTCGGCCGCGACCCCGCGCGGAAACGACACGCTGGTCAGCGTCGAAGCGGGCGACGCCAACACGATCAATCCGCTGTACGCCAACGACGAACAGTCGTTCTTGTACTACGGATTCATCCTCGAGCCGTTGGCGAACATCGGCGACGACTACAGCGTCATCCCGTGGCTCGGCACGAGCTGGACGCACACGCCGGACGGCTTGCACTGGACCGTCCACGTGCGCCGCGGGGTCACGTGGTCGGACGGCGCCCCCTTCTCGGCGCACGACGTCGCGTTCACGTGGAAGCTCAATCTCGATCCGAAAGTCGGGTTTCTCTACATCGGGCAATTCGACTACATCAAGGACTGCATCGCGCTCGACGACGACACCGTCCGGTTCGACCTGAGCCACACCAACGCGCTCTTCGAGAGCCAGGCGCTCAACTCGCCGATCTTGCCGGAGCACATTCTGGGCAAGCTGACGCCGGCGGAGCAACGCACGTCGACGTTCGGCGAACATCCGATCGGTACCGGGCCGTACACCCTCGCGAGCTGGCAGCACGACGAAGAGGCGGTGTTCGCGCGCAATCCGCACTGGTGGCACGGCGCGGTCACGATCCCGAAGCTCGACTTCAGGATCCTGCTCGACGGCCAGGCCCGCGTCGAGGCCATGCGCACCGGCGCGGCCGACTTGCTCGACGGCCTCGGCAGCGCCGACTACCTGTCGCTGCAAGAGCAGGCGCCGTGGCTGAAGTTCATCCACCTGCCCAATCTCTACAGCTACTTCATCTTCGTCAACTTCGAGGTCAAACCGCTGGCCGACGCCGCGGTGCGCAAAGCGATGATCTACGGATGGGACCGCGAAGCGGTCGCGCGCGGGCTCTCGCAGGGCGACCTGGTCGTCGCCGACGGCCTCGTCCCGGTTTCGCTCAAGAAGTGGCACACCTCGGAGGGCGTCCAACAGTATCCCTACGATCCTGCCAAGGCGCGCGCGCTGCTCGACGCCGCCGGCTGGAAGCCGGGCGCGGACGGCGTTCGCGTGCGCAACGGCGAGCGGCTCTCGTTCGAGCTGATCTGCCCGACGGGCAGCGTCGGCACGACCGAACAGCTCGCGGAGTTCCAGGCCGACATGCGCGCGATCGGCATCGAGGTCTCGATCCGCTTGCTCGACTACGCAACCTTCATTCACCAGACGAACGAGCGCAAGTACCAGATGGCGTACTCGGGTTGGGGCGGCGTCTCCGATCCCGACCAGTTCAGCCTGCTCGCGGCCGATCAAGTGCCGCCCAACGGCAACAACATCATGGGCTACGCGAACCCCGGGGTCACCCGCGACGTGACGCTCGGCCTGCAGACGGTCGATCCGCGCCGGCGCTACCAATACTATGCCGACATGCAGCGCCGCCTCGGGGACGATCCGCCGGTGATCTTCGCCTTCGATTCGTATTTCCGCGCCGCGTACACGCCGCGGCTGCACTTCCCGCACCCCGAGAAGATCTTGCCCGACCTCCAACTTTGGCGCGACGTCTACGACTGGAGACTCGACCCGCAGTGAACGCTTACGTGATCCGGCGCGTGCTCGGCGCGATTCCCCTGTTGCTGCTCGTCACGCTGATATCGTACGCGCTGATGGGCCTCGCGCCCGGCGGCCCGGCGGCGGTGCTCGGAAGCCAGGGCCATCCGGTCTCGCCGGCGGTGCGCGCGCAGTTGATCGCGCAGCTCGGGCTCGACAAGCCTTGGTACGTGCAGTACTTCGTGTGGTTGCAGGCGCTGATCTTCCACGGGACGCTCGGGGTGTCGTACGTCGACCACCGGCCCGTGCTGACCAAGCTGATGGAGAAGATCCCGATCACGGTCGCGGTGCTCGGCCTGGCGGAAGTGCTGACCCTCGCGATCGCGATCCCGGTCGGCGTGTACGCGGCGGTCAAGCGCAACTCGGCCTTCGACTACATCTCGACGGCGCTCGCGTTCGCCGCCTACGGCATCCCGATCTTTTGGCTCGGCATCGTGCTGATCGACGTCTTCGCGGTGCACTTGCATTGGTTTCCGTCTTCGGGCGTCAGCTCGCTCGGGCAAGAGCACAACGTGTTCGACCGGCTCCGCCATCTCGTGCTGCCGGTCGTCGCGCTCACGATCGTGAGCCTGGCGGGGTGGATACGGTACGAGCGCGGCGCGATGCTCAACGTGCTCGGGGAGATGTACGTGCGCACGGCGCGCGCGAAGGGCTTGCCCGAGCGCGTCGTCGTGCTGCGGCACGCGTTGCGCAACGCGCTCTTGCCGACGATCACGCTGCTCGGCCTGACCCTGCCGGGTCTCGTCGGCGGCGCGTACTTCATCGAGTACGTGTTCTCGATCCCGGGCATGGGCTATCTGGGCATCAACGCCGTGTTCCAGCGCGATTATCCCACGGTCATGGGGATCACCCTCGTCTCGGCGGTGCTCGTGGTGGCCGGGAACCTGTTGGCCGACGTCGCATACGCGGTCGCCGATCCGCGGATCAGGTACGACTGATGAACGACGTGATCAAACGCTTCAGGCGCGAACCGTCGGCGATGGCGGGGCTCGGCATCGCGCTCTTCATCGTGCTGGCGGCGGTGCTGGGCCCGTTCGTGTGGCCGCCGTCGCCGATCGAGATCCATCACGCGCTGCTCGGGCATCCGCTCGCGCCCTCGCTCGCGCACCCGCTCGGTACCGACGTGCTCGGCCGCGACGAGCTCGCGCGCGCGCTGATCGGGGCGCGCATCTCGCTCTCGGTCGGGATCACCGCGATGCTGATCGCGGTCAGTTTCGGAACGCTCTACGGCGCGATCTCGGGTGCGTTCGGCGGCGCGGTCGACGCCCTGATGATGCGCGTCGTCGACGCGATGCTCTCGTTCCCGACGTTCTTTCTCATCATCACGGTCGAGGCGCTGACCGGCAAGTTCTCGCTCTACATCATCGTGCTCGTGATCGGGCTCTTGTCGTGGATGGGGGTCGCGCGGCTCGTGCGGGCGGAAGTGCTGTCGTTGCGCGAGCGTCTTTTCGTCGAAGCGGCCAACGCGATCGGCGCCAGCCAGTGGCGGATCGTCACCAAGTACCTGATCCCCAACGCGATGGCGCCGGTCATCGTGGCCGCGACCCTCGCGATCGGCGACAACATCCTGGTCGAAGCCGGGCTCTCTTACTTGGGGCTCGGAGTGCAAGTGCCGACGCCGTCGTGGGGGAACATGCTGCAAGACGCGCTGCTGCCCGCGGTGCGCTCCGCGTGGTGGCTCGTCATGACGCCGGGGCTGCTGATCGTGATCACGATGCTCGCGTTCAGCCTCGTCGGCGAAGGCATGCGCATCGCGGTCGACCGGTCGATCGCCCAAGACGGCGAAGGACCGGTCGAGATCGACGACGCCGACCCCGGCATCGCGACGCCCCTGCGTGCCGCCGCCGGTTAAGCGAACGAAGGGATGGGTCTACGGTGATCACCGCGACGGAGTACATTACGTTCAACACGAACGAACGGTACGCGATCGTCGACATGACCGGCGAGGTCGAACGCTTCCTCACCAAGAGCAAATTGCAGGACGGCTTCATCCTGGTGAGCGCGATGCACATCACCGCCAGCGTGTTCGTCAACGATCACGAGTCGGGGCTGTACCAGGACATCATGCGCTGGCTCGAAGACATCGCCCCGGCTAAACCCGGCTACAAGCACCACCTGACCGGTGAAGACAACGCCGACGCGCATTTGAAGCGCATGGTGCTCGGCCACCAAGTGATCGTTCCCGTCACCGCGGGCAAACTCGACCTCGGGCCCTGGGAGCGCATCCACTACGGCGAGTTCGACGGCCGGCGGAAGAAGCGCGTGATCCTGAAGGCCTTCGGCGTCTAGCACGCCGGCGCGAGGCGCGTGGGGCTACGCGCGCCAGAAGTGCAGGTCGCGGCTCTCCAGCTCTTCCCACGCGCTGCGCCAGCGGCGCCGCGCGTCGGTCTCCTCGCTGCGGGTGAGGCCGCATAGCTCGCCGAGCACGAACGCTTCCTCGGGCTCGTGCGGGAGGGCGCGCATCTCGGCCGCGTGGAGCGCCGAGTCGTGCACGACGCCCAGCACCGTCTGCAACCGGGCGACGCGGGCGGAGAAACGCCGGGCCGCGCGACCGCCGACCGCGGCCGCGACGTCGGCCGCGTAGCGGCAGCGTTTCGCCTTGATTCGCAACGCGTGCAAGGCCGGATCGGGGGCGGTCGCGTCGAGCGTTTTCGCGGCCTTGGCGAGCTTGCGCCACTGCTGCTCGACCGCAGCGAGGATCTCTTGCCGCGGATGGTCGCCCAGGCTCGGACGGCGGCAGAGTGCGGCGAGCGCGTCGAGGAGATCGAGATAGGTGCCGTCGCGCAGCACGCCGAGCAGCCGGCGGTGCGCCGCGCCGCGGTTGGCCTTCACCGTGCCGCCGAGGCGTTCGACGGCCGCCGCGTCTTCGGGCGCGAGCAGTTTCCCGAGCTCGCGCATGCGTTCGAGCAGCACGTCGGCGTCGCGCACGAAGCCGAGCGTGCGCGCGAGCCACCGCAGCCGTGCGCGCATCGCGGCGGCGTCCTCGTCGCCGATGATGTGGGCGAAGGTCCGCAGGTCGGAGCGCAGCCGCCTGACCGAGACGCGCATCTGGTGCAGCCACTCCGGGTCGTCGTCGAGGCGCACGTGCGGATCGGCCTCGATCAGATCGCGCAGCGATGCGGCCAGCGCGTTGCGGACGATGCCGAAGCCGTCGATGTCGTCGTCGGGCGCCGTTTCGGGTTCGCGCCCGAGCGCTCCGAGCACGTGCTCGTACTTCGTCAGCGGATCTTTGTCGCCGGCCCCGAGTTCGCGCAGGCGCCGTTCGAGATCGCGCATCAAGGCTGCATCGGCTTCTCCGACGAGCTCGATCTCGGCTTGAACGAATTCTTCGACGCAGGTCGCGTCGCGCATCACGCGCACGTCGTCGACCACGAGCTCGACCAGTTCGCCGCGCGCGTCACCCAGGCGCACGCGCTGGCGCAACGTGCGCAACTCGGCGATCCGCTCGAGCGGCTTGTGGCGCACCGCGGCCGCGATCAGGTCGGCGATTTGATCGGGCGGCCGGAACGGCGAGCCGCGATACACGTGCTCTGCGCGCGTCAGGATGCTCTGGTCCGCGACCGGGAGCTTCAGCGTCCAGCCTTCGCCGCGCCGGTAGCGCAGGCTCACGCCGACGGCCGCCAGCCGCAAGTCGTCGGTATCGTAATAGACCGTCGAGAGGCGGTTCGCGCGGACCGGCGAGCGCGTGAACCCTTCGAGGCTCGCGGTGAAGGCGCGCAGATCGAAATAGCGCGGCGCGGTGAGCTTGAGTTCGCGTTCGAGGTACGCGGGCACCACCGCCCCGTCGAGGGGCGGCGGTGTCAGCGGCGGCTCTATGGCCGGATGGCGACGGCTCGGACGTCGGCCGACGCGTGGTCCTCGAACTTGGCGAAGTTCTCGGCAAACAGCCCGGCGAGTTTCTTCGCTTGCGCGTCGTACGCAGCCGGGTCGCTCCACGCAGCGCGCGCGTCGAGCACCTCGTCGGGGACGCCCGGAACGTGCTCGGGCACTTCCAAGCCGAAGAACGGTTCGCGACGATACGTGACCCCGTCGAGCTTGCCTTCGAGGGCGGCGTTGAGCATCGCGCGGGTGTAGGCGATCTTCATGCGCGAGCCGACGCCGTAGGGACCGCCGGTCCAGCCGGTGTTGACCAGCCAGCACTGCACGTCGTGCCGATCGATGCGTTCGCCCAGGAGCTTCGCGTACACCGTCGGGTGGTGCACCATGAACGGCGCGCCGAAGCACGTGCTGAACGTGGCCGTCGGCTCGGTCACGCCCTTCTCCGTCCCCGCGACCTTCGCGGTGTAGCCGGAGAGGAAGTGGTACATCGCTTGCGCTTTCGAGAGCCGCGCGATCGGCGGAAGCACGCCGAACGCGTCGGCGGTGAGCATGACGACGGTCTTGGGATGTCCCGCCATCGACCCTTCGACGATGTGCGGGTTGGCCGAAAGCGGATATGCGGCGCGCGTGTTCTCGGTCTTGGCCTCCGAGTCGACGTCGATCTCGCGCGTTTGCGGGTCGTACACGACGTTCTCGAGCACGGTCCCGAAGCTGTGCGCGGCCTTCCATATCTCCGGTTCGGCGGTCGGCGAGAGCCGGATCACTTTCGCGTAGCAGCCGCCTTCGATGTTGAACACGCCGTCGGCCGACCAGCCGTGCTCGTCGTCGCCGACGAGAGGGCGGTTCGCGTCGGCCGAGAGCGTCGTCTTGCCGGTGCCCGAGAGACCGAAGAAGATCGCCGAACTGCCGTCGGGCCCGACGTTGGCCGAGCAGTGCATCGACAACACGTCGCGCAGCGGCAGCAGGTAGTTCATGATCGTGAACACCGACTTCTTGATCTCGCCGGCGTACTGCGTGCCGCCGATCAGCACGATCTTCTTGGCGAAGTTGACGAGCACGAAGGTGCTCGAACGCGTGCCGTCGCGGGCCGGATCGGCGTCGTACGTCGCCGCGTCGACGACGGTGAACTGCGGCGAGAAATTCGGATCGTCGCTGCCGAGCGGGATGAACAGTTGATGGGCGAACAGATTGTGCCAGGCGTACTGTGAGATGACGCGCACCGGCAACCGGTAGCGCGGGTCGGCGCCGACGTAGGCGTCGAGCGAGTACACGTCGCGGTCGCGGAAGTATTCAGCGACTTGCGCGAACAGCGCGTCGAATTTCGCCGCGTCGATCGGCTGGTTCGTCGTGCCCCAGTCGATGTGATGTTCGCTGCCGGGCTCGCGCACGAAGAACTTGTCTTTTGGCGAACGGCCGGTGTGCTTGCCGGTGTCGACGATCAGCTGGCCGTCGGAGCCGAGAACGCCTTCGTCGGCTTTGAGCGCACGTTCGTAGAGTTGCGGAACCGAGAGATTGCGATGGACGCGGCCGATCGCCCCCAGCCCGAGTGCCCTCAAGTCGTCTTCAAGCTTCGCCGACGGGTGTGGTAACGTAAGAATGGTCGTGTGCTCCTCTCTCGGTTGTTATGCCCCGAGCTGTGTGCATTTTCTTGAAGTGCTTGAGAAATCCCGGAGCGCGGGCGGTCGCGGCCGCCCTGCGCCTCACGCCGTCGGAACGACGTTGTCGGCTTCGAGTTCCCAGCGGTCCGGTGAGCGCCAGAGCCGCGAGCGCAGCATCTCGCGTTCGAAGATGAACTCCTTGGGCAAGCGGTCGAGGAATTTGTCGAAAGCTTCCTCGTGGGCCCGCGCCTCCGCGACCCCAGCGGCGCGCCCGACCGACATCAGCCCGTAGAAGCGGTCGGACGGATAGTCGAGGCCGTGCCAATCGATGTCCTCGTACCGCGGCATCCAGCCGAGCGGGCTCTCGACCGCGAAGCCCCGCCCGTGCACGCGGTCGACGATCCACTTGAGAACGCGCATGTTCTCGCCGAAGCCAGGCCAGAGGAACTTGCCGTTCTCGTCCTTGCGGAACCAGTTGACGCGGAAGATGCGTGGCGGGTTGGGGACTTGGCGCCCGACGTTGAGCCAGTGGCCGAAGTAGTCGGCCATGTTGTAACCGCAGAACGGCAGCATCGCCATCGGGTCGCGCCGCATCGCGGTCACGCCGATCGCAGCCGCGGTCGCCTCCGAGCCCATCGTCGCCGCCAGATAGACGCCGTGCGCCCAGTTGAACGCTTGGAAGACCAGCGGCATGTCTTTGCTCATCCGGCCCCCGAACACGAAGGCGCTGATCGGCACCCCGGCCGGGTTCTCCCAATCGGGATCGATCGACGGGCACTGCGCCGCCGGGGCGGTGAAACGCGCGTTCGGATGCGCGGCCGGACGGCCGCTCGCGGGCGTCCAGTCTTCGCCCTTCCAGTCGATCAGGTGCGCGGGCGGCTCGGGGGTCATGCCCTCCCACCAGATGTCGCCGTCGTCGGTCAGCGCGCAATTGGTGAAGATCGTGTTGGAGCGGATCGTCGCCATCGCGTTGGGGTTCGATTGCACGTTGGTTCCGGGCGCGACGCCGAAGAATCCCGCTTCCGGATTGATCGCGCGCAAGCGGTTGTCGGGGGCGCGCTTGATCCAGGCGATGTCGTCGCCAACGGTCGACACCTTCCAGCCGTCCATCCCCTGCGGCGGCACGAGCATCGCGAGGTTCGTCTTGCCGCAGGCGCTGGGGAACGCCGCTCCGAGGTAGGTCTTCTCGCCGGCCGGCGACTGGATGCCCATGATCAGCATGTGCTCGGCCAGCCAGCCTTCGTCGCGCGCCATCACCGAGGCGATGCGCAGCGCCAAACATTTCTTGCCGAGCAGTGCGTTCCCGCCGTAGCCCGAACCGTACGACCAGATCTCGTACGTCTCGGGAAAGTGCACGATGTACTTGCGTGCGATCTCCGGCTCGCAGGGCCACGGCACGTCGGCTTGTCCGGGCGCGAGCGGCGCGCCGATGGAATGCATGCACGGGATGAACGAGCCGTCGCTGCCCAGCGCGTCGAGGACGGCGGTGCCCATGCGGGTCATGATGCGCATGTTGGCGACGACGTAGGGGCTGTCGGTGATCTGCACGCCGATCTTGGCGATCGGCGAGCCGATCGGGCCCATGCTGAACGGGATCACGTACATCGCACGGCCCGCCATGCACCCGTCGAAAAGTCCGGCGAGCGTGGTCCGCATCTCGGCCGGGGCCGCCCAATTGTTCGTGGGGCCGGCGTCGTCTTTGTTGATCGAACAGATGAAGGTCCGGTCTTCGACCCGGCCGACGTCCGAGGGGTGGGAACGCGCCAAGTAGGAGTTCGGACGTTTCTGCGGGTTCAGCCGGATCAGCGTGCCCGAGTCGACCATCATCCGGCAGAGCCGGTCGTACTCTTCCTGCGAGCCGTTCGCCCACACGACGTCGTCGGGTTTGCACAAGGCCACCATCTCGGCGACCCAGTTGCGGAGCTTGCCGTTGTTCGTCGGGGCGGTGATCGTCGCTTCCATCGTCATCTGCTCTTCCTCGCGTTTTTGGCCGCTTGCGGCGCGTGCATCGGCATCACAAGCGTGCGCTTCGACGTTCGGGGTCGCCCCGGCGCACCCTATGGTAGCGCGGTTCAAGCAGCAGCTGCGCCGCCGCAAGGGACGTCAAAAAGCTACGCGCTGCGGAGCGGGCGTGCCTCCCGGCGCACCGAACCTTCCCGCGTGCCGGAATTGTTCACGGTCGTGCCGCCCAGCGTCGCGTGCGCCAACTTGCTCGAAGCCGTCGTCGCGGTGGCGGGCCGCGAAACGTGCGCATCGGCGGCGCTCCTGGGCCGGGTGGCCAGCGCCGACGTGCGTTCCGGGGAAACGTTGCCGGCGTTCGCGCGCTCCGCGATGGACGGCTATGCCGTGCGGGCGCGCGACACGTTCGGCGCCGGAGAGAGTTCCCCGGCGTACCTGCAACTGCACGGCGAGGTGCGGATGGGCGTCGCGGCCGTCGAGCCGCTGCCGCCGGGCTGCGCGCGCAAGATCCACACCGGCGCGATGGTGCCGCCGGGCGCCGACGCGGTCGTGATGGTCGAAGCGACCAACGCCCATGGCGACGTCGTCGAAGTGCTCGAGGCGGTCGCGCCCGGGGAAGACGTCATCGTGCGCGGTGAAGACGTCGCCGCCGGCGACCTCGTCGTCCCGGCCGGGCGGCGGCTGCGCGCCGCCGAGCTGGGGGCGCTGGCGGCGATCGGCGTCACGGCCGTCGAAGTGTTCGCGCGCCCGCGCATCGCGGTGCTCTCGACCGGCGACGAAGTCGTCCCGGCCGGCGCAACCCCGCCGTTGGGTAAGGTCCGCGACGTCAATGCGGCCACGATCGCGGCCGCTATCGAAGGGGCCGGAGGTCTCGCGATCCCGTGCGGGATCGTCGCCGACGACGAAGAGGCGATGTTCGCCGCCGCTTCGGCGGCGCTCGCGGGCGCCGATGCGCTCGTCCTTTCGGCGGGCTCGTCGGTCTCGGTGCGCGATCTGACGGCGCGCGTCGTCGACCGGCTCGGACGGCCCGGCGTGCTCGTCCACGGGATCGCGATCAAGCCCGGCAAACCGACGGTGCTCGCGGCGTGCGACGGCAAGCCGGTCGTCGGACTTCCCGGCAACCCCGCGTCGGCGCTCGTCGTCGCGTGGCGCATCGTCGCGCCGCTGGTGCGCGCGCTCGGCGGCGAGACCGGTGCCGGGGCGACCGTGCGCGCGGGCTGCGAGTTCGACGCGATCCTCACGCACGACGTGCCCTCGCGCGCCGGGCGCGAGGACTACGTGCCGGCGCAGCTCGCGCGCGATGCGGCTGGGACGCTGCGCGCGACGCCGCTCTTCGGGAAGTCGAATCTGATCTTCACCCTCGTGCGCGCCGACGGGCTGATCGTCATTCCCCTCGACCGCGCCGGCGAACGCGCGGGCAGCAGCGTGCGGGTGATCGTCCCGTGAGCCTGCCGCATGCGGAACGGACGATCTTCCTCGCCGATGTCGCGCTGGCCGACGCCCGGGCGCGCTTCACCGCGGCGCTCGACGCGGCCGGCGTGCGCAACGAGGCGCGCGAACTGGTCGCCCTCGCCGACGCGCTCGATCGCGTGACCGCCGCGCCCGCGTTCGCGCGCCTGTCGTCGCCGCACTATCACGCCTGCGCGATGGACGGGATCGCGGTGCGCTCGGCGGCAACGGCCGGCGCGCGCGAGACGGCTCCGCGCGAGCTGCGCCTCGGGGTCGACGCGGTCGAAGTCGACACCGGCGACCCCCTCCCGCCGTGGGCCGATGCGGTCGTCATGATCGAAGAGGTCGAGCGCCGCGGCGCCGGGATCGTCGCGGTGCGCAGCGCGGTCGCGCCCTTCACCCACGTCCGGCCGATCGGCGAGGACATCGTGGCGACCGAGGCCGTCGTCCCCGAGCGGCGCCTGCTCGGTCCGGCCGATCTGGCGGCGGCCGCCGGCGCGGGCCTCGCGCAGCTCGAGGTCGTCCGCTTGCCGCGCGTCGCGATCCTGACCAGCGGTGACGAACTCGTCGACCCGTCGGTCGAGGCCCCGGCGCGCGGCGCGATCGTCGATTCGAACGCCGTGCTGCTCGCCGCCTGCGTGCGGCGCTACGGCGGCGAGCCGGTCGCGCTGCAACGCGTCCCCGACGACCTCGACGCGCTCGAACGGGCGGTGCGCGCCGCGCTCGCCGGCGCCGACGTCGTCGTCGTCAACGCGGGCAGCTCGGCGGGGTCGGCCGACTTCACCGCCGCGGCGTTCGAACGCGTCGGCGAGGTGCTCGTGCACGGGGTCGCGATCCGTCCCGGGCACCCGTTCATCGCCGCGATGTCACGCGGCGGCGTTCCGCTGCTCGGCATTCCGGGATATCCGGTCAGCGCGGCGCTGTGCGCCGATCTGTTCTTGCGCCCGCTCGTCGAACGGCTCGCGCACCGCGATCCGCCCGACGACGTCGAGTTCGACGTGACCGTCACGCGCAAACTCGTCTCGTCTTCGGGCGAGGACGAGTTCGTGCGCGCGGTCGCCGCGCGCGTCGACGGCCGCCTGGTGGCGACGCCGCTGCGCCGCGGTGCGGCGACGATCGCGTCGCTGGCACGCGCGAACTGCACGCTCGTGATCCCGCGCTTCGTCGAAGGCGTGCATGCCGGCACGGTCGTGCGCGCCAAAGCGCTGCGGCCGCGGGCCGCGATCGAGAAGACCCTGCTCGCGGTCGGCAGCCACGACGTCGCGATCGATCTGCTCGCGGGCGCGCTCGCGAGGCGTGGGCTCGAGCTGGTCTCGGCCAACGTCGGCAGCATCGCCGGACTGGTCGCGCTGCGCGACGGCGCGACGCACCTTGCCGGCACGCACGTCCTCGATGCGCGCACGTTGCGCTACAACGATGCCGCGGTCGCGCGTTTCGGGCCGCGCGAACGCGTCGCGCTCGTGCACTTCGCCGAGCGCGAGCAAGGGCTGATCGTCGCGCCCGGTAATCCGCTCGGCTTGCGCGACCTCGCCGCCGTCGCGCGCAGCGGCGCGCGTTTCGTCAACCGTCAGCGCGACGCAGGGACGCGCATCCTGCTCGACGCGATGCTGCAGCGCGCGGCCATCGAGCCGGACGCGATCACCGGCTACGAGCGGATCGAGTTCACGCACCTGGCGGTGGCCGCGCTCGTCGCCGACGGCGCGGCCGACTGCGGCATGGGGATCCGCGCCGCCGCGGTCGCCCTCGGCTGCGACTTCGTCCCGCTCGCTACGGAGCCGTACGAATTGGCGGTCCGCGCGAACGCGCTCGAAAGCGACGACCGGCTGCAGACGCTCGTCGCCGTGCTGCGGTCGAACGAGTTGCGCGCGGCGGTCGATGCGTTGCCCGGGTATGATGCGGCGCGCAGCGGCAGCGTGCGCGAAGTGGCCGGCGGCGGAGCCCCGGCGTGATCGAAGTCGAGCTCTTCGGCATGGCGCGCGCGCTCGCCGGCGAGCCCGTCGTGCGGCTCGCGCTCGCCGAACCGCTGACCGCGGCGGAATTGGCGGACGGGCTCGCCCGCGCATATCCGAGCTTGCGCGGGGTCGTCGTCGACGACCGGGGTTTCATCGCGCCGCACCACCTGCTGCTCGACGGGCGCCGCGCACCCGGCGCGGGCGAACGTTTCTCCAATGCCGACCGGCCCTGCGTGCTGCTGCTCGCGAGCGGCGGATGAAGGGATACGCCGGGCCGCGCGACGTCCTCGACGTCGACCTGACGGCGCAGTCGTGGCGCCGTTACGCGCTCGACGACGAAACGTTCGCGCGCGTGCTCGGCGGAGTGGGGCTCGCGGTCGAGCTGGTCGACGGCGTCCTCGCCCGCGAAGACGGCCCGGTCGATCCGCTCGGCCCCGAAAATCCGCTCGTGTTCGCGGCCGGCCCGTTCGGCTCGACGCCGGTCCCGGCGGGCAACAAACACGCCGTCGCGTGCCTATCGCCGTTGACGGGACTCTTGAACGAGGGCTTGAGCTCGAGCCATTGGTCGGCGAGTTTGCGCCGCTTGGGCTTGGCTGCGCTGATCGTGCGCGGGCGCGCTGCGGCGTGGACGGCGTTGACGCTCGAAAGCGAGCGCGTGCTCTTCGACGACGCCGGCGGACTGCTCGGCCTCGACGCCCGCGAGACGACGCGCCGGCTGCGGGAACGCAGCGGCGACCGGATGTTGCGGGTGTGCGCGATCGGGCCGGCCGGTGAGCGCGGCGTCCGGTTTGCATCGCTCGAGAACGACGGGCGCCAAGCGGGGCGCGGCGGCAGCGGCGCGGTGATGGGGGCGAAACGGCTCAAGGCGATCGCGCTGCGCGGGCGCGGCGAGGTCGCGCTCGCGGACGCCGGGCGCGCGGCCGAGCTTGCGTCCGCCCTGCGCGAGCGCGCGCTCGGACCGAAGACCGCGAAGTACCGGGTGCTGGGCACGGGGGCGAACCTGCGCGTGCTGCAGCGCATGGGCCAGTTGCCGACGCGCAACTTCACCGGCGCGGTGTTCGAGGACGCCGAGCGCGTGTCGCCGGAGCGCGCGCGCGAAGCGCGCGGCGATTACGTCGAGCTGCGCGCGGGCTGCGCGGGCTGTCCGGTGCAATGCGAGCACATGTACGTCCGGCGCGGGCGCGACCGGCGGACGGCGGCCGCCGGTGAATACGAATCGGTGTGGGCGTTCGGCCCCAACTGCGGCGTGTCCGACCTCGACGCGGTGCTCGACGCGATTCGCGCCTGCGACGCGTACGGTCTCGACACGATCTCGACCGGCGGCGCGATCGCGTTCGCGATGGAGTGCGCCGAGCGGGGGCTGTTGCCGCGGTCCGCGTTCGGCGAGGACCTGCGGTTCGGCAATGCGGCGGTGCTGCGCCCGGCGATCGACGCGATCGCCGAGCGCCGGGGATTCGGCTCGGTGCTGGGGCTGGGCGTGCGCGCCGCGGCCGATCTCTTCGGACCGGCGGCGCAGGCCTTCGCGATGCACGTCAAAGGCTTGGAGATGCCGGGTTACGAGCCGCGCGCGCTCCCGACGTACGCGCTGGGACTCGAAACGTGCACCCGCGGGGCGTGCCACAACCGGGCCGCGACGTACGACCTGGACCTGCGCGATCCCGCCGCGGCGCGTTCGCCGCAAGCGCGGGCGGCGGCGACGGTCGAGATGGAAGACTACGCGTTCGTGTGGGATTCGCTCGTGCTGTGCAAGTTCGTGCGCGACTGTTTCGCGGACTTCTACGCCGAAGCGAGCGCGCTCTATTCCGCGGTCACCGGGCTCGACGCCGACGAGCGGACGTTGCGGGCGGCCGCGCAACGCGGTTGGGCGACGAAGCGCCGCATCAACGCGCGGCAGGGGTGGGACGCCGCGGAGGATGGACTGCCCGAACGGCTCTTCGAACCGATCGCGGACGGCCCACTTGCCGGAACGGCGCTCGACCGCAGCGCGCTCGCCGAGGCCCGCGCTGCATACGAAGCGTTAAGACTTACGCAAGGTAACTTTGGAGAGCAGGCGATAGCGACGCGCAATTGAACAAGCGGCGATCATGTCCCCTCCATCGATCCGGAACGCGCGCGCCGCGCGGGGAGAAAATCGGCGCAAATACCCGCGGCGCACCAAGCCCTTCCGGGCCGTCTACGTCGCGGACGGGGCACGCTTCCCGGCGGTCGGACTCGACGTCAGCGGCGGCGGCCTGTGCCTGCTGACGCAGGAAGCGATTCCGGTGCAGATCCACATCGAGCTCTCGGTCATCGCGCTGGTCGAGAACAAGCCGGTCCCGATGACCGCCAAGGTCACGTGGAACCAAGGCGTTGCGCTGCGGGGCAAACCGCATTACCGCTACGGCATGAAGCTCTCGAAGATCGGCGACAAGGACTGGGAGCGCTTGATGCGCTGGACCCTGGAGGACGCCGACCCGGCGAAATTCGTCAAGGAAGGCACGACGCTCACGGACGAGCAGCGCGACATGCTTTTGCGCCCCCACCAGCAGTTGCGGATCTGCGCCGAGCTCGCGCGCCATCGGCGCCTCGACCCGCTGCACGGGGCTCGCTTACCCCTCGTCCAGTACAAGTTCGAGGGCTATACGATGCGCGACAGCGTTCCGATGTACAAATTCACGGTTCGCAGCAAGGTGACGAAGGATCGGCATGAGTCGAGCGAGCACCGCACTCGTGTGTTGGTAAAAATCGACGGCGACGGCGTAACGGTCCAAGTCTGAGCCCCCGCCCTCACGCCGGGCGGGCGGCGCGCATCGTCGCGACGTGCGCGTTGTTGCTGGCCGGCCTCCTCTCCGGTGCGGCGGCGCAGTCGCCGATCCACCCAGGCACCTTCGCGCCCGGACCCAACGACGGGATCACCGACGTTCCGGGCGTGACGGTCGCGCACGTCACGAAGATCGAGGGTTCGCCCGGGCCGCTCGTGCCCGGCGTCGGCCCCGTCCGGACCGGAGCGACCGCGATCGTCCCCAACGGCGATCCGTGGAACCAGCGGGTCGCGGCGGCCACGTACGCACTCAACGGAAACGGGGAGATGACCGGCTCGCACTGGGTCGACCAGAGCGGTTTCCTCGAAGTCCCGGTCGTCTTGACGGATACCCTCGACGTGGGCCGGGCCGACGACGGGGTCGTCAGCTGGATGATCAAGCGCTATCCCGCGATCGGCATCCGCGACGACGTGCCGCTGCCGGTCGTCGCCGAGTGCGACGATCAGGGCCTCAACGACATCCAGGGGCGTCACGTCCACCCCGACGACGTCGTCACGCTTCTCGAGCACGCGCACGGCGGCCAGTTCGAGCGCGGCGACGTGGGGGCCGGGACGGGGATGCGCGCCTACGGGTTCAAGGCCGGGATCGGGTCGGCGTCGCGCGTGCTGCCGAAGGACCTGGGCGGCTATACGGTCGGCGTGCTCCTGAACCTCAACACCTCGACCCGCCGGGCGCTCGTGATCGAGGGAGTACCGGTCGGCCGCTTGATGCTCAACGAACTGACGCCGACGATTCCCAAACGCGCGGCCGCCCTCCCCACCCGCGGCCGCGCGGCCGACGGCAGCATCGTGGTGACGGTGGCAACCGACGCTCCGCTCGACGCGTTGCGCCTGCGCGACATCGCGCTGCGGGCCGTGCTCGGGATCGCGCGCACGGGGACCACCTCGTTCACGTCGAGCGGCGATCTGTTCATCGCGTTCTCGACCACCCACGTCTATCCGCGCGCCGGGGGAATCAGCGGGCCGCCTCTCGAGACCGACGACGAGCGCGTCGACGCCCTGTTCGAGGCGACCGCCGACGCGGCCGAAGAAGCCGTTTACGACGCGCTGTTCTCGGCCCGGACGATGAGCGGAGCCCACGGGCTCACGTTCTACGCCTTGCCGTGGCCCCGGGCGAAGGCGCTCATCGACGGGTACCGCCGCTAGCCGCGGCGCCGCCTCGGCCGGCCGCCGGCGTCTCGTCGAAGAACTGAAAGCCGTTCTTGCCCTGCATCTTCGCCTGGTAGAGCGCCTCGTCGGCCGCGGTGAAAAGCGCCTGGGCTTCGGTGCCGTCGAACGGATACATCGCGATCCCCACCGAGCACCGGACGCCCTCGCGGCGCAGCGTGCGGAAGATCCGTTCCATCGCGTGCTTGGCCTGCAGGCGGTCGGTCTTGGTCATCACGACGACGAACTCGTCGCCGGCGTAGCGGGCGACGATGTCGCCGCGCCGCGCGGTGCGGCGCAGGATGTCGGCGAAGTTCTTCAGCGCCCAGTCGCCGGCGGCGTGGCCGCTCGAGTCGTTGATCCGCTTGAGGTCATCGAGGTCGAGGATGGAGAATGCGAGGGGCTGCTCGTAGCGCTCGGCGTTGGCCAACTCGTGGTCGAGCAGGTCGTTGAGGGCGCGCCGGTTGGCGATCCCGGTCAGCGCGTCGGTGAGGGCGAGGCGCTGCGTCTCTTCGAGCAGCCGGCGGGTTTCATTGTAGAGGCGGGCGTTTTCGATCGCGATCGCGGCTTGCGCGGCGAAGTCGAGCAGCATCCGCACCTGCGCGTCGCCGATCTCGGGGCTCGGCGGATCGTCGACGTAGAGAATGCCGCGGACCGTATCGCGGCTGATCAGAGGCAACATGCAGAAACTGCCGCGCGTGTCGCCGACCGGCGACTCCTCTTGGCCTGCCGAACCGAGGAAAAAATCGCGCGTTCCGGCGACCATTTGATCGAGCACCGGCCCGGGCTCGATCTCGTAGGGGTTCGGTGACGGGGTGACCATTCCGTCGGAATCCGTTTCGAGGCGGCGGCTGATCACGGTGTCCTCGACGTCGAAGAGGACGACCCGGTTGAAACGCAGCGCTTCGCGGATGCCGCGCAACACCATCGAAAGGATGTCGTCGATCTCGAGCGTCGAGTTGATCGTCGAGAACACTTGCTGCAGCACGAAGAGCTCCGCATTTTGTTGTGCGAATTCGTCGCGCTCCGCTTCTAAGTCGGCGATCCGGCGGTGTAGCGCTTCAACCTGCTGGCGTAGAGCGCGAGTCTCGTCGGCAGACTCAGCCGCCTGCGAGTCGCCGCTCGTGATCACGTCGACCAGGCTCTCCTTTACGTGGATGGCGCACGGTTCGGAGGGTGGCGAGCGCACTCCTACGGTAATACCCGAGGTCCCCTCTCCCGCTGAGTGCCAAACCACTTGAATTCGTTCGTTCACCTCCACGTTCACAGCGAATATTCGCTGCTCGACGGCGCCTGTCGCGTCGATGCGCTCTGCCGCCGCTCGGCCGAGGACGGCGCTCCCGGCGTAGCCCTGACCGACCACGGCGTCATGTTCGGCGCGATGGAATTCTACTATGCGGCGCGGGATCACCGGCTGACGCCGATCGTCGGGTGCGAAGCCTACATCGCCCCGCGCGGGCGCTTCGACCGCACCGTCCGCGACGAGGCGCACGTCACGCTCTTGGCAGCCGATCTCGTCGGCTACCGCAATCTCGTGGCACTTATTTCCAAAGGATTTCTCGAGGGCTACTACTACAAGCCGCGCATCGACATGGACTTGCTGGCCAAGCACCACGAAGGGCTGATCGTGCTCTCGGGCTGCATGTCGGGGCTCTGCGCCGCACCGTTGCTCAAGAACGATTACGCGAGTGCGAAGAAGGCCGCCGAAACGTACCGCCAGATCTTCGGCGACCGCTTCTACATCGAGATCATGCGCCACCGCATCCCCGAGCAGGACGTCGTCAACGACGGGTTGATCAAGCTCGCGCGCGAGATGGACATCCCGCTGGTCGCTACCAACGACTCGCACTATCTCGAGCGGCGCGACGCTCCGGCGCACGACGTGCTGCTGTGCATCGGGACCGGCAAGACCGTGCAAGACACGAGCCGGATGAAGTTCTACTCCGACGAGTTCTACGTGAAGAGCAACGAGGAGATGCGCGAGCTCTTCGCCGACGTGCCCGACGCGTGCGACAATACCGTCGCGATCGCCAACCGGATCGACATCAAGATCCCCGAGAAGATCTTTCATCTGCCCGACTACCCGGTGCCGAGCTATGCCGAGGTGCGTGAAGCCGGGCTGCTGACCGATGAGGCGGTCGAGCGGACCGCGGCCGAACTGCAGGATGCGGGGCCGCTCGCGCCGGTACCCGGGTCGGAGTTGTCGGCCGAAGCCTACTTGCGGCTCGTCTGCGAACGGGGCCTCGTCGAACGCTACGGTGCGGAGCGCGCTCGCGACGACGCCGCCTTGCGCGAGCGGCTCGACTACGAACTTTCGGTCATCAACAAGATGGGCTTCGCGTCGTACTTCCTGATCGTGTGGGACTTCATCAAATATGCGCGCGACCACGAGATCCCGGTCGGGCCGGGCCGCGGCTCGGCGGTCGGCTCGGTCGTCTCGTACTGCCTGCGCATCACCGATCTCGACCCGATCAAGTTCAAGCTGATCTTCGAGCGGTTCCTCAATCCCGACCGCATCTCGATGCCCGACATCGACACCGACTTCTGCGTCGACCGGCGCGACGAAGTGATCGAGTACGTCACCGCCAAGTACGGCAAGGAACGCGTGGCGCAGATCGTCACCTTCGGGACGATGGCCGCGCGCGCCGCGATCCGGGACGCCGGGCGGGCGCTCGGGGTCCCGTTGCCCGACGTCGACCGGGTGGCGAAGCTGGTCCCGTCGGGACCGGGCGGGCTCTCGATCGAGCAGGCGCTGGCGCAGGTCCCCGAGGTCAAGCAGCTCTACGACGGCTCGCCGCAGATCCGGCAGCTGCTCGACACCGCGAAGTCGATCGAAGGGCTGGCGCGCCACGCCTCGACGCACGCGGCCGGCGTCGTCATCTCGAAGGGCCCGCTCGTCGACTACGCGCCGCTGATCAAACTCGGCGACGACGACGTCAACACGCAGTACGACATGAACATGGTCGAGCGCATCGGCCTGCTCAAGATGGACTTCCTCGGGCTGCGTAACCTGACCGTGATGAAGAACGCGGTCGACGAGATCCGCCGCACGACCGACCCGGCGTTCGACATCTCCGCGATCCCCGACGACGACGCGCGCACGTTCGAGATGCTCAGCCGCGGCGAAACGACCGGCGTTTTCCAGCTCGAATCCGACGGCATGCGGCGCGTCGTCACCGAACTGCGCCCGTCGTCGCTCGACGACGTCATCGCGCTGGTCGCGCTCTACCGGCCCGGCCCCATGGAGTGGATCCCGCAGTACATCAACAACAAACACGGCCGCACGAAGACGAAGTACCTGCACCCCAAGCTCGAGCCGATCTTGAGTGAGACCTATGGCATCGCATGCCTGCGTGTCGGCACATCGATTTGGTACGCTGACGGCACCATGAAATGCATCGAAGACGTCGTGCCGGGTGATGCGATCTTCACGCACGGCGCGGACGGGAGACGCCCTGGGCGCGTTGCCAAAGTGTGGCCGAGCGGCAAGAAGAACCTGCTGAGGATCACGCTCTCGACCGGTACGGTGATCGAATGCTCCGAAGATCATCGGTTCCCGACGCCGGTCGGCGATGTCGTCGCACGCGACTTGGTAGCGAGCGCGGGCGCGAAGTATCGCTACGCCAATCCCAAGTCGGTGCTTTTCGAAGCCTGGCCGCGCGCCGCCGGGAATGGGACATGCAGCCTGCCTGACGACTTCGCGGTTTGGCCGGCGGCGCAACGAGTCGCGCTTCTGCGCGGCCTATGGGACAGTGACGGGATCCATGCCGGCTCGTCGCAATACTCTCGATCGATGTCGCCGGAACTGATTCGCCAGGTCGCGACCCTCTTGGGCAGCTTGAAAATTGCCTATTACGTGCGCGAGACGGCGGTGTTCGTGCAAGACAGGACGCGGTTTGACGCGGTCGTCGGCCGTCCGCCCTTGCCCTCGAAGATGGTCGCTGAAAAGCTCCAGTCCGATGTGATACCGATTTCGACGGAGCAACTCGTTACGTCGCTCGGGTATGCAGTTGCCAAGACCGGCGGGGCGGCCCGTCAGTCACTGCAGAGCGCCGCGCCGGCTGGGATGATGCGGCCCCCGAATCGCTCGAGTTGGTATCTGGCCCGAATCGAGGGATTCTGGGACGCGCACGACAGATCGTACGAGGAACTCTATCAGGGCGATACGCGCCCGGTTTACATCGACCGCATCGAGCAAATCGATCCCGACGACTGCTTTGACATCCAGATGGAAGACCAGCGCCGGCCGTACTTCATTGCAAACGGGTTAGTGACGCATAACTGCTATCAAGAGCAAGTCATGCAGATCGCGCGCGACATCGCCGGCTTTCGATGGGGCAAGCCGACGAGCTCCGCAAGGTGATGGGGAAGAAGCAGAAAGACAAGATCCCGATCTACTACGAGAAATTTCTCTCCGGTGCCAAGGACAACGGCATCGACGAGAAACTCGCCAAGGACATCTTCGCCTTCGTCGAGCCGTTCGCGGGCTACGGCTTCAACAAGGCGCATGCGGCTGCGTACGGGTGGATCGCGTATCAGACGGCGTTCCTGAAGGCGAACCATCCGCTGGCGTATTTCAGCGCCTTGATGACCTCGGTCAAGGACAAAACCGACAAGCTCGTCGAGTACATCGACGAGGCGAAGAAGCTCGGCATCCCCGTGTTGCCGCCCGACGTCAACCTCTCGCTGATCGACTTCGCGGTCGTCGACGATCAGATCCGGTTCGGGCTCGCGGCCGTCAAAGGCATCGGCGAAGGGGCGGTGCACGCCGTGCTCGCTGCCCGCGCGAACGGACCGTTTCTCGACTTCTTCGATTTCGCGCGGCGCGTCGACACCAAGCACGTCAATCGGCGCGTCTTCGAGGCGCTCGTCAAGTGCGGGGCGTTCGACACGCTGCCCGGCAACCGCGCCGAATTGCTCGACGCGATCGACGGCGCCCTCGACGTCGCTGCGCGGTTGACGCGCGAGCGGGATCTGGGCCAGTCGTCGTTGTTCGCGACCGAAGAAACGATGACCGTGCTGGCACCGAAGCTGCGTAGCCTCCCGCCGCCGACGACGATGGAGTCGCTCGCGTGGGAGAAGGAGACGCTGGGCGTGTTCATCTCCGGGCATCCGCTGGCCGACGTCGCCGACGCGCTCGCGCGCAGCGGGGCGGTTGCGGCCCGCGACCTGCGCGCGCAAGCCGAGGACTCGTTCGTCACGGTGGCCGGCATGTTGACCGCGGTCCGCCGAACGGTGACGAAGGCGCAGGCGCAGATGCTGATCGCGACCCTCGAAGACATGACCGGGAGCGTCGAGATGATCGTGTTTCCCAAGCAGTATCAGGATCTCCAGGCCAAGTTCGTACAGGACGCGATCGTCGTCGTCAAGGGGCGCCTGCGCACGCGCGAGCGGCGCGGCGCTACCCCCGGCGAAGACGTGCCGGTGGAGCTGACGATCCAAGTGAACGAAATCGCGCCGTTCACGCGCCCGCGCGTGGAGCGCCGGGCGCCGTCGGCACCGGCGGGCTGGCACGTGACGGTCGGCAGCCGCGAGGAGATCGATGCGCTGGCGCTGCTGCTCGACGAATGGCCGGGCACGGTGCCGGTCACCCTGCGGGTCAACGGCGACGCGCGCCGTTTGCCGCGTGGGCTGTCCGCTGAAGGCGCGGTCCGCGAGCAGCTGATGCGGATCGTCGGGCCGGGGAACGTCGCGGAGGGGCTGCCGTGAGGTTGCCGGCCGGCGTTCGCGATTGGCTGCCGCACGAACTCTCGCGCAAACGCGACGTCGAAGCGCGCTTGCGCGCGGTGTTCGGGCGGTGGTCGTATCAGGAAGTGCAGACGCCCGCGTTCGAACGGTTCGACGTGCTCGAGTTCGGTCTGGGTGAAGTGCTGGCCGCGCAGACCTTTCGCTTCAGCGACCGGCGCGCGAACGCGCTCGCGCTGCGGCCCGAGATGACGACGCCGATCGCGCCTGGTGACGACCAGGATGCGTGAGGTGCCATTGCCGCTGCGCCTTTCGTACGTCGCGCCCGCGTACCGCTACGAAGAGCCGCAAGAGGGCCGCATGCGGGAGTTCACGCAGGCGGGCGCCGAGTTGATCGGCATGGGCGGGGTCGACGCCGACGCCGAGTGCTTGTTCATGGCGATCGAGGCGCTCGAGGAGTCGATCTGCGCGACGTCCATTTACGACGTCAACGACGCCGACCTCGTCGACGGCGTGCTCGAGCGGCGTCGGGTTCGAAGCCGAAGAAGCAGCCACCGCCAAGGGTTACATCGCCGATCGCAACCTGGTCGCGCTGCGGACGCTCGGCCGCCCGGAACTGGTCGAGCTGACGATGCTGCGCGGGACGACCGATCTGCTCGAGCGCGCCGCGCGTTACTGCCGCACCCCGCGCTCGATCGAGGCGGTCGAACGCCTCGCGGCGCTGTTGACCCGCGCGCGCGCGCTCGAACTGGGCGAGCGGGTGACGATCGACTTCGCGCTGTTGCGCGATTTCGAATACTATACGGGGTTCATCTTCGAGGGGTACACGCGCGAGCTGGGCTTTTCGCTCGCCGGCGGCGGCCGCTACGATTCGCTCCTGCCGCGCTTCGGCTACCCGGTGCCCGCGGTCGGCTGGTCGGCCGGCGTCGAACGGATCCTGCTCGCGCTCGAACGGCGCGGCAAGTACTTCGAGCGGCACCGGCAGCGGATCGACATCCTGGTCGCCGGGTCCGACGTCGTAGCCGCCCGCGAGCGCGCGGCCGGGAACGTCGTGCGCTTCGCAGCTGCCGATCAGAGCGACGAGGCGCTGATCGCCGACGCGCGGGCACACGCGATCCCGCGCATCCTCGTCGCGACCAACGGTCGCGTGCGCGAGCTGCGCGTCCCGCTCGGCGACGGCTTGCCGCCGTTGCGGCCTGCGCCGTTCCGCGAGGCATCGACGTGAAGACCGAACGGCTCGTCATCGCGATCCCCAAGGGCGCGCTCTACGACGACGCGGCCCAGCGCTTGCGCGACGCCGGGATCGACGTGCCGGCCGATCCCGGTCGCCGGCTGACCTTGACGACGCCCGACGGCATGACCGAAGTGCTGCTCCTGCGCCCGACCGACGTGCCGGCCTACGTCGAGTTCGGGGCCGCCGATTGCGGGATCGTCGGCAAGGACGTCTTGTGGGAAACCGATCGCAGCGTCAGCGAGCTCCTCGATCTGGGCTTCGGGTACTGCCGGCTGGTCGTCGCCGCGCGGCGCATCGACCGGTATCACGAAGGGGCACCGTTTCCCACGTTCTTGCGGGTCGCCACCAAGTTCGCGCGCTCGGCGGAGGCGTATTTTTCCGAACGCGATCTGCCGGTCGAGATCATCCCGTTGCACGGCTCGGTTGAATTGGCGCCGATCGTCGGGCTCGCCGACGCGATCGTCGACTTGGTCGCCACCGGCAACACGTTGCGCGAACACGACATGGTCGTGGTCGACGAGATCGCCGCGTCGACCGCACGCTTCGTGGTCAATCCGGTGCGCTTCCGTGCGAAGTACGAGGCCTTGGTCGCACTCGTGGGGCGGCTCGACGAACAGATCGGCGCCGCAGTCGGAACGGTCAAACGATGATTCCGCGCTGATCGCGACGAACGGCGATTAACGTGCTGCAGAGGTCCGACCCCATCCGGATCGTTCCCGCCGCGGATCACGACGCGTTGCGCCGATTGTATGCGAGCGGGTGGGATGCTTCGCCGGACGTCGTAGCCGCGGTCACGGCGATCTTGACCGGGGTCCGCACGCGCGGCGATGACGCGCTGCTCGCCTACACGCGCCGTTTCGACGCTCCCGAGCTGACGCTCGAAGGACTGCGCGTCGAGGTGCCGTCGCTCGACCGGGCGCGCGCGCTCGTGCCGCCGGAGATCGCTGCGGGTCTGACGCTCGCCCGCGAACGGGTGGCGCGCTTCCACGAGCGCCAGCTGTTGGCCGACCGCATCGACGTCGACCCCGACGGCACGAAGTCGGGCTTGCTCGTGCGGCCGCTCGCCCGCGTCGGCGCGTACGTCCCCGGCGGCACGGCGACGTTACCGTCGTCGGTGATCATGACCGTCGTCCCGGCCAAGATCGCCGGCGTCGAACGGGTCGCAGTCACGACCCCGCCCGCTCGTGACGGCAGCATCAACGCCGCAATTTTGTTCGCGTGCGCACTGTGCGGCGTGGACGAAATCTACGCCGCCGGCGGCGCCCAGGCGATCGCCGCGCTCGCCTACGGCACGGCGACGGTCGCGCCGGTCGACAAGATCGTCGGGCCGGGTAACGTCTGGGTCACCGAAGCCAAGCGCCAAGTGTTCGGCGCCTGCGGGATCGATGGTTTGGCCGGTCCCTCGGAAGTGCTCGTCGTCGCCGACGCGTCGGCACGCCCCGAGTTCGTTGCCGGCGAGTTGCTGGCCCAGGCGGAGCACGATCCCGAGGCGCGCGTCGCCGCGGTGTCGACCGATCGCACGCTGCTCGAAGCGGTCCGCGAGTTGCTGGAAGGATCCTTTGCCGCCGCGACCGGGCGCAACGCGATCATCGACCAGGTCTTGCGCGAGAATACGTATCTTATCGAAGCGGCCGGCGAGGCCGATCTCTACGATGTGATCGAACGCTTCGCCCCCGAACATTTGAGCCTGCAGGTCGCCGACGCGTGGAGCATGGTGGGCCGCATCCGCCGCGCGGGCGCGATCTTCATCGGCGACGACACGCCGGTCGCCGCGGGCGACTATATCGCCGGCAGCAATCACGTGCTGCCCACCCACGGCGCGGCACGCTTCTCCTCCGGGTTGCGCACCGCCGACTTCTACCGCACGGTCAGCGTCGTGGAGAACAGTCGCGCGCGCATGCGGCACGACGCGCAGACGCTCGCCGGCTTGGCGCGCTTCGAAGGCCTGCCCGCTCACGCGCGCACGGCGGACCTGCGCGCGTGACCGCAACCGCCACCCCCCAGACGAGGCCGCGGCTCGTCGCCATCGATCTCGACGGCACGCTGATCGGCAAGGCGTTGCGTCTTTCGCCCGCGGTCGTCGAAGCGGTGAAGCAGGTGACCGCGGCAGGCATCCACGTCGCGATCGTCACCGGGCGGATGTTCCAGGCCGCCCGCCCGTTCGCCGCGGCGCTCGGCCTGCGCGACGAGATCGTGTGCTATCAAGGGGCGGCGATCTACGACCTCTCCTCCGGCGAACGAATCCGCCACGAGCCGGTCGGTAGAGCGGTCGCCGAGCGCGCCGTCGCCCGGGCGAAGAGCGACGGCGTGCACACCCAGCTCTACGTCGACGACCAGCTCTACGTCGACGCGCTCAACCACTTCACGAAGATCTACACCGATCTGGCGCGGGTCGAGCCCGTGCTCGTGCCCTCGCTCGAGGACGTCCTCGAGCGCGAGGAGTCGACGAAGATCGTGTTCGTGATGGACGCGGCGAAGGTTCCGGAATACATCGCAACCGTGCGCGCGGTCTGCGGCGCGGACGGCTACGTGACGCGCAGCGAGCCGGAATTCGTCGAGGTGCTCAATCCGGCCGTCGACAAAGGCAAAGCGCTCGCGTTTCTCGCCGCCCATCACGGCGTGACGCTCGAGGAGACGTTCGCCATCGGCGATTCGTGGAACGATCTTCCGCTGCTCAAAGCGTCGGGATTCAGCGTCGCGATGGGGTCGGCACCGCCCGAGGTGCAAGCCGCCGCCGACGCGGTCGTCGCCGATCAGGCGCACGACGGCGTGCGTGAGGCACTCGAACGGTTCGTGCTCGCGTGAACGTCGATGCCCGCCCGCTGCGCCGGCGCGCCCGGCGTTCGTTGCGCGCGCGCATGCGCACCTGGTGGATCTTCGCGACGCTCGGCGCGATCGTCGTGTCGCTGTGCGCGTATCTGTTCGCGACCTGGCCGGCGCTGCGCGTGCATGCGGTCGCGGTTCGCGGCAATCGCGTCGTCGACACGCAAGAGGTGCTGGCGAAGGCCGCGATCGACGCGGATGCCAATGCCTGGCTACTCGACACCAACGGCATCGCAAGCCGCGTGCGCGCGATCCCGTACGTGCTCGATGCGCACGTCGAACGCCGCCCGCCGGCCGCGGTGACGGTCGTCGTCACGGAGCGCACGCCGGCGGCGTGCCTGCTCGCGGGCGGCGATGCGACGACGCTCGATGCCGCCGGGCGCGCGCTGCAACGTGGATGCGACCCCGCCCTGGCGGAACTGACCGTCGACGTTCCCGATCCCGCGGTCGGCGCCTTCGTAACCGATACGCGCGTCGCATTGCTGCAACGCGACGCGGCGGAACTACGCGGCGAAGGCTTCGCGCTGCGCCGCTTGTCATCGGTCCGCTACGGCGATCTGGAGGCGATCGACGCGGGCGGATTGCGCGTGCTGTTCGCGGCCGACGGTAACCTCGCCGAAGACGTGCGCTTGGTGCGCCCGATCCTCGCCGAAACCAAAGGCAAGATCGACGTCGCGACGATCGATCTGCGCACGCCCTCGACGCCGGTCGTCGTCAAAAAGTAAACCAGTGAACCAGGAGGCCTGATCGCGGCATGAGTTTTGGAACCTCGTCGGCGCAAACGACGCGCCCGGTCGTGATGGGGCGCCGGGCCGCGGTCGTGGCCGGGCACCATCTGGCCGCACAGGCCGCGCTCGATGCGTTGCGCGCGGGCGGGAATGCGATCGATGCGGCGATCGCGGGCGCAGCCGCGCTCGCGGTCCTCAAGCCGGATGCGTGCGGCCTGGGCAGCGACCTGTTTCTGCTCTACCACGATGCCGGCACGGGCGAGGTGCACGCGCTCAACGCAAGCGGACCCGCCCCGATGCGGGCCACGCCTGAGGCTTTCGCAAACGGGGGCATCCCCCAGTACGGGCTGCGCGCTTCGAGCGTCCCCGGTGCGGTCGACGGATGGGCGCAAGCCGTCACGCGGTTCGGCCGCCGGACGCTCGCGCAAGCGCTCGAACCGGCGATCGCGCTCGCGCGCGACGGCTTCGCGGTCTCGCACGTCTTCGCGACCTCGTTCGAACGGTACCGCGCGGCGATCGAACCGTTCCCGGTCACCTGGGCGACCTTCGCGATCGACGGCCGGCCCCCGCGCCCCGGCGAACTGCTCGTGCAGCCCGACGCGGCCGCGACGCTCGAAGCGATCGCGCGCGACGGCCCGCAGGCATACTACCGGGGCGCGTTCGCCGACGCGCTCGACCGCGAATCGCGTGCCAGCGGCGGGCTGTTGCGGCGCGAAGATTTGGCCGCGTACGATGCCGAGTGGCGCGAGCCGGTGAGCGTCGCGTATCGGGGGCTCGAGATCGTGGGCCAACCGCCGGTCTCGGTCGGCTTGGTCGTGCTCGAAGCGATGAAGATCCTCGAGCACTTTCCGATGGCGACGATCCCCGACTGCAGCGCCGACTTCATCCACCTCCATCTCGAAGCGATGAAGCTCGCCGAAGCCGACCGGCGTGCGTATTTGGGCGACCCGCATTTCGTGTCGCAAGCGCCGGTTGAAGCATTGCTCGAGGGGGCGTATACGAAGGAACGCGCGCGTGCGATCGATCCGGAGCGCGCCCTCGACCCCGAGCCGGGGGCGATCGCCGTCGAGGCGGGGACCGACACGAGCTATCTCGGCGTGATCGATGCCGACGGGAACGCGGTGTCGCTCTTGCAGAGCGTGTTCCACGTGTTCGGGAGCGGGGCGGTGGTGCCGGGAACCGGCGTCGTCATGAACAATCGCATGACCGGATTTTCGCTCGACCCCGGTTCGCCCAACGTCGTCGCGCCGGGGAAGCGCACGATGCACACGCTCAACCCGGTGCTGCTGCGCCGCGACGGGCAGGCGCATATGGTGCTGGGGACGCCGGGCGGTCCGAGCCAGGTGTACACGAACTCGATCCTGCTGCTGCGGTTGGTGGAGCAGGGCGACGACGTGCAACGCGCGCTCGACGCGCCGCGCTGGTTTCGCACGCCGGCCGGCGAGATCATGATCGAATCGTCGGTCCCCGCCAGCGTGCGCGACGAGTTGCTCGCGCGCGGCCATCGCGTGGTCGTGCATCCGCCGCACACCGTGGCGATGGGCGGCGCCGGGATCGTTCGGCGCTTGAGCAACGGCGTGCGGCAAGCCGGCGCCGATCCGCGGCGCGAGTCGTACGCGGTCGCCTACTGATGCCGGCCGGCGCGCCGGCCCGGGCGCCCCCGTAGCGTCCGTCGATACCCCGGCGCTGCTCCTCGACCTCGATAAGGTCGAGCGCAATCTCGACCGCATGGCTTCGTCGTTCGCGAGCGGCCGGGTCGGGCTGCGGCCGCATGCCAAAACGCACAAGTCGGCCACGCTCGCCAAGATGCAGCTCGCGCGCGGCGCGGTCGGCATCTGCTGCGCGAAATTGGGCGAAGCGGAAGCGCTTGCAGCCGAAGGCGTCGCACCGATCCTGATCACCACCGAGATCGTCGGACCGGCGAAAGTCGCGCGCCTGATCGCATTGGCGCGCCTGCACGACGTGACGATCGTCGTCGATGCGCCCGAGCCGGCGGCGGCGATTGCGCAGGCCGCCGCAGCTGCCGGGCTGCGCCTGCCGGTCCTCATCGACGTCGACGTCGGCCAGCGCCGCACCGGCGTCGCGCCGGGTGAACCGGCGGTTGCACTGGGCCGGTTCGTTGCCTCGCTCGGGGGGCTCGAGCTGCACGGATTGCAAGGATACGAGGGGCACCTTCAGCACGTCGTCGAGCCGGCCGCGCGGCGCGCAGCCAACGCGGCCGCGATGCGGCTCCTCTGCGCAACGGCGCAAGCCTTTCGCGAAGCGGGCTTGTCGATCGCCGTCGTGACGACCGGCGGCACCGGAACCGGCGTCTTCGCGGCCGAGTTCGATGCGATCACCGACGTGCAGCCCGGCTCGTACGTCGTGATGGACGCGCAGTACGGCGCCGTCGAGGGCGTCGCGTTCGAGAACGCGCTGACCGTGGCGGCAACCGTCATCAGCGTGCGCGGCAGCAGTGCGATCGTCGATGCGGGGCACAAGTGCTTGAGCAGCGACGCCGGACTGCCCCGAACGCTCGAACTGGATGCCGAATTCACGCTCGTGGGGGACGAGCACGGGAAGCTGACCTTTCCCGGGCCGCGTCCGGTCGAGATCGGCGACGTGGTGCAACTCGTGCCGGGCCACTGCGACACGACGATCAATCTCTTCGATCGCTACGTCGTGCACCGCAGCGGGGCCGTGACCGGCGAGTGGCCCGTGCTGGCGCGCGGACGCTCGAGTTAGGCGCCGCCGAAGAGGAACCGGAGTCGGCGGCCGAAAACGCCGTCGAACGTGTTTATTCTGGCGATCGGCGCTTTGATCGGCGCCCAAGTTCTCGCGTTTTTGGCGCCGTTCGGCAACGCGTTGGCCAAAGCGCCGCAACCCTGCGGCCCGGTGCAGGCGACGGTGGTCACCGCGCCGGACGGCGCGACCAAGGCATATCAGATGGGCGATTCCGGCGCCGTGAGCGGGCTCGCGACCGTCACGAAGACCGGCGACGTCTGGGTCGCGCATATCGGGACGCCGGCGCTCGAGCGGCTCTCCGCGAGTGACCCCGCGCAGCGCTGCGCGATGCCGATCCTGGTCAACAAGAGCGGCACGAAGAAGCGCACGATCGACCATGCGGAGAGCGTCGTCGTCGACTCGACCGGCATTCCGTGGTTCGTCGATCCGGTCGCCAACGCGATCGGCACGCTCGAGAACTCGACGGTGGCGCTGCACCACATTCCGTCGAAACGCAGCGGCGCGACCGGTCTGATCGTCGGTCCGTTCGTCGGGGTGTGGTTCTCCGAGAGCAACACGAACGCGCTCGCCCACGTCGCCGAAGACCACAAGGTTTATGAGTTCACGTTGCCGCCCGACGCGTCGAATCCGGGGCCGGTCGTGTGGGGCAACGGCGCGGCCTGGACCGTCGGCGCCAACGCGGCCGCCTTCTACAAAGACCGCGTCGGGATGTCGCACTACCGGGTGCCCGCGGCCGGCGGCCCGCGCTCGTACGTGATGGGGAGCGACGGCGTGTTCCGCATCCTCGACACGGCGGCGCACCGCTACACGACCCTGACCGCGATCGGCAATGCGAGCACCGTCCCGGCGCAGCCCAACCTCGTGAAGATCGCGATCGGACCGCTCGGCAAGACGTACGGCATCGCGCGCGACGCGAGCGGCCACAACGTGCAGATCGGCTTGCTCGAACCCGACGGCACGATCGCCGTGTCGGCGAAGCTTCCGGCGTCGGCGACGCTGACCGGCACGTGGCACGGCGCCGACGACGCGCTGTGGCTCGGGATGGCGTTTCCGCCCGGCTCCCCCGACGCCGCCAAGTACGGCCGCTTCGCGCGGGTGACGATGGACGGCGCCGTCCACCTGTACTCGCTGCCCGGCGCAGGCACCGGCAAGACCCCGGCATACCTCGCGTTCGGCCGCAACGCGATCTGGTTCGCCGACTCGGGCAGCCAAGCCGTCTACCGCCTCGACCTCCCGACCCTACTAGCCAGCAAGCTCTAACAGCGGCGATGCCCGGCAACCGCTCGATGTCACCCCGGTGGCAACGATTTGCGGAGCCGGGTGCCCGGGAGGTACGCTAGGTGCACGTGGAGCCGGCATCCCCCAGCACCTATGCGTACGGCATTTTTCAGGGCGGAGGCGCCCGTGGCTTCGCTCATCTCGGCGCGCTGAAGGCGGCCGAATCGGCCGGCATCGTATTTTTGGGATCGCCGGCAGTCTGCGGGCGCGATCGTGGCCGCACTGGCGGCTGCCGGTTACCGGTCGACGGAGATCTTCGATCCGGAGAATCCGCGCGAGAACGTCCTGGGCGGGCATCGCTCGGTTCTGGATTTGTTCGACCGGTGGTCTTGGCGCCAATTCAAAGCCGTACGCGCAGTCCTGGCGTGGAATTTGCCCGTTCCCTTGCGGCGTGGGCGGTCGCGACGCTAGTCGGACTCGCCTGGAGCGTCAGGAAACGCACCGGGCTGCTCGATTTCGAGAAGTTTCAAGACGTCTTCAACGAGCTTCTGCGAACGAAGTTGAACGCAAACCGTCGCGCAGTCGGCGCCACGCTTCTGACCGAGCAGGTCGTGAGGTTCCGTGACGTTGCGCGTTCTTCGCCGGGCTGTAAGCCGCTGAAGATCACCGTGACCGATCTCTCGCGGAACCGTGTGGTCGTGTTTTCGCCTGACGACACGCCGGACGTCCCGGTTGCGGCGGCTGTGGCCGCTTCGGCCGCCGTCCCGCTGCTCTTTCGGCCGGTCGAAATCCCCTGGGCCGACGGCGATCCGGGGCCGGTGTACGTTGACGGCGGCGTTTCGGCGAATCTGCCCGTATGGGTCTTTGACCAAGAAAGGCGCGCCGACGCGCGGCGTTTCGGCACCGTGCTTCCCGTCATCGGGTTCGGCTTTGCAGAGCGCGCGCGACCCGGTGCACCCGTCCGTCTTTCGCTCGGTGAATTGCTCACCCGCGTCGCCAGTGCGTCGCTTTCGACCGGTCAAAGCGTTACGCGGGACTTCATCGATGATCTCGTCGTCGTGCCGCTGCCGTGCCGACTCGAGATGCTCGACCTCGATGCCGGCGTCGAACGCGTCGTCGAAGCCTTTCGCGCCGCGGAGGCCTTTACTTACGCGCGGCTCGCCTACGTCTTCGACCGTCGACCTCGAGCGATCGAGGCGGCGCTGCGGGCTTTCCGGGACGAGGCGGTCGGGCTTTTGCGACCCGGGTCTGCCTCCCATGTGCGCGTTTGCGCCATCGAGCCGATCAGAAGCCGCTACGGGCGTGCCGAACCGCGGAATTTCCGCGTGACGGCGACCTGCAATTTTGGGGGTGACGCCGACGACCGGCTCACCCTCGACGCGGAGAACGCCGGTGCGCCAAAAGCGTTTCGCGACCAAAAGGAGACGCTTCTGCGGGATGCGGCCGGGCTCAAAGCACCAGTGGATGGCGAGCACTATATGACGAAGTACGAGCGGGCGCTCGTGAGGCCGAGCCTCGCGAGCGCGCTATCGATCCCAGTCTTCGCCGACGAGCAGAATTGGAGCCGGGCCCCGCATGATCGTGACGAGCCGCTGGGCATCGTGTCGATCGACAGCGACAGCGACTTGACCGGCCAACTGCAAGACGAAAGGGTCCTCAGAGAGCTGACCCGGAAAACCTTCCTCCTCGTCGACGTGTTTAAGGAGTAACATGAGCACCGATAGCCCGAGCACGCTGGACGAGTGGCGTAAAAATCGCCGAGATCGCCGGCGAACACGCTCCGCACGAGTCCCCGCAGCACTACGAGGTGGCCACGGCGTTGCGATGGGAGCCCACGTGGACTCCCGAGCTCGAGGCGCAGCGTGAAGAGATCCGGCGTATATTGGCCGGCGAAGCATAACGAGCACGCCCGGTCAGATTTTGAATGAAAGCCCGGCCCCACCGGGCTTTCGAATTTCCACCCTCCCTGCCCCAGCCGCCAAAGGCCCAATGTTGCCATAGAGCGCCCGAAGGCGCGAACCGGGTTCGAGCGGCGAAGGCCGCTCGAACCCCTATAGCTAGTAGGAAAACTACCCACCCGTCCCCAACATATAGGGGCATGCCGGTTTCGTTGCCCGCGATCGGGTGTTTGCTATTTTGGTGATTGTATGAAGGGCGAGACGATCGCCGGCCTCGACATCGGCACCACGAAGACGTGTGCCGTCGTCGCCTCGAGCGGACCCGACGGGCTCGAGATCATCGGCGTCGGCGAGGCGCCCTCCACCGGGATGCGCAAGGGCGTCGTCACCGACCTCGAGGAGACGGTGAAGGCGATCGAAGCGGCGACCGAGCGGGCCGAGCGCATGGCGGGCGTGCACATCTCCCACGTCTACGTCGGCGTGACCGGAGAGCACGTCGCAAGTACGAACAATCGCGGCGTCGTGGCCGTCTCGGGCGACGAGCGCGAAGTGGGCAGCAACGACGTCTCGCGGGTCGTCGAGGCCTCGAAGATCATCAACCTCGCGGCCGACCGCCAGATCATCCACGCCTTGCCGCGGCATTACACGATCGACGGTCAGGACGGCGTGACCGACCCGGTCGGCATGTCGGGCGGCCGGCTCGAAGTCGACACCCACATCGTGACCGGCGGGACGACCTTCATCGCCAACGTGCTCAAGTGCGTGCACCGCGCGGGCCTCGAGCCGGCCGGCATCGTGTTCGAGCCGCTGGCCAGCTCGGCGGCGACCCTCCTGCCGGAGGAAAAGCACGTCGGCGTCATCTTGCTCGACATCGGCGGCGGCACGACCGACATCGCCGTGTACAGCGGCGGCGGAGCCATCCACACTTCGACGATCCCGATCGGCGGCAACATCCTCACCAACGACATCGCCCTCGGTTTGAAGACGACGTTCGCCGAAGCCGAGCAGATCAAGCGCACCTATGCGACCTGCGACATGCACGGCCACGACGAGACGACGTTTTCGGTCAAGACGCTCGACGGGCGCAGCACGCGCGAGGTGACGACGAGCCAGCTGCGCGCGGTCGTCGTGCCGCGCGTCGTCGAGATGCTGCGCATGGCCAAGGCCAAGATCATCGACGCGATTCCGCGCGACCTCATCGTGGGCGAGCTCGTCCTCACCGGCGGCGGCGCGCACCTGCGCGGGATCGAGCGCATCGCGGCGGAGTTCTTCGGGTTGCCGGTGCGGATCGGCGTGCCGTCGGTGATCGGCGGCCTTACCGACGCGGTCAAGCAGCCCGAGTACGCGACCGCGGTCGGGCTGGTACTCTTCGGCCCGCGTGGCCACACGCTCGCCATCAGTAACGGGCGGCGGGGCGTTTTCACGCGGGTTGCCGGATGGTTCGGGGAACTATGGAATTGACTCCGCAGCCCGATAATAACGAAATGCCGGCTGAAGTTGGCCGTCCGGCGCAGCGCCCGAAAGCGTTGAAGAAGCCACGCTACCCGCGTCCCAAACAAATACCGCTGGAGGGTATCCCGCTGATGGCAGATGCCAAACGTCACGTCCCCGAGCACGCCGCGACGATCAAGGTGATCGGCCTGGGCGGTGGTGGCTGCAACGCGATCAACCGCATGATCGACGCCGGACTCGCCGGGGTCGACTTCTTCTCGGTGAATACCGACGTCCAGGCGCTGCGCAGCGCAAAGACCGAAAACACCGTCCAGATCGGCGCCAACCTGACCCGCGGTCTGGGCGCGGGGGCCAACTCGAACATCGGGCGCGAAGCAGCCGACGAGTCGCGCGAGGATCTCGCAATGATTCTCGACGGCGCCGACCTCGTCTTCATCACCGCAGGCATGGGCGGCGGCACGGGCACCGGCGCGGCGCCGGTCGTCGCCGAGATCGCGCGTGAATCGGGGGCGCTCACGGTCGCCGTCGTCACCAAGCCGTTCTCGTTCGAAGGCCGCAAGCGGATGCAGACCGCCGAGCGCGGCATCGCCGATCTCGAAGCCAAAGTCGACACGCTGATCACGATCCCCAACGAGCGCATCCTGCAGATCATCGAAAAGCGCACCCCGCTCAACGAAGCATTCGCCTACGCCGACGACGTGCTGCGCCAAGGGATCCAAGGGATCTCCGACCTGATCACGCGCCCCGGCCTGATCAATCTCGACTTCGCCGACGTCAAGACGATCCTCACCGACGCGGGCAGCGCGATGATGGGCATCGGCGAAGGCTCGGGCGAGCACCGGGCGGCCGACGCGGCCCAGAAGGCGATCGCCTCGCCTTTGCTCGAGACGACGATCGAAGGCGCGCGCGGCGTGATCTTCAACATCGCGGGCGGCC
Organism: Vulcanimicrobiota bacterium; assembly: GCA_963749395.1. Classification (GTDB taxonomy): domain Bacteria; phylum Vulcanimicrobiota; class Vulcanimicrobiia; order Vulcanimicrobiales; family Vulcanimicrobiaceae; genus CAVVMT01. The sequence goes on from CAVVMT010000001.1 coordinate 52,272, forward strand.
CCGATCTCTCGATGTACGAAGTGAACGAAGCCGCCGAAATGATCGCCCGCGCGGTCGACTCGGAAGCGCAGATCATCTTCGGTGCGTCGATCGATCCGACGATGGATTCCAAGGTCCGCGTCACGGTGCTGGCGGCCGGCTTCGGCAGCCGTCTCCAAGGCTCGAAGGCCGGTTCGATCGGACAGAGCTTGGAATTCGACAAAGTCGCCCCCGTCAACATGGACGACATCGAAGTTCCGGCGTTCTTGCGCTACCGCCAGTAAGCGTCCGCAGAGAAGAAGAGCGGTCGCCGTCACGGCGGCCGCTCTTTTTGCGTTCACGGGGCACGCGCGATAGGCGCTGCGCTAGCCGTCCAGCCCAGCGAACGTCGCGGCGAGGTCGATGCGAAGCCCGGGCAGCGAAGGATGCTCGAATGTGGCTGGCGCGTGGAGTTCGCACGTGCCGTCTCGATCGTAAACCCGGAACGTTCGCGTGTCGGGATCGGCGAGGATGACCACGCTGGTGCCGGCGTCTAGGTAGACTGCGAGCTTCTCCGCGATCTCGCGTTCGCGGTCGTTCGGCGAGCGCACTTCCACGATCAGCTCCGGGACGATCTTCGGCAGGTTGACGCGCAGTGCGTCGGCTGCGGCGAGCCGCTCGTTGCTCGCGTAGGCAAGGTCGGGGCGCAGATGCGTCGGCTTCTCGCCGGGTCGCGTCAGGTCGATGTCCCACTCGGCGAGTGCCTTCCCCCGCCCGGATGCCCAGCCGGCTAGGGCCACGCCGATGCCCATCTGCACGATCGCGTGCCGCGTCGACGGGCTCACTTTGTCGCGGCGCTCGCCCCGAACGATCTCGAAAGCCGGTGGATCGAACACGCGAACCTGCCGTGGATCCGTTGCCATACGCTGCCCCTCACGCACGTCATATCACGCTTCGCCGCAGCAACGCAAGCGCGCGCTGTCGTTGCGCCGCGTCACATAACGGTGCGAAGTTAAAATTTGGTAAGGCCGTCACACCCTTGGGCGGATGGAACTGAAGCGACCCCCTTTTTCAGTTACTCCTTGCAGTAGCCCGCGACCACGCGCACGGATGCCGGCGAAGGACCTCGTTTCGTACTACAGCACGAGCGTTGCGCTTACTTACTCTCTACGATCAAGGAGGCCGTTCATCATGCGCATATCGCGCTTGGGACTTCTCGGGTGTGCACTGCTGCTGTCCGCGTGCAGCGGCGGAAGCGGGAGCACGTCGCCGGCGAGCGCCGTCATTCCGCCCACGGCCACCGGCGCGACGTCGAGCGCTCAGAGCGTCGCCGCGACGACCGCGCTGCGTCCGCAATCGCAATCGCCGGGATCGGCGCTTCCGCCGGCGATGGTGCAGACGGCGGCGCAATCCGCCGGCGCGATGACCGCGACGACGTCGCAACACCGGAACGTCCAGAGCAACGGCATCAACTGGACGCAGATTGCCGGCACGGCGAAGGAGGCCGTGTACGCGGCGGACGGTTCGATTTGGGCGTTGGGAACGCAGCCGTCGGGGCCGGACAAATATCTCTGGCACTACAACAATGGGACGTGGACAAACGTGTCGGGGCAAGCGACGCGGCTCGCTTCGGGCCCGGACGGCACCCTTTGGGCAGTGACGTCGGCCGGCAATCTGTACAACTATAACCCGGCGACCAATCAGTGGACCGGATATGGGAGCAACGCCCAAGACGTGGCGGTCGACCCGAGCAACAACGTGTACGTCGCCGCGAAGGCGGCGGCCGACGGTCCGATTTGGAAGTTCAGCGCGGGAGCGTGGTCGCAGCTTCCCGAGTCGGGTCAGTACGTGTCGGCATTACCCGATAGCTCCCTGTACGTCGTCAACTCGCAGGGACTGATGTTCAACCTGCCCGCGGGAGCTTCGGCGTTCGTGCAGTGCACCGGGACCGCTTCGCGCATCGCGCCGGCCGCGGGCGGGGCCGGATCTTATTCGGTCGGATTCTACGGTACCGGAACGAACGGCGGGACCGTCTTCGAATTCACGCCGTTCAAGAACGGCGACTGCACGAACGGCGCGTTCAAGCCCGTCTTCGGCTCAGCGCTGGAAGTGTCGGCCTTCGGGTCGAAGCTGATCATGATCGACCCGCTTTACGACATCTACGTCGCGACCTCGGACAAACCGTCGCCGGCGCCGAGTGGGCCGGCACAAACGCCGTCGCCGCTGCCGCCTCCGCCGACGCCGAGCCCCACGCCGCCGGTCACGAAGCCGACCCCGACCGCAGTGCCCGCGACGCCGACGCCGGTTCCCTCCAAGTCGCCCGTCGCGCCGACGCCGACGCCGTCAGCGGCACCCGTCTTGAGCCCGGCTCCCGGCACCGTCGCCTTCGCGGTCGTCAACAAGCATGCGAACATCACCTCGAGTCACATCAGCATCTACGTGTACGGTCAGCTTCCCGGATCGTCCGGCGGCGCGACGCGCTGGGTATCGGTCAATCAAAACGGGAGCACGCAGCCGCTCAATCCCGGCGGCTCGGTGGCGCCGATTGCCTTCGGTTCGAGCGGCTCGACCAGCAAAACGATCTACCTGCCGCAGTTGCAATCGGCGCGCATCTACATCGCGTCGAGTCCGCTGACGATCGCCATCCCGGGCTTCGCGCCGCAAGGTGCCGGGCCCAACGCCCCGGCTCCGTGGAACAACGACGGCACGCAGTCGGTGTACTTCGACTACGTGGAATACACGTGGCTTCCGGGGCAAAACTTCAACGTCGACACGACCCAAGTCGACGACCTCGGTCTCGCCTTGGGCCTGAACCTCATCGGCGCACAAAATCAGACGACCGGACTGCTCGGCGGCTCGGTGACGCAGGTCGCTGCCAAGTTGAAGGCGCTCGGAGCGCCCTGGAACCTGCTCGCAAATCAGATGCCCTATCGCGTGCTCAACCCTAAAGCGCTGTACCTCTCGGGCGGGACCAATTTCCCCAATCCGGGATTCCTCGACCAGCCGCTGATGAAGATCTGGAACGCTTTCCAAGCGCCGCGCTGGCTGACGGTCAACAATCTACCGGCGAGCCCGGTCTCGACGGTCTACGGCCAAGTCGACGCCAACGAGAACTTCAACTTCTACAGCTCGCCGTCGACGGCAAGCACGCTGATCGCCACCCTGCCCTCGCCGTTCAACGCGGCCTATTGGAACGGCGTGCCGGCGACGATGCAAATGCTCGCCAACAACGATGCCTTCGTCCCGAGCTCGGTGCAAGGCGGTTCGTGGCCACAAAACAACGCGAATCCCGCCGCAGCCGCGAATTTGGGCAACATGATCGTCAGCGCCCTCACGCGCGGCGTGATGGGGACGGCTGCTGCGCCGGTCACGACCCAAGAGGTGTGCACCCTCTCCGCCTTCTATCCGGGCGTTCCGTATCAGAACCAGTACGCTGCCGCCGTGCACGCGGTGGCGAACGACCGGAAATACGGCTTCGGACAAGCCTACGCGTATCCGTACGACGACCAATGCGGATTTTCGACCGACATCTCCGACCCGGCCGCGCGGCAACTCGTGGTCACGATCAACCCGTCCTGAACGCGACCAAACCTCGTCGATGAACGATCGCCCGGCGCCGGACCTGACGGCGCCGGGCGATCCTCTGCCAACAGGTGTGCTTGCGGCCCGCCGCGTAGGACGACCGTGTTTGAGGAGAACCGCGATGCCGACTGCGTCAACGCTCGGGGATGCGTCTCGTTTCCGCGTGGAACATCGACAAGTCTTTCAGAGCTGGCTTATGAAAGGCGACGTTTCGCTCGCCCCGGCAACGCCTACCTGTAAGTTGGTTGAGCAAGATCCGAACAGCGTCATTGCGCCGCACTTCCATTCCGTCAACCAGTTTCAAGTGATCGTGCGTGGGAGCGGCGCGCTCGGAAAGACGGCGATCAGGCCGTTCACGGTGCACTTCGCGAACGCATATACGCCGTATGGCCCGATCGCGACGCAAGACGGGCTCGATTACTTCGTCGCCCGCGACGGCGTCGATCCAGGCGCAGGCTGGATGCCCCAGGAGCGCGCGAGACTTCCACGAGTGCCGCGCCGGCATCGCGTGGCCGAATCCTTTGCCCCGCCCTCAGCCGGCGAGTTGGCGAACGGGTCGGAACCGTCGACGACCGCGCTCATCGCGCTCGAAGACGACGGACTCGCTTCGTGGCTGTATCGTCTGCACCCGAACAATCGATTGACGGCGCCCGGCCCCGCGGCAAGCGGAGGCCAATTCCACCTCGTGATCGGCGGCAGCATCATCTACGAGAGGCGCGAGTTCTACCGGCTGTCGTGCATTCACGTCGAGGCCTCGGAAGCGGCCGTGGAACTCGTAGCGGGGGCGTCGGGAGCCGAGGTGCTGACGATGCAATTCCCGCGCCGCTCGCTCCAGGGTCAGTCGAATTCACGCGCGTCGTAACCGGCTCCGTGATAACGGCGCGTCATGATTCGCCGTTCGCGCGCCGGCGAAGACGCCGGACTTTTTTGTAATAAGGAGTTACCATAGGTGGATTTACACGTGAAACCAGGGCGCAAGGCCTTTCTCGCTTCGAGTGCGGCGGTATTCGCCTCGATTTCGATTCCCCGCTTCCCCGCCGGCGCCGCCGACTTCACGTATAAGTTCGGCCACGACGATCCCGCGACCAGTCCGGTGTCGCTCCGTTTGACGGAAGCCGTCGCCAAGATCAAGGACGAGTCGGGTGGCCGGATGGAGATCCAGGTGTTCCCCGACAGCCAACTCGGATCGTCGACGGCGATGATGACCCAATTGCGCAGCGGCGCGATCCAATTTCTCCGCCAAATCAACGGGTCGGTCGCGCTGATCGCGCCGGCGGTCGGGATCGACGCGCTGCCGTACATCTACCGCGATTCGCAGGAGGCGTGGGCCGCGCGCGACGGCGCGCTCGGAAAGTATCTCCGCGGGCAACTCGCGCTGGCGGGGCTGTACGGATTCGAGAAGACTTGGGATCTCGGCTTTCGGCAAATCCACACGAACGTCAAACCGATCAACGTTCCCGACGATCTGCGCGGACTGAAGATTCGCGTTCCGGTCGACAAGATCGAGGTCGCCTTCTTCAAGGCGATGGGCGCTTCGCCGACCCCGATGAACATGACGGAAGTCTACACCGCGCTACAAACGCACATCATCGACGGCGGCGAACTGCCGCTCAGCTTCATTCTCAGCCGCAAATTCTACGAGGTGCAAAAATACCTCAGCGTCACGAACCACATCGCGACCGGCGAGTTCACGTTGGCCAACAGCGATGCATGGATCAAGCTGCCTCACGATCTGCAAGACATCGTCGGGCGCAACTTCAACGCGGCGGCGCTCGCGAGCCGGCCCGACATGCTGAAAAGCAACGCGCAGGCCGAGGCCGATCTCGTCGCGCACGGCATGACGAGCAATCACGCCAACGTCGACGCCTTTCGTGAAGCGGTCAGGAAATCCGGGCTCTACGCGCAATGGAAGGACGACTACGGCGCGCAGCTCTGGGCAGTGCTCGAAAAGTCGGTCGGGCCGCTGACTTAACGGGGTTGGGGCCTTACGCCTAAACCCGTCGTCCCGCGCTTCGCGCTGGGCGCAGTCGACCTGCGATTCCACCGGCTCAGTCGAGGAGAGCGAAGACCGCCGCGATGTCGATGGTCAAGCCTGGGAGGGCTGCGTGCTCGAAGATCGCCGGCGCTGGGAGCTCGCGGGAGCCGCTTGGATCGAACAGCAGGAACCTGCGGGTGAGCGGGTCGGCGACGATCACGACGTGCGTGCCGGCATCCAGGTAGATGGCGACTTTTTCCTCGATCTCCGGCTCGCGATCGTTTGGCGAGCGGACCTCCACGATCAATTCGGGTGCGATCCTCGGTAGAGCCACTCGCATCGCATCGGCCCCCGCGAGCCGCTCGTTGCTCGCATAGGCGATGTCGGGCCGAAGATGGGTCGGCTGCTCGCCCGGTCGCGTGAGGTCGATGTCCCATTCCGGGAGTACCTTCCCGCGCCCGTGCGCCCAATCGAATAAGGCGTTAGCAATGCCGCCCTGCACGATCGCATGGCGAGCCGACGGGCTCACCTTATCGCGGCGCTCGCCCCGGACCATTTCATAAGCGGGTGGGTCGAAGACGCGCGTCCGGGGATTCGTCGCCATACGAAGTACCTCACGTATGTGGTATCACGCTTTGCGCCTCCGCCGCAAGCGAGCCTGCCCTGCGGCTGCGGCGACGGCCGCGAGGAGCGCCCGGGCGATCCGAGATGATCCGGTCGGTCGCCGATCTAGACGAGCGACGAGCGCGTCTGGGCGATCATTTCGGGTGAGAGGGCCAGGAGGTCGTAGAGTTCGTCGCCTTCGATGAGGTCGAAGCCCAGAATGCGCTCGGCCATGCGGGCGGCTTCCGGTGCGCCTGCGATATCGCGCAGACACGCGGTAAACTTGTGGATCAAGTCGGCGTCGGCGGGAGGCACCTGCGGCGCGCCGCGCGGATGCCGGCGCTCGGCCGCGAGGTCGCGTCCGTTCGTTCGCACTCGCACGCGCGCGGGGAACGTTCCTCCATTCGTGAGGGCCGGATCTACCCGCACGACGATTCGCCGCATCAACGCACGAACGGCCGGATCGTCGACCGCGTCGGGCTCGAACTCATCGAGGCCCAGGCGTCCTCGAATGAACGCCGTAGCCACGCAGTAGCGCAAGTTGACCTTGGCCTCGAATCCATCTCGCGGTTCCCCCTCTTTGAGCGTCTTTTCGTACCACGGGTCAACCTCGCAAGTCACCGATTCGATCGGTCCGTCGATGAACGGAACGAGGGCGAGTGCCGCCTCGATCGCGCACAGCGTCGGCGCGCCCGATGCGAACAGCTTGAATTGGATACCCGACCGCACGAGTTCGTGTTCGCCCTCCTCGAGGGCCGCAGTCGCATCGCGCGCCGGGCCGAAGGCTTCGAAGAATCCGGACCGGCCCGCGAAGGCATCGCGCGACGCGGTGAAGCCGTCGCGCGCGAGCAGCGCTGCAACCATCGCTGCACGGGCCGCATTGCCGGCGTGATACCCCATCGTCATGGAGCCGAAGTTTTGGCGCAAACCGGCCGCACTCGATGCGGCGATCCCCAGGGCATGGATCAACTCGTCCGTCGTCGCGCCCAAGAGGGTCGCGGCGACGACCGTTGCGCCGAAGATCCCGACGGTCGCGGTCGTGTGCCAGCCGCGTTCGTAGTGTTCCGGATTGAGCAGCCGGCCGATGACGACGCTCGCATCGAAGCCGGCCGCATAGGCGCTACAGAGCGCGGCGCCGCCGGCTCGGACGCGCGGGCCCAAAGCAAGAGCGACCGCAACCAGCGGGCCGCTCGGATGAGCGATCATCGGGTCGCTGTTGTCGTCGAACAGTTGCGCGTGTGCCAAGAGGCCGTTCACGAGCGCGGCATCGGCCGGCGCTGCGCGCATCTCCGAGGCGATGACGCGTCCGTCGCCGTCCGCGCGACGGACGTCGAGGGCATCGACCAAGATCCGTGGCGAGCGCAGGCGCCAGCCCGCGGCCGCCACCCCGATCGTGTCGAGAAAGGCACGCTTCGCGAGCCAAAGCTCCCGCTCGCCGGTGGGCGCGGACGACCAGCGCTGCGCGCGCGCCGCAACGCGTGCGGCGAAGCCGAGCGATTCGCTCACACGACCTCGGTCTTCAGATCGTTCCACATGATTTCGAAATAGTGTTGAAATTGCTGATCGAAGCGGAGGTTCGTCGCCGTGCGCGGACGTGGAATGTCGACCGTCACGATGCGCTTGATTCGGGCCGGGCGGTGCGACATGATGACGACGACGTCCGAGAGCACGATCGCTTCGACGAGGTCATGCGTCACGAAGAGAACGGTCTTCCGTTTTTCTTCCCAAATTCGCAGGAACGTATCCTGAAGGAGCATCCGCGTCTGCGCGTCGAGCGCCCCGAACGGCTCGTCCATCAAGAGGATCTCCGGATCGGTCGCGAAGGTCCGCGCCACCGCGACCCGCTGCCGCATGCCTTGCGAGAGCTCGTGGCGGTAGTGCCCTTCGAAGCCGCTCAGGCCGACTTGCGTCAGCAGTTCTTGCGCCATCTGTCGCCGGGCCGGGTTCCGCCGCAGTTCCAAGCCGAACTCGACGTTCTGCGCTGCGGTGCGCCACGGCATCAAGCCGTCGCGGGCGAACATGTAGCCGACTTGCGATTGAATGCCGTGCACCGGCGAACCGTCGATCGAGACCGTTCCGCGTTCGGGAACGACCAGCCCGGAGATGACGTTCAGGAGCGTTGATTTCCCGCATCCGCTCGGGCCGACGACCGAGACGAATGAACCGCGTTCGATGTCGAGCGACACGCCGTCGAGCGTCGGGACGGTTCCCTTGCTCGTGGTGAACGCGTGCGACACGTGGTCGATCGCGATCTTCGGTGCTCCGCTCATGCCGGGCGCCACCGCAGCAGCCGGCGCTCGATCGCGGTGGTCAGCTGATCGAGCCCGAGCGCGAGGATCACGAGCACGAACAGGCCCTCGAACACGCCGGTCGTGTCGAACGTGCCGGCGCTGTTGGCGATCATGTAGCCGACGCCGTGCTGCGAGCTGAGGATCTCGGCGACCACGACGCCCAAGAGGGAGTACGTTAGCCCCAGGTGCAGTCCCGCGAAGATCCACGGAAGCGACCCGGGAAGCGTCACTTTGAGCATGATGTCGCGTTTGCTCGCGCCCAGCAGCCGGGCGATGGTGACGATGTCCTGGTCGGTGTTCTTCGCCCCGGCAAGCGTGTTGACCAGCAGGATGAAGAAGACCAGGGTACAGGCGGTGATGATCTTCGACGCGGCGCCGATGCCGAACCAGAGGATGATCAGCGGCGCGAGCGCGACCCGCGGCAACGTGTTCATCGCGGTGATGAAGGGCGCGACGACCGCGTCGACGACCGGCCGCTGGGCGATGAAGAGACCCGCCACGATGCCGAGGAGCGATGCGACGATGAAGGCGACAAAGGCCTCGTAGAGCGTCTGCGCGACGTTCACGAGCAGTATTCCGCTGGTCAGATCGGTGATGAAACGGCCGATCATCAACGACGGGCTGCTGATCCAGAACGTGCTGACCAGGTGCGTCGCGGACAGCAGTTCCCACAGCCCCAGCGCGACGAGCGTGATCGCGATCTGATAGAGGCGAACGCGGGACACGGTGCTCGTCATGCCGGTCGCCGGCGAGGAGCGTGGTCCTGCGCGAACCACTAACGCCCCTTCGGCAAGAACTGCGTGTCGATCACGGCTTCGTAGGGGACGGCGGCTTTGATGAGGCCGACGCCCAGCAGCGCTTCGTTGACGTTCGCGACGGCTTGCCTGCTGGCCAAGGGCTGGGTGTAGGTGCTCGAATACTTTTGCAGATACGTCCGCAACGTCGCCGAGTCGATGCCCTTCATGAACTTTGCGGCTACCGCCGTGATCTCGTCCAGATTCTTGGGGTCGGCGATGATCTTTTCTGCTTCGACGATCGCGGCGACCGCGCGTTTGACCGTGTCGGGATTCTTGTCGATGAACGATTGGCGCACCGCGAACGCTTCGAAAGCGTACGGCGAGAGGTTCTTGGGGCCATGGCCGCCTTCGAGATCGAGCACCGGCTTCGTGATCTTCAGGAAGCTGTTGCCGATGATCTGTGTCGGCTCGAAGGCCATTGCGCCGTCGATTTGACCCGCGTTGAGGGCGGCGATCGTCGAGGCGGGATCGCCGACCGGCAAGAGCGTCACGTCCTTGTCGGGGTCCATTCCGGCCTGCTTGAAGAGGTAACGGATCATGTTGTCGGTGCCCGCGCCGCGCGTGCTGATCCCAATCTTGAGGCCCTTGAGGTCGCGCATGGCGTCGGGCCATTTGCCGGCATTCGGGGTCGGGATCGCGGTGCGCACGATGATCGAATACGGCACGGAGTTTTCGAGCAATGCGACGACCTTGATGTCTTGGTCTTTCTCGGCGAGCTGCAGCGCGTGTTCGACCGCGAACGTTCCGAAATCGGCGGAGCCGCTGACGACGTCGGTCGTAACCTGCGTCCCGGTCCCGTAGACGAGCGACACGTCGAGCCCGTGTTTGGCGAACAGCCCGAGCGCGTCGGCCACGTACACGACGTAGCTGACGAACGTCCCGCTGAAGGCGGCGATCGACGTTTTGATCGGCGCGGGCTGCGCGCCCACGGGCGAGGGCGAAAGAAACATCGCGCCGGCGAGGAGCACGACGACGAGTGGAGCCAACGAACGCGGCATGCGAACCCCCATTAGCGAAGCAGTGCGGTTGTGCGAGCGGCGGCGAGTTCGCTGAGCCGTCGCCGGTGGACTTTCCCGGTCGACGTCAGCGGCACGGCGTCTGCCCCGACGATCTCGATGTGGGTAGGCACCTTATATGTGGCGAGGTGCGTGCGGCAGTACGATGCGATCGCGCCGGCATCGGTCGCCGCGGCGTCATCGCGAGGCACGACGAAGGCAAAGACGCGTTCGCCGCGCACGTCGTCGGGCACGGCTACGACGTAGGCTTGGTCGACGTGCTCGTGGCTGCGTAAGACCTCTTCGACCTCCGCCGGGGCGACGTTCATTCCGCCGGTCTTGATCATCTCGTAGTTGCGCGCCACGTAGCGCAGGACGCCGTCGGGCTCGAGCGACCCGATGTCGCCCGTGCGAAAAAAGCCGTCCGGCGTGTAGTGCGCCGCGTCGAGCGCGGGGTCCGTATAGTGTGCGGTGTATCCGCGCACTTCGATGTTCCCCGGGATCTGCGGGGCGACCGGGTGGCCGGCTTCGTCGGTGATGCGAAGCTCGACGTGGGGCAACGGCGCGCCCTGCACGCGAAAGCGCCGCTCGCGCGGCATCGACGCATCGGTGACGCAGCAATTTCCGTACGTCTCGGTCATGCCGTACAGGTTGCAGATGTCGCGCGCGCCCAGCTGGTCGGCGGCGTAGGCGAGATCGTCCGGCAAACCGATGGTCAGGCCGGTCCGAAACGAGGCGGTACGTGCGGGGCGGAAGGCCGGGTGTTCGACGAGCGCGTGGGCCATGTTCGCCATGCCGTAGAAGACCGAGCAGCCCTGCTCTTCGATCAGCGTGAGCCCGGCGCCGGCTTCGAACGTCGTGTGGAGCGCGAATCCGCCCCCGTGCGACAAGAGCGCGGGCCATGCGTTGATCGAGCCGAAACTCCAAAACAGCGGCACCGCGAGATAGACGCGATCGGCGGCGGTGAGGTGCATGCGCTCGCCGATGTTGAATCCGTTTTCGATCGCGTCACCGTGCGCGAGCAGCACGCCCTTGGGCGCGGCTTTCGAACCCGAGGTGAACAAGACGAAGGCCGGCGATGACGCGCGCACGAGCGGGTGCGAGACGAGCGGCGGGTGAGACCGGACCGTCTCGCGCACGTCGTCCCAGAAGATGAGCCGTTCGGGATCGATGAGCTGAGCGAACAGCGCCCGCAGGTCGTTTGAGCGCACGCGGTCTTCGGTGACGGCCAGCGTTGCGTCGGCGGCTTCCAGCACGTGAGCGACTTCTCGCGCGGTCGACCACGTGCTGATCGGAACGACCGTTGCGCCGAGCTTGTGCGCTGCGGTCGCCAGGCGCAGCCAGTCCAGGCGATTGCACATCGCCAGCGCCATGCGCGTGCCGTGACGCACGCCGCGCGCGGCCAGCCAACCCGCGATCCGGCTCGTCTCTTCGGCGAACGCGCCGTACGTCGCGCGATCGCCGTCGGAGTCGACGGCGAAGAATGCGCCGGGTGCCCGCTCCGCGAGCTCGTCGACCAGATCGCCGAAGGTGCGCGAACGGAAGGCCGTCATGCGATCGCGAGCGGGGTCACGGGGCTCGCAATGCCGCCTTCGATCGGGAGGGGAACGGCGATGAAGCAGAATTCGTAAACGCAGTCGCGTGCGAGCTCGTCGAGCGCGCACAGTTCGAACAGGTAGATTCCGCGGTTGCGCAACAGCTCGACGTGCACCGGGATGCCTCGTCCCTCGGCGGCGGGTTGCACCTCGACGCCCGCATTGTCGGCGCCGACGGCGCAGACGTCGCGTTCGACGAGCCAGTGCGCCGCGTCGAGCGTGATGCCCGGCTCGCGCAGTTCCCAGCCGGTCCCGGCAGCATATGCGCTCTGCCACCCGGTGCGCACCAGCACGGCGTCGCCGGCCCGGATTTCGACTCGTTGCGCGAGCGCGCAGGCCGCCAGTTCGGCCGCATCGATCGGCGACGATGCCGGCAGCGCGTCGAGCCCGCGCTGCCGCGGGACGTCGAGCATGACGCCGCGGGTGACGAACGGTCCGGCGTGCTCGATCCCCAGGCGCTGCGCGCCTTGGCTCGTGATCGTGTTGCCGTCGACGCCGTTGTATGCCAGGCCGTCAGCCCACACGTGCGCCAGCGCGTCGACGTGGGTCGCCGTGCTCGGGCAGAGCGCGAGGAAATCATCGGCGACCATCGTGCCGGTCGCCTTGCCGCGGGCGGCGTAGTCGCCGCCGTCTTGGGTCATGAAATGCAACGGGGCCTGGCGGCCGCCGACCAGCGGCATGCCACTGCCGCGGATCGGAATCGCTAGGCTGTACACGCGCCCGGATGAGGCGGTGCGCAACGCCGCGAGGACGCGCTCGGGGGTGAGGAGATTCGCGGCGCCGCGCTGATCCTGGGTCCCCCAACGCCCCCAGGCTCCGGTCATGCCGGTTCGAACCAGAAGTCGCTCATCTTGCCCTCGCGCTCGGGCGCAAGGACGAGCCGCATCCGCGCGCCCACTTCGAGCGGCGTCTGTTCGCCGGCGCGCAAGTCGACGCCGCGAATGTAGTTCAAGATGGCGGTGCCGGCGCCGTCGAGCAACACGTATCCGAAGCAGTACGGCGGCTCGGGCAAACCTTGGAACTTGCGAAAGACGGTCGTGAACATCTCGAGCCGGCCTTCGTTCGCGACTTTGACCCACTCGGTCGTCGCGACGAAATCACGGTCGCAGAACGAGCGCGGCGGAACGAGCACGCGCCGGCACGTCTGGCACGAACGTCCCAGGATCTCTCCGCGGTCGCGCAAGGCCACGAAGAACTCCGAAGTCACCGGGCCGGCGGCATGCCGGTAGTGCAGGTTCCAGTGCTCCTCGATGACGATGCGCTCTTGCGCCGGTTCGGCAGTCTTTTCCATCGGTCTCCTTACGATGCGGGCGAATCGGCGACGACGACCGCGCCGAAGAACTGATGATCTCCGCCGATGCCGGTGGCGATCGCGTTGCGCGCGCCTGCCACCTGATGCGCTCCGGCGCGCCCGGTCACTTGCAGGGCGGCCTCGATCACTCGCACGAGCGCGGTCACCGAGATCGGATTGGCGCACAGGACGCCGCCGGACGGATTGATCGGGATCTCGCCGTCGCGGTCGAAGGCGCCGTCGCGCGAGCGCTGCATCACTTCGCCGGGAACGCACAGTCCGACGTCCTGAACGGCGTGCAGCTCGATGTTGCTGAACGGTGCGTAGAGTTCGGCGACGTCCATATCATCCGGCCCGAGGCCGGCCATCACGTACGCCGCCTGCGCGGCGCGCGTCAGCTCCGGGGAATCGGCATGGTCGGCCAAGGCCCAGGGCCCGACGCGGTCGCCCATCCAGTACGTCTCGCTGCTATGTCCGAGTCCGCGGATCCACGCCGGCCGGTCGGTGAAGCGTTCGGCTAGTTCGGCCGCGCAGAGCAGCAGCGCCGCGCCGCCGCTCGACTGCGGGCAACAATCGAGCAGCTTGATCGGCGCCGAGATCGGCTCCGAGGCCAAGACCTCTTCCAGCGTGACCGCGCGCTGGATGTGCGCGTACGGATTGTCGAGCGCGTTGCGGTGCGAGCGCACCGAGACGACCGCCATGTCGCGCTCGTCGGCGCCGTACTTGTGCATGAACCGCACCGCTTGCATCGCCAGCATCGTGATCGTGTTGAGCGGCAACGAGCGTTCGTAAAAGGGGTCCCAGATCCGGTTGAGGATCTCTTGCGCATCACCGCTCTCGCCGACGCGGTCGCCGCCGCCCACGAGCACGACGTCGTACATCCCCGACGCGACGAGATCGTACCCCGCTTGCACCGCCGAAAGCCCCGTGACTCCGCCCGTGTTCACGCGAATGAAGGGTTTGCCGAGCGCTCCGGCCGCGTCGGCCGCCCAGCGCTCCGCGTGCGAGACGCCGATGAGTGCATCGGGAGCCATCGGATACACAACCGCGTCGACGTCGGCGATCGAGGCGTGCGCATCCTCGAGCACGCGGCTGACGGCAGAGAAGATCAGCTCGCGGTACGGCACGTCGGGATAGCGGTGTTGAAACCGCGTCTGCCCCGTTCCGACGATGGCGACGTTGCGTGCGCTAGACATGGGTGGCCTCGAAGACGAAGACCGAGTGAGCTTGCGCGGGCGTTCCGCTCGTGCCGTGTGCGAGCGCGCGGGCCGGCCGTCCGTTCACCTGCGGCATCTTCCAGAGATCCTCGCACGCGCGCACGACCGACAGCAGCCCCGAGCGCGAAATCCGGATAGGCGCCGCGCAGTCCCCCCGAACGGTTGACGGCGATGTCGCCGGCAGCGCGTGCGTGGGCGTAAGCGCTTAGCTCGCCGGGCTGCGCCAGTCCGAGTTCGAGCGCGGCGATCGCCTCCTGCGCCGCAGTCAAGGTCGAGAGCTCGAAGGCGTCGATCTCGCCCGCGAACGACGCCAGCCCGGCGCGTTCGCGAGCCGAGCGGGCCGCGGTCCCAAGCGACGGCCAGCGCCCAACCGCGGACGGCTCGAGCCAGTACGATTGGATCGCAAGGCCGCTCGCGCTGATCCGCAGCGGCGGCAAACCGCCGGGCAGCGCGGGCGCCGCGCCTTCGGCTGCCACCAGCAACACCGAACAGCAATCCCCGTACGTCACGTCGCCCGCGTAGAATGGCGCGAGGGTCGCGAGCGCATCCTCGCCGATGCCGTGCGAAGCGCAGGCCGACGCTTCCATCGCGAGCCACGCATCGCGCTCGCGCGGCACGACGCGCCCGAAGAACGGATCGGCGGCGATGCGCGCGACTTCCGGCGAGAGCCCCTCGGACGGTTTTCCCCACGAGACGACCAACCCGAGCGACGTGCGTCCCGCGAGCACGCGCGCGGTTTGATAGAACAACGCATGCTCGGAGGCCGAGCACAGATTGATGACGTCCTTGGCGTAGCCGCCGACGCTCGCCGCGGTGAGCATCATCGAGATTCCGCGGCCGTCGAGTTGATCGGACGAGGCGGTGACGATGCCGTCGATGTCCGCGATGCGGACGTGCCATCGCTCGAGGGCGCCCGAGACGGTGTCGAAGATGAACTCCTCGAGCGTGCGATCGTTGCGTTCGAGAAACGCCGCATGCGCGGCGACGACGACGGCCTTCATGGTTCTCCTTGGACGGTGTCGACCTGGGTCAACGCGAGCAGCGCACCGATATCGGTGAGCTCTTCGAGCCGCAGCCCGGCCTCGATGAGATGGTCGATCCGGTTCCCGGTCAACAGGCCGCCGGCGCATGCGACGAATTTCGCCCGCAGGGCCGCGTCCGACAAGCGCGCGCGCGGATCGCCGGCCAACTCAGCGCGCTCGACGCGCCGCACGAGCGTGCGGCCGTCGTGGAGGCGCATCGTCACCTCGGCGGCGGGAATCTGGGCGTCGAATTCGGGCCCGTGCTCGAGGTGCGTCTTGTCGATCAGCGCGCGCACGCGCGGATCGGCGTAGTTCGCGTCGGAAAAGATCGCAGGCGTGATCTCGCGCGCGATCACCGCCATGGCGGTGAGAAAGTGTGAACTATGATCGGCGGACTCCTTGTTGCGCGGATACTTTTTCACCGGATCGCCGGTGTGGTGAACCGCCCGCCGGCTGGTGCGGATCGTGATCGCGGCGATCGCTTCGGGGGCGATGTCGTGCGTCTCGACCAAGTCCATCGTCGCGCGCAGATGGCCGTGGGTCGTCGCGTCCGCGCACATGCCTTTGACGAAGGTTTGGGCGATGAACGGCACGGAGCGGTCTGCGGGCTCCCACACAAATTTTCCGGAGTCGCCGAGCATCGTCCGTGCGAACCCTTTGTTCCCCTCGATGACGGCGAGCGGCCCGGTCAGGCCGCGCCGCGCGAGTTCCATCGCAACGTATCCGCGCTCGGCGATCATGCCGTCAGCGAGGTTTTTGGTCATCGTGTACTCCTCGCCCTCGGCATCGAGGATGTCCAAGCCGACGGCCAGGCTGCCCGCAATACCCAGTCCGTTGGCGAGCTGCTCCCGCGACGCCCCGAAGAGGTGCCCCGCCATCGCTGCGCCCCCGTACGCATGCAGGCAGCCGTTGTGGAACCCGCGCGCTTCGAGCGAAACGCGCAAGCCCTCGAGCAAGAGTCCCATCACCTCGTATCCCGCGACCATCGCGGAGATCAGCGCGCGGCCGCCTTTGCCCGTGGCTTCGCAGATGGCGAGGGCGACCGGTAAGGCGCCGCTGGGGTGCAGTCCGGCCATGAGGCCGGGGCCGATCGCGACCATCATCGCGTCGTTGAGATCGAGATAGCGCAGCATGGCCTGGTTCGCGATAATGGCCGGCGAGACGGCCGTGCGCTGCAGCGAACCGATCACGGTGCATTCGCCCCGTCCGCAGGCGGCCGCGGCATAGTCGCGCACGACGCGCCCCGTCGACGAGCCGTAGCCGCCGAGCGCGCACGCGAGCGCGTCGAGGATCAGGCGTTTGGTCACGTCACGAACGTCGCCGTCGAGGTTCGCGTACTCGACGTCCAGCGCTGCGCCGGCGAGGCGCGTCGCGATCGTGCCGGTCGCGGCGGCGACTGCCGGCGGGCTCAGCTCTGCATCCCCCAGCGGCGGACGGTGACGTTTTCGAGCGTGCGGAAGACGACGCTCTCGACGAACAGCCCTATCAGGATCACCGTGAGCAAGCCCGCGAACACCATCGGCGTTTCGAGCTCGTTGCGGTTCTCGAAGATGAACCAGCCGAGTCCGCCGCTGCGCGAGGAGACGCCGAACACCAGCTCCGCGGCGATCAGCGTCCGCCAGGCGAACGCCCACCCGATCTTCAGGCCGGTCAGAATCGATGGAAAGGCCGCCGGCACGAGCAGGAGCGCGACGTACGACAGGCCCCGCAATCCGCAATTCTGGCCCGCCATTCGCAGCGTCGGACTCACCGACGTGAAGCCGCCCAGCGTGTTCAGCGACACCGACCACAGGACCGAATGGACGATCACAAAGACGAGGCTCTTTTCGCCCAGCCCGAACCACAAGAGCGCGAGCGGCAGCAACGCGATCGCCGGGAGCGGGTTGAACATCGCGGTCAGCGTCGACAGGATGTCTGTGCCGATCCGCGTCGACACCGCCAGCGTCGTCAGGACGGCTGCCAAAAGCAGGCCGCACGCATACCCAACCACGAGCACCTGCAGCGACGTGAGGGTGCGCGCCAGGAGCGGACCGTGAACGAGCGCTTCCCAAAATGCCGCGAGCGTCTGGCTGAAGCTCGGGAAGAGCAGCGGGTTGTCGACGTGGCGAGCGTAGAGCTCCCACAGCACGCACAGGACGACTAAGATGACCGCGCGGCGTATGCCGCCCATCTGCCAGATGCGTTCGACCGTGCCCAGCGGACGCGCGGCGTCACCGATCGCGCCGACCGCGTCGAGCGCGATCTCACGCTCTGGACGCCGTGGCGGCGTCAATTTGACCGCTTCGCTAGCCATGGAACTCACCCGCGGCGAGCGGCGCTTCGACGGCGTCGGCGAAAATGAGATCGTGGACGCGACGATGCGTCTTCTCAAATGCCGGGGTCGCGGCATCGGCGAACGCGAGGTCGGCCACGTCGAGCTCAGCCTTCACGCGGCCCGGATGCGGCGACATCACGAGGATGCGGTTTCCCACGAGCAGCGCTTCCTCGATCGAGTGCGTGACGAAGATGAGCGTGAACCGCACGTCGTCCCAAAGCAGCGCGAGCTCTTCCTGCATCTTGCGGCGCGTCAGCGCGTCGAGGGCTGCGAACGGCTCGTCCATCAGGAGCACGGCGGGTTCCATCGCCAGCGCCCGGGCTATCGCGCAGCGCTGCTTCATGCCGCCCGAGAGCATGTGCGGATAGGCGTCGGCGAATTTCGTGAGATTGACTTTGGCCAGCAGCGCGCGTGCATGCTCGAGGGCCGCTTTGCGCGGCATGCGCCGGTTTTGGAGCAGCGGAAAGACGACGTTCCCGAGCACGGTGCGCCAGGGCAGCAGCTGGTCGAATTCCTGAAAGACCATCATGCGGTCGGAGCCCGGCCGGTCGACCGTCCGGCCGCCCAAACGGATCGTGCCTTCCACCGGGGCAATGAAGCCGGCGATCGCCTTCAACATGGTCGACTTGCCGCAGCCTGACGGTCCGAGCAACACGAATCGATCGGCTTCGAACACTTCGAAGCCGATGCGCCACGTGGCCGTCACGAGCAACTCCGCCGTCTTGTACTGCAGCGTCACCGCGTCGACGACGAGCAGCGGATCGACGGTCTGCGGGTACCCTGTGCTCGCCGACGCCGGCGAGTCGCCGTTGCTGACCAGCGACACTAATTCCCCGGCTTGTCGTAGACGTTGTCGAAGAAGTACTGCTTCCAGCTCGCCGGCTTGTTGTGGAGCAGGCCGACCTTGAACATGAAATCGGCGAAGGCCATGATGCCCCGCGGCGTCGACGTATAGTTCATGTCCTTCGTGTCGATGACATCGTAGGCTTGCTGCACGGTCATGCCGCCCGGTTCTTCGCGCACGTAGAGTTCCGCGACCGCGCGCTTGTGCGTCCTGATGTAAACCATCGCTTCTTCGAAGGCAGCCGAGACGGCCTTATAGGCCGTGGGGTTCTGCGTTCGCCACTGGTCAGTCGCGTAGATCACTTGGGTCGTATGCGGTTGCCCGAGCACGTCGTAGGAGTTGACGACGACGTGAGCGCGCGGGTCAGTCAATTCGACGAAGTTGTAGGGGATGACCGAGGCGTGCGACTTGACCTCGGGCTGTTTGGAAAGCAGCTGCGCGACCGAATCGGGATGCGACAGCGAAACCGTAAGGGGGTCGAGCTTGTAGCGCTGATCCCATCCGAATTGTTTGACCGCGGCCATCTGGACCAGGAGCGCCGCGAGCGTGACCTTGACGCCGGTCACCGCGATCCGGTCGTCGCTTCCGTAGTCGGCGATCGACTTGATGCGCGGGTCGACGGTGATCAAATAGACCGGCGTCTCGCTCAACGACATCATGCCCCGCACCGCGGTCGCACCGGAAGTCCGGTCGGCGATCGTCATGAGCACGGTGCTTCCGCCCGCCGCGACTTCTATGTTGCCTGAAAGCAAGTAGTCGTTGGCGACCGTTCCGCTCGTCACTTGGACCAGGGTCGTCTTCATGCCGGGCAGGCCTAGGGCTTGACCGTGCTTCTCGATCAGTTTCTGGTCGCGCACGACGTAGATCGGCAGGTACGATAAGCCGTAGCCGTGCGCGATGCGAATCTCCGTCGTTTCGGCGCTCGCGATGCGCCGGCCGGCGAGCGCGGTGGCGCCGGCGATGGCGCCCACGATCACGCCGCGGCGCGAAAGCGGACGGCGTACCGCTTCCCGGAACAATGTGGATGCGTTCATGCAACTCCTGCGCGGTCTTGCGCGCCGGATCCGAGTTGAATGCTGATCGCGCGCGCGGCCGCGGTTCCGTCGGCGATGAACTGCGCCCGATGCGTCGCAAAGCGGCTGGCCGGGGCTGAGATCGTCAAGCCGGCCGCAAAGCGCTCGCGCCCGTCGAAGATCGGGATCGACACGGCGCAGATCCCCTCGACGGTCTGCTGTTCGCTGACCGCATAACCGGCGGCGCGCGTGAGCTCGATCGAACGGCGCAGCGCCGCCGGATCGGTGATCGTCGCGGGCGTGAGCGCCTCGATGTCGGCGGTCTCGAGGTAGCGATCGATCTCCTCGTCGGGTTGCATCGCGAGGTACAAGCGCCCGATCGCCGTCGAGTGCAACGGCCGAAGAATCCCGAGCCGAATGTTGAGCCGCAGACTTTGCGAGCCTTCGACCTTGGCGACGTAGACGACGCCGTCGGGTTGCGGCAACGCGAGGTAGATGTCTTCGCCCGTGCGTTTCGCGAGCGCCTCGAGGTGGGGGCGCGCGATAGGTTCGACTTCGAGGTGCTCGACCACGCGCACCGCCAGACGCACGAGCTTGTGCCCGACGCGATACTTGCGCTCGCCCTGGGGGCACTCCACGTATCCGAGTTTGGCCAGCCGGTGAAGCAAGCTGTGCGCCGACGCCGGAGCGAGATCGAGTTCGCGCGCGACGTCGGTCAGGCGCATCGGGGCCGGCGATTCCACGAGCCGCTCGAGGAGGCTGAACACGCGCCCGACCGTTCGGATCGCGGCCGGCTGCGCGCTCGACTTATCGGGATTTTTCAAAATTATGAAAAGTCCAACCGTTTTTTGGAATTTACGTGATCATGATGATACGAAGCATCGTCCGTCGTGTCAACGGAACGGCGGAAAAAAGTTCTCGCGCCCGCAATGCGCCCGCTGGAAAGCGCATCGTAGAGCGCCGTCTCGTCGACGATCTTGCCGCGGCTCGCGTTGACGAAGAACGCATCGGCGCGCATCTTGGCGAAGCGCGCGGCATCCATCCAACCTTGCGTTTGCGGCGTGTTCGCCAACTGCAACGAGACCTAGCGCGAGCGTGACAGCAGATCGTCGAGCTCGAGCGCCGGCCCACGCGCTGGATGAAACCGAACCCGTGGATGCGCCATGAAGAACGCCTCGGCGAAGAGGCCGCGGCGCACGACGACGACGTCGGTCTACGCGTCGACGCGTTCGTGGACGTGAAAGTCGAGATCGGCCATGCGGGCTGCGAGCGCCCGGATGGTGGCGGCGGCCGGTCCTTCGGAGGAGAAATAGTCGTCGAGGAACGGCGCCTGCGCGGGATCGTCGCGCAACGCGAGCCCGGCGAGGCGCGTGACGGGATCGCGGTCGGCGATCGCTACGTTGATGGTCATGGCGCGACTCCACCTATTGGTCGGGTGGCGGAAAGACTTCGGCGAGATCGATGCGCAACCCGGGAAGTGCCGCATGCTCGAAAACATCCCGCTGCGTCATCACACGTTCCCCGCTGCGATCGTAGACGCGAACGATGCGCTTCGCGGGGTCGGCGATCAGGACGACGTCCGTTCCGGCTTGCAGATAGATGTCGATCTTTTCGACGACTTCGCGTTCGCGGTCGTTGGGCGAGAGCACCTCGATGATGAGCTCGGGCGCAATGTGGGGCAGCGTTTGTTCCAGCGTGGCACATTCGGCCAAGCGCCGGGAGCTGACGAACGCGATGTCGGGCCGGAAGTACGTCGGTTCTTCGCCCGGTAACGTCACGTCGATGTCCCACTCGACCGTGGCCTCACCTCTGGTCTGGGCCCAGGCCGCGAGCGCGACTACCATCCGCGCTTGAACGCGCGCGTGCAGCCGTGCGGGGCTCACCTTGTATCGCCGTTCGCCCCTGACGATCTCGAACCCCGGCGGATCGAAGGCCCGCACTCCCCTTGGGTCGGTTGCCATGGAAAACTCCTCACACACCTTGCATCACGATTCGATGCTGCGGAGCAATACACCGTGGCGGTGGGGCCGCAGGGCAGGGCTTCAACGCAAGGGCCTAGATTATCGCGGTATGCGGAAGATCCAGACGAGTTTTGTCCCGTGATCGCGCAGCGCAGCGTTACTGCCGATCTCATCGCGGCCATCGAGGCGGCGAATCGGCGCCCGCTCCCGGACGGGGTGGCGCGCGCCGCACGGAACGCGATCTTCAACGTCGCGGGCATCGCCGTCGGCGCGAGCGGGCATCCTGGGGTCGAAAGCATCGTGCGGACCGCGGCCGCCATCGGGGGCGAACCGCTCGCCGTCGTGCCGGGCCGCACCGCGCGCGCCGACTCGCACTACGCCGCGCTGGCGACCGGCTTTGCAGCGCACGTCGACGACTACGACGATACGCATCTCGCCACCGCGATCCATCCCGGAGCAACCTGCTTCGCGACCCTCGTAGGGACAGCGCCGCACGTCCACGCGACTGGCGCGCAGGCGTTGCGTGCCTTTGCCCTGGGCTGCGAAGTGCAACTGCGCTTGGGGCTGGCAATCAATCCGGCGCATTACGACGCCGGATGGCATATCACCGGGACCGTCGGCGTGCTGGGAGCAGCGACGACGGCCGGCTTGCTGCTCGCGCTCGAGGGCGAGCGGCTTGCGCAACGCCCTAGCCATCGCCGCTTCGACGGCGCTGGGGCACCGGGTCGGCTTCGGCACGATGATCAAACCTTATCATCCGGGAAAGGCGGCGGCAAACGGCCTCTTGGCGGCGTTTCTGGCGGCCGAAGGATTTACCGGCGCGCCCGACGTGTTCGAGGCGACCCGCGGCTATGCCAACGTGCTCGCGGCGCAGCACGACCTCGCGCGCGTCACCGAAGCGTTCGGCGAGCGCTGGGAACTTTTGGACAATACCTTCAAGCCGTATCCGTGCGGGCTCGTCGTGCATCCCGCGATCGACGCGGCGATCGCCATCGGCGCCCGCGTCGGCGGCGAGCGGCGCATCGCGACCGTGCGTGTCGATTGCCATCCGTTGGTGCCCGAACTGATGGGCAAGCCGTTCCCGAAAGACTCGCTGCAGGCTCGCTTCAGCGCGCGCTACGCGGTCGCGGTCGGGCTGCTCGACGGGCGCGCCGGAATCCCGGAATTCTCCGACGCGCGGCTCGCGCGGCCCGACGTCGCGCCGCTCTTCGAGCGCGTCGAACTCGTGCCGGCCCAAGGCATCGCCGGCGATGAAGCGCGGGTCACGGTCACGCTCGACGACGGTGAGACGATCGTCGAACACGTGCTGCACGCGCGCGGCAGCAAGGACCGGCCGCTGACCTTCGACGAGGTCGTCGTCAAGATCGAAGCGCTCGTCGAACCGGTCATGCCCGGCGGCGCGCAGCCGTTGCGTCAAGCGATCGAACACCTCGACGGCGCGCCCGATCTGTCGGCGCTGATGCGCGCGCTCGTCCCGGCGGGAGGCGCGGCATGACCGTGCTCGACCGTCCCACCGGGGCGACGCAACAACTTGCCGCCTTCGCGCTCGCGAACGAGGCGCTGCCGGCCGGGGCGCGCCATGCCGCGCGCCGCACGCTTCTCAATGCGCTCGCGCTGGGCGTCGGCGCGGCGCAGCATCCCGCGACGCTGCGCGCGTTCGCCGCGACGCAGCGCTATCGCCCGCGGCCGCAAGCGACGCTGTTCGGCCGTGCGGAGCGCAGCTCGCCGCAGTGGGCGGCGCTCGTCAACGGCATCGCGGTCCACGTCGAAGACTTCGACGACACCCATTTGCGCGCGTTGATCCATCCCGGCGCGATGATCGTACCGGCGGCGCTGGCGGCCGCGGAGATCGTCGACGCGGACGGCGAGGCGCTGCTGCAGGCGGTGGCGCGCGGCGTCGAGGTGACGCTGCGCATCGGCGACGCGGTGATGCCGTCGATCCATCATCGCGGTTGGCACGTGAGCGGAACGGCCGGACACATCGGCGCGGCCGCGGCCGTGGCGCGCATCCTGGGCCTCGATCGGCGTCAGACGTGCAGCGCGTTCGCGATCGGGTCGACCCAAGCCGCGGGATTGGGCGCGGCCAGCGGCTCGATGACCAAGTCGTTCCATCTCGGCAAAGCTGCGGC
Organism: Vulcanimicrobiota bacterium; assembly: GCA_963749395.1. GTDB lineage: Bacteria > Vulcanimicrobiota > Vulcanimicrobiia > Vulcanimicrobiales > Vulcanimicrobiaceae > CAVVMT01. Next base: position 75,859 of record CAVVMT010000001.1, read on the forward strand.
CGACGGCGTCGAGGCAGGCTTTCTTGCCCGGGAGGGGTTTTCGGGGCCGCTCGATCCGATCGAGGGGAGGCGCGGCTTCGCCGAACTGTTTGCCGGCGGGTTCGATGCCGCCGCGATGACCGGCGAACTCGGCGAGCGCTTCGAGCTCGAGCGCAACGCGTTCAAGCCGTACGCATGCGGGGTGATGAGCCACGCGATGATCGACGGCGCGATTGCGCTGCACGACGCGGGCGTGCGCCCCGAAGAGGTGGTGCGCGTCGACGTGCGCGTCAATCCGCTCGCGGTGCGCGTGATGGGGCGCGAGCAACCCGCGAATTCGCTCGAGAGCAAGTTCAGCGTCTATCACAGCGTCGCGGTCGGGCTGATCGACGGCAAGGGCGGTCCGCAACAATTCAGCGATGCCGCGGCCGTCGATCCGCAGATCGCCGCGCTGCGCGAGCTGGTCAGGGTGCATACCGATCCGGCGATCCCCAACGACGAGGCGTTCGTCAGCGCGACCTTGCGCGACGGCACCGTCCGCGAACACCACACGCGGCACGCGTCGGGAAGCGCCGGCGCGCCGCTCACCGACGCGCAACTGCACGCCAAAGCCGACCTGGTCGCGCGCCCGGTGCTGGGCGAACGCACCCCGGCGTTCATGGAGACCGCGTGGCGCGTCGATCAGCTTGCGAGCGTTCGCGAGTTGACGGCGCTGCTCTGCCCGGCCGGCGACGTGAGGGCGCATTGAAGCCGTCGCGCAAGCAGTTCGTCGCGGCCGCGCTCGGTGCGTACGCTACGCTCGGGGTCGTGCGCTCGCGCGCCGCAGCGGCCGACTTCACGTACAAGCTCGGCCACGATCAGCCGATGACCCATCCGATCGCGATACGCGCGGCCGAAGCGGCGCAGAAGGTGAAGGACGAGTCCGGCGGGCGCTTGCAGATCGACGTGTTTCCGAACAACCAGCTCGGGAACGACACGGCGATGATCCAGCAAGTCCGCGCGGGCGCGCTGCAGATGCTGATCGTGGCCGACGGCACGCTGTCCGCCGTCGTGCCGGTAACCGCGATCGAAAACATCCCCTTCGCGTTCGCCTCGTACAAACAAGCCTTCGATGCGCTCGACGGGCCACTTGGCTCGAACACGCGCCTCGCGATCACCAAGGCGGGCCTCTACGCCTTCGAAAAGCCGTGGTGCACTGGGTTCAAACAGATCACGACCTCCGCGCACGCGGTCAACGGGCCCGACGACGTCAAGGGCCTGAAGATTCGCGTGCCGCCCGCGCCGATCGAATTGGAACTGTTCAAAGCGCTGCAAGCTTCGCCGACGCCGATCAACTTCGCGGAAGCCTACGTGTCGTTGCAGACGCACCTCGTCGACGGCGCGGAGCTGCCGATGGTCACGATCAACAGCTCGAAGTTCTACGAAGTGCAGAAGTACGTCGCGGTGACGAACCATCTGTTCACGGGTTACTGGCTGATTGCCAACGGCGACGCCTGGCACGCGTTGCCGCCCGAGTTGCGCGCGATCGTCGAGCGGAACTTCAACGCCGCGGCCGTGCACGAGCAGGACGACATCGCGAGCCTCGACGCATCGCTCCAAAGCACGCTGCGCGACAAGGGGATGACCGTCACGCGCCCCGATCCCGCCCCGTTCCGAGCGGTCATCCACGCAGCCGGACTCTACAAGGAGTGGAGCGAGAAGTTCGGACCCGACGCGTGGACGCTGCTCGAAAAGACCAGCGGCACGCTGGGCTAGACGTTATTTGCGTGCGGCTTCCTCGAGCCGGAAGACCAGGAGTGAGGCGACGCGCAGCGGGACGTGCATGAACTTCCCGTAGGGCGCGGTGACGAAGAGCGCAGCGATCGCGGCGAGATGGATCACGAGGAGCGGGCCCATGAACGCCGTCGCGCGTGAGACGAGCAGCAGCAGGCCGGTCGCGCCCACGATCGCCAGCAGCCAGAGAAAGATCTCGTCGAGGCGCACCATCGACTTGTCTTCGAGGGCGGTGGCGCCGGGTTTGGCCTTGAGCGCGAGCAGCCCCAGGCTGCCGATCAGGATCAGCACCCCGCCGGCGATCCCGAGCAGCACCGGTCCGCTGAAGACCGGGTACGGCGGCAGCTGTTCGAAGAGATCTTGCATGATCGCCGCGACGATCGTCGCCGCGAACGCGAGGATCACGCCGACGACGAGCACGAGATGCAGCACGCGCCGCGTGTTCGAGGGCGAGCCGGCCTCGGGGTAGTAGCAGCCGCCCCCGCCGCCTTTCATGTAGATCAGCTCGACGCCGTCCTTGAGCGCGCCGAGCCAGTCGCCGAGCGTCGCGCGCGCATCGGGCGCGACGTCAACGACGAGCCGCCGCGCCCCGGCGAAGAAGACGAACACCGCCCACGCGGAGAGGACGAGCGCCGGCACGAGCATCCAGAGGAACGGCACGATCTTATAGAATGCGCCCGGCGCGTCGTCGGCTTGCGAGAGCAGGTCCCACCGCCCAGTCACGGCGATCGCCGCGAACAGCGCGGCGAGCGCCGCGAGCGCGATCAAGAATGCGAGCACGCCGTTGGCCCCGCCGTAGAGGCTCTTGGCCGCCTCGGGGATCGTGCGCTCGCGATACGTTTGCAGCCGCGCCTTGCTCAGCAGCGTCGGGATGTCGACCGCGAACTCGTGCGGGGGCGTGTACATGCAGGCCTGGTGGCAAGCGCGGCAATCGTGGCAGAGGTTGGCGATGTAGTCGACGTCGGCCGCGGTGAAGCTCGTGCGCCCTTCGATCGCCGGAAAGGTCGCGCAGTAGCCCTCGCAATACCGGCACGAGCTGCAGATGAGGAACTGGCGCTGCGCTTCAGCGAGCGGCTGTAAGTCGTGCTGCAAATTGTGCGGCCTCCGCGCCCGCGATGCGGCCGAAGACGGTGCCGATCGTCATGCCGAACCCGCCCAAATAGCCCTGTGTGAGAAGGTTGCCCGCCATCACTTCGCCGGCTGCGAAGATGCCCGGCAGCGGCTCGCCCTTGGTGTCGATCACCTGCGCGCGCGAATCGACCTTGACGCCGAGGTACGTGAACGTGATCCCCGGGCGCACCGCATAGGCGAAGAAGGGCGGCGTGTCGATCGGGCGCGCCCAGTTGCTCTTGGCCGGCGTGAGGCCTTGCGTCGAGAGCCCGTCGAGCTTGGCCATCGAGTACTCGCCGCGGGTCGTGTGGGCGTTGAACGCATCGACGGTGGCGCCAAGCGCCTGCGGATCGAGCCCGCACATGCCGGCCAGCGCTGCGATCGTCGGCGCCTGGAACGGCGGGAAGCATGCCGGGACGAAATTGCCGTAGGCCTTGTTGTCGTAGATCGAGTAGGCGATCTGGCCCGGCTGCTCGGCGATCAGGCGCCCCCAGATCGCGTAGCGCTTGGGCCAGATCATCTCGCCTTCGTCGTAGAAGCGCTTCGCGTCGCGGTTGACGACGATCCCGTGGGGGATCGAGTCGACCCGGGTCACGATGCCGCCGTCGTAGCGCGGCGAGCGCGCGTCGACCGCGATCGAGTGGAAGCCCCGCGGGTTGCCGCGCGGCTGGGCGCCGCGGTCGAGCAGCAGCTTCAAGATGGCGCCGTCGTTGTGCTCGGTGCCGCGGATCTTGAACTGCTTCGCGGCCTCGCCCCATTCGCGCCCCAGCCACTCGTAGTTGGCTTCGTAACCGCCGCTGGCGGCGACGAAGGCACCGGCCCGCACGACCTTGCGTTCACCGCCGCGCGCGAGCGTGACCTCGAACCCGCCGCCGTCCCGCGCGACGACGTCGAGGACGGCCGTCTCGTAGAGGATCGGGACGTTGCGCGCTTCGAGGGCGCGGTAGTAGACGTTGAGCAGCGCCTTTCCGCCGCCCAGGAAGAAGCGGTTCGTGCGGTCGAGGTGCATCGTCCCGCGGAATGCGGCCTGCCAGCGCACGCCGTAGGTCTCCATCCAGCCCGGGGTCTCGCGCGAGGTGTGGATCGTGAACTTCGCCAGCTCGACGTCGATCTCGGTGCCGGTGACCCCGATCAGGTCCTTGAGCAACTCGTCTTCGGGGTAGAGGTCGCTCGCGCAGCGCAGGTTGCGCGTGTACTTGCTGTTGCCGCCACGGGACTCGCGGTCGCCGCGCTCGACGAGCAGCACGCGGGCGCCGTGTTCGAGGGCCGAGAGGGTCGCGCACACGCCGGCGTTCCCGCCCCCGGCGACGACGACGTCGACCTCGTCGACGGCCGGCGCCGCAAAGCCGGCGACCGGCTCGGAAATCGCTGTCATTTGGCCTGGGTACGACGGTCCACGGGCCATTTCCGCCGCGTTGCGTCGGCGAGGTCTAAAACCGCTCAAGGTGGGGCACTGTTGGCGGCATGGCTGCACCCCACGTCCTCATCGCGGAAGACGATGCGCCGATCCGCGATCTGCTCGACCACCACTTCACCCGCGACGGCTTTCGCTGCACGCACGCCGCCGACGGCGTGACCGCGTTGCGAGCCGCGCGCGATCATGCCGATGCCGTGATCCTCGATCTCGGTCTACCGGCGGCCGACGGGCTCGACATCCTGCGCACGCTTCGGCGCGAGCGGCGCGCGACGCCGGTGCTCGTGTTGACGGCCCGCGTCGACGAGATCGACCGGGTGATCGGTTTGGAGCTCGGTGCCGACGATTACGTTTGCAAGCCGTTCTCACCTCGCGAAGTGGTAGCGCGCGTGCGGGGCCTGTTACGTCGAGCCGGCGCCGCGCCTGAAAAGGGTCCGTCGGTGATGCGCTGCGGGCGCCTCGAAGTCGATGAAGGCGCGCGCGAAGCGCGGATCGACGGTTGCGACCTCAAGCTCAAACCGCGCGAGTTTAGTCTGCTCTTCGAACTGATGCAGAACCCCGGCATCGCGCTCTCGCGATCGACCTTGCTCGAGCGGGTTTGGGGCTACGATTTCGTCGGCGACGACCGAACGATCGACGTCCACGTCAGGCGCCTGCGCATGAGAATTCAAGCGCATGCGGGGATGCCGAACGTGGTTCGTACGGTTCACGGCTTCGGATATAAATTCGTCGCGGAATGATCGATGAACGGCCGATTGATCGACCCGCGAACGCTACGGACGCGTTTGGAGGCGACCGCCGTGATCGCGCCGGTGCCACTGCTGGCCCTGCGCGTCGTCGAACTCGAACGGATCGCATGGCGGGAGGGCCGCCCGGCCGCGAAGCGAGCCGAACGCCGGGCTGCAAGCGCGCTCGGCGAAGCGGCGCGCACGGCGCTGCGACGGCGCGACGTATTGGCGCATGCGCACGAGTCGGATACGTTCCTGGTCGCGCTGGCAGCTCCGACCAGGAAGGCCGGTGCGCCGGCAACTGCCGCAGATTGCCGAGCCGCACTCGTGCGCCTCGCGAGCAGCCTCGAGCGTGCAGTCGGCTCGGCCGTGGAGACCGGATGGACGCTGCTCGAGCCCGGCGATCGGCGCCCAATCGACGCGTGCGTCACGGAAGCGCTGGGGCGTGGCAGCCGGGAGCGGGAACGTTTCGATTTTTTCTCCGCGATCGGGCACGAATTGCGGCACCCCGCTCTCGTCGATTCGCGGATACCTCGAGACGCTGCTCGATGAAACCCTCGATACCGCCGCTCGACGCAGGTTCACGGAAATCGCCTACGCGGAGTCGCTTCGGTTGAGCCGCCTCGTAGAGGGGATGTTCGAGGTTTCGCTTCTCGACCAAAGCGCGATCTCAGGGCAGCCCGCGCGCGCTCCGCACGACTGCCTCAAGGCGGCGATCGACATCGTGCGCCCCTTGGCAGAGCGCCGCCAAACGTCGGTGCAAAGCCGTTTCCAGCCGTGCGGAGCGGTCGAGATCGCCGCCGACCGGCTCGTTCAAGTTCTTGTCAACGTCCTGGAGAACGCCGTGAAGCATGGCCGGAGCTTGCGGAACGGTCGACGTCAATCTGTGCGCGGAGGCTGAGCGCGCCCTGCGGATCACGGTGGACGACGACGGGCCGGGCGTGGACGAGGCCGACCGCGAGCGGATCTTCGATTTTCTGCGCCGAGGCCGAACGCGAGCGACCGGTACGGGAATCGGCCTCGCGGTCGCGCGCATGATTCTCGAGCGCCACGGCGGCTCGATCGCCGCCGGCCGATCCGCATTGGGCGGGGCGAGATTCACGATCATAATACCACTATTAAAAATACTTCAAGTAGTAGGATTCATGGATGTAATGAGCATAATGGGTAAATCGTGATACCGGTCGTTTTCGGCATCACGCTGGCAGCGTTGGTCGAGCGGTGCGCCCCTTCGGTCGCGCCGCGAACCGTGCTCGCCATCATCGCCGTCGAAAGCGGAGGCCGACCGTGGGCCGTGGGTGACAATACAGCCGGGAAGGCGCACTTCTTCGACTCGCGCGCGGATGCGCTTCGATTTGCCGGTTGGCAGGTTGGCCGACGGCGCAAATCTCGACTTGGGGCTCACCCAAGTCAACTCCGACAATCTCGCGCGACTGGGGGTACGGCTGGGCGAGATTTTCGATCCTTGCGTGAACGTGTGGGCCGGCATGCGTATCCTGCAAGACGATTTCGAGCGCGCATCACGCGCCTATCCGACGCCACGCGATGCGCTGTTCCATGCGTTCGAGGCATATAACGGCGGGACGTTCATCGCGTCTCCGGGCTACGCTACGGACGTGTGGAAGACCGCCCTCGCGATCCCCTTTGTCGTCGATGCGCGGAGCGCGGCTGATGGACGCTGAAGCGATCGGGCGATTGCGTGAAGTGGCCCGGCCCCGCGCGACGGAAGCGACGCGGCCGCGGCCGTCCCCCGTGACGTCGCTTTCCAGTTCCGCATTCTTCCGCTCGCGATCCGCGGCCGGACGCTCACGGTCGGCATGGTCGTCGCCGACGCGACGACCGTGCGCGAGCTCGAGGCGCTCACGCGGTGCCGCATCGACGTCGTCGAGGTCTCGGTCGCGGAGATTGCCGAGGGCCTGCGCCGTCTCTATCCACCATCCCGCGCGGGGCGTGACCTCAACGCAGTCGTCGCCGCGACCAGCGCGCAACGGAGCGCCGACCAAGACTTCAACACGATCATGGAAGAAGCGCTCCGCCTGCACGCAAGCGACGTCCACTTCGAAACGCATCGCGACTCTCCGGCGCGCGTCCTGCTCCGCATCGACGGCACGATCGTCAAGCACTGGGACACCAACGATCTCTCCCGGTTCGAAAGCCTGTGCACGATCGTCAAGACACGCGCGTCGCTTTCGTACGAGAACCGGGCCGGGTTCCAGTTCGGCTCGTTCGAGCTCTCGTTGCCGAGTGGCCGCCGAGCCGATGTCCGGGTGACGACCGTGCCGCGCGGGAACGATTACGAGAAGGTCGTTCTGCGCTTGCACGATACCTGGACGCACCTTCGCGGGCACGATCAGCTCGGCATGCATTTCGCGTTGTGGGAGCGCTATGCGTCGGCCATCGGAGCGCCGTACGGCATCCATCTCTCCGTGGGGCCACCGCGCTCGGGTAAGACGACCCTCTTTTACGTCGTGTTGAAGCTCTTGGCCGAAGAACTGTCGGTCGTCACGATCGAGGATCCGGTCGAATTGATCATCCCCGGAATCAATCAAGTCGAAGTCGACCCATCGGCCGGCGTCAGCTTCGCCTCGGCAATCGTCGCGTTCGTTCGGACCGACTCCGACGTGATCGGCTGCGGTGAAGTGCGCGAGCGGGAGGCGGCCCAAGAGTTGATCAACGCCGGCATGGCGGGGCGGCGCGTGTTCGGCACGTTCCACGCCAACAACGCGATCGACGCGATCGAGAGACTCGTCGAGATGGGGATCCGGCGCGGAGCGCTGAGCGGAACGCTGAAATCGCTGATGGGTCAACGCCTGTTCAGGCGGCTCTGCGAGGAATGCCGTGATCCGGCTCCGGTTCCATTCCAATTCCGCCGCAGCGAACGCTTTCGCGACGTGCCGAATCTGTACACGGTGGGAAGCGGTTGCGAGGCGTGCGGCGGGAAGGGCTACGGGGGCGTTGCTGCAGCCTTCGAGCTGTTGCAGATGACGGCCGATATCGAAGACGCCATTTTCGAAGGGAAGCGACGCCGCTACATCGAGTCGTTGGCCCTCGACGAGGGCAGCTTCGTGCCGCTGCGCGAGCAAGTCGGCGGGATGCTGGCCGGGGGGCTGCTCGATGTCCGCGACCGGGAAGTGCTGTCATACGTCACGGAGCGCGTTTGAGATGGATACCAGCTTTCGGGTCTTCGATGCGATCGTGCGGGCTCGCAGCGCGAAGGCGACCGACGTGCACGTGTCGGTCGAGGAACCGGTGGCGGTTCGCCGGCTCGGGCAGATCGAGAAGTGGGACCAAGGGGCGACGATCCGTTCCGACGACATTCGCGCGTTCCTCGATTTCATCCAATTCGGCCCGGAGCATCAGGACCGGCTCAAGCTGGCCGGCTCCGTCAGCATGGCGCTCGAGGTCGCAGAATCGGGGCCGATGCGCGTGCACGTCTTCGAGCACGTCCGGGGACGGCGCCTCGCGATCCGGCTCCTCCATGAAGATATCTCGGACTTCGACGATCTTGGGCTGCCCGAGAGCATCGCTCGGTTCGCCGATTTGCCGAGCGGGCTCGTGCTCTTCGTCGGGCCGACCGGTTCGGGAAAGAGCACTGCGCAGTTCTCACTCGTCGAGCGGATCAACGCGCGGAAGGCCTGTCATATCGCGACCGCGGAGGATCCGATCGAATACCGTCTCCACGGAAAGCGTGCGATCGTCTCGCAGATGGAAGTGGGCCCGGGGATGGCGATGCCCGACTTTCCGGCTGCCATCGATTCGATCTTGCGCAGCGACCCGAACGTCGTGGTGGTCGGCGAGGGGCGCAACGCCCGCACGCTGGAAGGGATGCTGCAGCTGGCGGAGCAGGGCCGCCTCACCTTCGGAACGGTCCACGCCCGTGACGCGAGCTCGGTATTCGGGCGCATCATCGGGGCATTTCCGGCCGACGCGCAACCGCAGGTACGGATGCAACTGGCCACGATCGCCGGTGTCGTGGCGCTGCGCCTGATCCCCGGCGCCGACGGAAAGCGCATGATTCCGGTCGCCGAGGTGCTCGTGGGAACCGACGCGATTCGGAACCTCGTCGCCGATGAAAAGGCTCCCCCGGAAACGATTCGCAACGAAATCGAAACCGGCGGGAAGGCCGGCATGCAGACCCTCGAGGCGGCGCTCGCGGAGAAGGTCAAACGAAATCTCATCGCTCGGCCGGTAGCCGAGTCCTATGCGCTGCACCTCAAGCTGTTCCATCGCGCCATGGATGCCGAACGCGGGAAGGCGGCTGCCGTGGACGGTCTGCGGCTCACCGGCGGCAAACCCGGGACGGCAATCTTCAACACGCAGTAAGTGCCGTGCCGTCATACTTCTATGACGCCGTTTCGGGCGCGACCGGGCGCCGGTCGTCCGGGCACATATCGGCCGCAGATCGAACGACCGCGCTTCGCGAGCTGACGCGCCAACGCAATCTCGCAGTCCTGGCACTCAACGAGCGCCGTGCGCTCACCGCAAAGTCGCTCTTCGCGCGCGTCGCTTACGAAACAGACGGCCTGTATCTCGAGGCCGCGCGCCTGACGTGGTTTCGCTCGATGGCGCACTTCACCAAGCACAACATCCACATTCAAGAGGCGCTGGCCTCGTCGATCGCGCGCTGCCCAAACCATCGTTTTGCCGAGACGATCCGCGGCGTGCTGCAAGACCTGACGCACTCCGGCATCAAATTGGCGGACGCGATGGAGGCTCGTCCACAGGACTTTCGCCCCTATCAGTGGAGCATGATCCGGGCCGGCGAGTCGTTCGGCAAGGGCATTGCGACCGCGCTCGGACGCATCGTCAAAATCGAGGAGCGGCGCGCGCGCGCGAAAAGCCAATTCCAGCGCGCGTTCTATTATCCCGGGCTCATCATGTGCGGGGTCGTCGGACTGCTGGTTTTCACGACGACCGTGTTCGTGCCCCAATTCGTCACCTCGATGCGCCGGATCGACCCGCACCTCGTCGTACCGGCGGGTTTGCGGACGCTGGCGGCGATCGGGGGTGTGTTCACCGACCCCCTTTCGCTCGCCGTGACGGTCGCGTGCATCGCCGCCTTGGCGGCATCGGCGGTAGGGCTCGCGCGCACGCGTTCGATCGCGCTCCTCTGGGATCGCGTGAAGTACGGAATACCACGGCTCGGGATCGTGTACCGCTGGGCGATCCTGGCCGTGTTTTGTCGCTTGCTTTCAGGGATGTTGACCGCCGGCGTCAACACGCAGGAGGCGCTGGAACTCATTTCCGATGCGCTCGATTCGCCGTCGTACACCACCGCGATCACGGTGATGCGCCTTTCCATGCAGTCGAAGAAGCTGAAGCTGGGGGAGGCGATGGCGATGTTCCCCGATCTCTTCGATCCGACGCTGGCGGCGCTCGTGACGGCCGGTGAACGCAGTAAGAACCCATCTGAGTTGCTCGATCAGCTTGCCCTTGATTACGACGACGACGTCGACGGTGCGGTAGCCGGCTTCAGCAGCATTCTCGAGCCGCTCTTGATCGCGGGGATGGCGATTCCGGTGACGGTGGTGCTCAGCACGATCTACGGCGCGATGTACTCCCTGATTTCGAATATCCACTAAGACGGCAGTGGGAAGAAAAGCGCGTATGCGTTCTATACAAGGTATGAAAAAGATGGTATAAACAACGTAATAAAAGACGGTAATCGGATGTAAAGGGTGTGGAAATGGGCAGTCTTGGCTTCGGAGCGGATGAGGTGGTCCGGCTGACGGCGTCGCTGGTGTCGATCGTCGCCGCTGCGCGCGCCATGCGGCGACCCCCGCGCGCGAGCGGCGGCGCGGCGCCTGCCGAGTCTGGAGTGACGCTCTACGACGCGATGATCACCGCGGTGGTCGTCAGCGTTCTTGGCCTCGTCATCAGCGGGAACGTCGTGGAGGCGAAGACCGGGCCGCAGGTTGCCGGATGCATCTCGAATCTGCGCGCGATTCAAACGGCGGCGGAAGAGTACTACACCGCGACGAGCACGTACCCGGCCGGAAGCGGCACTGCGGTGAAGGCGGGCGGATTGTTCGTCAGTCCCACCGTCAGCACGGTCGACTACCTGGGTGTGACGCCGGTCGATCCGGCCGATCCGACGCAGACGGGCACCTACTCCTGGACGTACACTGCCGGTAGCGCGGCGAGCGCGGCCTACTACACGATCACGTGTCCCGGTATCCATCCGAAGGAAGCGTTGACGGTCCTCAACGGCGGATCGTCGGAAACGACCGGCCACATCTACCTCGATTCGCGCAAGAGCGTGTACACGCAGTAGGAGGCGACGGTGCACGATCTGCTCGCGCAATTGGGAGTCGCGTCAGAACACGGCCCGTGGGCCGCCGTGCTCATGACGGCACTGCTCGGGCTAACCTCGAGCTTGGGTCCGTGTAACGGGCCGCGCCTCCTCGCGCTCTCCGCGTTCGTCGTTCGCGCGCGCCGGCCGCTGCGGGTCGGAGCGGCTTTTATCGGCGGTCATTTCGCAGCGTACGCGGCGCTCGGGATCGCGGGAATCGCCCTCTTGAACCGGCTCAGCTCGGTTGCGGGCTGGCTCTATGGCGCGATCGCTCTGGCCGGTATCGGCGGGGGCTGCGTTCTTCTGTCGGGCGCCCGTTGGGCCGATGGTTGCAGTGCTTCGGAATTGCCCAAGCGCGATCTCTACGGTGGCGCGTTCGCGGGCGGAGCCGCGTTCGCGCTGGTAATCCAACCCTGCTGCACGCCGGTGCTCGTCGCGATCGTGGCCCTTGCAGCGATAGCGTGGCCGCTTTGGACGGCCGTTCTCATGCTGTTCGCCTTCGGATTGGGGCACGCCGCGCCGGTCTTCCTCGTCGCCGCGCTGGGCGAAGGCGCGTTGAAGCGGCTTCGGCGATTTCGCTTGCAGCAAGCGACGGAAATCGTCTCGGCCGCCTCGCTCCTTGCCGTCGGGGCCTACTATGCGCTCCTCGTCTGAACTGTTGGTCGTGCTTGCGCGCGTGGCCATGGCGCTTCGTCAGCGCACTGCGGCCGAACCACTCTCGCTCTTGCGCCGCAGCACGATCGTTCTCGTCGCCCTGTGCACCGCGGCGTACGCCGGACGCCACGGGATCGCCTACGGACTCGTCGCCCGGGGAGACGACGTGCTGCGTGGCGGGAGCACGCTCGTGCGTTGGAATCAGCCCGCTCCGATGGTGTACTACGAGCGCGCTCACGGTTTCGATCCGCAGTGGGACGTCCCGGTCGACCGCTTCACCTTTGCCGCCTCCACGACGTTCGACCGGGCGACGTTGCGACGCGGCGTGGCCCTGGCGACCGCATATCTGCGCGCGCACCCCGGCGCCGCGTCGATTCGGCGCAGCCGTGCTTTCTGCGCTTTGCACCTGGGAGACGTTCGGCTCGCGTTGAGCGACGTCCGCATCCTCGTGGAGGTCGCTCCGCGTGACTGGCGCCTGATCGCGATGGCGGCGGGGCTTGCGCGCCGCCTCGGCGATGATCGGGAATCGACGTCCCTTTACGCGCGTGCGGAGCGCGTTCGCACGGCCCAGATCGAGCGTCATGCTGCGAGCTGAGGGTATCGCCTTTGCGACCGTCTTCTTGGGCGGCGCCGCCCTGTCGCTCGCGCGCGCGTCGTTCACCGGCGATCGCGCACTCGGCTCGCGATCGTCCGTCTTGCTGGTGACCGCGTGTGCGGCGTGCGGTTATGTCAGTCTTTCGGCGGCGCCCGGCTTGGCCGGCGCTACCGGCGTTGCCGCGGTCGCGGTCGCGGCCTGGACGGACGCAATCGCGCAACGCATCTATCACGTTCTCTCGGTGAGCGCGGCCTTAACCGCGCTCGCGGCTCGCATCACGGTCGATGGCGGCGTGGTCCCGAGCCTGGTGGCCGGATTGGCGTTGGCTGCGTTCTTTGCCGCATGGCGATGGCTACGCGGCGCGGGCGGCGGCGACATCGGGATCGCCCTCGTTTGCGGGCTCGCGTTCGGACCCGTCATCGCTCAAGAGGTGCTGCTCGTGGGCGCGTTCGCGGCACTGGCGGTCATGACGTGGCGTACGAGAGGTCGCGACGTGCCGCGCGGCGCGTTCGTCCCACTCGCCCCATTCCTGCTCGTGGGAATCGTCGTAGTCGCCGCGATTCCCGCGGGATGGCGTGTCGCATGAATGCGGTACTAGGCTGTTTCGTCCGTGACGACACCTTGTATGCCACCACCGTTGCCGTCGAGCGTAACGGGCAATGCGTGATCGACGGATTCTTTCAGTCGCCGTGCAGCGACGCGACGCTCGGCACGGCGATAGCGGAGATCGTCGCTGCGAGCCAGGTGCGGGCCGTCGCCTGGGCGCTCGCGCCCGACGCGGCGTTCCTCGAACCGTTTCCGCATGCGGCGCACCTGCTGGGGCGGCAGCGCCGCGCCGCCGCGCGCTCGTTCGCGGAAGTCGAGGGCTTTACGGCGATGGATCCCGTGCACGCGATCAGCGGGCGCTCCGGCAGTCACTACATCACTGCCGCGCGCTTCGAGATTCTCGATCGAATCGCGGCCGCGGCCCGGACGGCGCGGGCCCGGCTCGTCTGGGCGGAAGCCGAGGCGTACGCTTGGGCACGGATCCTTCCCGGGCACGTCTCCGCCTTGGTGTCGTTCGGGACGTACAACGTGCGCGCGGTCGCAGTGGGAGAGGAAGCTGCGTGGTGCCGGATCTTTCCACGCGAGCGCCCCGATCGCGACGTGCTGGCGGAGCTGAGCGCATATTTCACCCAGTTGGAGCTCGACGGTCTCACGGCGATCGACGTCATCGCGGTCGATGGCGATGTGGATTTGGTCCGGCACTACGCCGGCGCACGCAACCGGGTGTGGAATTTCATCGCGTTCGAGTTCGACGCCGGATCCGAGAACGCGCGCTGGGCGCCGGCAGCCGGCGTCGGGTGGAGTGCGCTGGCCGAATGAAGCGACGGATGTTGCGGCATAACTTTTGGCCGTCACGTTTCGATCCGGGACGTCACCTGGCCGGGATCGTCCGAAGGATCGCGCTCAGCGAGCTGGCGTTGTGCATCGCGGCGATGATCGCGATGGGCGGTGCGCTGCTGGTGCAGCACGTCTGGCTGACGGCGGCGGCTGCCGACGTGGCGCTGCTCGAAGCGCAATCGCGACGAACGGCGCTGGAACGGGGACGCGTCGACACGCTGCTCGCGCAGGCTCGAGGCGCGAAGGCCGCTATCGTTTATGCCGAGCGAATCCGGCGCAGCGGGCCCGTCTTGGCACGCCGGGTGGCCGCCCTGGCGGCCTATATGCCGCCCGATGCGTCGGCATCGAGCCTTGACGCGCGGACGCAGGCGTGGTCGTTCAACGGCCACACGTCGAGCTACGCGCAGCTCGGCTCGATTCTCGAAGCCCTGTCCGGTAGGGCGCTTGCTCCGGTTCTCGCGACTTCGGAGATCGACGGTGCGCGCGTCAAGTTTGCGGTCGCGCTCGGCGATCTTCCGCCGGCGGATGCGAGGTGACGCCGTGAGATCCTCCGTCTTTGTGCTGCTCCTGGCTGCGATCGCAGCGTTGTATTGGTTTCGGTGGCGTCCCGTCCAAGGGGAGATCGCCGCGTTACGTGCGCGCGAGGACATCGAACAGCGCGCGATCGAGGCCGCGAGCCTTGGATTGCAAGGGCGCCGGGAGCTGGCCGGCGCGATGCTGACGCTCCGCCACCGGCTTGACGCCGTCGTCCCACCGGCGTCGAGCGATCCCGACACCGACGCGCTTGTCGACGTCACGAAACTCGCGCGCTCGTGCCGTCTCGAAGTCGTGAGCATCGGCGGCGCGACGGTCGCCACGCCGCCGCCCGTCTCCGGCGACGGCGGCCCTCCGGCCGCTTCGCGCTATGCACGAGTCGTCACCGTCCACGGATCGCTCGCAAACGAACTCGCACTCGTCGACGGTCTCTCCGGCTTACGTCCGTTGATCCAGGTCGACGGCGTGACCTTTCGAACCGCGTTGCGAGGCGGCGTCGATGCGGGGATCGCCTATGAGGTCGTCGCGTTGCGCTCGATTCCCGGAGTTACCCGATGACGCCGTCACGGTGGCTCGTAGGCGCGGGTGTCGTCGTGCTCGGCCTGTGGGGCGCGGGAGTATTCGTCGAAAACGGCGCCTCGCAAGTGGCTCCACCGAACGGCAATCTCGTGGCCGTCGCGGCCATGCCCGTGCCGACGCTGGCGCCGCTGCAGCCGCTTCGCTTACCGAAGCGCGATATGTTCGCGGCGGACGCGCCGGCGGAGGCGCCCGCAGACTCGATGAACCCGGGCGGCGGCAAGGGGATCGGTTCGGTCGCCGTCCCCGACGTCGGCGGCGCGAACGCCGGCGCGCCTGCGCTGACGCTCCTCGCGACCGGCGTCGATCTGGATACGAATGCAGGCTATGCGCTGATCGAGGACAACGAAGGCGGCCGCATCGTGCACGTCGGCGACCTTCTCAAAGCCGGCGGCGTTACGGTCCTGAAGATTCTCCCGCGCATCATCGAGCTCAGTGACGGCACTGCGCTCGCCATGGCAACTCCGTCGTCGACCGGCGGCAGCGGCTCGGGTGCACCGCCGGTGGCGCCCTTCGCGGCCGGCGCTCGCGGCGTGGGCGGCGGCTACTTCGGTCCCACGCCCGCAGAGCCGTCAGTGCCGGCCGCCGCAGCACCGACGGCCGTTCCCGGGATTCCCCTCAACGGATCGGTCAACTCGATAACCGTCAATCCGGGCCTCAACGTGGGGACGAATCCGGGTGGGTTTTCCTCCGCGTCCGGCATTCCGTCGGGCACCGTGCCGGGGCCGCTTTCGGGCGCGGCGGCCATGGCGCTTCCCGGCGGGTCGACGACGGGCTTGAGTACCGGAAATGCCTATCAGGGAATGGACCCGTTCGGCGCGCCCACCGCGAATGCGACCCCCGGCACCGTCAACCCGGGTGCGGTCCGATGATGCGTGCGCGTCCGCTGCTCGCGACGATGCTCTGCTGCGCGGTTGCGGCCGCTTCGGCTGCGGTTGCAGCGGCGCAGGGCGTCGCGGCGCCTTCGGCGCCTCGAACCGTGCGCGCCCCCGCTCAAGTCGGGGGCCGCATCTTCGACGGCGGACGCATCGTCTTGGATGCCACCGAAGCGGATCTCGTCGACGTGCTTGCGTTTCTGGGCTTCCTGGGCCATGCCAACGTCCTGGCTGACGCGTCGGTGCCTCACTTGCGCGTTTCGATCCACCTCCGTGACATCACCGTCGACGAAGCTTTCTCGGCCTTGGCAGCGGCCTACGGGCTCGTCTTGACCGAGCGTGACTCCGTGTACCTCGTCAGTTCCAACGGGCGCGGCGCGCCCGGCCTCACCGAAACGGACACCGTGCCGGTAACGTCGACGGATGCGCTCGGCGAGGTGGCGCGGGCGGTTTCCGCCGCGAATCCGTCGGTCACCGTCATTGCGCCGTCGGGTTTTCGCGTCATCGTCCTCAGCGGTCCGGTCGGGGCCGTGGCCCAAGCGCGCGCGATGCTGTCGAGCCTGCTGGCGGCCGGTCTCGCCACCCCGGCGCCGACGGTGCCGATTGCGGTGAACAACGTAACGGCAAGTGAAGCGTTGAATCAATTGAAAGCGCTGGGCATCGTGTCACGCTACTCATCGGTCGTTGCCGACGACCCGCGCGGTCAACTGTTGGTCAACGGGCCGCTCGACGACGTCCGCCGCATCGAAGCAGCGCTCTCAAATTTGACCCGCGAGCCGCTTCAAGTCACCTACTCGGTGCAAGTGCTCGATCTCGAGCCCAACAACGATTCGTCGAACATCGGCACCTTGTGGAACGGGGTCGACGCATCGGGGCACGTCTCCACGGGTTCCACCTACTACGGCTTCACCTCGAACGTCATTCCCGTCAACGTCACGATCAATGCGCTCATTTCGCAGGGCAGCGCGACGGTGCTGGCACGCCCGAAGATCAGTGTCGAAAACCGGAAGACGGCCAAGCTCCTCGTGGGGACGACCTATCCCATCGTCATCACCAACAGCGGCCTCGTCGGCGGTTCGCAAGTGCAATTCGTGCAGATCGGCGTACTCCTTCAGTTGACGCCGACGCTCTATGCGAATGGAACGATTCACACGGAGCTACAAACGACGTACTCCGAGATCGTCGGCACGGAACCGGTGTCGCAATACCCGATCATCGGTACCCGAACGGTCAACTCCGACCCTCAACGGTGTCGACGGGCAGTCGATCGTCCTGGCGGGCCTCTTCAGCGACGTGCGCAGCGAGACGCTTTCACGCGTCCCGTTTCTCTCGAACATCCCCGTCTTCGGTGAAGTGTTCAAGAACCGGGGCAGAAATCACAGACCAAGGATGAGATCGTCTTCGGCAGCGACCCCGCATGTTGGGGTTTCGCAGCCTTCCGGCAATCCCAGCGAGGACACCGCGCAGTGAACGAGCCCTTTGCCGCGTGCGATTCGACGATCGTCGCAGGCACCGCATCGCGACTAGCATCTGGTTCATCGCGCGAGCGCGACAGCGTCGTAAGGATCGGGTCGGTGCGGGCCTCTCGGTGGGCGCCGTTGCTCTCGCGTTCGAGGACGGTACACCTGTCGCTCGAGCAACACACGTAATGGAACGAGGTCAGGCGCAAAACAC
>CAVVMT010000002.1:0-569120 GCA_963749395.1 Vulcanimicrobiota bacterium
GTCGTGGAGAGCCGCTGTGCGAGTTGCTCCTCGACGAGGCGTTCGTTGGGATGGAACGCGCCCTCGACGATGGCGCGCCGCAACACGTCGGTGACCGGGTCCGCCGCGGTCTGATCCGCGAGCGTCATCAAGGGCTCGGCTGCGCCGTCGCGGACGCGAGGAGCTTCTCCGACGAGCGGCTCCTCGGCGCGGATCGCGGCCTCGACGGCAGGGCCCGACAGGTAGCTCGTCGGTTGGCTGAGTTTTTCGGCTTCACTCGTGAATTGCGGGTCGTCGAAGATCTTCTTGAAGCCCTCGCGCAACTTCGCGAGCACGTCGGGCGGGACGCCCTTCGGCGTCATGTACACCCGCCCGTCGTGCCCGATCGTCGAAGCCCTGGGAACGGAATGTCGGTACGCCGGGCAGTCCCGCGAACGGTTGCTCCATCGTCACCGCCAGAAAGTTCAGCTTCTCTCGCTCGCTCGCGACCAGCGAATAGTTGACCATCGCGGCGTCGATCACTTTGCCCAGAAGCGCGGCGTTCTGTTTGTTCCCGCCGTTGAGCGGGATGACGGTAACGTTGCGACCCGATTTCTCGATGAAGTTGAGAAGCGCGAAACGGGTGCCGTCATACACGTCGCCGAGCCCGACCGTCAATTTCCCCGGCGACGCTTTGGCCGCCGCAACGAACTGCTTGAGCGAGGTGTACGGGCTCGACCCCGCCAGGGTGGCCAGCGCGTGCGGATCGGCGATCATCTGCGCCAAATACGAAAAGTCGGCCGTCGAGAAAGCGCCTGCGTGCATCAGCGGCAACGCGATCAAGTTCGGCGTCATGTAGGCGCCGATCGTGTAGCCGTCGGGCTTCGCGTGGGCGAGCGCCGTCATCCCGAGCGCGCCGCCCGCACCGGGCTGGTACTGGAACACGAAGTTATGCCCGAAGACCGTGGGGGTGAAGCTCGTCGATCAGACGCGCCAGCTGGTCGACGGCGCCCCCGGGGTCGAACGGAATGACGATCGTGATCGGACGGTCCGGGAAATCGGCGGCCTTGGCGCGCGCGCCGGCCGAGACCGCGGCTGCGCAGCCGAGTCCGCCGACGAACGTCGACCGGGATAGCGTTTGTCGCATGGCTCCCCTTCCGCCGGCTTCCCGCAGGTGGCTGAGTGGAATTTTCTTCCGGGACGCGGAATCCTGGCGCCAAGATTGTCAACCAATCCCCGCCCCGGAGGACCGCCCGTGGAATCGATCCAGGCGCGCGAATCGCCCCGCGACTTCGCGGAGCGAGCCTTGACTGCCATGCTCGCCCACGTCGATGCCACGGCAGGCTCGGTGACGAACGGCTTCCCGCATTACGGCGATCCCCTCGACGGCTCGTGGACGACGAGTCCGGGCGGCGACTGGACCGGCGGCTTCTGGAACGGGATGTTGTGGCTCGCATTTCACGCCACGCGCGACGAACGGTACCGGAAGGCCGCGCACCGCTGGACGACGGCGTTGGCCGAACGCGCCGAGTCGGACACGGTCTTCCGCGGCTTTCTCTTCTACTACGGAGCAGCGCTCGGCAGCATTTTGGAGGGCGACGAACTGGCGCACGACGTGGCGCTGCGCGGGGCGCGCGGGCTCGCGGCGTCGTTCAACCCGGCGGTCGGGATGCTGCCGCTCGGCACGCAAGCCGAAGAAGCGAGCGACATCGGCGCGTCGGAGTTCAACGTCGACGGAATGCAGGCGAGTGCGCTCCTGGCCTGGGCCGCGCGCGCCGGTGCGTTGCCCGGCGCAGCGGGCTCCGCGCGGACGCATGCCCTGCGCAATCTCGAGGTGTTCGTCCGCCCCGATCGGTCCGTCTGCCAATCGGCGTCGGTCGAGATCGCGACCGGACGGGTGCGGCGGCTCTACACCCATAAGGGCATTCGCGACGACAGCACGTGGACGCGCGCGCAAGCGTGGGCGATGCTGGGCGCAACGGTCGACGCGATTTGGCTGCCGGAAATTCGCGCGCAACTCGTCGCGGCGGCGTGCGCGGTCACCGACTGGTGGCTCGCGCACGTACCGGAGGGCCACGTCGCGCGCTGGGACTTCGACGCCCCGCCCGGGCCCGGCACGCCGTGGGACACCTCGGGAACGGCGATCGCAGCCGCCTCGATGCTCAAGCTCAGTGCGTTGGTCGAGGACGCGGAACGCGCGCAGCGCTACCGCGACGCAGCCGAGGCGACGGTGCGCGCGCTCGTCGCCGGGCACCTGACTCCGGTCGGAGACGCCGATCCGCGGCCGCCCGGCATCCTGACCGGCGGCTGTTACAACCATCGCATCGGGCTTGCCACGAACAACGAACTGATCTGGGGCAGCTACTACCTCTTCGAAGCACTGCACGTGATGGCGGGACGCTTGGAACCGGCGCGCATCTGAGCGCCACGCTCGTCGTCGTCGTCCTCGCCGGCGCGATGCTCGCCGGCCTCGTCCAAGGGATCTCCGGCTTCGCCTTCGGTCTGGTCGCGATGGCGATTTGGACTTGGGCCGTGGCGCCGCAGCTGGCCGGCCCGATGGTCGTCTTCGGTTCGCTCGTCGGCCAGCTGCTCTCGCTGCACAGCGTGCGCCGCGGCTTCGATTGGCGACGCATCACACCGTTCATCGCCGGCGGCGTGTGCGGCGTGCCGCTGGGAGTACAGCTGCTGCGCTTCGTCGACCCGCGCGACTTCCGGATCGGGCTCGGCACGCTGCTCGTCGTCTACTGCACGTTGATGCTGCTGATCTCCCGCGTTCCGCCGGTGCGCTGGGGCGGCCACTTCGCCGACGGCCTCGTCGGGTTCGTCAGCGGCTTGATGGGCGGCCTCGGCGGGTTCACCGGGCCGGCGACGACGCTGTGGTGCACGTTACGGCGCTGGAACAAAGATGCGCAGCGCGCGGTATTTCAGAGCTTCAACATCGCGATCCACACGTTGACCCTGACGCTCTACGCGCTGACCGGCGCGATCACCGTCACCGCGTTGCAGATGTTTGCCCTGATCCTGCCCGCGGTGATCGTGCCGACCTTGATCGGCAGCCGCATCTACCTGCGTTTGGGCGAGGAAGCGTTCCGGCGCGTCGTGCTGGGGCTGCTGATGCTCAGTGGGATCGTGATGCTCGTTTCGTCCGTTCGCGGCTGAACCGCCGCGCCGCGTCACGCGTCGACGTCGATCGCGTAATCGCCGGCGAAGCGCTCGTCGACGGCGGCACCCAAGCCGGGGCCCGACGGAAGCACGAGCGCGCCGTCCTCGATGCGTTCGCCCGGTGCGAGCAACTCGCGCCGCCAGGCGACGTCGCCCCACTGATACTCGAGGACCTCCGCGTCGCACGCGGCCGACACGTGCGCCGATCCGAGGGTGCCGACCGGGCCGCTCGGGTTGTGCAACGACACCGCAACGCCGCGTGCCTGCGCTAGGATTGCGATCCGCAAACACTCCCAGATGCCGCCGCAGTGCTTGACGTCGGGCATCACCACGCCGAGCGCTCCGGTCGCGAGCAGCGCTTCGAACTGCCGCGTGCCGTAACTGAACTCGCCGCCGGCGAGCGGCAGCGAGCAATCTGCGGCCATCCGCTCGAGCGCGCTGGTGTCGGCCCGCGCATTGGCCGGCGCGTCGGCGGTCACCGCCGCGCGCCGGTCCGCCGACTGATCGCCGAGCGTCGCGACCGGCTCCTCGAACCACCGCAAGGCGAACGGCGCCAGCGCGTCTGCCAGCGCCAGTGCCTCGTTCGCGTCGAACCGACCGTGGCAGTCGACCATCAGCGCGCGCTCGGGCCCGAGCGCGGCGCGCACCGCCGCGACCCGCGCGATCCCGGCGCGCACGAGCGCACGCCCTTCTTCCGTCGCGCTCGCTCCCGGCACGACGCCGTCGAACGGCGCGCACTTGAGGGCGCGGAAGCCGGCCGCCGCCACCTCGTGCGCGCGCTGGGCGAACGCATCGGGGGAGCGGTCGAACAACCCGCGATTGACGTTGGCATACAGCGGGATGCGGTCGCGTCTGGCGCCGCCCAGCAGTTCGCACAGCGGCACGTCGAGCTGTTGCGCGCGGATGTCCCAAAGCGCTTGTTCGAGCATCGAGAGCGCGGTCGCCCACGGCGCCTGCGGCCCTCGCCTCCCGCTTGCCGCAAGCGCGCCGAAAGCACCCCGGCCGCGCCGGGGGGCTCGCCGTCGAGGAGCGCGGCGAACGCCTCGCGCGCGCCGCGGGCGGTCGCCGCGTCGTCGCCCGACATCGTGCCCTCGCCCCAGCCGGTCAGCCCGCGCTGCGTCTGCACCTTCGCGAAGAGGTACGTCGTGCGGGGGCTCGCGCGCAGGCGCAGCACGGTGAGGCCCCGCAGCCGGTCAGTCGCCGACGCCGCCAAGATTCGGCAGTTCGATTTCGTGCATCGAGACCGGCACTTTCGAGATCAGGCCCTGCGCCTGCATCGCGCGCGCGTACTTGAGGTAGCCGTGCGGCGTCGTGCCGAACGCGTTGTCCGGCCGCACGATCCATCCGACGTACTCGGTCACCGAGCCCTTTCCGCCGCTTTCGGCAACCAGCATCGCCGCGGTCGCCTTGGGATTGGCCTTGATGAACACCGCCGCGTCGAGCAGATCGCGATAGAAGGTGTTGACGAATTTCGGATATTGTTCGTAGAACTGCTGGGTCGTGTAGGCGCTGTTGAACGTCGCGGGGCCGAGCACGTCGTAGGCGCGCAGGACGACGTGTCCGCCGGCCGCGACCTCTTCGTACTGAAACGGCGGCGAGGTCAGGTGCGCGGCGAGTTGGCCGTTCTGCAACGCGACGAGCCCGAGGGGATGCGCGATCGCGACGATGTTCGTGTCGAGCGCGTGCGCGTTCCCGAGCTGTTGCGCGGCGGCTTGGCGCAGCACGACGGCCTGCGGCGAATCCGGGCCGGGCATTCCGATCTTCATGTCGGGCTTGATGTCGCGCAGCGTGCGAATTGCGGGATCGTGCGCGACCAGCCACGTGTCCATCGTGTTCAGCGAGGCGATGAGGCGGTAGCCCACGCCCCGATCCCAGCCTACGAGAAACGCGCCGATGCCGCCCGACCCGATTTGGATCTGATTCGCGATCATGCCGTCGCGGATCGCGGCGCCGTTGCTGAGCTGCACCCACTGGATCTTCGTCTGGGGGAACTGCTTCTCGAGCGTCCCCTGCGCTTTGATCACGATCAGGTTCGCGTAGCCGAGCCCCGGTTGATACGCGATCGTAACCATGGCCGGCGCCTCGGCCGCGGCCCATCCGGGACGCGCCACGCAGCCGAGCGAGGCGGCGGCAAGGGTGGAAATGGCGACCGAGCGTTTGATCCGCATGGGGCGCGTTTTCCGCGGCGAGCGAAGTGATTCTTCCGCCATCCGAGGATTGATGGCGCCAGAATTGTAAAACAATCGTCCGGAGGTGAGCATGGCCATCAAGACGGTAGAAAATTCCGCCACCGACCTGGCGGTCGGCGATCAGCAAGCGCCGCTCGAGTTCGTCGTCACGCCCGAACTCAACGAGCAGTACGTGTACGCCGAAGAGGACTATCACCCGCGGTACCTCGCCGAGGGACCGTGGGGCAAGCCACTCGCGCACCCCGGCTTCATCATCAACATGACGACGCGGGCCCGCAGCCCCTCGTTCAAGCTCCCCCCGGGCTGGAGCTCGATTCACGCGCGTTGCGAACTGCGGTGGTTTCAACCGGCCCGCGTCGGCGACAAGCTGACCGTCAACTGGACCGTCGTCGACCTCTACGAGCGCAAGAACCGGCCTTATCAGGCGGTCGAAGCGGTCGTCACGAACGAGCGCGGCGAGGTGATCATGCGGCGCGTCGTCCACTCGACGGTCTCGCGCCCGTCCAACGCCGTGAGCGGAAAGAACTGACGATGACGGAGCATTCCATGACCGTCGGGACGGAGTTCGCCGGCCACCCGCGCCGCATCACCGAAGCGCGCTTGCTGACGTTCTCGGGCGGCCCGCTGACGAACCCCGACTTCCCGCGCAAGAACATCCACACGAACCTCGAGTTCGCGCAGTCGACCGGCGTGCCGACGCGCATCGCCTCGGGAACGCAATACCAGGGCCATCTCTTCACGCTGCTGATCGACTTGTTCGGCGAAACGTGGCTCTCGGAAGGGACGATGGCCGTCAAGATGACCGACATCGTGCGCGAAGGCGATACCGTCACGGCCAAAGCCAAGGTGACCGCCGCCGAGCCGTCCGCTGACGGGACGCTCGTGACGATGGACGTGTGGTCGGAACGCCAGGACGGCGCGACCGTGCTGGCCGGCACCGCGACCGGCATCGCTCGCTAGGGTGAAGCACGCGGGCCCGCGCTCGGAGTTCCTCGACGTTCGCGGGATCCGCTATCATGTCACCCACTGGGGCGACTCGTCCGCTCCGCGCTTGTTCTTCATGCACGGGCGCATGGACTGTGGGAGCACGTGGCGCTACGTCGTCGACGAATTGCGCGCCGACTGGCACGTGATCGCGCTCGATTGGCGCGGCTGCGGCCGTTCCGGCTGGGCCGCGGCCGCCTATCCGGCGGAAGACTACTACGCCGACGTCGACGTGCTGCTCGGGCATTACGAGCCCGACGAGCCGGCGCGCATCGTCGCGCACAGCATGGGCGGCAACATCATGGGGATGTACGCCGGCATCAGGCCCGCACGCGTCGCCTGGTTCGTCTCGCTCGAGGGCTTCGGACGCCAGGCGACCGAGCATTTCGAGGAGACGGCGCAGCGTTACCACGTGTGGCTCGAACGCTTGCGCAACGCGCAGCCGGCGCGCGTCTATCCCAACTTCGCGGCGGTCGCCGAACGGCTCATCCGCCGCTATCCGCGTCTCTCGCCCGAACGCGCGCTCGAAGTCGCGCAGATGTGGGCCGCGCCGGTCGAAGGCGGCGTCGCGCTCGTGTGCGACCCGCGCCTGCGCGTGCGCAACGCGATCGAATACCGGCTGCCCGAGATGCAGGCGTGCTGGCGCCGCACGACCGCGCCGGTATTGTGGGTGACCGCGACCGAATCACACACGACCGAGCGCTTCCGCAAGGAGCCGGCCGCGTTCGAGTCGCGCGCGCAGTGCATCCCGCACTTGCAGCAGCGCACGATCGAGCGCTCGGGACACATGATGCACTTGGACCGCCCCGACGCGGTCGCGGCAATCGTCGAGGAGTTCGCGCATGCAGCTGTATGAAGTCGAAGGGAAGGAACTGCTGCGCGAAGCGGGGTTCACCGTGCCCGAAGGGCGGCTCGTTGCGAGCGCCTGGGCGGCGCGCGAGGCCGCGCTCGCGTTCGGCTTCCCGGTCGCGCTCAAGGCGCAGCGGCTCGAAGGGGGACGCGGCAAAGCCGGGCTCGTGACGATCGCGCGCGACGAAGCGGAGATGACCGCCGCGGTCGAGCGCTTGTGCGAGGCGACGCCGCACGTGCTCGTCGAACGCTTCGTCGAAGCGTGCGCCGAATGGTACGCAGCCGTCACGATCGCCGAAGCCGAGGGCCAACCGCTGCTGCTCCTCTCGCCGCAGGGCGGCGTCGACGTCGAGGCTCGCGATGCCGCGGCGTTCGTGCGCTTTCCGTTCTCGCCCGGGCGCGCGCCCTGGCCCCACGAACTGCTCGACGCGCTCGCCGCGCACGGCGTGCACGGCAAAGCCGCCGTCGAGCTCGCGCGCGCCGGCGCGCTGTTGGCGAATCTTGCGATCCGGCGCGAGTGCACGCTGGCGGAGATCAACCCGCTCTTCGTCACCCCCGACGGCACGCTGGTCGCGGGCGACGCGAAGATCGAGATCGACGACGAAGCCCGCAGCCGGCTGCCGCTGATGATCGCGCGCCCGCAAGATCCGCTCGAAATCCGCGCCGCCGAGAGCGGCCTCAGCTTCACCCGGCTCGAGGGTGACGTCGGCGTGATCGTCGGTGGCGCCGGGCTCGCGATGCTCGTCGTCGACGCGCTCGTCGACGCGGGACTGCGGCCGGCGAACTTCATGGATCTGCAGGGCTCGTCGACGCGCAAGCTCGTGGCCGGCCTCGAAATCGTCGGTTCGCTGCCCGGCATCCGCGGGATCATCGTCAACAACCACGGCGGGCTCGCGTCGTGTCTGTCGCTCGCGACCGGCATCGCGGAGGGGGCCAAACGCGTGCCGCCGGGCGTCGAGATCGTCGTCAAGCTGCGCGGTTCCAATCAGGAAGAAGCGTGGCAGCTCCTCGAAGCCGCACCCAACGTGCACGTCAGCCGGGACGGCACGACGGATGAGGCCGTGCGGCTGATGGCCGCGCTCCTCGCGCAGCGCGAGGTCGCCGCCGATGTGGGCTGATCGCCTCGAAGGCGTCGTCGTGCAAGGGATCACCGGCACTGCCGGCCGCGCGCACACCGTGACGATGCAGCAAGCCGGGACGCCGGTCGTCGCGGGCGTCAGCCCGGGCCGCGGCGGCGAGACGGTCGCCGGCGTGCCGGTTTACGACACGGTCGCGCAGGCCCGTCGCGCCCACCGCATCGACGCCTCGGTCATCTTCGCGCCGAGCGGCGCGGTGCTCGGCGCGGCGATGGAAGCGCTCGACGCGGGCATCGCGCTCGTCGCGATCATCGCCGAAGGCGTGCCGACGTGGGACAGCTTGCGGATCCGGGTCGCCGCGGACGCACGCGGCGCGACGGTGGCGGGGCCGAACACCGGCGGCGCGATCCGCCCCGGATGCTGGAAGCTCGGCATCTCGCCCAACGTCATGTACCGGCCCGGTCCGGTCGGGATCCTGAGCCGTACCGGAAGCGCGATGCACGAAGCCGCGTTGGCGCTCACGCAAGCGGGGATCGGACAGTCGACTGCAGTCGACGTCGGAGGCGACAAAGTCAACGGCAACGACATCATCGACGCGTACGAGGGGTTCGTGAACGACCCGAAGACGCGCCTGCTGGTCGTGATCGGCGAGATCGGCTCCGACAAGGAAGAACGGCTCGCGGGCCATCTGCGCGCGCATCCGCCGGTGAAGCCGATGGCGAGCTTGGTGCTCGGACGCCATGCGCCGGCAGGACGCCGCATGGGGCACGCGGGCGCAATCATCAAAGGATCCGCCGGGACGGCCGCGGGCAAGGCCGCGCTGCTGGCGAGCGCCGGCGTCGTCGCCTGCACGTCACTGGGCGGCTTGGTCGCGTGGGCGCGCGAACACGGCGCCGTCGAGGCGACGCCGTGAGCGAAAAGCCCGGCTGGCAAGGCCGCTTCTACGAAGACTTCGAGCCCGGCGACGTGTACCGCCATCCGCTCGGACGCACCGTGACCGAGAACGACAACATCTGGTTCTCGATGCTGACGATGAACACGAACCCGATCCATTTCGACAGCGCGTTCTCGGCCAAGACGCATTTCGGCAAGCCGCTCGTCAACGGTTCGCTGATCCTTGCGCTCGCGACCGGGATGAGCGTGTCCGACGTCGCGCGCAACGCGATCGCCAACCTCTCCTGGACCGACATCGAGCTGCCCAATCCGTTCTTCAACGGCGACACGCTGTACGCGCAGACCGAAGTGCTCGGCTGCCGGGAGAGCCGCTCGCGGCCGTACGCCGGGATCGTCGACGTCAAGACGACCGGCTACAAAGCGGACGGCACGATCGTCATCACGTTCAAGCGCACGGTGATGGTGTACAAACGGGGTCACCGGCCGGCCGATCCCCTTCCGGTGCCGATGCCGTAGCCTATGCGGGCGCGGGCGTTCCGGTCGGCGGCGACTCCGGCGGGCGTTTGTCGGAGGCGAACTGCGTCTCCGGTTTGAGCACCTTCGGCGCGAGCCAGCCGTACATGATCGGGACGATGAAGAGCGTCAGCACGAGCGAACTCGTGCAGGCCGCCGATCACCGCGATCGCGAGCGACGCGCGGCTCTGGCCGCCCGGTTCGAGGCCGAGCGCGAGCGGCAGCATCCCGGCGATCATCGCGATCGTCGTCATCATGATCGGACGGAAGCGGGTCGCGGCCGCTTCACGGATGCCGTCCTCACGATTGCGGCCCTCGCGGGCACGCACGGTATCGGCATAGTCGACGAGCAGAATGCCGTTCTTCGTCACCAAACCGACGAGCAGCACCATCCCGATCAGCGAGTAGAGGTTCAGCGTCTGCCGCGTGATCCACAGCGCGCCGAACGCGCCGATCGTGGCGAGCGGGATCGCGAACAGCGTGACAAACGGCGTCCGGTAGCTGTTGTAGAGCGCGACGATCATCATGAAGACCAGCACGAACGAGATCAGGAGCGAAGCGCCTAGCGTCGCGAGCGCCTGTCCCATCAGATCTTGCTGTCCCTGCGCGGCTGGATGGACGACGACCGTCTTGGGAAGACCGAGGGCCTTCACGTGCTGCAGGAACGCCTTCGTCACGTCGGAGAGGTTGTAGCCACCGGCGACGTTGGCGGAAACGTGCACCACTTGCTGGCGATTTTCCCGCGTGATGATCAACGGCGCGGGCGCCCACCGCAAATGCGCGACGTCGCCGAGCCGTACGATGCCGCCGTTTTCCGAGCGCAGCGGGATGTTGAGCAGCGCCGCGAGCGAGTTCTGATAAGGCAGCGGGTACTCGACCAAGATCTCGGTCAGACCGTTCGTCGGCGTCTCGATCTGGGTCGCCTGGTCGCCACCGAACGCCGCCTCGACCGCGGCCGCCGCCGTGCCGACGCTCACGTCGAGCGCCTGGAGCTTCACGCGGTCGAAGTCGACCTCGACCTGTGGGGCCGCGTTCGTGGCGCTGTCTTGCGCGCCGACCGCTCCCGGCGTCGCCTGGAGTGCGGCGAGCACTTTGGCGGCGTACGGCGTCGGGTCGGCGCCGTTTTGCGTGCTGACGAGTTCGTCGATCGGTTGTTGCACGCCGCCGCCTTGCTGCGTCGCTTGCACGACGTTGAGGCTCTTGGGCGGCGCGATCTTGCCGAGGGCCGACTGCAGCTGCGCGACGTACGTCGCGGTCGGCGTCTTGTGATCGGTGGTGAGATAGATCGAGATCTGGCCGACGTTGCCTTCTTGGATGAAGCCGCCGAATTCGGCGGCGTAGCCGCCGGCGACGGTCTGCTCGCTCTGGAACTCGGCCGCGGGGATCGTCTGACGGGCCTTCGCTTCGAGTTCCGCCATCAGTTGGCGCGTCTGCGCGAGCGGATGGCCCGGCGGCAACGTCACCTGCGCGTAGATGATGCCCTGGTCTTGCGTGGGTTGATATTCTTCGCCGAGCCAAGCCGCTCGGGACGAGCAAGAACGCGAGCCCGCAGAGGACGATCGAGGTGATGAGGATCGGCCACGGACGGCGCATGACGGCCGGCAGCCAGCGCTCCGCATAGCGGCCGCGCAAGCGGTCGAAGCGGTCGTCGAACCAACGGATCACGGGCCACGGGCGCCAGGTCGACTTCATCGACCACAGGCCCGCGAGCACCGGCGTGACGGTGAACGACACGAAGAGCGACGTGAGGGTCGCGATCGACACGACGATTCCGAACTCGGCCAGTTGCACGCCGACTTGCCCCCCGGCAAAGGCGATCGGCAAGAACACGACGACGTCGACCATCGTGATCACGATCGCAGCCGTCCCGATCTCGCTGCGCCCGTTGAGCGCCGCGTCGGCGGGCGCTTCGCCCATCGCGTGATGCCGTTCGATGTTCTCGAGCACCACCGTCGAGTCGTCGATCAAGATGCCGATGACCAGGGTCATCGCCATCAGCGAGATCGTATCGAGCGTCAGGTTCATGATCCGCATCACGAACAGCGTGACGCCGAGCGACGTCGGGATGGCGACCATGACGACGACCGCGTTGCGCCACGATTTCAGGAAGAACAGCATGACGACCGCGGTCAGCACGATGCCTTCGATGAGGGTATGTTCGACCGAATCGAGCTGCTGTTGGGTGAAGATCGCCTGATTGTGCGCGACCTGGAAGTCGATCCCGGGAAATTGCGCGCGCAGCTTCGGCAGCGCGGCGATCACTTGATTCGCGACGGTCACTTCGCTGGCGGTCGTCGCCTTTTGAATCTGCATGCCGACGCCTTCGCGACCGTCGAGGGTCGCGAACACGCGTTGGACGACGCTGCCGGTGAGCACTTGCGCGACGTCCGAGATCCGCTTGTCGGCCGAGGGGACGGCCCACGGGTTCAAGATGCCGACGAACGGCGACATCGAGGTCCCGCTTCCGTTGCCGTACTCGCTCGACGAGGCGGACGGCATGTTCGCGGCCTCTTGCGACACCGCCGCCGTCGACGTCGAAGAACTGCTGTTCGTCGTCGACGACACCGATTGCACGCTCATCGGCGTGTCGACGGGCAAATTCGTCGTTCCCGCAGCCGTCGTCGTACCGCCGCCGCCGCCGCTCGTCCCGCCCGCCGGCGTGACCCCGCTCGCATAGAATCCGCCCACGCCGGTGGCGGTCGCGTGCGGCACCGGCGCCGACGAGGCGACCGCAGCGGGAGCGGCTGCCGGAGCGACGGCCGCGCCTCCGCCCGCCGTCGAAGATCCGGAGGAGCCGGGCGAAGCGGCGCCACTCGTCTGCGAGGCCGCCGACGTCGGTCGAGGCCGTCGCGCCGCCGATGGCGGCCGTGCCGCCTCCGCCGGCACCGGTTGCGCCGGCCGTCCGGCGGCACCCGTTGCGCCGGTGCCCGCCCCGCCGATGGCACCCGTTGCGCCGGTGCCCGCCCCGCCGTTGGCACCCGTTGCGCCGGTCCCCGCCGCCCCCGTGCCGCCCGCCGTCGCGCCGCCGGTGCCGGCGCTGCCGCCGCTGCTCGAGCCGCCGGCCGCGCCCGCCCCTGACGTCCCGCCGTTCGACCCCGCCGCCGAGCCGCTCGTGCCGGAACTGCCGGCGCCCGAGCCGCTCGTGCCGGAGCCGGTCGACCCCGAAGCGCCGCCGGCCGCGTTCCCGCCGCTCGCGGTGCCGCCGCCGGTCGCGGTCGTGCTCGCGGCGGTGCCCGCGTAGGCGACGTGGATCGGCAGATTCGCGACCGACTGCGGATCGAAGATGTCGCCGCGGACGTCGATCTGCGTCTCGCGCCCGGGTTGGTAGATGATCCCGCCCGGCGCGCGCAGATTGTTCGGTGAGATCGCGTCGACGACGTCGGTCAGCGTCAGATTGTTCGCCGCCAACAGATTGGGGTTGACGAGCACCTCGAAAGCGGCTTGGGTCGTCCCGTACACGCTGGCCTGCGCGACCCCGGGATACTGTTCGATCGCGGGCACGATCTGGTTGTTCGCAAGCGCGCCGAGCGCGACCGGACTGTACTTCTTCGACGTGAGCGAGAGCGTGATGATGTTCGGTTCGCTGGGGTCGGCGACCCGGATCGTCGGCGCTTGGATCGCTGAGGGCAGCTGGCGCTGCGCGGCCTGCAGCGCCTTCTCGACGTTGGCGATGTTCTCGGTATCCGTCGAGGTGAGCGCGAACGCCGCGGCGATTGAAACGCTGCCGTTCTCGATCGTCGTATCGATGTGATCGAGGTACGGCGTCCCCGCGATCTGATCTTCGATCGGTTCGGCGACTTCGGTCTGCAGTTCGGTCGTCGACGCGCCGCTGTACGTCACTTGCACGTTGATCGTCGGCATGCCGGTGTTGGGCATCTGCTGCACGACGAGCGAGCGCAGCGCGAAAATACCGGCCAGCAACGTCAGCGCCACGAAGACGAACGTCAGCGTCGGGCGCCGCAGAAAGACCCTCGTGAGCCGCATCTATTTCGCCGGCGCGTTCGTCGTCGACGGACGCACGCGATCGCCGTTGCCGACCGTCTCGGCGGTGACGTTCTTGACGACGAGCTCGCCCGGAGAGACGCCGGTGACGACCGCGTTCGCGCCGTCGTCGCCGACTTCGGCCACGGCCTTCTGGTGCACGACGGCGCCGTCGACCGTATAGAGTGTCGACCGCGTGTCGTCGATGAACGCGGTCACGGGAACGATGATTCCGTGCAGCGGCGGAAGATCGACGTACCCGTTCACCGGCATCCCCGCGTGCAGATGATGGTCGGCGTTGTCGACGAGCACTTTGACGGTGAAGTTCGTAGTGCCCGGTTCGACTTGATCGAGCACCGCATCGACGACCCCGCGGTCCTTGTGCCACTGCGGATTGGCGCTGTAGCTCGTGTTGACTTCGACCGACGCGCCGGCGCCTCGGCGCACGCTGAGCACTTGCGCGGTCGAAGCCGGCAGCACCGCGTACACCTGCGCGTCCTGCTCGAGCGTGAACAGCTGCCGTCCCGACGGGTATTCGCCGGGATTGGCATTGACCGAGTCGATCGTGCCGTCGACCGGCGCAACGATCACGGCGCGCGCGATCTCGAGCTCGAGCTGATTGACGCTCGCCTGTGCGGCGTCGACGGCGGCCCGCGCCGCCTCGAGTTCTTGCCGTTGCGCGCCGGCGTTTTGCCCGTTTCCGTTGGCGGCGTCGTTCGCCGTTGCCGAAGCGAGCGTGGCGCGCGCGGCGTTGACCGCTTGTTGATCGGTCGCGACGGTGACCCGCTGCTGATCGAGCGTTTGCGCCGGCAAGTAACCTTGCGCGTCGAGCAGTTCGTAGCGGTGAAGGTCGGTCTCCGCGCCCGCTAGGTTCACTTGCGCCTGGTGCAAGGCGTCGCGCGCGGCCACGACGCTGGCCGAGTTTTGCACGGTCGTCGCGGACGCTTGGTAGGCGGTCTGCGCGTAGCGGGCCTCGTCCTCACTCACGACGCGCTCCGACGACGCGAGCTGCGCCTCGAGGTCGTCGGTCAGCAACTTGGCCAACACCTGGCCGCGCCGCACTTGTTGGCCTTCGACGACGTCGACCTCGGCGATCGGTTCGGAGAGGTCGGCGGTGACCGCGACTTGGCGGTACGGCGCGATCACCCCCGCGATCTGGACGCTCGGCGCGACCGTGCCGAGGCGGGCCGCGACCGTTTGCACTTGCGGCGGCGGGGGGGTCGCTTTGGCGGCGGCGTCCGCCTTCCCCGCGCACCCCGTACCCACGGACACGAGGAGCAGGACGCCGATGCGGACGAGCGCGCTGTTTCTCACGATAGTGGCGCACGATGTTCCCGCCCGACCGCCAGCTAAAACGCCTGCTGAGAAAGCTTGGAAATTAC
This sequence comes from Vulcanimicrobiota bacterium, assembly GCA_963749395.1. GTDB lineage: Bacteria > Vulcanimicrobiota > Vulcanimicrobiia > Vulcanimicrobiales > Vulcanimicrobiaceae > CAVVMT01. The sequence continues at coordinate 14,989 of CAVVMT010000002.1, forward strand.
TGGTAGTTTGAGATCTCGACGAGGTTGCCGTCGGGGTCGCGCACGTAGACCGACCAAATCGCCCCGCAAGCCCCGGTGCGCGTGCTCGGTGCCTGCACGATCTCGACCCCGTGCGCCTCGAACGCACGCACGACGTCGGCGACCGGCGTTTCGGCAATGAAGCAAAGGTCCAGCGAGCCCGGAGTCGGCACGTCGGCGACGAGCCCCAGCGGATGTTGCACTACGTGCACGTTCAGTTTTTGCGAACCGAAGTGCAGGGCGATCCTGCCTTCGCCGAAGCGCTCCACGCGCATCCCGAGAATGCCGTTGTAAAAGGCGAGCGTCGCGTCGAGGTCGTTTACCGTGATCACGACGTGATCGATGCTCCGGATGCTGATTGCCGCCGGGACATTGTTGCGTTCCATACCGTGTTACTCGTCCGATGTAAAGGTCAGTCCTGCAACGCAAGCGGAACGTTATTCACCGAGTTTTAAGCCATGAAAATCGGGTACGGGCTATTTTGGGGGGTTCGACGAATTTGCCGAGCCGGTCGACGTTCGCTCAAACGCGGATTGAACAGCGGCTTGCACTACTCGTGCAAGCCGGGGAGTTTTTTCACCGGTCGCTGGACCTCGGAGAGACCCTCGACAACGTCGCGCGGCTTGCGGTGCAGTCGTTCGCCGATCTGTGCATTTTCGACCTTATCGACGAGCGCTCCGAACGCATCTACGTGACTTCGGCCGCGCATCGCGACGCCTCGGTCGCACCGCTGGTCAAGAGCGTCGCGTCGCTGATCTACAATGCGGAGTTCCGCTCGCATCCGGTGTTGAGCGTCACGGAAACAGGAACTCCCTTCTTCCTTCCCGAGATCGACGAGCAGAACATCGCGGAATACGCGGCTTCGCGCGACCACGAAGAATACATGCGCGCGCTCGGCTATCGCTCGAAGATCGTCGTGCCGGTCAGCACGCGGGGCCGCATCTTCGGCGCGCTGACGTTCGTGATGACCGGCGACCAGCGCTTCGACACCGACGACCTCCAATTCGCTCGCGAACTCGGGCGGCGCGCGGGGCTGGCCGTCGAGAACGCAAAATTGTTCGCGCGCGAACGAAACGTCGCCCGCGGGCTGCAACAAGCATTCTTGACGCGGACGTTTCCGCAGAGCGAGGCCCTGCGCTTCTACGCGCTCTACCGGCCGTGCGACTCGGAAGCCGACTTGGGCGGCGATTGGTACGACGCGTTCGCGACCAAGAGCGGAGCGATCGTCGTGACGATCGGACACGTCGCCGGGCGGGGCTTCGAAACGGCGCGCACGATGGTGCAGCTGCGCGAAGCGATCCGCATCGCTTCACTGCTGACCGAGCGCCCCGGCGAGATCCTCGCGCTCGCCAACGAAGCGCTGCTGCTCGAAAGCTGCGATACGCCGGCCAGCGCGTTCGTCGGGGTCATCGAACCCGAGACCCTGGCCGCCCGCTACGCCTGCGCCGGGCACGTCGCCCCGATGGTTCGGCGCCGAAACGGCGCCGTGGAGCGCCTCGACGCTCCCTCGGCCCGGCTGGCGATCCCGGAAGCGGCGCCGTTCGAGGAACGGAGCGTCGTGCTGACGCCCGGCTCGCTGTTCGTGCTCTTCACTGCCGGCGGCGATGAAACCGCGATGCAGGCCGCGGTCGCGAGCGACGGGTTCATCCATGCGGCCGACCCGGCCCGGTACCTCGAACGGGTCGTGCGCGGCGCGTCCGACCCCGATGACTTCGCGGTATTGGTCGTCGAAGCGCCCGACCGGCCGCGCTGGCGCTTCGACGCCGGCGACGCGCGGGTCGCGTACGGCCTCAAAGACGATTTCTTACGCGAGATCGCGGCCCTGAGCGGCGCCGGCAGCGATCTGGAAGCTTGCCGGCTGATCTTTGCCGAGCTGATCGGCAACAGCGCTCGCCACGCCCCCGGCCCGCTCAGCATCGCGCTCGAAGTCGACGACGGTTTGACGTTGCACTTCATCGACGACGGACCGGGCTTCGACTACGATCCCAAGCTGCCGGTCGACGTCTGGGCCGAGTCCGGGCGCGGGCTCTTTCTGATCTCACAGCTCGCGCCGGAAGTGTCGGTGACGCGACTGCCGCTGGCCGGCAGCCACGTGGCGGTCAAGCTTCCGGTGTCGCCGGACTCGCGGCCGGCGGCGTGACGCCCGGCGGTGGCGGCAACGTCGCGTCGAGCCAGTCGAAGATGCGCTGATCGCGCAGCCCGAGCGCCTTGGGCTCGCAGTGCCAATCCGCACCCTCGAACGCGGCGAACCGCACCAGGGTGGCGCGCTCGCCGGCGAGTTGCGCGAGCTCTTGGCTTTGCCCGGGCCAGAACTGCTCGTGTTCGGGTGCGGTGACGAGCAGCGGACACACGATTTGCGAAGCGACTCCCCGCAACGTATAGGCCCGTAGCGCTTGATAGACGTCGTACGGCGTCGCGAGCCCGTACGCGCGCATGCGGAACGCGAGCGTTCCGCGCAGCTTGCGCGACACGCGCTCGGTCCAGCCGATCCAACGGTTGAACTCGTCGCGCTTCTCCGCTTCGAGCAGCGCGCGCACCGAACCGGGGAGGTGGGCGAGCCACGACGTCGCGACGTCGACGACGCCGGGGTCGGCGACGACGGCCGCGATCCGGTGTTCGAACGCGGCGGCGCGCGGCGCCCAATAGCCGCCTTGGCTGACGCCCAGGAGCACGATGCGCGCGGGGTCGACGTCGTCGCGCGCGAGCATCGCGTCGACGACCGGCGTGATGACGGCTTCCCAGTCGGGGCGGAACGGGACGCCGTGCCCGAACAGCATCGCTTGCTGCCCCGGCCCGTCGAACGCGAGCACGGCGTAGCCGCGCGCCAGCGCGCCGAAGCCGCCGAGCGCGAGCATCGACGAGAGCGGTCCGTCGCTGCCGTTGCACATGACGATCAGCGGATAGCGCGCCTGTGCCGCCGACGGCTTGAACAAGAACGCCGGCATCGGGACGGGATCGTAGGGGATCGCGATCCGTTCGGCCGGGGGATCGAAGAGCGCCGCGGCCCGCTCGAACGCGACCCGGTGCGCCTGCCACGTCGGCAGCATGCGGCTCGGATCGTCGGTCATGTCCAAGAACACGGTCGCGGTATCGAAGTAGGTCGCCGCGCGCAGCCACGCCTCGCGCGCGCTGACGCGCGCCCCGTACGACTCGCAGTGCCCGGCGATCGCGCTGACCCGGTCGGCAGTCGCGAGCCAGGCCTTGAACCAGCTCTCCGGATTGCCGTTGCGCACGTTCGCGGCGGCCGCCAGGCACTCACCGACGTCCGAAAGCCGATGATACGCCTGTCCCAGGGCGAGCATGAACTGGAATTGGAAATCGTCGTCGTGAAATGACGCCGCCATCGGGGCCTCCTGCGCGCGGGGCGCCGCGAACACCTGCTACCCGTAGACCTCCCGCGCGAAGACGCGCATGTCGTGCGACGGGATCACCGGCGCCCCGAGCTCGCGCAGCGTCTGCATGCTGCGCGCGTAGGCCGAGAGATCGTAGTGGTTCTCGTTGGGGATGAAAGGCCACGCCGCGCCGCGGCCGTTCCAATTGTCGTAGAGCGGAACGTTGTCGCCGGCCAGCACGTAGCGGCCTTCGTGCGTGTCGACGACGAGCGACTGCGAGCCCGGCGTATGCCCGGGCGTCGGGATGATGCGCAGCCCGTCGCGGGGCCCGGCCTCGCCGTCGAGCGGCTCGAACGAGCCGCGCGCCCACGGCGGCATCTCGCCCGGCGCCGGCGGCGAATACGAGCGCACGTTCCAGGGCAGCGGCGCGACCGCATAGCGTAGCTCTTCACGCTGCACGAGCATCCGCGCGCCGGCGAAATGTTCGTTGCCGCTGCAATGGTCCCAGTGCAAGTGCGTGTTGATCACCAGGGTCACGTCGCCCGGCGCCACGCCGAGCGCCGCCAGCACCGCGACCGGATGCTGTTCGGGCGGGCGCGAGAACGGATGGTGCTCGGGATGTGCGTGCGCCGGATCGGAACAGCCGCTATCGACGAGCACCCGTTCGCCGGCCGACTCGAGCAGATACATGATGACCGGCGCGTCGAACGGTGCGACGTCGCGGTCGCGCCACAAGAACTCGCAACGCTTGCGGTGCAGCGTGCCGACGTGCAGGGGGCGGATCGTCCACGCGCGCATCAGCCCGCGACGACGGGCAGCGCCGCGACGAGCTCGCCGCAATCGGCAACGTCTTCCAAACGCGCCACGAGCGCGAGCGACGGACGGATGCCTTCGCCGGCGACCAGCACGGCCTTGGCGGCCAGTTGGGCGTCGGTCATCGGCCGCTCGATGCTCCCGGTCGCGTTGACGATCTCGATCTCGACGACGCGGCCGTCGACGCCGCGCGCGGTGAGGTGCGCCGCGCCCCGCGGGACATCGCGGGTCGTTTCGACCTTCACCTTGCGGCGCAGCGCGACGACGCCGGGATCGACCGCGTACGCGTCGCTGAACTGGCGCGGGCCCGCGGCCGCGTCGAGAAAACCGACCGCCGCGCAGTGATACGCGCTGAACTTCGTCTCGAGCCCGTTCCGCGGCTCGACCTTGCCCATGACGTCGAGCACGACCGGATGGCACCGCACGTCGATCGACGCGATGTCGCCGGCCGACGCGAAGTATGCGCGCAGCTCGATGCCGGCATCGATGATCGGATGGCTGACGATGCCGCACGCATACGGCTTGAACGCATTCGTGGGCGCTTCCCACGTGGTGCCCAACCCGTCGAACACTTCGTGCCATGCGGGTGCGTCGCTCAACAGTGCCCCCAGGCCCCGCTTACCCTCGAGCGCACGCGGGGCGGCTTCGATGCCGGCGCGCGCGAGCCACACCGCCTCGATGGCGTCGAACGCGGCTTTGCCGGGATGGAACGACTTGACCATCGTGCCGTTGGCCGAAGTGAGGCCGGCCGACTGCAGCGCGGCGATCCCGATGGCGTCGCACATCTGCGCCGCGTCGAGCCCGCGATGCGGCCCGGCGGCCGCCGCCGCGCCCAGATGTCCCATCGTGCCGGTCACGTGCCAGCCGCGATCGAAGTGCGACACGCCGAGCGCGTTGCCCACGCGCATCGCGATCTCCATGCCCACGGCGACCGCTTCGAGCAACGCACGGCCGCTCGCGCCGTACAGTTCCGCGGCGGCGAACGCGGCCGGCACGATCGGCGCGCCTGGATGCAGCACCGTGCGCAAGTGCGTGTCGTCGAAGTCTTCGACATGCACCGCCATGCCGTTGAGCAACGCGGCCCACGGCGCCGCGACGCGCACGCCGCGGCCCACGACCGTCGCCTCGGGCGGCGTGCCGAGTGCGGCGACGACGCCGTAGGCGATCTCGAGCGTCGGCTCGTGCGCGCTGCCGGCCGCGAGCGCGAGGGCGTTGAGGATCGTCTGCTTGCCGATCGCGACGACGGCGGGCGGCAGCGCGACGGGCTCGACCGCGAACGCGGCGACGCACGCGGTGACGGCGGGTGGCGCGGCGATCATGCGGGGGCTCCTTCGAGAGCGAGCGCGCTCACGAGCATCGACGCGTCGGCGGCGCCGTCGAGTTCGCGCACGGCGCGCACGATCTCCGGCGTGCGCCCTGGCAGCAGCGGCTCGACGAGCGCGGCGACCTTCGCTTCGAGTTCGCGGTCGGAGAGCGGACGGTCCAAGCTCCCGCGCGCATGCGCGACCGTCTCGCGCCGCGTCGTGCCGTCGGCGAACACGATCTCGAGCGCGCCGGCGTCGACCGTCAGCGACGGATCGACCTGCAGCACGACCTTGGCGCGTAGTTCAGTGACGTCGGGCGCGGCGATGCGCGCCGGCGCGTACTCCGCCAGGCCGGCCGCACCGTCGAGCCACCCCACCGCGATGCCGTGCGCGACGCTGAAGACCGCTTGCAGCTCGTCGCGCGGCTGCACGATCGGCGTCAGCTCGGCCACCAGCGGATGACAGATGACGCGCACTTCGCGCACCGCCCGCGGATCGACCCCGGCGGCGCGCAACGCGATCGCCGCATCGATCGCCGGATGCACGACGATCCCGCACGGATACGGCTTGAACGTGTTCGTCTCGAGCTCCCAGTGCTCGCCGAGCGCTTCGGTGACGAGTTCCGGAGCGACCGGGCCGTTGCCCGAAAAGGCGCTGAAGTATCCGCGCGGCGTTTCGAGGCTGCCGCTGCTCGTAAATCCGGCGCTCGCCAACAGCGCCGCGATCGTGCCGTTCGCCGATGCCTTGCCGCCGTGAAGGGTCTTGCTCGCCGTGCCGAACGCCTCGCGCTGCCCGACGGTCTCGCTGGCGGCGATCCCGATCGCGTCGGCGACCGCCCGCGCATCACCGTCGAGGAGCAGCACCGCGGTGACGGCGGCGCCGATGACGCCGGCCGTGCCGGTCACGTGCCAGCCGGCTTCGTAGTGCTCGCGCCCGAGCGCGAGCGCGACCCGCATCGACACCTCGCAACCCAGCGCGTAGGCGCGTAGCGCGCGCTCGCCGCCGATGCGGCGGCTCGAAACGAGCGCGAACAGCGCGCCGAACGGGGCCGCGCCGGGATGGAGCACCGTCGCGAGATGCGTGTCGTCGTAGTCGTACAGTTGCGCCGACGTGCCGCCGATCAGCGCCGCGTAGTACACGTCGGTGCGCTCGGCACGGCCCGGCAAGGCGGCGACCGGCGTTCCGCCGTGTTCGCGCGCGAGCGTCACCAGCGTCTCGACGACGCGGTGCCGGCTCGCGCCGACGGCCGTGCCGCACACGTTGACGAGCGTGCGTTTCGCCGCGCGTGCGACCGCCGCGGGCAGCGGCTGGGCGGCGAGCGCGTGGAGGCGTTGGGCGAGCGGATCGATAGCCAAAGGTCATACCCCCAAGTAGGATTCGCGCACGCGGTCGTCCCGCGCGAGGTCGCTGCTCGCGCCCGCAAGCGCGACGCTCCCGTTTTCCAGCACGTACGCGCGGGTCGAGAAATCGAGCGCGGCCGAAATGTTTTGCTCGACGAGCAGCATCGTCACGCCCGTCTCGGCGACGCGCACGAGGGCCTCGTACATTTCATCGACGATGCGCGGCGCGAGTCCTTGAGACGGCTCGTCCAAGAGCAGCAGCGACGGCGACAGCATCAGCGCGCGCCCGATCGAGAGCATCTGCTGTTCGCCGCCCGACATCGTGTCGGCATACTGCAAGCGCCGTTCGGCCAAGCGCGGGAACATCGCGAAGACGAACTCGAGCCGCTCCTGCCGGTAGGCCGCCGACGGCTTCAGGTGCGCGCCGATCAGCAGGTTGTCGATCACCGTGATCCCGGCGAACACTTGGCGCCCTTCCGGAACGTGTGCGATCCCGAGCGAAGGGACGACGTGCGCGGGCAGCCGCTGCAGATCGTTCCCTTCGTAGCTCAGCTCGGCCGCGGCGCGTTTGACGACCCCGGAGATCGAGCGCAGGGTCGTCGTCTTCCCGGCCCGGTTCGAGCCGACCAGGGCCACCCGTTCGCCCTCGGCAACCTCGAAGCTGATCCCGTGCAGCGCTTCGATCGGGCCGTACCAGGCCCGCAGATCACGGACGATGAGCATGCGCGAACTTCTCCCCGAGATACGATTCGATCACCCGCGGATCGCGGCTGACGTCGAGCGGCAGGCCTTGCGCGACGAGGGTCCCCGCATCGAGCGCGATGATGCGGTCCGACAGGCGCATCAGCGCGCCCATGTTGTGCTCGATGACGACCAGCGTCGTGCCGTTCGCGCAGACGTCGCGCAAGAGCTGGAGCGTCCCCTCGACCTCGAGATGGTTCAGGCCCGCCATCAGCTCGTCGACCAGCAGCAGCTTGGGGTTCGTGCAGAGCGCGCGCGCCAGCTCGAGCCGCATGCGGTCGACGAGCGCGAGGTCGCCCGCGATCCGCGACGCATCGCCCGCCAAACCCACCCGCGCCAGCGCCGACTTCGCCTCCGCGCGCGCGCCGGCGACCGTACGGTGCCGTAACAACCCGCCGACCAGCGCGTTCTCGAGCACGCTCATCGTCGGGAAGATGCGCACGAGCTGCGACGTCTTGGCGAGCCCGAGCGCGCAGACCGCATGGGTCGGCATGCCTTCGATGCGGCGCCCGTCGAAGGCGATCGTCCCGCCGTTGGGCGCGTAGACGCCGCAGATGACGTTGAACAACGTGCTCTTGCCGGCGCCGTTGGGCCCGATGAAGCCGACGATCTCGCCCTCGGCCACGCTGAAGTCGACGTCGCGCAGCACCGAGAGCCCGCCGAAGCGCTTCGCGACGTGACCGACGTCGAGCAGCGCCACCTAGGCCGCCTCCGCGGCCGCGGGCGGTAGCGGCGCCGTCCGGCGGCGGCGCGCGATGAAGCCGGCGATGCCGCCCGGCTCGACGACGACGATCGCGATCAACACGACGCCGTACGCCACTTTGGCCAGTCCCGACCACACGCCGCCGCCCGAGCCGGTCAATCCGACGCTCAGCGGGTACAGCAGCGCCGTTCCGGCGAGCGCGCCCCACCACGTCTGCGCGCCGCCGACGATCGCGTACAGCGCGAACTGCACCGAGAGGGTGACCGCGAGGACGGAGTCGGGATCGACGAATCCGGTGATCTGCGCGTAGAGCGTGCCCGCGAAGGCCGAGATCGCGGCCCCGATCAGGAGCGCCTGCATCTTGGTGCGAAACGCGTTGACGCCCGCCAGCCGCGCCGCCAGCTCGTCGTCGCGGATCGCGCGCAAGCGAAAGCCGAGCGGCGAGAACAGGATCGCGCGCGCGACGAACAGCGTCACCAGCAGCAGCACTGCCGCGATCTCGTAGTAGTCGCGCGCCGACGGGAACTGCAGCAGCACGAACGAGTTGCTGACGAACGGCACCGAGACGCCCTGCGCGCCGCCGGTCAGCGGCTGCAAGTACTCGACGAGCGTGCGGATCATCTCGGCGAACGCGAGGGTCGTCAGGGCGAAGTAGTGCCCGCGCAGCCGGAACGCGAGCGCGCCGACCGCGGCCGCGATCAGCGCGGCGACGCACGCCCCGGCCACCATGCCGAGCCACGGGTTCACGTGCAGGCGCGCGAACAACAGCGTCGAGGTGTACGCGCCCAGGCCGAAACTCGTCGCCTGCATCAGCGAGATCTGATTCGCATAGCCGCCGAGCACCGTCCAGCCCGTCGCCGCGGCCGCATACACGCAGATCATCGTCGCGACCCGCATCGGGAAGTCGCCCAAGTGCAGGAACGGCAGCGCCAAGAGCAGGGCCGCGCCGAGCGCGAAGCCGAGCGCCTTACGCGGCACTGCGGCGTCCCAACAGCCCCGAGGGCCGCACCATCATCACGATGATGAAGAGCGCGAACACGACGACGTTCTGCAGCGCGGAGGGGAGATAGAGGGCCGAGAGCGACTGCGTGATCCCGACGATCATGCTGCCGAGCAGCGCGCCGTTGACGCTGCCGAGCCCGCCGAGGATCGCGACCGTGAACATCGAGAGCACGTATTGCGTGCCGATCGTCGGATACACGTACGCATAGGGCAGGATCACCGCGCCCGCGAGCCCCGCGAGGCCCGCCCCGATGCCGAACGCGATCGTCCGCACGCGGCTCACGTGGATGCCGCATAGCGTCGCCGCCCCGGCGTTGGCCGACACCGCGCGCATCGAGCGGCCGAAGTTCGTCTTCGAGAGGAACAGGAACAGTGCGACGCTGACGACCGCCGCCCACGCGAACGCGAGCAAGTACGACACCGAGAACTGCAGCCCGAACAGGTCGAGGGCCGAAGTTTGATACGGGACCTGCACCGAGCGGTAGTCGCTGCCGAACAGCGCCAGCGCGAGGTTCTGCAGCGCGACCGAGAGCCCGACCGTCAGGAACACCTGGCTGATCGGCGGCCCGCGCAGGATGCGCCGCACGAGCCCGGCTTCGATGAGGATTCCGATCGCGAACATCGCCGCGAAACCGAACACCGCCGACACCATCGGATCGACGTGCAAGCCGACGAACGCGAAGTAGGCGACGTACATCCCGATCATCAGGAACTCGCCCTGCGCGAAGTTGACGATCTCCATCACCCCGAACACGAGCGTCAAGCCGGTGCTGATCAGCGCGTACACGCCGCCGATCAGCACCCCGTTGAGCACCGCCTGGATGAACGTCACTTGACGGGTTTACCGAGCCACACCGGGGTCGCGGTCTTGCCGGCGACCGCCGGCCACACCGTGACGAGGCCGCCTCTTCGCCACTGCACCATCTCGGGCACCGCGAGCGTGTTGAGCCCGTTCGCATCGAACTTGACGCCGTTGCCGGGGATCCCGAGGAAGACGCCGCCGTGCACGTCGGTTTTGGCGAGCGCGTCGCGCAGCGCATCGGGCGTCGTCGCCTTCGACTTCTCGAGCGCGTTGGCGATCACGTAGAGCGCCATGCCGTTCTCGTACGCTTCGTGCGGCGCGAAGGTCTTGAAGCGCTGCACGTAGTGCTGCTCGAACAGGCCGTACAGGTCGTAGTTCGACGTGTCGACGCTCATGATGTTCTCGGTGAGCAGCCCGAGCGCGTCGTAGAGGGCCGGCGTCAGCCAGCCGCCCGCGCCGCCGACGATCTGCACGTTGGCATTGGATTGCTTGAGGCCGCGGACGATCAGCACCGCGTCGGTGTAGTACGAGGCCGGCAGAACGACGTCGGCACCGCTCTGCACGATCTTCTGCACGAGCGGACCGGCGTCGGTCAATCCGTGCGGATACGCTTCGGCGAGCGGCTCGGCCAGGTGCAGTTTGTCGGCCGCCGCCTTGAAGCCGACCGCATAGCCCGAACCGAGCGGGCCGTTCTCGTAGACGACCGCGATCGATTTGAGCGGGCGCCCGGCCTTGGCCGCGATCTGGGCCGCGTATTCGACCGCCGCCATGCCGACGACCGACGCCTTGGGCATAAGCTGGAAGACGTCTTGTAGCCGCGGCCCGTGATCTCGTCGGCGAACGACATCGTCAGGAACGGAATCCCGCGGCGCTCCGCGACCGACGACGCGGTCAGCGTCAGCGCGCTCGCGTACGAGCCGATGATCGCGAGCGGATGCACGTCGTCGATCAAACGCGCGCAGGCCTCGGCCGCGCCGGCCGCATCCGAGGTGCTGTCGCGAATCACGAGTTTGATCTTCGCGCCGCCGAGCGAAGCGATGCCGCCGGCCCGGTTGATGTCGTCGGCGGCAATCTCGACGCCCTGTTCCGAGGTCACGCCGAAGGCGGCGAGGTTGCCGGTCAACGGCATCAGCACGCCGACGACGCACCGGCGCCGGTTCGGCGGCGACCGTCGCGACGCCGGTAGCCGCGAGCGCGGTCACGACGACCGCGACCAGGACCCGAACGAGGCGGCGAAGAGCGAGCATGAATCCCTCCTTCAGGAGACCAGCGCGGGGAGCCGGGCGGGAACGACGTCGAAGGCGAGCGCAGTCAGCCACGCGTCGCGCAGCACGGTGAGGAAATCGCCGGGAACGTTCGCGTCGCCGACGAGCACGTAGGGGACGCCGCTCTCGACGACGGCCGGCAGCACGTCGCGTACGGGCTCGACCCCGGTGGCCAGGATCAGCGCGTCGCCGGTTGCGAGCGCGCGCCGCTCGCCCGCAACGTCGAGGACGAGCGCACCGGCTCCGATCTCCTCCACGCGCGCTCCGGTGACGAATGCGACGCCGAGCGCCCGCAGGCGCAGCGTGATGTCGAGCCGGTTGTTGCGCGGCATCTCCGCGGCGACGACGGGGAGCATCTCGACGATCGTCACCGCGCAGCCGCGCGCGGCCAGCAACTCGGCCGTCTCGGCGCCGACCATGCCGCCGCCCACGATCGTGACCCGCGCGCCGCGCGCCACGAGCGCCGGATCGGCGAGCACGTCCCAGGCGCGCAAGGCCCCGGTCGACCGCGGCAAACGCGGCCGGAATGCGCGGACGGCTGCCGGTCGCGACGACGACCAGCGCCGGATCGTAAGCCGGATCGCGCGCGCGCCGGCCACCACCCCCGTGCGGATCGGCACCCCCAAGGCCACGAGCTGTTCGTAGCGATAGCTCCACACCGCGTTGACGTCGTCCTTGTGCGGGGCCGCGACGGCCAGCGGCATCTGTCCGCCGGCGCGTTGCCCGCGCCTCCCAGATCTCGACCGCGTGACCCTTGGCGGCCAGCACGCGCGCGGTCTCGGCGCCGGCGACCCCGCCCCCGAGCACGAGCACCCGGCGCGGGCGCTCGGCGCGCACGCCGGCCACCTGCGGCTCGGCATGTTCGAGCGCCTCGAGGTTCGTGCCGACGAGCGGATTCTGCACGCACGAGACGTCGAGCTCGCGCGTCAGCCGTTCGAAACAGACGTTGCACGAAATGCACGCGCGAATCGGGGTCGGCAGCTCGCCCAGCGCTTTGCGCGTCCAGTACGCATCGGCGATGAGCCCCGCCCGATCGAAATGAAGTCGGCGTTGCCGTTGGCGAGCACCGCCTCGGCGTCGGCCGGGTCGATGATGCGCCCCGCGACGATCAGCGGGATCGTCAGCGCGCGCTTGAACGCGGTCGCGTACGGTTCCAGGCAGCGGCGCGGCATCGACGGCGGCTGGATGCAGAACCGCGACAGCTCCGGGCTCTCGTTCGTGCCGCCGGAGAGGTCGATCGCGCACACGCCGAGGCGTTCGAGCTCGCGCGCGAGCGCGACGATCTCGGCTTGGGTGTAGCTCCCCGCGTCGACGTACTCGGTGGCCGAGAGCCGCACGAGCAGCGGGATCTCCGGTGCGCGCGCCCGGATCAGAGCGACCGTTTCGAGCAGCAGGCGCATGCGATTTTCGAGCGACCCGCCGTACGCGTCGGTGCGGTGGTTGATGCGCGGCGTGAAGAACTGCTGGAAGAGATAGCCGTTGGCCGCGTGGATCTCGACCGCATCGTAGCCGGCGCGCCACAGCCGCAGCGCCGCGGCCAGAAAGTCTTCTTCGATCTCGGCGATCTCGCCGGACGCGCAGGGCCCGCACCGGCTCGCCGGTGTTCGGGTTCGCCCACGCCGACGGGCCGACCGGCTCCATGTTCAGCACCGCGCGGCGCAGCAATGCGCCGCGATGGTTGAGCTGTCCGATCGCGTAGGCGCCGCCCTCGTGAACGGCGCGCACGAGTTCGGCGAGCGTTGGGGATGAACTTGTCGTGAAACGCGCACAGCGACTTGTGGTGATTGCGCGCTTTGGGCGACACCGACATCGCTTCGGTGACGATCGCGGCCACGCCGCCGCGCGCGCGCTCGCCGTAATACCGGCTGTCGCGTTCGGTCGCGAGCCCGTCGCTCGTGCCGTAGTTCGTGCCCATCGGCCCCATCAGGACGCGGTTCTTCAACCGCATCGGGCCGATCGTTCCGGGCTGCGCGATCAGCAACGCGGTCAGCCGCGGACGAGCGCCGTCAGCGTCGAGATCGCATCGAGCCGTTCGAGCGATGCGACGAGTTCGCGCACGTTCGCTTTCTTCTCATCGTCGAGGGACGCCCCGCTGATGGTGCGGAACTTGGTCCAGCGCTCGTCCGCCGACATCGGATTCTGCTTGGAGCCTTTGGGATAGTCGACGTGCGCGGTGAAGCCTCTCCGTTCTCGAGGGTCGCTTCGAGCACGACCGACACGCCGCGCGGCAGCGACGGATCGGCCTCGTAGGTCAGCAGTTGCGAGAGGCGTGCGACGCGCGGATCGGCGATCCGGTCGTCGGCAAACTGATCGAAGAACGCGGCCCCCTCGACGAGCGCGACCGCGACGCCGTGATTGCAGCTGACCTGCGCTTCGTGATACGTCCGCGGGCGTGGAATCTGGTGATAGTGGGCCCACGCCGGGTGGCGGCGGATGTGCAGCCGCGTCACCGCGTCGAGCCGCCCGCCGAGCTGCGCGCGCAGCGCGAGCGCCGCATCGACCGCGTTGTGGATCGGGCGCGCGCAGGCATACGCCTTGTACTCGATCGCGACCGGGAATTCAGTGCCCAACCCCGCGACGAGCGGCTCCGCCGAGGCGCGCCCGGCGAACGCGCGCAAGACGCCCCGCTCACCCTCGAAGATCGTCTCGGCGCCGACGTACCCGTGCTGTGCCAGCCCGGCCGCCACGACGCCGTTGTGGGCCGCGGGGCCGGGGTTGATGCGCTTCTGCATCGAGAGGCCGTACATTTCCATCAAGCCGCCGGCGTGCGCGCCCGCGATGCCGAACGCGCTCGTCGTCTGCGCCGCGTCGAGCCCGCGCAAGCGCGCCGCCGCGGCGGCCGCGCCGAACACGCCGGTGACCGGCGTCGTGTGGAAGCCCCGGTCGCGCAGCGCGTTGTTGGTCGCGCGCGAGACGCGCGCCATCACGTCGCAGCCGAGCGCCGCGGCGAGCAGGAAGTCGCGCCCGCCGGCGCCGACCGCTTCGGCCGCCGCGAACGCCGCCGAGAGCACCGGCGGACTGAAATGGAAGAGGGCCTGATCGTCGACGTCGTCGAGCTCGATGCTGTGCGCCGCCACCGCGTTGGCGAACGCGGCCGTCTGCGCGGTCAGCTCGATCCCGCGACCGAACACCGACGCCTCGCGTTTGGCCGACCCGTACTCGGCCTGATAATCGGCGACGATGCGCGCCGCGCCGGTGCGCGCGCCGCCGAGTGCGACGCCGAGATAGTCGAGCGTCAAGACCTTGAGCTCGTCGATCAGCCAGGCGGGGACGTCGTCGTAGCGCAACGTCGCGACGTGCGCGCCGAGAAGCTCGGTCGCACCGGGCGCTTCGACTGCGCTCACGGGGAGGGGGCCACCTTGTCGCTCACGCTAACCCGCATCTCCAAGCAAGAGATTTCTACCGGAGCGTAGCGGATTTGATCCTATATTGCAATACGACCGTCATACAATTATAATGTCGACCACACGATGAAAGCTTCCGACGGACTGCGTGTCGTACGGCCGACGGTCACGCTACGGCAACAAGTTTCCGAACGGATCCGCGAAGCGATTCTCGAGATGCGCTTTCTTCCGGGAGAGCGGCTGATCGAGCGGGCCCTGTGCGAACAGACCGGGGTGAGCCGCACGCTCATTCGCGAAGCGTTGCGCCAACTCGAAGCCGAAGGCCTCGTGCAGATCGTGCCCGGACGCGGCCCGATCGTCGCCGTACTCACCGCGTCGCAAGCAAAAGACATCTATGAGGTTCGCGCCGCCCTCGAAGCGCTGGCCGGAGCCGCATTCGCCGAACGCGCGGCGCCGAAAGAACGCACCCGCTTGCGCGACGCGTTCAAGCGCGTCGAGGCGGCCTACGCATCGACCGACGTGAAGCACTGGCTGCGCGCGAAGGGCGAGTTCTACGACGTGCTGCTCGAGGGCGCGGGCAATGCGGCGCTCAGCGCCACGCTGCAGATCGTGCACGGGCGCATCAGCTTGCTGCGCGCGATCACCCTGAGCACGCCCGGGCGCGGCTCGCAGAGCATCGCCGAATTGCGCCGCATCGTGCGCGCCGTCGAAAAGCGCGACGCCGCGGCGGCCTGGCAGGCCTCGCACGACCACGTGATGAGCGCGTCGGCGGTCGCCCTGCGCGCCCTGGAAACCAACACCAAAGAACTCCATCTGAAACGAGGTTGAGCGTGATCGATCGAGCCGAAGGCGCCCGCATCCGCCGCGAGGTGCTCGGGGCCGCCTACGTCGACGCCGGGAAAACGAACGTCGACGCCTTCCAGCAAGCCTTCATCGACTTCACCGAGACGTTCTGCTGGGGCAACGTCTGGGTGCGTCCCGGCCTCGACCGCAAAACGCGCAGCCTGCTCAATCTGGCGATGTTGACCGCGATGGGACGCTGGCACGAACTCGGCGTCCACGTGCGCGGGGCGCTGAACAACGGCGTCACCAAGGCCGAGATCGCCGAAGTGCTCCTGCAGGCGGGCGTGTACGCCGGCGTCCCGGTCGCGGCCGAGGGCTTCCGCGTCGCGCGCGAGGTGTTCGCCAAGGTGGAGGCCGAGAGCGCCGGCTGATGGCGCTCGAGATATTCGCCTGCATGGTCGGGCGCTCGAAACGCAATCGCGGGGCGATGTTCTTGCGCAACTTCGCCGGCGACGAGATCGAGCTGACGTATCCGTTCTGGGTGATCCGCGACGGCGCTCGCACCGTGCTGGTCGACATCGGCTTCGGGCTCGAGATCGGGCGCGAGCGCGGCATCTACGACTACGAGTCGCCCGACGTGCTCTTGCGGCGGCTGCACATCGAGCCGGCCGACGTGACGACGGCCGTCATCTCGCACCTGCATTACGACCACTTCAGCGAACCGGCGCGCCTTCCCAACGCGTCGTTCATCGTGCAAGCCGACGACCTCGAATACTTCACCGGGCGCGGCCGCGCGCACCCGGCGTTCCACTCCGCCAACCCGGCCGCGATCGACGAAATTCCGGCCTTGCGGGCCCAGGGCCGCATCACGGTTGCGGACGGCGACTACGCGCTCGACGAGCGCGTGCGGTTGCTGCACGTCGGCGGCCACACGCCGGGCTCGCAGATCGTCGCGGTGCACGACAGCGCGGGCCCGGTCGTCTTGGCGTGCGATGCGTCGCACTTCTACGCCAACCTGGAGACGCGCACCCCGACCTCGCTGATCCACAGCTACGAAGACTATCTGCGCGGCTTCAACACGATCGAGACGCTCGCGCGCGGGGGCCGCTGGTATCCGGGGCACGATCCCGCCATGCTCGAGCACTCGAGCGCGTTGACGAACGCATCTACCGCGTCCCGCGCTAGCCCGCTTAAACGAGCCCCGCCGGCGGCGTCCCGGTCGCATAGGCCCGCACGTTGGCGACGATCGCGCGCACCTCGTCGATGATCCCGGTCCGCATGCCGCCGGCCACGTGCGGGGAAACTACGACGTTGTCGAGTGCCCGCAGTTCGTCCCAGGGCGACGGCTCGACCGCGTGCACGTCGAGCCCCGCGCCGGCGATGCGGCGTTCGACGAGCGCTGCATGCAGCGCGCGCTCGTCGACGAGCTTGCCCCGGCTGACGTTGATGAAGAACGCGTCGCGGCGCATGCGCGCGAACTTGGCCGCATCCATCCAGCCCTGCGTCTGCGGCGTGGCCGCCAGCGCGATGCACACGTACCGCGAAGCCGCGAGCAGCGCGTCGAGGTCGCTCCACTGCACGCCCAGTTCGCGTTCGTCGCCGAGCGGCGCGCGCGTGCGTTTCCAGTAGAGCACGCGCGCCTCGAAGGGGCGCAAACGGGCCGCGAGCTCCGCACCTACTTCGCCCAGCCCGATCAAGCCGATCGTTTCACCGCAGAGTCCCGCGACGTCGAGCCCGGTCCAGTTGTAGGCGACCTCGTCCTGCGCTCGCGCGTCCGGCGCGACGGTGCCGGCGCGCATGCGGGCTTCGCCGCGGCGCATTGCCTTGCCGCTCGCGAGCATCAGCAGCAACGCGTGCTCGGCGGTGCGCATGATCGCCGGGCGCGGCAAGCACGCGACCAGGACGCCTGCCGCTTTGGCCGCGGCGACGTCGACGCCCGCCGGACGCCGCCCGATGCGCTGCACGAAGCGGACCCGCGGATGGGCGGCAAAGAACGCCGCGTCGAAGGTTCCGCGGCGCACGACGATCGCTTCCGTCTCGGCGTCGATCGCGTCGCGCACGACCGCACCCAAGTCACGCGATGAAGCCGCCAGCTCCGCCATCTCGGTGGCGCCGCGCGGGCCCTCGGCCGAGAAGTAATCGTCGATGAACGCATGCTCGGCGGGGTCGTCCTGCAGCGCGAGCCCCGCGAGGCGCGTCACCGGATCGCGGTCCGCCAGGGCCACGATCAGAACGCTCGGGGTGCCGGTGCCGCGGATGTTCACGCGCTGTATTTGCCCGCAACGGCGACGGAGACATTCCTCGCGAGGGCGCCGCCGTGCAGGGGTTCTCTGCGGCGACGCACATAGGATAGCCGCAATCGCGCGGTGGCGCACCCGCATACCCACAGGCGGATCTGCATCGAAGAAATAGCCAGCCGGATTCTGTACGCGTTCGTCACGCTGCTCGTCATGATCAACCCGGTCGAGGCGGCGGCCGCGTTCGACACGCTCGCCGTCGAGTTCTCGCCGGCCGAACAGCGCGCGATCGCCTTGCGCTCGACGATCTACGCGGCGCTGATCTTGCTCGTCTTCGGCATCGTCGGCGAGCAGTTGCTGCGTGCGTTAGGCGTCAGCTTCGCGGCCTTTCGGATCGCAGGCGGACTGTTGCTCCTCAAGGTCGGGTTCGGGATGGTGTTCGCGCAGAAAGACGACTCCGACCGGACGAACGCCGCCGCTCACGAAGCGACGGCCCCTAA
Organism: Vulcanimicrobiota bacterium; assembly: GCA_963749395.1. GTDB lineage: Bacteria > Vulcanimicrobiota > Vulcanimicrobiia > Vulcanimicrobiales > Vulcanimicrobiaceae > CAVVMT01. The sequence goes on from CAVVMT010000002.1 coordinate 33,173, forward strand.
GAGCGACCCGAGCGTCTTTCCGCTGGCGATCCCGATCATCACCGGTCCGGGCGCGTTGACCGCGATGGTCACGCTGATGGCCAACGCGCACGACCAGATCTTGCCGATGGTCGTGATCTCGCTGATGGCGATCCTCGTGTTCGCGATCACCTACGTCACGATGCGCGGCTCGCAAATGCTCGTCAAACTCCTCGGACCGACGGGGATCGACGTCGTCGGCCGCATCATGGGGATCCTCGTCTCGGCGATCGCGATTCAGATCGTGCTCGCCGGCATCGTGGAGTTCGTCCCGCAAGTCGTGCACGCTATTTGAGCGCCGTCCGTGCACTGCGGGTCGACTGCGCCGAGTGCGAAACCGTCAGACCAACGTGTCGATCCACGACCCTTGCTTGTTGATTTCAGCTAGGACCGCAGTGGTGACGTCCTGCTGGTTTTGCAGTTCGGCATTCTGCGTCGAGGCCGCCGCGTAGTTCAGATCGCTGATGTTCGAGGCCGAGGCCGTCAGATTCAGCTGGTTCGTCTGATCGTTGCTCGCGTCGACTCCGAGCGTGACGACCTGCGCACCGGCGCGGGCTTGGGCCGCCGAGACGGTATTGAGGGCCGCCTGCGTTTGCGCGATCGCCTGCTCGGAGCTTGCGGTGCTCGAGAGATCGAGGCTCCCGACGCCGAGCGTCGCCGCGTCGACCGTGCCGAACTGCACGCCGGTGGTCGCACCTTCCGCGGAGCCGGTCTGCACGTTGAGCGTCTGGCCCTGCAGCAGCGAGACGCCGTTGAACGTCGTGTCTTGGGCCTCGGTGTTGATCTGCGCGATGAATTGATTGGCCTGGTCCTGCAGCGCTTGGCGCTGGCCGGGCGACAGCAAGTCGCTCGATCCGGCCACGGCCAAGGTGTTGAGCTGACTGACGAGCTGGCTGATTTGCCCGAGCGACCCGCTCGCGACGTTGGCGACGTCTTGAGCGTCGCTGATGTTGTTCGTCGCCTGCTCGAGGCCGTCGGCCTGGGCGGTCAACTCCTGGTAGATCGCCAACCCCGACGGATCGTCGGCAGCTGAATTGATGCGCTTTCCACTCGAAAGCTGCGCGTAGGATGCATCCAGCGCACCCTGCTGCAGATTGTACGAGAGCGCGGCTGACTGCGCTGCACTTCCTATGGCGTCGATCGACACGGCCGGCTCCTTTCGCCCGTGATCCCGCGCCGCTGCCGGGCGCCGGGTCCACTCAATAGTATCGGCAGTCAGCCGGGCGCCAGGAGCTTCGCGAGCTCGCTTGCGTCGTCGACGCGTTCGAGCGCGAGCAAGGTGTCGCGGAGCTTCTCGACCTGCCGCGCGGGCAGCGCTTTGGCCGCCATTTTTTCGAATTTCTCGATGATGTCCGCGTCGCTCGCGAAGTGGAGATCGCTGCCGCGCTGCGCCTCGACGTGCGCCTGCAAGTGCGTCCCGTCACGGAGCGCGACCTCGACCCGGACCGTGTGCCGGCGTTCCCGCCCGAGCGCGGTGATCGCCGGGTCTTCGACGACGTCGACGCGTTCGGCCAGCGCCAGCTTGCGCGGGTCGACGATCGCTTCGTCGGTGAACTGATCGACGAAGACGTCGCCGTCGATCAAGAGGGTCGCCACGCAGAACCCGAGGTTGAGCTGGGCCGCGGTCATGCCGTTGGGCACGTAGCGCCAGCCGGCGTGCTCGACGGTCACGTACGCGGCGTGCACGGTGATCTTCTCCACGTCGCCGGGGCCGAAGGGACGCTGCGCGCGCAGCTGCCGCAGCGCGTCGAGCGTCGTGTGATTGCTCATCACGCACGAATAGAACTTGAGCGACACGCGCATCGTCTCCCAGCGCTCTCCCAAGCCGGCCGTCAATTCCGCCAGATCGAAGCGGTCGTGCGAGCGCGAGAACGTCGTGGCGAAGCCGCCGTACTCGCTCTCGAACACCGACTGTATCCCGGTGAAGCCGTTGGCCGCCAGCAACGCGCCGTACAAGCCGCTCTGCGCCGACCGCCCGGCGTGCATGCGCTTGACCATCGCGCCGAACTGCGCCGCCATCAATCCCGCCGCTTGCGTCCCGGCGATGCCGAGCGCGTGCACCGTCTGCTCGACGTCGAGCCGCAACAGCCGCGCAGCTGCGGCTGCGGCCGAGAAGACGCCGACCGTGGCGCCCGAATGCCAGCCCTGCGCGATGTGCGCCGGACCCATGCACATCCCGACCCGCGGCCCCACCTCGTAGCCGCACACCGCGGCGGCGAGGAACTCACGGCCGCTGACCGCGGCCCGCGTTTCGACCAGCGCCAACAGCGGCGGCAGCGTGACCGCGCCGACGTGCAACACGCCGTAGCGGTGGACGTCGTCGAGCTCGAAGCCCTGCACCTGCGTGCCGTTGCAGAGCGCCGCGTGCGGGGCGCCGAGCCGGTGCGGCGTGCCCCAAACGCGGCACGTGCGGGTCGCATCGACGCTGCCGAGCGTCTCGCGCAGGATGCGGCTCCACTCGAGCTCGGCGCCGTACAATCCCGCGCCGAGTGCGTCGAGCATCAGCAACTTCAAGCGGTGCAGCACCTCGCCGGGAATGTCCTCGTACCGAACGCCGGCGACAAACTCGGCGACGCCGTGCGTGTACGGGTTGGTGAGCGCTTCAGCCGTCGCGGCCATCGTTGCCGTCTTTCCCCGGAGACTCGTCCGGAAATTCATCGCTGTATCGTTCGATCGCGGTCAAGAACGTGCGGTCCATGAACGTCGGGTCGCCGGTCGCACGCTGCAAGTCGACGACGCTCGTGCCGAGCGTCTTGTCGAGCGCGTGCTGCCAGGCCGCCCGCTCGACCGGATCGATCGCTTCGAGCGTCCGCGCGATCCCCAGCAAGAACGCCGCCAATTCCTTGGCGCCGCGCGCCATCAGCGGATCGAGCGAGTGATTGGCGATGCGCACCGTGCGCGCGGCAGTCAACGAGAATCGCACGATCGCCGCCCGCTGCTCGTCCGACAGCGTACCTATCGCGCCACCTTCAGGGAGAGCTGGTCGAGCACGGCGTCGACGCGCTCGAGGCGCTCGAATTCCGCGACCAGCTCGAGCAGCCGCGCTCCGCCGGCCGGGAGACCGCCCCAGCGCGCGCAATCCTCGAACTTCGCGGCCACTTCCGCATCGCTCATCGGGTTCGCCGGATGGCCGCGGCCCGCGTCGCCCTCGGCGAAGAGCGTGCGCCCGTCGGCGGTCGTCACGGTGATGCGCGCCAGCATGCGGTGAAAGCCGGCCTCTTCCGCGACCGGGTCGACGCCGAAGTCGATTTTCGCAAGCTGCGACTGCACGTCGTCGCGCACGACGGCCTCGGGGTCGTCGTATTCTGCGAGCCCGCCGCGGCGCCGCGCGAGCAGTGTCGCCAACGCATACTCCATCGAGAATTTCGCCGCCAGCGGGTCGCGCGGCTGGTGGTGGATCAGGGCGTTGGGGTGGCTCGAGTTCGTTCCGACGCGCACCTTCGTCACCGTCTGCGGACGCAGATCGTGTTCGGCGACGAGTTGTCCGAACACCCACATCGCCGGATGCGTCAGCGAGCCGCTGGGATGCGGCTTGATCGACACGCCGGGGTCGAGATAGTACCACGGGCGGCCGAGCTTGCCGGAGATCAACGCCGGATCGAAGCCGCCGCCGGCCGCGCGGAAGAATCCGCGCCGCGCTTCGAGCACGTTCGTCGCCGCGGTCCAGCCGGCACGCGCGAGGAACGCCGCCTCGACGCCGTGCTGCGCGGCCCGCCCGACGTGCAGCGACTTGGTCATCGTGCCGAAGTTCTCGCGCAGGCCGGCGGCCGAACTGGCGGCGATCCCCAGCGCCATTTGCGCGGACGGCTCGTCGAGGCGCAGGAGCCGGATCGCCGCCAGCGCGGCGCCGAGCGTGCCGACCGTCCCGCTCGAGTGGAAGCCGTCGTGATAGTGGCGCGGGTCGATCGCGTCGGAGATGCGGCACTCCGCTTCGGCGCCGACGATGAACGCCGCGAGCACGTCTTCGCCGCTCGCGCCGACCGCGCAGCCGGTCGCGAGCGCCGCCGCGAGCACCGGGACCGACGGATGCGTCAGCAGCCCGTACACGCTCTGCGGCCGCGTCGCGAGTTGCGTGTCGTCGTAATCGAGCACGTGACCGCGCACGCCGAGCACGAACGCGACCAGCGGCGCGGCGAGCGCGCCGGCCCCGGAGCCGAGGATGCGCGCGTGCTGCAGCGCGATCTTCGCCGGCGGTTCGTGCGCCCCGGCCGCGACGACGCCGAACGTGTCGAGCACGTGACGGCGCACGACGCGGATCAGCTCGGGCGGAAACGCGGCGAACGGCGTCTCGCGCACGAACGCGACGACTTCGGCCGTGATCGATTCCATCGCTAGAAGTACCGCGCGACGACCGCGCCGGCGTCGGCGGCGCTTTCCAGCTCGCTCAAAAAAGCCGGCACGCGATCGCCTTCGGCGCTCTCGCCCGACGGTTCGGTGGCGAACGATCCGCCTGCGTTCGCGGCCAGCCACGTGCGCCCGAGTCCATCGGCAGCCGCCGCGCCGTCGAACCCCGGCGCCATCAAGGCGGCGAATCCACGCCGGCCCTCGAGCGGTTCGCGCGGGCCGGTGAATCCGGCGCGCGCGAGCAGCACCGCCTCGACCGCGTCGGCGGCAGCCTTGCCCGGAACGAACGCTTCGGTCATCGTGCCCGCCGCGGCGCGCAGCCCGCCCGCCTGCGTCGCGGCGATGCCCACAGCATGGCGCAAAGCTGCGCCCGTGACGCCGAGCGCGCGCGCGGCGGCGAACAACGCCCCCAGACGCCCGTACGTTCCGTGCGGATCCCAGCCGCGCGCTTCGTGCGCCGCACCCGCGCCGCGCGCGGCGCGCGCTTCGATCTCCAGCCCGAGCGCGATCGCCTCGAAGAGCACTGCTCCGCTCGCGTGCGCGTACTCGGCGGCGGCGAGCGCGGCCGGCACCGTCGCGCCGCGCGCGGCTACCCCGTTGACGAATGCGGCCCACTGCGGCCCCAAGCGTTCGCCGTGCCCGATCGCGGTCGCGAGCGGCCGCGTTTGCCAGCTGCGCACCGTGTCGAGCGCGAACCGGCTCTCCGGGCGCTGCGCGCCGGCCAGCATCTGCCGCAAGCCGCCCCGCAGCGCATCGCGCGCCACGGCACTCGCCGCCGCCGGCATCTCGAACGGCGCACCGCCGAAGGCGACGAACGCGTCGGTGGCGGAGACGGAGGGCTCAACGGTCATCGGCGGGCTCCGGGAGGATCGCGGCGCACAGTGCGGCTGCGTCCGGCGCGCCGTCGAGCGCCGCGACCGCGTCGCGAATCGCGGCGGTGCGGCCCGGCAGCACCGGCTCCACCAGCGCCTCGGCCTTGGCGAAGAGTTCGTCGTCGGTCAACGGGCGGTCGAGGCTGCCGCGGGCATGCGGCACGTGTTGTTCGAGCACCCGTCCGTCGCGCAGGTGCACCGCCACGTACACTTCGTCGCGCGCGATCGTCGCCCGGGGGGCGAGCGTCGTGCGCGCGCGCAGCGCGATCGCGTCGGCGCTGCGCACGCGCGCGTCGGCGAACTGCGGGAGCCCGACTTTCCCGTCGAGCAACCCCGCGGCCACGCCGTGGATCGCGCTGAAACGCGCCTGCAAGCCGTCGGTGGGCGTGGGGTTGCCCATCAGTTCGGGGACCAATGGATGACAGTGCACGACGACGCGTTCGATCGCGTCGACCTCGACCCGCGGGGCGAGCGCGACCGCGGCATCGATCGCCGGATGCGCGACGATGCCGCACGGATACGGCTTGTAGGCGTTCTTCGCGAGTTCGAAGCCCGTTTCGAAGTCGGCCGGCAAGGCCGCGATACGATGGCCCGAACTCGCGACGTTGGCGAATCCATAACGCCCTTCGAGCGCGTCCTCCGGCGCGGTGAACCCGCGCGCCGCCAGTTCCGCCGCGAGCACGCCGTTGGCCGCCGCTTGCCCGGCGTGAAATGCCTTGACCATCGAACCGAATCCCTCGCGATGGCCGAGCGTGCTCGACGCCGCGACGCCGAGCGCGCGCGCGGTCTGCGCGCCGTCGAGCCGCAGCAGCGCCGCCGCCGCCGCGGCCGCGCCGAACACGCCGGCCGTCCCGGTGATGTGCCAGCCGTCGTCGTAATGCTCCGGCGAGATCGCGACGCCGATGCGCAGCTGCACCTCGCAGCCGAGCGTGAACGCGCGCAAGAACTCCGCTCCGCTCGGCTGCGTCTGCGCGACGAGCGCGAGCACGGTCGCCATCGCCGACGCGCCGGGATGGATGACGGTCGCGAGGTGCGTGTCGTCGTAGTCGTCGACGTGCGCGGCGAAGCCGTTGGCGAGCGCGGAGAACGACGGATCGGTGCGTTCGCCGCGGGCGAGCAGGGGCGCGAGCGGCGCGCCGCCCACCGCGCGCGCGACCTCGAGGATGATGTCGACGCCTTCGTTGCGGCTCGCCCCGATGCCGACCGCCAGCACGTTGAACAGCGAACGTTTCGCTTCGTCGATGACGTCTGGACCGATCGCCTCCAGCCGGAAGCGGTGCGCGCCTTCGGCGAACTCGCGGGTGACTCCGAGCAACTTCATAGCCGCGGGCGCCGTTCGAGGTGCGCGCTGGCGGAGCCTCGCCCGCCGGGAGCGAACGGTGGCTTGCGATGGACGCAACAGAGGTGGAGCTTCTCAAACGCCGGGCCGGTGAGACGGCGGTCGAGCGGTACGTCCGCGACGGCACGTGCATCGGCCTGGGGACCGGGACGACCGCGTACTGGGCGATCAAGAGCGTCGGCGACATGGTGGCAAAGGGCGCCAAGATCGAGGCGGTGGTCACGTCGGCCGGCACCGAACGGCTGTGCGAAGAAGCCGGCGTGCCGGTCGTCGCGTTGCTCGCGCGCGAGATGGACGTCGCCATCGACGGCGCCGACGAGGTTGCACCCGACTTCAGCCTCACAAAAGGCGGCGGCGGCGCGCTCTTCCGCGAAAAGTCCGTCGCGCTCGCGGCGCGGCGCTTCGTGGTGATCGTCGACGAACGCAAGCTCGTCGAGCGGCTCGGCGCGTTTCCGACGCCGGTCGAAGTGGTGCCGTACGCGCTCCCGTGGGTGCAGCGCGAGATCGCACGCGCTTACAAGGATGCGCACGTCACGCGCCGGGGCGGCGCGACGCCGTACGTCACCGACAACGGCAACGCGATCCTCGATTGCGCCTTCGGCCCGATCGCCGATCCGCCGGCGCTCGACCGCGCCCTGCGGGACATCCACGGGGTCGTCTCGACGGGGTTGTTCTACGGGCTCGCCGACGTCGTACTCGTCGCCGGCGAGAGCGGCGTCCGCGAGTTGACCAAAGCGCCTTAGCCGGCGGCGGGCGGCGCTTGTGCGAGGCCGCGTTTGTGCCGCTTGAGCAAGTCGGCGACCTCGTTCGAGGTCGCGATCTTGCCCGCGGTCGCATACGCGTCTTGGTTGACGTCGATGTGATCGAGCCGGTAGAGATAGTTGACCATGATGCCCGACGAGGCGCGCAGCCCGCGCTGCGACGTGTCGGCGAGCCAGTTGATCCGCTCGACGCGCGCGCCGTTGCTCAGATGAAAGTGCGCGACCGGATCGAGCGCGGTTCCGTCGGGACGCTTCGACTCGACGAGATAATGCGCGCACAGCCGCATCAACGGCTCGCGTAACGCCGCGACGACCTCGGGATCGTGGCGCCAGCGCTTTTGCGCGAGCATTTCGCGCAGCGGCGTCGGGGCTTCGGCCGCGTCGAGCGAACGCAGCCATGCGGCGAACCCCGGGATCGGCGAGAGGGTGGCGAAAGTGCGCAGGTTCGGCAGTTCGGCGTTGAGTTTCGAGACGACGCGTTTGATCAGCGCGTTGCCCAAGCTGATCCCCGCCAGGCCTTCCTGACAGTTCGAGATCGAGAAGAAGATCGCCGTGCTGGCCTGCGCGTTCTCCTTGACCGGCGAGCTCGGGTCGAGCAGCTCTTGCACGTTGCCGGCGAGCGAGTCGACCAGCGCGACCTCGACGAAGATCAGCGGCTCGTCGGGCATCGCGGGATGGAAGAACGCGAAGCAGCGGCGGTCGCGGTCGAGCCGGTCCTTCAAATCGATCCAGCCGCGCACGTCGTGCACCGCTTCGTAGCCGGCAAGCTTCTCCAAGAGCGAGGCCGGCGCGTCCCAGGTGACGCGGTGCATCTCGAGCAGCCCGACGTCGAACCAGGTCGCGAGCAGATCCTTCAGGTCGGTGTCGAGGGCGGCGAGGTCGGGATCGCGGCGCGCGTCGAGCGCGCGCAACTGCGCGCGCATGTCGACGACGAACTTCACCCCGCCCGGCTGGCGCGCGAACTCGCGCAACACGCGCACTCGCGCGGGCTCGAGCGCGAACCGCAAATCGCGTTCCGCGGCAGTGCGCTGTTCGCGATCGGGGGCTTGCCACACGCGCTCGATCGCGCGATCGATCGCTTCGCGGCTCGCGTCGAACTCGGCGAGCGCGCGAAAGAACGGCTCGCGCTCGTCGACCGCGAGCGCGCCGTAGGCGTCCATCAGCGCGTTGGCGCGCTTGCGAGCCGCGAGGTCGCCGTGGCGTTCGGTCACCGCCGCCCGCATCGCTTCGCGCGCGCCTTCGAGGCGGCGCGTCGAGCGCGGAGGGGACCTTGACCATTCCGCCGGCCGAGGCCGCGGCTTCGAGCAAGACTTTGCGGGCGACGTCGAGGGCGGAACTCATGGCGCGATTATCTCATGCCCCGCGGCACGCGCGCCAGGAGGAGATCACGAAGCGGAGACGCTGCGGATCGCCCGTTTGGCCAATGACACCCGGTGCACTTCGCTCGGCCCGTCGTAGATGCGGAACGCGCGCACTTCGCGATAGAACCGTTCGAGCGGCAAGCGATCGGAGATGCCGGTCGCTCCGCACAGCTGCAAGGCGCGATCGACGACCCGGTTGACCGCTTCGGAAACGAAGACTTTCGCCAGGCCGGTCTGCTTGCGCGCGTGTCCGCCTTCGTCGAGCTCGCGCGCGGCGTCGGCGATCGCGAGCCGCGAGAGATCGATGTCGATGACGCTGTCGGCAATCGCGGCCTGCACCATCTGATGCTCGCTCAGTTTGCGCCCGAACCCTTCGCGCTCGCGCACGTAGCGGATCGCGATCTCGAGCGAGCGCACCGCGATGCCCAGCCAGCGCATGCAGTGCGTCAACCGCGCCGGCCCCAAGCGCACTTGCGCGTACTCGAAGCCGCGATCTGGTTCGCCGAGCACCGCGCTCGCGGGGACGCGACAGTCCTCGAAGTCGACGATGCAGTGGCCGCCGGTGAACGCGCCGTCGAGCGAGCCCGACCGCTTCGCGCACGCGGTAGCCCGGATGGTCGGCGTCGACGAGGAACATCGTCGCGCCGCCGTCGGTCTTGGCGATGCAGATCGCGAACGCCGCGCCGAGCGCTCCGGTGATGAACCACTTGGTGCCGTCGATCACGTAGTCCGACCCGTCGCGGCGCGCGGTGGTGCGCAGCATCGAGGGGTCGGAACCGGCGCCGGGCGGCGGTTCGGTCATCGCGATCACCGAGCGCACGTCGCCCGCGGCGAGCGGGCGCAGGTAGCGTTCCTTCTGCGCGTCGTTCGCGACGACTTCGAGCAGGTGCATGTTGCCCTCGTCGGGCGCCGAGATGTTGAGCGCCGCCGGGCCGAGCAGGCTGTATCCGGCGGCCTCGAAGACCGCCGCTCGAGCCCGGTGATCGAGCCCCAGGCCCCCGTACTCGCGGCTGACGTGCGGCACGAAGATGCCGGCCGCTTTCGCCTTGGCACGCAGATCGGCGATCAGCCCGGGCGTCGTCTCGCGGCCGTGCTCGCCGAGCTCGTGCTCGCGCGGGATCACCTCGTCGCGAACGAACGCGCGCACCCGCGCGACCACTTCGGCGACGCCGGTCTCGGGGGGACGGTCGACTGTCGTCATGGCCGCATTCCTCGCAAGCTCAGGGGAAAAAGCGATACGCCGGTCCTCTTCCCTCAACCCTCCGTGAGGACGAGCACAAGGAGCGTCCTTGCCGGCAGACCGAATTAACGGGCCACCATGTCATTCATCGCGCCGGTGCAGACGACGGTCGTGCTCAATGCCAGCACGCAGGCGATCTTTTCTGCGCCCGTGCCGGCGCCGACCGTCCCCGGCAACCAGATCCCGGTGACGAACACCCTCGCGCAAGCGCCGCAGCAGATCGTCGCCCCGTTGACGCCGCCGCCGATCCCGGTGCCGGGCGCCAATCCGTATCCCACCGTCATCGGCGGGGTCGTCTCGAACTCGTCGACCGTCCTCTACGGCACCGGCACCGGCACCGCGGTCAACGCCCAGGCCTGATCTGCTCCGGGGCCGCGGCGTCCCAGACCGTGTTTTCGACGTGATGCTTGACCGCGGCGAGAAAACGCCCGGCGGTCGCACCGTCGAACGCGCGATGGTCCCAGCTGAGGCAGAGAAACGCGCGGTGCCGGATCTCGATCCCGTTGCCGACGACGACCGGACGCCGCTCGACCGCCTCGGTCGAGAGGATCGCGACGTTGGGCTGATTGATGATCGGCGCCGTCATGTAAGAACCGAACGATCCCGGATTGGTGAGGGTGAAGGTCGCGCCGGTCAGCTCGCCCGGCTCGAGCCGTTTCGCGCGGGTCCGCTCCGCGAGGTCGCGCAGGCGGCGCGCGAGCCCGAGCAGCGACAGTTCGTCGGCGTTGCGCACCACCGGCGCGAAGAGTCCCTCCTCGGCGTCGACGGCGATCGCGAGGTGCACGCGCTCGTGGAAGATGATCGCTTCGGCGTCCGCGTCGATGCTCGCGTTGAGCGCGGGGTGGTCGCGTAGCGCCGCGACGGTCGCGTACGCGAAGAACGGCAGGTACGTCAACGCGAGCCCGTCGGCTTCGGCGGCCGCCGCGCGCATGCGCCGGCGGGCGGCGGCGATCGCCTCGACGTCGACTTCGACGGCGGAAAAGACGTGCGGCGCGAGCGTCTTCGAGCGCTGCATGTGCGCGGCGATGCGGCGCCGCACGGCTGAGAGCGGGACGCGGCGCTCGCCCGGCACGCCGGCCGGCGCGGACGGCGGCGGCTCGGGCTGCGCGACGAACGCGAGCACGTCGTTGCGCGTCACGCGGCCGCGGGGTCCGGTTCCGGGGATCGCATCGAGCTCGAGCCCGTGTTTGCGCAGCAGTTGCCGGACTGCGGGTGAGACCAAGTGGCGAGCGTCGCGCGGGACGGCGGCCGTTTCGGCGACGGGTATGGCGCCGGGCTGCGGTGCGTCGAGGGCCTGCGCTTCGATCTCGCACACGGGCGCGCCCGAAGGGATCGTATCGCCTTCGCGGGCGATGATGCGCACGATGCGGCCGGCGAGCGGCGAAGGAACTTCAGCCCCGATCTTCTCGGTCGAGACTTCGAGGAGCAGGTCGTCCTCGCGGACGACGTCGCCGATTCCCTTGAGCCAGCGCCCGACGGTCGTGTCGGTCGGCGCGTCACCGAGTTGCGGCAGAAAGACGAGCGGCATCCGCTATCCGTTGGAGAGCGGCGCCGGCGCACCGGCGCGCGCATCGCGGACCACCGCGCGCAGCCCTTGGGCGAGCAACGACATGTCGGCGCTGACGGCAACGTACTCGGCGCCCCGCGCCGACAACGCGCGTGCGGTCGCCCCGTCCCAGGTGAAGGCCGCCGCCGGAATGCCCCGCTCGCGCGCGACCCGGTGCATCGTGTCGCGCATCCGCTCGACGTCGTCGTCGGGATACATCGGCGCCGTCTTGCCGAGCGCGACCGACATGTCGAAGTGTCCGAACCACAGCCAGCCGACGCCCTCGACGGCGGCGATGTCGTCGAGGGCCGCAAACCCTTCGGGGTTCTCGATCAGCGGCCCGATCAGCGGCGTGCGCTGGTCGCGCTCGAGATCGATCGGCGTGAATCCGTACCGGTGCATGCGCCCGAACGGCGCCGCGCCGCGCGTTCCGCGCGGCTGCCACGTAGCCGCCAGCACCGCGCGCCGCATGTCGCCGGCGCTCGCGACGCCCGGCACGATGATGCCGGCCGCGCCGAGGTCGAGCGCGGTTGCGATCATCGACGGATCGTTCGCGCGCACGCGCACGTACGCCGGAATTCCGCCCGCGGTCGCGGCCCGCAGCATGTTGACGAACCCGCCCCCGTACGGGGCGGTGCTGCTCGAGTGCTCGCAATCGACGATCACGAAGTCGAAGCCCGCGAAGCCGACCATCTCGACGGCCGTGGGCGAATCGAGCAGGGCGAACGTGCCGAGCTTCATGCGTGCGCCGCCGCGCGCGCCCGGGCCGGCAAGCCGAGCAGTTCCCGCGCCTGCGCCGGCGTAGCGACCGGACGCCCCACGATGCGCGCCAGCTGCGCGACCTCCGCCACGAGTTCGCCGTTGTGCGGCATGCCCAGCCGCCGGTAGTGCCAATCGCCGAGGCCGATCGCGACGTGGCCGCCGAGCACGATCGCGGCCGCGGCCACCGGCAGCACGTCGCCGTTCCAGCACAGCACGAGCCACGGTTCGCCGGCGGGCACTTCGTCGACCATCGCCAGCAGCGCCGGAATCGTCGGCGGGGCGCCGTTGGGCATGATCTCGCCGGTGAACACGAACTCCCAGATCGTGCCGCGCGCGAGTAGGCCCATCTCTTGGAAGCACTTCGCGGTGCGCATCTGGCCGGTGTCCCACACGACCGTGCTGACGAAGGTCCCGAGCTCCTTGAAGGCGCCCAGCACGGCTTCCAAGTTCCCGCGCGAGTTGACGTACACGCGATCGCGCGTTTCGAAATCGCGTTTGGCCGGATTCCAATAGTCGACGTTGACCGATCCGAAATCGACCGGTGCCATCTCGATGCGCCGCTCCGCATCGGCGGCGACGTGCGCGATGTGCTTGACGCGTTCGCGCGGGTCGGACTGCGACATATAGCCCAGCGTCGGATGCACGATCAGGTCGGTCCGTTCGCGGATGCCGTCGTAGACAGCGTCGTAGAGCTCGACGTCGTTCTGCGGCTCGCCGGTCTGTGGATTGCGCCCGTGGAAATGCACGATCGACGCGCCCGCCTCCCACGCGCGCACGGCCTCGCGCACGATCTCATCGGGAGCGTACGGCACGTTGTCGTTCCAGTTTTCGCGAAACGCGGTCTCGTTGATGCGCGCTTCGATGATCAGCGGGGTTTGAGCCGGCATGAGAACCTCCACGGTTACGGCATCGCCCGCACGGCCTCGACGATCGAGCGCCAGTCGGGCAGGGTCGCGCGTTCGAGTGAATCTTCGTAAGGAACCGGGTGGAAGGGCGCGCCGACGCGCGCGACCGGCGCGTCGAGATCGAAGAAGGCCTTCTCGGCGATCGTCGCGGCGATCTCCCCTCCGATGCCGCCGAACCGCACCGCCTCGTGGGCCACGACCGCGCGTCCGGTCTTGCGCACCGAAGCCAGGATCGTCGCTTCGTCGAGCGGCTGGATCGTGCGCGGGTCGACGACCTCGAGCGAGATGCCGTCGCGCTCGAGTTCCTGCGCGGCGCGCAGTGCCTGCGCGACCATCGCCTGCGTCGCGACCACGGTCACGTCCTTGCCCTCACGCTTCACCTCCGCGCGGCCGAGCGCGATCGCGAAGCTCTCCTCCGGGCAGGCCGCCTCGGAGAACAGCAGCGATTTGGTCTCGATGAAAACGACCGGGTTGTCGTCGCGGATCGCGGCCGCCAGCAAGCCTTTCGCGTCGCGGGCGTTCGACGGGGCGACGACGATCAACCCCGGGACGTGCGCGAACCACGCCTCGAGACTTTGCGAATGCTGCGCCGCGAGCCGCACGCCCCCGCCGGCAGGCCCGCGTACGACGATCGGGATCGGCACCGTCCCGCCCATCATGAAGCGAAACTTCGCAGCCTGGTTGACGATCGCGTCCATCATCAAGGTCACGAAGTCGAAGATCTGCACCTCGACGACGGGCCGCAGGCCGCTCATCGCGGCGCCGACCGCGAGCGTGGCGAAGCCGGCTTCGGCGATCGGGGTGTTGCGGACGCGCTCGGCACCGAAGCGTTCGAGCAGTCCTTGCGTGGCGGTGAAGATCCCGCCCATGCGCACGTCCTCGCCGATGACGACGACCCGCGGGTCGCGCTCCATCTCGCCGGCCAGCGCTTCGCGCACGCCGGTGATGAACGAGACCCGCCGCGATGAGACCGGCGGCGGCGGCGGATCGGGCTGCGCAGGCGCGTACACCATCGTCGTCAAGGCGGCCGGCGCGAGCGTGTCCGCGCCCCGCGCCGCGACGATCGCCGCTTCGACGTCGCGCACGGCATCCTCATGGAGCGCCTCCAACTCGGCAGTCGCGATGCCCCACTCGCGCAGCGCGGCGGCGTAGCGCGCGAGCGGATCGCGCTCGTCGATCCAGCGCTGCCGCTCTTCGAGATCGCGCGTCTCCGGCAGGTTCGCGCGCAGCGAGTGCTCCATCCAGCGGTAGGTCACCGCTTCCACGAGCACCGGCGCGCCGCCGGCCCGCAATGCGTCGACGCACTCGCGCGCCAGCGCGCGCACGGCGAGCACGTCGTTGCCGTCGACGGTGATCCCGCGCAGGCCGTACGCTACGGCGCGCTCGGCGATGCGCTCGACCGGGCGCGCCTCGCGCCACTCCGTCGTCAGCGCGAACTGATTGTTCTCGCACACGAACAAGACGGGCAGATTCCACACCGCCGCCAGGGTCAACGCCTCATGGGTGATCCCTTCGCCGTTCGCGCCGTCGCCGAAATAGACGACGCTGACGCGATCGTTGCCGGCGAGGCGCGAGGCCAGGGCCGAACCGCACGCGAGCCCCAAGCCCGCGCCGACCACGCCGTTACAGCCCAGGATGCCGAGCGCCGGATCCGCGATGTGCATCGAACCGCCGACGCCGCGGCAATAGCCGGTCTCGCGCCCCATCAACTCGGCGAACATCCGGGTCACGTCGCCGCCCTTGGCGATCAGGTGCCCGTGGGAGCGATGGTGGCCGGCGACGTAGTCGTCCGCCCGCAGCACGCTTCCGACGCCGGCTGCGATCGCTTCTTGCCCGATGCTCGAATGGGCCGTGCCCTTGATCTCGCCGGCGGCGAACAGTTCGCCCGTGCGCCGTTCGAAGTGCCGGATCGTCACCAGCATGCGGTACAAGTCGAGCAGCGTTTCGCGGCGCTCCGCCGGGCTGCCGGCGAGGTCGAGGGCCATCGTCAGCCGAGTTTGCCGGTCGTCGCTTCGAGCAAACTCCACGCGGTCGCACCGAACGTCGTGCGCCAGCGCTGATAGAAGTCGCCGAGCTTCGCTTTGATCGAGGCGGCGTCGGCGACGTTGAACGCGAGGCCCTGGCGTTGCAGCTTGTCGGCCAACGCGTTGTTGAGCACGTCGACCGCGCGCCGTTCGAGCAACGCGTACTTCTCGGCGTTGTGCCGCACGATCGCTTGAATGTCGGGCGGCAAGGCGTTCCAAGCGCCGGGGCTCGCCAACAGCCACCATCCTGCCCACAGGTGATTCGTGACGCTCAAATACTTCTGCACTTCGTAGAACTTCGACGACTCGATCACCGAGTACGGAGTCTCTTGGCCGTCGACGACGTGGGTCTGCAGCGAGGTGTAGAGCTCGTTGAAACTGATCGACGTGGGCTGCGCGCCCAGCGTCTGGAAGAGGTCGACGAAGATCTTCGAGGGCGGGGTGCGGATCTTGAAGCCGGTGAAATCGTCGGCGGTGCGGATCGGATGGGTGCTCGAGGTGATCTGCCGGAATCCGAGGTCGAACATCTTCGGGAACACGACGAACCCCGCCGCCTCCATCTGCTGGCGCAAGTACGCGCCGAGCGACCCGTCCATCGCGGCAAACACTTCTTTGATCGAGCGAAACGCGAACGGCAGATTCTCGATCTGCGTCACCGGCACGAAGTTCGAGATGATCGCGCCCGAGATGCAGGTGAACTGCAGGGCTCCGCTGCGAATCTGCGTCAGCGCCGCCGAGTCGCTCCCCAAGATATTTTGGGGAAACACCTGCACGACGAGCCGCCCGCCGCTCTCCTTCGCGACCGCATTCCACATCTGCACGGTCGCCGTGTGCAGCGGGTGCTCGACCGGCATGTCGTGCCCGAACTTGTACTCGAACTGCGCGGCGCGCGCCGGCGCGCTCACGAACGCCACGCTCGAGAGCGCGGCGGCGGCGAGCGCAGAACGGCGGGTCAGCGTGCCCGCCCCGGCGATGGTGCTTCGTCCCGACATGGGCGCTAGTCTATCACTGCCGGGGGCGTCCGCGCGGCCATGAATTTCCGCAAACCGGACGATTCTTTCGGTCTTCAGCCCGTCTGGAAGCCGTCGCGGTCGCGGACGATCGTCGCCCGCGAAGGCGCGGGGGCAAGCACCGGCGCGCGGCGCCGGCGCCGCCAGCCGTCGGGCGAAACGCCGCGCGAGGCGACGAACGTGCGCCGAAACGAACGCTCGTCGTCGTACCCGACCGCCGCCGCGACCTCGCCGATCGAGCGCGGCGAGTCGAGCAGCCGTTCCGCCTGGCGCATGCGCAGCTCGCGCAACCACGCAATCGCGCTGCGCCCGGTCTCGCGTTTGACCATATCGGTGAGGTACGACGGCGCAAAGCCGAGCGCGTTGGCGATGTCGCTCAAACTGACCGCAGTCCCCACGTGAGCGTTCAAGTACTGAAAGAACTCCGCGAGCACGGGGCGCGCCCGCACGTCGCTCGGGATGTCGCGGCCGGAGAAGCGGCCGACGTCGACCGCGAACAGCGTCATGAGCGCCTGGACGGCGTGCGGCGTTCCGGCATCGTTGGTGGCGAGTTGCTCGCGCAGTTCGCGCAGGCGTTCGATCCAGCGCGAGCGGTGGTCGGCGGGAACGTGTCCGCGGCCGATGCCGGTCCCCGGCTCGATCGGCAGATGCCCGACGAACTGCGCGAGCCACGGGGCCGTGGTCGGCGCATGCAACTGCACGTCGGCGAGCGCGCCTTCGAAAGCCACGCTCCACCAGCGCGACCGGCGTGCGCCCTCCTCCGGAAAGGCGGAGTCGATGTCGGCCATTGCGCCCGCGGGCACGAGGAGGCAGTCCCCTTCGCGAACCTCGACCAGCCGGTCGTTCAGCAAGAGCCGCGTATGCCCGCGTTCGAAATACGCGAGCGCCGAATATGCGATCCGGTGGGCGCCCATCGACGCCCACGAGGGCACCGAATCGCCGATGCACACCGCGCTCACCCGCGGGTTGAGCGTCTGAGCCAAGACCGCGTCTGGGAAACCGTGCGCGCATGGAAAAAAGTTCCAAGCGCGCCGGGCGATCCCCTGGAGGGTCCGCGCGGGCCGATGCCGTCGACGGCGGGTCACGCTATCGGCGGCGTAGCACAAGAGCTGCAAACGCAACGCGAGGGCCTTCGCATGCCGCACATCCAGGTCGCTCCCGGAATGACCCTGCACTGCCACGTCGACGACTTCCTGATGCCGTGGCAAGAAGCGACGCCGGTCTTCATGGTGCACGGCTTCTCACGCAACGCCCGTATCTGGAATCGTTGGATGCCGCAGATCACCCAGGGACACCGCGCATACCGGCTCGACTTGCGCGGCTGCGGTGAATCCGACGTCCCGCCGCTCGATTATTCGGTCGAGACGCAAACGGTCTTCGACGACTTGCGCGCCGTCTTCGACGCCCTGCGCCTCGAACGCGTGCACTACGTCGGCGAGTCGTCATCGGGGCTGTTCGGAACGCTCTTCGCGCTCGCGTACCCCGAGCGCATCGCCAGCCTCACGCTCTGCGAAACGCCAATCCGCATGGGCAAAGGACTGACCGACGCGTATGCCCTCGGTGCGTCCAACCCCGCCGACGCGATCAGCACTCTCGGGGTGACCGAGTGGTGCCGGCGAACGTTGGGCTACCGCCTCGACCTGCGGCATGCTTCTCCTGAAATGGCGGAGTGGTACGTGCAGACGCTGGGCCGCACGCCCCCGCACGTCGCGAGCGCGATGTTCTCGTGCTGGGCCGGAATCGATCTCGCGCCGGTGCTGGGCGACCTGCAGATGCCGGTCCTGCTCGTGAGCGGCGGCGATAGCCCGACGGCCCCGATCCCGGAACAAGTACGCATGCAGCGGACGATTCCCAACGCACGGTACGTCTCGATCCCGGGCTACGCGCACGGTATCCACGTCCTGCAGCCCGAAGCGTGCGCGGCCGCCGCGGTCGCCTTCTGGAGCGAGGTCGATGCCGGAACGTTCGCATGACCGCCTCGCCCGTGGCAGAGGGTTGCGCAAGCCTGGGATGCGAACGGGCCACGCAACGCAGATGCGACCCTGAGCGCGGCCAAGGCAACCGGTGGAGCGATGGGACCCCGCATGCTGACGATCGGCCCGATGCGATCATGTTCCGCGATGCCGTCGCGGCGCACTCGCGCGAAATCCGAAAGGACGTGCACGTGAGTTACCGTCGTCGTGATTTCCTGCAGCGAACCGCGCTCGCCGCGGCGGGGGCGGCCGCGGCCGGCGCGTTCGCGATGCCGGCGCGCGCCGATACGACCCGCTTCAAGCTCGGCATCAGCTTGCCGGGATCGCACCCGATCTCGGTCGGGGTCGTCGAGTTCGCCGAAGCGGTTCGGCACGAAACCAACGGCCGGCTCGAGATCAAAGTGTTTCCCGACAGCCAGCTCGGCGGCGATACGTTCATGTACCAACAGCTGCGCAGCGGCGCGCTCGAGATGTACTGCTCGTCGGGCGACGTGCTCTCGGCGGTCGTGCCGGTCGCGGCGATCGGGAGCGTCGGCTTCGCGTATCCGGACACGCGGCGGGTGATGGCGGCGTACAACGGCGGCTTGGGCGCGTACATCCGCAGCGAATTCAACGCCAAGAACATCGTCGTCTTCGACACCGTATGGTCGAATAGTTTCCGCGAGATCACGACCAGCACCCATCCGATCCGCACCGTCGCCGACATGTCGGGCTTGAAGATCCGCGTGCCGAGCGCCCCGATCACGGCCGACCTCTTCAAGACCTTCGGCGCGATCCCGACGCCGATCAACTCCTCGGAGATGTACGCGGCGCTCCAAACCCACATCGTCGACGCGATGGAGGGGTCGTTCATCAACATCTTGACCTTCAAGACTTACGAGGTGCAGAAGTACCTCAGCGTGACCAATCACCAGTGGACGGGGCTGTGGCTCACCGTCAATCCCGACGCCTGGAAGGCGCTCCCGCCCGACGTGCAGGCGATCGTAACGCGCAACGCGCGCAAGTACGCGCTCGACGCCGGCCGCAACGTCGAGATCCAGAGCGCGTCGGTGCGCGACCGGCTCGCGCGCGGCGGGCTCGCGATCAACGACGTCGACGTCGCGCCGTTCAAGGCGCTGCTCGGCGCGTACTACGCGCACTGGAAGAGTGAATTCGGCCCCACCGCGTGGGGCCTGCTCGAAAAATACGTCGGCCCACTGGGCTAGCAGCTGCCGTTTCGGCAAGGAGAACCCCGCGTGCCCGTTTTCAAGAACCCGCTGCTCGACAAGCTGCGCGCGAACAAAGTCGCGCTCGGCACCGGCTCGAACAACCCGCACGAGCCCGAGCTGTTGGCCGCTCTGGGCTTCGACTGGTTTTGGATCGATCAGATGTTCACCGACAACGACTGGGACAAGACGCAGGTGCTGCTGTGGGCCGGCGAAGCGGCCGGGATCACGCCGGTCGTACGGATTCAATCGCACCCGTGGGCCGGCTACGATCACCGGCTCTGCGTCGACGTCAGCCGGGCGCAGGGCATCGGCGCGCAGTTCATCCTCGTTTCGCACTCCGACGACAAGGAGATCGAGGAGTGCCTCGAGGTGGGGCACGATTGGCACCGCCGCGCGCTGACCGTTCATCCGTTCACCAATCCGGACTGGGACGCCAAAATCGACTCGATGTCGGACGCGGCCTTCATCATTCCGCACGCCGAGACGAAGGGCGCGCTCGAACAGATCGAGCGCACGATGGAGCTGCCGGGGCTCAAGATGTTCTTCATCGCGATGACCGACGCGAGCCGCATCATCACCGGCCAGAAAAAGCCCGACTTCGAGAATCCGAAGCTCTGGGACTACTTGCGCAAAGTCGTCGAGATCGCCGGCAAGAAGGGCATCTACGTCGGCACGAACACGAGCTACAGCTACACGATGGCGGGCATGCGCGAGCGCGTCAAGAAACTCGCCGACGCCGGGATCAACTTCATCATGATCCAGCACACCGCGTTCTTGCTGCAGGTCGCGCTGACCGAATTCCTCGACGGCGTCACCAAGGACTTGAACCTGTAGCGGCTGATGAAGTCGCAGCGAGGGAGCCCATGAAGCGGCAGCCGGCAGGCGGTGACGCGCGAACTCGTCGCCTTCGTGCGCGCCGCAAGACCGCCCGAGGACGTGCGCGAGAAGCTGCGTATGCGGCTGCTCGACACGTTCGCCGCAGCGCTGCCGAATGCGCGCGAGCCGTACGTCGAGCGGCTCTTGCGGGCGCACCGCGACGAAGCCGGTCCGGCGCACATATGGGGCCGGCCGGAGACGCTGCATCCGGTTCGCGCCGCGTTCATCAACGGAACGCTCGCCCACGGATCGGACTTCGACGACACGCAGGGCGAGTCGGGACTGCACGGTTCGGGCGTCGTCGCGGCCGCGGCGTTGACGTGCGCGGCGACGCTGGGTGCGACGGGTGAGGAATTCCTCGATGCGTTCGGCGTGCGGGCTCGAAGCGGCGGTGCGCATCGCGGGCGCGGTCGATCAAGAGATCAACCGGCGCGGATTCCACACGACCTCGGTCGTCGGCATCTTCGGGGCGACCGCTGCATGCAGCCGGCTGTTGGGCCTCTCCGAGTCGTCGATCGAAGATGCGTTCGGGCTGACCGGGTCGCTTGCGGCGGGCTTGCGGCAATTCCTGATCGGCGGCGGCGACGTCAAACGGATCCACGGCGGATGGGCCGCGCAGAGCGGATACCAAGCCGCGCTCTGGGCCGCGGCCGGCATCAACGGGCCCGACGCCAT
Source organism: Vulcanimicrobiota bacterium (assembly GCA_963749395.1). Taxonomy (GTDB): domain Bacteria; phylum Vulcanimicrobiota; class Vulcanimicrobiia; order Vulcanimicrobiales; family Vulcanimicrobiaceae; genus CAVVMT01. The sequence goes on from CAVVMT010000002.1 coordinate 54,087, forward strand.
CCTCGAGGGTCCTTACGGATTCTATCGCGCGCACCTCGGGCACGACGTCGAGCCCGACCGAGTGCTCGAAGGCTTGGGGTCGGAGTGGCGCGTTTCGTCGGTCATGGCCAAGCGTTATCCATGCTGCCACTATCTGCACGCAATGATCGACGCGGCGCTTATCGCAGGGCGCGAGACGAGTCCCGCCGGCATCGCGCGCGCAATCGCGTTGATTCCACCCCAAGGCATCGGCGTCGTCTGCGAACCCGACGCCGTCAAGCGCCACCCCGTCGAACCGTACGCCGCCAAGTTCAGCGCGCAGTACGTCCTAGCGTCCGCGCTCCTCGATGGCGTAATCGGCCCGCAGAGCTTCACAGACGCCGCGATCCTCCGCGACGACGTGCACGCCTACACGGATCGGGTCAGCTTCCTAGCCCACGACTTTGGCGTAGCGGGAGCGTTCACGTATCCCGGCGGCGTGGAACTGCACTTGAACGACGGCCGCACCATCCGTCGAGAACTCCCAGCCCCGCACCCGATGGACCGCTCCGCGATCGAAACGAAGCTTGCCGATTGCGCCCGATTGGCCGGGTTCGACGCGTTACGCATCGCGGAGACCGTCGACAAAGAGCACGACGCACGCTTGCTGGTCGCCTCTCTGGTCCGATCTCCATCGGCGCCATCGACCACCGATCCGCAGTAGCATACGAGAGTCCGAAATGGTTGGACGCACTCGCAAAATTCGGCGCTCCCCGGGAGACCACAAAACCTGCTCGACGTCGCTTTCCTGCACGCAAACCGCTAGGATTGCCGGCGCGACCAATGTTGCCGAAGGCCTGCTTAGAGAAAACACGAAGTAGCAGCAGCTATGTCCCGCTTTCCCGGTACGTCATCTACCGGCGGACTTGTGGCTTCTGTGGCCGCGTTGCTTTTGTGCGCAGGTTGCGGAGGTTCGGGTGTCAACGTGGGCGCTCATGGGCCGGCAGCGATGGGAACCTCGCTGAGCGGGACCATGAACGTCACATCGCTCACGATCCCCGCGGGGCAGACGGTGACGGTTCCGAGTTCGCTGACGATCACTTCGAGCGGCCCGGTCGAGATCGACGGAACGATGGCGATCGCGCCGGGCGCGGCCGTCGCGATCTATGCAGCCGGCCCGATCACGATCAACGGTTCATTTTCTTCCACGCAGCCATCGACCAGCGGCACGTTGCGACGAACCGCCGCGGGACGCCGGCCGCTCGACAACCCGCCCGCGGCGGTCAACCACGTTTTCGACTCGCCATCGATCACGTGGAACAGCATTAACAACGGCACTTCGTTCAACCCCGGCGACGGGGTCAGCTTGGTCACGCCCGACGCTACGGGAACGATCACTATCAATACAATCATCAAACTCAAAGGTGGCTCCTCGGGAAGCGATCCAACGAAAGAGCCTGGAGCCGCCGGGGGCGCGCAGCAAGGCGGCTCGATCGAGATCGGCACCGACATCGCAAAGATCGATGCGAACCTCGCGGGCTTCAACAAAGCAGGCGCGCCGGCGACGCTCACGATTTCCGGTTATCTTTTTGCCGGAAACGGCGGTAACGGCGCGAGTGATGTCAACGGAACCGTAGTTGGCGATACCGTGATGATGCACAGCGGTGATGGGGCAGCTGGGGGAAGTGTCGACCTCGCCGCAGCCGCAACCACGGTCACGAACGCTGCCGCAATTTTTTCGGCCGGACTTGGCGGAAACGGCGGGCCCGTCGGTTACGACAGGGCCGGGACGCAATTCGCCACCAAGGTTGATGGGGCAACCGGGTACAAGGGGCTCAACCTTTCGGCCCAGACCGGAAACGGCGGCAACGGCGGCAACGTTAGCGGCGTCCCTGGCACCGTCAACGCCTCTCACGGATTCGGCGGCGCGCCGGGATCGCTGGACAACGCGCGGGCTGGGAACGGCTCCAGTGGCGGCACAGTCGCAGTTTCTCCAGGCCTCGACGGTGGATCGACTACCGTGGTCGTCGGGAATTATGGCGTGGACGGTACGGGCGGCCAAAGCCCGGCAGAGGGGTCGGGAGCGGTTGTCTTTCTTTCCGGAGGAGGTTCGGGCGGGCCGGCTGGGTCGCCGCCGGCTGCGGTTGCGCACGGAGGGAATGGTGGAGCGGTTACCGTCACCGGCGGCCTGCTGGGAGGCGCACTGCTGGGAGGCGCAGTTCTCCCCAATCTGCATTTCACGAACTACGCGAATGGCGGGACTGGGTTCAACGGTTGCCCGCTGCTGGCCGGAAGCCCGGGGGGCAATGGGGGCTCCGTCGCGTCAAATGCCGCCTTTGACTTCACCAATTCATTCAACGGCGGCAACGGCGGCGCCGGTGTTGGGCCGATGCCGGCGCCTGGTGGCCTGGCGGGACTCAGCTCGGGGAAACCACAGGGAAAAAACGGCGCTGCCGGCGCGCTGTGCTCCGCGTCCGCACCGTCGCCCAGCCCGTCACCGTCGCCCACCCCGACGCCGGCCGCACCATCGCCCAGCCCGTCACCGACGGCTGCTCCCGGATCGCTCGTGGTCGAATCGAACACCTGCGTTGGTGCCGTGCTGGCGCCCTGCTCCGTACCACCAAACGGCGCACTCCAATTGCTCATCGGTCAGGTGCAATCGGTTCCAACAACGACGATCACGCTACAGTTGACCAACTGCGGCCCTGCCGCCGGCAATTATTTCTCCATCATAGCGCAAACACAGGGCACGACGCTTCCCGGGAACGTCGTCACGTGGTCTTTCTACTTGCAGAGCGGGACCACGCTGGGTGCGACGTGCACCGCGGTCTTCACCGGTCAGACCGGCGCGACACTGTCGCTCTCGTTGATGATCTCGCCCGGATAGACCCGACGATGACCATCCCGCGATAGCCCGAGCGGCTCGATGTTGCGCTGCCCGGCGAGCTTCGCGTCCATGAAGACGACGGCCGCCGCAGCCCGATCGAGCAGCTTGAGGATGGATCCGGGCTTGCGTCGAAACGGACAGCGATGGACGGCGCATATCGCGAGCGCGCGCGAGACCGACGCGACACGATGACCGTACGGATCGCACGCTCGCGTTCCGAGGCCGACGATTTCGAGGCCCAGCGGGATCGCGAAACGGAGCCGCATCGCCGCGCTGAAGCGATCTGGGGTCTCGTGTGCGAGCTCGAGGCGCTGCGAGGTGAAGATGGAACCCAACTCGGACTTGATCGATCTCTTGCGCGCCTTGAACGACGCCGGCGCTGAGTATCTGATCGTCGGAGGGTACGCATTCGCCGTCCACGGTCGCGTTCGAGCCACGAAGGACGCGGACATCTTCGTCGGGAGCGATCCGGACAACGCGGCGAAAGTTCTCCTCGCCCTGCAGACGTTCGGTGCTCCCGTCGAGGACGTCACCGTCAGCGACCTCACGGTACCCGAAACGTTCTTCATCATGGGACGTGCCCCCAACCAGATCGACATCATCACGACGATCGACGGTGTGACCTTCGATCGCGCATGGCGCAATCGCTTCGAGAGCACGTACGGCGGCATTCGAGTGTGGTACATCGGCCGCGATGACCTGATCGCCAACAAAGAAGCGGCCGGCCGGCCCCAGGACTTGCTCGACGTCGCCTACCTTCGCGGCGAAAGCGGGACGTCGTCCTGAATCCGACTCACTTTCCTCAAGAGAGAATTCGCGCATGACTCTTGGTTTTCGTACGCTTGCCGGCGCGCTGTGTTCCGCATCCGCACCGTCGCCCAGCCCGTCACCGTCGCCCACCCCGACGCCGGCCGCACCGTAGCCCAGCCCAACCCCGGGGCTGCTGTACTTCAGCTATGTTGTCGGCGGGGTCGGCCTGACGTGCACCAGCCGCTACGCCGTGTCGTGCACGTTTACGTTTGCCGGCCAGACCGCGGGTCTCACCGTGATGCAAGATTACGCTCCGACGGTCATGTATAAGACGCAGTTGACGTGCCTGAACGGCGCCGCCGACTTCACCGTCGCGTTCCTGTTCAACAATACATTGGGCGATGGGGCAGCTTTATTCAACGTCACTGCGGCGGCGCACGGAAATTGCACGCTCTTAGTCACGGGCGCCGGCGGGCAGAACGCAAGCGTTTCGCTCCTGTATTGAGTGCCGCGCAGGCATCCTGGAGTTTTTAGCTCGGTGCGTAGAAGTAGGTCGCTCTTCGTAGCGCACGCATCTACAGCACCGATTCGAGATCGAGGATCTCGACGAGCCCGCGGCTGACCGCATCGATCGCGACTGAACCTAACGACCCGAGTTTCTTGCGCAGGCGCATGAAATCCACGACCCGCACTTGCCGGCACAACGCGACGCTGTCTTTTGCAAGTCCGCCGTCGCCCGCACGGAGCAGCGGGCGAATGGTCGTGGACTGTTGATTCGTCGCATCTGTGACCGGTACGACGATCGTGGTCCGACCTGCGCGGTTGGCCGCGTCGCGCTGCACGACGATGCACGGCCGGGTCTTTGCCTGTTCGCTTCCGACCACCGGCTCGAGAGCGACGACCCACACATCGCCCCGCTGCACGGCCGGCCGCTCAGTCGATACCGTCGCCGGCGACATTTTCCCAGTCTTTATAGACGGCAAAGTCACCGTCTTCGCTGTCGTGAATCGATGCCGCGATTTCCTCGTCCATTCGCTGTCGCCGCAGACGTTTCGCACGTTCGACCGCAGCCGAAATCATGAACGCTGTGCGATTCCCGCCGGCCTGAGCGTCGATCAACGCAAGTTGCCGCTCGGGAATCAGCATCGAGATCTTGGGCATACGATTATTATACCACGGACATCCATATAAAAGGTCCACTATAATGTCGTCATCCGGCGGCGGCACACAGAGCGGGGCCGACATACGGCATTCCCAGGCCGGAGGCACGACGGCAACGACCACGTACGGGGTGCGCGAGTTAGCCCACCCTCTCTTCGCTCAGCGTTTGGTCAACTCGAAACCGTCGAAAGCGCCGTCAGGGCTCGGACGAACGTCTGGACGGGAACGATGCGCACGGAGTGATCGCACGCGATGTCGCGATAGTTCGCCGCGGGCACGAGGAAGAGACACCCGGGGGACCAAGCCTGACCGGCGCCAAAGGATGCGCGGTGCGCTCGCAGCGGCGGTTCGGCTCATCGCTTCGCGGCTTTCCCAGGCCCGGCGAATTCGCGCTGCTCGGCATCATCCTGACCGGCGGGCTCTACCCTCTGGCCAAGGCGGCCTTTCCCACCCACGTGCCGGTCATCTGCGGACTCCCCACGCCGGACCGCGCAACGGCGACCCACCTCGCCGTCGAGGGAAAGCTGGCGGCCGCGGCGCTGGTGGCGCTCTGCCTGCCGCTTGGGGCCCGGATGTTCGCGGGATCGTGGCTTGCGCTCTTGCACGCCTCGCCGCTGCGGATCGGGCTGGCCGTGGCCAGCGTCGTTACCACGATGCTGACGGCGTACGACGCCTGCACCGGATTCCATGCGGTCGAACGCGGCGCTCACGGCTGCGAGTGCTGGCTCACGGCGCTCCTCGCCGGACTGGCGGCACTGACGTTTGCAGTTTGCGTCTTGGCCGGCCGCGCGATCGTGCGGCTGTTGAAACAGACGCTGCGAGCGATCGCGGGCGCGGTATTCCAGCGCCGTTGCCTTTTGCCGCAGATCTTTGCGCGGCGGGTCCGGTTCGCCGTCGCGAACGCCGCCGGCGTGCTGTTGGCGTGCAGTCGAGCCGGGCGAGGCCCACCGGCGCGCTTGGCGGCGTCCGCAGCCGGCTGACCTAGCCGCTCCGCGGCCGCGCCTCGGGCGCAGGCCACGCTTCCATCGCTTCTTTCGCCCACGACGTGCGGAGCAGGCCAACGCGCCGGTCCGCGCTTCGTCGCACTCGATCATCTTCGTTCATGAAGGAGTTGACTCATGACTCTTCGCTTTTGTACGGTTGCCGGCGCGCTCGCGCTGCTGGCGATCGCCGTCCCCGCGTGGGCCGCTTCGACCGTGACGGTCACGGGCGTTTGGTCGCGGCCTGCCGATCAAACCGGTGTCGTGTACGCGACCATTGAAAACGCGTCGGGCACCGCCGACTCGCTCCTTTCGGCAAGTTCGCCGGTGGCGAAAACGGTGCAAATCCACGAATCGATGCCCGCGTCGCCGGGACCGGCGGCGTCGGGTTCGATGGCTGGAATGTCGGGCATGTCGGGCATGTCCGGCATGGCGGCAATGGTGATGAAGCCGGTCTCGGCCGTCGCCGTTCCCGCGGGCGGCACGGTCCAATTGAAACCAGGCAGCTACCACATCATGTTGATCGGACTCGCGCATCCCTTGAAGGCGGGCGAGACGTTTCCGGTCACCTTGAAGTTCCGCAACGCCGGAACCGTGCAAGTGCAGTCGACCGTGCGCTCGATGTCGCAATGAGGACGCCGTGACTGCGGCGCTCCAGATGCTGCTCGTTGGGTTGCCTGACGACTGGACCTCCGTCTGCAATGCGATCGAAGGGGACCGCACCTTCAGCGTCGTTTGGGGGCTGACCACCGGCACGATCTGTCTGCTGATGGCGGTCCCGGCGCTGTGGTGGACGCTGCCGGGTCACGAGCGATGGGTGTTCCCCCGTGCGGTCGACCCGCGACACAAGCTGCAATTGCTCTACGGGTTGTACGCGATGGCGATGGCTTGGACCAACGTCTTCTGCCGGCTGATACCGCATCGGCCGCTGCCGTGGGTCCATCCGGCCTTCTTCGTCTCGACCGTCCTGCTCGCGCTCTCGCTCGGCCCGCGCATTGCATCGATGGCGTGGGCTGCTCGCCGGCCGCGGCGGCCTTCGGCACGAGACGCCGCGGCCTGCAGCCCATGACCAACGCCGGCCGCGCACATCTGGGCGTGCCGCGCCGGCGCGAACGGACCCTCGTCGTCGCAGCGCGCGCGGGCCTGCTCGCCGGGCTCGTCGTATTGCTCGCGATCCCGCTGGTCGCCCTCTGGCACGCGTTCATCGAGCCACTCTACGTCCACGATGAAGCCGCCGACTTCACCTTGACCGACCAAGACGGCCACCGATGGGCGCTCTCGCAGCAGCGCGGGCGCGCGCCCGTCGCATTGTTCTTCGGCTACACCCACTGCCCGGACATTTGCCCGACGACGCTCGCGCGGCTCGCTAAAGCACGCCACGCGCGAGCGCCCGACGGGCGACCAGCCGTCATCGCGTTCGTCACCGTCGACCCCGCACGCGACAGTCCAGCAGTGCTCAAGCGCTATGTCGCGCTGTTCGGGCCAGGCATCGTCGGACTGAGCGGAACGCCTGCGGCACTCGCGCCCGTGTATCGCGCGTACCATGTTTGGTTTCAGATTACCCCACAAGGCGAAGGCGCGGCCGGCTACGTGGTCGCGCACAGTACGGCAGTCACCCTGATCGACGTGCGAGGCCGCCTTCACGGCACCGCCGACTGGTCCGACTCCGTCGCCGAGCTTTCACGAAAGTTGCAGGAGTTGTAGCGGATGACCATGCCGGATAATGCCGCGATGAGTGGGGGACTGCTCTCGGGCTGGCAATTCGACGCTTCCATCTGGGGAATCGCCCTGGGCATCGTGGTGCTGTACGGTGCCGGCATCGTCGCGTACGACCGGCGCCGTCCGGGCCGGCACTGGCCCGCGGTGCGAACGCTCTTCTTCCTGCTCGGCGTCGGAACGGTCGTGATCGCCTTGCAGTCGCCGGTCGATACGTTCGCCGACGACTCGTTCGCGATGCACATGATCCAGCATCTGCTCCTGACCGACGTGTGCCCGCCGCTCCTCCTGCTCGGAGCACCGCTGATCCTCATCGTCGCCGCGCCACCGCAGGCGATCGGGAAACGGATCAGCCTCGTCATGCGCAGTGCGCCGGTGAAATTCGTCACGTCGCCCCCGTTCGCATGGTGCGCATTCGTGGGAACGCTCTGGGGCATCCACTACACCCCGCTGTTCGGCCTAGCACTGGAGAACGACGGCATCCACGAGTTCATGCACGTCCTCTTCTTGAGCAGCGCGTTGCTCTTCTGGATTCCGATCGTCGCCGAACCGGCGTTCTCCACCGGGCGTGCCTTCACGTATCCGCTGCGCCTCCTGTACGTCTTCGGCGCAATGCTTGCCGAGATCGCACTGGGCTACTCGATCTCCAGCGCGCCGGCCGTGCTCTACGCGCACTACGCCGGCTCCGCGCACCTCTTCGGCATGAACGCCCTGGCCGACCAGCAGGCTGCGGGGCAGATCCTGTGCGTCGGCGGCGCCCTCCTCATGTTCGCCGCCCTCATCTTCATCGGCGCCCAATGGGCGCGCGAATCCGACCTAGAGGCGCTACGTTCCGACGCGCTGCGCGGTCAAACGGTCGAGTAGTATCCCATCCACCAAGGCGCTCGTTCATTCTCAACTTGGAGGTACGCATCATGCATCGCAAGCACTGGCTCATCGCGACGATCCTGGTCGTCCTGCTTTCGGGAACCTGCGTCGAAGCAAAGGATCCACCGCTGCCCACCGGCATCAAAATCGCCACCATGGGTGATATGTCGATGTTCACCGACGCGAAGGGGCTGACGCTCTACGTGCTCGACACGGACACGGACGGAAAGTCGACGTGCTACGCAACCTGCGCCCAGAATTGGCCGCCGCTGCTCGCCGGCGCCGACGCGAAGCCGGTCGGGGACTTCACGATCATCACCCGCGACGACGACACGAAACAGTGGGCGTATAAGGGGAAGCCGCTCTACTACTTCAAGAACGATGCCCAGCCGATGGATATGAAGGGTGACGGCCTCGGCGGGAAATGGCACGTCGCGAGACCGTGACGACGCGCGCGTCGTCCGCGGCGCGACCGACGTTGCTCGGCGTCGCCTTCATGGCGATCGCCGTCGTGGCGTCGGCCCGCGTCGCGGCCGCGTCCAACACCAGCCCGTTGGCCGTCGGCGCGGAGGCGCCCCCCGTCAGCGAGCCGACGGCGCGCGGCACCTTCGACAGTGCGACGTCGCGGAAACCGTACGTGCTCGAGTTGTTTGCCGTGTGGTGCCCGCATTGCCAGCGGGAGGTCGCGGTCCTCAACCAGCTCGAGCGCACCGACGGAAACCGCGTCGACGTGATCGCCGTTCCCGCCAGCCCCTTCGGCTTCGACAAGACCAGCATCTTGCAGGCAGCCGACGTGCAGGCGTTTTCGCAGCGTTTCGGCGCCGTGTACCGGATCGGCTTCGATGGTCTGTACTCGATCGCGTACGATTACGGACTCGCATCGTTCCCCACCATCTTCGTGGTCGACGCAAACCGTCGCGTCAGCGCAGTCGAGACCGGTGAAGTGCCGTTCGAAAAACTGCACGCAGACGTCATGGCCCTGGGCGCTCCGTAGTCGCCGCTATAGATAGTAGCGGGCTGAAATGACAGGAGGACCATCGCGTGCGACGGTCCTCCTGCTGCGAGCGAGCGCTGTGCCGGGCTAGTTCAGATTGACTTCGAACAGCCCGGCCGCGCCCATGCCGCCGCCGACGCACATCGTGACGACGACGTACTTCGCCCCGCGGCGCTTGCCCTCGATCAGCGCGTGCATCGTCATGCGCGTGCCGCTCATGCCGTAGGGATGGCCGACCGAGATCGCGCCGCCGTCGACGTTGAGCAGGTCGTTCGGGATGCCCAGCTTGTCGCGGCAGTAGAGCGTCTGCACCGCGAACGCCTCGTTGAGCTCCCACAGGCCGATGTCGTCGATCGTCAGGCCGTGGCGCCGCAGCAGTTCGGGAACGGCGAACACCGGGCCGATCCCCATCTCGCCCGGATCGCAGCCGACGACGACCATTCCGCGATAGAAGCCGAGCGGTGTGAGGTTGCGCTGCTCGGCGAGCTTCGCATCCATCACCACCACGGCGGCCGCGCCGTCGGAGAGTTGCGATGAGTTGCCGGCGGTGATCGTCGACTTCGGATCGAGCACGCCCTTGAGCGCCGAGAGCCCCTCGAGCGTCGTGTCGGGCCGGTTGCCTTCGTCCTTCGTCGAGCATGACGCGCTCTTCGCGCACGGCGCCCGGTCTCCTTGTCCTCGACGTACTTCCACGTCGGCAGCGGGACGATCTCGCGCGTCGAACGGCCGGCCGCTTGCGCGGCCGCCGTGCGCTGCTGGCTCTGCAGCGCGTACTCGTCTTGCGCGCTCGCGCGAGACTTGTAGTGCTTGGCGACGTTGTCGGCGGTCTGCAGCATCGGCATGTAGAGGTCGGGCTCGTGGCGCATCAGCCACTCCTCGGTGAACCCGTTGAGGTTCATGTACGTTCTGCACCATGCTGATCGACTCGCAGCCGCCGGCGACGACGGCGTTCGCGCCGTCGACGATCACGCGCTGCGCCGCGAGCGACGATCGCCTGCAAGCCCGACGCGCAGTAGCGGTTGATCGTCGTGCCCGGCACCGTCGAGCGGCAAGCCGGCGCGCAGCGCCGCGTTGCGGCCGAGGTTGTGGCCGGTCGCGCCTTCGGGCAAGCCGACGCCGATGATCGACGTCGTCGATCTCGGCGGGATCGACGCCCGACGCGCTCGACGGCGTGCTTGACGGCGTGACCGGCCATCGTCGCGCCGTGGGTTTGATTGAACGCGCCGCGGAACGCCCGGCCGATCGGCGTGCGGGCCGCCGAGACGATCGCCGCCTCACGCATGAGCCAACTCCTTGTGGTAGGTTGCGAATGTTCCGCCGCGCTGCGCGATCTCGGCGAGCAGCGGCGAGGGTTCCCAATGCGGGCCGAAGGCGTCTCGGAACGCGACGATGCGATCGTAGACGTGCTTGACGCCGAGCTCGTCGGCGTACCACATCGGGCCGCCGTGGTGCGGCGGGAAGCCGTAGCCGTAGATGTAGACGATGTCGATGTCGCCCGGGCGCAGCGCGACGCCCGTCGCGCAGCAGATCGGCGCCGACGTTGACGAGCGCGAACACGAGCCGCTCGACGATCTCCGCGTCGGTAGACCTCGCGCGGCGCGATCCCCGCCTTGGCCGCCTCTTCCGCGAAGAGCGCATCGACTTCGGGTCGACGGGAGCGGCTCGCGGCCGCTGCCGACGGCCTTGTCGTAGTTGAAGAACCCGCGCCCGTCTTCTGACCGAAGCGCTTGGCTTCGATAGAGCCGGTCGACGATCGTTGGTGCGGCCGTCCGAGCGCCGCCGGGCGCTCTTGCTGGATGTGCCAGAACACGTCGACGCCCGGAGAGGTCGAAGGTCGCGAACGGCCCCATCGCCAAGCCGAAGTTCTTCATCACCGTGTCGATCGCGCTGCGGGCGAGACGCCCTCTTCGGCGAGATAGACCGCTTCGCGCGCGTAGTCGAAGAACATCCGGTTGCCGATGAACCCGAACGCGTTGCCGGAGAGCACCGCGACCTTGCGCAGCGTCTTGCCGAGCTTGATCGCCGTCGCCATCGTCTGCGGCGAGGTGTCTTTGCCGCGCACGATCTCGAGCAGCTTCATGATGTTCGCCGGGCGCGAAGAAGTGCAGCCCGACGACGTTCTGCGGGACGCTTGGTCACCGCCGCCATCTCATCGATGTCGAGCGTCGAGGTATTCGTGGCGAGGATCGCGCCGGGCTTGCAGATCGCGTCGAGTTTCGCGAAGACTTCTTTCTTGACGTCCATGTTCTCGAACACGGCTTCGACCACGACGTCGGCGTCGGCGAGCTCGGCGTAGTCGCTCTGCGAACGATGATCGACTGGCCGCGCTTCCATGCTTCTTCCTGCGTCGAGCGGCCCGTCTGCACTTGGTGCGCGAACATGCCGAATGACCATCTGCTTGGCGCGCTCGATCTGCTTCTTCGTTGGGCTCGACCACCGTCGACCGGGATGCCGGCGTTCGCGAACGCGATCGCGATGCCGGTGCCCATCGTGCCGGCGCCGAAGACGCCCGCCTTGCTCGATCGTCCGCGGCTTCGCGCCGGCGGCAAGCCCGGGACTTCGCAGAGCTCGCGCTCGGCGAAGAAGATGTGCATGTAGCGCGCGCGACGGATCCGAGCGCACGAGTTCGTCGAAGAGCCGGCACTCGCGCGCGAGCCCGCGTGGGAACTCCAGCTCGAGCGCCGCTTCGACGGCGTCGACGAGCTTGTGCGCGGCGTAGCCGCCGCTGATCTTCGGGCGGCACCATCTTGTGCGCCTGCGCGACGATGAACGGCAGCGCGAAGAGCTGCATGCCGGCCGCGATGTGACGCCGTCATGCGCGCTGAGACGCGGCGCTTCGGCGCGCGTCGCCGCGACCCGCTCGACCAGCGCGACCGCGGCCTCGACGGCGCTCGCCGTCGACGACCTCGTCGACGAGCCCCTTCTTCAGCGCGTCGTCGGCCGGGACGCTTTCGCCCTTGAGCATGAACTGCGAGCGCGGCTTGCGCGCCGATCAGGCGCGGCAAGCGCTGCGTTCCGCCGGCGCCCGGGATCAGGCCGAGCTTGATCTCGGGCAGGCCGAGCTTCGATGCGCGCGGTCGCGACCCGGTAGTCGCACGCGAGCGAGAGCTCGAAGCCGCCGCCGAGCGCGTTGCCGTCGATCGCGGCGATGTATGTCTTGTCGCTGCGTTCGATCGCGGCGATCACGTCGCGGATCGTCTTGGTTTCGGGCGGCGGGTCGGCGCGCGAAGTCGTTGATGTCGGCGCCGCCGCTGAAGATGCCGTTGGCGCCGGTGATGACGACCGCGCGGACTCGCGTCGGCTCTCGGCCGCCTCGATCGCCTTGAGCAGATCGCGCCGAGAGCGCGAAGCCGAGGCGCGTTGATCGGCGGGTTGTCGAGCGTGAGGACGCGGATGCCGTCGGCGATCGCGCCCTGACGTGTAGACGGTTCGATGAACGCCGTCATGCGCCACCAGCGCTTGACGGTCGAGTTCGAACTGTTCTTCGGTCAGCGTCATCACGTCGGCCGAGCCCTTGACGATCTGGTGGCGCAGCCACGGCGCTTGACTGAGCACGTGGTCGGCGTAGAAGCGCGCCGTCGCGAGCTTGGCCGCGATAGAATCGGCGTCGGGGTCGCCCGCGGCGATCTTCTGCGGCCGCGATCTGCGCGGCGCGCGCCATCTGCCAGCCGCCCGCGACGACGCCCCACAGCTTCAGGTACGGCACCGAGCACGCGAAGGCTTGTCGCAGGTCGCTCATCGCGTTCATGCCGATCCACTGCGACGCTTCGGTCAGCGCCTCGATGCCCTTGCTCGAGCTCGGTCTTGATCGCTCCGAGGTCGGCGTCGCTCGTCGAGCGTGCGCGGCGAACTTCTCGATCTGCTTGACGATCGTCGTCGCGCGTCGTGCCCATGTCGCGGATCAGCTTGCGGCCGACCAGGTCGAGCGCCTGGATGCCGGTCGTGCCTTCGTAGATCGAGGTGATGCGCACGTCGCGATACTGCTGCGCGATGCCGGTCTCTTCGACGTAGCCCATGCCGCCGAAGATTTGCACGCGGTCGAGCAGAGTTCGGTCGCGCTCTCGGTGCACCAGCCCTTGACGATCGGGATCATGCAACTCGACGAACGCCTTGTGCTGCTTGCGCACCGCTTCGTCCGGATGCTTGTGCGCGAGATCGAGCGAGGCCGCCGTGACGTAGCGCGAGCGCGCGCATCGCTTCGAGCTGCGCCTTCATCGTCATCAGCATGCGGCGCACGTCGGGATGCCGGATGATCGCGACCGGCCTGCGGCGTGCGCGCCGCGACGTCGCGGCACTGCACGCGTTCCTTCGCGTACGCCGAGCGCGCTCTGATAGGCGCGGTCGGCGATCGCGAGGCCCTGCACGCCGACGCTGAAGCGCGCCGCGTTCATCATGATGAACATGTACTCGAGGCCGCGGTTCGCTTCGCCGACGAGGAAGCCGATCGCGCCTTCGCCTTTCTCACCGTAGTTGAGCGTGCACGTCGGGTTGCCGTTGATGCCGAGCTTGTGCTCGATCAGGCGCAATACACGTCGTTGCGCTCGCCGAGCGAGCCGTCGGGATTGACCAGCACCTTCGGCACGATGAACATCGAGATGCCCTTGGTGCCTTCGGGTGCGTCCGGCAGGCGCGCGAGCACCAAGTGGATGATGTTCGGCGCCATGTCGTGCTCGCCGAACGTGATGAAAATCTTCTGCCGTTGATCGGTAGTGATCGCCTTCGGGCACGGCCTGCGCGCGCACCGCGGCCAGATCGGAGCCGGCTTGCGGTTCGGTGAGGCACATCGTGCCGGTCCACTCGCCGCGAGACGAGCTTGGGAATGTACAGCTCTTTTTGTTCGGCGAACCGCACAGCTCGATCGCTTCGATCGCGCCCTGGTTAAGAGCGGGCCGTTGGCGAAGCCGACGTTCGAGCCGTTCCACATCTCGAGCGTCGGGCCGAGCAGCAGCTGCGGCAGGCCTTGGCCGCCGAACTCCTCGGGCACCGGCAGCCCGATCCAGCCCGCCTTGGCGAACTGGTGATAGGCTTCTTTGAAGCCCTTGGGCGTGGTGACCTCACCGTCGTGCCAGACGCATCCTTTGTCGCCGGGGACGTTGAGCGGGTCCAATACCTCGCTTGCGAACGTTCCGGCTTCCTCGAGAATCGAGTCCAGCACGTCGCTCGTGTCTTCGAATCCGGGAAGCTTCGCGACTTCGTCGATCTCTGCGAGCTCGCGCAGGACGAATTGCATGTCGCGCAGCGGGGCTTGATAGCTGCTCATGGTTTGCACTCTCCAGCTGATGGTTGGTTTAGGCGATCGCTTTGGCGGGCGGGTTCTCCGTGCGCTCGGCCCTCGCCGGGGCCGCTTCTTGTCCGTAAAGCTCGCGGCGCAGCCGGGCGACGGAGGCCGCGAGATAGTCCAAATAGGGAAGCATGTTGGCCTTGATGCGTCGGAGCCGGTCGCGCCCGGCCGGCGTCAGCGCATAGATGCGCCGCGACCGCTTCGTCGGATGCTCCCACTCGCCGACGATGAAGCCGCGTTCCTCGAGGCGCCGCAACAGCGGATAGATCGTGTTGGTGTTGACCGAGAGGAGGCCGCCGCAAATCTCGCCGATCCGCTGCATGAGCCCGAAACCGTGGTCGGGCCCATCCTCCAAGAAGTGCAAAACCAGCACCGGGAAGACGGTCTTGCTCTTGACCGGTCCCTTCAGGACCTCTTCGGCGGGGGTCTTAGCACGCGGCGTCGGCATGATAGCGGGAGACAATGATACTTTTATCAACGACGGGTTTCCTGCTGCACCCCGTCCGCTCGTTGAAAATTTTCTCCGCCGCGCGCAGGACGCCGCTTGCCGGGCGGGCGCGTATCTTCCCCCTCTGCAGCGGCGACTCGACGGCACGCTTACGAAGCCGGCGAATGCACCGGTACTTGGGCGCCGGGGCATTCCAACTCGCCTGACTCCGTTGGAAACCGAACGCGATCCGGCCAATCAGCAGTCCATTAGCGGCCAAAGCAAGGTTACGCTGACAGCAGTAGCGGCGATTCCCACCTAGCGCGGCAAATTGGCGCGCCATTGGATGGTCGATCATTCCCATTGGCGGAGGGAGCGCAGGGAACGCGGTGTTGAACACCGTTCTTCCACCGTCCAATCGGCCCGATTCGAGGAGCCGCCATGATCGACACGACCGACGTTCAAGCCAGGGCCGCTGCCACCAACGGGCACGCGACCGCCGGCGGCAACCAGCCCGATCCGCAAGAGACGCAAGAGTGGCTCGACGCGCTCGACGGGGTGATCCGCAGCGAAGGCCCGGAGCGGGCGCGCGAACTCGTCGACGCCCTGGTCTCGCGCGCTCACACGCGCGGGGTGAGAATTCCGATGGCGCTGACGACGCCCTACGTGAATACGATCCCGGCCGACCGCGAACCGAAGTTCCCCGGCAACCACGAGCTCGAAGAGCGGCTGCGCCACTACACGCGTTGGAACGCGATGGCGATGGTCGTGCGCGCCAATAAAGATCATAGCGACCTCGGCGGCCACGTGGCGACGTTCCAATCCGCGGCCACGCTCTACGACATCGGCTTCAACCACTTCTGGCGCGCACCGTCGGAGACGAGCGCCGGCGACCTCGTCTACATCCAGGGCCACTCCGCGCCCGGCGTCTACGCCCGCGCCTACCTCGAGGGCCGGCTGAACGAGGAACAATTGGAGAACTTCCGGCGCGAAGTCGACGGCAAGGGCCTCTCCTCGTATCCGCACTCGTGGCTGATGCCGGAGTTCTGGCAGTTCGCGACCGTCTCGATGGGGCTGGGCCCGCTCCAAGCCGTCTATCAAGCGTGGTTCATGAAGTATCTGCACGACCGCGGGATCGCCGACACGAGCGGCCGCAAAGTGTGGGTCTTCCTCGGCGACGGCGAAACCGACGAGCCCGAATCGCTCGCCGGCCTCTCGCTCGCCGCGCGCGAAAAGCTCGACAACTTGATCTTCGTCGTCAACGCGAACTTGCAGCGGCTCGACGGCCCGGTGCGCGGCAACGGCAAGATCATCCAAGAACTCGAGGGCGTCTTCCGCGGCGCCGGCTGGAACGTGCTCAAAGTGATCTGGGGCCGGCGCTGGGACCCGTTGCTGCAGAACGACACGACGGGCCAACTCGTGCGCCTGATGACCGAAACCCTCGACGGCGACTATCAGACGATCAAGTCGCGCGACGGCAAGTACGTGCGCGAGCACTTCTTCGCGCGCTATCCCGAGACCGCGGCGCTGATCGCGCACATGAGCGACGAAGACGTGTGGGACCTCAACCGCGGCGGCCACGACCCGTTCAAAGTGTACGCCGCGTACAAAGCCGCGGTCGAGCACACCGGGCAGCCGACCGTCATCCTCGCCAAGACGATCAAAGGCTACGGGATGGGACAGGCCGGCGAGGGTCAGAACATCGCCCACCAGCAGAAGAAACTCGTCGTCGACGATCTGCGCGCGTTCCGCGACCGCTTCTCGATCCCGGTCTCCGACAAGGAACTCGATCGCGTGCCGTTCATC
This sequence comes from Vulcanimicrobiota bacterium, assembly GCA_963749395.1. GTDB lineage: Bacteria > Vulcanimicrobiota > Vulcanimicrobiia > Vulcanimicrobiales > Vulcanimicrobiaceae > CAVVMT01. Next base: position 70,914 of record CAVVMT010000002.1, read on the forward strand.
CGGCCGCCCGAGGACAGCCGCGAAGCGACGTATCTCAAAGAGCGCACCGCCGCGCTGGGCAGCGTCCCGCAGCGCCGCCGCAAAGCGCCCGAAGCGTTGGAAGTGCCGCCGCTCTCCGCCTTCGGCGCGTTGCTCGAAGCGTCGGGCGAGCGCGAGTTCTCGACGACGATGGCGTTCGTGCGCGCACTGAACACGATCGCGCGCGACAAGCACATCGGCGGGCGCGTCGTGCCGATCGTCGCCGACGAGTCGCGCACGTTCGGCATGGAGGGCATGTTCCGCCAGCTCGGGATCTACTCGTCGGTCGGGCAGCTCTACAACCCGCAAGACGCCGGCCAGCTGATGTGGTACAAGGAAGAAAAGAGCGGACAGATCCTGCAAGAGGGGATCACCGAAGCGGGTTCGATCTGCTCGTGGATCGCGGCCGCGACCGCGTACTCGACGCACGGCGTGCAGATGATTCCGTTCTTCATCTTCTACTCGATGTTCGGCTTCCAGCGCATCGGCGATTTCGCGTGGGCGGCCGGCGACATGCGCTCGCGCGGCTTCCTGATCGGCGGCACGTCGGGCCGCACGACGCTCAACGGTGAAGGGCTGCAGCATGAGGACGGCCACAGCCACCTGATCGCCGCGACGATCCCCAATTGCATCGCCTACGACCCGACGTACGCGTACGAACTCGCGGTCATCGTCGCCGACGGCTTGCGGCGCATGGTGCGCGATCAAGAAGACGTCTTCTACTACATCACGGTGATGAACGAGAACTACGGCCATCCCGCGATGCCCGACGGCGTCGAGTCGCAGATCTTGGCGGGGATGTACCTCCTGCGCGACGGCGGCAAAGGCGAGGAAGGCCGGCCGCGCGTGCAACTGATGGGCTCGGGCACGATCCTGCGCGAAGTCGAAGCCGCCGCCGAACTGTTGCGCGACGACTTCGGCGTGCTGGCCGACATCTGGAGCGCGCCGAGCTTCACCCTGCTGCGCCGCGACGGTCTCGACGTGGCGCGCTGGAACATGCTGCATCCGCGCGAGACGCCGCGCGTGCCGTTCGTCGCGCAGCAACTCGCCGGCCGCAGCGGCCCGCTCGTCGCCGCCACCGACTACATGAAAGCCTACGCCGACGGTATTCGCCCGTTCGTCGACCGGCGCTACGTCGCGCTCGGCACCGACGGCTTCGGACGCAGCGACACCCGCGCGAAGCTGCGGGAGTTCTTCGAAGTCGACCGGCATTGGGTCGTGCTCGCCGCGCTCAACGCGCTCGCCGACGACGGCGTCGTCTCGCGCGACCGCGTCGCCGAAGCGATCGCAAAGTACGGGCTCAACGCCGAAAAGCCCAACCCGGTGACGGTGTAACGCGCATGTCACGCATCGTCGAACTCACGGTCCCCGACATCGGCAACTTCAAAGACGTCCCGGTCATCGAGGTGCTGGTCAAACCCGGCGAGACGGTCGCCGTCGACGCGCCCCTGGTGATGCTCGAATCGGAGAAAGCGACGATGGAAGTGCCGGCCAGCACCGGCGGCGTCGTCCACGACGTCAAGGTGCGCGTCGGCGACAAGGTCTCACAAGGCACGATCGTCGCCACGGTCGAGCTGGCCGACGAAGCGTCGGCCGCCGCGGCTGCCCCCGCCCCGGCAGTGTCGCCCGCTCCGCCGCCCGCGCCGGCGGTCAACGGATCGCCAAACGGAGCCGCCAACGGCGCCGGCCGCGCCGCGCCGAGCCCGGTCGACCGCGCGACCGTCGTCGAAGTGGCCGTCCCCGACATCGGCAACTTCAAGGACGTCCCGGTCATCGAAGTCCTCGTGAAGCCCGGCGACGACATCCTCGTCGATACCCCGCTCGTGCTGCTCGAATCGGAGAAGGCCACGATGGAGGTGCCGGCGACGACCTCCGGCGTCGTGCGCGACGTCAAGGTGCGCGTCGGCGACAAGGTCTCGGCCGGCACGCCGATCGTCACCCTCGACGTCAGCCCGGTCGTCACCGACGGCGGCGTCACCTCGAACGACGTGATGCCCGCCGGCGCCGCGATGGCCGCCGCCCAAGCAGCCGGCGCCGCGGCCGCGCCGGCCGCACCGTCCACCCCGCCGGCGGCGGCGCCGCCGCCGGCGAGCACCGGCGGGGCCAACACGCACGCGAGCCCGGCGATCCGCCGCTTCGCGCGCGAGCTCGGGGTCGACTTGGGCCGCGTTTCCGGCACCGGGCCCAACGGGCGCGTCACCCGCGACGACGTGCAAGGGTTCATCAAACGCGCGTTGACCGACGGCCCCGCGCCCGCCGCCAACGGCGCGCCGGCCGGCGGATTGAAGCTCCTGCCGTGGCCGGCCGTCGACTTCGCGCAGTTCGGAACGGTCGAACGCAAGCCGCTCACGCGCATCGCGAAGCTCTCGGGCCCCAACCTCGCGCGCAACTGGGTCATGATCCCGCACGTCACGCAACACGACGACGCCGACGTGACCGACCTCGAAGCATTCCGCAAACAGCTCAACGCCGAGAACAAGGACGCGAAGGTCACGATGCTGGCGTTCCTGCTCAAGGCGTCGGTCGCAGCACTGCGCCGCTTTCCCGACTTCAACGCATCGCTCGCCGGCGAAGAGATCGTCCTCAAGCAGTACTATCACCTCGGATTTGCGGCGGATACGCCGGGGGGGTTGGTCGTCCCGGTCATCCGCGACGTCGACAAGAAAGGCATCGTGCAGATCGCGCAAGAGACGGCGGCCTTGGCCGGCAAGGCGCGCGACGGTAAGCTCAGCCTTTCCGACATGCAAGGCAGCACGTTCACGATCTCGAGCCTCGGGGGGATCGGCGGAACCTATTTCACTCCGATCATCAACGCGCCCGAAGTCGCGATCCTCGGCGCGGCGCGCGCCGCCGTCCGGCCGGTATGGGACGGGTCGGCCTTCGTCCCGCGCTCGATCCTGCCGCTCTCGCTCTCGTACGATCATCGCGTGATCGACGGTGCGAAGGCCGCGCGATTCACGACCTACCTCGCAAGCGTTCTCGCCGACTTACGCCGAACGCTGTTATAGCGAGCTCTCCGGCGTAACGCGATGCGGTAGGCGCGTTCCCCCAGGGACGGCGAAATCGGGGCCTGCAACCCGAGTTCCAGAGGAGCACCGTGAAGGACGCGGCCGAGGTCATCGAAACGCCGGGGGAAAACGCGCTCGCCGGCAAGTCGGTCCAGCAGTACATCGACGAATTGCCGAGGTGGTCCGACGGGACGGCACTCGAATCGACGCCGATGACGTCGATGCAGTGGTTCATCTGGGCATTGGCGGCGGCCGGCAAGTTCTTCGAGGGCTTCGTCGTCTTCATGACCGGCGTCGCGCTCCCGTTGCTCGCGCGCGAGTTCCACATCAGCTCGGCCGAGGACGGGATCATCGGCGCGGCGAGCCTCTTCGGCATCTTGATCGGCGCGGTCGGCTTGGGCGGCCTGGCGGATCACTTCGGGCGCAAGCGGATGTTCGTGACCGAGATGATCATCTTCACCGCGTTTCTCGCGATCTTGATGGTATCGACGAATTTCATAGCGGTCGTCGTCTGCCTGTTCGGCTTGGGCCTTGCGCTGGGCTGCGACTACCCGACCGCGCACATGATCATCTCGGAGAACACGCCGAGCCGGGGGCGCGGCCGGCTCGTGCTCGCGGCGTTTGCATTTCAAGCGGTCGGCGCGTTGGCCGGCACCGGCGTCGGCTATCTGGTGTTGCGTTCGTTCCCGCACTTGAGCGCGTGGCGCTGGATGTACGCGATCGCGCTGCTGCCGGCGCTCGCGGTCACGGTCGCGCGGCTGTTCGTCCCGGAGAGCGCGCAGTGGCTCTTTTCCCGCGGCGCGATGGACGAGGCGCAAAAGGCGTTGGCGAAGCTGCTCGAACGGCATCCGCGCTATCCGCGTGCCTTCCGCATCGTCAGGCGCGAGATGAAGCGGGCCGTCGCGGCGGCCAAGCCGTCGTTCGGGACGCTCTTCGATGCGCGCAATCTGCGTGCGACGATCCTGGCCTCGGTTCCGTGGTTTTTACAAGACCTCGGGACGTACGGCATCGGCATCTTCACCCCGACGATTCTCGCCGCCGCCGTCGGCGGCGTGCCGGACGAAGTCCGCAGCACCGCCGACGTGATCGCAAACGACATCATCGCGGCCAAAGGCGCGGCCCTGACCACGTCGCTTCTGCTCGTCGGGATCGCGTTCGCCGTGTTGCTCGCCGATTCGGTGGGCCGCATCCGGCTGCAGATCGTCGGCTTCTTCGGATGCGCCGCCGGGCTGTTCTTGGCCTCGCTGTCGGTCGGTTTCACCGGGCAGTCGGCGATGTTCCTGATCTTCGCCGGCTTCATGCTGTTCAATTTCATGACGAATCTGGGTCCCAACGCGCAGACGTATCTGATCGCGGGAGAGGTCTTCCCCACGAACATCCGCGCGATGGGAGCCGGCTTCGCGGCGTCGTTCGCCAAGATCGGCGCCGTCCTGACGGCGTTTTTCTTCCCGATCCTGCTCGACACGATCGGCACGCGCATCCTGCTCTACGGGCTCGTCGTCACGTCGCTGATCGGCGCCTGGGTCACGTGGCGCTTTCGCATCGAAACCGCCGGCGCCGACTTGGAAACATTGGGCGAAACCGATCCCTCGGGGCTCGCACGGAGCACGGCGTGACGGTGCGCATGGCGCGCGCACGTGCCGTTGCCACGCTCGGTGCTTTGTTCGCGACCGCTGCGACGCCGGTCCGCGCCGCGCAGCCCTCCGCGCGGACGGTGACGCTCACCGAGACGGGCTCGACGTTCCTCTATCCGCTGTTTCGCGCATGGGCCGCAGCGTACGCGAAGCGCACCCCCGGCGTCCGCATCGTCGCCGAGGCCAGCGATTCGGAAACCGGCATCGCACGCGCGGTTGCGGGGTCCGTCCGCATCGGCGCTTCGGATGCGTTCATGGACGACGAGGCGTTCGAGGCAGCTCCCGGCATCATCAACGTTCCGCTCGCGCTCTCGGCGTGGGAGGTGGTCTACAACGTGCCCGCGTTACCCAAGACCGCGCCCCTCCGACTCGACGGCCCCGCGCTGGCCGCGATCTACTCAGGCCAGGCGCGGACGTGGGACGCGCCCGCCATCGCGGCGCTCAACCCGGGCCTCACGCTTCCACGGCGGACGATCGTGCCGGTCAGGCGTGCGAACGGTTCGGGCGGCAGCTTCATCTTCAGCCAGTACCTCGCATTTTCGACGCCGTCGTGGGACAAGCTCGTCGGCTACCAGACGACGGTGCCGTGGCCCGCAGTCGACGGCGCGCTCGATGCCGCGACCAACGATGCGATGCTGCAAGCGATCGAAACGCATCCCTACGCGATCGGATACGTGGGCGGCCGGCGCGTCGCCGGCCCCCGGCTGGGAACCGCAACGCTCAAAAACGCCGCCGGCAATTTCATCGTCCCCGAGCGCCGTACGGTGCTCGCGGCCGCGGCCAAACTCGGGCCGCGAACGCCGCCCGACGAGCGTCTCAGTTTGGTCTTCGCGCCTGGCCGTGAATCGTATCCGCTCGTCAGTTACGAGTACGCGGTCGTGTCGACCAAACAGCCCGACGCGGCGGTTTCGGAGGCGCTGCGGAACTTTCTGTTTTGGGCGATCGGGCTTTGCAACGGGAACGCCGGCGAATATCTCGACGCCGCCGGATTGTTCGCGTTGCCCGAATCCGTGCGCGCGCTCAGCTACGCGCAGATCGACTCGATCGGCGTACTGGCCCGATAGTCACAGCTTCGCCGCGTCGCTGGACTCGAGCTTCGCGCCGGCGTTCCAGGCGAGGATGAAACGCTGCGGCCCGCACCCCTGGCGCACGAGTTCGATCGTCCGGTCGCGACGGTCTCGGTCGAACGCGTTGAGCCGGTCGCGAGCGCGGCCGTTCGCGTCGGCGGCCGCGAAGAGGCGCGCCGCGCGCACCCATTCGCTGCGCGCGGCCGCGACGTGCGCGCAGGTCTCGATCGACTGCGCTGCGCCGATCGCATCCTCGATTTCGAGCGCCAAGGCGAGCGCGCGGCGCGCGTACTCCCACGCGCGGTCGAGGTCGTCGAGCTCGGCGGACGCCACCGCGACGTTGTTGAGGCAATCGATCGTCAAGCCCGACTTGGGCGGATGTTCGAAAAGCGCCAGCGCTTCGAGATTCATCGCCAGCGCTCGTGCGAATTCACCCCGCGTGAACGCGACGAAGCTGCGGTTGACCAGCAAGCCGTAGAGCAGCGTCGCCGACCCCAGCGCGCGCATCGTCGCTTCCGCTTCGACGTAGAGTTCCTCGGCCGCGTCGACGTCGCCCGACTCTTCGTACATCATCGCCAACCTGACCAACCCGCGACACAGCACGTCGGGCGCACCCACCTCCCGTAAGATGCGCAAACTCCGCAGCGCCAGCACCATCGCGCGGCGATAGCGTTGCCGCTCGTGAGCGATCACGCTTGCGGTCGAGAGGCATTGCCCCTCCAAATAGCGGTTGCCGATCGTGCGGCTGGTGCGCAGCGCTTCGAGCGCGGCGCCCGCGGCGCGTTGATAGTCGCGCCGGTTCGAGCACACGCGGGCGTAGTTGGTGAGCGCGGTCGCACGCTCCACCGAGGCAGGCAGCGGCAATGCGATCGCGCGCGCCAGCCACGCGCGAGCTTCGCGGCTGCGTCCCGAGCGCAGCCAGCTCCACCCCAAGTGCGCGCACAGCGCGAGCGCTTGCGGCGCCATCTCCGGACTCTCGAACGCATACTGGAGCGCCAGGCGCAGGTTGTCTTGTTCCGCTTCGAGTACGCCGGCGGCCTCGGCCTCCTCGCGGCCGCGCAACCCCCGATCGAGCTCGAACGCCACCGCGACGTAAGCATCGACGAAGCGTGCGCGCAAGCGCGTGCGCTCCGCGCTGTCGAGCTGTTCCGCGCCGAAGGCGCGCACCGTTTCCAGCAACCGGTACCACGGGCCGCCGGGGCCGTTCGTCCGCTCGACCAGCGACTTTTCCACGAGCCGCTCGATCGGCTCGCGTGCGTCGCCCTCGCCCGCGAAGGTGCAGATCGCGTTGGCCACGGCCGGCCGCCACGCACCCGCGAACACCGAGAGCCTGACGAACACGGCGCGCTCGGCCGGATCGAGCAGATGGTAACTCCACGCGATCGTGTCGCGGACGGTCTGCTGGCGGCGGCTCTGGGCGCGGGCCGAACCGCTCAAAAGCGTTACCCGCGCATCGAGCATCCGTGCGAGTTGCTCGGGCCGCAAAACCCGCAGGCGCGGCGCGGTGAGCTCGACCGCGAGCGGCAGCCCGTCGAGCCGCCGGCAGATGCGCGCGACGGTCGCGAGATCGGGATCGGGCAGGAAGCGCGTCGCTGCGCGGGCGCGCTCGACGAAGAGTTGCGCCGCATCCGGCGGCGCCAGGCCGCCGAGCCGGTGGACGATTTCGCCGGGCACCCCGAGCGCGATGCGCGACGTCGCGACGACCGCGCAACGCGGCGCGGCGCGCACGATGCGCGTCGCCAGGTCGCGCGCCGCGCCGAGCAGGTGCTCGCAATTGTCGAGCACGATCAACGCCGCGCGCTGCGCGAAGACGCGCTCCCACGCGTCGAACGGATCCGTGTCGTCGTCCGGCGGTTCGGTCCGGCACGCCGAGGCGAGCGCCGGCACGACGGCGTTCTCATCGGTTACGGGAGCCAGGTCGACGAACGCGACGCCGTCGGGAAACGCGGCGCCAATCCGCGACGCGAGTTCGAGCGCTAACCGCGTCTTGCCGGTTCCCCCGGCCCCGGTGATCGTGACGATACGGCCCGGTGCGACGTCGCCGCCAAGCGCTTCGAGTTCCGCGGTGCGGCCATGGAGCGGGAGCGCGGGAATCGGAAGAGGCCGCATGGCGTGAGGTTACGGCCGGCGTCTTGCCAGTCGCACGGCGATCGCGATCGCCGTGCCGAGCATCGCTACCCGCCAGGCCCGTGGGAGCACGCGCAACGTCAGTTGCGCATATGCATCGTTGCCGACCGTGTAGCGCACCCGCGGATGCGGCGTCTCGAGCGCGCGCACGATGGCGCGGACGACCGGATCCACCGGCGGTGCCGACGCGTCGATCTTCTCGAGCGCGCTGTCGACCGCGTGCTGAATCCACGCATAATGCGCCTCGACGTCCGGTTCGAGCGCGCCGTCTTCGATCAAGCGCGGCGGAATGCGTTTGCTCCAAATCGCCGTCTTGAACGCTCCCGGCTCGACGAGCACGACGTGGATGCCGAACGGGCGCAGCTCGACTTGCATCGCATACGTCAACGCATCGAAGGCGTGTTTCGTCGCCGCGTACGTCCCGTTGTAGGGCCACGCAACGCGGCCCGAGATCGAACCGACGTTGACGACGCGCCCGCGCGCGGCCCGCAGCGCCGGCAAGAACGCCTTCGTCAGCGCGAACGGGCCGACGACGTTGACTTCCAGCTGCTCGCGAACGGCCTCGCCGGTCAGCTTTTCGAGCGGCGCCATGTAGACGATGCCGGCGTTGTTGACCAGCCCGTCGAGGGTCCCGCCGGTCCGGCCCAGCACGAGCTCGCGCACCGCTTGGATCTCGCCGGCCTGCGTCACGTCGAGGCGGACCGGTCGCGAACGCTCCGAAAGGACCGCCCGCAGCCGCTCTGAGTCGGCGTCGCTGCGCACGCCCGCGAAGACCCGCCAGCCGGCCGCGTCCAACGCTTGCGCCGTCGCATAACCGAAGCCGGTAGAGGTTCCGGTTATCAGAACGGATCGAATTCGTGTCATCCTTTGCTGTTACCGCACGCCGGCGGGAAAGGCTGCAAGCGTCAGGAGCGCGTCGAACGGCATGTCTGCGCCGCGCCGCGTGGCGGCCGCCCATTGCCCCTCGCCGAGCTGCTCGACCAGCGCGCCGCGGAGCCGCGCGGCCATCGCCTCGTCTTCGGGCGTTCGGGCGATACCGAGCTTCCGCCGCAACGTGTCCCCTGCGCCGAACACGACCGCGGCGTCGCGGCTGCGTCCCTCGAAGGCGACGGTCTCCGCCAACAGATCGCATGCGCGCGGAATCGTCGTGAGGTAGTTGACGTCGTCGGCATCGCGGATCGCCTGCACGAGCACGCGGCGGGCGTTCGCGACGTCGCGCAGCGCGGCGTAGACGCCACCCTGCTCGGCCAGCACGGCCGAGCGCAATCCTTTGCTGCCGAGCGAATCCGCTTGCGCGACCGCTTCGTCGAAAAAGTGGAGCGCACCCGACGAGTCGCCTTCCAAATGGGTCGCGACCCCGCGATACATGAGGGCGAGCGCCAAGTTGTGCGCGTCCTCAACCTCGCCCCACAGCTCGCGAAAGAGCGCGATCGCTTCGTCCAAGTGCCGGATCCCGCCTTGGAGATCGTCGGTTCCGATCGCGAGCGCACCGAGGTCCGAGAGGGTCATCGCCACGCGGTGCCGGTCGCCCGCGCGGCGCGCGTGCGCGAGATGCGCGGCGTGAAAGATTCGCGCCCGCCCGAGTTGGCCGCGAATCGCGCTCAGCACGCCGAGCGTGTTGAGGATGCGCGCGACCGCCGTTTCATCGCCCGCCACGCGCGCCAGCTTCAGCGCCCGGAGGCAGGCCGCGGCGGCGTCGCGGTATTGCGAGCGCCGGATCAAGAGCCGGCCGAGCGCGTGACACGCTTCGGCCAACGGCGCCGCGCCGGCGCTCTCCCCGGCGCGCTCGATCGCCCGCTCCAACCAGCGCACGCCTTCGGCACCAAAGGCCAGGCGGGCGATCCAAAAGCGCGTCAGGTCGCTCGCAATCCGCAGGCCCTGATGCCGGTCGCCGTCGCCGAGGACCGTCCACTGCAGCGCCGCGCGCACGTCGTCGATCGACGCCTCCAGACGATTGAGCAGGATCCGCTGCGCCTGAGCGTGCGAGGCAGCCGCCAATCCTTGCACGTAGCCGGCATGGCGGTTGCGGAAGCGGGCACGCTCTTCGCGCGACGTCACTTCGAGCGCGAATTCCCGAATCGGCTGCAAGAGGCGGTACGCAGCGTCGGGATCGGACTCCGCGAACGTCACCAGCGAGCGTTCGATCAGACCGTCGACCGCGGTGCGGGTCTTGGTCGCGTCGCCGGGGGCGAACACCGCGGTTGCCGCATCGAGGGTCCACGGATTGGCGAACGTCGCGACCGCTCGAAACGCCGTCCGGGCCTCGTCGTCGAGCAGTTCGTAACTCCAGGCGATCGTTTCGCGCAACGTGCGCCGGCGGTGCGTGGCGCCGCGCGTGGGCGCGCCGAGCATCTGCGCGCGTCCGTCTAGGAGCGCCGCGAGTTCGCGCGGGCGCAAGATCCGCAGCCGCGGCGCCGTCAATTCCAGCGCAAGCGGGAGGCCGTCGAGGCGGCGGCAGATCCGGATCACGTCCGCGACGTTGCCGGCATCGACGGTGAACCCGCGCGCGATCGCCGCGACCCGGTCCTCGAGCATGGCCACCGCAGCACTCGAGCGCGCCTGTTCGACCGCCGCGTCGGGATCGGGCACCGGCAACGGCGCGACCGCGCGCACGCATTCGCCGGCGACGTTCAGCGCTTGCCGCGAGGTGGCGACGATCCGCAGGTCCGGCGACGCCGCCAGCAGCGCGGTCGCGAACGTGCCTGCGGCGGCCACGAGATGTTCGCAGTTGTCGAGCACGAGCAGCCCACCGGTCAGGGCGCGCGCGATCTCGTCACGGGTGACGCGCCCGCTCTCTCCGAGCGCCAGCGCAGCCGCCACCGTTCCCTCGATCAGCATCCCGTCCGCGACCGGTTCGAGGCCCACGAACGCGGTCACGCGATACCCGCTGCCGGTGCGCTCGACGAGCTCCTGTGCCAGCCGCGTCTTGCCCACTCCGCCCGGCCCGGTCAGCGTGATCAGGCGCTCCGAGGCGAGCAGCACCACGAGGGCCGCGAGCTCATCGTCGCGGCCGAAGCACGTCGTCATCGCCGGGGGCTACCCGCGCAGGCGTTCGACGAACGCGCGCAGCGGCATCCCGCGCGCCGCGCCGGCGGCTTTCGCGCACGCGTTGCACGCCGAGAGAACGCCGGTTTCCCACGTCGAGCGCGCCTCCCCGATACGCGCGGTCGCGGCCGCGACCGTCGCACCGATGATCCCGCGGTCTTGCAGCGCCGGCAGGCGCGAGATGCCCGCGTCGTCGATGCCGATGCCCGCGTCGTTGTAGAACGCCGCATGGACCGCTGCTTTGACGGCCGACGCGGGATTGCCGCCGAGCAGCCCTCCGTGCGAGCCCGTCACCACGATCGCGCCCGCATCGCCCGCATCGACGAGCGAGTTCGAGTCGAGCCCCCAGACATCACGCGAACCCGCGCGGCCCAGCGAAAAGCGCGCCTCGGAGAGATCGCTGGGTGAGGCCGGCACGACCGGGCCTCGCGTCAGCGCTTGAGCCGCGGATCGCGCCGGCATGCCGGGCTCCACCCCCAGGCGCCGCGCCGACTCGTTGACGACGCTGACGACGCCGCGCGAATACATGTCCTCGCCGTCGCCGATGCGGGCGGTGCGGTAGTCGACCGCGGCGGCCGGCAACGCGAACGCGTCGACGGCCAGCACGCCCGCGATGCCCGCATCGTCGAGCCCGCGCGAGGCATCGTGCAGGATCAGGCCGCGCAAAGCCGTACCGGCGGCGAGCAGCGCGGCGAACCGCCCGCCGTGCGAGGCTGCGACGACGACGCATCCTTCCGCTTCGCCGAGCTCTTTGGTGACCGAATCGGCGACCGCGACCAGCGACGCCGCGCGCCTCACGCCGTCATACGGGACGGTCGCCGGCGGTGACGACCAGGGTGCGATTGTCGGCCGCAGGGAGCATCTTCGCCGGATCGCGGGTGACGACGACGTCGACGACCGTCGGCGTGTCGCTCGGTTCGAGCGCGTAGGCGAGCGCGCCGGCGAGATCGTTGGGATCCTCGACGCGAACGCCGCGCAGCCCCATCGCGCGCGCGATCGCCGCGTAGTCCATCTCGACCAGGTCGCTCGACTGATACCCGCCGTACATCGCGTGCTGCAGCGCTTTGACGTAGCCGGAGGCCGCGTTGTTGACGACGACGATCGCGACCCCGGTCCCGATGCGTTTCGCGGTTTCGAGATCGCCGAGGGTCATGTTGAAGCCGCCGTCGCCGGTGATCGCGACGACCTGCGCCTGCGGCCGCCCGAGCTTCGCGCCGATCGCGCCCGGCACGCCGTACCCGATCGACGCGAGCCCGCGATCCGCGACGTACGTGCGCCCGGCCCGCGCCGTGTCGTAGAGCAGCCCCGTCCAGTGCGCGGCGAAGCCGCCGTCGGCGACCACGATCGAGTCGGCGTCGATCTGCCGCTGCAGTTCGCCGATCAAACGGCCCATGTTGATCGGCTGCTCCTCGGAAGTATAGCGGGGCTCCGCTTCGACGCGCCACCCGGCCATGCGCTCCGACACTTCGTTGGCGTACGATTCGCGCTCGGCGCGGCGCGCGTGTGCGCCGTCGGAGAGCGCGTCGGCCAGATCGACGAGCGCTTCGCGCGCGTCGGCGAACAGCGTCACCTCGGCGGGCGTCGTGCGCCAGAACTCCTCGGCCACGATGTCGACGTGGATCAGCGGCACGCCGGCGGGGATGAGCGAGTACCGCTTGGTGGCGATCTCGCCGAGCTTGCAGCCGACGACGAGCAGCGCGTCGGCCCGCTCGATCAGATCGTTGGCGATCCGCGAATAGCGGCCGAAGAGGCCCGCCGACAACGGATGCGTGCACGCCACGGAGCCCTTGCCGGACAGCGTGTGCGCGACCGGGATGCGCTGCTCGTCGACGAGCCGTTCGAGCGCTTCGTACGCGCCGGAGAGATGGATGCCGCCGCCGGCCAGGATCATCGGGCGCTTCGCGAAGCGCAAGATGCGGGCCGCGTCGGTCAGGTCTTCGACCGCGGGCCGGCAACGCCGCGCGGGATACGCGGTCGTCGCCTTGTCGAGCGTGAACTCGCGCGCGTCGAAGTCGGCTTCGCCGTGCGCGACGTCTTCGGGCACGTCGAGCACGACCGGCCCCGGACGCCCCGCCGTCGCGACCGCGTACGCGCGCCGCACCAGCTCGGGAACGCGCGTCACGTCCTCGATGCGGATCAGCTCCTTGACCGCCGGCCGCAGGATGTCGACTTGTCGCGTCTCCTGCGTCATGTTCTTCCACGCGTGCTTGCGCTGCGCGTCGCCGACGATCGCGACGACCGGGACGCCGGCATTGAGCGACTCGACCAGCGCCGTGACCAAATTCGTCGCACCGGGCCCGAGGGTCGCGTCGCAGACGCCGACCTTTCCGCTCACGCGCGCGTACGCATCGGCGGCGAAGGCCCCGACGCGCTCGTCGTTGATCAGGTGATGCGGGATCGCGAGCGTGCGCATCGCTTCGTAGAACGGCAGCAGCTGAAAGCCTCCCATGCCGAACGCGGCACCCACGCCCGCTTCGCGCAGCATCAACGCGAGCGCGCGCCCACCGGTCATCCGTCCGCCCTCGGCCATCCGCCCATCCTCCGCAAAAGTTCCACGATACGGAACGCAAGGTTCAAAGATAAGTTTCGCAGAAATTGCGGCCCACTGCAACCCTGGCTCGGCGGAGGTTCGCTTGCCACTCACTCGCTCTTCCTTGCTCGCCGGCCTGGCTGCGGCGTCGGCCGCGCCGTTGGCCCTGGCGCCGGCCCGCGCGCGAGCGGCGACGAGTTGGACGCTCTACACCTACGTGCCGGCCGCGACCCTCGTTCCGGCGATCGCGTACACGCAGCTCACGGAGCAGGCCGAGAAGCTGTCCAACGGCGACCTGCAGATCCGCCTGCATCTGTCCGGCTCGCTGCCGATCCAGGCGACGAACATCACCCAGGCCGTGGCCGACGGCGTCGTGCAGATGGCCGACGACGGGTTCTTCCAGGGCAACATCCCGATCAGCGGGATCCTGCGCCTGCCGATGCTGATCAGCAGCGACCGCGAATTCGCGATCGCCTCGGCGATCGTGCGCCCGTACATCGAGAAGTCGCTGACCCAAAAGGGCATCGTGCTCTTGGGCGGCTACCTCTACCCGCAGCAAGTCGCGTGGTCGCGCAACAAGCTGACCTCGCTCGCCGACATGCAAGGGCAAAAGATGCGCGTCTCGTCGCCCGAGCAGGGCGAATTCGTCAAGCGCTTCGGCGGGACGCCGGTGACGATCTCGCCGCCCGACGTTCCGTCGGCGCTCGAACGCGGGATCGTCGACGGCGTGTTCACCGCGAGTTCGGGCGGCGGCAAGATCTGGTCGAACTTCTTCAAGTACAGCTACCGGCTTGCGGTCAACTACTTCGACGCGCTCACGATCGTCAACAAGGATGCGTACGCCAAGCTCTCGCCCGACGAGCAAAAGATGCTCGCGAACCTCGTGACGCAGGCCGACCCGCAGGTGACGGCCGGGATGCACAAAGAGGACGCCGAGATCACCGCGCAATTGGCCGCCAAGGGGATGGTCATCACCAAGGAGATCCCGAGCGACGTCGGCCTGGGCATCAAGACGATGGCCCCGTACTGGAACGAGTGGGCGCAGGCGCACGGCCCTGAGGCGGTCGAAGCGCTGGCGAAAATCCGGGCGGCCGTCAAGCACTGACGCACGTGCCACGCGCGCGGGGAGCGCTCGACGCGCTCGTCGAGGTCTGCTACGCGCTGTGCGAGATCACGCTGGTCGCGATGATGCTGCTGATCGCGCTCAACGTGTTCACGCGCCGCGTGCTGCGCTTCGACCTGCAAGTGACCGACGAGCTCTCGGGCTACATGCTCGTGGCGGTGGCCTGCTTGAGTCTGGCGCCGGCGCTGCGTTCCGGCTCGTTCTTCAAAGTCGAGTTCCTGTTCGCACGGCTGCCGTTGCGCGCGCGCCGCGTACTGCTGGTCTTCTTCGACCTGCTCTCGCTGCTGTTCACGGCCGTGCTCGAGTTCGAGTTGATCCGCCTGATCGCGAGTTCGTTCGCGGAACGTGCGCTCGCCTCGACGATGCTGGCCACGCCGCTGTGGATCCCGCAGCTGCTGATGCCGGTCGGCTTCGGCGCGATGGGCGTCCTGTTGGCCGGCATGCTCGTGCGCGACGTGCGCCTGTTGATCCGCAACGAGACGCCGTGAGCGCCGGCCTCGACGTCGGCATCGTCCTGGTTGTCTTCTTCGGGCTGCTCGCGATCGGGTACGACATCGCGTTCGCGATCGCCGTCCCGGCGATACTCTACATCGTCTTCATCTCGGGCTTCGAAGGACTGCGCTCGCTCGGGCTCGTCACGTGGGGCAGCCTCGACAGCTTCACGCTCACGGCGATCCCGCTGTTCATCCTGATGGCGACCGTCCTGCGCCGCAGCGGCTTGAGCTTGCGGGTGTATCGCGGGCTCGCGCGGCTCGTGCGCATGCTCCCGGGCGGGCTGTTGCTCACCAACATCGCGGGCTGCGCGATGTTCGCCGCGGTCAGCGGGTCGAGCGTCACCACCGCGGCCGCGATCGGCGGCGTCGCATTGCCCGAGTTGCTCAAGCGCAACTACGACCGCCGGCTCTCCGCCGGCTCGCTCGCCGCCGGCGGCACGCTCGGGATCCTGTTCCCGCCGAGCATCGCGCTGATCGTCTACGGGACGTTCACGCAAACGTCGATCACGCAGCTCTTCATGGCCGGCGTGCTGCCCGGCGTGTTGCTCTCGCTCGCGTTCATGCTCTACATCGCGATCCACGCGACCCTGCGCCCGCACATCGCGCCGCGCGATACCGAGCCGCTGACGCCGGCGGCGATCCGCGAGTCGGTCGTCGATCTGCTGCCGTTCGTGGTGCTGATCGTCATCTTGATGGGCAGCCTCTACGCCGGGATCGCGACCCCGACCGAGGCGGCCGCGGTCGGGAGCATCTTCGGCATCCTGATCTCGGCGATCTGGGGCGACCTGACGTGGAGCGAATTTCGCCTCGCGATGCGCGAGTCGCTCGACATCACGGGCAGCGTGCTGTTCATCGTCTTCACCGCGTTCGTGTTCTCGTACGCGGTCGGCGTCGCCGGGCTGGGCGAGGTCGTCACCGGTTTCCTCGTCGGTTTGCACCTCAACTATCCGGAGTTCTTCGCGGCCCTGATCGTGCTCTACACGATCTTGGGCTTCTTGCTCGAGAGCTTGGGGATGATCGTAGTGACCGTTCCCTTGCTCTATCCGGTGCTGCTGAAATACGGGCTCGACCCGATCTGGTTCGGCGTCGTCTTGGTGATGTTCGTCGAACTCGGCCAGATCACGCCGCCGCTGGGGATCAACCTTTTCGTCATCCAAGGCATCTGGAAAGGCAAGATCGAGGAGGTCGTGCTGGGAACGATTCCGTTCCACGTCATCATGTTCGCCTTCGTCATTTTGTTGGGAATCTTCCCGGAGTTGGCACTATGGCTACCGCAGCACACCCGCTAGGCACCCTCGACGTCGCGACCGCGCTCGCGCTGTACCGCACGATGGCCCGCATCCGCGCGTTCGAGCGGCAGGCGCAGGCCTCGCACCAGGCGGGCGACGTGCCCGGGGTCGTGCACCTCTCGATCGGCCAGGAGGCGGTGGCGGCCGGGGTGTGCGCGCACCTCGAACGCAGCGACTTCGTCACCAGCACCCACCGCGGCCACGGCCACTGCCTGGCCAAGGGCTCCGACCCGGATGGCATGATGGCCGAGATCTTCGGGCGCGAGACCGGCACGTGCAAAGGGAAGGGCGGATCGATGCACATCGCCGATTTCTCGGTCGGGATGCTGGGCGCTCAAGGGATCGTCGGCGGCAGCATCGGGATCGCGGTCGGAGCCGCGCAAGCCGCGCGCCTGCGCGGCGAATCGCGCATCAGCGTCTGCTTCTTCGGCGACGGCGCGGTCAACCGCGGACCGTTCCTCGAAGGCCTGAACTGGGCGTGCATCTACAAATTGCCGGTCGTGTTCGTGTGCGAGGACAACACGTTCGCCGCGTACTCGCGCACCGACGTGCTGACCGGGGGACCGGGCGCGTCGGTACGCGCCGAAGCGATCGGCGTCCCGGCCGTGAAGGTCGACGGCAACGACGTAGTCGCGGTGTATGAAACCGCCGCGGCCGCGGTCGCTGCGGCCCGCGCCGGCGGCGGCCCGCGCTTCGTCCACGCGCCGACGTACCGGCTCGAAGGGCATACGGTCTTCGACAGCACGGTCAATCGCGATCCCGACGAGATGGCGCGCGCGCGCGAGCGCGACCCGATCGCGCGTTTGACCGAACGGCTGCACAGCGCCGGGGCCGACGCCGCCGAGCTCGCGCGCATCGACGCTGAAGCGGCCGCCGAGATGGCGCGAGCGGCCGCCGCCGCGCACGCCGCGCCATGGCCCAAACCCCACGAGGCGCTCGAAGACGTACAAGAGATCGGAGCGCCGCAATGAACGCCACCTTGACGACGGTCGCCGAAGCGGTCCGCGACGGGCTCGCGGAAGAACTGCGGCGCGACGAGCGCGTGTGGGTGCTCGGCGAGGACGTGCAGCGCGGCGGGATCTACGGCACCTATGCCGGGCTCTTCGAGGAGTTCGGCGCGCAGCGCATCGTCAACACGCCGATCTCCGAAGCGATGATCGTCGGCGTCGGACTGGGCGCGGCGCTCGCCGGCACGCGTCCGGTGGTCGAACTTCGCATCGCCGACTTCGCGTTGTGCGCGTGGGACGAGATCGTCAATCAAATCGCCAAGGCGCGCTTCATGTTCGGCGGCCAGGCCCGCGTGCCGATCGTGCTGCGCATGCCGCAAGGCGTGTGGCGGTATTCGGCCGCTCAACACTCACAGTCGATCGAAGCGTGGCTCGTGCACACGCCCGGCTTCGTCGTGCTCGCGCCCTCGACCGCAGCCGACGCGAAAGGCTTGCTGAAGGCCGCGATCCGCTGCGACGATCCGGTCGTGCTGTTCGAGCCCAAGACGCTGTGGCGCAGCGAAGGCGAGGTTCCCGACGGCGACTGCGTCGTGCCGATCGGCAAAGCGCTGACCCGGCGCGAAGGCCGCGACGTCACCCTCGTCACCTGGTCGAACCTCGTGCCGATCGCGCTCGAGGCTGCGGCGCAGTGCGCCGCGCGCGGGATCGAGACCGAGGTGATCGACTTGCGCAGCTTGTGGCCGTGGGACCGCGACGCGGTCGTCGCCTCGGTGCGCAAGACCGGCCGCGCGGTCGTCGCGCACGAGTCGGTGCGCGTCGGCGGATTCGGCGCCGAAGTCGCCGCCACGATCGCCGAAGAATGTGCCGGCGACTTACGCCGCTTCCCGGTGCGCGTGGGCGCACCGCGCGCGCCGGTCGGCTATTCGCCGCCGCTCGAAGAGGCGTACCGGGTCAACGTGGCGCAGGTCGCAGCCGCGATCGACGCGGCCGCGCGGAACTGATCCCAACGGTCGAGGCGCAAGCCGCCGGCCGACGAGGGCTGGGTCTCCGTCGAGTGCAAGCAGACGCGCTAAACCCGCCCGGAGGTCTACCGAAGACGACGATGCCGCACTCCCCAGCACAAACGGTAGGACTGGTGCATGCCGTGCTCCCGGCGCTTGCGCCGATGCGCGACGTCCTCGCCCGCGAACTGCCTGATATCCGCGTCCTCAATCTGCTCGACGAAGGGCTGCTGTCGGAAGCTGAACGGCTCGGCGGACTCGTTCCGCAGACGCTCGACCGGCTGGCGACCGCGATCGACTTGCTCGTCAAGGCTCAAGCCGGTGCGGTGTTGCTGACGTGTACCGCCTATTCGCCGGCAGTTGCCGAGATGCGGCGGCGCTTCGCGGGCCTGCCGATCTTCGCCGTCGACCAGGCGATGGTCGAACACGCGGTCGCGCTCGGGTCGCGCATCGGCGTCCTCGCAACGGTGCCCGCGGGCCTGGAGCAGCAGCAAGTGCTCTTGCGCGAAGCGGCTGCCGCCGCCGGCAAGCCGATCGACATCGTCGCCGGCGTATATCCCGACGCGATGGCTGCCCTGCGCCGCGGCGACCGCGACGAGCACGACCGTATCCTCTTGGCCGCGCTGCCCGACCTCATGGAGCGGGTCGACGTCGTGCTGCTGGCCCAGGTCAGCATGTCGCCGCTGGTCGCGAAGCTGCCCGGGGGCCTGGCGAAGCCGGTGCTCAGCAGCCCCGAACTGGCGGCTAAACGCCTGCGTCAAGCCCTGTTGGCGTTCGCGTGAACGCCGGACCGCGCTTCAAGGCGCGCCTGCGGGCCGGCGAACCGGTGGCGCTCGTCAACGCCGACCATCCATCCGCGAGCCTCGTCGAGAGCCTCGGCAAGGCCGGTGTCGACGCGGTGATGCTCGACGTCGAGCAAGGCAGCGCCGACGTCGAGAGCGTCGAGCACATGGCGCGAGCCGCGCGACTGACCGATCTGTGCGTGCTCGCGCGCATCCACTCACCCGAGCCGTGGGTCGTGGAACGCTACCTCTTCCGCGGCATCGACGGTCTCGTCGTGCCGCGTCTGGGCTCGCCCGAAGCGGCCTGGAACTTCGTCCAGAGCGTGCGTTACTGCGTTCCGCGCGAAGTCGATTCGAAGGTCATCGTCGTCCAGATCGAAACGGTCGCCGCCGTCCATAACATCGAAGGTTTCCTCGACATCGAGGAGATCGACGCGTTCTTCATCGGCCCCGTCGACCTCGCGAAGAGCGCCGGCGGCCACGGCGATTACCACGAGCCGCGTGCGGCCGCCCTGATCGACGAAGCGATCCTGGCGATCCGCCGCCGCAATCGGACGGTCGGCATGCTGACGACGACGTCCGACGTGGCGCAATGGCGCGCCAAGGGCGTCACCCTCTGCTATACGCACGTCGATGAATTCGTGCGCGTCGGGGCGCGTTCGTTCGAGGGAGCGATGCGCAGCCTCTAACCGAGCCACGCCGGGTTCTGGAACGTGCTGTCGAAAAAGTGCGACGTCTTGTAGCGTTCCAGCCGTCCGTCGCGGGCCGCATCCGCCGTTTTGGCGAGAATCTCGGCGACCTTCTCCTCGGAGAGCGGCGCGAACGTCGATGCCGCCTCGATCGCTTGGTCGAGGATGTTGGGCTTGTCGATGCCGGTGATGACGACGCTCGTTGGCAGGTGCATGCTGTAGTGCAGCATGTCGATCGGATGGACGAGCCCGGTCTCGAGCAGATTCTTGTCGCCGAAGGTCTTCATCGCGAGGATCCCCATGTCGTGCGCCTGCGCGACCGGAATCACTTGAGCGGCGAAGCTCTTGTAGTGCGCGTCGAAGACGTTGATCGGCATCTGCACCGTATCGAACGCGAACCCGTTGCGGTCGGCGAGCTCGAGCATGTGCAGGTGGTACGCCGGATCCTTATGGCCGGTGAAGCCGATGTAGCGCACCTTGCCCGCAGCGCGCGCGGCGACTGCCGCTTCGAGCGCGCCGCCCGGCGCGAAGATGCGGTCGGCGTCGTCGGGCCGGATGTTCTCGTGAAACTGCACGAGATCGAGCCGGTCGGTCAGCAGCCGGTTCAACGACTCCTCGAGCTGCGCGTTGAACGACTCCTTCGTGCGGCCGTCGATCTTCGTCATCAAGAACACGCGGTCGCGATAGCCGTCGACGGAGAGCGCGCGGCCCATGCGCAATTCGCTCATGCCGGCGTTGTAATCCCAGCTGTTGTCCATGAACGTGATCCCGCGTTCGATCGCCGCGTGGATCAGCTTGATCGCATCGTCGTCGGGCGTGTACGGATGGCCGATGTGAAAGCCGCCCATGCCGACGATCGAGACCTGCTCGTTCGTGCGGCCGAGGCGCCGTTTGGGAACGCCGGAGGTGGCGGGCGGTACGGTAGCGCTCGTCGTCATGCGGCCCCCGTACCCGGCCACCGCGGCGGATCAAACCTGGCGCGCAGGTGCCCGGGGGCGGCGTGCGTTGTACGCTCGCCCCCGGTACCGCAGCGCCAAGCAGGGCTGGAAGATCAGGCGTTTAGCGCTTGTTCCAGGGCGGCACTGGCAGGACGTACTTCGCGGTCGCGTTAGCGAGCGGGTAGACGACTTCTTTCTTGCCGTTCAGCCACTGCGTCGTGTAGAGGCGAGCGCCGATCTGCGCGCCCGTCGGCGTAACCTTGAAGTGGTTGAACACCGTCGTCACGTCCAAGCCGAGAATCGCTTGGCGCAGTTTCGTCTGATCGAGGCTGCCGGCTTTCGCGACCGCCATCTCGATCAACTGGCCGACCCCATAGGCCTGCGCGGCGTGATAGTCGGGCGGGCGCGAGTACGCTTGCAGGTAGCGGGCGATGAACTGCTTGTTGCCGGGCGTGTCGAGCGTCGCTTCCCACTGCGTGGCCGACATGACGTAGTTGCCGTCGGCACCTGCGTTCTTCGGCCACAGCGGCGCGGTCGGACCGATGCCGAACACGAGTTGCGAGATGTTGAGGTCTTGCCCCTTGAGGTCGTGCAGCACGCCGAGGTCCTCGGGCGCGAAACCGGCATTGAGGAACACGTCGGGTTTGCTGTCCTTCACGTGCGCGATGTACGACGAGAAGTCGGTCGTCTTGGGCGGATAGAAGTCTTGGTAGACGACCTTCATGCCTTTGCTCTGCGCGTACTCGGCCGTGCCGGGGAGCGCCTCGCGCGGATAATCGCTGTCCTCGCCGATCATCGCGATCGTCTTGTAGCCCTGCTTCACCGCCAGGTCGATCGCGCCGTGGTAGTAGTCGCGCGACGAGGCCGGGATCAAAAAGACGTATTGGTAGCCGCGCTGCGCGAGCGCCGGCGTCGAGGCGATCGCGAGCATCACCATCTTGTATTTTTCGGCGACGGTGGCGGCGGCGCTCGTGACGGCGCTGCCGTACGGCGAGATGACGAGATCGACTTTGTCTTCGGTGATCAGCCGTTCGTAGAGTTTCGCGGAGGTCTGCGGGTCGCTCTGATCGTCGTAGTATTTCAGTTGGACCTGACGGCCCAGGATGCCGCCCTTGGCGTTGACGTCTTTGGCCCAAAGTTCGTAGCCCTGCTGCAGGTACAGCGCCGGCTCCGAGACTTCGCCGGTGAGGGAGATGGAATAGCCGACGACGATCGGCGGCCCGGCGGAGGCGGCCGGGGCCGCGCCGCGAGGGCTCAGGCACAGAAAAACCAGCGCGATGGAAATGCAGAGAGCACGAATGCGCATCGGTCGGTCCTCGTAATGGAGTAAAAAGGCGAATGACGGCCGATTGACGGCCGCCGCGGCGCAATTGTATACCAGGTATTTCACCCGACGCAAGAGTCTTGCGGGCGAGCGCGGTACATTCGGGAGGAAATCTTTCCCCGCACCGGCGTATTCACTGTATACAGTACCGACGGAGGCTCCGATGACGCAGCTGCTCGACGCGCCCGACCTTACCGCTAGTCCCACCGCGGCCGCGGCCCGGTTCACGGCCGGCCTCAAAGCCGACTCGCTGAGCGCGGCCACCCTCGATCGCACCAAACAGGCGATCCTCGATCTGCTCGGGATCATGATCGGCGCGAAATTCGGCGCTGAATCGACGCCCGCGATCGACCAAGCGGTCGCGGTGCTCGCGGCCCCCGGCAACGGGCGCGCCGTCGGCCACGCGCAGGGCTATGCGCCCCATTATGCGGCGCTGCTCAACGGCATCTACGCCCATAGCCTCGATTTCGACGACACGCATGAAAACGGCTCGATCCACCCGGGCGCGCCGATCATTCCGGCCATCATCGCGATGGGCGAGGAAGCCCGGGCCGGCGGGCGGCGGGTGCTGGCGGCGATCGTCGCCGCCTACGACGTCACGGTGCGGCTCAGCCAGGCGATGAACCCGACCGCGGTCTACTCGCGCGGCCTCCACCCGACCGCAGTGTTCGGCACGTTCGGGGCCGCGGCCGGCATCGGGAATCTCAACGGCGACGATGCGGCCCTGATCGAAAGCGTCCTCGGCCTCGCCGGTTCGATCACGATGGGGGGCCAGCAATTCCTCGACACGGGCGGCTGGAACAAGCGCGTGCAGGTCGGCTACGCCGCGCACAACGCGATCGTCGCGTACCGCTTCGCGGCCGCCGGGGTCCCGGGATCGCCCAAAGCCTTCGAGGGCAAATACGGCGCCTTCGTCAACTTCAGCGGCAATCCGAACCCGGCCGCGCTCGAGCTGCTCGCCGGCGACAGCCACGCAATCGACGAAACGGCGACCAAACCGTACCCGTGCTGCCGCTACGCGCACGCGCCGCTCGACGCCCTGATCGAATTGCTCGTCGAAAACGATCTGCAGCCCGCTGAGATCGAGCACATCGACGTCCGCATTCCGAGCGTGCCGATCGAACTGATCGCCGAACCGCAAGCGCGCAAACGCGATCCGCGCACGATGGTCGACGGGCAATTCAGCATGTACTTCGTCGCCGCCGCCGCGACGTTGCGCCGGCGCTTCGGGCTGGCCGACTACGATCTGCTCGGCACCCCCGAGGTGCAACGCCTGATCGAACGCATCGACGTCACCGCCGATGCCGGCCTCGACCGCGATGCCGGCCGCATGGCGGGCGCCGTCGTGCTGCGGGGCCGCGGCCAAACCTGGACGCGCCGCATCGACGTGCCCAGCGGCGAACCGGAACGGGCGCTCGATTGGGACGCGTTGACCGCGAAGTTCGACGGGCTCGCAAGCGTCGGGTACGACGCCGCGCGCCGGGCGAAGATCGTCGACTGCGTGCGACGGCTCGACGAACTGCAGGATATCCGGGAGTTCACCAACCTGCTCGGTCCCCGCTAAACCGTTCCGGTTGCGCATCTCGCAGCTGCCGCTTCGCCGGCGTGAATCGCTCGGCGAAACGGCTTATGCGGCCGTCCGCCGCTGGATTGCCGACGGCGCGATAGCTCCCGGCAGCAGCCTGCGGGAAGTGGAGCTGGCGGAGAAGCTGCGCATCAGCCGCACGCCGGTGCGCGAGGCGCTGCGCCGCCTGCAAGCCGAAGGCCTCGTGCAGCGCGACCCGCGCGGCGGCTACACGCTCTTCGAGTTCAGCGCCGACGACCTCGCGCGCGTCTACGAGGTGCGCGAGGCCCTCGAAGCGCTCGCGGCCCGGCTGGCGGCCCGGCACCGCACCCGCGCGCAGCTCGGCGAGCTCGCCGACGCGCTCGAGGCGATGGACGGCGCGGTCGCGCGCGGCGACGACGAAGAACTCGAACGCTTGGCCAACGCGTTCCACGCGACGATCGCGGAAGCGAGCGGAAACTGGTACTTGCAGGAAGCGCTCGCGAGCGTGCGCGGCATCCTCGTCCGCCGCCGGCCCAAGAGCGGCCCGTACACCGTGCGGCGGAAGTCGATGCAAGCCGAACACTACCAACTCTACGATGCGCTCAGCGCGCAAGACGGCGAACGCGCCGAAGCGTTGATGCGCGCGCACAACGCCCACGCGCTCGATCTGCGACTGAGCGATCTGCAAGGCGCGGGCGAGACGAAACGCCCGCGCGCGTCAGCGAGGAGAAAACGTTAGTGGGCCTCACCGAATCGCTCTGCGAGCGGATCGTCGCGATCGACGACGTCCGCGACCGCACCGCCCTCGCCGCGGCCCGCCGCGTCGTGCTCGACGGTTTTGCCGTCGCGCTCGCCGGCTCGCACGAGGAAGAGCCGCCGAAGATCCTGGCGGCGCACGCGCGCGAGATGGGCGGCGAGCCGCTCGCGAGCGTGTTCGGCTTCGGTTTCAAGACCTCGCCGTATCAGGCCGCGTACGTCAACGGCGTCTCGATGCACGTGCTCGACTTCGAGGCGATGTGGTACCCGCCGACCCATCCGACGTCGACCACGCTCCCGCCGGTCGCCGCGCTCGCCGAGTACTTGGGCGCGAGCGGCCACGACGTGCTCGTCGCGTTCCTCAAAGGGACCGAGATGCAGGGCCGCATCCTCCTGGCGGCGAGCAACTTCTCGATTCGCGGGCTCAACTTCCATCCGCCCGGCGTCGCCGGCGTGATGGGCGCGACGGTCGCCGCCGCACACCTCTTGCGCCTCGACGTCATGCAGCTCCGCTATGCGATCGGGATCGCGGCTTCACGTGCCTCGGCGCTGATCGCCAACGTCGGAACCGACACGAAGTCGACCCACTGCGGGCTGGCCGGCGCGCTCGGTCTCGAATGCGCGATGCTCGCCAAGCGCGGCTTCACCGGCAATGCCAACGTGCTCGAGTCGGGCTATTTCAAGACGTTCTTCCCGGTCGAGATCGACGAGGAGAAGCTGCTCGCGTACGGCGAGCCGTTCCGGCTCGTCGATCCCGGGGTTGCGATCAAGATGTTCCCCAGCCAGTACGCGACCCACTTCGGCATCACCGCGGGGCTCGCGGTGCACGCCCAAGTCGCGCCGGACGAAATCGCGAAGGTCGAGTTCCGCACGCCGCCGATGCCCTACGTCGAAAAGCCCTATCCGAAGACCGGGCTCGACGGCAAGTTCAGCTTGCAGTACACGCTGGCGGCCGCGATCCTCGACGGCGCGGTCACGATCGGTTCGTTCACGAACGAACGGCGGTTCCGGGCCGACATGGAGGCGCTGCTGCCCAAGATCGAGCTGACGCCCGACGAGGCGATGCCGAGCGAATTCATGCGCATGCGGATGGACGTCAAGGTGACGACCACCGGCGGGCGCACGATCGAAGCCTCGTGCGACGGCCCCAAAGGCCTGTGGGAACGCACGCCGATCGCGCCCGAGGAACACGCCCGCAAGATCGACGACTGTCTGGCCGTCGTGCTCGAACCCGCGGCGGCGGCGCGCCTGCGCGCGCTGGTCGAATCGATCGACGAGCTCGACGCGGTGCAGCTGCAAGAGTGCTGGAGCCTTTTGCGCGAGCCTTCGCCGAAGCTGGTCGCGGCCGGCGGAGAGCAAGCCTGATGTCGTTCTCCACCGCGGTGCAACTCGCGATCAACGGCGTCTTGCTAGGCGGCGTCTACGCCGCTCTGGGCATCGGGCTCAACCTGATCTTCGGCGTCATGCGGGTCGTCAACCTGACCCACGGCGACCTGATGGTGTTGGGCGCCTACATCACCTTCGCGATGTTCGCGGCTTGGGGGACGAGCCCGTTCGTCTCGGCGCTCGTCGCCGCGGTGCTGATCTTCGGCATCGGGTGGGGCCTGCAGTCGACGTTCTTCGCGCGCTTGCGCGAGGACAAGTCGCGCGAGGTGCTCTCGTTGCTGCTCGCCTTCGGGCTCTCGTCGGTGATCCAGAACGCCGTGATCCTCATCTGGGGCACGGATTTCCGCTCCGTCCCCCTTTACACCGACTCGTGGCACATCGGGCCGTTCGCGTTCCAAGAAGTCCGCGCGATCACGTTCGTGTTCGCGATCGGCCTCACGGCCGCGACCTGGCTCTTCCTGCACCGCACCGACTTCGGCCTCGCCTTGCGGGCGGCGTCGCAGCAGAGCGACGGGGCGCGCGTGTGCGGCGTCGACGTCAAGCTCGTGCGCAACATCGCGTTCGCCGTCGGTTCGGCGCTGGCGGCGGTCGTCGGCTCGCTGATCGTCATGATGTACGCGATCTCGCCGCAAGTCGGCGGCGACTACGTGCTCAAGGCGTTTGCGATCATCGTCGTCGGCGGCCTGGGGAGCTTCCCCGGCGCGCTGCTCGGCGGCGCGCTGATCGGCTTGGGCGAAACGTACGGCGGCTACGTGTTCGGCGGCAACGCGGCGAGCATCGTCTCGTTCGCGCTCCTGATCCTGACCCTCCTGATCAAACCGTCGGGCATCCTCGGCGTGCAGCGCGCGTGAAGCCGGTCGCGATCGTGGCCGGCGTCGTGATCCTCGCCGTGCTGGCGGTGATCCCGTTCGTCGCGAACACCTACGTGACCGCGCTACTGCTGGGGATATTCCTCTCGGTCGGCCTCACGTATGCGTGGAACCTGCTCTCCGGCTACACGGGGTATCTCTCGTTCGGCCAGGTGACGTTCTTCGGCCTGGGCGCCTACATCGGCGGGATGATGATCGTGTACTGGCACATCCCGTGGCTCGCGGCCGCGTTCCTCGCGGGCATCGTTTCGATCCCGTTCTCGGCCGTGCTCGGCTGGATCATGCTGCGGTTGCGCGGGCCGTTCTTCGCGATCGGCATGCTCGGGTGCGCGCAGATCACGCAGCGGATCATCTCGATGATTCCCGCCACCCACGGGGGTGCAGGTCTCTACCTGCCTCCGATCCAGTCGATCGTCGGCGTCTACTATGCGATGGGCGGAATCGCGCTCTTCATGATCCTGCTGACGAGCGTCGTCCACTCGAGCGCCTTCGGCCTGCGGTTGCGCTCGATCAAAGACGCCGAAGACGCGGCCGAAGTCCTCGGGGTCGACACGACGCGTTGCAAGGTCTATGCCTTCATGATCGCATCGTTCGTGCCCACGGTCCTGGGCGGCATCGACGTGTGGTACTTGAGCTACATCAATCCGCCGTCGGCCTTCGCCAACAGCATCGATCTGCAGACGGTCGCGATGGGCGTGCTCGGCGGGTTGGGCACCGTGTGGGGGCCGCTGGTCGGCGCGGTGACGCTCTCGATCTTCAACGAAGTGTTCTGGGCGCAGTTTCCGCAGATCCACCTCGGCTTGCTGGGTTTGGTGATCGCGCTTGCGGTGCTGTTCCTGCGCCGCGGCCTCGTGCCGGTCGTCACCGAAGCGCTGCGCCGGCGCCGCATGCGCGCGCAGCAGGCAAAGGCGGCAGCCTGATGGCGACGCTCGGCGCGACGACCCTCGCGGTCCGCAACGTCACCAAAGCGTTCGGCGGCAACGTCGCGGTGCGCGACCTGTCGTTCGACATCCGCGACGGCGAATTCTTGAGCATCATCGGGCCCAACGGCGCCGGCAAGAGCACGGTCTTCAATCTGATCAGCGGCTTCCACAAGCCCGACAGCGGCACGATCGATTACGAGGGCAAGCCGATCGTCGGGTTGCGGCCGCACGTCATCTGCGAGCGCGGCATCGGACGCACGTTCCAAATCCCGCAGCCGTTCACCGACCTGACGGTGATGGAGAACGCGACCGTCGCCGGTCTCGTGCGCGGCACGCACGCCGACGCGCGCGCTCGCGCGCGGCACGCGCTCGAGCTGACCGGACTCGACCGCATCGCCGACCGCTATCCGCGCGAGATGACGGCCGCGGATCTCAAGCGCCTCGAGGTGGCGCGCGCGCTCGCGACCGGGCCGAAGCTGCTCCTGCTCGACGAAGTGATGGCCGGGCTCAACCCCAAGGAGATGGGATCGGTCATTACGATGATCCAGGGCTTACGCGCCGAGGGCATCGCCTGCGTCGCGGGCGTCGAGCACGTGATCGCGGCGGTCGTGCAGCTTTCCGACCGGATCATCGTGCTCGACCACGGCGAGGAGATCGCCGAAGGCGATCCGCAGACCGTGCTCAACTCGGAAGCCGTCATCACCGTCTACCTCGGAGCGACGCCGGCATGAACGGCGACGGCACCCCGCTGCTGCTCGACGTCGCGCAGCTCGAAAGCGGTTACGGCGACATCCAAGTGCTCTGGGACGTGACGTTCAACGTCGCGGAGAACGAGATCGTGACCCTCGTCGGCGCGAACGGCGCCGGCAAGACGACGACCCTGCGCACGCTGATCGGCCTGCAGCCGGGCATGGGCGGCAAGATCGAGTTCCGCGGCAGTTCGTTGCGCGGGCGCCCCACCAACGACATCGTCAATCGCGGGCTGACGCTCGTGCCGGAAGGGCGCGACCTCTTCCCGTTCATGACCGTGCTGGAGAACCTCTGGACGGGATCGCTCCCTCCGCACGCGCGCAAGCATCGCGGCGCAACGCTCGAACGCGTCTTCTCGCTCTTTCCGATGCTCGAGGAGCGCCAAAAACAGCTCGCCGGCACCCTTTCGGGCGGCCAGCAGCAGATGGTCGCGATCGGGCGCGGCCTGATGTCCCGGCCCAGCCTGCTCATGCTCGACGAACCGTCGCTCGGCATCGCGCCGATCGTCGTCGACGAAATCTTCAGCGTGCTGCGGCGCGTACGCGACGAGGGCGTCGCGATTCTCTTGGTCGAGCAGAACGTGCAGCGCGCGCTGCGCCTCGCCGACCGTGCCTACATCATCGAAAACGGACGCACCGTCGCCAGCGATTCTTCCGCGGCGTTGCTCGCCAGCCCGGACTTGCAAAAACGCTATCTCGGACTATGAGGAGACCACTGTGAACGGTTCCAGCAAAACTTCCTACGATGTGATCGTCGTCGGCGCGGGCAACGCCGCATTCGCCGCCGCGCTCGCGGCTCGCAACGCCGGCTGCGAAGTACTGGTGCTCGAAAAGGCTCCCAAGGCGCTGCGCGGCGGCAACACGCGCTTCACCGGCGGCATCTTCCGCTGCGTCTACAGCGGCCTCGACGACTTGGTCCCGGTGATCGGCAAGAACGACGACCCCTCCGACATCGAGGTCGACCCGTACCCGCGCGAAGCGTTCTTGCGCGATCTCGCACGCGTGACCAGCGGCCGCAACGATCCCGCGCTCTCGGCGGTGCTCGTCGACAAGTCGTACGAGACGGTCAAATGGATGGCCGAGCAGGGGATCGAGTTCGAGTTCAGCCGCGCGGTCGGCGCGGTGACGGTGCCCGGTTCGAAGAAGATCAAGATGCAGTTCGGCGGCGCGCTGCGCTCGCTGCACGAAGGCGTCGGCCTCTCGGCCGGATGGTTCCGCATCGCCGAAGCGGCCGGCGTGCACATCCGCTACGAAGCGCAAGCGACCCGCATCCTCACCGACGCGCGCGGGAACATCAGCGGCGTCGAGATCCGCGGGAACGACGGGCTCGAGGAACTCGAAGCGCCCGCGGTCGTGCTGGGCAGCGGCGGCTTCCAAGCCAATCCCGAGATGCGCACCGCCTATCTCGGGCCGACGTGGGGCCTGGTCAAAGTGCGCGGCACGCGCTACAACACCGGCGAGATGACGCAAGCCGCGCTCGGTTTGGGCGCGCAGGCGATGGGCCACTGGGCCGGCTGCCACGCGACCCCGATCGACGCCGACGCGCCGCAGTACGGCGACCTGAAGCTGACCGATCGCACCAACCGCCTTTCCTACACGTTCTCGGTGATGCTCAACCTCGACGGCAAACGGTTCCTCGACGAGGGCGCCGACCTCAACCTCTACACCTACGCGAAGTACGGCGGCGAAATTCTCGCGCAGCGCGGGAGCATGGCCTTCCAGATCTTCGACGCGCAGACGAGCCCGTTGCAAGAGAAGCGCTACGAGACCGGCAAGCCCGAAGTCGCCGACACCCTCGCCGAACTCGTCGACAAGATGCACGCGCGCTGGGGCATCCACACGTTCGACAAAGCGACCGCGCTACGCACCCTCGAAGCGTACAACGCCGCAGCCACCGACGAGCGTCCGTTCGATCCCAACAAGCTCGACGGCAAGACGACGACCGGGCTCGATCCCGAGAAGACCAACTGGGCGACGCCGCTGTCGAAGCCGCCGTTCCAAGCGTGGCCCGTGACCGGTGGGATCACGTTCACGTTCGGCGGCGTGCGCATCGACGAGACCGCGCACGTCCTCGACCGCGCCGACCGGCCGATCCCCGGGCTCTTCGCGACCGGCGAGATGACCGGCGGCTTCTTCTACATCAACTACCCCGGCGGGTCGGGGCTGACGCGCGGCGCGGTGTTCGGCAAACTCGCCGGTGAAGCGGCGGCGGCACTCGTGCGCGGGCGCGGGGTCCTGGCGCGGTGAGCGCGGTCGCCGTCGCGGCCAGGCCGCGCCCGGTTACGCGCGAACTGGCCGCGTGGATCGCCGGCCTGCGCTACGACGGCGTCCCCGCCGAGACACGCGCGGCGCTGAAGGCCGCACTGCTCGACACGCTCGCCGCCGCGATCTACGGCGGGCAGATGGAATGGTCGAAGATCGTGCGCGAATGGGCGGCGGAAGCGCAGCCACGCACGCAGCGCGCCAGCGCCTGGGGCGAGCCGCCCCGGCGCTGCGCGCGGCCGACGCGGCGCTGACCAACGGCGTCGCCGCGCACGCCCTCGAACTCGACGACTATCACAACGCCAAGGTCCATCCGGGTGCGGCCGTCATCCCGGCCGCGCTCGCGCTCGCCGAGGCGCTCGATCTCGACGGCGTTGCGGTGATGACCGCGATCGCCGCCGGGTACGAGACGATGATCCGCACCGCGCTCGCGCTCGGGCCGATCCCCGCGCGCCTGCACGGCTGGCACCTGACCGGCGTCACCGGAACGCTCGGCGCGGCTGCGGCCGCGGCGTCGCTGCTGGGCCTCGACGCCGAACACACGACCTGGGCCCTCGGGCTCGCCGGCACGCAGAGCGCGGGGCTCTTCGCTTTCAACGCCGACGGCGCGATGAGCAAACGCATCCACGCCGGCCGCGCGGCGCACGCCGGCGTGTTCGCCGCCGAGATCGCCGCGCGCGGTTACACCGGCCCGACGTCGGTCTACGAGTTCGACGACGGCGGCATCCTGAAGACCTTCGCCCACTCGACGAACGTCGACGCGCTCGTCGACGGGCTCGGCACGCATTGGGCGAGCACCGCCGTGTGCTTCAAGCCGTACTCGTGCTGCGGCAGCAACCACAGTTCGATCGACGCCGCGCGCACGTTGCGCGGGCGCTTCGGCCCCGCAGTTGCCGATGCGCCGATCCGCGTCGGCGTCTCGCACGCGGTGCGCGTGCAGTGCGGCATGGACTACGTACCGTCGACCGAGATGCTCGCGCAGATGAGCTTGCGCTATTGCGTTGCGGCCGCGCTCCTGGACGGCAACGTGCTGCCCCCGCAG
The DNA here is from genome assembly GCA_963749395.1 of Vulcanimicrobiota bacterium. Taxonomy (GTDB): domain Bacteria; phylum Vulcanimicrobiota; class Vulcanimicrobiia; order Vulcanimicrobiales; family Vulcanimicrobiaceae; genus CAVVMT01. The sequence goes on from CAVVMT010000002.1 coordinate 102,463, forward strand.
TTCACGCCCGAACGGTTCTCGGAAGAACGCATCGTCGCGCTCGCGCAACGCATCGAGCTGATCGACGATCCGCAACTCGACGAGCTCTATCCGGTCCACTTCGCCGGCTGGGTCGAGGCCGTCGTCGACGGGAAGCCCGAACGCGTCTTCGTCAACGATCCGCTGGGTTCGCCGTTCGTCCCCCTCGACCGCGACGGCGTCGCGGACAAGGCGCGCGGGCTGCTCGGCGGGCTGCGCTCCGCCGAAGCGATCCGGCGCTTGGAGCAAACGGTCGACGAATTCGAAGGGCTGCGTGCGCGCGACCTGATCGCGGCGCTCGCCGCCGCCCAGTAGGAGCGGCCGTGTTCGAAGGATTCACCACCGCCGACGTGGCGACGAGCGGCGCGACGATCCGGGTCGCGCACGGAGGCAAGGGCAAACGCGCGATCTTGCTGCTGCACGGCAACCCGCTCACGCATGCGTCGTGGCACAAGGTCGCGCCGCTCTTGGCGCAAGACTTCTACGTCGTCGCGCCCGACTTGCGCGGCTACGGCGACAGCATCGGCCCTGAGGACGGCGGCGAAAACCACGTCAACTATTCGTTCCGCGCGATGGCGAACGATCAAGTCGAGGTGATGGAGCAGCTGGGGTTCAAGCGCTTCTTCGTGGCCGGCCACGACCGCGGGGCGCGCACGGCGCACCGCATGGCGCTCGACCATCCGGGGCGCGTCGTCCGCGCGGCAGTGATCGACATCTTGCCGAGCTATCACATCTGGACCCACACGTCCAAAGACTGGGCGATGAAGTCGTGGCACTGGCTCTTCATGGCGCAGCCGGCACCGTTCCCCGAGCGGATGATGGAGTCGGTCCCACCGCAGTGGTACATGGAGAAGAAACTCTCCAAGCCCGGCATCGGCCTCGACTTCCTCGATCCGGCGGCGTTCGCCGAGTACGTGCGCTGCTTCACCCCCAAAACGATCCGCGCATCGTGCGAGGACTACCGCGCGTGCGCGACGTGCGACTTCGAGATGGACAAAGCCGACTTCGAAGCCGAGCGCAAGGTGACGATGCCGCTCTTGGTCGCATGGGGATCGAAGAGCCACACCGGAAGCGTGTACGGGAACATCCTCCCCATCTGGCAAGAATACGCCGCGGAAGAGGTGCTCGGCGGCGGCCTGCCGTGCGGCCATTACGTGCCCGAGGAAGCGCCCGACGAGCTGTATCGCTGGCTCGTCGACTTCTTCGGCCCGTTGACATAGCGCCGGCTCCCGCGGCGTCGAACGTTCGATGCGCCTGATACGACGATCCGCCTGGGCGTTCGGGCTCGCGTTCGCCGCGACGCTCGGCTTCGCGCCTTCGACGAATGGAGCAACCGCCGTGTTTCCCAAGGTGACGGGACAAAATCTCAACGGGAAGTCGTTCGACTTGCCGGCCGATTTTCAAGCCCCGGCGAGCTTCGTCTACATCGCGTACGTCCGCGGCCAACAAGCGCAGGTCGACTCGTGGAAGCCGTACGTCGCCGGCGTTCGCCGTCGCTTTCCGGCATTGGGCGAATACGAAGTGCCGACGCTCTCCAAGGGCAACGCACTCTTTCGTGCCTTCATCGACGGCGGCATGCGCAACGGAATTCGCGACCCGGCGACGCGCGCCGTCACGATCACGCTGTACATCGACAAGGCGCCGTTCGACGGAGCGCTCGACATCGTGTCCGAAGACGCGATCGCGGTGCTGCTCGTCAAACCGGACGGGACGGTGCTCTGGCGCGCGAGCGGCCCCTTCGGCGCCGACAAGACCGCGGGGCTCGACACCGCGCTCGAGGCTCTCGACAAGTAATTCGCGCCGTCAGATCGAAGGCGCCACGTACGAAGGGGGACGTACGATGCGCCACTTGATGGTTATAGCGCTCGGCTTTTGGCTTTTGGTGAGCGGCACGCAGGCCGCGGCGCAGACGGCGGCGGCCGCCGTCGACACGGCCGCGCGAGCCTACGTGTACGGGTTTCCGCTGGTCGATCTCTACCGGATCGAAGCGGCGTACTTCTTCTTCCCGCGCAGTCCGGCGTTCAAGGCTCCGGTCAACACGCTCTACAACACGCCCAACGTCTACACGCCTGCGGACACGACCGTCCAGACCCCGAACTCCGATACCCCGTACTCGTTCGTCATGTTCGACCTGCGGGCGCAGCCGTACGTGCTCACGCTTCCGCCGATCGCGCGAAACCGCTACTACTCGGTGCAACTGGTCGACCAGTACACGTTCAACTTCGCGTACTTGGGGAGCCGCACGACGGGCAACGGCGGCGGCCGCTACCTGATCGCGGGGCCCGCTTGGCACGGCGCGACGCCGAAGGGCGTCGACAAGGTCGTGCACGCGGAAACCGACTTCGTCCTGGCCCTCATTCGCACGCAACTGTTCGGGCCGGCCGATCTGCCCAACGTGCACAAGATCCAAGCCGAATACAAGATCGCATCGCTGTCGGCGTTCACGCAGTCGGCCGCCCCGCCCGCGGCCCCGGCGATCCACTGGATGCTCCCGCTGAGCTCGAAGGCACCGGCGCCCGAAGGTCTGGGCGTCAAGGCATGGCTCGTGTCGGCGCTGATGCCGCCCGAACGCACCTCGCCGAAGTTCTTCTCCGCGCTGTCGTTCGTGCTGCAGTTCTGCCCCGTCGTCCCGAGCGAAGTCGCGCTGCGCAACCAGTTCGCCACGATCGGCATATCTCCGGGACGCTTCCGCGCGCCGGACGGCGTCACCCAGCGGAACCTCGCCGCCGGCATGGCGCAGGGGCAGGCACAGATCGACGCGGCGCGCGCGAAGGCGACGAGCGCGCGCGACCTGTTCGGCACCCGTGCGTCGATGGGAAATAACTACCTCAACCGCGCCGTCGGCGCGCAGCTCGGCATCCTCGGGAACACTGCCGCCGAAGCGGTGTATCTCAACTATACAAATGACGCGCTCGGCAACCCACTGACGGGGAAGCGCAACTACATCGTTCGCTTCGGACCGGGCCAGTTGCCGCCGGTCAATGCGTTCTGGTCGATCACGATGTACGATCTGCCGCAGCAACTGCTGGTCGCAAACCCGATCGACCGGTACCTGATCAATTCACCGATGTTGCCGACGCTGCGGCGCGACCCCGACGGCGGCGTCACGCTCTACGTCCAGCACGCCTCGCCGGGCGCCAACCGCCAGTCGAACTGGCTGCCCTCGCCGAGCGGCGACTTCTTCGCCGTCCTGCGCGCGTATTGGCCGAAGCCGGCGATCGTCGACGGCACCTGGAAGCTGCCGCCGATGAAGCCTGTTTAAGAAACGGAGGCCAGCTCGCGGGCTTCCGTACCGCTGATCGCCGACGGCGGCACGCAGATCGAGCCTTCCATGATCCGCCGCGCGGTGCGGCCTACGACGCCCTTGACGGCGAACGGCACGTGGCCGTCGAGGCGCACTTCCGCCCCGACCTCGATGATGCCCGAAGGATGCCCGATGCGCAGCGTGCGCCGGAGTTCGTTCGAACCGCCGGCGACGGCATTGACGAGCGTTCCGGGAGTGACGGCGGCGACCGCCGTTGCGATCGCCCCGGTCACCGCGTGGGCGTGGTGGAGGCGGCCCATCGACATGATGCGCGAGAGAAAGTCGATCTGCGAGGCCTCGATGCGTTCGCCGCCGGCGGTCGTGTACGACTGAGGCGGCGCGACGATGGCGATCTTGGGGGTCGAGGGCCGGTTCTGCTTGGCGTCTTCGATCGACGAGGAAAGCCCCAGCCGCACGCCGGCGGCGGCGCGAATCGTCGCGAGCTTCTCCAGCAGTTCGGGATCGCCGTCGATGCGGTCGGCCAGTTCGGTGCCCGACAAGCCGAAATCTTCGGCCCGTACGTAGACCATCACCGTCGCCGCATCGAGCATCGTCACTCGCACCGTGCCGTAACCCGGAACGCCCAGTTCGTCGACCGGATTCCCGGTCGGCAGCAGCGCGCCCGTCCCCGAACCGCCCGGCTCGTGGAATTCGACCTTGATCTCGGCGCCGGGGACGCTGACGCCGGCGAGCCGGTAGTCGCCGTCCTCGACCGGAAAGCCGCCCTGGGTCGGGACCTGCGCGACGATCAGCTTGTTGGTGTTCACCTGCCAGATGCGGACGGTCGTAATCCCCTCGACCGCGGGGACCAGGCCTTCTTCGATCGCGAACGGGCCCACCGCTGAGGACAGGTTGCCGCAATTGCTCGTGTAGTCGATGTGGGGCCGGTCGATGCCGACCTGCATGAACCAGTAGTCGACGTCGATCCCCGGCCGGGTCGAACGCGAGACGACGACGGCCTTGCTCGTGCTCGAGATCCCGCCGCCGACGCCGTCGATCTGGCGCCGGTACTTGTCGTTGCCCCCGAGCGCGCGCAACAGGATGCGCTCCCGCACCGCCGCGTCGTCCGGCAACACGCCGCCGCGGAAGAACAGCCCCCGGCTCGTGCCGCCGCGCATGAGGGCGGCCGGGAATTTCGCGTATGCCATCAGTACCTCCGAGCGTGCGAGATCAGTCGGCTAAGAGCTTCGCTTCGACGGCCCGCGCCTCTTCGTGCAGCCACTCCACGATCGTGCGCCGGCGCGGGGGGGCCATCCGCCCGGTGATGGCGGCGACGCTCAGGGCCGCGACAGGGCGCTTTGTCCGATCCCGGACGGCCACCCCCACCGCGACCATCCCGGCGACGATCCGCCCCTCGTTCCAGGCGTAACCGTCACGCCGGGTTCGCGCGACCAGCCGGTGGAGCGTGCTGCGATCGAATCCCGGGAAGCGCTCCAGCAGGCTCGCCCCAGCAGAGATGTAGGTCTCGATATCGCCGTCCGGGGAGGCCGCGAGCAACGCGAGGCTGCCGGCACCGACTCCGAGCGGCCGCCGGTCGCCGACGTCGAGGGTGAGCGTTTTGATGGGAAACTCCCCGACTTCGCGCGCGATGCAGAGCGCTTCATGACGATGCGGGACGGAGAGGAATACCGTGTCGCCGCTTCGCTCGGCGAGCCGGACGAGGCTGGAACGCGCGAGCGCGCGGACGTCATAGCTCCGGGCCGCCTGCAGACCCAGGCGGTACAACTCGATCCCCGGCCGGAAGCGGCGCGTCTGCGGATCCTGCTCGATCAATTCGGCTCGCTCGAGCGCACCGAGGATGCGGTGCGCGGTCGACTTGCTCAGGCCGGCAGCCACCGCCAAATCGGTCAGGCGCGCTCCGCCCCCGGCAACCGCTCGGAGCAAGGCGATGGCGCGGTCGACGCTCTGCAGACCGTTGGGGGCCGAATCCGCGGCATCAGGATCCATCGTTGGAAAAGGTGTTCCAGCTTGCGGAACCAGCTCCCGCCGACGGGCGGACCGCCGCGGTCGCCGGCAAAGGCTTTATTTACAACCATAGTTTCGAGCGTCCACCTGCATCGTGAAAGCGCCCCGCGTAAAGGGATCGTAAAGTACGCCGGCCCTTACGCCGTCCGCAGAAAAACGCATGAACGCGCGCGCCGTGCGAATCGTTGAACCGCGAAAGTAAATTTTCAAACTATCTAACAAAAAAGCTGTGTTCGCACGCACGCACGCCCTGTGATGCAAGGTACACTGCGTCGGAGACATCTTCCGTTTTTCCTCCGTTGCCGATACTATCGGTAAGGCCCGCGCCGCCCGGTTCGTCCAGTACAAAAGAATGAATGGCGGATGAACTTTTCCAGGGTACCAAGCGTTTAGCGTTTAGACGGAGAAAGCAACACCACCATGCTCCTATCGATCCACATAGCGAAGACGGCTGGCAACTCGTTTCGCGAGGCGCTCCTAGACGAGTACGGAGCCGATCGCGTGCTGCGCGACTACGGCGACTGGAGCGGCTTCGACGAGCCGTTCGCCAACCGGCGGCGGGCAGAACGCACGGCGGCGATGCGCGCCCGGCGCGACGAACTCATGGAAAAGTACGACGTGATCCACGGCCACTTCGTGGCTGACAAGTATCTCGGGCTGTTCCCGAACGCCGACTTCATTTCGTTCTTTCGGGAGCCGGCGCAGCAGTCGATCTCGCACTGGCGCTGGCAGAGTGCGTTCACCGACCGCCGCAGTGACGTCAACCAGGTCGAGCACATGGAAGTGCGCTACTGGCGCGAACTCCGCCCGACGGTGGAGGAGCACCTCACGTGGCCGTTCTACCGCGACCATCAGTCGCAGTTTCTCGGCAGCCTCCCGGTCGACGAGCTGGCGTTCGTAGGCATCTACGAAGAGTACGACAAGAGTCTCGAACTCTTCAAAGCGATGTTCGGCCGGGATCTCGGTCCGGCGCGGCGCGCCGCCGTCACCCTGCGCGTCGGCGGTCCCTTCGAGGTCTCCCCCGACGTGCGTCGCCTGGTGAACAAGTATCGAGCCGCCGACGTCGAGCTCTACGCTCGGGCCAGGGAAATCTTCCGCTATCAATGTCGCAAGTACGGCGTGGCGATCGCCGCTTGAGGGTTCGCGGCCCGGGCTTCGCCCGGGCCGCTTTGTTTTTCCCCTCCGCCGAGCTTCAGGTCAGTGGTAGGGGATCGAGTCCCAGATCTTGCGCGGCACGTACGGATGCCAAGGCGAAATCATGAGCAGCTCGCGCGTGATCTGCACGATGCGCACCGTCAGCAACGGAATCCGGTAGAACACGTAGACCGGAATCAGCAACATGTTGTGCAGTTGCGGATCGCGCCGGGTCATGTCGCGACCCATCAGCAGCTCGAGCGCGAAGGCGAGGGTCGTGTAGCCGTAGAGACCGCCCACGAGAAATGGGAGATCGTGGAAACGGAACAGCAAGATGAAAAGCGGGATTCCGACGATCAAGTACGGGTGAATGATCCGGTTGAGAAGCAGATCCCAGAACATGTAGCCGTTCACGAATCCGAAACGAAACGTGCCCATGTCCCGATGCTTGCGCATGCGTTGCTTCACCATGTTGCGGGTCCAGCGGGAACGCTGGCTCATCAAATGCTTGAGGGTCCGCGGCACTTCCGTGACGAGATGCCCTCGCAAGGACGTGTGCAGCTTCCAGTGCGTCTTGCGAAGGCGGATCGTGCTGTCGGTATCGTCACCGAGCCCCATGTCCCAACCGCCGATGTGGCGCAGCGCTTCCATGCGAAACAGCGTGCCCATCCCTGAAAGCGTCGCGATCATACCTAGCCGGTCGCGCCAGAGTTGGCTGACGGTGTACGACATGACGTACTCCATCTGCTGGCAGCGGGTCCAAAAACTCTCGCTGGGATTTCGCACGAAGATGCTCGGCGAGACACCGCCGACCGCCGGATCCTCGAAGTACGGGAGCATGTTGTCGATCGTGTCGGGAAAAATCCACGAGTCCGCGTCCAAGATGAAGACGAATTCTCCGCGCGCGAACATGAACGCCAGGTTGAGACCCGCGGCCTTACCGCCGTGCAGTGCGTTCGCGACGACCCGAACCTTGCCGGTCGTCCGCTCGAGTTGGCGCGCCAAGGCGACGCTGTTGTCCGTCGACTTGTCGTCGGCGAAGATGATCTCGATATTCTTGTAGTTGCTGGCCAGAATCGACTCGATACAGGTGACGATACTGTAACCGGGGTTGCGGCCAGCGATCAGGAACGAGATGAGCGGTTCGTTTCCGGCGTAGCGTCGCAACGGCGGCGGTTCGAACCATTTCGGCGCCACGATGTAACCGGCATAGAGCAGCAGATTCGGGAGTTGGAATCGGACGAAGATATAGAAGATGAGCCAAAAGACGAAGCTCGAGCTCCCGAACAAGTGGGGCAGCGTCCCGAACAACGACCAAACGTAGTAGTTGTCGAATCCCTGGATCAGACGTTGGACAAAATCGGTCACCATGCTCAGTTCTCGACCAAGTTGACGGCCTCGAGCGACCCGCGCGCGAGCGCCGTCTCACCGCGAATGGTAAGGCGGTAGGCGTAGACGTCGCGATGCCGCAATTCCGCAAGCGCCGGGCCGAGGTACAGGCCGCCGCACGAGAGGCAACGCACTGCCATCTGCGGCTGCTGGAACATCGCCGTACACGCGTTACATTCGAAAAAGTCCCCGGGACTGTCGAAAGTCGCCCCTCGATCGACGAGCAGAATCCGGCACTTCGGGCAGCGCATGCCGTCCGGTTCCAGCGAGAAAGCCTTCTCAGGCCCGATGAAGCCGCATCGGAAATGAAAGTACGATTTGATGACCGAGAGGTTCGCGGACGCGCAGGTCACGCAGGCTTCGTGCACGTTGACGGAGTGGCTTTCGCATTTCGGGCAGGTCATGAGCCGCTCGACGAAAATGCGCTCGAGATAACCCCGTTCGGCAAGCGTCGCCAAATCTTCGGCCAGCTGCTCTTCGTCGAACCCGGCGGCAGCGCCGCGAAACACGAACCCGAGCCGCGCGCGCGGTTCCCAAAGCGGCTCGAGACGCGAATCGCGCGGTACGAACGCCAGCGCCTTGAGGAGGCGTTCCTGCGCATCGTCTTGCCCCGTCACTGCAGGAGGCTCGATTTCGCGATGCTGACGCGGGCCTGAGCGCCGTAGTAGACGCGCTGCCGGTCTTGCAGCGAGAGAGTGTCGAGGGCGATCTTGACCGGCCGGAACTGCGCGAATTGCACGTGCTGCCAAAAGAAGCGGGTCAATTCGGGCGGCAAGGCGTCGAGATTCGGGTAGATCCACGCCACGCGGCCTTCGACGTCGTGCGCAAAACCGGAGATCCTCACTTTCGCCTTTTGGCCGACGTGGATGTACGAGATGTCGTTGGGATTGAAGTACGCCACGATATATGCGCGCTGCGGCTCGAAGATGCTGAAGATCGCCGTCCCCGGTTCGATGACGTTCTCCGGACGCTCGATGCAGTCGACGATGTCGCCCGTCACCGGCGCGCGCACCGTCTCCTGCCCGACCCGATTGGCGACGTTTTGCGCCTGCGCGAGCAGCGTGCGGTCGGACGACATCCGCGCGGTCGACGCGACGGTGATTTGCTGAACGTACAGTTGGGCTCGTTTCCACGCGTCGAGGGCGCTGCGAGTCTGGGCGCGGGCCGTTGCAACCTCCGCCTGCTTGGCTTCCCAATCGACGCGCGGGATGGCGCCGGCCTTGTAGGCGTCGTCGAACGACCGGAACGATTGCACCACGCGATTTTCATCGGCCGAGGCGGCCTCATATTTTCCCCGTAGGCTCTCGGCATTCTCGTTCGCGGTAGCGACGTTCTGGTCGAGGGCGATACCGGCCAACTGCGACGCTTGCAGCGCCTGCAAATACTCACGCTGGTAGTCGGCCTGCACGAGGAAGTTGCTGATGATAGCCAGCGGCTGGCCCGCCTTGACGTTCCCGGCGCAGCCGACGAGGAGCCGCTCGACCCGCGCCCGATAGAGCGGCGTCACCGGGATGAGGTCGCCGCGCACCAGCGCATCGGCCCGCACCGAGCCGATATTCGGGACCACGAGGTAGGCCGCGATGCCGAGCAGCGCTGCCACGATGAGAATCCGAACCCAGGGAAACTTGCGGCGCGGTTTCGGGTTGACGACCGCCGTGCCGCGCCAGGATTGGAGGCGCATAATCGGATGAACGACGTCTTTGCCGCGGGCGTTCAGTCCTCCCCGAAGGAAGGCACCGGCTCGCGTAAGAAAACGCCCAAAAATGCGAGTCGGACGCCCTTTCGTTCGAGCGTCGATGCTTGCGGGCGTTCTCAGTGCTGCTTTGCTCCTCGCTTCGCCCCTCCTTGCCGCCGACCGGACGCTCCCGCTCGAAACTCTCGAGGCGCAGCTACCGGAGGCTGCAGGCGTGCAGGCGCAAGAGAGCACGGTGATTGCCAAGCTGCAGGCACTCCGCGGAACGCAAGACAAGGCCGGGCTCGGCTATCTGTACCAGAACGCCTTCGGCCCCGCCTCGCTCCTAGTCCCTCGCTCGTACAACCAGTTCGTCGTCCGTTTCGACGAAGCCGGGGGCCTGTCGTTCCCGCTCTTGGGAACGAGCATCGACCAGCATCTGGCGATCGTCGACGCCGCCGTGCAGGTGCAGCTCGCGCGCATCGCGCTCAGCGAAATCCGCCGGATGAAGATCGCCGCGCTGCGCAGGGCGTACGTGCAGTACTGGGGGTACGGGGATCAAGCCCGGGTGGCGCAGGGCTTCGTGGACGAGTCGCAGTGGACATCAGCAAGGCGCGACTGCTGCGCAAGAACGGCTTCTTCACCTTCACCAACTTGCTCGACGTGCAGTCGTCGGTCCAGAAAGCGCAGTTCGACGTCGCGAGCCTGCGCAGTCTGCAGCGCTCGCAGCTCGCGTTCGTGGCGTCGGCGCTGGGCAACGAACTCGCGCCCTTCGTGCCGGTCGCGCCGGACTTCTTCGATCGCTGCGCGCCGCGCCGCGCCCAGGCGCTGGCCTCGGCCTACGGAGTCGATGCGAACCTCGCCCAGATCGAAGCCCAGATCGCGCAGGTGCACGACCAGCTCGCCAACGTAAAGGGCTCCTCGATCGCGGCATCGGCGGTCGGCGAGGTGGGCAACACGACCGACATCAACATCAACAACCGGGCGACGGGATGGCGCGTGGAGGCCGGGCTGAACGTCTCGCTGCCGACCCACGCTCGGGACGAAGAGCGCGCCAGCCGGGCCGAAGGGCAAGCGCAACTGGAAGCGCTGGCTTATAGCGAGAAGCAGCGTCGGGTCGAGATCGAATCGGCGCTCGACGCGGCCCTCGACAACGTGCGGAGCGCCCAAACGCTGCTCGAGCAGGCGCAGGCCGACGAGCGCGCGCGCGACAAGGATTTGCGCACCGAAAAGGCCGCCTTCACGCTCTTGCGGCAGAATCCCCAGGAGTTCCTCACCGTCCATGCCAAGCGGGCCGACCTCCTGGTGGCGCAAAACGCCGTCTCGGTCGACCGAATGAACGTGTTGCTCCAGGCCGCGGACCTGCTGCTCATCGCACCGGCGGCCTGCGGGGGAACGTTCGATGCGATCCCGCCGCTCGTTTTGCCGGCGAAGGGAGGACGGGCGCCCGCCGCTTTCCCGCCGGCGCCTGGGCCGGCCGCATCCGCGATGCCCCCCACCAAGTGATGCCGTTCGCAGGCGTCTTCGTTCAGCGCTGCAGTTTACGGAGGACGTCGAGCGCGATGTCGGGGCGGAAGTCGTTGCAGCCCGGACACGACGGTCCTTGCTGGGGAACGTTGAACCAGTAGCCGTCGACGACGTTACGCGTAGCGTCGATCGCGCTCACGATCTGATCGGCCGCCACATGATGACCCGACGGGTTCGTGCTTATGCCGGCAAAGACCAAGACCTTCGGATTGGCACTGCGCGCCTGCTGCGCGGCGGCGCTCACGTAGCGTGCGTACGTGCTCGCAGGCACTTGCGAGCCTTGGGCCTGAATGTCGATCGCGTCGGCGTAGCGCGCCGCATTCGCGATGAACTGCATGCGCAAGAACGTATCGAAGCGTCGCTCGCCCGACTGTTGCATCGGCGCCGCGAGCGAGGTAGCCGGGGTTTGCACGACGAGGTAACCGTGTTGGTGCGCCAGCGTATAGAACTGCTCGGCGTAGGAGAGCATACCCCGCCTGCTCGTCCTGCGGCGTCAAATTCCAGCCTTCGTTGTCGTAAAGCACGGCCTTGATCGCGGATCGATGCGGCCATTGGCGACCGCCCGTTCGAACTCGCGGTAGCTCGTGAAGATTCGCGTGCGGATCGCACCCCACGCCGGCGGAATCACGACGTGCCGCCAAGGCGGCGCGACGACGAAAGGACGGGTGCCCGCAAAGGAGCGTTGCGCGACCGGATCGGTGGTAAACGTCGTCATGACCGGGCCATTGAGAATCCAGCGCACTTGCCTTCCTCCGGCATCGGCACTTGCGGTCGTGACGCCGATCAGCGTGAGCAGCATCACGAGCGCCGGCCCGCGAGTTCCTAATTTTCCGACCAAGCGATTACCTCCGAAACCCCGATGAGCGCAGCCCGCCGAATTGCCATCGGGTACCGGTTTCGTTCGGCGTGGCAGGCCCTGGTGGATGCGTGAACGCGCCCAAGGTGCAGCGGTACAGCCCAATAGCGTTCGCCGAACGTACCCGTAAGCGCTCGGCCGGAATCGGGACGAGCGCTTGCAAACAGGAAAACATCCCGCCGGAACTAAGTCGGTGGGTTGAGGAACGCCTTCGTGCTGATTTCGATCCATATCCCGAAGACGGCTGGGAATTCATTTCGCGAGGCGCTGTTAGATTCGTACGGGCACGACCGCGTGCTGCGCGACTACGGCGACTGGGCCGGCTTCGACGAGCCCTTCGCCAACCTCCGACGGGCCAAGCGCGCGGCCGCGATGCGCGCCCGAAGGGATGAACTCCTCGAGAAGTACGACGTGATCCACGGCCATTTCGTCGCCGACAAGTACCTCGGACTGTTCCCGGATGCTCGCTTCAGCGCGTTCTTCCGTGAGCCGGCGCAGCAGTCGATCTCGCACTGGCGCTGGCAAAGCGCGCTGACCGACCGCCGCAGCGACGTCAACCAAGAAGAACACATGGAAGTGCGTTACTGGCGCGAGCTCCGCCCGACCGTCGAGGAGCACCTCAAGTGGCCGTTCTACCGCGATCATCAGTCGCAGTTTCTCGGCAGGCTCCGGGTCGACGAACTCGCCTTCGTCGGCATCTATGAGGAATACGACAAGAGTATCGAACTCTTCAAGGCCATCTTCGGACGGGATCTCGATGCGGGGCGCCGCGCCAAAGTCACGCTGCGCACCGGCGGTCCCTTCGAGGTGACCCCCGAAGTGCGCCGCCTGGTAAACCGATACCGCGCGGCCGACGTCGAACTTTACGAGCGGGCGAAAGAAAACTTCCGCCGCTTGTGCCGAAAGTACGGCGTCGCAGTCGCAGCATAGGTGGCTTAGCGTTCTTGCGCCTTTGGCGCTTCGATCCGCACTTGAGGCGACGGCTTTTCGAGTCGTGCGCTTGCAACGTACGGGGCGTTTGGTTCGTTCGGTGGGTGAGGGGTCGCGACGGAGGCGGGAAGATTGGCGGAAGGAAAGATGATCGACACGATGGGTTCGCGGTTTGGGCGCGCGTTCGCAGGCGTGGTGCGCTCGTTCGTTGTCCTTGCTTGCACAGCTCTCTGCGCGTGCAGCGGCAGTGAGATCAGCGGCAATGGCAGCGGCAGCACGCCGAAAGTGCCGACGCCGGCGCCCACGCCGACTTCGTCGTCGTCAACGTCGTACCGCCGGCCGGTTCGATCTACCTGGGCGCGTTTTCCAATCCGACGCAAGCAACTCCGGCGCCGCCTGCAGCCCTGACGACCCTGGAGTCGCAGATCGGCCGTAAGGTCGCCATCACCATCCACTACTACGGGTGGACCGACACCTTCCCCGGACCGTACGAAGCCGCCGACTTGGCCGCCGGGCGGATGCCGCTCGACTCCTGGAACTGCGGCGTTTCCGATGCCACTGTCGCCTCGGGCTCGCAGGACGCCCTGATCAAGAGCCGCGCCGATGCGTTGAAAGCCTACGGCAAACCGGTGATGCTGCGATACATGTGGGAAATGAACTTGCCCTCGTCGTCGTCGTTCCGGCCGGCGTGCTACGACCCCGCGACCGACAACCCCAACGGCGTCTTTTCGCCGACGCAGTTCGTGGCCGCGTGGGTGCATATGCGTCAGATCTTCGTCAATGAGGGCGCGACGAACGTCGTGTGGGTGTGGAACCCGGACGGGAGCAACAACGGTTCGGCGTACTATCCCGGTGCCAACGTCGTCGACTGGGTCGCGATGGACCAATACGACTTCAGCGGCAACTCGTTCGCGAATCTCTACCAGGGGCCGTACGGATGGCTAGCTCCGCTTCAGAAGCCGATCCTGATCGGCGAAACCGGAGCGCAGGCAGGGGTGCAAAACACGTTCTTTACCAACGCAGCCCAGGTGCTCGCCACCACGTATCCGCTCATCAAAGGCTACGTCTATTTCGATGCCGGTCCGACGTGGAGTTTTACGAGCGGCGGCCTATCCGGGTTCACCGCCTTTGCGAACGACCCGTATCTCTCCGCCACGCCGCCCTAGGTTGCTGCGCGCTTGGCGCAGGCGACCGTGTCGTACATGCGTTCAGGAGCGCGCGAACGACGCTGCGCTCATTCCGAGGTATGCCAGGTCGCAGGCCGTCACCACTGCGGCAACGCATGCACCGCCGACTGCGAGCGGCGCGCCGATTCGATAATCCCCCATCGCTTTGCGGTCGCGCGCGAGGACGATCAGCATCACGAGACTCGGCGGCGTCGCGATCCCGCCGACGATCGACGCTGCGACCAAGAGTCCGATAGCCGACGAGTCCGCAAACGCGAGCACCGTGCCCGCTAGGATCGCGACGGCCAGCGCGCCGTAAAAGGCCCGCGCATCCCGCACGCGTTCGTCCAGCCCGCAACGCCAGCCGAACGTTTCACCGACGACGTACCCGATCGAGGCGACGATGACCGGGACGGCGATGACCGCCGACGCCAAAAGCCCGGCGCCGAACACGAGCGGCGCGTAGCGGCCGGCGAGCGGAACGAGCGCCAGCGCGGCGTCGGCCGCCGTTTCGACCGGGTGTTGGGCAACGCCGACCGTCGCACCGGTGCCGACCAGGATGAAAAAGAAGCTGACCGCCGAGAGCAGCAGGCCGGCGACTGCGTCGCGCTGCACGTTCCGCAGCCGGCGCACGGGCTCGCGGCGCTGCGAGACTTCGATCGATTCCCACACGTAGACATAACTGGTAAGCGTCGTTCCCAACAGCGCGACCATGCCGGCCACGTGCGCTGCGTCGGGCACGAAAGCGGGGAGCACGACGGCCCGCGCGATCGCGGACCAATCCGGGTGCGCGAGCACCGTGCTCGCAACGTACGCCAAGAAGCCCAGGGTCGCAAACGCCAAAGCGCGCTCGATGGCGGCGTATCGGCTCGTAAAGAGCAACAGTCCCGTCCCGACGGCGAACGGCACGATGAACCACGCGGTCGCGACGCCGGAGAGAAGGTGCAGCGCTTCAGCACCGGCACGGATGTCGGCCGCCAGCGTCAGGGCGCTCACCGGCACGATCGCGGCGAGCGACCATGCTGCCAGGCCGCGGCCGTAACGCCGGCGCAGCGCCGCTTGGAGGCCCGTCCCGCACACCGTCCCGACGACCGCCGCGATCGACTGGATCACCGCGAGCATCGGCAGAATCAGCACGACCACCCAAGCCAGCGAATACCCCGTCGACGCGCCGACGACCGCCAGCGAGGCGACCGTCGTCGGATCGTTGTTCGCGGAGCCGGCGACGAAGCCCGGGCCGAACAGGCCGAAGATGCGCCGCCGGGCGGCGCTCACACCCACGATTCTTGCGCGTCCCAGGCCGTCGAAATGACCGCTTCACGGGCGTTCAAGCGTTTGAGGAAGGCCTCGACGCTCTTGTCGTCGCGTCCGATCTTCGAGAGCTTGATGTGGATGTCGGTATTGCCGTCGCCGGCCCGTTCGGTGGCCAGGGAGTCGAGCCGCAGCGACGTTTCCGAGACCAGCGAGGTGACGACGTCGCGGATGTCGCTTTCGACGCTCGACGTGCAGATGACGCGCAGATCGTAGAGGGTGCGGACGTCTTTGGCAGGACGCGAACGCCGGGCGATCAGATCGACGAGCGGCTGAAAGACGAGGTTGACCGCGGTGATGGCGATGGCCGCCGTGATCCCTTGACCGTAGAAACCGAATCCGATCAGGATGCCGGCCGCCGACGTGGCCCAGATCGTTGCCGCGGTATTGAGCCCGCGCACGTCGGCGCCCTCGCGGAAAATGACCGCACCGGCGAGGAAACCAACGCCCGTCACGATCGCCGCCGCGACCCGCAAGTACTCGGCCGTCGACGATTGGAGCAGCGGCGGCATCATGCCGAAGAGCGCGGCCCCGACCGCCACGAGGATCACCGTATGGATGCCGGCGGTGCGTTGCCGCCACTGCCGTTCGAAGCCGACGATCGCGCCCATCGCGACGGCGACCGCGATGCGAAGCAGAAAGGCTTCGGGGGTCGGTGCGAGTTCCCGCACTACTGCTGCCAGTGAATTCCGAGCTTGGTAACGGCAATCAGACGAACGCCGTAGATCACCATCTGCACGGATAACGCGACTTGCAACACGCCCATCACCGTACCGACGATCTGCAGCGGCAGCGCCAAGAGCTTGAGGATCTGACGTGCGAAGAGCATCGCGACGAGGTCGAGCGCCATGATGCCGATCAAGATCCCGACGACGAGCAGATAGCTGTGCGGCTCGATCGTCAAGATCAGGATCACCGCCGCGATCCCGTGCGGGCTGACGACCGCCGGCACGAGCCGCCGCATCACGACGGTCGGGTCGTCCCCATGGGCCGCGTGGCCGGCCGGGTGGTCGTCGGTATAGGGCGAAAGCACGAGAGAAAATGCGACGCTGAAGAACAGAATGCCGCCGGCGATCGCGAGCGCCCCGGGACTGACATTCCACTTCTTCAAGACGGCGGTACCGACGAAACTGGCCGCCAAGACCGTGACCGTCGCCACGAGGATCGCGCGCACTGCCAGTTTCCGCGCCTCATCGGCGTCGCACCCGGCCGTGATCTTGGCGTACGGTGCGAGCAGCTTCAACGGCCCGAGCATGATGAAAAGAAACGTGAAGACTTGATTGGCGGCGAAGCTGAACGGGACCGGCTCGCTCATGCGGAACCGAGTTCTACCCGCATCGAGGCGATCTTGCCGTCGAACGGAAAGGGCCGGCGGTCGTAGTAGTCGAGCGACACCGGCGACCCGAGATCGATGCCGACGTTCAGGGTCTCGCTGGCCGAGAACGCGCCCGCGACCGTCCGCGCGACCGTCGTTCGCGCGACCTCGGCGCCGTCGACCACGATCGTGACCTCGGCGGCGCCGCCCGGGCGCGCGATCGCCGTATCGACCTCGATACGGTGCCGGCCGGCGCCGAGCGCGCGTTCCGCGCGGGCGACGTAGCGCTCGATGATCATCATGTTGTATTCGTACGCCAGATGTCCGCGGTCGGCGTAGAGCGTCACCCCGCCCGCGACACCGCCGAGCGAGTACAACACGCCCGACGGATCGGCGCCGCATTCGATCTCCAGCGTCACGCGGTTGCTCTCGCGTCCCAGCCCCGGCGCCGCGAACTCTGGCATGCGCGTCGTCGTCTCGTCGAAGAACCATTTCTCGTACGGCGGTTTCGCACGATCCTCGGGGTGCAGCCGCAACCATATGCCGGCGCCGATCGGGAAGACCTTGTTGGCAACCGCTTCGCGCAAGAACAATGCCTTGAGTTCGGCGAGCCGTGCCGGCTCCTGCGCGGCGACGTCGTGCGCCTGCGAGAAGTCGCGGCGCAGGTCGTAGAGCTCCCACACGTCGTCATCGGAGTTCCATGTCGCGAGGCCCGGACTTACCGTCAGCCAGGGCGTCAACGGCCCGAACGTGCACGCATACCAGCCGTCGTGGTAGATGCCGCGGCTTCCGTTGTTGTCGAAGTACTGCGTGCGTTTGCGCGTCGGTTCCAGGGCCCCGTCGAACGTGTAGGCCAAACTGACGCCGTCGAGCGGGTCCTGCGCGAAGCCGTCGACCACATCCGGGGGACGAATGCCGAGCAGCTCGTAGATCGTGGGCACGATGTCGTTGACGTGATGGAACTGCGCGCGCGGAACCGCGTCGGGCCGGATGCGTGCCGGCCACGACACGGCCATCGGATTGCGCGTGCCGCCGAAGTGCGACGCGATCAGCTTGGTGTGATGGAACGGAGTGTCGCCGGCCCACGCCCAGCCGGCGTGATACATATTGTCGACCTTGGGGCCGCCGAGCGCGTCGAGACCACCGAGCCGTTCGAGGGCTTCGAGATGCTGGCCGATCGTGTTGGGAATTTGATTCTGCGCCAGCAGCTCGGCGATCGTGCCGCCTTGGCCTTCGGCGCTCGAGCCGTTGTCGCCCCAAATGTAGAGCACGAGGGTGTTGTCGCGCAATCCCATCTCGTCGAGGCCGTCGAGCATCTTCCCCACTTGCGCGTCGGCGTGTTCGACGAAACCGGCGAACACTTCCATCAGCCGTCGTTGGAAGGGGCGCTCCGCCTCCGGGATGCTGTCCCACGCCGGCATCGTCTCGGCCCGCGGCGTCAGCCCCGTCCCCGCGGGGATCCAGCCGAGCTCGTTCTGCCGGGCAAACGTCCGCTCACGCAGCCTGTCCCAGCCGTCGTCGAAGGCGCCGGAGTACTTGTCGGCCCATTCTTTGAAGATGTGGTGCGGCCCATGCGCGGCCCCGGGAGCCCAGTACAGGAAGAACGGTTTGTCCGGTGAGAACGCGCGATGCCGCTTCATCCACGTCAGCGCACGTTCGGCGAGATCTTCGCTCAAATGATACGTTTCGTCGCGGGGCGGCTCGATGGGATTGAAGTTTTCGTACAATCGCGGTTCCCACTGCGACGTCTCGCCTGCGAGGAAGCCGTAGAAGTAGTCGAAACCGATCCCTTCGCCGGTCGGCCACAGCGTGAACGGGCCCAGCGCCGTCGTCTCGGTGGCCGGGGTGTTGTGCCACTTGCCGAAGGCCGCGGTCTTGTAGCCGTAATAGCCGAGGACTTTCGCCAGGGTCGCCGAGGTTCTCGGGATCACGCCGGTATAGCCGTCGAAGTCGACGGCACGCTCGGCGATCGTACCGGAGCCCACGCGCTGATGGTTGCGGCCGGTCAGCAGCGCGGCGCGCGTCGGCGAACAGATGGCGGTCGTGTGAAAGGCATTGTAGCTGATGCCGTCGCGCGCGACGCGCGACAAGGTGGGCGTATGGATCGGCCCTCCGTACGTGTCGGGAAGACCGAATCCCACGTCGTCGAGCAAGACGATCAGGATGTTCGGCGCATCGGGCGGCAAATGGCCCGGCTCGACGCGCCGCTTCATCGACGACGCTTGCAACGTTCGCGCCGCAACGCTGGCGGTCGGCGCGGGAGGGAACGGCAACACGCTGCCGTCGGCAGGTGCCACGCTACTGTTTGGCAAGTGCGATCCTCATCTCCGATGCGTGATCGACGACGTGTTCGCCGCTCACGTCGACGATCACGCGCTCGATCGTCCCGGTGAACGCGAACGGCGACGCATAGTCGGGAACGACCGTCGCTCCGGTATCGGCACCGACGAGCATCGCGCCGCCCTGCGCCAGCCGGATCGGCGTGGTGACCGGCAGCATTCCGCGACCGGCCGGCGCGCCGTCGATCGACAGCGTCACGACCCCCGGCGAGCCTTTGCCGTGCTTGAAGTCGGGCTTCCCGGACGGCTCGAACTCCATGCTCAGGAAGTGCTCGCCCGCCGGCACCGGCGCATCCGAGCGGACATAGAAGTATTCGAGCGCCAGATAGTTATGGGCGAAACAAAGCTTGCCGTCGGCTTGGACGTAGAACGTGATCCCGCCGTCGTTGCCGCCCATGCTGAGCAGCACGCCGCGAGCGCCTTCGCCGGGGACGCGCACCTTCGCGGTGATCGAATAGTGACGGTTGAGGATTTTCGGTGCGGCCGAAGCCGGGATCGACTGCGTGTGCGGATAGAGCACGTACCGCGACCGGTCGGCGGCGATCTGCGGACGTTCTTCGGCGATGCGTTGCGTCGCGCGGCTGTCGATCGGCAAGACGTTGTACTTGCCCGCCTCGGTGTACCACATGCCGATCATCGCGATCAGCCGTTCGCGCTGCTTGTCGGCCAGGTCGTTCGTCTCGGCGAAATCCGCCTCGAGGTCATAGAGCTCCCACCCCTTCGCGTCGAGTTTCGTCAGCATGTCGTACGTGATGGGCGTTCCGAACGGGGCCGCCGACTCCGCGAATGACGGGCCCGGCCACGGGCACACGGCGCGCCAGCCCTCGTGGTAGAGCGAACGGTGGCCGAGCATCTCGAAGTACTGCGTCGCGTGCTTGCCCGGCGCGGCGGGATCGTCGAGGGTCTGGGCGAGACTGACGCCTTCGAGCGGCGACTGCGTGACGCCGCGAATCGTCGCCGGCGGTTCGATGCCCAGGAGGTCGAGAACCGTCGGCACCATGTCGATGATGTGCGCGTACTGCGTGCGCACTTCGCCGCGCGCTTCGAGCCCCTTGGGCCAGTGCACGATGAACGGGTCGCTGACTCCGCCCCGGTACGTCTCGCGCTTCCAGCGCCGAAACGGCGTATTGCCCGCATAGGTCCAGCCCCACGGAAAGTGGTTGAACACCGAAGGGCCCCCGATGCTCTCGATCTGCGCCAAATTCTGCTCGAGCGTATCGGCGACGTTGTTGAAGAAGCGGCACTCGTTGACCGACCCGTGCAGCCCGCCCTCGGCGCTCGCACCGTTGTCGGAGATCAACATGATCAGCGTGTTCTCGTATTCGCCGAGCGATTTGAGGAACGCGATCAACGCTCCGATGTAGTGATCGGTGTGGGTGAGAAATCCGGCAAATACTTCCATCATCCGCGCGTACACGCGGCGTTCGTCGGCCGAAAGATCTGCCCAGACTTGAACGTCGGGATCGTGGCGCGACAGGGTGGCGTTCGCCGGGACCAGGCCCATCTTCTGTTGGTTCTCGAACACGAGTTGCCGGTACGCGTCCCAGCCCTCGTCGAACTTGCCTTCGTACGCGTCGGCCCATCGGCTTGGGAACGTGATGCGGCGAGTGCATCGCGCCGGGCGCGAAATACAGGAAGAACGGCTTGTCCGGCGCCACCTGTTTGGCGTCGGCGATCATCGCCTTCGCCTTTTCGACGAGGTCCGGCGTGAGATGGTAGCCCTCTTCGGGCGTCTTCTCCGGTTCCGTTTGAGCATTGTCGCGCACGAGTTCGGGGTAGTACTGATTCGTGTCGCCCCCGAGAAAGCCGTAGTACCGCTCGAACCCGCGCCCGAGCGGCCACCGGTCGTACGGTCCGGCAGCGGTCATCGTCTCCTCGGGCGCCAAATGCCACTTGCCCACGCAGTACGTGTTGTAGCCGTTCTGCAGCAAGATCTCGGAGAGAAAGCCGTTCTCGAACGGGATGTACCCGTCGGACCCGGGGTAACCGGTCGACCCGTTCGTCAGGCACGCCAGATGATTGGAGTGGTGGTTGCGGCCGGTGATGATGCACGACCGCGACGGCGAACAGAGCGCCGTCGTGTGCATGTTGTTGTAGCGCACTCCTCCGGCTGCGAGCGCGTCGATGTTCGGCGTCGCGATCGGGCTCCCGTAACAGCCGAGATGCCCGAACCCCATGTCGTCGATGACGATGAAGAGCACGTTGGGCGCGCCTTCTTTCGCCCGGTTCGGCGCGGGCCATGCGGGCTTGGACACGTCGGCGGTTCGCCCGATGACGCCCGGGAACGTCGTCCCGCGTTTGTACTCGATGATCGCCATGATGGGCTCCCGTTACGAAGAGGGCGACACGGCCGACTGCATCTTTTCCAGCGCCTGATCGATCGTGAAGCTGCCGGGCTTCTGCCGCGGCGGAAACTCCCGGAAGCTCTCGAGAAAACGCGCGACGATCGCCTGCGCCGGTAAGGCGATGAAGGCACGCTCGTACCACCAGCGATCGTATCCGAAGCCGTCCTCGCCGCGTTCGAACGGGTCGATCTCCAAGTCGAAGATCAACGGCGCGCGCAAGGTCGTGAACGGCTCGCGCCAAACCGCGATCCCGGTCGCGCGTTGCACCGTGAAGTGGATCTTCACGCGCCTGAAGCGCAGCGCCAGCATATCGCCGTCGTCGCTGAAATAGAAGAACTCTTCCCGCGCACTCGGCCCGGTGCCCGCGAGCAGCGCGGTCTGGTCGTACCCGTCGAGGTGCACCTTGAACGTCTTGTCGCCGGCAGTGTGGCCGGCCAGCAACTGTTCCTTGATCCGGGGTGCGCCGGCCGCCGCGAGAAGCGTGGGCAGCCAGTCTTCGCCGGCCATCATCCCGTTGATCGTCGATCCCGGCTCGACGACGCCGGGCCACCGGATCAGGCACGGCACGCGAAAGCCACCCTCGTACCCGGTGTTCTTCTCGCCGCGGAACGGCGTCATGCCCGCGTCCGGCCATAGGCACAGCATCGGACCGTTGTCGGTCGTATAGATGACGATCGTGTCGTCGCGGAGTCCGAGCGCATCGACCGTGTCGAGGAGTTTGCCGACCAGCGCGTCGTGCTCGACCATCGCGTCGGCATAGAATCCGAGGCCGGTCTTCCCTTGGTGTTCGGCCTTGACGTGGGTGAAATTGTGCATCCGCGTCGTGTTGAACCACAGGAAGAACGGCCGCTCGGAATCCTTCACGCGGCCGAGGTACTCGGTGGCTGCGGCCAGGATCTCCTCGTCGATCGTCTCCATGCGCTTCTTCGTCAGCGGGCCGGTGTCTTCGACCGTTTGGCCGCCCTTGCCGTCGGCCTTGCATTTCATCACGCCGCGCGGGCCGAAGTTCTTCCTGAATTCGGGGCTCTTCGGATAGTCTGGATTCTCCGGCTCCTCTTCGGCGTTGAGGTGATACAGATTGCCGATGAATTCATCGAACCCGTGCATCGTCGGCAAGAACTCGTCGCGGTCGCCGAAGTGGTTCTTGCCGAATTGCGCGGTGTGATAACCGAGCGGTTTGAGCAGTTCGGCGATCGTCGCGTCTTCTTTGCGCAGCCCTTGATTCGCACCGGGGAAACCGACCTTGGTGAGGCCCGTGCGGTACGGCGACTGCCCGGTGATGAACGCCGCGCGGCCTGCCGTGCAGCTCTGCTGGGCGTAGTACCCGGTGAACTTCGCACCCTCTTTGGCAAGGCGATCGATGTTGGGCGTGTCGTAGCCCATCATGCCTTGGTGGTACGCGCTCAGGTTCCAATAGCCGATGTCGTCCCCGAAGATGACCAGAATGTTCGGTTGTTTCGTGGCTGAATTCGCCATGAAGAAGCCTTTCGGAAGTTATGAACGCTCGAACCCGATCGTGGCGCGAAGAAGGCGGCCGCCAAAAGCAGCCGCCTTCCATGGCCTAGGGCCCGTGCGCTATCGTCACGACGTTCGAGCACCCACGGCTAGCGAGAGACGAGCGACAGCTGTTCGGTGTCGAGATCGTACTCGCCGGCCGCCACCGTCCCGTTGGGATTCGCGCAGATCACGCTGTTGTTCGGGCCGTAGATCACGACCAGTCCGGGGGGCCCGCATTGCACCTGCGTCAACTGGTAGTTGTTGAGCAGCGTAGCGCCCGGGCTGTTGGGCTGAGCTTGATACGACGTGTAGGTCGTGTGGGTCTGCGAATTGGTGATCGAGCCGTACACCGCGGCGGCCGTGGCCGCGCCCGCGGCCGTGATTGCGAGCGAGCCCCAGAATCCGCCGCCCCAATAGTTCGGCGCCGGATACCAGGCGGAGCCGTGATTCCATCCCCACGCCGGCCCGCTGTGGTAGACGGGATTCACGACGACCGCGCGATTGCCGTAATTGCGGTTGACGTTGACGTTGTTGACGTTCGTATTCCGCACGACGTTCGTGTTGCCGCCCTTGTTGATCGTGTTGCCACCCTTGTTGATCGTATTCCCGTTCCCGCTGACGTTGGGGCGGTTGACGGTGTTGCCGTTGCCGGTGTTGGGCTTGTTCCCGTTGGGCTTGCTGACGTTGGGCTTGTTGCCGTTGTTGCCGCCGGCGTTGGGCCGGTTGGCGACGGTCGAGCCGCCGTTGGGCTTGGAGGGCTGCGGCCGGTTCGCCGGCGCCGACGGCCGCGATGCAACCGGCTTGCTCTTCACCGCGTCGTTGCTCAGATTGAAGCCCCCCGAGGGCTTCGAAGGCGAAGCCGGCCGGTTCGCCGGCGCGGGTCGCGAAGCCGGGGCAGAGCGAGCGGGAGGCGCCGAACGCGCGGGGGGAGCGGACCGCCCGCCACCGCCGCCGCCGCCGCCCCGCCACCGCGCCCGTGCTGCGCGAGCGCCACGCCCGACGATTCGAGCGCGAGCAGGACGGCAAGGCCGATCGATGCCGCGGTTCTCATTTCACACCGCTGTCGATGATGCCGGTCATCGAGATGTACGTGCCGCGCTTCGTCTGCAGCGCCATGACGATGCCCTTGGGCGGTACCGACTGCGACGAGAGCGGCAAGTTCAGCTTCTCGTCGGTCGTATTCGCGTAGATCGTCCCGGTCGAGAAGTCGAGCGGCGTCGTCTTCCCGCCTTGGGTAAGCGACATGTGCGTCAACAGGCAGCGGTAGAGCTGGTCGACGTACGAACACGCGGCCTGATCGATCGTCAGCGTCCCCTGACCGTCGGCGGTGGTGATCGTCAGGGCTTTTGAGTCTTTGGAGTAGCGGATGACGACGTTCGGATACGTCTGGACCGAACCGTCGCTCTGCTGGACGCGAACCAAGCCGGTGGCCCCGGCTGGTGATACGAGCGCGAATGCGCAAAGCAGTGTGAGACAAAGAACACGAATCAAAGCAGAATAATCCTCTTTGGTTAGCCCACAGAGTGCCTTCGAGAGCACGCAAAACGTGCTACGTACGCCTTACGCCGTGCTTCGCCGATCGGCCTACGCGTCCCCAGACCGTGCGGGTACGCCGCTCACTACCGTTGCGCGACGCAGATCACCCTTAGAGCGAAAAACCCGGACTTTGAAAACGGGAGAAGAAAGCAGTCCCGTATGGTGTGGAGTGGAGGGAGTCTCCCATGAGGCCAGGCTCGAACAACCGCGAACAGCAGCAGTCATTGGCCAGATTGGGGGAGTTCCTACGAGGCCGTCGGATGCTGTTGACGCCGGACCGGACGGGATTGCCGCAAGCGCGGCGCCGGCGCGCGCCGGGCCTGCGGCTCGAAGAGGTGGCCGCCTTGGCGGGCATCAGTGCCGACTGGTATTCGCGCATCGAACTGGGCACCGGCGCGGTGCCCTCGGTGCCGACGCTGCAGGCGATCGGGCGGGCGCTCCAACTCGGCGCCCTCGATGCGCGCTACCTCTTCGAACTCGCCGGGCTCCCGGTGCCGCCGGCGGAGCCGACACTGATCGCGGAGCCGCTCGGCGCCCTCGAGCACGCCCTCCTCGATCTCCGCGAAACCGCGGGGGTCGTGTACGACCTCTTCGGATCGCCACGCGGCTGGAACGCGATCGCCGACGGCATGTTTCGCTGGTCGACGTATCCCGACGCGTTCAGCCGGAACGGCATCGTGGCCGGGCTCACGAACCCGTACTATCGCGAATTCTTCGGCGACGACTTCGACGACGTATCGCGCGGGATCGTCGGCGTGTTCCGGCGCGCCTACACGACGAGCGATCCGCCCCCGCTGGCGCGCCGGGTCTACGAGTTCGCGTCGCAATATCCACTCTTCCAGGCGTATTGGAACGAGCACAGCGTTTCCGAAGAGCACACCCGGCAAGGTCCGCTCGTGCGCTACGTGCCCGAGGTCGGACGCTTGTGCATCGATTTCAACGACTTGACGCTGTTGCGCGCGCGCGGATTGATCATCCGTCTCATCGCTCCCCACGACGAAGCGACGCGCGTGAAGTTCGCGCAGCTCGCGAAAATCGGCACGCCGAGCCGGCTTCTGACCGCGGACGACTGACCCCCGCCGCGCGAACGACCCGCTGCGGCTAGAGCAGCTTGATGAAGGTGTCGGTCAGTTTCGCGATCTCCGCTTCGTCGTTGCCGTTCTTGGCACGGCGGATGCAGTTCGCCAAACTGCTGACCATCAGTTGCGCGGTCGCGCGCTCCATGGCCGTGCGCGCGGCGTTGAGCTGTTGCACGAGCACGTGGCAGTCGCGGCGCTCCTCGATCATGCGCTGGATGGCCCGCACCTGGCCCTCGACGCGGGCCAGTCGCATGATTACGTCGCGGGCGGCGCCTTCGTCGATTTCGAGCACGGCCTCGTCGCGACGCACGCGGGAGCGCGGCGCAGCCTTCTTCTCCACCCCGGATTTCGGTCTGGTCATTCACCCCATGATACTGCTCCCGGTATAGTTTGACAATACCCTAGGGGGTACAGTATCGTAATCGGCATGACGACTGACGTAACCGCCCTCGCCGGCCGGCAGATACTGCGAGACGCGAGCGTTTGGCCGCTCGCTGCGCGCAAGCTCGCGGCGTGCGCGCTCGTGTTCCTCCCGCTGTGCGCTTGCGGACCCGCCACCGGCGCCGGCGGGGGTCGAGACGAAGCGGCCGGGCCGGTAGCAGTCACGACGGCACGGGCCGCCTATACGCGCCTGGCAACGCCGATCGAGCTCTCGGGGTCGCTGGCCGCCGTCCGATCGGTCACCGTGGGCGCGATCTCGGCCGGCCGGGTCACGCGCGTCGACGTCCGCGCCGGCGACGTCGTCGAGGCGGGCGACGCGATCGCGCAAGTCGACACCTCGATCTACGCGGCGCAGGTTTCGCAGTCGCAAGCCGGCGCGGCCGCGGCCTCGGCCAACCGGGCTGCCGGCAGCGCCACGGTCGTCGCCGCCGGGCAGACGGTGCTCGCGGCCCGCGCGCAACGCGACGCCGCGGCCGGCCGTTACGTGCTCGCCGCGACGACGTGGGCGCGCATGGCGTCTTTGTATGCGCAGGGCGCGATTGCCAGGCAACAGCGCGATCAGAGCCGGAGCGAGCTGATCGCCGCGCGCGCCGAGTTGACCCAAGCCGAAACACGCATCGCCGCCGCCGCCGCCGGCGTCGCGGCGGCGCGCGCGCAGTCGCGGGCCGCCGCCGCCACGGTCTCGCAGGCGGGCGCCGCCGTCACCGCGGCGTCGATCGCCCTGCGCGACACGACCCTCGTCGCGCCCTTCGGTGGGGTCGTCGTCTCGAAGTTCGTCGAGCCGGGCGCGGTCGTCGGTGCGGGCACGCCGGTCATCGCCTTGGAGAACGCGCGCGACCTCGAATTGAACGTCGCCGTCCCCGACGACGCAGCGGGCACGCTCGCTCGCGGAACTCTCCTCGTAGTGCACGTCGACGCCTTAGGGGGCGCGACGCTGCCGGCCCGGGTGCGCGCCGTCGTTCCGCTGCAAAATCCGGCGCTCCGTTCGGCCACGGTGAACATCGCCGTCGCGCCGCGCGCCGGATTGCTTCCCGGCATGTTCGCCCGCGTCTCGATCCCCGGCGATCCGCACCGGGCGGTCACCGTCCCGCTCGCGGCGCTGGTGACCCGCGGCGGACAGTCCGGCGTGTTCGTCGTCCGCAACGGGAAGGCGGCGTTCGTGCCGGTGCAGACGGGAACCGTCGGCGCCAAGCTCGTTGAAGTCAGCGGGGTCGCGGCCGGTGACGACGTCGCGATCGACAACCTGCAACGCTTGGACGAAGGCAGCCGCATCGCGATCGCCCGCCGGTGAAGCACGAGAATCTCGCGGCGCGGATTGCGGCCTATTTCTTGCAGTCGAAGCTGACCCCGGCCATCGTCGTCGCGATCTGCGCGTGGGGCCTGGTCGCGATTCTCGTGACGCCGCGTGAAGAGAATCCGCAGATCACGATGCCTGCCGCCACGATCGTCACGCAATATCCCGGCGCCTCGGCGGCGGAAGTGCAGAAGCTCGTCACCGAGCGCGGCGAGCGCGTGCTCCAAGAGATCCCCGGAATCGAACACATCTACGCGGTCTCCACCCAGAACGCGTCGATCATGACGGTGCTCTTTCACGTCGGCGACGATCCGACCAAGTCGTTCGTCGACCTCTACGACCAGGTCTTCGCCCACCTCGACGCGCTCCCGCCGGGCGCGTCGCAACCGCAGATCACGCCCTTGAGCGTCGACGACATTCCGGCCGTCGTCCTGACGTTGCACGGCAAGCGCTACGACCGCGGCCAACTCTACGACGCCGCCCAGCGGATCATCGCCGCCGTGCGTCCCCTCGACGGCGTTTCGACGGTCGCCGAATACGGCGGCCTGCCGCGCCAAGTCAACGTCGTGCTCGATCCGGTTCGGCTGGCGGCCTACGGGATCGGACCCGGCACGATCGCGCAGGCCTTGGGCGCGAACAATCTGACGCGCGCCGCGGGCAGCGTGCGCGACGCAGCGAGCGAATTGACGCTGCACGCGGGCACGGCGTATACGACCGTCGCGCAAGTGCGCGCCCAAATCGTCGCCGTCAGCGACGGCCAGCCGGTGACGCTCGGTCAGATCGCCGGCGTTGCGATGGGACGCGAAGCGGTCGAGTCGGAGACGCGGTACGCCTCGGCGGCGTCCGCGGCGAGCGAACCGGCGGTCAGCATCGCGATCGCCAAGAAGGCCGGCTCCAACGCGGTCGCCGTCGCGGGCGCCGTGTTGCACGCCGTCTCGGAGGTCGAGCTTCCGCCGGGTGTTTCGGTCGCGGTCACGCGCGACTACGGCGCGAAGGCCAACGACGCGGTCAACGAGCTGATCGAACGGCTCGCTGAAGCGATCCTGATCGTCGTCGTCCTGCTGATGACCCTCGGCTGGCGCGAAGCGCTCGTGGTGGCGACCGCGATCCCGCTGACCCTGTTCGTCACCCTCGGCGTCGGGATGCTGACCGGACAGACCGTCAACCGCATCACCCTCTTCGCGCTGATCCTCGCGCTCGGATTGCTCGTCGACGACGCGATCGTGCTGGTCGAAAACATCCACCGCCACTACGCGCTCGACCCCGGCGGGTCGAAAGCCGAGGCGACGGTGCGCGCGGTGCGCGAGATCGGAAGCCCGACCGCGCTCGCGACGCTCACCGTCATGCTCTCGTTCCTGCCGATGCTCTTCGTGACCGGCATGATGGGCCCGTACATGCGGCCGATTCCCTTGAACGTCCCGGTCGCGATGTTCGCATCGCTCGGGATCGCCTTCGCGATCACGCCCTGGGCGACGTACGCGCTGCTGCGCAACCAGAAACCGAAGGAACGGCTCGGCACGCCGCGATGGGTGCGCCCGTTTCGCAACCTCCTGGCGGCGCTGCTCGACCGGCCGCGTTGGGGCAGCGCCTTCTTGGCTCTCTTGCTGCTCGCGTTCCTGGCCAGCGCCGCGCTGCCGGTGGTGCAGTTGCTGAAGTTCCGGATGTTGCCCGACGCCAACGAGACGACGTTTCTCGTCAGCATCGACGCTCCGCCCGCGAGCCCCGTCGGGCGCACCGCCGCGATCGCCGAAGCGATAGGCGCCGAACTAGCGCGGGTTCCCGAAGTGGCCGATTACGAGATCTTCAGCGGCACGAATGCGATCCCCGATCTCGCGAGCTTGCTGCAAGGCACGGTGTTCCGCAACGCGCCGAATCTCGCCGACATTCGCGTCAACCTCGTGCCCAAAGGCGCGCGGCACGTGCAATCTGCGGCTTTGGTCGCCCAACTGCGGCCGCGGCTCGCCGCCGTCGCCGCGCGCTACGGTGCGACCGTCCGCATCCTGCAAACGCCGCCCGGACCGCCGGTGCGCGCGACGATCCTGGCCAAGATCTACGGCCCGGACGCCGACGTGCGCCGGACGCTCGCGAACCGCATCGAGGGCATGCTCCAGTCCGAAGGCGGCGTCGTCGACGTCGACTCGAGCTTGCGGCCGTTGCCGGCGAGCCTGCAGCTCGAGGTCGACCAGCGCCAGGCGAGCATCGCCGGGGTCGATGCGGCCGAGATCGCGGGCACGCTGGGCATGGCGTTGCACGGCGCCGTCGTGTCGACCCTGCACACGACGCCGGATCCGCGTCCGGTCGGCATCTTCGTGCGTTTCGCGCCGCAATTCCGGCGCGACGCCGCGGCGCTCGCGTCGATCCAGATCCCCGCGCCGTCCGGCGGCCTCATCCCGCTCTCGGCGGTGACGCACGTCGTCGCCCGGCAGCTCGACCAGCCGCTGTACCGCGACGATTATCAAGACGTCGCCTACGTCCGCGCCGACATGGCGGGACGCAGCTCGACCTATGCCGTGATCGACATGCTCGTCGCGCTCGCGCGGCATCCGCTGCCGGCCGGCTACCGCGTCGACTGGGGCGGCGAATGGCATCTGACGCTCACGGTGTTCGCCGATCTGGGCCGCGCGATGGGGATCGCGTTCATGTTGATCTACTTCGTGCTGGTCGCGCGCTTCCGATCGTTCACCGTGCCGCTGGTCGTGCTCGCCGCCGTCCCGCTGGCAGTGATCGGCGTCATGCCCGGGTTCGCGATCGTGGCGCCGTTCGGCGTCTACTTTTCCGCGACCGCGATGATCGGCCTGATCGCACTGATCGGAATCGTCGTGCGCAACTCGATCATCCTGATCGAGTTCATCGAGGACAAGATCGAAGAAGGCATGCCGTTGCGCGACGCCCTCGTCGAAGCGGCCTCGGCCCGCACGCGCCCGATCTTCTTGACCGCCGCCGCCGGCGTGCTGTCGTCGATCGTCATCGCGGCCGACCCGGTGTGGAGCGGGCTGGCGTGGGCGCTCGTCTTCGGGATGACGGCCTCGGCCGTGCTCTCGGTGCTCGCGATCCCGGTTCTGTACGAACGCGTCGCACGCAAGCCGCGGTTCGTCACGCAAGCGCCGGCACCGGCAACGCGGAGACTCGACCATGCCTAAGCTCCTGCGCGCCGCAGCCGCTACGCTCGCGCTGCTGCTCGCGCTCGCGCCGGCGGAAATCCGCGCGGCCGACGCGCAAGCGCCGGCTCTTCTTGACGCCGGCCCGCTTTCGCTCGACCGCGCGGTGGCGACCAGCTTACAACGCAATCCGGCATATCGCAGCGCCCGCACGGGCGTCGAGAGCGCGCGGGCGGCTTTGCGGGCCGCAGCAGGGCCGACGGTTCCGTCGGTGCAGCTCAGCGACGCCTTCGTCTATGCGACGCCGGTCGCCGAGTTGAGCACGCCCTTCGGGCCGTTGCCGTTCAGCACGACGACGACGACCAACGTTCCGTTGCTGTCGTTGCGCTACCAGCTCTACGACGGGGGCCAAAATGCGGCCCGCGTTTCGCGCGCCGCCGCGGGGCTCGCGCAGGCGCAGGCGCAGGAGCGCGAAGCGCGCACCGCCCTGATCGACGCCACGACCAAGGCGTATTTCGACCTGGTCGCGGCGCTGCAAGGCGCAACCGTCGCCGACCGCGCGGTCACCGTCGCGCAGGCGCACCTCGATGAAGCCCGGCAGCTGCTCGCCGCCGGACAAGTTCCGCAAGCCGACGTCTTGCGCGCGCAAACCGAAGTCGCGAACGAGCGCGTCGGCGCGATCGACGCGCCACAACGCGGTCGCGCTCGCGCAGACGACGCTCGACGCGGCGATGAACGTACCGCTCGCCGAGATTCAGCAGCCGACGGACCAGCTCGACGCGGCCGTGCCGGACATCGCGCTCGAAACGCTCTTGAGCAGCGCTCGCGTCGCGCGGGGCGACGTCGAGGCGGCCAAAGCGGCGGTCGACGCGGCCGAGTTCGCGCTCAGGGAAGCACGCGGCGCGAACGCGCCGCACGTGAACCTCGTCGTCGCCGACGGAAACACGCAACCCGCGGTCGCTCCCGGCTACCGCAACCAGTTCACGGTGGGGCTCGATGCGGTGTGGACGCTGTTCGACAACGGCTACAGCGCAGGCCGCGCCGCGGCGGCGCAAGCCGGCGTCGCGCAGGCGAAACTCAACCTCGAACAGCTTGCGACCGACGCGGAACTCCAGGTGCGGCAAGCTTACCTGAATCTGGACGCGGCCAAGGCCCGCGTCGCGGCAGCTTCGGCCTACGTCGACCTCGCCGGCGAGAACCTGCGCCTCGCGCAAGTGCGCTACCGCGGCGGCGTCGGCACGCTACTCGAACTGCAGGACGCCGAACTGCGCGCGGTCGCCGCCCGCCGGACGCTGATCGCCGCGCAAGTCGCGGTTCGCGAAGGGATCGTGCACGTTCGCTCCGCGGCCGGACTCCTCTGATCGTTCACCTCACTCCAACCTCGAAAGGATCGTGACATGGCCTTTGCTCGCTTCATGGCAGCACGCTTGAGCGGCGGCCCGAGAGGCGAACGGTGGGTCGTCGTTCAGCTGGCCCTGCTCGCGCTGATCGCGATTGCCCCCGGCGCGCCCTTTCGCCCGTTCACCGCCGCGGGCGCCCTCGTGCCGGCCGGCGCCCTGCTGGTGCTGTGGTCGGCCGTGGCGCTCGGGCCGTCGTTGACGCCGTTTCCGGCCCCGGCGCACGGCGCCCGCGAAGTCTACGCCGGCCCGTACCGCTACGTGCGCCACCCGATCTACTGCGGGGTGTTGCTCGCGTGTTTGGGCTTTGCGATTGCGACGGCGAGTCCGGCGCGCTTGGCGCTCGTGGCCGTGCTGGTCCTCTTCTTCGACCGCAAAGCACGCATGGAAGAACGACGGCTCCGCGACCGGTACGCCGGTTACGCCGCGTACTGCGCGCGGGTGAAGCGCTTTGTCCCTTGGGTCTATTGAACGGTTCGAAGAATCGGTGAAAGGGCGAACCGGGGTGCAGGGCTACGCGATGCCTGCTTGAAGCACCGGCGCAGCCCTCGCCGCCGCACGGATGGTTCGCACATGAACGCACTGAAACGGTCGACGTTCCTGGCGCTGTCGAGCGTCGCGCTCTGGCCCGCGCCGCTCCGCGCGCAGGCAGCCGTTCCGCAAAAAGTGACGATCGTCTACCAGAACGGCATCGGATACGCCGCGTTCGTCGTGTTGAAGTCGCAAGGCACGCTCGAGAAACGCTTCGCCCAGACGTCATTCGACTGGCGCCAGCTCGGCAACGGCGCGGCAATTCGCGACGGCGTCATTGCGGGCGACGTTCAGGTCGGGGCGGGCGGCGTGCCGCCGTTCCTCGTCGGTTGGGACAAGGGCGTCAAGTGGAAGCTGCTCACGAACCTCTGCAACGCGAACTTGATGCTGGTCGCCAAGAGCCCGCAGTTCAAGTCGTTGCGCGATTTCGGCGCCGGCGACAAGATCGCGCTACCCGCCGCCGACGCGATCCAGGCGATCGAGCTGCGCAAAGCCGCACTCTTGCAGCTCGGGAACGCGCGCGCGCTCGACAACAACATGGTGTTCATGCCGCATCCGCAGGGGCTGCAGGCGGTGCTCTCGGGACAAGTCGCGGCCACCTACAGCTCGCCGCCGTTCCAAGGACTCGCGCTCGCCCAGGGTTGCCACGCCGTCGTCAACGGCGATCAGCTCTTTCCGAAAGCGTCGTTCCTCGTCGCGTTCATGGCGACCGATTTCGCGGTGCAGTATCCCGACTTCACGGCGGCGTTCTACCGCGAACTCAACGCGGCCACCGCGTTCATCCGGCAGAATCCGGCGCAGACGGCCGAGTGGTGCTCGAAGGACGTCGAGGGGAAGATCTCCGCCGCGGAGTTGAAGGGACAACTGACCGCCAAGGACACGGTGTTCGAGAGCACGCCGCACGCGATCGTGCAGTATGCGCTCTTCATGCAGCAGATCGGATTGCTCGACAAGGCGCCGGCCTCGGTCAAGGACGTCGAACTTCCGGTCCTCAGCGGCGCCGGCGACTGAGGTCGCCGCCTGCGCGGCTAAGGCTTGCCGTTCTGCGCCACCAAGTAGTCGACGATCGCGGCGGCGTCGTCGTCGGCGATCGGCGCGCCGTAGACGGCCTTCATCTTTTTGACCTCGGCGGTCCACTGCACTTTCGTGAGCGGCGGCTGCGTGTAGACGTACGAGGCCGAGTGGCACGTGCTGCAGTTCGCGTTGGTCACGTCGGCGCCGGGGCCGGGTTTGAATGCGACCGTATCGGCGGGCCACTTGACCGACACCGTGCCGTAGCTCGCGCCGGCCAGCGCGAGGATCGCGAGCGGAAGCAAGAGGGTCGAGTACGTGCGCTTCACGCTGCGTTCACCGTGTAGGTCTCGACGACGTTGCGAAGGTAGCCGCCGGGGTTCCACACCGGGACGGTCGTCTGCGTTTCGCCGCTGACGGCAACCGCGCGGCACGCCAGCACGTACTGCTTGCCGCGTTGCGCGACGAAGGTGCTCTGCCACGGACGGAACGAGTAGTTGCCGTCGTCACGGCCCAGTTGCGCCGTTTGCCACGTCGAACCGCCGTCGTGCGAGAACTGCACCGTCTTGATCCCGCTTCCGCTGTCGAAGGCGATCCCGCGAATCGTTTGCCGGCCGGCACGGATCGTGCTGCCGTTCTCCACGCTGGTGACGAACAGCGCACCGTCAGCCGGTTGATCGGCACGGTCTTGTAGCCGGTGTCCGTCGGCGCGACGGTGTTGCCCGGCGTTTGCGGGATGCGGTACGCGGTCTTCATCCAGAAGTTGTCGTCGACGCCGTCGATCGCCTCGATGTCGGAGAGCATCTTCATCCAGTAGGTCGCGTACCAGCCCGGGACGACGATACGCACCGGATACCCGTTGAGCAGCGGGAGCGGCGCGCCGTTCATCTCGTAGGCGATCATCATGTGGCCGTCGTCGAGGATGTCGTCGATCGACAGCGCCTTGACGAACGGCGGCGTGGCCGGCAACACGGGCCGGTCGAGTCCGGAGAAGCGGATCTCGCGCACGCCCTCCTTCAGCCCAGCCTTCGCCAGCACGTCCGCGAGGCGGACGCCGGCCCAACGGGCGTTTCCCATCGCGCCGTTGCCCCACTCGCCGCCCGGAACGCGCGGGTCGAAAAAGCCCCGGCTGTTTCCCGAACACTGATTGACGGCCACGATCTCGACGCGTTCGAAATTCCGGCGCAGGTCGTCCACGCTCAGGCTCAGTTCGCGCTTTACTAGCCCGTGAACGCGAATCCGGTGGGTCGCGCCGTCGACGACGGTCGGGATGCCCGCGAGGTGCCAGCGGACGTAGAAGGCGTCGTTCGGCGTCAGGATGCTTTCGTTGAAGACGCTGAACGGCGTCTCCAGGAGGGGCGGACGCGGCGAGAGCATCATCAGCGGCCGTTTCTGGGGGAACGCGACCAACGGCCGCGTCCCGTTCGCGAACGGCAGCGTCACCTCGGACGCGGCCAGCGCCGCGCGCGGCACCGCCGCCGCCAGACCCACGGCGGTCGCGCCGGCCAAGAAGTCGCCCCGTCGATATCCCATGATAGCCCTTTCGGCAGGCAAGCCGTTGGCACTTACAAAGTCGCTGAGCGCCTCCTGCCTAGGCAAGGCGACCTCGGATGAAACTCTCAGGCGCTCGCCTGCAGCGAGGGGACTTTCTTGCAGGAACCACCTGCTACCTTAGTCGTTCCGAAGTCTGCCGTTGAGCGGCTATACTAGCAATATGCACATACAGGCTTCTCGCCGGACTATTCGGGACGCCGTCGCGACGATCGCGCTCGTTGCGGTTCTCTCCGGCCTCGTCCTCATCAAAGCGCTCATCGCGATCCACACGGCCAACGCCCTTTAGGCGCGGTCGCCGATCGCTTCGGCGATCAGGTGGCCGAACACGACCATCCGCGGCATGCCCGCGCCCGCGAACGCGGCGAGCGTCGCCCCGATGCTCTCCCGCTGTGCGGCGACCGAGCGCGGCATCGACGGGCTGCGCAGCTCCGACTGCGGCCCGCGCGCAGCCGCGACGATCGACGCGATCGCTGCGTCCATCGCGCCACTCGCCAGCATGGGGGCCAGCGCGTCGCGGAGCGCCGTCAGCAGCTGCGGCCACGCGGCTAAGTGGAGGAACAGCGAGGGGACGATTCCGTCGCGCTCGATGTGTTCGCGGGTCGCGAGATCCGCGATCGCGGCTTGAACCGGCGGCGCCAACTCCGCGTAGACGGCCAGCGGCGGCATCGGCGCCGGCGGCGCAGGCGGCCCGAGTTCGAGCGGCGGCGGCCCATCGGCGAGCGGAATCGACGGATCGGCCATGAAGCGCGCGATCGCCCCGAACGCGATCACGTTACGGGGGTTGGCGCGGTTGTAGACGTTCACGATCGCGAGGGCGGCCTGCGCCTGCGCGGGGTCGGGCAAGGCTGCACGCACGGCGGCGGCCGCTTCAACCCGCGGCCATGCGGTCGCGCCCAGCATCGTCGCGACCCAGCGATCCATCCGGCCGTCGAGCATCGCCGGCCGCGCCACTGCCCACGCATAGGGTAGCGCGCCGGGGATCGTCGCCAAGTAGCGATGGACGAGGTTGACGAACGGGACGCCCATCACGCTCTTGATGTCGGCGTACAGCGCGCGCGTTTCGGGCTCCGCCGCTTCTTCGCGGATCTCGGGCAACTGGTTCGTGCTCATACCTTCTCCTCCGCCGGCAGGGCCGTGCGCTCGTCCAATTTGCGGTCGATGACGGCAAGCATCGTCTCGATCCGTTCGAGTCGCGCGGCCTCGGCCTCGCGGTCGTGCCGGTGAAACCGGTTCGTCAGCGTCGTCGTGAAGAACGAGATACACGTCAAGCCGCCGATGATCAGCAGCCCGCTGACGAAGCGGCCGGCGACGGTGACCGGCTTCGCCGAAGCGAAACCGAGGGTGAACACCGTCGAGAACGCCATCCAGAATGCGTCGCCGGCATTCTTCACGAGCGGATTCTCGCCGACTTCGAATTCGAGGAACGCGCCCGTGCCGGCGAAGATCAGGATGATGAATCCAATGCCCCCATAGGCCAGGAGCGGATCGTCGAACGGTCTGCCCAGCGCGTCGAACAGTTGCGTGGTGCGCGAAAACGCGCGGATGAAGCGAAAGAGCCGCAACAACCGCAGCATCTGAAAGCCCGGCACCGTCGCCAGCGACGACGCGATCGCGAGCACGTCGACGACGTGGCCGCGCACGAAGCGGGCCTTGTCGGCGGCCACGTACATGCGCGCCACGTACTCCGCGACGAACACGGCCGTGATCGCCCACTCGAGCGCCCACGTCACCGTCGTGCCGATGCCGAACCGGCCGTCGTTGGTTGCGCCCAAGAACACGAACGCGATCGCCAAGACCGCCATGACGATTTCGATCGCAACGTTGTAGCGCACGAGAAACGTCTCGATGCGCTCTTTCGCCGTGCGCGAACCGTCGACCGGAGCACCGGCCTCGCTGACGCTGGCCTTCACCCGGCCAGCCTTCCGCGCCCCGCCGCCGTCACCCCGTCGGGCACGCGCCGCTCGCGAGCGGGCGCGTGCCGCCGGGATCGCTCTTTTAGCTGCCCATCCGCTGCTGGTTGCGCTGCTGCGGGGGCGCCGTCTGCAGGGTGATCGAGGTGCCGCTCGGGACGGTGAAATCGACCCGTGCGTTGCTCGCATAGAGGTAGCCGCCGGCCGCGCCCAAGAGGCCGCCGGTCTGGCTCCAGAAGCTCGCGCCGGTCCACTTGCCCAAGATGTTGCCGACGACGTCGCCGACCACGGCGCCGACGGCTCCCCGCACGACGGGGCTTTCGTTCTTCTTCTGCTCCATCGACACGACCGAGCCGGCGATCGGAAGGGTGGTACCGTCGGGCATCACGATGCGGTCGAACGCGAGCTGCAGTTGCGCGGGCCGGCCCTGGCCGGCCTTTACGACGTTCTCGACGTGGCCTTGGATCGTTGCGCCCGGCCAAGTTGTAGGCGTTCGAGCGCGTTTCGGACAGCGAGAACGTGTCGCCGACCTGGGCGGTCTTCGTATTGATCGGCTGCTGCAGCGTGCCGGAGATGGCCGTGCCCGGCGGTATCGTCACCGGCGCCGGCGGGGCCTGGCCGCCGTTATACTGCTGCGGCGGAGCACCGATGCTCGAAGGGGGAGGTGGCGGGACCGCACCTTGATTCGTCGTTCCCGTCGTCGGATACGTGGTCGTTTGCGCGGCGACAAACGCCGGCATCACCGCGAGCCCGGCCAGCGCGAGCGCGGCGGCAGCGATTCGGTGGAAACCCATGACATCATCCCTTTCGCGGATGGTAATTGCGGGCTTGATTCCCCGCCGGCCCGTCGATTACCACCTAACTGGGGTGCCCGCCATGTGAAAATTTTAGGCATGCCTCCGTTCACCGGTCGTTCTCACCATCTTCTAAAAGCCAGCATATGATCGGTATATGCGAAACATCTTGATCGAACGGCCCGTCCGCTGCTCTCCCGACAGCGTTGTCCAACGCCTTCTCGGCACGCTCGAAGCGCACACCGACGAAGACGGCGAAATCACGAGAACCCTCACGCTCGATTTCGGCGACCTTGGACTTCCCGATCTCGGCGGTCTCGCCCGCACGGCGCGGATCGAAATGGGCGACCCGGAGCGGCGCAGCTACGGGACCATCATCCCGGTTTCGTGGTCGGACGCGCATGGCGGCGCCTTCCCGCGCTTCACCGGCATCATCGAAGTCTCGCCGTTGTCGCGGCACGAAGTTCAGCTAGCGATCCTCGGGCGCTACTCCGCCCCGCTCGGCCCGCTCGGGGCGATGTTCGACGCGGCCGTCGGCCGCACGATCGCCGAACGCACGATCCAGCATTTCGTCGACGACCTCGCGCGGGAGCTCGAAGCCGCCTGATCGTTACCTCGGGGGGGTCCGCCCAGGCTCGTGCTGGTTCGAACGCCGGCAAGGTATTCGAACCAGCATGAGTTGGCGGCCCGATCCGGTAGTCTGTACGATCATGGCCCAACCCAATAACGACCGTCCCGCTCCGCCGACGAGCGATCTGCGGGACGCCTTGAACGATCACCCTGAAGCGCTCCAGAGCGCGCAGGCGCTGCACGACGAGTGGCACGGTGACAAACCCGATCCCGACAGCCTGCACCGCCACGTCGGATTTCTCAGCAGCATTCCGGCCGCGGAGGCGATCGTCGCCAACTGGTGGGACGACCCGCGCACCCAGCAGTTCGTCAAGTCCCTCACCGACGCCGGTCTCTGATCAGAGCGTCGCGTCGGGCTCGCGGTGGACGCCGGCGTCGCCGTTGCGCGAAAGTTCGCCGTCGACGGGAAGCCGGTAGCGGACTGCCTTGCCGTCGCCGTTCTCGAACACGACCTCGATCGTCCCGTCAGCGGTCTGCCTGACGGTGCCTGGAACGCCG
The DNA here is from genome assembly GCA_963749395.1 of Vulcanimicrobiota bacterium. Lineage (GTDB taxonomy): Bacteria > Vulcanimicrobiota > Vulcanimicrobiia > Vulcanimicrobiales > Vulcanimicrobiaceae > CAVVMT01. The sequence continues at coordinate 141,004 of CAVVMT010000002.1, forward strand.
GCCGCCTCGTAATGGTGGGTGGACGCGTGCGGCACGTGCCGGATGCGTTCGCGCACCGTCACGACCAGCACGTAGAGCACCGGCACGACGAACAAGTTGAGGAACGACGAAACGATCATCCCGCCGAAGACGGCCGTGCCGAGCGAATGGCGGCTGGCTGCGCCGGCGCCCGAGGCGAACACGAGCGGCAACACGGCGAAAATGAACGCCAGCGACGTCATCAGAATCGGGCGTAACCGCGTTTCCGCGGCGCGCTTGACGGCCTCGACGGTTTCGACGCCCTGCTCGCGCAGCTGATTCGCGAACTCGACGATCAGGATCGCATTCTTACTCGCGAGCGCGATCAACATCAGATAGCCGACCTGCGCGTAGAGGTCGCTCACGTAGTGGCATATGTCGAGCGCCACGATCGCGCCCAAGATCGCGAGCGGCACCGAGAACAAGATGATCAACGGATCGGTGTAGCTCTCGTACTTCGCCGCGAGGGTCAGGAAGACGAAGATCAAGCCCAGCCCGAAGATGATCAGCGCTTGCTGCCCGAACGAGATCTGTTCGAGCGAGATCCCGCTCCACTCGTAGCTCATGCCGAGCGGGAGCATCTGCTTGGCGAGGTCGCTCATCGCCAGCACCGTCTGGCCCGAGCCGTACCCGGGCGCCGGCACGCCGTTGATCTCGAGCGAACGGAACAGGTTGTAGTGCACGATGCGCGGCGCACTGCGAATCTGTTCGAACGATACGAACGTCGAAAGCGGGATCGTCGTGCCGTTCGCGCCCCCGACGTAGAGTTTCTCGAAGTCGGACGGCGTGCGGCGGTACCGCGTGTCGGCCTGCACGTAGACGCGGTACGACCGGTTCAGGTAGGTGAAATTGTTGACGAAATCCGAGCCGAGGAACACGTCGAGCGCGCTGAACACGTTGGAAAGCGGGATGCCGAGCACTTTGGCCTTCTCGCGATCGACGTTGACCACCAGGATCGGGGCATCGTTGCGGAACGTCGTCGAGGCGTTGCGGATCACCTTGCCGCCGTTGGCCGCAGCGATCAGCGCGCGTGCGTTGCGCACGAGGGAAGCCAAGCCGAGATTGCCCTTGTCCTGCAGTTCGAACTGAAACCCGGCCAGGTTGCCGATGCCGCGGATCGCGGGCGGGTTGAACGCGAGCACTTGGGCTTCGGCGATCTGCGCGAACTTCGGTCGCAAACTGGCCATGATCCCGGCCACCGATTGATCGGGCGACTTGCGATCGTTCCAGTCCGCAAGCCGGACGAACATCAGCGCGAGGTTGGCGCCGGTGCCCGCGAAGCTGAACCCATTGGGCTCGAACACCGCCTGCACCTCGGGGTAACCTTGCAAGATCTTCTCGACCCGGCGCGAGACGGCGAGCGTGTCGGGTAGCGTCTTGCCCTCGGGCAACTGGATCGTCACAAAGAAATAGCCGAGATCCTCGTCGGGCAGAAACCCGGTCGGAATCGCTTGGTATGCGAACACGGTCGCGATCAGGGCGAACACGAACCCGCCGATGACGAAATTGCGCGCTTTGAAGAGGCGCGGCAACGCGCCGTGGTAGCTCCGCCGGGTCCACTCGATCGCGCGGTTGACCGGCTGCAGCCAGCGCGCGTGCGCCTCGCGCTCGCCCAGCAGCAGCGCCGAGAGCGCCGGCGTCAGCGTGAGCGCGTTGAACAGCGAGATGACGATCGAGCAGCAGATCGTCAGCGCGAACTGCTTGTAGAGCTGCCCGGTCGTGCCCGGAAAGAACGCGACCGGGACGAACACCGCGAGCAGCACGATCGAACTGGCGACGACGGCGCCGACGATCTCCTTCATCGCCGCCGACGCGCCCTCTTTGGGCCGCATGTGCTTCTCTTGGATGAAGCGCGCGATGTTCTCGATGACGACGATCGCGTCGTCGACGACGAGCCCGGTCGCGAGCGTCAACCCGAAGAGCGTCAGCGTGTTGATCGAAAACCCGAACGCCGACATCAGGGCGAACGTGCCGATCAACGAGACCGGGATCGTGATCGCGGGGATCAACGTCGTGCGCCAGTTCTGCAAGAACAGGTAGATGACGATGACGACCAGGGCGATCGAGAGCAACAGCGTCTTGACGACTTCGGTGATCGATTCGGAGACGAACGTCGTCGAGTCGAACCCGACTTGGTAGTGCACCCCGGCCGGGAACGAGGCGCTCATCTGATCGAGCGCTTTGTAGACGTCCTTGGCGACTTGCAGGCCGTTGGCCGTCGGCAACGTCAGGATGCCGAAACCGATCGCGGGCTTTCCGTTGAAGCGGAACGAGGTCGAATAATCTTGCGCCCCGAGTTCGACGTGCCCGACGTCGCTGAAGCGCACGATCCCGCCGCCGGGCGTCACCTTGAGGATCAGGTTCGCGAAGTCGTTCGGGGTCGCGAGCAGACCTTTCGCCTGGATCGTCATCTGGTACGGCTGGCCGGCGGAAACCGGGGCTGCCCGAGCGCGCCCGCGGCGACCTGGACGTTCTGCTCCTGGAGTGCGCTCACGACGTCCGATGCCTGTAAGGAATTCTTGGCGAGCTTGCGCGGATCGACCCAAAGCCGCATCGCGTAGACGCGCTGGCCGAACACGCGCACGTCGTTGACGCCGTTGATCCGCTTGAGCGTGTCCTTGATGTAGATGTCGACGTAGTTGCTCAGGAAGATCGAGTCGTAGCGCGGGTTGTCGGAATACAGCCCGATGCCCATCAGAAACGAGCCCGAGTTCTTGGTGATCGTGACGCCGCTGCTCTGGATTGCCGCCGGGAGCGCGCCCATCGTGTTGTTGACCGCGCCTTGCACGTCGGTCGCGGCGAGATCGAGGTTGCGGTCGAGGTTGAACGTGCACGTGATCGTGCTCGACCCGTCGTTGCCGCTGACCGACGAGATGTAGCGCAGCCCGTTGATGCCGTTGATCGCTTCTTCGAGCGGGGTCGTGACCGACGACTCGACGGCCTGCGCGTTGGCGCCGATGTACGTCGAGGTGACGGTGACGACCGGCGGCGCGACCTGCGGGAACTGCGAAATCGGCAGGGTCGGGATCAGCACGAGCCCGGCCAGCAGGATCACGACCGAACAGACCGACGCGAAGATCGGCCGGTGGAGGAAGAAATCGATCAAAGAACGGTTACGCCCGGCGGCTGACGGCGTGGACGCCGATGTCGAAGATCGCTTGGTCGAATGCCGTGTAGCGCTCGTATTCGAGCACGTCGTAGAGCTCGGTCCGGTGCTGCATGCGGTCGAGCACGCCCGCCTGGGTGCCGGTATGCTCGAGCGCGTCGAGCCCGGTCTCGACCGCCTTCATCGCCAACCGGTACAGCGTCATCGGGTAGATCGCGACGTTGTAGCCGAGGTTCTCGAGCGCGGAGGCCTCGAGCAGCGGCGTCTTCCCGAACTCGGTGATGTTGGCCAGCAACGGGACGGAGATCGCCTTGCGCACCGCTTCGAACTCCGCCTCGCCTTGCAGCGCCTCGGGGAAGATCATGTCGGCTCCCGCGGCGACGTAGGCGCGGCAGCGTTCGATCGCCGCTTCGAGGCCTTCGACCGCGCGCGAGTCGGTGCGGGCGATGATCGTGAAGTTCGGATCGCGCCGCGTGTCGACGGCGGCTTTGAGCTTGCGGACCATCTCTTCGGTCGAGACGATCGACTTGCCGTCGAGGTGGCCGCAGCGCTTGGGATTCTGCTGGTCCTCGAGGTGGAAACCCGTCAGGCCGGCGTTCTCCAGTTCGTAGATCGTGCGCGCCGCGTTGAGCGGCTCGCCGAAGCCGGTGTCGATGTCGATGATCGCCGGCAGGTCGGTCGTGCGCGCGATCTGTCCGCCCCGGGTCACGACTTCGGTCATCGTCGTCAACCCGATGTCCGGCAAGCCGAGGTCGGCCGCCAGTCCGGCGCCGGAGATGTAGATGCCGTCGAACGGGCGCCGCTCGATCATCTTGGCGACGAACGGCGAGAACGCGCCGGGCACGCGCAGCAACTTGCCGCTGCGCAGCCCTTCGCGAAACCGGGCCCGCTTCTCGGGGGCGCTAAGGGTGGAGAACATGGTGCGAAGCTCCTCTCAATCAGAACAGGCCGTCGTCGATGCGGTCGAGTCCGGCCAGGCGGCCTTCGGGGACTGCGACCGTCAAGGCATCCATCTCAGTTTCGTCGAGCGCTGCGACGCCTTCGGCGGCGGCGATGAAGCGGTCTTGTTCGGCAGCTTCGACGAGGCCGTCGCTCAAGGCGCGAAACTTCGTGACGTAGTCGGCATGCGCGAACGGCTTCGCGCCCAGCGGGTGCGCATCCGCGACCGCGAGTTCGTCGACGATCCGCGTTCCGTCGCGCAAGACGATTTCGACGCGTCCTCCGAACGCCTTGCGTTCGGGATCCTCGTCGTGATAGCGCGCCGACCATTCGGAATCCTCGACCGTGCGGCTCTTCTGCCACACGCCGCGGGCCGCGGCCCGGCGCGCGCGTTCGGGCGCATACGAGTCGAGGTGGTGCCAGCGGCCGTCTTCGAGCGCGACCGCGAAGATGTACATGATGCTGTGATCGAGCGTCTCGCGCGATGCGTGCGGGTCGTACTTCTGCGGGTCGTTCGAGCCGCTACCGATAACGGCGTGGGTATGGCTGCTCGACGCGATCACGATCTCCTCGATCGCGTCGAGGTCGGGCACCCGCGCGCGCATCCGGAACGCCAGATCGATCAGCGCTTGGGCTTGGTACTCGGCCGAGTAGGCTTTGGTAAAGGTATCGAGGATCGCCCGCTTGGGCTCGCCCGGTTCGGGAAGCCACACGGTATATTGCGCTGCAGGGCCGCCGAGCATCACCGCGATCACGCTCTCCTCGCCTTCGTAGATCGGAGCGGGCGACGACTCGCCGCGCATCGCCCGGTCGACGGCCTCGATCGCGCTCTTGCCGGCGTGCGCCGGTGCGAAGGCCTTCCAGCTCGAGATCGTCCCCTTGCGCGACTGCCGGGTCGAACACGAGACATGCAGCGCGCCCCCGATCGCTTGATAGACGACCGGGACCGGGAGGTCGAGCAGCGCGCCGAGGCCGGCCGCTACCGCGACCGCGACGTGCGCCACGTGGTCGATCTTGTGCGAGTGCAGGTCGATCGAGCGCATCAGCGCGACGTGGACTTCGTAGGCGGTCGCGATCGCGCGCACGAGCGCCGCGCCGCGGGTCCGCTTGCGCTGCGCGACCGCGACGAGCGGCGGAATCGTATCCCCGGGGTGCCCGAACTCGGCGGCCAGGAAGGTGTCGTGGAAATCGAGCTCGCGCACGGCGACCCCGTTGGCCCACGCGGCCCATTCGGGAAAGACGCGCCGCTCCGGCGCCAGCCCGAACACGGTCGCCCCTCCGGCGTGCGGGTGGGCGAGGGCGGCGTTCCTGGCCGCCACGGCCGGCGCGCGGTTCAGCGAGGCGCACGCAACCGCGGCGTTATCGATCAACCGGTCGACGATCACCGCCTCGACGGCGGCCTCGACGGGGACGGGGTCGGCCGCGACGGCCGCGATGCGCCAGGCGAGCTGTTCGGGCGCCGGCAACGGCTCGGCAGAGGGCACGACCCGTACGAGGTGCGGCCTCATGCGCGCGCCTTGGAGTTTTCCCAGCTACTGTGTGACACCTGACACTCTACGGCAAGGCCGGTGGCCTCCCTCGTCATCCGGGGGACCAAAAGCCCTGTTGCGCCAATTTACCGGTCGCGATGGGCACTGATGACACGGATGGTCGCGCCATTGTGAAAAGCACATAATGGATCTCGGCGCTCTCCCGGTAGAGCAGCGAGACGGCATCTTGGGGCTCGTCGCTGAAGCGTTCGATGCCGCCGGCGACGGCATTGCGATCTTTCGCGCGCCGCGCGGGAGCGGCCCGCCCACGTTCGTCACCGTCAACCGCTACTTTCAAGATGTGTTCGGGTTCACGAACGTCCAGCTTGCCGGCCGCACCCCCGAAGTGCTGTACGGGCCCGCGACCTCACGGGCGGCGGTCGCCGATCTCCGGCGCAGCGCGAGCGAGGGCGGCCGGTCGACGCGCGAGGTGCAACTCTACCGCCGCAACGGGTCGCCGGTCTGGATCGAAGTGAGCTTGGCGGCGATCGGCGGCGACGGCACCGCGACGCATTGGGTCGGGGTCTACCGCGACATTCGCGTCCGCAAGGATTCCGAGGAGCGCCTGCGGTTGCTCACCGCGGCGTTCGACGCCGCGACCGAGGTCGTGTTCGTCACCGATGCGACGCTGCCGGGCGACGGCGGTCCGCTCGTGCTCTACGCCAACCGGCAGTACTTCGAGGAGACCGGCTTCGAGCCGGGCGACGTGATCGGCCGTTCGATCGGCCATCTGTTCCGCGCCGAGGGCGAGGGGGCGGCGGGCAAGCAGTTGACCGAGGCGATCGCGCAGCGCCGCGAGTCGCACGTCGAGGTGCTGGCCACGCGCAAGGACGGCTCGACGTTCTGGTTCGACACCCACAGCCGGCCGGTGTTCGACGACTCCGGACGCTACGCCAACCGCATCTTCGTCGGCAGCAACGTCACCGAGCGGCGCCGCTTGGAAGAGCGCGTCAGGCTGTTGACGCACGCGATCGAACAAGCCGACGACAACGTGATGATCTTCGAGGTCGATCCCGACCGCGGCGACGGCGAGCGCCTGATCTACGTGAACGACGCGATCGTCAGCCGCACCGGCTACGCGAAGGAAGAGCTCTTCCGCGACTCGACCGCGGTGCTGTTCGGGCCGCAGACCGATCTCGCCGCGCACGCGCAGTTCATCGCCGACATCCGCGCCGGCAAGCCGGCCCGGGCCGAGCTGCAGTTCTCGCGCAAAGACGGCGCGACGTATTGGGCCGAGGTCAGCGGACGCGCGATTCCCGACGAACGCGGCCGCATGACGCGCTGGCTCGTGATGGAACGCGACGTCACCGCGCGCCGGGCCGGCGAAGTGTGGCTGCGCACGCTGTCGAGTGCGATCGACAACGCGACCGACTTCATGTTCGTCACCGACAGCACGCCGGTGTCGCAAGGCGGCCCGTACATGCGCTGGGCGAACGAGACGATGCTCGAGGTGATGGGCTACACGCTCGAAGAAGTTGCGGGCAAGTCGCCGGCGATGTTCTGGGGGCCCGGAACCGATCGCAGCGTCGTCCGCGACATCTCCAACTCGATCGCGAGCGGCGAACAGGCGAGCGGCGAATTTCTGGCCTACCGTAAGGACGGCTCGACCCTGTGGGTCGAGTTCTCCGGCAAGGTCCTCAGCACGAACGGCTACTCGTCGTGGATCGCGATCGGACGCGACGTCACCGAGCGGCGCGCGCTGCAAGAACGGGTCGCCGCCGAATCCTTCACGCTCGCGACCCTGTTCGATCTCGCGCAACGGTTCAACGCGAGCTTCGACACCTCGTCGTTGAAGGCGGCGCTCGAGGACGGCGTCTCGACCCTGGTGCGCGGTGACGCGCACGTCGTCGAGGACCGCGCGAAAGCGACCGTCGTCGGCGCGAGCATCGGCTTGGCGATCGCCCTGCCGCCGGGCCGCGAGCTGAGCGAAAACGTCGTCTCGGCCGTGCAGCTCGCCATCCAGAGCTACGAGGCCGCCGCGCGGCGCGCCGCCGTCTACGTGGCGCTCGAGGAGCAGCGCACGACGATGATGGCGCTCTCCGCGCACAAGAGCGAATTGATCGCGATGCTCGCGCACGACTTCAAGACGCCGCTGGCGACGATCTTGGGCTTCGCCGAGATGATGGCCGAGCCGCAGATCGACGACGAGGACCGGCTCGTCGCCACCAAGACGATCGGCGACGCCGCGCACCGGCTGCTCGCGCTCGCCAACGACACGCTCGCGCTGGCGCAACTGGAACAGAACGAGCTCGTCCTCAACTTCGAGCCGCTCGACTTCGTCGCGCTCGTCGCCGGCGTCGTCGACGGCTGGGCCGCGCAGCGCCAAATCAATTTCGTGCACGAACCCGAGCGGTTGGCCGGGTTCGGCGACCGCGCCCGCCTGCGCCAGGCGATCGACAACCTCGTCTCCAACGCGATCAAGTATTCTCCCCAGGGCGCGCCGGTCGACGTCACGCTCGCCGCAGTCGACCACTCGGTGGTGATCCGGATCGCCGATCAAGGCATCGGGGTGCCGGCGGCCGAGGCCGACCGCATCTTCGAGCGTTTCTCGCGCGCCTCCAACGCCTTGACGCAGCAGATCGCGGGGACGGGGCTCGGCCTCTCGTTCGTGCGCGCGGTCGTAGAAGAGCACGGCGGCAGCGTCGTTCTCGAAAGCCGCGAAGCCGAAGGCAGTACGTTCGAAGTGCGGCTGCCGCTCGATCCCGACCGGCACGAGCGCGAGACGCGCGCGGTGTTCGTCATCGACTCCGACGGCGACCGCCGCTCGTTCGCAGCGCACGCGCTGCGGCGGCTGGGCTACAGCGTCAAAGTGCACGCCGCCGTCGAGGCGGTTCCCGTCGACCGGCTCGTCGACGAGCGCGCGACCCTGGCGATCGACTTCGACCGTGCCGAGGGGACGCGCGAACAGATCGAGCGCTGCGTCGCCGCCGCGCGCAAGGCGCGCGTCCCGGTGTTCGCGCTCGCCGATCCCGCGACGCGCGTCGGGCTCGACATCCCGATCGTGCGCAAGCCGTTCCTCGTCGACGAGCTGCGCGCGGTGCTCGAAGGCATCCCGACCGCACCCGCGTAAGCGCGACCTCGCTTTGAGGAAGGTCGTTGCCGGCTACGCGATCTACGTGGCCGTGCTGGCCGCGCTCGCCGTCGTTCGCTGGAAGGTCTGGAGCTACGGGGCCGACGCCGGGACGTTCACGCAAGTCGTGCTCGACACGTTCGGCGGCTTTCGCGACGGGCCCGAGGACGGCACCCACTTCCGCTTCCACTGGGCGCCGTTGCTGGCGGTCCTCTATCCGTTGGTCGCCGTCTTCCGGTCGGCGCTCGTGCTGCAGTTCGCGCAGATCGCGTTGATCGGCGCGACCGCGTTCCCGCTCTACGCACTGGCGCGCCGCTACGCGAGCGAAGCATTGGCGTGGCGCTGCGCCATCGTCGCGTTGATCTACCCGCCGCTGGCCGGCGTCGCGTTCCTCGAATTCCACGAGATCGCGTTCTTTCCGGTGCTCGTCGCGGCGCTCGTGTGGGCGGCCGACGGGGAGGCGTGGGCGCCGTTCGCGCTCGTGGGCGCACTCTCGCTGATGGTGCGCGAAGAGGCGTGCGCGGTGATGCTGTGCGCCGGCCTGCTGCTCGCGCTCTGCGCGCTGCGGCCGACGCGGCGGCGCGGGCTGCTCTACCTCGAGCCCCGCGAACGGCGCGCGACCGCACTCGCGGGCGGTGCGCTCGCGCTGGCGGCCGCCGCCGTGCTCGCTTTCTACTTCGGCTTCGTCATCCCGCACGTCGGCTCGTGGCAGCCGGCGCGCTTCTACGAGTACTCGTTCGCGCGCGGACCGCTCGCGGTGCTGGCCGCGCTCGTGCTTCAGCCCGGCGTCGCGGTGCCGGCGCTCGTCACCCTCGGGCGCTTCACCTACGTGCTCGAGGGACTTGCGCCGCTCGCGTTTCTGCCGCTGCGCTCGCCGTGGACGCTCGCAGCGGTACCCGGCCTCGTCGTCATCTTGCTCTCGAGCGACGGCGTCACGTGGCGCATGGGCTCGCACTACGCGGCGACGTGGGTGCCGTGGCTGCTGGTGGCGGTGACCGCCGTGCTGTGCGCCCGCGCGCGCGACGCGGGCCTGCGCGCCGGGCTCGTGCGCTTTCGCTGGGTGCTCGGCGGGTGCGTGCTCTTCCTCGTCGCCTTCAATCCGATGCACGTCGGGCATTACCTCAAGGCATCGTATGCCGATACCGCGGATGCCGAGCGCGCGCTGGCGTCGCTGCCGCCCGATGCGGCGGTGCTGACGCACGATGAATGGTTCACCCGCATCGCCGGCCGCGATCCCCGCGCGACGATCTTCTTCCGCCCGAACACAGAGTACGTCGTCGTCGCCGACGACTATCCCAACGACGCGTTCCAACGGCTGTTGCGCCCGCTGCTCGCCCGCGAAGTCGCCGCGCACCGCTTCGCGATCGTCGCGCGCGACGGCAAGGTCGTCGTCTACAAACGCGTCGCGCCCGACGATCCGGTGTTGCCCGACCCGCGCTGGTGATCGCCCGCGCGCGCGACCGAAGCGGGTAAGCGCCACAGCCACGCGGCGCCGAGGGTGAACTCGGCGACCGCGAGCAGAACGGCCGCCCGCGGCCCCAGGCCCGGATGCGACGCGTCGAGCGCGGTGACCAGCGGGCCGGTGACGAGCGGCGCGACGACCTGCGGGATTGCGGCGGCGACGTTCCAGATGCCCATCGCCGACGCCATCGCGCCCACCGGCAAGAGGGTGCACGCGAGCGCCCAGTCGGCGGTGAAGAACGCGCCCCACGCCAGACCGGCCAGCGCCGCCGCGCCGAACGCGACCGGGAGCGACGATGCGACCGCGAGCACGACGAGGGCGACCGCGACCGCCGCGTTGGCGACGGCCACGACCGCGCGCTTATCGTAGCGGTCGGCCGGACCGGCGCCCAGCGCCGCGCCGCCGATGCCGCACAGCGTGAAGGCCAGGAAGAGCATCGCGGTGGTCGTGCGGACGTCGGCGACGCGCAACGAGTCTTGCACGTAGAAGAACAAGAACCCGAGCAACGTGTAGAAACCGACGTTGATCGCGCCGCGCGAGAACAGCAGCGTGCGGAAGTCGCGGCCCACCCGGACCGGCGCAACCGGCTCGGCGCGCGTCGTGCGCCAACGCAAATGCGCGTCGGTGATCGAGTAGCTCGCGGTCAAAGCGATCGCCAGCATGAAGGCGACCAGCATCGGCCGCCCGACGAAGCCCGCGATCAGCAGCCCGGCCGCGTTGCCCGACGATTGAAAGATCGACATCCACGCCGACGCGCGGCCCGCGCGATCCGGTTCGACGTAATCGGGGATCACCGCCTGATACGGACCGGTCGCGACGTTCATCGCGATCTGCAGCACGATGAACGCGGCCAGCAGCGTCCCGAACGACCACGCCGCGTAGAAGCCGAAGATCGCCAGAATCGAGACGATCGTGCCGGCCGCGAAGAACTCGCGCCGGTGTCCGACCGCGGCGCGGCGCCGGTCGGCGAGCGGCCCGATCGCGACTTGGGTGGCGGCGGCGATCAGCGCGCCGGCAGCGGCCACGATCGAGTACGCCGCGACCCCGGCGAACGGCGCCAGTTCGACGCTGCGCGCTTGCAGCGAGACGGCGAGGATCGCACCCCACACGAGCTGGATGCCGAACCAGAACGTCGCGATGAGAGCGGGCCGCAACGGCCCCCGATCGTCACCGTGGACGAGTGCGCGCATACTCCCAATCTTCGAGGGTGTCGACGTCGTAGCACAAGCCGGGGTCACAGGCGCGGATCGCGGCGACCGGCACGCCGAGCACGTCGCGCGCGCGCCGCTCGACGTCGGCGATGCGCAGCCGCCCGGTGACGAAGCGCCACGCGAGCCGCGGACCGAGCAGACCCGCCAGCCGGCGCAGGTCCTTGCGCGCATCGAAGAAGCTGCCGGCCATCGTCATGACCGCTTCCGGCGCGCCGGGCGCAAAACGGAAGACGCTGCCGTTCGCGAACCGCTCCCCGCCCAGGCGCACCTCGTGCGGCGGCGCGCCGGGAAAGGCGCGCGCGTAGCGTCCGGCGTCGGCGACCGCCATCGCGAGCGCGAAGTGTTGCGCGCGGCCGAGAAAGTCGCGCAAGCCGGCGGCGGTGACGAACGGAATGTCGCTCGTCAGGTAGAGCAGCGGCTCGCCCGGCCACGCCTCGAGGGCGCGCCGCACGTTCTCCGCCCCGCTCGGCGATTCGTCGATGAAGCGCTCGACCCGGCCGGCGCAGTGAGCGCGCACGGCTGCCCCGCCGACGACCGCGACCGCGCCGCAGCCGGCGCCCCGCGCAGCCTCGATCGCGACGTCGATCAGAGCGCCCGCGCCCAGCGGCGCGAGCGCCTTGACGGCGGTGCCGGCGGCGGCTGCAAACGCCTCCTCGATGCGCCCGCCCGCGGTGATGACCGTCTTCACCTCGGACAAGCGTTCGGCCACCGGGGGTGAGCCGGTGGCCGATGGCATGCCCTGCGCGATCGGACGGTTAGAGCGACTCGACGTACGCCGCGACGTCGTTGACGTTCGATGCGTTGAGGGGCGCCGGGTACAGCTTGGGCATCGGCGGGGTGGGGTTCTTGATCCAGGCCACGGTTTGCGCGAAGTTCTTGCGGGTCTTCTCGCCCTTGAGGCTCGGGCCGACGCCGCCCTCGGTTCCGGTCGCGCCGTGGCACGAGGCGCAGTTGGCGGCAAAGAGCTTCTTGCCGTTGGCAGCGTTACCAGCCGCCGGCGCGGCGGTCGCCGCCGCGATCATCACCGGGGCGGTCGACGTCTGCGCCGTCGTCACCGCGGCGGTCGCCATCGTACCGCAGGCGATCAAGCCGACCGCCACCAGAGTGCGAATGTGCTTCATGAATGTCCCTCTTCGAATGAAAGTCGAGCAGGAAAAAAGCATACGGCAAGGCGCCGCTTAGCGAAAGTTTGCGGCCCGGTTGTGAATTCCCCCGCCGAGCGCTCAGCGGTCGTTCGCGGTAACCTTCATCGCGCCCGTTTGAATGTAGTCGAAGCGTTTGAGCAGCGCCGTGTTCGCGGCGACGAAGGCGATGAAGTCGGCGACCGGCTTCGACGGCGGACCGTTGGTGAACATGTGCTCGTACGACCAGATCGGGTACTTGCCGTCGATGATGTTCGCGTCGGTCGGCGCGACGCCGTCGATCGAGAGTTCTTGTACCGGCTGATTGCGGGTGCCGGAGTTGGCCGCGTACGACACCGCTCCCGGCGTGCCTTTGACGGTCGTCACAACGGTACCGGTCGCGTCCTGCACGAGGCCGCCTTCGAACAACGGCGTCCCACCCATCATCGTTTTGGTGAAGACCGCACGGGTGCCCGAGCTGCGCGGGCGGTTGATGACGACCACCTTGACGTCGGCGCCGCCGACGTCTTTCCAATTCGTCGTCTTGCCCGAGAAGATCGCGATCACTTGCGCTTTGGTCAAGTTCTTGACGTTCACGCCCGGATTGGCGACGATCGCGAAGCCGATGACCGCCACCTTATGGTCGACGAGCCCCGCGCTGCCGGGCGGCGCGGGAATGTCCGAATTGCCGATGTCGATCGACTTGGAGGCAACCTGGGTGAGGCCGACGCCCGAACCGCCGCCGGAGACGTTGATGTTGACGTCGGGATGCTTGGCCTGGTACTGCCCGGCGGCCGCCTTGACGAGCGGCAGCAGCGCGGTCGAACCGGCCGCGGTGATCGTCACCTGCGCGGCCGCGACGGGCAGCGCCACGATCAACGCCAGACCGGCGCCCATGACAAAACGAGACCGAATCATAAATGCTCCCAAAGATGGCGTGTTCTCGAAAGAACACCACCCCAACCTTAAGGAACGCTTATGTCTCGCCCGCGACCTCGGCTTTGGAGGGTAACGCGTGACGGTGCAGGGCCGAACCGTTGGTCAGCGCGCGGTTCTGGTTGCGCGGGTCGCGCGCGATCGTGCGCCGCACGTACTGGCGCATGTATTCGGGCTTGTTGCACGACGGGCAGAAGTTCATCGTCGAGAGCTTGTCGAGGTATTCCAAGAACGCGGTCACGTATTCGGCGTGGCTCCACGTCAGCGGTGAAACGCTCACCGGCTGATCGTTATAGGGGTTGACTTGTTCGGCCAGCACGCCGCTGGGCAGCGCGCGGTCGGCCACCCAGTGCAGCAGCGGGAGCGCCGCTTCGAGATCCTCGGGCGTCTGCGCGCGCATGATGATGTAGCGCGCCCGCCACAGGGTGCAGATGAACCACGGGTTGCCCGGGACGTTGGAGATGTCGCGCGAGATCTGATGGTAGTAGTCGTTCTCGTAGCGGGCAACGCCGCCGACGTTCGTGCGCACCCAGAGCCGGTCGAACACCGCGTCGAGCGTCTGCACGATCTCGGGGTCGTCCGGATCGAACATGCCGAACTGCAACAGACCCCAGGTCGCCGCGTCCATCGTCATGTCGGGGATGAAGTTGTGCCGCTCGTCGACCGCGAGCATGCGCGCGAAGCGATGCAGCTGCTTGTCGAACATCTTCTCGCGGACGGCGATCTTCAATCGTTCCGCAGCCTCGGCGAAGCGCTCGCCGTCGCCGGTCTCGCCGAACGCATAGGCGAAGTTCGACGCCGCGATCAGCGCGCCGTACACCGCACCGACCGTGTAGGCGTGGATGCCCCAGCGCTCTTCCCACAGGTCGTAACTGGCCTTGCACAGTCCCGAGGCGTCGGCATAACGGGTGAGAAAGTTGGCGGCCGGCGTGATCAGCTTGTTGTACAGGTCGCGGATCGACTCGATCGAGCGGGTCAGGTTGAAGTGGTGCCACAGGCTCCAGATGATGAGCGCCGTCTCGTCCTCTTGGATCGGCAAGCGCGGCCGCCCGTTGAACAAGTACGGATGCCATGACGACGCGATCGTGCCGTCGGGATTGTACTTGTGCATGAAGTAGCCGTCGCGCTCGATGATGTTGCCGCAGAAGTGGAAGAACACGTTGGCCAGCTCGTGGCGCCCGGCTTCGTCGAGCGCGTACGCGACGAGCGCGCCGTCGCGCGGCCAGATGTACGAGTACGTGTCGCCCGCGAACTCCTGGATGTCGGAGTCGTTGGCGGCGGTGATCCCGCCGTCGTTGTCGATCTGGGTACGGATGATCAGCAGCGAGCGTTTGTACTGATCGATCAGCGACTGCGGCATCGCCGCGAAATCGGTCTGCTCCTTATTCGCCCAGAGGCGCCAATAGTTGCGCGTGCGATGGATGAACAGCTCCGGATCGTCCGAACATCGTTTGTGCAACAGCGCGATGTCGTCGTGGCTCTTGCCGCACGCGAGCCACGTGTACGCGACCCGCTCGTCGTGCACGTCGCCGGGCGGAAAGAGACCGATCGTCGAGTCGACCGCGCCTTGCACGATCGGATTTCCCGACAGGTAGCCGTCTTCCGCGTCGCGCCAGGTGCCCTCGGCGCCGCCGATCTCCTTTTGCCCGACCGCGAACGTGTCGATCGCGCCGCTCGTGCCGCGGCCGCCGACGCCGAAGTAGCGCTGGTTCTTGTAGTGCACGAGCATCTTCTGATCGGGACGATACAGGGCCGTATCGCCGATCGCGTTGCCCATGATGTGGAAGTCGTGGTGGAGGAAGATCCTCACGTCGGAACCGCTGCCCGGCTCGACGACGAACTTGCGCACGAGAATGTTGACCGCGAAATCGACGCAGTCGGTCACCCGCACGCTGATGCGGGGATGGTCGCACTCCAAGCGCACCGCGGTGACGAGCGTGTCGGGCTCGTACACGAGGGTCCGCCGCCAGCCGCCGTCCGAAACCCACGAGAACACGCCGTCGACCCAGAAGCCCAGCCGGCACGCGTGGCCGCTCAAGTGGTTCTCGAGCCCGACGTGCGGATAGAAAAGATCGCGGATCTGATAGTCGCGACTGAAGTTGACGAGCATCGATCCGTTGCCCAAAGGGATATCGCGGGGCATCCAGTTCCTCCAGCACTCTCTGTAGGCGCCGCCGTCGCGCGGCTCCTCCTCCGCCCGGCGTCCGAACGGGCGGCTTTCTGTCCAAATGCATCTTCGCCGGAGCTTTCAGCCTTTCACTTAGCGAAATGTCCATACCAATCGGAGTACTCGACCAATCGCCGGTGCTCGCCGGCGCGGATGCCGCGCAAGCCGTGCACGCGACCCTCGACCTCGCCCGCGCGGCCGACCGTTGGGACTACGCGCGCTATTGGGTCGCCGAGCATCACGCGATGCGCGGCCTCGCCGATGCGGCGCCCGAGATCCTGGTCGCGCGCATCGCCGCGGAAACGCAGCGCATCCGCGTCGGCACGGGCGGCGTGTTATTGCCTCACTACAGCGCGCTCAAGGTCGCCGAGCAGTTCCGCATGCTGGAAACGCTGACGCCGGGACGCATCGACCTGGGCGTGGGCCGCGCCCCCGGCGGGACGACGCTCGTTTCGGCAGCGCTCGGAACGCGCGAAGTGCGCGACTTCCCGCGCCAGCTCGACGATTTGCGCGGCTACCTGCGCGCGACGATCCCCACCGAGCACCGCTTCGCATCGCTGCCCGCGATGCCGGCCGGTCCGAGCGCGCCGGAAGTGTGGCTGCTCGGCTCGTCCGATTACAGTGCCGCGCTCGCGGCCGAAGCGGGTCTGCCTTACGCATTCGCTCACTTCATCAGCGGCGACGCCCAAGCGGAAACCCGGTTCTATCGTCGCAACTTCATGCCGTCGGCCGATCGCAGCGCGCCGCGCGTGCTGCTCGCCGTTGGTGCGATCGCCGCCGAGACCGCGGATGAAGCGGAAGAGCTCGCGGCGGTGATCGACCTGTGGCGCCTGGGCTTGCACCGCGGCGGCAACCGCGCGTTCCCGACGCTCGCGCAAGCCCGCGCCTACAGCTACACGGAGCACGAACGCGAACAGATCCGCTACGACCGGCGCCGCTTGACCGTCGGCAGCGCGCAGGGGGTGCGCGACCGTCTCGAAGCGCTTGCACTCTCGCACGAAGCCGACGAGCTCATGGTGGTGACGATCGCGCCCGACTACGCGAGCCGCATGCGGTCGTACGAGTTGCTCGCCGGTGCTTTCGCGACGGTGACTTTCACCCGCGCGAGCGAGCGCGTCGCGGGCTAGCGCACGCGAAAGCGCTCGATTGCCCCCGAGCTCGGCCGCTTTGCGGACGATCGTCGCGGCGATGCCGGTCTCATCCATCACCTGATGAAGCGGCCCTCCTCCTGTCTTGCTCGAAAATCCATTCGAGCACGGTCGCGGAGCGTGGCAAACGATGGAAGGCGGCGGCAAACGCATGCGCCGCGACCTCTTCGGCGGCGAACGCGCGCTTGCGCACCGGGAATACGCCCCACACCCGCGTGACGCAGCCGAGGGCCGCATCGATCTCGGCGCGGTCGCCGCGCCGATGAATCCAATGGAAGAGTTCGTGCGCCGCGGCCGCTTCGACGAGCCGAGCGGGCGGGAAGAGCTCGGCGATCCCGAGTTCATCGATCCGCCGGGCGACGGACGCCACCGCATCCGCGTAGACGAACACGCGATCGCCCACGTCGTGGTATTCCGAGAGCACGCAGCGCCCGGCGCCGAGGCCGCCGTGCGCGCGCAGTTCGTAGCGGATCCCGGTGCTCGCCAGCGCTTCGTCGATCGAAGCGTAGCGGTTGCGCCAACGCCGCCCCAACGTGCGCCCGATCTCGACCGCCCGCAGGGCGAGCCGCGCATCCCCGAGCCTCGCGCTCGCCGCGCTCTCCTCGCTCTCCTCGCTCGAGGCGCGCGCGTCGCTCACGCCGGCACGTCCACCCGCACCACCGCCTCACGCGTAGCGTCGATCGTCTTCGTTTGCGAGCGCGCCATCGACACGATCTTATCGCCGATCACCGTCCCGGGCGACCCCTTTTTGTCGATTGGCGGCGAAGCCGGCGACCAGACCGCGATCCGCCGCACGCCGTCGAAGAGATCGAGATCGTCGTCGCCGAGGCCGGCGCGCGCGCCCCTCGACGGCCTCTTCGCCCCAACCCCCTACGGTGTGTATTTGCTGACGAATGGCCCGCTGAAATTCGCGATGTAGACGTTGCCCGAGCCGTCGATCGCCAAACCGCGCGGGGCTTTGTATCCGCCGGGGGGCGTCGGCAACGCGGTCGGCGTGCCCGTGCCGCCGGCGAGAGAGAATACGCCGTTGAGGGTTTGGTCCGACACGTAGAGGTTGCCGGTGCCGTCGACAGCGACGCCGATGGGCAGCCTCCAGCCGCCGGCGGGCGCCGCCAGGACGACCGGCGTGCCCGTGCCGCCGGGGATTTTCACCACTCTGCTATTCCCCGCGTCGGCCACGTACAGGTTTCCGGAAGCGTCGACGGCGAGGCACTGGGGCTGGCTCCAGCCACCCGTTGGGGTCGGGACCGCCGTGGGCGTTCCCGTGCCGCCCGGGACCTTGTACACGCTGGTGAAGTCTGCAACATACACGTTCCCCGCGGCATCGATTGCGACGCCCGACGGCTGGTTAAAGGTCGTCGACAACGCGGTCGGCGTGCCCGTCCCGCCGGCGATCTGGAAAAGCTGGTTGCTCCCGTTGGCGGCGAGAGCGACGTTGCCATTGGTGGTATTCACCGCGATGCCGGCAGGCCCAATGAATCCGCCGGCCGGGGTGGGCAGACTGACGGGCGTTCCGGTGCCGCCGCCCGACAGGCGAACGACGTAATTGCTGGAGATGTCCGTCACGTAGACGTTGGCCGACGTGTCGACGGCGACGCCGTACGGGCGCTTCCAGCCCCCCGGAGGTGCGGGGAGGCTGGTGAAATGCGCGGCCGGCGTCGCCACGGCGAAGACGGCGTTCGAGGGCGTGAGGTTGTCGGCGAAGTGGACGACGGGCGCGCCGGAGGCATGCGAGCGTGCGAGGGCCGCCGCCAGGGTAACGGTCGTACCGCTGATCGCGCTGACCGCCGCTGACTCTTGCAGCAACGTGCTGCCGCTCAACGTATTCTCGTCGATGACGAGGTTTGCGCCGGGATAGATGCCCGTGGCCGATGCGACCGTCAGGCTCGTTGCCCCGGCCGTCGCCGCGGCGCCGAGGCTCGTCGTCACGTCTTGCGTGGCCGCAGGGTTGGCGTTGACGACCACGGTCGCCGCTGCGGTCCCCATCGTCAGGGTCAAGGTGCTGCCCGCGATCGACGTCGCGGCGCCCGTTCCGCCGGCCGCCGAAACGAACTGCGGGTACCCCGCGGGGGGCGGATTCGCGAACGCGGCGCCCGCGGCATCGACGATCCCCAGGGTGAAGGTCGAAGACCCGCTCCCCGCCATCGTAAAGCTCGGATACGTCCCGCTCACGTTGGTTGCGCCGGTCACCGCGACCGTTCCCGGATTGGCATCGAGGGTGAGCGGCGCGGTGGAGGTTCCGAAGGCGTTGTTCGTGCCTTCGACCACGGCGAGCAGGCCGGCGTATTGCGAGAGCAACACGCCGCCGGCACTCGCCGCACTGTAGGCCGAGATTTTCGTCAACACGCTTCCGAACGGCATCCGCACGGTGAAGGTGCAGACGTAGCTCCCCGTGCCCGTGCATCCGCTGCTCGGCGTCACGTTGAAAACCGTGGGCGTAGGTGCCGGGGATGGCACCCCGCCGTTGACTTGCAGAAACGAGAACTGCACCGACTGGACGCTACTTGGGATGTATTGCGGCGAGCGCGTCCTGCTGCTGCCCGCGACTGTGGCGGCCGGGATCACGAACACGAAGGTTGCGGGTGTCGTCAGCGCGGCGGAGCTTCCTGCGGTGGAGGCAGCGGTCGCGGATGCCGGCGGCAGTGCGCGGGTGCCGCCTCCCGAACAGGCGGCGAGCGCGGCTCCCAGGGCGACCGCAAGGATGAGCGTAGCAAAGGCGTGACGGTGCACAACGGTCCTCATTGAGTGGTGAACGTCGAACCGGTCACCGCGATCCACACGGTCTGCGTTTGGCCGCCGGTGAAGTCGGTGAGGGTGAGATAGCACAGGCCGTAGTTCAGCGGCGTGACCGTGAACGACGTCCCGGAGGTCGCATTGAGCGATGCGACGGCGGTGCAACTGTTGGGCGCCGTCGCGTTCAGCTTGGCCGTGAACGTCTTGCTGAAAGGACTGTTGCTCCAGCCGGTCTCGGTAGCGCCGAACGTCTGCGTCCCGCTGAGGCTGCTGAAGACACCGTCGGCTGGTTGTAGTTTGCGTACGAGCTCAAACAGCCGAGGCTGGCACCGCACGGCGTCGTGCCGGTCGGGACGATCGGCTGGAGCGTCGTCGCGATCGAGCCCGACCCGCTGACGCCCGTGCCGCTCGCCGCAATCGTGTTGGCGGCGATGGCGAGCCCGCTGTAGTTGACCGTCACCGTGTCGGTCGAGGCGTTCACCGCGACGGCAGACGCAGGCGTTCCGCCGTTGACCGACAAGCTCGTAGCGCCGCTCGCATCGCTGTCGGTCAGCGTGACGGGATTGTAGAAACCGCCCGCGATCGTGTTGCCGTCGATGTCCTTCGCGGTGAGTGCGACCGCCGGCGAACTCGCCGTGCCCGCCGCGAGCGTCACCGACGACAGCGTCACGGTGCTCACGACGCCCTTCATCGTCACCGCGATCGTGCCGCTGCCGCCGCTCGCGAAGGTTTGCGAGCTTACGACCTCGGACACGGCGTTGGACGAACCGTCTTTGACCGTGAAATTGTAGACGACCGTGCCGGGAGGCGCCGCGATGCCGGCGACCGTGCACGTCTCGATTCCGCCGGAGACCGTGCAGTTGCCCGACCCGCCGGTGGCCAGCGCCACGGTCATCGTCGCGGGCAGCCAGGCCGGCAGGGTCGAGCTGCCGTTATAGGTCTGGATCGTCGTCACCAGCGATGCGGCCGACGGCGACACCCCACTGCGGCCGGCGCAACGTCGAGCCCGGCGCAAGGGGGAGCGGGAACGAGATCGTCAGCGACGCGGTCGCCACGCTCCCTGCCGGGATGGTCGGCGCCGGCGCCGGCGCGGCGGTAACCGCCTTCGCCACCGGCGGGGAGCGGGCGACGCGCCGGAACCACCGCCCCCGCACCCGGCCAAGACGGCCGCCGCCACGGCGATTGCAGCCGATGCTCTCGCGCGCATCATCGAGTTCCTTTCGCGGCGTTGATGATCACGCCGTAGTTGTTGACCGCAATCGACAGCACCGACTGTTGACCGAAGCCGTCGGTCGCGGGGCCGTGCAGGTGCCGGCACTCGCGCCCGTGACCGTGACGGTCAAGGACGGCCCCGGACCGCTCACCGGAGAGAGCGTTGCAATCGGGGTGATCCCGCCGCACGTCGACGTCACCGCGATCGTCCCGGTATATGAGGTTTCGCTGAACGTGGCGTCTGCGCGTATGCGGCTCCGAGTGCGGGCAAAGTCAGTCCGCTCGGCGTCACCGTCAGGCTTCCCGACGGACTAGGCGACGGTGACGGCGTAGGCGTGGGCGTGGGTGTAGGCGTGGGTGTGGGTGTGGGCGTGGGCGTGGGCGAGGGCGACGGCGACGCCGTGGGCGAGGGTGATGGCGTCGGCGAGGGTGATGGCGTCGGCGACGGTGACGGCGTGGGCGACGGCGTCGCGCTCGGCGCGGGCGACGGCGCGGGCGATCCGCTCGGCGCGGATGACGGCGTGGCGCTCGGCGACGGCGCGGGCGATGCGCTGGGCGCGGAAGTCGGGGTCGCGCTCGGAGACGGCGACGGCGATCCGTTTGGCGACGGCGCGGGCGTGGGGGGCGGAGCTTGCGAACTGACCGCATAGAGGGCGGTCGCGTACTCCTGCAAGCCGACGTACGTGAAGGACGCCGGCGTGACGAACGTCAGCGTTTTTCCGTCGGGCGATGACGCAGGGCCGGCGAAGCCGAGTTGCCATCCCAGTTGCGGATTCGTCGGATCGTAGAACGCTTCGTAGTAGGAAGCGCCGCTCACGATGGTGCCGGGCGGCGGCGTCACGACGAATGTCAATCCGGTTCCGATCTGAATCGAGCCCGACCATACGAGGGTCAAGTAGTAAAAGGGCGGATCGGCGCCGATTGCAGGAGCCGCCGCACGGTCTGCACGTTTCGTGCAGCGCTTTGCAGAACGGGACGCCCGCGGGCAACGTGTTCTGGCTCGTGACGGTCAGCGTAACGCCGGCCGGAGCGATCGACCCGTTCACGGGGACCGCAATCTGCCCCGCATAGTTTCCGCCCGCGGGCAGTTGGTAGACGTATGCACCCGCAGTCGGCGTGGGAAGCGGCTGGAGCAGCGGCTGCGAGAGAAAGGGCGACTGTGATGGAAGCGGCACCGGCGACGGGCTCGCAGTCGCGGCCGGCACTCCGGCCGGTGGAATGGCGATATCGGAGTTTCCCCCGCTGCACGCTTGGATTGATACGGCGCAGCATAGCGCGCAAAGGAGGGCAATGGAAGAGCGACGCACCGTCTCGATTTCGTTAGGAACGATAAGCAAAGGACGCGTGTAACGCCCTGAATGTCTGGACTAATAGCGAACCGACGCACGCTTCCTCGCCGCTCACCGAATCTTTACTAATTATCAACGCCGCGTTGCTAGCTCGCCTTACCGACCGCATGCGGTCACGCCGCCGACATCGCGCCGAAACATTTGTCGCGTACGATGACCGGATGCGCAACGTACATTGTTCCGCGAATCTCGTGTGCGGAAGTACTGCCGACCGGCGCGCGGTGCTCCGCACGCTGCGGCGTTTCGGGCGCGGCGCCATCGAGTTCGCGGAGCGGGCAGCAGTGCGAATCGTCGCCTTACGCGACGGTGAGCGCTACCGCGACCGCTCGCCAAGCCTCGTGCGGCTTGGCATCGACGTCGACGGCTGGCCGGCACCGCCGGCCGGTCTCTTCGTCGTCGAAGAGCGCACCGTCTACTTGCGTTCGATGAGTCCGATGACGGTGGCGCACGAATTCGGTCACGCGCTCGATTGCGCGCTCGGAGGCGGCGTCTACCTCTCCGGCGTCGATCCGCGAATCAAGCGCGCCTTCGCCCAGGCGCGGCGCTTCGTCACTCCGTACGCTGCCAGCGGGCTCGACGAATACTTCGCCGAGGCGCTACGCGCGTACGTGGAAGTCAACGATCCCGCTTCGCCATGGCCCGCGGCGACACGCAAGCGCCTGCAGGCCGTCGACTCCCCGATGTACGAGTTCGTCGCCGAGATCTTCGCAACGCACTTCGACGAAGCGCACGTGCGCGGCACCTAGCTGGTCGGCACATTTTTCAACGCGCGCGCCCGGCAAGCACGGCGGGTTCTGCAAAATGATTGTATTAGTGGCATTGACACGAATGGCTGCTTTCTGTTACCCTTGGAGCGGACGCGCGGAGGGTGTGCATGAGCGAGATTAGTGGTTCCATGACGATTTTTTGGCGAGTGATCGATGCCGCGCTGGTTTTGCTCGGGGTCGTATGCGTGTGGCAGCCGTTACCAATTCAAAGTGCCGAAGGGCTGCTGGGAGCGCGCCAAGCGGAACGCCTCGGCTTATCGTCGCACGCGGTTGACGCCTTGAGACCCATCGTGGACGCCCAGGCGCGCGTCGCCGATCACGAACAATCCGCCTTGCGTGTCATCGGAATCGTCTTCGTACTCTGTGGCGGGGTCGGCGCGACTTTTCCAGTGTCGCAACCGTTGCTCTTCGCAGCCGCTTCAGCTCTGACGTCGGTCTCGTTGATCATCCTGCTCTACGGCGAACATCGACGTGACGCTCGTCGAGCTGCTCTGCTTGGAACGCCCGCCGAAAGCGATATTCCTTGGTGGGCGTTGATCCTGCTCGCTGCGCTCGCGCTCGTCGATGCGACGATAGGCACGGCGCCTGCCTTTGCCGTCGCCGCGGCGACCGTAATCTGTGATGGATGCCTGGTCGCATTCCGGTTGCAGCCCGAGTTCCTCGTCGGAGAGAACCCCGTGCTGGAACGGGAGATCAATCGTCGGTACAGGGTCACGTTTCTTCTGACGTTTCTCATCATGGCGCTCTTGCCGTCGGCTGTGCTCGCCGCGACGGAGACGGACCTTACGCCGCCGGTCGCCTTTATGAAGCTGGTCGTCGGCATCGTCACGTTGGCCGTCGGCATCCTGGTCACCGGGGCGCGCCGCCGGATGGATCGAGATCTCCAGCGCGCGGTCGCGTCGCTCGCGCTCTGATGCCGACACCGGCGATCCGGATCGATCTCGATATCGACGAACCTCTTCACGAGCAGATCTTCGCGCAGTTATGTAATATGATCGAGATTGGGGGATTGACGCAGGGGGCAAGATTGCCGACCGTTCGCGACCTTGCACGAAATTTGAGGATCGCTCCGAATACCGTCGTGCACGCCTACGCCAGGCTGCAGGAATACGGCTTGGTCTTTTCCGACGGCCGGCGAGGTACGATCGTTGCCGGGCCCAGCGCGTTGCTGCACGCTGGGCGCGCTCGCAGTGCGGCTCTTAACGCTGCTCTCGAAGCAGTCGCCGAACGCTTTCGAGCTCGAGGTTGCTCCGCCGAGGATATTGCGGGCGCCATGGACGCCCAAGCCGGTCGCCTACGGCGAAACGGTAGCGGCTGACGCTCCCACGACCTGGACATCGATGACGGCCGCGCTTTCCGGGATGACGTCGCAGAACCACGCGATGGGATCCTGTATCAACGTTAGCAGGAGCGCGTAGCGGCCCGGGACGGGCGGCGTCGCGACGATCATGCTGCTGTCGAGATGGTCACCAGGCCCGAGCGTGACGGACAGTTCTGTACGCCGCGCCGTCGCGTCGCGACTCGAGCGGCGGCCATCCTGTCCGACCCATCGATAGCTAAGACGAACTGGGAACACGTCCCCCGCAATGAGCCAGCCGTTGCCGTCGTTCTCGAGAGAGTAGCGAACGGAGACCTCCGTTCCGGCCGTTACGACGTCGGCAAGGTCTGCCCGCAATGTAACGCGCATCGCCTCCCTCCAGAGGGCTCCAGGCACTGCTGTCAACCCGATGGGATCCCGGCCGAGCGCTTTGAATCGTTGCAAGTGCCGCTCTTCTCGACGCCGGGCCGCGTTGCAAGAGAAGCCGGCTCGCAAGCCGCGCACAAGCCCCTGCGGCATCCTGGTTTCCCGCGCGGACGATCCCTTCGGCCGCGCGAACGCAAGCGATGCCGGCACGGCATCGCCGCGGATGACGCTGCGCGCTCCGCGCTCGTCGTATATGATGAGATCGACCGCCCCGGAGGCGGGATCGCGTATGAATCGGTAAAGGACGCTATCGACATACAGGAGTGTGGTCGTCTCGAGCTGGTCGACCGGTTCGGCGTTCTCGTCACCCAGTCGGAGAAGAGCATCAGCGCCGATGATACAGCGGCCGTCGGGCTCGTCGGCAACGGAACCTCGTCCAGGAAGGAGTACGCGCCCGACCGGCGTGGGCGCATCGTCCACGACGCTCACCGACTGCGGAGGCGCGATGACGCTGGCCTGATCCCCTTGAAGGGCGACGAACGTAAGCCAATACTCGCCGCAAGCGTTCGGGGTCGCCAGAATCAGTTCAACTTCACACCCGTTCCCCGGTTCGACGGCGGTCGGCAGTTCGCAGCGGATCGATTGCACTGCCTTCGTATCGTCTGCGCTGCGCCATTCGTAGGACAGCTCGACCGGGTAAGGGCCGATCGTGTCGGCCGGCAGCTTCTCCAGGTTAACGAAGCGGCATCGCAGTTTATGATGCGAGCGGGCCGGCATACGCGAAGGGATCACCGTATCGAGCTGCGCCCGGCGCGACGTGAGCCGCTCACTGATCGACCACTGCTCGCACCACGGCGACGAGAGTCGCGTCAGCGGTCCTTCACGCAGGACGTCGAACGCGTCACCGAACAAGCCGCGCGAGGCGGCGCGCACAAAGACCGTCGGGCTTATACACAGGGCGTAAATCTCGGCCATCGGAACTTCGATCGACTCGACCGTCCGCCACGTCCGGCGGTCGAGCACGACCAAACGACTCCAACGGCTCTCGCCGCGCCGCTGGCGCAAACGGCTCTCGCCGACGAAGATGTGGTCTTTATCGAACGCGAGACCCCGTGTGAAGCCCTCCAGGAGACACGACCGGATTTCGCTGCCCTCGTCATCGAACGCCACGAGCCGCGACCGCCCCGATTCACAAAGCACCCACATGCCGTCGATGTAGCGAGGGTCATGTGGCTTGTCGAGGCCGTCCACGATGACTTGTTCGCCCGGGAGGCGCACAAGAACGCCCTCCCGTTCTCGCGCTCGCCAGCCCGAGGCACAGGATCCCCGGGCGAACGCGGTGGCGACGAGGGCGCCATCATGCACAGTCAAGCAATTGATGTGCCAAGCGTCGTAATAGGCCGGTCCCTCCCAATACGGCTCGATCTGGCCGTCTTGCACGGCGACGATCGAGTTGGCCATCGTGTTGACTAGGAGGAGCCTGTCTTCTAGATACAGCGCGTCATGCGCGTTGCCGACACCATCGAGACGGTCCCACCGACGAAGCCCGGCTCGGTCGTAGTGGAAAACTTCGGCGCAGGGCGTCGCGGTACGACCCGATGACACGACCCGTGCCAACATTTCGTTCGCAACCGCAAGCCCTTGCGTCGCAATGCGGTCGATCGGCTCCGGGCCGTGCGCACGAAGCACAAAGAGGCCGCCGGCACCCACGTGCGGGCCCGAAATCAATAGGTCGCCTTCACGCGGTGAGGGGATGCTCATGGGGAGTTGCCTCCGGCGTGCGCAACGCCGCAGCTTGAACGTACCGGCGGAGTCCATTCAGCAAGCGGATCTCCGCCGGTGTCAGCTCGGGGTGCCATACATCGACGGTGAAGATCCAGGCCTCTTCTGAGCTGGTATTTTCGACATCATAAGGGAACGTGGGGTCGAAGACGAGGCATTTTCCGGGTTCGAGGGTGTCGCTGATGTTGTCGACCGTCACTCGGACCGTTCCGCCGCGCAATCCCGCGATACAGCGCAAGTGCAGATTATCGTCTTTACTCGCGCCCGCAAAGCCGGACGACGGCGCGAGCACAGACACCACGACATGCGATGCGCCGATGCCCTGGGCGGCAGCCGTCGGAACGACGTCCGCCAACGGGCAATCTTTCACCGGGATCGCGCCATGCCGCACGGCGCCATGTAACGGCGGCTCGATCGACATCGCCTCATCGAGCGACGGAATCGCATGAACGAGCGCGGCGGCGAGTTCGACACGTTGCGAATCCCACCACGCCCGCGACGTGAGGAGCGGATACACACGAAGTTCCTCAACCGCTTCGGGCTCGACAAGCCGCGCGATATGCATCTGGAAGCGACTGGGAATCTCGTCGAAATCCAGCATGCCAATGTCCGATCGTCGAACCGGAAGTTCCTCGATGAGTTCGGCCGCATCGTTCGTCGCGGTCACCTGCGGCAGGACGTCGGCGGCCTTTAGCTGGGCGAAGACCAATTCGGGTGCCACGCCGGCACTGTCGATCAATGCGTGAACGCGATCCGCCAGGAACTCGCGCTCCGCTGAGTCAAGGAAAAGCGCCTCCGCAAGAAACGCGGCCAACGCATACCAGTCGAACTCCGTGAGGCGCTTGTCCCAGGGGCAGTTCCATCCGAGCAAAGTTTCGCTGGCGCGCCGCCCGTCCGCGGCGGCGCCTTCAATCTCTCGGCGGGCAAGTCGCACAAATCCGCGCACGACGAACGGCTCAGCCACAAAGGGCGTTCGTTCGCATGCAGCCGCGAGCATGTCGTGCATCGCAAAAGCACTCTCACTCCGAGCGCTCGTCACGTTCTCGTAGACACGCAGGAGTTCGCCTTCGTCGGCATCGCTGACTAGGGCCCTTCCCGAAGCAAAGACCGGCACGGGCTGCGACGACACCGCTAGAGCTGCCGCGAGCCGCGAACCTTCGGCGAGCCACGCGACCGGAAGCCCGAGCGAGTTCGACGATTGCGCAAGCGCGGCGAGGCGGACAACGTCCGCCTCGCAGTTCCATGGCACATTCGCGCCCATCGCTCGCGCCCGTAACGCGCATCTTGCGACCTCGACGACGTCAGCACCGACGAGTGGTTTGAGCCAAACAGAGCGCTCGTCGACACAGAGAGCGCCTACGGCTAGACCTGCGAGCTGCGTGCGTTCCGGACGTCCCCAGGCTTCCAAGGTCCGGAATATGGAGAGTCCGTAACGGTACGGTGACCACCTCCCGTAGGGCTGAAGGTGCAGTTTACGCGCCAGCATCTCGGACTGGAGCGCGGCGACTTGCCCAGCACCGTTGCCCTCCGTCATACGCCGGAAGCCCGCGCCGCCCAGTAGCGGCCGCTCATCGGCAACCCTCCCTCAGCAGTTCGTTACGACAGCAGCCGCGGCGATCTCCGCAGCCGATCCCGCCGCGCCGAAGAGGATGATCGAGGCCGCGCAGCCGATCACCCCGCCGATCGTCGTGATTACCGTACTCGCACAAGCGGTGCCCGCCAGCAGGCCGGATCCCACAAGCGCGAGCAGCGCCCCGGCAAAACCCAGGATCGCGATATAACAGTCCCACGTCAAGTTCGAGGCCGAAAAGTCGATGTACGTTCCGCTGTAGGAGGCGTAGAAGTCGGTGGAATAGCCGCTAGGGGATGAATACGTTCCCGTTGACCACGAGAACGAGCAGGCCTGGACCTTGCGAGTAACCGCGTAGGCGTGGTGCCCGAGGGAGTAGCTGCCGCCGCCGTCGCCGCCGCTCCCGCTCCCGCTCCCGCCGCCGGAGAACGAGAAGCTGTAGCTGCCGCCGCACGCTGCATTCATAGGGCTCCGCGAGACGGAATTTGAGATTGATGGGCCGGCGAGAATACTCCAACCGGTGCCGGGCGCGTGATCTCCTTTCCCGCCTTTGAAGTCGGAATCGCCTTGCCACGTTCCGGCGTTGTCCACCATGACGCTCATCGCCGCGACGGCATCCTTGTTCGTGCGTGGCCAGCGCTTGAATGGGAGGCTCACGATTCCGCCGCCGCCCCCATTGTGAGTGAAGTGAAGCTTTCCACCCTTCTCCAGATGAATCAAGACGCGGTTGTTCGACTTGTCGACAGCCAAAAGCCCGAACGCGCCCGTGGATGCCACCTTCTTGAACCGAGCCCGAACGCCGTTGCCGAGTTGGAACCACTGCGGCCTAGCCGGCAGCTGCGTGTCCATTACGAATTGCGTGCCGTCGACCTCGGTAACGCGAGTGAATTGCGAGCCACACGCGAGACTCTTGATGAAGTTTCCATCGACATCATGCAGCGCGACTGCTGTCGAGTCCGCGCTAGACGAGAGCTGAAAGCCCGCATGTCCCTTGGCCGTCACCCTCGAGGTTGCCGCGATCGCCCTCGTGAGACTCGTCGGGCCTCCGGCGAGCCGGGGAAAACTGCTAGTCGCGGCTCCACCCGCGCATCCGGCGAGCGTAGCCACACTTCCGGCAAGGAACGAACGGCGTGAAAATGACGTAAGGCTCACCCAACACCTCCAAGCTGAGACGAGATACGATCTAGCGTCATTCGGAGCGGATCGTTGGAGGAGTAGACATTTCGAAGAAATGCTCACCGCGCTCGCGCGAATCTGATCACCCGTCAACGGAAGCCTAGCTCGATCTACGCCCACACCGGAACGATCACCGCCGTGGCCGGTATCCCGGCGCGGCGAATGTCGTGGTTCGGTTCTGGCCGCCGCCGATCCTCGCTTGGCCAAAGACAGGCATGCGGACGCTTTCCGCACGGCGCTTTAGCCACGAATCAACAAGCGCCACCTTGCATACGCGATCGTGCAACTCGCTTTCGCAGCTAGCTTCATTCGCGGAGCCGTGCAAAAAAACAGTCGCCACGAGAAGGAAAAGGGGCGGTCGAAGGACCGCCCCGGCTCGCCACGCGTTGAGCTGCACTTCCCCCACCTCATTGCGTTTCGCAAGTGCCACGCGATCCTCGAAGAAAGTGCGAAAATTCGGGAGCGGCGGCGTTCGGTGGGACGCCATCAACGTACCCCCGCGGCGCGTGAAACCAAACGTGGCCTGCCCTTCGCACGCGCTTTGCGGAGATCGTTCGGGAACTAAAAATCGCAAAGTGCAGTGACGCAGTCGAGCGAGTTCCCCGTTGCGTTTGAGTGCCTGCCGAGTGGAGATACGGTGGTCGCTATGAATAACACCAACGGCGGCAGCGCCGCAACGGCCTCGAACGGAAACGGTACCACCTCCGACGATCGGCACGCGATCGCGACGTACTTGAGCGATGTCCTGGCACTCGAGAAGCACATCCGGCAGCCCCTGGCGCAGCAAACGAAAATCGACGAAGTGGGCAACTACGCCGACGGCGAGCGGATCATCAACGCGATTCGTTCGCTGACCGAAGCGCACGTGACGGCGATCGACGCGCGGCTGAACGCGGTCGGCGGGCACGGCGCCTCGCCGGTGAAGTCGGCTTGGACCCAACTCCTGGGTGCGGGCGCGGCCGCGGTCGACAGCGTCCGCAAGACGAAGGTCTCGAAGAGCCTGCGCGACGACTACACCGCGCTCGCGCTCGCTTCGATCAGCTACACGATGCTGCACGCGACGGCGCTGGGCCTCGGCGATCAGCAAACGGCCGATCTCGCCAAGCAGCACCTCGACGACTACGCGCCGATCGTGGTCGAGATCGGCAAGACGATCCCCGCCGTCGTGCTTCAAGAGTTGCGCGACGACGGCGAAAACGTCACCGTATCCGCAGCCGAGATCGCGGAGCGCAACACCTCGGCCTCCTGGAAGTAAACCCTCTCCGGCACCACTCGACGAAGCCGGCGGCTCTCCAAGACCGCCGGCTTCGCGCGTAACGCCGGCTATTCGAGGCCTTTGCTCGGTTGGCGATTCGGATCCCATTCGGCCCGATCCAAATCTTGCAAGGCGTGATCGCCGGCCGGCGGATCTTCGAGGATTCCGTCGAGCGGCGAGCGCTGATCCCCATCCGGGGGCCCTCCGGGCGCGTGGTGTTCCTGGCCGAACGGTGGCCGGTCGAGAGGTAGCTCGCGCTCCGCTTCGGTGCGGGGCGAGGTCGGATCGTTGAGCATGCGATCCGTGTACCCAAGCCGCAAGGTCGCAGCGTTTCAGTTGACGATAGCGGCCGGATCGACGACGTTCACGCCGTCGTGTTCCCACCGCGGAAGCACCTGTTCGAGCGCCCGGTATGACGCCATGACGGGGCGCAGTAGCGCGATCGCGACCCCCGTGCGGCGCGAGAGATCGGCCGCCGACTGGAGCATGAAGGTGACGTACGCATCGTCGTCACGCGTGTCGACGACGAGGTCGCGCGTCGCCGAGGGCACGTGCCCCGCACGCGCGGCATCGTAGAGCGACGGATCGTCGGCGCCGACCGCGTCGATCGCATACCAGTGCGCGGCGGCGAGCAATCGCGAGAGTTCGGCCGCCTGCGGCTTCCCGACCGCCACGCCCAGCGGACCGAGCACGCCGCTCGCGTGCAGTGCCTGCGCGCGCTGCAGCCACTTCTGCAACGTTTTGGCATCGCCGTGGACCGCGAGCGCGGCGGGCAGCATCGCGAGCACCGGCTTGCCGCTTTGCACTGCGGCCGCGGCGGTTTGCGAACCCTGTTCGGCGTCGGTGTCGATCGCGAACGCGACCGGTGCGGGCAGTGCGATGAAGCGCGCGTCGAGCGTCGACGCGCGGCCGGCATTGTACACGATCACGGCGAGCTTCGTGTCGCTGGTGATCCCGGCGGCCGGCGCCGCCGGAGCCCATCCGGCCGCGCGCTCGACGGCGACCGCCACCCCGGCCGCGTCGTCGCCGGCATCGGCCTGATCGAGCGAATGCGCGCCGAAGAGGGCGCGCTGCATCGGTTGCGGGACGTCGATCGGGGCCGGGGCGGCCCCCGGCAGGCGCGCTTGTTGCGCGCCCGCGGGCGGCGTGAACGACGTCGCCCGGCCGCTTGCGTAGCCCGCCGTCAAGGCCGCCACCGAAGCGAGCAGAACGAGCCACCACAACAGCACGCCGACGTGCTTCATGCCGTGGAGCGCCGCCCCGAGATCGCCCACAGCAAAGCGACCAGCACGTAGTTCGCAACCAATGAGCTGCCGCCGTACGAGAAGAACGGCAAAGTGATACCGGTGAGCGGAAAGAGCCGCAACACGCCGCCGACGATGATGACGACCTGAAAGCCGAGCGTCACCGCCAGGCCGGTCGCGAGCAGTTTGCCGTACAAGTCGGGCTGGCGCGTGGCGATCGCGAGCGCGCGCTCGACCATCACCAGATACACCGCGCACAACGCGAGCGCCCCGAGAGCCCCGAACTCGTCGCTCCACGCGGCGTAGATGTAGTCGGTGGCGACGTCGGGGATCGTCGACGACGCGCCGAGCCGGTAGCCGGTGCCGAACAAGCCGCCGGCCGCGAGCGCGAAGAGCGATTGCAGCGTTTGATAGCCCGCGCCGTACGGGTCGGCGAACGGGTTGCGCCACACGGCGATGCGCGTCGCGACGTAGTGGTAATGACGCGCTGCCCAAGTTGCCACTGCGCCGAAGATCACGAAGCCGCCGGCGATCAGATCGATGCGCCGCGTCGCGACGTAGAGCATCGCCGCAAAGGTTGCGAACAGCAGCGCGGCCATGCCGAGGTCGCGTTCGAAGATCAAGATCGCCATCGACGTGCCCCAGCCGATGAAGAGCGGCCCCAAGTATTTCAAATTCGCGCGGATCGACCACGGGCGCGACGATGCGATGACGTCGGCGGTTTCGGCGAGATACGACGCCATGAAGAACACGACGAACAGCTTGATGATCTCGATCGGCTCGAACTGGAGCGGACCGAGGCGAATCCACAGCTTCGCGCCGTTCACTTCCGCGCCGAAGACCGCGACCAACGCGAACAGCACGATCGCGCCGACGATCCAGATGTACTTGAAGGCCGCCAGCGCGTGGTAGCGGCGGAGCCACGGACCGCCCGCGATGACGATGGCCAGCGCGACCGCGATCCACCCCTCCTGCTTGCGCGCGAGGTCGGGATCGAGCCGCGCGATCTGCGCCAAGCCGAGCGCGGTCAGCAGCACCGCGAGCGCCGGCAGCACGTCGTCGCGCGACGCGCCCAGCGGCTGCACGACGACCCAGGCGAACGCCAGCGCCGCCAGCAACCAGAGCATCGGCTGCGAGCCGAGCCCGCCCGGGCCGAGCGATAGCACGAACGCGCTCAGCGCAAGCGCCAACGTCACCGGGAGGTACCGCCGCGGATCGACCGCCCGGCGGATCGCTACCAGAGCATGTGGACGACCCACAAACCGAGTGTGGTCGTCAATACCAAAATGATCGCCATGATCGCTGCGATGCGCACGGCGTGCGGCTGCGTTCCGCCTTCGGCCGCATCGTCGCTGCCCGCGCCGGTCGTCAGGTCGCGCCCCACGATCACCGTGCCGCCGTCGAGCCCGCCGTAGGCGCGCACGCTCGCGAGGATCCGATTGACCGTATCGCCGGGCGCCTCCGGCATGGCAAGCGCCGCGCGCAGATCTTCGACGTCGACGCAGCGGTGGACGCCGTCGGTGCACAGCGCGACGCGGTCGGTCGTCAACAGCTCGACGTGCAGCGTGCTCGCTTCGAGCGCGGCCTGCGTTCCCAGCGTGCGCGTCAACAGGCTGCGGGTCGCGGGTTCCGCCGGGATCACCGACTTCGTCGTGCGCGGAACGTCGAGGATCACCGCGTCGTCCTCGGTCAACGACGCGAGCATGTCGTGGCGCAACAAATATGCGCGCGTCGCACCGACGTGCCCGATGAACGCATCGTCGCCGACGAGCAGCAGCGCGGTCATCGACGTCCCCGACGCGACGTAATCTTCGTGGCTTCCGCTCTGCGTGTAGAGGCGCGCGTTGACGAACGAGAACGCGGCCAGCATCGTCTGGCGCTGCGTCGCGGGCGACGCATTGCGCGCGGTCAGCGTCCCGGCGCGGGCCTTTCGGCGCAGAAAATCGCGCAGCAGGAGCAGACCACTTTTCGCGACCGGCACCCCGCGCACGATCGTCCCGAACCCGTCGGCGACGGCGACCAGCACGACGCCGGGCGCAAGCGTTTCCGAGAGATACGCATCCGCGCTCTCTCGCTGCCACATTCCGCGTTGTTCGCCGACCGCTATGTCCATCCGCCGACCCCCCGGAACACGATTCGCCAAGACCCGATGGAAATCTCGTCACCAGCCGTCAGGACGATGACGCCACGGATTCTCGACCCGTTGACCTTCGTCCCATTACGGCTACCCAAATCTTCGATGACCGCTTCGCCGTCTCGTAGCTCGACCCGAGCGTGCAAGCGGCTGACGTCCGGGTCGGGGAGCACGATCGTCGCGCTCGCAGACCGGCCGATCAGTGCGCTCCGCGCACACTCGTAGCGGCGGGTTCGGCCGTCGCGTACGACGTCCAGTTCGATGAGCGCGAGCGCGTATCCGTCCGCTTCCGCATCGTCTCCGGCAAACTGCGCGCGCGCCGCCGCGAGCGCGGCGACGCCGACTGCGGCATCGACCACGAGCGTGCCGAGCCGCAGGTCGATCACGCTTGCCGCTCCACCGTCACGCGAGCGTCACCGAGCTGCACCGATTCCTGGGGAACGAGCGTGGCGCGCGCAACGCGGGCACCGTCGACCACGAGCCCGTTCGAGCTGCCGCAGTCTTCGATCTCCACGCCACCGGTGATCGCACGCACCTTCGCATGATACCGCGAAACGCTGGGATCGGCGACGACAATGTCGTTGTCGGGAGCTCTTCCGATCGAAAGTGTGTCGCGGACGACGTACGTCGCAACGCCCGCGGGCGCGCTTTCGACCCGCAACGCGAGCGGACGGCCTGCATCGGCGTCGACGATCGCTTCGACGCCGACCGATCCGGCGACGATCGTAGGATCGTCCTGCAAGACGACGCGCACGACGCTGCCGACATGGAGGTCGAGCCGTTCGGAGAGCCCGGTCAGGAGCGCGCTCCACTGGCGCTCGAGGGCCGCGCGATGCGGACCCAGGCGCGCGAAGTCGCGCGGATGGACGTGCACGAGATAGGTATCGGTCGGAGCGCTCTCCATCGTCGCGACCAGCTTGCGCGCGACGTGCCGTGGTTCGAGCTCGCTGGGAAACACGCGCGCGAACGCGCTTTCGACGAGCGCCGCGCACGCGGCTTCGAAGCGCAGCAGGAAGCTCACTCCACGGCGCGCCGCAGGAGCGCGATGAAGAAGCCGTCACGCCCGTCGAGGCCGGGCGGGACCAGCACGTCGCCGGCGGCGGTCAGCAAGGGCGCGTAGCGCTCCGGCAGCGGCGCGCGGGTGAGGCCGGGGCACGCGCCGAGCACCGCCTCGACGACGTCTTCGGCTTCGCGCCGGTCGGTGGAGCAGACGGAGTAGACGACCCGGCCGCCCGGGCGCAGGCGCGCCACCGCCGCCGTCAGCATCGCGCGCTGAATCGCCGCCAGGCGCGCACCGTCGTCGGGCCCCTTCCGCCAGCGCGCCTCGGGCTGCCGCCCGACGATCCCGAGTCCCGAACACGGCGCGTCGACGAGCACCGCGTCGACCCCGCTGCGCGCCGGATCGCCGGGCACGACGGTCGCGTCGCCTTCGACGACCGCGACCAACGTCAGCGCGTGTTCGAGCGTCCAGGCGCGCAGCGCTGCCGCCCGGCGCGGGTCGAGTTCGACCGCTTCGATCTGCGCCGTGCCGCCGGCACGGGTCGCGAGCTGGCGCGTCTTGTTGCCCCGCCCGGCCGCGAATTCGACGATCCGTTCGCCCGGCGCAGGGTCGAGGATGTCGACCGGCATGGCGGCGGATTCGCCTTGAATCCACCAGCGTCCGGCGGCTTCGGCTTCGAGCGCCGGCGTGCGGGGGTTCCCCGCGAGCATCAGGCTCTGCGGGACGAACGCCGACGGCTCCGCGCCCGCGCCGAGGCTTTCGACCGCGGCGGCGACGGCCGCTGCATCGATCTGCCGCGGGTCGAAGGTGACCGCGGTGCGGGCGGGCGCGTTGACCGCTTCGAGGATCGCGACGATCCGTTCGGAGCCGAAGCGCTCGCGCCACTGGGAGACGATCCAGGTCGGCATCGAGTGGGCCGTGGCCAGAAAGTCGTCCTCGGTCGCGAACGCCTCGCGCGGCGGCTGCGTCTCGGCGGTTTCGGCGACCCGGCGCAACACCGCGTTGACGAGCCCGGCGGTTCCGCGATGGCCGTGACGCAAGGCGAGCGAGACGGTCTCGTGCACGGCCGCGCGCGGCTCGACGTGCATGCGCACGAGTTGTTGCGTCCCCAGCCGCAAAATCTCGCGGATCGTCGGCGGCAGCGTGCGCGACCGCTCGCCGACGAACGGCTCGAGGTGCCAGTCGAGGAGCCTGCGCATGCGGATCGCGCCGAATGCCAGTTCCATCGCGAACGCGCGGTCGCGCTCGTCGAGCGCGGCCCGGCCGGCGCGGTACTCGAGCGCCTCGCGCGCGCCGCGCGGGCGCTCGGCAAAGACGTCGCGCACGACCGCGAGCGCGACCTCGCGCGCGTTCAGGAGCGCACCGCTTGGCGCATCGCGGCGAAGGCCGCTCCGCTGGTCGCGCCGCGGTTGGGCGGCACGACGCGATCGAGCGCGACCCAGCCGTCGGCCGCGCGCACCAGCAGCGCGTCGCCCTCCACCGCGCCGACCGTGCCCGCCGGGGCGGGCTGCACGGCGTCGCTCGCGTGCGCGGCCAGCACCTTGATCGCGATGCCGCCGACGACGGCGCGCGCCGCCGGGGCGGGCGCAAGCGAACGCACGAGATCGACGATCTGCTTCGCGGGGCAATCCCAGGCGACGGCGAGGTCTTCACGCTGCAGCGGACGAGTCAGGGTCGCGGCGACCTCGGCCTCGGGCGCCCGGCCCGCCTGCGGGACGGGGGCCAGCGCCGCGCGCGCGGCGACGTCGAGGGTTGTCACGAGCAGCCGCGCGCCGTCGACGGCCAGGCGGTCGTGGAGCTCGCCGTAGGTCTCGGCAGCGCCGAGGAGGGTCGCTTCTTGCGCGAGGATGTCGCCGGTGTCCATCCCGGCGTCCATCGCGATGATCGTCACGCCGGTCTCGCGGCGCCCGTCGCGGATCGCGCTCTGCAGCGGCGTCGCGCCACGGTACAGGGGCAGCAGGCTCGGATGGACGTTGAAGGCGCCCAGGCGCGCGGTCGCGAGCAGCGCCGCGGGCAAGATCTTGCCGTACGACGCGACGACGAGCGCGTCGGGGGCCAGGGCGCGCACGTCGTCGACGAAGGGCCGCAGCCGTTCGGGCTGCAGCACCGGCACCCCGAGCGCGGCCGCAGCGGCCTTCACGGGGCTCGGAGCGAGCTTCTGGCCGCGCCCGGAGGGCCGGTCGGGCTGGGTGACCGCGACCACTTCGTGGCCCCCGCCGGCGAGCGCGCGCAGGGACGGGACGGCGAACTCGCTCGTCCCGAAAAAGACGATCTTCAGCGCGTCAGCGCAACTTCGCCGGCCGGGGCATCGACGCGCTCCCCCGCCCGTTCGCCGACCCGCACGATCGCTTCGGCCTCGGCTTCGACCGAATCGGCTTCGGCCTGTTCTTCGGCCGTCTCGGCCGGGCGGATGTTCCGCGCCTTGTCGGTGTAGATGACGCCGTCGAGATGGTCCATCTCGTGCTGGAGACAGCGGCCGAACAAGCCGGTCCCCTCGAGTTCGATCTTGTGCCCTCTGCGGTCGAGCCCGGTGCAGACGACCCGCTCGAAGCGCGTCAGATCTCCGACGTAGCCGGGAACCGAAAGGCACCCCTCGATCGACTCGATCTCGCCTTCGGTGACGGAGAACTTCGGATTGATGAATACGAGCGGACCGGGCTCGTGCTCTTCGTCTTGCAGGTCGACGACGAACAGGCGCTTGCTGACGTTGATCTGCGGCGCGGCCAGCCCGATCCCCGGGGCCGCATACATCGTCGCGAACATGTCGTCGATCAACTGCTGGAACAGCGGATCGGCGATTTCGTCCGGCTTGACGCGCTTCGCGACCTTGCGCAGGGTGGGGTGATTGTCGGTGAGGATCGTCCGCAGGTAGGCCATCTCGTCTCTATCATACAGCACGGCGGGCAACCGGGGTTGCACCGCGCCCGGCGCCGACCTTTAGGACAATACCAGCTCGCCGACCGGACCTGGGCGATATGCAATGGGCTCGATATCGGACGCCGCCGGCGCCCGGTCGACCACGAACGCGGACACGAGCCGCGCGAGGTCGTCGACCAGCCCGCGCATCTCTTCGGCCGTGCCGTCGAGCTGCTGTACCTGCGCCGCCAGTTCCACGGCCGCGCTCGAGACGTTCTGGATGCTCTGCGCAGACCGGCTGCTCAGCGAAGCACTGACGCCGATCGTCTCGCTGACCGATTCGGTCGTCGCCCGCATTCGCTCCGAGGCGGCGGCGTTCTGATCGACGACCGCGGTGACGCTGTCGACGTCGTCGCTGAGCTGTTTGCTCGCGGCGCGCATCGTCCCGGTGCGGGCCGCGACCTCGCCCACGACGCGGCCCGTCTCGGCGATCGCCTCGCCGAGGATGTCGAGCGCCGCGATGGCGTCCTCGGCCACTTCCTGGCCGGTCTTCACCGCTGCGGCCGAGGTGCGCATCGCTTGCGCCGCCTGGGCCGTCTGCGAGCGGATCGCGGAGAGGATGCCGGTGATCTCGCGGGTCGAGTTCGCGGAGCGTTCGGCCAGCTTGCGGATCTCGTCGGCGACCACCGCAAAGCCGCGTCCGTGCTCGCCCGCGCGAGCCGCTTCGATCGCCGCGTTGAGCGCGAGCAGGTTCGTCTGGTCGGCGATGTCCTCGATCGTCGACGCGATCTCGCCGACCGCGTTCGAACGTTCCTCCAGCGCGGCCATCACCTCGACCGCCAGCGTCGATTCGTCGTGCAGCCGGTTCATCGTCGTGACCGTCTTCGCCACTGCCGCCGCGCCGCCGCTCGCCGTGCCGCTCGCATTGCGAGCCGACGTCGCGAGCGAATCGCCGAGCGCCGCCAGGGCCCCGATTTCCGCGCTGAGGCCGCCGACGGCGTCGGCGGCGCGGGTGATCGCGTGCGATTGATCGCTCGCGCCGGCCGCGATCTGCGCCGCGGTCAGCGAAAGCTCGCGCACCGCGGTGTGGACGTCGTTGGAGTGCGTGGCCTGCTCGAGCGCGCCGCTGGCGATGCCGTCGGTCGCCGACGACACTTGATGGATCGCGGCGCTCGCCTCGCCGGTCGCATTCGATACGCCGTGCGCGGCCTCGCGCAACGCATCGGTCGTCACCGACACGCTGTGCGCGAGCGCGCGCAACTGGCCGGTCGCATCCGTGAACTCGCGCGCGATGTCGCTCAAGCCCCGAACGAGCGTGTTGTAGCTGCGCGTCAAGGCCGCAATCTCGTCGTCCCCTCGTCCGTCGAGCGGCGCCCGCGCCGATGCGAACGTCGCGGTCAGATCCTTGCCTGCCAAAGCGCGCAGCGCGGCCGACAGCGCGGCGAAATCGCCGGCGACGATGTCGCGCAACGCGCCGTCGAGGGTCTGCAGCCGCTTGACCGTCGAACGGCCGAAGGCAACCATCAGCGCCGCGATGACGCCCAGCCCGAAGATGCCGCACAGGACGATGACGACCGTTCCCACGGCCCGGATGCGGCTGGCAGCCTCGTCCGCGCGGCGCTTCGCGTTGACGCCGACCTCTGCGATCACCTGATCGTCCAGCGCCGAAATCGCCGCGTACCACTTGTTCCCGGTCGGAACCCGCGCCAGCGTCGCCGCCAACAGATTCGCTTTCCCGTCGGCGACCTGAGGATCGAGGTACTGCGTTTCGAACTGCGTGATCAGTGGTTTCTCGGCGGCGATCAGTTGCACGAGGCTCGGGCTGTCGCTTCCGTCCGCATCGATCACCGCGAGATCGGCCGCGAGCTTGGCCCGCGCCGCCTTGAGCGATTCGAGCGTCTCGGGAATGCCGTACGCGAGGTATCCGCGCATGCTCGAGTACTCGACGGAGAGCTGAAAGCGAATGTCACGCGCGGCTTCTTCGACGCGCTGACTGCGCGCGCTCTGAACGGAGTCGGCTTGCACCTTGTCCATGGTGACGATCGCGATCGCCACCAAAAACACCGTCAGCGCAGCGGCCATTCCGATCGTGGCGGCAATGACCAGCGAGAAACGAAGTCTCAACTTCCTCCTTCGTGCGAGCCTGAACAGGCCCGTATACATCACGAATTCGGAAGAACGCCTTGAAAACTTGCGGCTCGGCGGGAGGCTAACAGAAACTGAACGCAACGCCCGTCCGCAGGAGAGCCCCGCGCTTCGGGTCGCGGGCCGGACGCGGTCAGCCTACAGGATGTAGTTGCTCAGATCGACGTTCTTGGCGATTTCCGCCAGCTTGGCGTCGACGTAGGCGGCGTCGACGACGACGGTCCCGCCGTCTTCGGGGGCGTTGAAGGCGACGTCTTCGAGCAGCTTCTCGAGCACGGTGTGCAGGCGCCGGGCGCCGATGTTCTCGGTCTCCTCGTTGACCCGGGTCGCGAGTTCGGCGATGCGCGCGATCGCGTCGGCGCCGAACTCGAGGGTCACGCCCTCGACTCCGAGCAGCGCCTTGTACTGCTCGACGAGCGCGTTGCGCGGCTGGGTCAGGATCGTCTCGAAATCTTTGGCGCTCAAGGAATCGAGCTCGACCCGGATCGGGAAACGGCCCTGCAGTTCGGGGATCAGGTCGGAGGGTTTGCTCATGTGGAACGCGCCGGCCGCGATGAACAGGATGTGGTCGGTGTTGACCGGCCCGTACTTCGTGTTGACGGTGCTCCCTTCGACGATCGGGAGGATGTCGCGCTGGACGCCCTCGCGCGAGACGTCGGGGCCGCCGCGCCCGTCGCGGCCGGCGACCTTGTCGATCTCGTCGATGAAGACGATCCCGTTCTCGCCCGCGCGGCGCAGCGCTTCACGCTTGACCGCGTCCATGTCGATCAGCTTGTTCTCTTCTTCCGCAGCGAAGATTCGGCGCGCCTCGGTGACGGTCGTCTTCTTCTTGACGCGCTTCTTGGGCAAGATGCCCCCAAGCATCTCGCCGATGTCGCCGCCGCCCATCCCGTCCATCCCTTGACCGCCGATCATGCCGATCGGGAGCTGGGCCGCTTCCTCGACGTCGATCTCGACGATGCGCACGTCGTAGAACCCGCGCTCGACGTCTTTGCGCGCCTGCTCGCGGATCTCGTTGGCGTCGGCGCGCGGCGGCGACGGCGGCGCGCTCTGTGCGGCCGACGCGCTGCCGCCGAACTGGTTGCCGAAGATCGAGCCGAGCGCGGCGAGCGGGTTCTGCATCGGGGCCGCCGAGGCGCTGCGCGTGTCGGGATAGAGGAGGTCGATCACGCGCTCGACGGCGGCCTGATCGGCCGCTTCGCGCACGTCGTTACGGCGTTCTTCCTTGACCATGCGGATCGAGGCCTCGACCAGGTCGCGGATCATCGACTCGACGTCGCGTCCGACGTAGCCGACCTCGGTGTATTTGGTCGCCTCGACCTTGACGAACGGCGCTTCCGTCAGCGTCGCCAACGGCGCGCGATCTCGGTCTTGCCGACGCCGGTCGGCCCGATCATCAGGATGTTCTTGGGGATGATGTCGCCGCGCATCTCGGCCGCGAGCTGCTCGCGGCGGTAGCGGTTGCGCATCGCGATCGCGACCGCGCGCTTGGCTTTCCCTTGCCCGACGATGTACTTGTCGAGCTCCGCGACGATCTGTCGGCGCGGGCGTCGTAGAGGCCGTCGATGGCGCACAGGGCTCACGACGCTCGACGGTTATGTCGTCGTTGGTGTAGATGCAGATTTCGCCGCGATCAGGAGGGCTTCGCGGGCGATCTTTCGGCGTCGAGGGTCGTGTGCGCGACCAGCGCTTGGGCGGCGGCGAGCGCGTAGGGACCGCCGCTGCCGATGGCCGCGATGCCCTCGTCGGGTTCGATCACGTCGCCGTTGCCGCTGATCACGAAGAGGTGATCGGGGTTGCCGACGACGAGCAGCGCTTCGAGCCGGCGCAAGACCCGGTCCTGACGCCAGTCCTTGGCCAGTTCGACGGCGGCGCGCACGATGTTGTCTTTGTACTCGCCGAGCTTCGCTTCGAACTTCTCGAGCAACGTGATGCCGTCGGCGGCCGAGCCCGCAAAGCCGGCCAGGACCTTGCCGCCGGCGATTCGCCGGACCTTGCGCGCGCCGTGCTTCATGACGGTCTTGTCGAACGTCACCTGGCCGTCGCCCGCCATCGCGAGCTTCCCGTCGCGGCGCACCGCCACGATGGTCGTCGAACGAATTCTCATACCAAGAGGGTTACCCGAGCGAAGCTGCGAGGGTTGCAGGGCCGCCGGCGGTGCGCCCGAGCGCGCTCAAGTAGCCGTCCAACGCGGCCAGCGCACGTTCGGCCATCCGGCCGCGGACGGTCCGCTTGTCGAGCTTGCGCCCGGCGGCGTTGCGCCGTTCGATCGCGGGAAACGCGGCCCACGTGACGTTCGACGGCTGGAAGTCGGCCGTGGTCGTGTTCTGCAGGTGGGCGATCACTGCGCCGAGCGCGGTCTCGGCGGGGACGCGCACCGGCTCGAGCCCGAGCAGCTCGCGGGCCGCGCCGATGCCGGCGATCGCCCCGCACGCGGCCGCCTCGACGTAGCCTTCGGCGCCGGTGATCTGGCCCGCGAAGCGGACGGTGGGATGCGCGCGCAACCGCAGCGCTTCGTCGAGCAGCCGCGGCGCATCGATGAACGTGTTGCGGTGCATGACGCCCAAGCGCAGCCATTCGGCGTGCGCGAGCCCCGGCAGTTTTCCGAAGGCTTCTTTCTGCGCCGGCCAGGTGAGCCGCGTCTGAAAACCGACCAGCGAAAGCGCGCTGCCGTCGGCGGTCTCCTTGCGCAATTGAACGACCGCGTGCGGCGTCTCTCCGGTGCGCGGATCGCGCAGCCCGACCGGCTTGAGCGGCCCGAAGCGCAGCGCGTCTTCACCGCGCGCCGCCATCTCCTCGATCGGCAAGCAGCCTTCGAAGTACGGGACGCGGCCGCCGGCGGCGTCGAGCTCGAAATCCTTGGGCTGGTGTTTCGGAAACGCGCGCAGATCGGCGACGAACTGCGCGTAGGTCTCGCGGTCGAGCGGGATGTTGA
The DNA here is from genome assembly GCA_963749395.1 of Vulcanimicrobiota bacterium. Lineage (GTDB taxonomy): Bacteria > Vulcanimicrobiota > Vulcanimicrobiia > Vulcanimicrobiales > Vulcanimicrobiaceae > CAVVMT01. Next base: position 183,553 of record CAVVMT010000002.1, read on the forward strand.
GGTAGTCGTCGCCGTCGCCCTTGTCGTAGCGCGACTTGGCGTACATCGCGCCCAGGTCGATCGAATCGGCGGCGACGATCGGCGAGGCTGCATCGTAGTAGTGCAGCCGCTCGCGCCCGACGAGCGCGTCGATCGCGTCGGAGAGCGCGGGCGACGGCAGCGGGCCGCACGCGACGATCGCCGGGCGGTCGAGCGGGATCGCGGTGATCTCGTCGCGCACGATGCGCACCCGTGGATGCGCGGCCAGCCGCGCTTCGACGTGGGCGCCGAAGCGCTCGCGGTCGACGGCGAGCGCGCCGCCCGCCGGCACCGCGCAGGCCCGCGCCGAGGTGACGATCAGCGAGTCGAGCCGCGCGAGCTCCTCCTTCAGCAAGCCGACCGCATTCTCGAGGGCCGCGCCCCGCAGCGAGTTGCTGCAGACGAGCTCGGCGAGCATCGCGGTATGATGGGCGGGCCCGCTCTTGTGCGGCCGCATCTCGTGCAGTTCGACGTCGACGCCGCTCTGCGCGGCCTGCCACGCCGCCTCACATCCCGCGAGGCCGCCGCCGACGACGGTGATCACACCGGGACGTGTTCGCGGTCGGATTCGAGCGCCACGTCGTCGCTCTCGTCCGTATTGCTCGCGAGCCGGGTGACGTCGTGCTCCTTGTCGGCCGCGCACTCGAGCACGACGACCCCGCCGCGCCGGTTCTTCGCCACCACGTGCGAGTTGCACGCCGGGCAACGCTCGGGGACGACGCGGTCCCACGAGACGAAGTCGCACGCCGGATAGTTCGCACAACCGAAGAACGTGCGCCCGCGCCGCGACTTGCGCTCGACGATCATCCCGCCGTCCTTGGGACAGATCGCGCCCGTGTCCTTGAGGATCGGGCGGGTCGTCTTGCACTCGGGATAGCCCGTGCACGAAATGAACTTTCCGAAGCGGCCGTTCTTGATGACCATCGGCCGTCCGCACGTCGGGCAGATCTCGTCGGTCGGTTCGTCCTTCACTTCGAGCTTCGGCAGCTTCCGCTCGGCCTCTTCGAGTTCGATCGCGAACGGGCCGTAGAAGTCGCGCACGACGCCGACCCAATCGCGGTCGCCCTCCGCAACCCGGTCGAGCTTGCCCTCCATCGAGGCCGTGAACGCGAGGTCGACGACGTCGCGGAAGTGCTCGGCGAGCAGATCGTTCACCGCGATACCGATCTCGGTCGGCCGGAAGCGGCGCTCGACTTGCTCGACGTACCCGCGCGCACCGATCGTCTCGACGATCGTGCTGTAGGTCGAGGGGCGCCCGATGCCGTTCTCTTCGAGCGCCTTCACCAAGGTCGCTTCGCTGTAGCGCGGCGGCGGTTCGGTGAAGTGCTGCTTGGGCTCCAGGCTCTGCAGCGCCAACTCCTCGCGCTCGGTCAGCGGCGGCAGCAGCTTCCCTTTGCCGGCGCGTCCGTTGGCGGAGACCAGCTCCTCGACTGCGGCTCCGTTGCGCTCGGCGGGCGCATCCTCGTCGCGGCTCTCTTCGTAGACCCGCGTGAAGCCCGGGAACTTGAGCACGCTGCCGGTCGCGCGGAACGTATACGCGGGCGCATCGGTTTTGGCCGGCGTCGCGGCGATGTCGACCGTCGTTTGGTCGTAGACGGCGGCGGCCATCTGCGATGCGACGAACCGCTCCCAGATCAGGCGGTACAGCCGCAGCTCGTCGCGCTTGAGGAAGGGCGCCATGCGGTCCGGGGTGCGATCGACCGCGGTCGGGCGGATCGCTTCGTGCGCGTCCTGCGCGCCTTCGCGCGCCTTGAACGTGCGGTTTCCGGCGTAGTTTTCGCCGTAGGTCGCGGTCACGAACTCGCGGGCCGCGTCGCGCGCCGAGTCGGAGATGCGGATCGAATCGGTGCGCATGTAGGTGATGAGGCCGACGGTGCCCTCGGAGCCGAGATCGACGCCTTCATAGAGAGCCTGGGCGAGCTGCATCGCGCGGCGCACCCGGATCTTCAGCCGGCGCGACGCTTCTTGCTGCAGGGTCGAGGTGGTAAACGGCGGTTGGGCGTTGCGGCGCTGCTCGCGGCGCTTGATCGAGGCGATCCGCCAGCTCGCCTCTTCGAGATCCGAGACGATGCGCGCCGCCGTGTCGCCGTCGCGCACGTCGGCCTTCTCGCCGGCGATCGCGATCAAGTCGGCAGCGAACTGCGCGCGCCCGGCGTCGGGCAGCAGATGCGCGGTGATCGACCAGTACTCGCGCGGGACGAACGCGGCGATCTCGCGCTCGCGGTCGACGATCAGTCGCACGGCGACCGACTGCACGCGGCCGGCGGAGAGCCCGCCGCGCACCTTCGCCCACAGCAGCGGCGAAATTTTGTAGCCCACGAGCCGGTCGAGGATGCGGCGCGCTTGTTGCGCGTTGACCCGCGGCATGTCGATCGGGTGCGGATGGGCCAGCGCTTCGAGCACGGCCTCTTTGGTGATCTCGTGGAGCTCGATCCGCTGCGTGTTCTCGAGCTTCAGCAGCTCGGCCAGGTGCCACGCGATCGCTTCGCCTTCGCGATCGGGGTCGGTCGCGAGGTACACTTCGCCCGCGTTCTTGACCGCGGCCTTGAGCTCTTTGATCACGTCGCCCTTCCCTTTTATGGTCAGGTACTTGGGCGTGAAATCATGGTCCACGTCGACGCCGAGCGTGCTCTTGGGAAGATCGCGAACGTGGCCGACCGAGGCCTTCACCACGTACCGTGGCGGCAAGAATTTCTTGATCGTTCGTGCTTTCGTCGGCGATTCGACGATGATGAGTGGCTTCGCCACGTGACCCCCCAAAGGCGCTGGATACCCCGCCGCCGGGGTTCCGGGTAAAAGCGCCCCTAGTATACTGCGGTCGTCAAGCCGGTGTCGAATCGCCGTCGCCGTCGGTCTGCGCTAATCCCGCCAAAACGGGCGCACGAGTTGCATATTTTTCGGAAGCAGTGTAGGATCAATTCAAATGCGTCGTCATAGACGACGAACATCGCACATTCCCGGTTCGTCCTTTTTAGGACGAGGAGGATTGAATGGGAGACATGGACGCCATGATGCCCGCGCCCGAAGCCGCGCCGGCAAAGAAAAAGGCCACGCGCAAGAAGGCGACGCGCAAGAAGGCCTCGGCAAAAAAGACCACCGCCCGCAAGAAGGCGCCGGCGCGCAAGAAGGCCGCCGCCAAGAAAAAAGCTCCGGCCCGCAAGAAGAAAGCCGCCGCCAAGAAAAAGGCTCCGGCCCGCAAGAAGAAGGCCGCCGCCAAGAAAAAAGCCCCGGCTCGCAAGAAGAAAGCGGCTGCGAAGAAGACCACCGGCCGCAAGAAGACCGCCGGCCGCAAGAAAGCGACTCGCAAGAAGACCACGCGCAAGAAAAAATAACGGCAAGGCACACAAAAAACAGGGGCAGTCGCTGGCGCGACAGCCCCTATTTTTTTGGTTTACAAGTCGGGCGTGGCGAGGGCCGGCGCACCGACGAGATCGGGGGGCGTGCCGCCGTGTTCTTCGACCCAGTGGCACGCGGCGCGATGGCCGGGCCGGTACTCTGTGAGCGGGGGCACTTCGACTTTGCAGCGGTCGAACGCGACCGGGCAGCGCGTGTGAAAGCGGCAGCCTGACGGCGGATTGACCGGCGACGGGATGTCGCCCGTGAGGATGACGCGCTTGCGGCGCTGCTCGATCGCCGGATCGGGGATGGGGATCGCGGAGAGCAGCGCCTGCGTGTACGGGTGCAGCGGATTGTCGTAGAGATCGTCGCGTTCCGCGATCTCGACGATCTTGCCGACATACATGACCGCGACCCGGGTCGAGATGTGCCGCACCACCGACAGGTCGTGCGCGATGAAGAGGTACGTCAGCCCGAACTGCTGCTGGAGGTCTTCGAGCAGGTTGATGACCTGCGCTTGAATCGACACGTCGAGCGCGGAGACGGGCTCGTCGGCGACGATGAACTTCGGGTTGACCGCGAGTGCGCGCGCGATCCCGATCCGCTGCCGCTGCCCGCCCGAGAACTCGTGCGGATAGCGGTTGGCGTGGTACGGCTGCAGGCCCACGAGCCGCAACAGTTCCTGGACGCGCGCGTCGGCGGCCTTGCCGCGCGCGATGTTGTGGATCGCCAGCGGCTCACCGATGATGTCGCCGACCGTCATCCGCGGATTGAGCGACGCATACGGATCTTGGAAGATGATCTGCATCTCCTTGCGGAGGCTGCGCACTTCCGTCCGGCCGAGCGTCAGCACGTCGCGGCCGTCGAAGATCACGCGTCCGCGCGTCGCGGGGGTGAGCCGCAAGATCAGCCGCCCGGCCGTCGTTTTGCCCGAACCCGACTCGCCGACGAGGCCGAGCGTTTCCCCCCGGCGGATCGTGAAGTCGATGCCGTCGACCGCCTTGACGTCGCCGACGTGCCGGGCGAACACGCCGGCCGTGATCGGAAAATACTTGTAGAGATCCTCGACGACGATCAGATCGCCGCCGGCGCCGGCCTCGCCGGTCACGCGGCACCGCCGGCGGCCGCCGGCGCCTCTTCGGGCGGCGCGGAGATCGGCGCGCTCTCGACGTCCTTGGTGCGCTGCCCCTCGGCCCGCTCGTCGTAGAGGAAGCACCGCGCGACGTGACCGGCACCGAAGTCGTACACCGGCACCGGTTCGTCGCAGATCGGCATGCGGTACTTACAGCGCGGCGCGAACGAGCATCCCTTGGGCAGTCGCAAAAGGTTCGGTGGCTTTCCTTCGATCGGGACCAGGCGCTTGCGATCGGCCTTGTCGAGCCGCGGCAGCGATTCGAGGAGCCCGATCGTGTAGGGATGCTTGGGCGCGTGGAAGATCTGATCGGCGTTCCCGTACTCGACCATGTTGCCCGCGTACATCACCAAGACGTTCGCGCAGGTTTCGGCGACGACGCCGAGGTCGTGGGTGATCAGCACGATCGCCGACCCGAGACGCCGCTGCATCTCGTTCATCAGCTCGATGATCTGGGCTTGGATCGTCACGTCGAGCGCGGTCGTCGGCTCGTCGGCGATCAGCACCGCGGGGTCGCACGAGAGCGCCATCGCGATCATCACGCGCTGCCGCATGCCGCCCGAGAACTGGTGGGGGTAGTCCTTGATGCGCTTCTCGGGGGCGGGGATGCGCACGAGCTTGAGCATCTCGACCGCCCGGTCCCAGGCGTCCTTCTTGCCGAGCTTGAGGTGGAGGCGGATCGCCTCCGTGATCTGGTCGCCCACTGTCAAGACCGGATTGAGCGAGGTCATCGGGTCCTGGAAGATCATCGCGATGTCGTGGCCGCGGATCTTGCGCATCTGCGCTTCGGAAAACTGGAGCAGGTTCTCGCCCCGGAACAGCACTTCGCCGCCTTCGATGCGCCCCGGCGGGGTGGGGATCAGCCGCATGATCGAGAGCGCATTGACCGACTTGCCCGAGCCGGACTCGCCGACGATGCCGAGCGTCGACCCGCTGTCGACCGCGTACGAGAGCCCGTTGACGGCCCGCACGATGCCCTCTTCGGTCTTGAACGTCGTGCGCAGATGTTTGACCTCGAGCAGCGCCACGCTCAGCGGCCCGCTTTGCGGCTGCGCGGCATCAAATACCGCTGATCGAGAGGAGGGTGGCGGCGACGATGTACCCGATCGCGACCCAGCTCGTCACGCGCTGCAACTGCTGGTCGGCGCCGAGCCGTCCTTTATAGGCCGATTCGACCCGGCCGCCGATCGTGCCCGAGAGCCCCTCTTGCTTCGTCGTCTGAACGGCGAGCAGCACGACGAGCAGCACCGCGGCGAGCACGAACAGCCCGGCGATCCCGTGGGTGAGCCACGGCAAGTTGCGCGCCAGCGGCGTCTGCGGATGGGCGCCGAGGTTCTGCAGATTCGCCAACTGCGCGGCGAGCGCCGGACTGAGCGTGGCGGTCGCGGTCGGTGCCACGGAGGCGCCGGCCCCGGGCGCTGTGCTGGCAGCCGCTAGAAACGATGGAAACACGACGGTGACCGCTCCTTGCCTAAGGCAAAAACATCGCGGGGGATTGTATCACGCCCTGGCCTGGGCGACAAGCGTCTGGATCCGGGCTGCGATGTTCTCGCCGGAAAGGCCGACCGCGGCGCGCTGCTTGGGCTGCGTGCCGGCTTGAACGAGCACCGCCGGGACGCCGATACGCTCGACGTGCACGTCGAGCCCGCGGTCGGAGACGAACTCGACGACCGCCGAACCGAATCCGCCCGGCAGCGAGGCCTCCTCGAGCGTGATGAAGCGCTCGTGGGTGTCGGCCAGTTCGAGCAGCAGCTTCTCGTCGAGCGGGCGGACGAACCGCGCGTTGACGACCGTCGGCTTCAGCGCGTCGGGCAGCAGATCGTAGGCGTCGAGCGCGACGTCGCAGGTGTTGCCGAGCGCGACGATCGCGACGTTCTTGCCCCGCCGCAGAATCTCCGCACGGCCGTGCTCGATCGGCGCGGGGCGCTCGTCGTGTTTGCCCGACGTGCTGCCGCGCGGATAGCGAATCGCGACCGGGCTTCCGAGCGCGAGCGCGTGCTCGAGCATCGGGAGGAGCTCGCTCTCGATGCGCGGTGCCATGATCGTCATGTTCGGGAGCGTCCGCAAGTAGGCGACGTCGTAGAGGCCCATGTGCGTCGGGCCATCGTCGCCGATCACGCCGGCGCGGTCCATACAGAAGATGACCGGCAAATCCTGAATCGCGACGTCGTGCACCACCTGGTCGTACGCGCGCTGCAGGAACGTCGAGTAGATCGCGCACACCGGCTTGAGCCCGGCGGTCGCCGCGCCGGCCGCGAAGCACACCGCGTGCGCCTCGGCGATGCCGACGTCGAAGTACCGCTCGGGGAACTTCTTGGCGAACTTCGAGAGCTGCGTGCCGTCGGGCATCGCGGCGGTGATCCCGATGACGCTGCGGTCGCGTTCGGCGACGACGTTCAGCGCCGCGCCGAAGGCTTCGGAGAACGACGGGCGTGCGTCGGGCTTCTTCTCGATGCGGCCGTCGTCGGCCGAGAACCGCCCCAGGCCGTGGAACGTGCGCGCGTCCATCTCGGCGGGCGCATAGCCCTTCCCCTTGACGGTCTTGACGTGGAGCAACACGGGGCCGTGAATCTTGCGGCTGTTGCTGATGACGTCGACCAGCACGTCGTAGTCGTGGCCGTCGATCGGGCCGATGTAGCGGAAGCCCATCTCCTCGAAGATGACCGACGCCTTCGACTCCGGGCTCACGAACCGCATCGCCGCGACTTCGGCCGTCGACAGCGCCTTGCGCGCGGTCTTGCCCATCGGGACGTGATCGAGCACGCCCTTGGCGACGTCGCGCGCATGGTTGAAGAACGGCTTGCTGCGCAAGGTCGAGAGGTACGAGGCGATCGAGCCGACGTTGGGGGCGATCGACATCTCGTTGTCGTTGAGGATCACGATGAAGTTCGTCTTGAGCTGGCCGGCGTTGTTCAGCGCCTCGTAGGCGAGGCCGCCCGTCAGCGCGCCGTCGCCGATGACCGCAACGATCGTCGTCTTCTCGTTGGCGAGGTCGCGGGCCGTCACCATGCCGAGCGCCGCCGACACCGACGTGCTCGCGTGGCCGGCGCCGAAGCAGTCGTAGATCGACTCGGAACGCATCGAGAAGCCGGAGACGCCGCCGGCTTGGCGCAACGTGCCGAAACGGTCGCGCCGGCCCGACAGCAGTTTATGGACGTAGGATTGGTGGCTGACGTCCCACACGATCTTGTCGGCGGGCTGGTCGAGCACGGTGTGCAGCGCGAGCGTCAGCTCGACGACGCCCAAGTTCGGCGCCAGATGGCCGCCGTTCTGGGCGCAGGTGGTAACGAGGACGTCGCGGATCTCGGCGCCGAGGACGTCGATCTCTTCGCGAGTGAGCGCCTGGACGTCGGCTGGGGTGTCGATTCGTTCGAGGATCATGGACGGTTGTGGCCCTTTCGGTCGATCAGCGACGATTCTCCACGCCGCACCGGCGACCCGTTTTCCCGATTGTCGCAGGCGCCCGCTACCCCGGGCGGTGACGATTGCCACCGCCAAGGCAGGCGGCCGGAACGAGGAATCAGGGCACCCGGGCCGCTACTTAAGGCGCCGTGGAAGTACGCCGGCGGGAGCGCGTTCTCACCGAGACGGCGCGCATCTTCTCCACCGTCTGCAATCCGTTCGTCACGTCGCTCGCCCTGTTCGTGCTGCTGGCCCATGCGCGCGCGCGCAGCTACGAAGACTTCTGGATCCTGCTCTTCAACAGTGCGTTCTTCACCTCGATCGGGCCGATGCTCTACGTCTTCTGGCTCTATGCGAGCGGACGCATCACCGACCTCGACATGTCGATCCGGCAAGAACGCAGAAGGTCTTTGGGACATTCGTCGTCTTCTTCTTCCTCGGCACGCTCGATCTGTGGCTGATCCACGCGCCCGCGTTCCTGGTCGCGTCGATGGCCGGCTACGCCGCGAGCTCGCTCGTCGTGCAGTTCATCACGCGCTACTGGAAGATCAGCACCCATGCGCTCGGTATCACGGCGCCGCTCGTCGCGCTGACGATCCTCTACGGGGCCGCCCCGCTGCCGTTCTTGGTGCTGATCCCGATCGTGTGCTGGGCGCGCGTCTACCTCAAGGCCCACACGCTGCTGCAAGTGGTCGCCGGCGCGGCCCTGGGCGCGTGCTCGACGGTGCTGTTCTTCGCGATCTTCGGCGTGTTATAAGGGTTCCGGCCTTACGCCGGAACCCGTCGCCTCGCGCTTGGCGCCCGGCGCATCGGCCTTAGGCTACGGGCGTGATGATGTGGGCGGCGTTGTGCACGTCGGGAGCGCGCTCGCCGACGAAGAGCCGCACGGCGTCGCGGAAGGGAAGGACGGCGCCGGTCGTCGCGTACGAGACGTGGCCCGCCCCTTCGAGGATGCCGCGTTCGGCGACGAGTTCGGCGGCGGCTTCGGCTTGCGCGACCGCCGGGTCGAGGCGCGCGACGCGCGGGCCGAGCACGGTCTCGAAGTGCTCGTCGAGCACCGGATAGTGCGTGCAGCCGTACACGATCGCATCGAGCTTCGCGAACGGCGCGCACGAGCGCTTGACCGCCGCGAGCGCTTCGGGACCCGTCAAGCGGCCCGACTCGACGAGCGGGACGAGTTCGGGGGCCGCGACTTCTTGCACTTCGACGCCTTCCATGCGGGCGCGGATCGCGCGCCCGTAGGCGCCGCTGCGCACGGTCGCCGCGGTCGCGATGACGCCGATGCGCCGCAGCCCGGTGCGGCCGACCATCTCGGAGGCATTGTCGATCAGGTCGAGGATCGGGACGTCGATCTCGGGCCAGCCGTAATCGGCCGCGACCGCGCACGACGTGTTGCATGCCATGACGACGAGTTGCGCGCCGCGCGACTGGAGATAGGCGAGGTTCGTCTCGAGAAACGAGAACAGCTCGTCGAACGGACGCCCGCCGTAAGGAACGCGGGCTTGATCGGCGAGATAGACGACGTCGTGGTCGGGCAGCGTTTCGCGCAGACGGCGCAACACCGTGAGACCGCCGATGCCGGAATCGAAGAGACCGAGCGGCGTGCTAATGATCGGCTCCCGCGTCGGAGAGCGAGCCGGGGCGAGCCCGCGTAGTCTTTGATGCCGTCGGCGATCCCCTGCGCGACCGACTGCAGGAACGACGGGGATTTCAAGTAGCCGGCATCGGACGGGTTGGAGAGGAAGGCCGTCTCGACCAGCACCGCCGGCATCGTCGTATGGTGCACCACGTAGAAGTTCTCCCGGCGCACGCCGTCGTCCTTAGTGGGCAGCACCGCGGACAGACGGCGATGGATCGCTTCGGCGAAATTGACGTCGCCCTGCTTGTAGTAGTACGTCGTCGTCCCGTTCAGGTCGGACGTCGTGAAGCTGTTGATGTGGACGCTGACGAACAGGCGCGCGCCCGCGTTGTTGGCGACGTCGCAGCGCCCTTGCAGCTCGGTCTTGGCATCGTCGTCGGGAGCGACGACGTCGACGTCGGTCGTGCGGGTCATCTTCACTTGCCACCCCTGCGCGATCAGCACGCTGCGCAGCCGCTGAGAGATGTCGAGGGTCAGATCTTTCTCGACCAAGCCGTTGTGCATCGCTCCGGTGTCGCTCCCGCCGTGCCCCGGATCGATGACGATCAGGCGCGGATTGCTTCCGGGGGCCGGCGGCGGCGCGGTGGCGACTCCCGGCGACGCCGACCCGAACTTCCACCCCGGCGGAGCGACGGCCGTCACCGTGCCGCTGCCGTCGTCGGTGGCGGCGGGTGCGGCCGCGGTTTGCGGATACGCGTTCTGCGCGACCGCCGCTCCGGCCGGTGCGCCGAGCGTCCCCGCACCGGCGTGTGCGATGTCGGTGTTGGGGACGTTGAGCGCGACGATCGACAGCGTCGTGCCGCTCGGCGCGAGTTGCACTTCGTGGTCGCCGGCGAGCGTGAGCGCGACTCGGACGACCGGCGCCTGCGGCTCCCCGATCTGGCGCACGCGCATCGATTGCACCGGGCCGATGCCCGCTTCGTCGCGCGCTGCGGTCGCCAGCGCCGCGCCCCGCAATCGACGTAGTAGCGCCCATCGGCGAGCCGGTGCCATTCGTAAGCGGCCGGACCACTGAGCGCGACGCGGACCTGCACGCCGCCGTCGACCGGCAGCACGTCGACGTTGGTCACCGTGACCGGCTGCGAGGGTGCGACCGGCGCGGGCGCGCTCCCGTACGGTTGCGTCATGCTGCCCGCGCCCGGAGGCGGCGGCGGTGCGTTCGGATTGACGGCCGTCACCGCACCGGCATTGCCGTTCGGCGCCGCGGTGGCGGCCGGCGCGTAGGCTTGCGGAACCGGGGCCGGGGCAACCGGCGCGGCCGCGTTGCCCATCTGCGGCACCGGAGCAGCCGGAACGAGCGAGAGCGCACCCGCCGCGGCTTGGTCGGGAATCGGCAGCCCGCCGAGAGCGACGCCGGCGGGCGCGAACGCGATCGTCACTTCGTTGGCGGTCGTCGATGAATACAGCGCGTGCGCCGAGCCCCTGGCGCCCACGAACGTGAGCGTCGACGTCGGATTCTTGACGTTGCCGGAGACCGTCAGATCCAATTCGTTCAGTGCCGCACTACCGACTTGGCGGGTTTGCCCGAGCGAGCTGGCAACGCCGCCGAAGGCGAGCGTCACGCGGTCGGGGGCTTCAGCGGTCTTGGTGAAACGCAGCGGCGTGGCGCCGTGCACGACGACGATCGTCTTGCGCCCGTCTTGCCGCACGTCGAGCACGCCGAGCTGCGGCTGCATGACGATCTCGTCACCCTGGCGCACCGGCTCGACGTAGAGCGCCCGCGCCAGCGCGAAGAACGGCACGTACGCTTCCGTGCCGTCGGCGTACGGCGCGAACGGGGCGGTGACCGTCCCGTTCGCGGTGCCGATGCGCGGGTCGCCGAGCGTCAGGGCGATCGTGCGCCGGTCGCCGGCGGTGATCACGACGTAGCGCTGCCCCGGAGACCACGCGATCGTCGCGCCGAGCCGGGCGAGAAAGTTGACCAAGCCGCTGTCGTGCACCCCGACCGCGAGATCGCCGCCATTGGGTTCGGCGTGGACCAGAATCAGGTGCGTGCCGGCGAACCACAGCGAGCTCGCATCGTCGGCGCGCGCCGCCGGGCACAGCGCGGCCACGACGAGCAGACACGCGAGAAGTGCGCTACCAGCTCGCGCGCGTAAGCGGTTCATCGAGCTCAAAGTGACCTCCCGGCAATGTGGGTATGCGTGTTCCATCGACACGAATCGTCACCGCCTTGATATCGGGCAACGCGGTCAAGGTGTAAACCAATCCCTTGAACTCGCCGCCTTCGGCAAAGCTGCCGCCGCCTTGGCCCTTCACTTCCGGTGAAAGGTTGACGTCGGCCGTCGCTCCGTCAACGTCGACCGAGAGGACGTGCGTTCCATTGGGGAAGCGAATCGCTTCGGTTCCCGACGGCGGTCCCGCGACGGCTTGCGTCGCCGCGTAGAACGCGACCGATTTCGGATCGCGCGCCGGCCCCAGCGAGACGCGCCACGTCCCTTCGCTGTCGCCGTCGAGTTTCGTGTAGTAGACGGCGATCGAGTCGCCGGCCTGCGGACCCGAGCGGTGGGAGAGAAACCACCACGCGCCGCCGGCTGCGAGGATGAACACCGCAAGGAGAGCGAGATATCGCATCGATCCCACGGGCTGCTACGTTCTTCACCTTCAAACGCGCGGCCTTCGTCGCGAGCTGCGCGGTGCGAAATTACGTCGTGACGGTTTGCGGTTCGACGCTTTCCGCTTTCGCAATCGGCGCGAACGCGCGGCCGCGCCGGAACAGGACGAACGTTGCGCCCAGCGTGAGGAACGAAATCGTCGCCACCGCGAGGATCGCGATGCGCATGCCGACGGCAAACGCGACGTCGGCCATGTGGACGATGACGTCTTTGGGCACCGTCGTCGGGCCCAGCGCCGCGATCGCCGTCCAAATGCCGCCGTGGTGCGCTGCCACGAGCAGCGTCTGCGCGACGTCCGCCGGAACGCCGGCGACCGCGAGCGAGCCGCGCATGAACACCGTCATGCCCGCCGCGAGCAACGCGCCGACGAGCCCGATGCCCAACACGCCGCCGAACGAGAGACTGAAGCCCAGCATGCCGGCCGCCATGCCGGAATCGGCGTCGCCCACGGTCGACATCCCGAGCGTTTCGGTCGGCGTGTAGAACAGCCCGGCCCCGATGCACCATCCGGCGAGGATCACGGCGATCGCCCACGGCGGCGTCGCGAGCGACACCGCGAAGTACGTCGCGACCATCACGCAGCACAGGCTCATGCCGACGATCCCGGTCCGTGCGAGCCCGAGCCGCGCGGTCGCCTTCCCGCTCGCCTGGTTTACCAAGAAGAACGACAGCATCGCCGGAAACAGATAGAGGCCGGCCGCCAACGACGATTGGTTCTGCACGTTCTGCAAGAAGAGCGAGGCGACCAAGAACATGCCGTAATATTGCATGCCGTTGAGCACCAGCATCAGGTTGGCGCCGGCGAACACCGGGTTGGCGAAATATTTCAACCGCAGCATCGGGTCGGCGCTGCGGCGCTCGACGCGCAGGAAGCCCGCGAGTGCCAAGCAGCCGGCGAGCGCGGCCCCCAGGATCGGCGCCGACGTCCAGCCCAGCGCGTTGCCCTCGGTCAGCACGAAGCTGAACGCGAGCAGCGCGGCGACGTTGGTGATCTGGCCGGGCACGTCGAGCTTGCGGCCCGGCTGCACGGCCGACTCCTCGATCAGCAGCATCGTCGCGACGATCGAGAAGATCGCGAACGGCACGTTGATGAAGAACACGCTGCGCCAACCCAGGAAGCTCACGCACAGTCCGCCGACGAGCGGTGCCGCGACCGCGCCGATGCCCGCGACGTTGCCGAAGCCGCGCACCCCGGCTTCGCGCAGCTTCGGGTCGTGAAAGAGGGCGAGGATCATCGCGAGCGAGAGCGAGAACAGCACCGAACTGCCGAGCCCGCCGAGGAATCGGCCCGCAATCAGGAACGCGCTGTTGGGCGCGAACCCGGCGGCGATCGACCCGGCGATGAACAGCGTCAAACCGGCCAGGAAGATGCGCTTGCGCCCGTAGAGATCTCCCAGGGTGCCGGCCGCGAGGGTGAAGCTGCCTTGCATCAAGATGTAGATGCCGACGATCCACTGCTGGTCGGCCAAACCGGTGTGGAGGTCGCGTTCGATCGCCGGCAGGGCCAAGTACACGACCGCGTTGTCGAGCACGCCCATGAAGGCCGCCGTATATAACGCGAGTTTGGCGACGGCGAGCGCGCGGGGTGAGAGCGACGCGGACTTCACGCGCCCGACGTTCGCGCGCTGCGCGCGACGGCCTTGCGAGCGGGCGAAGAAGTGGCTACGCCCACAGCGCGTAGATGAGGCCGGCGACGAGTTCGGTCCAGCGCATGAGAGGCGCGCCGGCGGGGATCGTCGTTGCTCCACGAGCAAGCGGGTATCGCGCACGCGGACGGCCGGTCTGCGGCCGGCACTTGAATGCGAACCCCGGCGGACCGATGCGTAATAAGGAAACCTTGACACAAGTGGACTCGTCGTCCGCAGGAAATCGGTCGCTTCGACCAAAGGCTTGCGACCGTCAGATTCTCGCGCCGTAATCGAGCGCGAGAGCTTGCTTTCGTACTGAGCAGACAAACGAGCAGTCGGGGAGAACGGCAATCGTCAGAGACGCTGGAAACGATGGAACCCGCCGCTTCGTGCAACGCGCGCTCGCGGTCTTTGCCGGTGCCGCCGCACTCGCGCTGGCCGGATGCCACGGCGATGAGAAGGCCGCCGCAGGGCCGACCCCACCGCCCGAATCGGTCGTCGTCACCCCCGTTCTGGAGAAGACGGTCCCGATCACGGTCGACTTCGTCGCCCAGACCCAGGCGAACGTCAGCGTCGATGTGCGCGCCCGCGTCGAGGCCGTGCTCGAGCAGGTCAAGTTCCAGCAAGGCACGATCGTCAAACAAGGCCAGTTGCTCTTCGAACTGCAGAAGGATCAGTACCAGGCCGCGCTCCTGAGTGCTCAAGCGTCGCTCGCCAAGGGCAACGCCGATTTGCAGAAGGCCGTCAACGCGGTCCCCGTGCTGCGGGCCCAAGCCGACTTGGCCAAACAGCAGGCCAACTTGAACCTGCAGAACGTCACCGTCGCCCGGTACCGTCCTTTGGCCGCGAAGCAAGCCATCTCGCAGCAAGACCTCGACAACGCGATCGCCTCGCAGGAGGCGGCGGCGGCAAACGTCGCGGCGGCGCAAGCGAATCTCGCCGACACCAAACTCGAACAAGAGACGCAGATCCTCACCGCCAAGGCCGAGATTATGTCGGCGAGCGCCGACGTCGCCAACGCCAAGATCAACCTCGGGTACTGCACGATCTACGCGCCGGTCTCCGGACTGATCGGCATCCTGCAGATCGACCAAGGCAACTTGGTCGGCCAACCCGGCGAGAAGAACATCCTGGTTTCGATCGGCACCGTCGACCCGATGAAGGTCGTCTTCTCGATCCCTGAGACGGACTATCTCTATCTGTTCCGCCAGTCCACCGGGCAGATCTCCGGCAATCCCGGCCAGCGCAAGCTGGAGCTGACCCTTGCCGACGGCTCGAAATACCCGTATACCGGCACCTTCTCGACGCTGGCCCGCGCGCTCAACAACCAGACCGGCACGCTGACCGTCGAGGCGCTCTTCCCCAACCCCGACGGACTGCTGCGTCCCGGACAGTTCGGCAAGATCAGCGGCGTCGGCGAAGAGCGCAAGGATTCGCTGCTGATCCCGCAGACCTCGATCGCAAATCTGCAGGGCACGACGATCGTCTACGTCGTCGATAAACAGACCCACGTCGTGCAGCAGCGCACGGTCAGCGTCGGGCCGCTGTACGAGAAATACAACGTCATCACGGGCGGCGTGGAGGCCGGCGAGCTCGTCATCGTGCAGGGCGTTTCGAAAGTGGCGCCCGGCTCGATCGTCAACCCCGTCATGGCCAAAGCAGGCTAACCGTGTCGATCTTCTTCATCCGGCGCCCGGTCTTCGCGGTCGTGCTGTCGCTGGTGATCCTGCTGGTCGGCGGCATCTGCATCTTCTCGCTGCCGATCTCGCAGTTTCCGCAGATCACGCCGCCGGTCGTCCAGGTGTCGACGAGCTACCCCGGCGCGAGCGCCCAAGTCGTCGAGCAGACGGTGGCGACCCAGATCGAGCAACAAGTCAACGGCTGCCCGCAGATGATCTACATGCAGTCGGTCAGCACGTCCTCGGGCACGTATCAGCTCAACGTGTCGTTCGCGGTCGGCAGCGATCCCAACATCGACGCGGTCAACGTGCAGAACCGCGTCTCGGCGGCACTCGCGAGCTTGCCGGCGGCCGTCAACAACTACGGCGTCACGATCAACCCGCAGTCGCCCAGCATGCTGATGGTGCTCACGCTGTACTCGCCCAACAAGGCGTACGACAGCACGTTCCTGAGCAACTACGCTTCGATCAACGTCATCAATCCGCTGATGCGCGTCCCCGGCATCGGCAACAACCTCGTGATCGGCCAGCAGAACTACGCGATGCGCGTGTGGGTCGATCCGCAGAAACTGGCCAAGCTCGGGCTGCAGGCGACCGACATCTCGCGACGCCCAAACAGCAGAACATCATCGCGCCGGCCGGTCAAGTCGGCGCCCCGCCGTCGACCGAGAAGAAATCGCCCGCCTTCCAGTACACGATCAACGGCAACGGCGAGCTGAACACGACGAAGGAATTCGACAACATCGTCGTCCGCGCCAACAGCGACGGCTCGATCTTGCGCATCCGCGACGCCGCCCGCACCGAACTGGGCGCGCAGACGTATTACTCGTTCGGGCGCCAGAACGGTGTTCCGGCCAACGTCATCATCCTGTACCAAACCCCGACCGCGAACGCGCTGGCCACCGCCAACGGCGTCAACACACGCTGATGGACCAGCTCGCGAAGAGCTTCCCCGACGGCTTGAAGTACTCGATCATGTACGACAACACCGAGTTCGTCAAGGAGTCGATCAAAGACGTCGAGCACACGCTGTTCGAAGCGATCGGGCTCGTGCTCCTGGTCGTCCTGATCTTCCTGGGAAGCTGGCGCGCCGCGCTGATCCCGATGATCGCCGTCCCGGTGTCGCTCGTCGGCACGTTCGCGGTGTTTGTCCCGCTCGGTTTCAACATCAACACGCTGACGCTGTTCGGCATCGTGCTCGCGATCGGGCTCGTGGTCGACGACGCGATCGTCGTCGTCGAAGCCGTCGAGCATTACATCGAGGAAGGGCTCTCGCCGCGCGACGCGACCGAGCACGCGATGCGCGACGTGCAGGCGCCGGTCATCGGCATCGCGATCGTGCTCGCCTCGGTCTTCGTGCCGGTCGCGTTCATCGGCGGCATCATCGGCCAGCTCTACCAGCAGTTCGCCTTGACGCTCGCGGTCTCGGTCGCGATCTCGGCGGTCGTCGCCTTGACCTTGACGCCGGTGCTGTGCACGATGCTCCTGCGCCCGAAGAAGCCCGGCGGCGGCAAGGACCCGTTCTCGTGGTTCGTCCGCAAGTTCAACGGCGGGTTCCAGCGCGTCACCGGCGGCTACATGGCCGTCGTGCGGGTCTTGATCCGGCGCTTACATCATCGTGCTCGCGCTGCTGGCGTGCGTCTATCTCGCGGCCGGCTATCTGGTCGTCAAGACGCCGACGGCCTTCGTTCCGCAGGAAGACCAAGGCGCGTTCTTCGTCATCGTCACGTTGCCGGACGGCTCGAGCTTGGCCCGCACCAACGCCCTCTCCGAAGGGCTCGAGTCGGCCTTCGAAAAGGTGCCCGGCGTCGAGACGGTCGCCACGATGGGCGGCCTCAACCTCTTGACCAACGCCTTCACGAGCGAATCGTGCAGCTTCGTGCTGGCGCTCAAACCCTGGGCCGACCGCACCTCCAAAGAGACGCAGCTCCGCCAGATCATCGGCACGGCGCAGGCGATCGTCAACCGCCAACCGGGGCTCACCGGCGTCGCGGTCAACATCTCGCCGATCCCGGGCCTGGGTTCGAGCAGCGGCATTCAGTTCGAGATCGAAGACCGCGGCAGCCACACGCCGCAGCAGCTCGCCGACGTGGCCGAGACGTTCGGCGCCAAGATGGGCGAGCAGCCGTCGATCGGGCCGGGCTTCAACTCGCTGCGCGCGTTCGTCCCGCAGCTCGACATCGAGGTCAACCGCGACAAGACCGAGACCCTCGGCATCCCGTTCTCCGACGTGTACAGCAATCTCGGCGCGTACTTCGGCGGCCCGATCCTCAACGATTTCATCCTCTTCGACCGCAGCTGGAAAGTGATGATCCAGTCGGAGGCGCAGTTCCGCGCCGCGCCGCCCGACATCACGCAAGTCTACGTGCGCAACAAGACCGGCGACATGGTGCCGATGAGCACCCTGGCAAGCGTCACGCCGACGGTCGGACCCAACGTGATCCAGCGCTTCAACGCCTATCGCGAGAGCGAACTGACCGTCAATCCGGCCGAAGGCTACAGCACCGGGCAGGTCATCCAGACGCTGATGCAGGGCGGCAACAAAGACTTGCCTTCCGGCTACGGCTACGAATGGAACGGCCTCGCGTACCAGCAGCTCTTGGCCGGCAACTCGCAGATCCTGGCCTTCGTCCTGGCGCTGATCCTCGTGTTCCTCGTGCTGGCCGCCTTGTACGAAAGCTGGGCGATTCCGTTCGGCGTGCTGCTGGCGATCCCAGTCGGCGTCCTGGGCGCGTATCTCTTGGTCGTCGGCGTCGGCGGCAACGCGAACGTCTACGTGCAGATCGCGCTCGTCATGCTGATCGGGCTGGCCGCCAAGAACGCGATCCTCATCGTCGAGTTCGCCAAGGAGAAGCACGATAAGGAAGGCATGTCGCCGATCGATGCGGCGCTCGCCGGCGCGCACTTGCGCTTCCGCCCGATCATCATGACCTCGCTGGCCTTCATCATCGGGGCGGTGCCGTTGGCGCTGGCCACCGGAGCGGGCGCGAATTCGCGCCGTTCGATCGGCTTCGCGGTCGTGGGCGGCATGACGCTCGCGACCTGCGTCGGCGTGTTCATCATCCCCGTCCTGTACGCGCTGATCCAGAACCTCGTCGAACCCAAGAGCAACAAGAAGGCCGGCAAACACGACGTCGACGGCGCGCCCGCGACGACCGTCCTTCCGGCACCGGCCTCGGGTGGGACAACGGCCGCGCCGTCGGACGGCACGCCATGAAACGCGTCCTCGCCGCGGGCGCGCTGTGCGCGGCGCTGTTCGCGAACGCGACCGGCGCCTTCGCCGCGCCGCCCGCGCCGACGCCGGTCCCGCAACTGCCCTCGACCTATCGCGGAGAATCGGCGCCGGGACCCGCTTCCTACGGCGACTTGAGTTGGTACCAAATCTTCGGCGACCCGGTGCTGCAGTCGCTCGTCGATACGGCACTCGCGAACAACTACGACGTGCTGCTCGCGTACCAGCGCATCGAACAGGCGGCCGCGCAACTGAAGGTCGTCGGCTCGCAGCAGGCGCCGCAGATCAACGCGACGATCCAGGCCCCGGTGCAGCAGACCAACGGCAACAAGCCGCCGACGGTTCCATCGGGCTCGTTCCAGCCCTCCGCGGTGCTGGGCGTGCAGTACGAGGTCGACCTGTTCGGCGCGCTCCGCAACCAGACGGCGGCCGCGGCGAACCAGCTCCTCGCGGCGAATTGGGCGCAGCAAGTCGTCTATTACACCCTCGTCAGCGGCGTCGTCAGCGAGTACTTCCAACTGCGCGAGCTCGACGAGGAGCTGCAGATCGCCAACGACACCGTCGTCGCGCGGCAGGCGAACGTCGCCCTCGTCCGCTTGCGGCTCGAAGGCGGCATCGCGACCCTGCAAGACCTGCGCCAAGCCCAAATCGCGTTACTGCAGGCGACCTCCGCGATTCCGCTGATCGTGCAAAGCACGCAGCAGACCGAAGACACGATCAGCACCTTGCTCGGAACGTATCCGAAGGAGATCGCGCGCGGACGCACCCTCGAGGCGCAGATCTACATGCCGGATCTTCCGCAAGCCGGGCTTCCGTCGCAGCTGCTCGTGCGCCGGCCCGACGTGCAAGAGGCCGAAGCGAATCTGGCGGCCGCCAACGCCCAGATCAACGTCGCTCGGGCCGCGCTCTTCCCGCAGTTGACGATCGGCGGGACCGCCGGCTTCGCGCAACAAGTGCTCAACGGCATCTTCTACGGTCCGCAGGGGCTCTACGGCGCCGTCGCGACCCTCATGCAACAGATCTTCAACGGCGGCGGGCTCAAGGCGAACGTGCGGGTGCAGCAAGCGGTGCAGAAACAAGCGGTCCTCGGCTATTTGCAGACCGTGCAGGGCGCGATGCAAGAAGTCTCCGATTCGTTGATCGCCTACAAGCAGCAGCGCGATTACCGCGTTCAAGAAGCGCTGTACACGGCGGCTGCGGTCGACTCCGTGCGGCTGGCGAACTTGCGCTGGACCGGCGGCGTCACGTCGTATCTCGAAGTCCTCGATGCCGAGACCCGCGCCTTCACCGCGCAGATCGCGCTCGCGCAAGCCGACCTGAGCGAACGGCTGGCGCTCGTGAGCCTCTATCAGTCGCTCGGCGGCGGATGGCAGACCGGCGCCGCTCCCGCGCCCGGCTCGAGCCCGCTGCCCGGCGTTTACCCGGGGGCGAGCTTCGGCCCGGGCCCGGCAACCCCGGCGCCGGCCTCGCCCGCGCAGCCGACCCCGGCCCCCGAGCCGATCCCCTCGCCGCCTGCGTAACGGCCCGCGGCCTTCACTTCAGATCGAGTTCGATACACACGAAGTCGCCGGGATACGTCGCTTCGGCGACGTAGATCGCCGTGCCGGACGCGTCGTTGAACACGCGCCGCACGTCGGCGGTCGGGGAGTTCAACGGCACCCCGAGATGGTCGGCATCTTCCACGTCGGCGACGCCGATCGTCAACGTCTGGCGTGCCTTGGCGATGTCGGCGGCGGATTCGAGCAGCACCGAGACCACGGGTTCAGCGCGAAAGCGGGCCGGATCGCGGCGGAAGATCGTCTCGTCGAGATAGACGGTGGCGACGCTGAACACGACGCCCTCGCGGCTGTTCAGCCGGCGCATACTGTGATACGCGGCCGCCGCCGGCCCGTCGGCGGGCGTCAGCAACGGAGTCGCGTTCCCCTCGGAGAGCATCCGCGTCCGCGTGCCCGCGTACATCGCCCAAAAGCCCTCGAGGCTGGTCCGCAGGTGTAGCCGGCGCTCTTCGCCCGCCCGCTCGCGAACGAACGTGCCGCGGCCGCGATACCGGGCTACGAGCCCTTGCCCGGCGAGCACGTCCATCGCTTGTTTGATCGTCAGCCGCGCGACGCCGAATTCGGCCGCCAACTCCTCGAGGGTCGGCAGCGGTATTCCCGGCACCCACACCCCGCGGCGGATGCGGTGGCGGAGCAGATCGGCGATCTGCGCGTAGAGCGGCATCGACGATTGACGCAGCGCTTGCCGTATTGCCATTCTTCTAAAAGTATGGTTTATTGTACTTTAATCAAACCCCTCCACTTCAGCGCTCGCTCGGAGGAAGTGCGCCCTCATGCCGACCGGCCCGCTGACGGGGATCCGCATCCTCGACCTCTCCAACATCGTCGCCGGACCATGGTCGTCGACGCTGCTGGCCGACTTCGGCGCCGACGTCGTCAAGGTGGAGATGCCCGGCGCCGGCGACCCCTTACGCATGCTGCCGCCGCTCAAAGACGGCGTCGGCTTGTGGTGGAAGGTCGCCAACCGCAACAAGCGCGGGATCACGGTCAATTTGCGGCATCCCGAGGGACGCGACCTGATCTGTAAGCTCGCCGCCCACTTCGACGTGCTGGTGGAGAACTTTCGGCCCGGGACCCTCGAAGCGTGGGGCCTGGGGATCGAGCAGCTGCGCGCCGCGAATCCCGGCCTGATCGTCCTGCGCCTCACCGCCTTCGGGCAGACCGGCCCGTATCGCGGCCGCCCCGGCTTCGCGCGCGTCGCCGAGGCGATGTCGGGCTTCACGAGTCTCTGCGGCGATTCCGACCGGCCGCCGATGCACAACGGCTTCCCGGTGGCCGACTCGGTCGCCGGCCTGTTCGGCGCGCTCTCGATCATGATCGCGCTGTACGAGCGCGATCACCACCCGGGCGAGCGCGCCGAGGAGATCGACCTGTCGCTCTTCGAGTCGATGTTCCGCATCCTCGACTTCCTCCCGGTCGAGTACGATCAGCTCGGCGTCGTGCGCGCACGCTCCGGGAACCGGAGCCAGTACGGTGCACCCGGGAACGTCTACCGGACGAGCGACGCACAATGGGCGTCGATCGCCGCCAGCAGCCAGAGCATTTTCGAACGGCTCGCGCGGGCCATCGGACGCCCCGATCTGATCGCCGACGAGCGCTTCCGCACGAACCCCGACCGCGTACGGCACTACGCCGAACTCGACGCCGTCGTCGGCGGCTGGATCGGCGCCCGCACGCTCGCCGAGGTCGACGCCGTCCTGACCGGCGCCGAGGTCGGCTTCAGCCCGATCTACTCGATCGAGCAGATCTTCGCCGATCCGCACTACGCCGAACGCGAGGCACTGGTCACCGTCGACGATCCAGAACTCGGACCGGTCGCCATGCAGAACGTCGTCCCCAAACTCTCCGAGCGCCCCGGTGCGGTCGAGACCGCCGCACCCGCGCTCGGCCAACACAATCACGATGTGTTCACCACGCTGCTCGGGCTCGGCGACGACGAACTCGCCGCGCTCGCACGCAGCGGCGCAATCTAACGACGGAGCGGAGGTTCTGATGCGCACAGTTCGGCGTTCGTGTCTTCTCGTCGCGGCGGCCGCGTTCGCCATCGCGGCGCCGCCCGGCGCCGTGGTGGCGCAGAGTCCCGACCAGATCCGGGTCGCAACCGAATTCGGCCTGGGGTACGCGCCGCTCTACATCGTCGCGAAGCGGCCGGAATTCATTCACAGGTACTTGCCCAACGTGACGATCAACTTCGTCCAACTCTCGGGCGGCGCGGCGATCCGCGAGGCGCTGATCTCGAACACGATCGACGTCGGCGGGCTCGCGATGTCGCCCGTCATCCAAGCCTGGGACAAGGGCGCCGACATGAAGATCGCGCTCGGGATGTCGTTCATGCCGACCGAACTGATCACGTACCGGCCCGACCTCAAATCGGTCAAGGACATCAAGCCCGGCGACAAGCTCAACGTCGTCTCGATCGGCTCGCCGCAGTCGCTCGAACTGAAGATGGCGGCTGAAAAGTACTTCGGAAGCATCACGGCGCTCGACACGAACTTCGTCACGATGCCGCATCCCGACGCGGTCGCGGCGCTTGAATCCAAGCGCGACATCGTGGCCGAGTTCGCCACCCCGCCCTACATCCGGATGCTGATGCAACAGCCCGGCATGCATTCGATCTTGAGCAATCGCGACCGCGATTTCCCCGATGCGAACTTCATGCTGATCGTCGCCGCGGCCTCGGGTCAATTCGTGCGCGAAAAGCCCGCGTACTACGCCGCGATGGTCAAGGCGATCAAGGACGCGATCGACTGGATGAACGTCAAGCCCAACGAAGCGGCAGCCTTCCTGGCCGCCGATCAGGGCGGCAAGATCACGGCCGCGCAGTGGGTCGAAGAGATCAAACAGCCGGGCGTCAAATTCTCGCCGGTCCCCCAAGGCCTGACGCGGTTGATGGCCTTCATGACGCGGATCGGCATCGTTTCGAAGCCGGGCACGTACGACGACGTGACCTGGCCGAACTTGCACGGGGTCGGCGGAACGTAACGATTAAGCCCTTACGCAATCGGGTAACGCAGTGCGGCAAGGAGGGTTCATCATGAACGACCGCACCGTCATCCAGCGCGAGGGAAGCGGCTGGTCGGCCGCAACGTTCGCCCTGATCGCCGTCGTGATCGTCGCCGCCCTGGTCGTCGTCTTTGCCTGGCAGCCATGGAATCGCACGACGAACTCGACCTCGACGACGATCACGCAGCCGGGTGGCGCAGCCGGCGCGAACGGCAACGCGAGCACCGGCACCGCCAACGGAACGTCGGCCGGCAGTTCGAACTCGTCGACCACGACGACGACCACCTCGCACTAGCATCGTCGCGCCCGCGAAACTGTAAGCGGGCCCGCTGAAACCCTTGGGGACGCCGTGCTATCGTGCGGAACATGAGCCGCACGATGCACGCGTTCGCCCGAATTTTCTTGATCGCCGCCCTGGCCTTCGCAACCGCGCCGATGGCCGCTTGGGCGCAGAATCCCGCTCCTGCCCGGACGCAGACGGCCGTGCTGGCCGGCGGATGCTTCTGGGGCATGGAGGCCGTCTTCGAATCCTTGCGCGGCGTGACCAACGTCGTGTCGGGCTTCTCGGGCGGGGCCGCGGCGACCGCGCACTACGACATGGTCAGCCAAGGCAACACCGGGCACGCCGAGTCGGTCGAGATCACCTACGATCCCACCCAGATCTCGTACGCGCAGTTGCTCAAGGTTTATTTCCTGGTCGCCCACGATCCGACGGAACTGAACCGTCAAGGCCCTGACGAAGGCACGCAGTATCGCTCGTCGATCTTCTACATCGGCGACGACCAGCGCCGCACCGCCGAGAGCACGATCGCCGATCTGACCAAGGCGCACGCGTTCGGCGCACCGATCGTCACCAAGGTCGTCGCGTTCCAGGCGTTCTACCCGGCCGAGGCGTACCACCAGCACTTCGTGCAGCGTAATCCGGCGTATCCCTACGTCGTGGTCGAAGACCTGCCGAAACTGCAGCATCTCAAGCAGGCGTTTCCAGCCCTGGTGAAGCCCGGCACCACGTAGGGCGGCGACAGGCGCGCCCGGCGCGCCGTCTAACTTCGCCGCAATGTCGTTGCAGCCGGCGCCCGGGCCGCTCGTGCGCCAGCGGCCGTTCGTCAGCTTCTGGGCGTCCCGGATTTTCGCCACCATGGGCTACCAGATGCTTTCGGTGGCCGTCGGCTGGCAAGTGTACGATCAGACCCACAGCCCGCTGGCGCTCGGCCTGGTCGGACTCGCGCAGTTCGTCCCCGCGATCGCCCTCGTGCTCGTCACCGGGCACGTCGCCGACCGCTACGACCGGCGCGCGATCGTGCGGGCGTGCCAGACCGTCGAGGCGGCAGTCGCCCTGACGCTCGCCCTGGGCTGCCTGCGCGGGCTGCTGCCGACCGCGGCGATTTTCGCCGCGGTCGTCGCCATCGGGACGGCCCGCGCGTTCGAGGCGCCCACGATGCAGGCGCTGCTGCCTCAACTCGTGGCCGCCGACGTTCTGCCCCGCGCGATGGCGCTCTCCAGCTCGGCATTTCAGATGGCCGTCATCGTCGGCCCGGCGGCGGGCGGCCTGCTGTACGTCGCCGGCCCCGGCACCGTCTACGGCGCCTCGGCGGCCTTCTTTCTCGTCAGCAGCTTCGTCGTCGGCTCGATCCGCGGGAGCGCTCCGCGCCTCAAACGCGAACCGGTGAGCATCACGTCGGTGCTCGCCGGCATCGCGTACATCCGCAGCAAACCGGCGATCCTCGGCGCGATCACCCTCGATCTCTTCGCCGTCCTCCTCGGCGGCGCGACCGCGATGCTGCCGGTCTACGCGCGCGACGTCCTGGCCACCGGCCCATGGGGTTTGGGCCTCTTACGGGCCGCGCCGGCGGCCGGCGCACTCGTGATGGCCGTCGTCTTCGCACGGCGCCGGATCGAGCGGCACGCGGGCCGGGTCATGTTCGCGACGGTCGCGGTGTTCGGCGCGGCGACGATCGTGTTCGGGCTCTCACGCTGGTTCCCGCTGTCGCTCGGGGCGCTCGCGATCCTGGGCGCGGCCGACATGATCAGCGTCGTCATCCGTCAGTCGCTCGTCCAACTGCAGACCCCGGACGCCATGCGCGGACGCGTCAGCGCCGTCAACATGGTGTTCATCGGGACGTCGAACCAGCTCGGCGAATTCGAATCGGGGGTCCTCGCGGCGTGGATCGGCGTCGTCCCCTCGGTCGTCCTCGGCGGCCTGGGGACGCTGGCAGTGGTGGCGCTCGCGATCCGCGTCTTCCCGCAGTTGCTCGCCGTCGACCGGTTGACCGACTCCTAGCGCGAAACCGGTGCCGGCGCGGACACGATCGCGTCGTCCCGCATCACTTCGAGCGGCGCGTAATTGCGCGACACGACGTAGTCGGGACGCGGCTCGGCCGGGATCGGATCGGGCCGGTTGGCGGACGGATTGTAGGCCATGTAGACGTGCCAGCGATCGTTGGCCGAGAGATTGTGGCCCGACGCGTGGACGATCTTGCAATGGAACAGCACGGCGGTCCCGGGGCCGCCGACGATCGGGACCGGCGGCGGCGACTCGCGCAGGAGCCGCCGCATCGTCTCCTTGTCGATCGTCCACTGCGGATACGAGGTCGTCGTCATGTCGCGATGGGCGGGAAAGAGCGGCAACCGGTGGCTCCCGGGGAGGAAGTAGAGACACCCTCCCAGCTCCGTCGCTTCGTCCAGCATCACCAAGAACGTGGCCATGTTGGGTGACGGTACCCCGTCGTGCTGCCAGTAGCCGTAGTCCTGGTGCCACAGCCAAACCGTGCCGTCGACCGCCGTCTTGATGTTGCACTTGCTATGGAACACGTAGAGCTCGTCGTCGCGCAGCACTTGCCGGGCCGGCTCGAGGAAGCGCGGCGAACACGCGAGCGCGCGAAAAGCGGGCGAGCGCGTCGGGCCGTCGAGCTCGTGCGTGCGGTAGACGGTGCGCAGGGCGCCGTTGCGCTCGCGGATGATCGCCGGGTCGTCGACCGCGGAGACCCGCGCGAGCTCGGCCCGCAGCGCGGCCACCTCTTCGGCGCCGAACAAACCTTCGAAGCGCAGAAACCCGTCGCGGTCGAAGCGGTCGAGCTGTTCGGGCGTAAGGCGCATGGCGGGAACCTCCGGTCGATCTCCAACGATTAGCCGCCGGGGCGCCGCCGCCTTTCCCGCCGGAGTCTGGGCGGAGGGACGGGCGTCGCCGGGAGGTAACTGGACCCGCTAGGAAGAGCTTATTTGATGATAGCTTGTGCTTTGTGCGTCGGCGACACGTATGAGCCGTATTTGGAGGCGACGCTCGCCTCGATCGAGCGGGTCGTCGATCTTCTCGTCGTCAACAACAATGCCGCCGGTCCCCGCAGCGCCAACATCGCGACGATCGAAGCCAGCACCTTCGCGGCCGAAAACCGGCTGCTCGTGATCGAGCGGCGCTTCGTCGACTTCGCGACGATGCGCAACGATGCGTTCGCGCCGCTGCGCGAGCGGCTGACGCCGGCCGACTGGGTGCTCTGGATCGACGCCGACGAAGTGCACGGCGAACAACTGCTCGAGGTCAAGCGCGTCCTCGAACAAGCCTCCTCCGACGTGGCCCACGTCGACGCATACACGTACCACTTCTACGGCACGTTTCGCTGGTTCACCGACATCGCGCGGCGCATGTGCGCGTACCGCTTCTCACCGGACCTGCACTGGGTCAACCCCGTTCACGAGCGGCTCTTGGGCCTGCACGGACGCGCGATCGTGCTGCCGTACGTCTATCACCACTACGGCAACGTGCGGTTGCCGGCCGATTTCGCCGCTCGCTATCGCAAGTACAACGCCTTCATCCCCGGCGACTACCACCCGCCCGAACCGGGCACCGAAACCGTCGAGAACGCATTTGCGTACCGCTTGGACTCGTTGCGCCCGTTCCGTGGCGTCCATCCGGCGGTCGCGCGCCACGTGCTCGCCCGGATCGAGGTCGAGTACGCGCAAGCCTTCGCCGAGATGGAGTGGACGATCGCGCGGCGGTGGCGCTCAGGCGTGCGCGCCCAAGTTCGCAACGCCGCCGCCGACGCGATCGAGTGGCTGCGCGTGCACGGCCGCCGGATCGAGCATCCGGGCCTCTTCCCGGCGCCGACGACCGCGCGTTAGCCGGGCTTGGTCAGCTGGGTCGTCGGAATCGAAATCGTCTGGTCGGCGTCGATCTCCAGATCGGTCAGCTGCGAGTCGACGTAGCCGGGGGCGCTGACGGTGACCGTGTACCGGCCCGGCGGCAGCGACAGGATGGCGAAGTGCCCTTTGCCGTCGGTCGTCGCGGTCACGAGTTGCGCCGGGCTCGAGGCCGTCACTTTCGCGCCGGCAACCGGCGCGCCGCCCTGCGCCGCGACCACGTCTCCGGAAACTCCGCCGGTCGTGCCGGCAGTAGACAGCTCCGGTTTGAAGCAAGAGCGCGAAGAGACAGGTCAGCGCGGCGAGCGGCGCCGTTCGTATGATCCGCATGGTTCCAGTGATCCCCTCAATCAAGAGCGTGCATGGGAGCCCTCTCGGCCCCCATTAGCGTAACGCATCTACGGCACCGAAGTTTCCACCCGGGGGCGATGCGCCGCCGCACGCCGCACGCTTGCTCGCGGTCA
This sequence comes from Vulcanimicrobiota bacterium, assembly GCA_963749395.1. Taxonomy (GTDB): domain Bacteria; phylum Vulcanimicrobiota; class Vulcanimicrobiia; order Vulcanimicrobiales; family Vulcanimicrobiaceae; genus CAVVMT01. The sequence goes on from CAVVMT010000002.1 coordinate 211,391, forward strand.
GAGGAAGCGGTGGAGACCGCCGTCGACGTGGATGCGTTCGCCGTTGACGTAGCGCGCTTTCGGCGAGCAGAGAAACGCTACGAGGTACGCCATGTCGTACGGTTCGCCGAAGTAACCGGCCGGAATGTTGCGCTTGGCGAACTCTTCCTGATCGGCTTGCGTGGGGTGGACGCGCTGATCGATCTGCTCGCTGTGAATGCGCCCGGGCGCGAGCGAATTGACCGTGATGCCGAACTTGCCGACTTCGCGCGAGAGCCCCTTGGCCCACGCGTGCACGCCCGCTTTGGCGGCATTCGCCGCGTTGACGCCGAGCGGTTCCGACGAACCGGTGATGTTGATGATGCGCCCGAAGTTGCGCTCGGTCATCGCCGGCAAGAACGCTTGCGCGAGTTTGCGCACCGCGGTGAAGTTGATCGCGAAGGCCTCGTCCCACAGTTCGTCGGCCGCGAGGTAGTCGATCTTGCGCGAACCGCCGGCGTTGTTGACCAGGATGTCGACGTTGCCGAACTCGCCGAGCACGCGCTCGCGAATCTGCTCGGGCGCGGCCCGGTCGTAGAGATCGGCGACGATCGTCAGCGGCGGAACGCCGCCGTTTCCTTCGATCTCGTCGGCGAGCGTTTCGAGCAGTTCGCCGCGACGCGCGACGACCGCGAGCTGCGCGCCCTCGGCCGCGAGCACGCGCGCGACTTCACGCCCGATGCCGACGCTGCATCCGGTCACGACCGCCTTGCGGCCCCGTAATTCGAGATCCATCGGCTACGCGCCGATCCGGGCGACGTAGTCGGCCGCGGTGCAGAGCTTGGCGAACATCGGGAACGTGTTCTTGATCGGCCACTCGTGCATCTCGGCGCTGAAACTGGAACAGCAATCCTCCATCACGTTGACCGCGAACCCGCTGTCGGCCGCGTGGCGCGCGGTCGCTTCGACGACGAAGTTCGTGGCCACGCCGCCCAAATACAGTTCGCTCGCACGCCGCCCGATCAAGATCTCCCCGAGTGCCGTGCCGATGAACGGGTTGACGCACCCCTTGGTGACCACGATCTCGCCGGGCAGCGGACGGACTTCCTCGCAGATCTCCGCCGACGGCGTCCCGAACTTGAGCGCGCCGGCCTTCTCGATGCCGTCGAAGCGCGGCATCCGGTTCGTGCGCAGCGTGTAGTGGTCGTCGAATGCGACCCGCACGAAGATCACGAGCTTGCCGGCGGCGCGGGCCGCGTCGAGCGCGCGGCGTGCGTGCGCGAGCACCTCGCGCCGCTTCGCCTCCGGTCCCCCCGGCGCTTCCGGCCCGCAGACTCCCATTTGATAGTCCATCAACAACAGCGCGTCACCGCTCAAGCTCGTGCCCTCCTCACGGTTCGGAATCGGCGCAGCACGAGCGCAGTCCTCCACAGCTTCACGCCAAAGCCGGGCGCGTAAAAGGGGTCGCGAGCCTTTCGCCCTGAACTGCGCGCGCATGGCAGGTGCGATGTGGTGGTGGTCGCGGATCGACGCGGCGCCCCGGGGAACGTTCGACGCGCACGAGACGCTCGTCGTGCTCGGCATAGCGGGATTCACGGTGTGGGGCGTCATCTATGCGACCCGCGGCCTGCAGCGGGCCATCGCCCCGATGGGGGTCACGATCGCGGCGGAATTCGCGCTGCTCGCCGCGTTCGGGGCCCTGGTGGGGCTCGCGTGCGGACCGGGCGCCCTGCGGATCGTCGCCGGCATCGGCTTCGTGGTGCAGATTTGGACGACGCTCGGGCGCTTGCGCGACCATCGCGGCGACCGCAAGGGCTTGACCCAAACGCGGCGCAGTTACGCCGAGTCGATCGACCGCATGAATCGCGACTACGGTTTGGCCGACTGGTTGACCGCGCAGGCGATGCGCGCGAGCGCGCTGTTGATCGTGGCGATCTGGCCGCTGCGGATCGTCGTCGCCGGCGTCGGCATCATCGTGTTGCTGACGGGATGCCGCGCGGCCTGGGCCGCGCAATCGGGATCGCGCACCGAGGAGCCGGCATGAAACCGGTGACGATCGGGCTGCTCGGGATCGGCACCGTCGGCAGCGGAACGTTCGCGGTGATCGAACGCAATCGTGGAGAGATCGAGCGTCGTACCGGGCGCCGGATCGAGATCGCGTGGGTCGGAGCGCGCAACGTTGCGCGCGCACGCGCGGTCGTCGGTCCCGACCTGCCCGTGATCGAGGACGTCGTCGCGGCCGCGGCCGAGCCGAACGTCGACATCGTCGTCGAAGTCATCGGCGGCACGACGGTCGCCAAGGATGCGATCTTGAACGCGATCGCGCACGGCAAGCACGTCGTCACGGCCAACAAAGCGCTGCTCGCCGTGCACGGCAACGAGATCTTCGCCGCAGCCGGAAAGGCCGGCGTGATGGTCGCCTTCGAGGGCGCGGTGGCCGGCTGCATTCCCTTCATCAAGGCCCTGCGCGAAGGGCTCTCCGCCAATCGCATCGAGTGGATTGCGGGCATCATCAACGGCACGAGCAACTTCATCCTCTCCGAGATGCGCGCCAAGGGGCTGCCGTTCGACGCCGTGCTGCGCGAAGCGCAGCGCCTGGGCTACGCCGAGGCCGACCCGACGTTCGACGTCGAGGGGGTCGACGCGGCCCATAAGCTGACGCTCCTGTCGGCGATCGGCTTCGGCATCCCGGTGCAGTTCGAGCGCGCGTACATCGAAGGCATCACCAAGCTCACCGACAAGGACATCGCGTACGCCGAAGAACTCGGCTACCGCATCAAGCTGTTGGGCATCACGCGGCGCGCATCCGGCGGCATCGAGCTGCGCGTGCACCCGACCCTCGTCCGCGCCGACCACATCCTGGCCAGCGTCGACGGCGCGATGAACGCGATCCTCGTCAAGGGCGACGCGGCCGGAGTGACGATGTACTACGGCGCCGGCGCCGGTTCGGAACCGACGGCCTCGGCCGTGATCGCCGACGTGATCGACGTGGCGCGTCTGATGGAGGCCGAACCCGAGGAGCGCGTGCCGCACCTCGCGTTCCAGCCCGACGCGCTCAGCGACGTCGGCATCCTGCCGATGGCCGAGGTCGAGACGTCGTACTATCTGCGCGTGCGCGTGCACGATCAGGTCGGCGTGCTCGCCGACATCGCGCGCACGCTGGCCGACTCGGGCATCTCGATCGACTCGATGCTCCAAAAGGGCCCCGGCGACGACCGCAACGAGACCGACATCGTCATCCTGACGCACCGCACCCGCGAACGCAACTTCGACGACGCGGTCGCGCAATTGATGAAGCTGCCCGCGTTGCGCGCCGAATACACCCGCATCCGGCGCGAGGACCTGATCTAAGGCTCGCCGCCCAGCCTCGAAGCGAACCGGCGGAGGCGTCGTTCGGGCCACAAGCGGGAACGATCCCGGCACGCATATGTTGACCGGCTGGCGTTTCGATCCGCTCGTCCTCATGCCGGCGCTCGCTGCGCTCGCGGCGTACGCGGGCGGCGTGGTCGCTTACCGGCGCGTGCGCCGCCGCTCGTGGCCCGCCCCGCAGGCGTGCGCGTTCGCCGCCGGGACGCTGTCGGCGTGGCTCGCCGTCGAATCACCGCTCGACACGGCCGGCGACGCGCGGTTCGCGCCGCACATGCTGCAGCACCTGATCCTCACCGACGTCAGCGCGCCGCTCGTCCTGCTGGGCGCACCGGTGCTGTTGGCACTTGCGACCTTGCCGCACGGGGCGGCGCGCCGTCTCGTGCGGGTGCTGCGCTCGCGCACGGCGCGGGTGCTCACCTCGCCGCCGGTCGCCTGGACGAGCTTCATCGGCGCGTTGTGGCTCGTGCACCTCACCGGCTTCTTCGAAGCCGCGCTCGACGACGAGACGCTACACGTGCTCGAGCACGGGCTCTTCTTCGGCACGGCCCTGCTCTTCTGGCTCCCGCTGATCACCCTCGGCCCAACGCCGTGGAGCGACGAGCCGCTCGCATATCCGCTGCGCATGCTGTACCTGTTCGTGGCGATGCCGGCCGAAGGGCTCCTGGGGTTCATCCTGTACGCGCAGACGCGCGTGCTGTACCCGCACTATGCGGCCGCCGGGCTGCAAGATCAGCACTATGCGGGCGAATTGATGTGGATCGGCGCAAGCCTCGCGATGTTCGCGGCGTTCATGGCCGAGGGCGTCGCGTGGGCGCGCACCGAGCAAGCCCGCGACGCGCGTGAGCTCGAACGTTTTCGCGAGGCTCAGCGACGGCGGCCCAGCCGCGCCCCCGAAGCCGTCGTGCCGGTGAAGTAGATGACGAGGAAGAGCGCGCCGATCCCGATCGCCCAGCCGATGAATCCTTCGGCGACCGGCCCCAGATAGTCGAAGGGGGTGCCCCCCGGGTTCTCCGGCGCAGTGGCGAGGTGCCGTACGTAGGTCGCGATCGCCGTCGCATCCTCGTCGGAAATTTCGGCCGGCGTGAACACCGGCATGACGCCCGGGCCGATGCGCATCGCCTGCACGATCTGACGCGGCGTGGCCTGGTCGAGCGGCAGCGCGATCCAGCCGAACCCGGCGGTGGCGCCTTGGCCGGCCACGCCGTGGCAGGCTTCGCAGTTGCTCTCGAAAAGCTGCCGCCCGCGCTGCAGGAGGGCGGGGTCGATCTCGATGCGCGGCACGTGGATCGCGCGCTGCGCGCGGCTCGCGACGAACGCGTCGAGCGCGGCGATCTGGTTCGCGTCGAAGTACGGCGGTCCGTGTTCCGCCTGCACGCCCGGAGCGGGCAGCGGCATGCGGCCCGTCGTCAGATAGAAGTTGACCGGGGCGCCCGCCGCCTGCAAGAGCGAGGGTCCATTCGCGGTTCCGGCCAGGTTCGCGCCGTGGCAGCTCGTGCAGTGCACGGCGTACAGACTGGCGCCGGTGCGCACGAGATCGTCGAACTGGGCCGGCGGAAGCGCGCGCGGCGAGGCGGTTACGCCGTCGTCGTACATCAGCAGGCTCAAGTCGCGCGTCACCGAGGCCCCGAAGCGCGGGTGCTGCACGCCCGGTGCGTCGGCAGCGGTGAACGCGAGCCATACGAGCAGCAGCGCGCACGTCCGCGCCCACGCCTCACGGGACATTCGTCGGCTCGCGTTCGGCCTCGTAGCCGCCCTCGGCGTTGCGCACGAGCTCGGCGCGCCGCAGGTGGCGCACGCCGGGCTCCGATCCGAGGCGCGCTTGCAGTTCGCGGCAGATCGCGACTGCCACCAGCCCCAGCACCACCGGCGCGACGAGTGCGGCGGCTTGATACGCTCGCAATAAGATCTCGAGCGGCACGTGGAGCACCTTTGCCTGGACGTCGTCGCTGGCGGCGAACCCGAGCACGGTGCCGAACGCGATCACCGCGACGCCGAGCCCGGTGCGGAGCGGCGCGTCGTAAGGCTTGTCGAGGAGGTTGTGCGCCGCCACGTCGCGCTTCGAGAAGCTCGCTTCGATGAATGGCCAACAGTAGAGCGCGCCGAAGAGCACGAGCGGCAACAGGATGCCCGGCCAAAACGGCGGCGGGATCGTATGCCCGAACACGTGCACCGCGAGCGCCGGCCCGACGCGCAGGGCGCCGTCGAGCCACGCGACGTACCAGTCCGGCTGCGCGGGCGAGGCGACCTTCCAGGGATCGAACGGCCCGTAGATCCAGACCGGATTGATCTCGAACACTCCGGCCAGGAACGCGATCATCGCGAACGTCGCGAACATCAGGCCCACCGACTTGAGCGCGTAGTACGGCCAGACGTACGAACCGACCACGTTCTCCTCGGTGCGCCCGGGGCCCGCGAATTGCGTGTGCTTCTGCCGCCACACCATCCCGAGGTGCATCGAGATCGCCGCGATCAAGGCCAGCGGAACGAACAGCACGTGCGTGATGAACAGCCGCGCGGTCATCACCTCGCTCGGAAACAGGCCGCCGAAATACCAGTACGCGAGCCACTGGCCGACGAACGGGATCGACTCGGCGACCGCGTAGGCGATGCGCAACCCGACGCCCGAGAGCAAGTCGCCCGGCAGCGAGTAGCCGGTGAACCCGTCGGCCATCGCGAGCAGAAAGAGCGTCAGCCCGACGATCCAGTTCAACTCGCGCGGCTTGCGGAACGCGCCGGTGAAGAAGACGCGGCTCATGTGGAACAGGATCGCGCCGGTGAACAGCAGCGCCGCCCAGTGATGCGCTTGACGCATGAACAATCCGAGATGCACGTCGAACGAGAGGTGCAGCACGGATGCGTACGACTCGGGGACCGTGCGCCCGTCGAGCGGCGCATACGATCCGTGATAGACGACGCGGCGGTCGGCAGCGCTGAAGAACAGCGTCAAGTAGGTGCCGCTGGCGAGCAAGAACAGGAACGCGTAGAGCGCGATCTCGCCGAGCATGAACGACCAATGGTCCGGAAACACCTTGCGCAGCGCGTGCTTGATGAACGTCGCCGACCCCAAACGCTGGTCGAGATAGCGGATCGCGCGCGAAACGATCACGCGCGGTTCCAATAGCCCGGTCCGACCGGCCGATCGAAGTCGCCCAACGCGTGCAGCGTGCCGTCGCCGGCGACCGCGATCGGCAACTGCGGCAGCGGCCGCGCGGCCGGACCGAAGACGACCTTCGCGCCCTCGCACACCGCGAACGTCGAGTGATGGCACGGGCAGAACAGCTCGCGCGCGGCCGCGCGGTACAGTCCCACCGGGCAGCCGGCGTGCGTGCACACCTTCGAATACGCGAGCAGCCCTCCGGGCGCCCAAGCCATGCGCTCGGGCGCAAGCGCGAGTTGCTCGACCGGGACGCGGACGAGCATCGTCGCCGCATTCGCCATGTCGGTGACGTGCTCGGGCCCGACGAAACCTTCAGGAAAGACGGTCACCACCGAGTCGATCGCGAGGTCGGACGCGTGCACCGGCGTGCCGTCTTCGCGCACCAGGCGCAGGCCCCGGCGCCACGCCGTATGCGCGAAGCTGTCGTCGAGCGGCCCGGTCAGCGAGGCCAGCGGGAAGAGGCCGGCGAGCCCGAGCGCGCCGAGGGTCCCGCCCAGGAGCCACATCAGCCACGAGCGGCGCCCGAGCGCTCGTGCGCCGGCCTCGAAGACCGCGACCGTCTCATCGACGGCGGCCGGCGCGGACGGGAGCGGTTCGCGCTCTTCGACCGCGTCCGGATGCGGCAGCAGCGAGCCCTCCCACACGACGAACGCCGCCGCCAGTGCGGCGAACGCCGCAAACGCGCACAGCGCCGCGAGTTGCGTCTGCGCTCCGGCGACGAAGACCGCCATGAACCCGGCGCTCGCGAGGGCGCTGACGCCCAGCATGATGCCGACGATCGTTTGTCCGCGCCCCGCGCGCGGGCCGCCGCCGTTACTTGAGAACATAGATCGATCCCCAAATCAAGATCCATACGCCCATCACGAAATGCCAGTAGAGTCCGATCGCTTCCGCGCCCGCGCGCTGGTCGCGGTTGAACGCCGCCATCTTCGCCCCCCAGAAGAGCAGCGACAGCAGCACGATGCCGGCCGCCACGTGCAACGCGTGAATCCCCGTGAGGCTGAAGAACAGCGTCCCGTAGGCGTGGGTGTTGACGCTGAACGTCGCCGCGTGCCACCCGTGCATCGCGATCGCGAGGAACACGGCCGCGAGCACGATCGTCGCGCCCAGCCATAGGCGCGAGCGCCCGAACCGGTTGCGCGCGAGGTTGTGCGTGCAACGCCACATCGTGAAGCTCGAGAACGCGAGCAGCGCGGTGCCGAGCGCCGCTTCGAGCCCGTCGAGGTGCACGTCGGGCGGCGGCCATTCGGTCGCCGCCGCGCGCAGGTCGAAGTACGCGGTGAGAAAGCCCGCGAACAGCATCAGTTCCGACGAGAGGAAGATGACGACGCCCAGGATCAGCGGGTGCGTCTTGCGCGGCAGGTCGGACGGGCGCGAGCCGGCGGGGTGCACGGCTACGAGCTCTCCAAGATCAGGAAGCGCAGCGCCAGCAGCAGCCCGCCCGCGGCGATCGCCTGCAGCGCGAGCGCAGCGCCCGAAAAGAAGACGATGCTGACGAACAGCAGCACGCCGGTGAGCGCTCCGAAGAACGGCCAGTAGCTCTCGAGCGTGAAGCGGCCCATGCGCTCGCCGGGCTCCGGAACGCCCGCACGGTCGTCGGCGCGCAGGTGCGCCTCGCGCTCGGCGATGCGGATGTAGGTCGCAACCAGGAGCAGCGCGAGCGACATCATCCCCAGCAACATCGTGCCGATCACTTCACGCGTCGTGTACCAATAGATCGTCGCCATGACGATGCCGAACGCGGTCGACGACAGGAACAGCCGCACCCCGACCTTCATCCCGCACCCTCGGCGAGCTCGGGATGGTGCAAGTCGAAGACCGGGCGTTCCGAGCGGATCGGCGGAAGCCGGTCGAAGTTGTGTTCGGGTGGCGGCGAAGACGTCGCCCACTCGAGCGTGTACCCACCCCACGGATCGTCACCGGCCGGCTGCCGGTGCACCGTCGAGACGACCAGGTTCACGAGGAAAACCAGTCCGCCCGCGAGCTGGATCGCGGCGCCCAGCGACGAGAGCGCGTTGAGCTGGGCCCAGTGCGGCAGGTCGGGATAGGTGAAGATGCGGCGCACCATGCCGTTCATCCCGAGCAGGAACTGCGGCGCGAACGTGACGTTGAACCCGATGAAGAGCAGCGCGAAGTTCCACTTCCCCAACCGCTCGCGCAGCGTGTAGCCGAAGACCTTCGGGAACCAGAAATACACCGCGGCGAACATCGCGAACATGCTGCCGCCGCCAATCGTGTAGTGGAAGTGGGCGACGAGAAAATAGCTGTCGCGGGCTTGGAAATCGATCGGCGGCGAGGCGACCATCACGCCGGTGATGCCGCCGGCCAAGAAATTGAACATGAACCCGAGCACGAAGAGCATCGGCGTAGCGAACCAGATGCGTCCGCGCCACATCGTCCCGATCCAGTTGAAGAACTTGACCCCCGTCGGCACCGCGATCAGGAACGAGGCCGCCGAAAAGAACGGATCGACCACGGCTCCGGTGGTGAACATGTGGTGCGCCCAGACGCTCATCGAGAGCCCCGCGATCGCGAACGCCGCGAGCACGAGCCCGGTGTAGCCGAACACCCGCTTGCGCGAGAACGTCGCCACGATCTCGGTGACGATCCCGAAGAACGGCAAGATCAGCACGTACACCTCGGGGTGACCGAAAAACCAGAACAAGTGCTGGTAGAGAATCGGATCGCCGCCGAGGGCCGGATCGAAAAAGTGGCCGCCGAGCCGCCGGTCGACCAGCAGCATCAGCAACACCGCGGTCAGGACCGGAAAGCTCATGAGGATCAGCAACGACGTCGCGATCATCTCCCAGGTGAAGATCGGCAGGCGCCACATCGTCATCCCCGGCGCGCGATAGACGAGCGCCGTCGTGATGAAGTTGATCGCACTGAGGATCGAAGCGATGCCGGTCAGCGCGACGCCGATGATCCAAAGATCCTGACCGGTGCCGAAATCACCGCGCTGCGTCGAGAGCGGCGCGTACGCGGTCCAGCCCGCCTCGGGGCCGCCGCCGGCGGTGAACACGCCCGAGAAGAGCGTCAGGCCGCCGAAGAGCAACAGCCAATACGAGAGCGCGTTGACGCGCGGGAACGCCATGTCCGGCGCCCCGATCTGCAGCGGGATCAAGTAGTTTGCCAGGCCCAAGCCGAACGGCGCGATGACGAGGAAGATCATCGCCGTTCCGTGCAAGGTGAAGAGTTGCGCGTACGCGTCGGGGCCGACGATCCGCCCCCCGGGTTGCGCGAGTTGCGCGCGGATGATCATCGCGAGCGCTCCGGCGATCCCCCAGAAGGCGACCGTGGTCGCCATGTAGAGCGTGCCGATGCGCTTGTGATCGGTCGCGCCGATCCACGCGAGAATGCCTTGGTGAATCAAGCGCTCCGCTTCGCGCGGACGCCGGGCGACCGAACTCACTGCGGCTGCTCCGAGCCCGGCGCCGGCGCGATCTTGCGGGTCAGCGTCCACTGCCGGAACTGGCGCGCGCTGACGACCGCGACGCTGAAGTTCATGAGCGCGTGGTCGGTGCCGCAGAACTCGCCGCATTCACCGCGGAACACGCCCATCGTCTTGGGGGTCCAGTCGAAATGGTTCTCCAATCCGGGGATCGCGTCGCGCTTGAACAAGAAGTCGGGCACCCAGAACGAGTGATCGACGTCCGAGGACGTCACGTTGAAGCGGATCGTTTCGTGCACCGGGAGGATCAGTTGCGGCGGACGTTCCGGCGTCCCGAGAACGGTGATCTGGTATGCGGGGTAATCGAAACGCCACGACCACCGGAAGGCCGTCACGTCGACGACGAGCGCATGATGTGGATCGAGCGTTTCGACGTGCCGCTCCGCCGCGTAAGTGACGGCGAACAAAGCGCCGACGATCAACACGGGAATCAGCGTCCACGTCACTTCGAGCCGGTTGTTGCGATGGAATTGCGGCGGGAGGCCGCTCTGCCCGCGGTCACGGTAACGGACGACGCACCACGCGATTAAACCGTAAACGATCGCCGCAACGGCGAGTGCAACGATGAAGAAAATCTTCCATACGCCGTATAGCTCTTGCGCTTGCAACGTTGCGCCCGCCGGCAGCGCCGAGCAGCCGCTCGAAACGAACGCGCAGGCTGCCGTCGCCGCGATTACGGACCAACGATGAACGTGCTTCAAGCAGAGCTCCAGTCCACCAAACGAGCACTCTCACAAGTACCCCCGCGCATCTGAAATCAACCGCGAGCACTCGAGCAACGTCCGTTCGGTGTTTTAACATCGCTTCAGTGTGGGAAGCACCGTTCCGTACGCTTGTAGGCCCCCGGGCTGCGAGCAAAACTGCTTGGTTACTTCGCAGCCAAGACGCTACAGAAGAGAAACAATGAAGCGAATAACGGTATTCGCGGCCATGCTCGCGTTCGTCCTGAGCGCAGCCGCCGCCGATGCACAAACAGCAACGCCCGCCGGGACGATGGGCCCCGGCAGCACCGCGCCGGGATCGTCAGCCCCCGGTGGGTCGACCGCCCCCGGCTCGTCGAGCGGAACCTCCCCGGCAGGTGGCGCCGGCAATCCGAGCGGAGCCGGAACGGCAGGCAGCTCGAGCATGCCGAGCGGCTCGCCGGGCGGTTCGTCGACGATGCCGTCGAGCGGCATGGGCTCGATGCCGCCGATGAACTTCGGCTCGCCGCCGTCGGGCGAAGTTCCGATCTTGTTCAACGATCATCACGTCTACACGAAGCCCGACCGTCTCACCCGCGGTCGGGTGCTCGCCGCGCTCGTTCGCGGCGGCACGATCCTGATTCCGCTGCGCTCGATGTTCGAGCAGATGGGCGCGACGGTCTCCTACGATCCCGGGACGCGGACCGCGGACGTTTCCAAACAAGGCTCCGACGTCAAAGTGACCGTCGGAAGGCCGGAAGTGGTCATCAACGGCGAGTCGCGTCCGCTCGACGTGCCGCCGATGATCGTCAACGGCGTGGTCATGGTCCCCGTGCGCGTCATCTCCGAAGGTATGGGCGCGTACGTTCAGTGGGTGCCCGACCGCCGGATCGTCGTCGTGCGCTACGCGCCGCCGACGCCGCCGCCGGCTCCGCCACCGGCTCCGCCGCCGCCACCGCCGCCGCCGGCCAAACCGCGCCCCACCCCGACCCCGACGCCGACCCCGGCGCCGCCGATGCACGGCCCGGAGATCTTCGTGGTGGGCGACTACGTGTTCAACCCCAAGGTGTACAACGAATTCAGCCCGGGCCAAACCGGCGGATCGTCGTACAGCGGACGCGCGGGCATCGAAGTCCCGTTCAAGGGCCTCGCGTTCATGCTCGAGGGCCAAGCCGAACAATTCCGCTATCCGCACTACGGTGATCCGCGCTTCGACCAGAACGGGAACACCGGCGCAAACGGCAACTACGACGGGCTGCCTTCACCCGTGTGCGGCATCCCCGAGCCGGTTGGCGCAGGCGGAAATTCCGGCTGCGTGACGACGATCGGTAACAACGGACAAACCTTCGTGCCGTCGTTCAACGCGAGCAACTCCGACTACGACGGACGTTTGGGGATCGGGCTCCCGTTCCCGCGCGTCTTCGTCGCCGCGAGCTACATCCAACGCTTCACCAACTACGGATATCCGCGCGAACAGGGCTTCGGTTTCGGCATCGAAAAGCTGCCCGATTTCGACGGCGGAATCATCTCACCGTACGGCAGCATCTACTACTATCCGCAAGTCGGAGCCGGTACGACGCTGCAGTACTCGATGTACAAGTATCAGATCGGCCTCACCGTCCAGGACAAGAGCTTCCCGGTGTTCCTCGACGCAGGCTTCCTCGGTGATAAGGGCAACGCCAAAGTCAACGCCCCGGGCGGGTTCAGCGACTACGGCGCGTACGTGGGGTTGGGCGTCCACTTCTAAACCTGGGACGATCCTCAACTCCTACACCAACAAAACGAGGTTCGGCATGGGCATCGCAGAAGGCGGCGCCCATGCCGAACGCTTTTCCGCCCTTGATCGTGCGTTGCGAATCGTTCTACGACGGGACGTCGGCCGCTCCGCGGCGGGACGCGACGGTCGTGGTGGTGGACGGCGCGATTGCGAGCGTCGCGTTCGACGGCGGCCGTCCCGAAGCGGCGCCCGGCGGGGCCCGCGAGCTGCACGCGGCGGCGGTGATCCCGGGACTGATCAACGCGCACGTCCATCTCGAGATGAGCGGCGAACCGCAAACGACCAGCGTGTTCGTCTTGACCACGGCGACGCAGCGGACGCTCGTCTCGGCCGAAAATGCGCGCAAGGCGCTGCACGCCGGCGTCACGACCGTGCGCGACTTGGGTTCGTCGGAAAGCGTTGCGATCGACGTGCGCGACGCGATCGCGGCGGGCCGCATCGAGGGGCCCACCGTGTTCTCCGCCGGCAACGCGATCTGCATGTCGGGCGGCCACGGCTGGTGGATCGGGCGGCAGGCCGACGGGCCGTGGGACGTGCGCAAAGCGGTGCGCGAGCAATTGCGCCGCGGCGCCGACTGCATCAAGTTCATCGCCAGCGGCGGGGTGCTGACCAAGGGTGCCGTGCCCGGCATCGCGCAGCTCACGCGCGACGAGATGGCCGCCGGCGTGGAAGAGGCTCACGCGCACGGCCTGCGCGTGGCCGCGCACGCAATCGGCGTGTCGGGGATACGCAACGCGCTGCAAGCCGGAGTCGACTCGATCGAGCACGGGCTGCTCGTCGACGACGAAACGATCGAACTGCTGCTGGCATCGAATGCGTTCTTGGTTCCGACGCTGGCCGCGATCGACTGCATCGTCAACGGGCCGGCCGGCGGCGCGCCCGCGCAACTCGACGCCCAACCGGAATGGGTACGCCGCAAAGCCGCCGAGATCGCCGAGCAGGCGTGGAGCGGCTCACCCGGGCGGTGCGCGCCGGCGTGCGCATCGCCGCCGGCGCCGACTCGGGGACACCGTTCAACTATCACGACCAGTACTGGCACGAACTCGTCCTGATGCGCGACCGGCTCGGCATGAGCGTGCGCGAGGTGCTGCGGGCGGCCACCTCGAGTGCCGCGCTGCTGCTCGGCACGCGCGCCGGCACGCTCGCATGCGGCTTCCCGGCCGATCTCGTGCTGCTCGACGTGGATCCCGAGGCCGACTTCGAGCGCGCATTGCGCGCCCCGGCAGCGGTCGTCAAAGCCGGCCGCGTGGTGTCAGCCCGCGTCTGAGCTTCCGCACTCCGGTTCCGGCAAAGAGACGGGCGAGGGTGAACACGACCGGGGAGCCCATCACGAAGATCGCGACCAGCGCGAGGCTCACCTCCATCGTCAACGCGGTGCCCGCGTAGTTCTTGGTCGCGAACCCGAGGTGCGAACCGATCAGGAGCGGCGTATCGATGATGCCGAGCGCGATCAGGGCGTAATAGAGTGCCGGCAGGCTCCAAAACGGCGCGCCCTCGCGTTCGCGAACGGCGGCCGCCTTCTCGGGGAAGCGCGCCTCGTACAGTTGGAAGAGCAGCATGAAGAGAAACACCGTGCCGAACCAGCCGGCGTAATTGTGCAAGCCGACGCCGAAGTACTCGCCGCCGTTGCGCCAGATCCACTGCCCGCCGGCGGTCGACTGGAACGGATCCATCGCGACGTCCCAACTGACCATGATCATCGCGCCGGCGAGCGTCGTCGCCCAGAGCGACCGGTGGCCGCCGGCCCGAACCCCGACGATCACCCGCGCCATCATCAAACTGCAGTATCCCACCGCGGCGTAGCCGGCTTGAATCAGCGGCGGCACCCCGAGCAGCTTGGGACCGATCAGATCCGTGTAGTAGTACGAGCCGAAGACCCAGCCCGTGGCCACCCCGATCGCTTCAGAGGTGAAGCTGACCGCCACCGTGATGACGATGAAGGCGGCGATCATGCGCCGCCCCAGGGCGCGCGCGCCGTGCAGCACGATGAAGGCGAGCCCGACCAGCACCGTGAGAATCGCGTTCGCGTCGTCCCCGATCCCGACCAAAGACCCGACGTCGAGGACGGCCGTAACGCAGAGCAACAACACCATGACCCATGTCGATAGCATTAGGCGTTCCTCCGCTTCGGCTTAGGTTCTCCAATGGCGGGAGTTCCTCCGTTCGGCCACTAACGACCGGCCGTGATGAAGCATCTGCAGCTCTTTTTCGCACCCGCGCTCGCGCTCGGCTTGGCCCTCGCCGGGGCGCCGGCGCCGGCCCAAGCGGCCGGCACGACGACCATCGAGATATTCACGCCGTCGGGCAACATCGTCGTCGCCCTCGACGGAGCGCACGCGCCCAAGACGGTGGCGAATTTCATGCACTACGTCGACACCGGATTCTACAACGGCGGCGCGTTCTTCCGTGCCGTCCCCGGTTTCGTCATTCAGGGCGGCAACAAACCCAAGGAGAAGCCGACCGATCCCAAGCTGGAGCTCGAGCCGACGACGACGACCGGCATCCTGAACAAGGACGGCGTCATCTCGATGGCGCGCACGCCCGACCCGAACTCGGCGACGTCGGAGTTCTTCATCTGCGACGGCGACCAGCCCGAGCTGGACGCGTCGATGCAGTCGCCCGGCTACGCCGCGTTCGGCCACGTCGTATCAGGCATGAACGTCGTGCGAACGATCTCTCACATGCCGGCCGAAGCGCAAATGCTGGTTGCGCCGGTCAAGATCGTCAAGGTCGTGCGCGTCAAACAATAGCGCACTGCGAAACGCGTGTAAAATATCGCCCGCGTGGGGTAGACGTCACCGCATGACATGTGGTGGGGCGAAGGGTTACGCGTGAACGAGAACGAGAACGAGAACGACGAAAATTCGGGGCGGCCATTGTCGCGCCTGAAACTGATCGGTGGTTTGGGAACCGGGTTGGCGGCCGCGGCGGTCTCGCCGGCGTCGGCACAAACGGGCATGCAGGGACAGGGGAAAATGTACCCGAGCACCGCGCAGCCGGTGCAGGATCCGACGACGAAGTATCCCCGGCCGCCGTACACGTTCGTCAGGCAGCCGTGGCCGGGGCTGGCGAGCAAGATGTCGCCGCCGCCCGATCACGGCGAGAAGAGCTACAAGGGTTCGGGGCGGTTGCTCGGACGCAAGGCGCTGATCACCGGCGGTGACTCCGGGATGGGGCGCGCCGCGGCGATCGCGTATGCGCGCGAAGGCGCGGACGTGGCGATCAACTACTATCCGACCGAAGAGCCGGACGCAAAGGACGTGGTCGCGCTGATTCGGGCGGCCGGCCAAAAGGCGGTCGCGATCCCCGGCGATCTTCGCGACGCGAACTTCTGCCGGCAACTAGTGACGAAGGCGATCGACGGCTTGGGTGGCCTCGACATCCTCGTGAGCAACGCCGGTCGTCAGCAGACGTTTCCGCAGATCACCGACATGCCCGACGAAGAGTTCGACTGGATCATCAAGACGAACATCTACGCCCCGTACTACATCATCAAGACCGCAGTGCCGCATCTGCAACCCGGCGCGACGATCATCGCGACGACCTCCGAGCAGGCCTACGATCCTTCGCCCGATCTCTATGCGTACGCGCAGACGAAAGCGGCGACGATGAATTTCGTCAAGTCGTTGGCCAAGGCGCTGGGACCGAAAGGCATCCGCGTCAACGGGGTGGCGCCCGGCCCGATCTACACGCCGCTGCAGATCTCGGGCGGCGCGACCAAAGAGAAGTTCGAGAACTTCGGCGGAAATTATCCGCTCGGCCGGGCGGGACAACCTGCGGAGCTGGCGTCGATCTACGTGCAGCTGGCAGCCGAAGACGCGACCTTCACGACCGGCAACATCTACGGCGCGGGCGGCGGCGACGGGCAGCCGTGAGCTGCGCCGGAACCCGCTACGTTTTCGCGGGCTCGGGGTGCGTTTCGAGGTGGCCGCCGAACTCGAAGCGCATCGCCGAGAGCAGCTTGTTCTGAAATTCCGCTTCGCCGCGTGAGTCGAAGCGCTGGTAGAGCGCGGTCGTGAGCACGGGGACGGGCACTGCTTCGTCGATCGCGGCCTTGATCGTCCAGCGCCCCTCCCCCGAGTCGGAGACGCGGCCCTCGAACTTCGCGAGTTGCGGGTCCTTGACCAGCGCCGATGCGGTGAGATCGAGCAGCCACGACGCGATGACGCTGCCGCGGCGCCACACTTCGGCGACGTCGGGCAAGTTCAAGTCGTACATGTAGAGCTCGGGATCGCGCAAGGGGGTCGTCTCGGCGTCGATCGCGTGCGTCTGCTTGCCGACGTTGGCCGACTTGAGCACGCCCAGCCCTTCGGCGTACGCGGCCATGATGCCGTACTCGATCCCGTTGTGCACCATCTTGACGAAGTGCCCGGCGCCGTTGGGGCCGCAGTGCAGATAGCCTTGTTCGGCGGTCCCGCCCGGTGCGCGTCCCGGCGTCTTGTCGATCGTGCCGATGCCCGGCGCAAGCGTCTTGAAGATCGGATCGAGCCGTTCGACCTGCGCGTCGGGTCCGCCGATCATCATGCAGTAGCCGCGCTCGAGGCCCCACACGCCGCCGCTCGTGCCGACGTCGACGTAGTCGATGCTCTTGGCTGCCAGCGACTTCGCCCGGCGGATGTCGTCGACGTAGTACGAGTTGCCGCCGTCGATGATCACGTCGCCCGGTTCGACGAGCTTCTCGAGCGCTTCGATCTCCTGATCGACGATCGCGGCCGGCACCATCAGCCAGATCGCGCGCGGCTTCGACAGCTTCTGCACCATGTCGGCGAGCGACGTCGAACCCTGGGCGCCTTCTGAGGCCAGACCCTGCACGGCATCTTGGCTGCGATCGTACACGACGCAGTGGTGCCCGTCGCGCATCAGCCGCCGCACCATGTTGGCGCCCATGCGGCCCAGGCCGATCATTCCGAGTTGCATTGTTACGGGGTCTCCTTCATCGTGCGATAGCGTAGGATCAGGGCGTTCGTCGAGCTGTCGTGCTCGAGCGGCAAGTCTTGTTTGGGATCGAGCTGCGGGATGATCTTCTGGGCGAGCACTTTGCCCAGTTCGACGCCCCATTGATCGAACGAATCGATCTGCCACACGGCGCCCTGGGTGAACACGCTGTGCTCGTAGAGCGCGATCAGCTTGCCGAGCGCCGCCGGGGTCAGTTTGTCGAGCAGGATCGTGTTCGAGACGCGATTGCCCTCGAACACGCGGTGCGGCACGAGCCATTCGGGCGTGCCCTCGGCCTTCACTTCTTCGGGCGTCTTGCCGAACGCGAGTGCCTCGCCTTGCGCGAAGACGTTGGCGAGCAGCATGTCGTGGTGCAGCCCGATCGGGTTGAGGGCCTTCATGAAGCCGATGAAATCGCACGGGATCAAGCGCGTGCCCTGGTGGATCAGCTGGTAAAACGAATGCTGTCCGTTCGTCCCCGGCTCGCCCCAGTAGATCGGCCCGGTGTCGTAGTTGACGCGCTTGCCGTCGAGCATCACGTGCTTGCCGTTGCTCTCCATCGTCAACTGTTGAAGATACGCCGGGAAGCGCTTGAGATATTGTTCGTACGGCAGCACCGCGACGGTCTGCGCCCCGAAGAAATCGTTGTACCAGATCGAGAGCAGGCCCATGATCGCCGGCAGGTTGCGATCGAACGGCGCGGTGCGGAAGTGCTCGTCCATCGCATGGAATCCGGCCAGCATGTCGCGGAAGTTGTCGGGGCCGATCGCGACCATCGTCGAGAGACCGATCGCCGAGTCCATCGAGTAGCGGCCGCCGACCCAGTCCCAGAACTCGAACATGTTCGCGGTGTCGATGCCGAACTTCGCGACCCCTTCGGCGTTGGTCGAGACCGCGACGAAGTGCTTGGCCACCGCCGTCTCGTCGCCGCCGAGCCCGCGCAGCGACCACTCGCGCGCGGTGTGGGCGTTCGTCATCGTCTCGAGTGTGGTGAACGTTTTGGACGAGATGATGAACAGCGTCTCCTCCGCATCGAGGTCGCGCACGGCCTCGGCGAAGTCGGTCCCGTCGATGTTCGAGACGAAGCGGAACGTGATGTCGCGCTGGCTGTAGTCGCGCAGCGCCTCGTACGCCATCACCGGGCCGAGGTCGGAACCGCCGATCCCGATGTTGATCACGGCGCGGATGCGCTTGCCGGTATGCCCTTTCCACTCGCCGCTGCGGATGCGGCCGGCGAAGGCGGCCATCTTGTCGAGCACCGCGTGCACGGCGGGGACGACGTCCTCGCCGTCGACGAGGATCTTCTCGCCCTTCGGCGCGCGCAGCGCGACGTGCAGGACGGCCCGGTTCTCGGAGACGTTGATCTTGTCTCCCCGGAACATCATGTCGATCCGCTCGCGGAGGCCCGATTGCTCGGCTAATTCGAGCAAGAGGCGCAGCGTCTCGTCGGTGATGCGATGCTTGGAGTAGTCGAGGTATACGCCCACGGCTTCGGCGGTGAGCCGTTCGCCGCGCGCGGGATCCTCGGCGAAGAGTTCGCGCAGATGCTTCTCGCGGATGCTTTCGAAGTGCGCCTTGAGCGCGGCCCACGCGGGCAGCGCGGTCGGCGGCTGATTCACCGTGATCACGGTCGCAGATCCTCTCATCGCCGGGACGATCGTCCCGTTAAGCCGGAGATAATGTTGCCGTCCGCGTGGGGTACGGGTCGAGCACCTTGCTCCGCCGGAACGCCGTGTCCTCCGGCAGGCCGCATTTGGGCTCGGTCCGCATCCGGGGGAGGACGGGGCGCGGACGGGGTAGGTCGCCTGGGAAAGCCGCCTCAGTGGGAAAGCCGCCTCATGGGAGGGTCTCCGATGCAAGCCGTGGTGATCGAGAAACCGCGCGACGTGCGGATCGAAACGATCGACGAGCCCGCGCTCCAGAACGCGACCGACGTCGTCTTGCGCCTCACGTCGACCGCGATCTGCGGAACGGACCTGCACATCTACGAAGGACGGCTGGGGGGCGGCGAGCGGCTCGTGATCGGGCACGAACCGCTCGGCATCGTCGAACGCGTGGGCGCCGACGTCGTCAGCGTGCGCGAGGGCGACCGCGTCACCGTTCCCACGCACATCTGCTGCGGATTTTGCGCGAATTGCGTGCACGGCTTCTCGGCGTCGTGCCTGACGACGAATCCCGGCAAAGCGGGCGCCGCGTACGGCTATCCCGGCATGGGGCCCTACCCCGGAGCGCAAGCGGAGCGGCTGCGCGTGCCGTTCGCGGATGCGAACTGTTTGCGGTTGCCGGGCGAACCCCACGACCGCTGGGAGCACGACTTCGTGCTGCTGGCCGACGCGTTGCCGACGGCGTATCACGCGACCGAACTCGCGGCGTGCGGCCTTCGGACATCGTCGTGATCTACGGCGCGGGAGCGATCGGCTTACTCGCCGCGATGTGCGCGTTCTTCCGCGGCGCGCGGCAGGTGTTCGTCGTCGACGCGATCCCCGAACGGCTCGAGAAGGCCGGCGAGATCGGCGCGATCCCGGTCGACATGCGCGACGGTCACGCGGCCGGCCGCATCCTCGAGCAACTGGCGCGCGAACGTGCGGGCCTCGCGTGGCGCGGCGAGGACGCCAACCTCGGCGCGACCGTGTGCATCGACGCGATCGGCTTTCAAGCCCGCGACCCGCTCGACTACGGCGTCGAACGGCCCGAGACCGTGATCGACGATCTGGCGCGCATCATCGCCGTCAACGGCCGGCTCGCGATCATCGGCGTCTTTCTCGACGAGGATCCGAACGCACCGGAGCCTGCGGCCCGGCACGGCGGGTACCGCATTCCGTGGGGGCCGCTCTTCAAGAAAAACGTCCGGATCGGGATGGGACGCGACCACGACGAGCGCTACAACGACCACCTGCGCGACGCGATCGTCGCCGGGCGCATTCGGCCGGGCACGATCGTGTCGCATCGCTTGCCGCTGCGCGAAGCGCCGGACGCGTTCGCCAAATTCGACGCGCGCAGCGACGGCTACGTCAAGATCGTGCTCGCGCCGTAGCGCCCGGCGGCGGAGCCGGCCGGAGGGAGCGGCCCCGCGCGAGCGCCAAGCAAAGCGCCATGCCGACCGCACTGTACGATATCCCCGTCCGCACGATCGAGGGAGCCCCGACCTCGCTTGCCGCGTACAAAGGCAACGCCCTCCTGATCGTCAACGTCGCCTCGAAATGCGGGCTCACGCCGCAATATGCGGGCCTCGAGAGCCTCTACGAACGGTTCCACGACCAGGGCTTGCTCGTTCTCGGTTTTCCGGCCAACGATTTCATGGGCCAAGAGCCGGGCAGCAACGCCGAGATCGTCGAGTTCTGCCGCACGAACTACGACGTCACGTTCCCGTTGTTCGAAAAGATCGCCGTCACCGGTGACGAGCAACATCCCCTCTACCAATACCTGACCCAGGCCGCCCCGCAAGCGCGCGAGGGCAGCACGTTCGAGGAAAAGCTCAAAGGCTACGGGGTCAACCGGAAAAACCCGAGTGACATCCTGTGGAACTTCGAGAAGTTCGTCGTCGACCGCAACGGGACGATCGTCGCGCGCTTCGCTCCCGACACCGCACCCGACGCCCCCGCGCTGATCGCGGCCATCGAAGCCGCGCTCGCCACGACCGCCCTCGCGCCCTCGTAGCGCCGCACCGCAGGACAAAACAAAACGCCCCCCGCCGGTTCGGCGAGGGGCGTTTGCGTTTGCGCGGCGTTCCTAGAACAGGTTCCAGAGGAACTGGTTGTACACTTCGTGATGGTACTGCACTTCAGGGACCTTCACGAAGGTGCCGAGCTCGCGGGCGCAGCGATCGGCACTCGCCTTCTTGAGGTCGATGTACCGGCCCTTGACGTCTTCGCCGAAGAGTTCCGTCGTCCACGACGACGCGCCGAAATCGCTCAGTGCGTCGTAGATGTTGTCGGGCAGGTACGCGTCGGCTTGACGCAGGTTCGGGTCGCTGCTGATCGCGCCTTCGAGCCCGGTCTTGAACACCGTCAGCAACGCCATGTACGGATTGGCGTCGGGGCCGACCGAGCGGACCTCGACGCGGGCGCTCTTCTCGTTCCCGATCGGGACGCGCACCATCGACCCGCGGTCGACGGCCGACGCCTTGATCTGGTTGGGAGCCTCGAAGTGCGGATCGAGCCGGCGATAAGCGTTGACGCTGGCGTTGAACACGAGGCACGTGTCGCGGCCGACCGTCAGGATGCGGTCGATGAAGTCCCATCCGAACGCGCTGAGCTTCTCTTGCCCGGCGGGATCCCAGAACAGGTTCTTGCCGTCCTTGGTCACCGACACGTTCGTGTGCATGCCGCTGCCGTTGACGCCGACGACCGGTTTGGGCAAGAAGCTCGCGGTCAAACCGAGCATGTTGGCGACTTGCCGGCAGATGAACTTGTAGAGCTGGATCGTGTCGGCGGCGGCGGTCACTTCACCGTAGCTGTAGTTGATCTCGAACTGCGACGGCGCGACCTCGGGGTGGTCCTTTTCGTTCTGGAAGCCCATCGCGCGTTGCACTTCGGCCACCATGTCGATGTACGTGCGCAGCGGGTCGCCGGGCAGCGAATGATAGTAGCCGCCCGTGTTGACGTAGTCGAACTTCTGCGTCTCGTAGTATGACTGCTCGGCATCGACGCCTTTGAAAACGAAGCCCTCGATTTCGTTCGCGGCGTTGAGCGTGTAGCCGTTCTCTTCGAAGTGGTCGGTCGAGAATTTATTGAGCACGCCGCGCACGTCGGCAGCGAACGGCGAGCCGTCCTTGTCGACGACTTGGCCGAACACGAGCACTTTGCCGGCACCGAAGACGTCGGCGGGGCCCCAATAGAACGCGCCCCAGTCGACGAAGAGCCGCAGGTCGCTCTCCTTCTGGGCCGTGAAGCCGCGGATCGACGAGCCGTCGAAGGTGAGGTTGTCGCTCGATTTGATCAAGAACTTCTTGTCGTAGTCGAGCATGTGCAGGCGGCCTTCGAGGTCGCTGAACAGCAAGGTCACCGCCTTGATGCGCTTCTCGTCGCTCAAATACTTGAGCCGCTCTTCCTGCAACTGGTGCATCGGCACCCGGTTCTTGCGCTGCTCCTTTGCAGCCAGGTTCAATTCTTCAAGCTCCGCGTATGGGAGCGCTAGAAAGTCTCGCAGTTCACTCATGTGCCACGGCTTTTGACGGATACAGTCAAATCCTGGATGCTTTCATCGGGCAAGCGAGCGCTGGCACACGCCAAACGGACAAAGGGTAGTGGGAGCCGTTGTCACCTGGAGACAACGAGATCGACCACGATCACGGCGCCGATGACCGCGGCCACGATGCCGGTAGCGACCGCCGCGCGCTCGTTGAGCGGCGCCAGTTCGCCGCTCCGCAGCGCGCCCGCCATCTTGACGTAGCGGAACACGCCGAACGCCGCGGTCACTATCGCGAGAAGCGCCATCGCGGCCCCGAGCAGTTCCGACACCGGGTGCGCGACGGCCGGCACGTTCGTATTGACCGCGAACTCGCGTTCGAAGAGCTGGAACTTGGCGATCACGAAGCCGAAGCCGGCGAGCGCCAGGGCGGTGCGGATCCAGGCCAGGAACGTGCGCTCGTTGGCGAGCACGTCGGCGGCCTTCACATCGGCGCGGGCATTGCCGGGAGGCGGGCGGTCCGTCGTCATCGCCGTCCCTTCGCGCGCGGGCGTTCGCGATCTTCGGCCCACCCCCGAGAGGGATTTGCGGCGCCCTTAGGTGTATATGCACTTACCTTGGGGGGAGCCGCCCCGAACGCTACTGATGAGGGTCGCTTGCCTCCCGAAAAGCCGACGAAACTCGACGAGCCCGCCGTTCTCGACGCCGACACCGAGATCTTGACGCCGGGCGACCTAGGCGACACCCGCACGCCCCCGAAGGGGCGCTTCTTCTACGGGTGGATCGTCGTCGCGCTCGCGTTCGGCGTCTTGATCGCCGCGGCCGGCGTCCGCTCGACGCCCGGCGTGCTGATGCTGCCGCTCGAAGCCGACATGGGCTGGAGCGCGGCCACGATCTCCGTCGCGGTGGCGATCAACATCGTGCTCTTCGGCCTGATGGGGCCTTTCGCGGCGGCGCTGATGCAGACGATCGGCGTGCGCAAGACGATTCTCCTGGGCCTCGGCATCGTCGCGGTCGCCACCGCCGCGACCTCACGAATCGGAACGCCCACGCAATTGATCCTCACCTGGGGCGTCGGGGTCGGTCTGGGCGTCGGCCTGATGAGCCTGGTGCTCGCGGCGACGGTCGCCACCCGCTGGTTCGTCGCCCGGCGCGGCACGGTCATGGGCTTGCTGACGGCCGCCAACGCGACCGGACAGCTGGTCTTCTTGCCGCTGCTCGCGCTGATCGCGCAGACGTACGGCTGGCGTCCGGTCGGCCTGTTCATCGCCGGCATCACGGTGCTGATCGCGATCCCGGTCGCGCTCTTCATGCGCGACCGCCCTGAGGACGTCGGCTTGCGCGCGTACGGCGCGCGACCCGGCGTGGCGGCCGACGACTCGCCGTTGCTGCGCACCGGCAACCCGCTCGGGGCCGCGTTCTCGGCGCTCGCGCGCGGGGCGCGCAAACGCGACTTCTGGATCCTCTTCGGCAGCTTCTTCATCTGCGGCGCGAGCACCAACGGCTTCATCGGGACGCACTTCATCCCGGCCTGCGGCGACCACGGCATCCCGGAAGTCAAGGCCGCGGGCTACTTGGCGATGATGGGCCTCTTCGACTTGTTCGGGACGACCGCGTCGGGCTACTTGACCGACCGCTGGAGCAGCCGCTACCTGCTCTTTGTCTACTACGGCCTGCGCGGGCTATCGCTGCTCTTCGTGCCCTATGCATTCGGCGTCGACGGGCTCTTCGGGCTTCCGCTGTTCGCGATTTTCTACGGGCTCGACTGGGTCGCGACCGTACCCCCGACGGTCAAACTGACGGTCGACGCCTTCGGACGCGACGAGGCTCCGATCGTCTTCGGCTGGATCTCGGCCGGCCACCAGCTGGGTGCGGGCTCGATCGCGCTGGTCGCGGGCATGATCCGCACCTCGACGGGCAGCTACAACAGCGCCTTCGACATCTCGGCGGTGCTCTGTCTGGTGGCCGCCGCGAGCGTCCTCGCGATCGGCATCAAGGGCCGCGCGCGCCCCGCGTCGCCCGCTGCCGCGGGCGCTACGTAGCGTCGAGCAGTTCCGCCGCGCGGCGCAGGCCGGCGACGATCGCGTCGGGAGCCGGCGGACAGCCGCGCACCTCGACGCGCGCCTCCAGTTCGCCGCCCGCTCCCGCGCCGGCCGAGCCGAAGCTCGACCACGGGCCGCAACCCACCGCGCAGTCGCCGACCGCGACCACGACGCACGGGCGCGGCGCGGCCGCGACGGTCGCCGCCGCGGCGCCGCGCATCGCTGCGCTCATCGGCCCGGTCGCGGTGATGACGTCGGCATGCCGCGGCGAGGCGACGATCTCCCAGCCGTGCTGGGTGATGTCGTATGCGGGGCCTTCGAGGGCGGTCATCTCGTGCTCGCACCCGTTGCAGCTGCCGCACACCAGGTGCCGGATCCCGAGCGAACGCGCGTACCGTTGCGCCATCAGCGGTCCATGCACGCGTAGCAGAGATTGAAGCTCTTGTTGACGAGCGGGAAATCGGGGATGATGTTGCCCTCCATCGCACGCGCGACTGCCGGCCAATTGCGGTACGACGCCGAGATCGCGTGGAAGCGCCAGATCGTGCCGTCGCCGTGCAGCTCGAGCGAGACGGTTTCCGCGCC
Source organism: Vulcanimicrobiota bacterium (assembly GCA_963749395.1). GTDB lineage: Bacteria > Vulcanimicrobiota > Vulcanimicrobiia > Vulcanimicrobiales > Vulcanimicrobiaceae > CAVVMT01. Next base: position 236,472 of record CAVVMT010000002.1, read on the forward strand.
GCGCGCGCCCTCGACCGCGGTCGTGACCCGGCCCTTCCCGGGCTCGATCGCTTGCGGCGGGGGCGGGGCGAACCGCACGACCGGCCCGAGCGCGCCGTCGAGCAGACGGAACGATTCGGCGATCTCGTCGCGCTTGACGGTGCAGCGCGCGCGCACGTCGCCGTCGCTCGCGCCGGCGAGCCGCACGCCGAGGGTTTGATACGCGCCGTACGGCGCCGTCACGCGCACGTCGAGGGCTCCGCCCGACGCCCGGCGGGCCGGGCCCGTCGCGCCGAAGCGCGACGCGGTATCGGCGCTGACGACGCCCGCGCCCTCGAAGCGCCGCTCGACGGAGCGGTTCTCGAACACTTCGCGGATGAAGCGATCGACGTCGGGCTGCAAGCGGTGCAGGTCTTCGCGCAACGCGGCCGGATCGCGCAGGATCCCCGCTTTCACGCCGCCGGGAACGATCGCGTCGAACAGGAGGCGGTGCCCGGCGGCGGCGGCGTTGATCTGCAACGCGCGTTCTTTCAACCCCAACCCCAGCGCGAGCCCGCGTCCGTAGCCCGCGGCCGAGGCCGCATTGGCCAGATCGAAGATGTGGTTGTAGAGGCGCTCGAGTTCGGCCAGCGTCACGCGCGCGAATTCGCTGCGCTCGTCGCAGCGCGTGCCGGCCAAGTGCTCGAGCGCACGCGCGTACGCCCACGAACGAGCGACGCTGCATCCTCCGCAGATGCGAGCGACGAGCGGCGCCGCGCGCAACGCGTCGTGCCCGCCCAGCGCTCGTTCGATATCGCGCCGGCTGTACGAGAAGAGGACGTCGAGATGGATCAAGGTCTCGCCGCCGGTGCTGAACGTGAAGCGGCCCGGCTCGATGATGCCGGCATGCACCGGTCCGACGACGACGAGGTTGACCCCGGTTCCCTCCGCCGTCAGCGCTTGCGGGACGTGGTCGCCTTCGATGAACAGGGGGCGTTCGTCGGGATGTCCGCTCAACCGGACCCCTTGCAGCTGGCGCATCTCACGCTCGTGCCAATCGTAGAGCGGGAGGCTCGCGGTCAGCGACGGGACGCGCGCGTCGCCGATGAACGTCGAAACGCAGTGCACCCCCTCACCGTCGAGAAAGAGATAGCGCACGTGTTCGCCGCTCGCGTACACCCCGAGCGGCTCGGCCGTCTCGGAGTACGTCGCAACCCGCCGCCGCAGCGACGCGAGCGGAACGTCGACGTCGGTGTACACCTACGTTCCCTCCAGCATCGCCGCGAGCAGCGCGTACACGTGCCGGCTCCACGGAACGAACGGCACGAACGTCAGCGCCAGCGAGATCGTCGCGACGCACGCGGTCGCGGTCGACGCCACCCCGAGCATCGCGCCCTTCATCGCGGCGACGCGCGGCGGGAGCGCGCCGCCGGATTCGGTCGAAACGGCGAGCCGCAAGAGCGCCGCGAACGCGACCAGCAATCCGGCGAACCCGATCCCGAGCACGATGAACTGGCGCGCTTCGATCGCCGCAATCGCGATGACGAGTTCGGAAAAGAAGAGCCCGAACGGCGGCAGGCCGGCGAGCGCGATCAGCGCGGCGAGGAAGGCGCGTCCACCGCGCGCGTTCCAGAGGCTTTCGAGACGCCCGATGCTCGTCGTCCCGTACTCCTCGGCGACGATGCCGATCGAGAGGAACGCCAGCGACTTCGCAAACGCGTGGTTGAACACATGGTAGAGCGCCCCGAACGCGGCCAGCGGCGTCGCCAACCCGAGCGCGACGGCCACGATGCCCGAGTGTTCGACGGTCGAATACGAGAGCAGCCGCTTGACGTCGCTTTGCGCGAGCATCAACAGCGAGGCGACGAGGATCGAGCACGCCCCGCCGTAGAGCAGGATCGTGTCGAACAGCTCCGCCGCGGCGGTCTGCGCGGCGACCGATTGCACCCGCACGATCGCGTAGAGCGCGCACGAGACGAGCAGCCCCGACAGCAAGGCGCTCACCGGCGCCGGCGCTTTGGAGTGCGCGTCGGGAAGCCATGCGTGCATCGGCACCAAGCCCGCCTTGGTCGCGAAGCCCACCAGCATCAGCGTCAGCGCGACCCGGGTCAGCGCGGGGTTCATCGCCTCCGCGTGGGCCGCGAGCGCACCCCACGCGAGCGCCTGATCGGGCGCGATGCCGGCGCTCATCGCCGCGCGCCCCAAAAACAGCATGCCGATCAGCGCGATCGCAATCCCGAAACTGCACAGGATCAGATATTTCCACGCGGCCTCGAGCGCCGACTTGCCGCCGGTGAACGCCACCAGGAACGTCGTCGCGACCGTCGTCGCCGAGATCCCGATCCACAGCCCGATGAACGTCGTCGCGGTGACGGCCACGAGCATGCTGGTCCAGAAGCCGCCGAAGAGGATGAAGTAGACCGGCTTGCGCGACCACGGCTCGGCCGCCTTGTTGCCGCTCTTGGGAAGGATGCCGGTCGAGTAGAGTGCGACGATCGCGCAGAGCGTCGAAACGGTGACCGCGAACATCGCCGAGAGCCAGTCCATCGCCGGGACCGCGAGCGCGGTGAGCACGAGCGCGACCGCCGAGAACCCGATGCGCAAGGCTTGACGGACCCCGCGCTGCGTGAACGCAGCCGTCAGGCTGAGCGCGAGGAACGGAAAGGCGACGGCGGCGGCGATCACCCGCGCAACCCGCGCAACGAACGCACGTCGAGCCGCGGGTCGTACAGGATCACCGCGCGCGCCACGCCGATGCCGATGAACGTCGCGAAGACGGCGTCGAACGTGTCGGCCAGCTCGATCGCGCCCGGCAGCGACGGCGCGAACACCGCCGCCGCCAGCGTCACCGCGCTCCCGAGCGCGAGCAAGCCGACGACGTGCGCCAACAAGTTGCGGTTGATCAACACGACGCAGATGCTCGAGAACAGTGCGTAGAACACGATCGTGCCGCCGGTCGCGTCGGCGAAGGCCTGCGCGCGGCTCAATTCGTGGGCGATGAAGAGTGCCAGCGCCGCGATGCCGACGCGCACGCCCAGGCCGACCGACGGACCGAGGTCGCTCGGCACGCGATACTTGACCCGCAGCCACAAGATCGCCGACGGCCCGACGATCACCTTGACGATCGCGAGAAACGTGAACAGCGCGATTCCGACGGCCGTCGCTTCCGCGCCGCGCGGATGCGCGAGCCACAGGACGCTGATCGTGAACACGATGTAGGCGATCAACGCCGAGCGCAAGCGCGGATCGATGACGAGCACGCCCCCGGCGATGATGATCGCGATGCTCACTTCGCGATCTCCGCGATCCGCAAACCGATGCTCGCGACGGCCAGAATCAGTGCCGACGTGAAGAGCTGCGGCACTTCGAACAGCCGCTGCTTCGCGCTGACGGTCTCGAACGCGGCGAGCGCCACCGCGAGCGCCACGATCCACGCCAGCGACGCCAAACCGCTTCCCGGCATCAGGAACGCCGCGAGCACGAAGAAGCCCGCTTGGCGCAGGTAGGCCGCATACTGCACGAGCGCCAGCTGCCAGCCGCCGTATTCGAGGACCAAGCCTTCGTGCACCATCGTCAGCTCGTAGTGCGTCTCCTGGTTGTCGACCGGCATGCGCGCGGTCTCCGACAGCATGACCAGCACGAGCGCGCCCACCGAGAGCGCGTCGGTCCAGAGATCCCCGGGCGAATGCGCGAGCGCGCCGTCGTTGAGGAACGCGCTGCCAAGCAGCGCGAGGATCAGCGGCGCTTCGGTCAACGACGCGAACGCGAGCTCGCGGCCGGCGGCCATTCCTTCGAACCCCGAACTCGTGTCGAGGGCCGCGAGCACGAGCACGAAGCGGCCCAAGGCCAACAAGAGCGCCAAGGCGACCGCGTCGACGGTCCAGGGCGGCGCGGCGACCGGGACGAGGCTCGGGAGGACGGCGACGAACGCCAGCGCCACGCCGGCCACGACCCCCGGCGCCATCACGACGATCGCGGAGCGATGCGCGATCAGCGCTTCCTTCGACCACAGCTTGTAGAGGTCGCGATATGGTTGCCAAACCGGCGGCCCGGGCTTCCCCGAGAGCCGCGCGCGCAGCGCCCGCATCGCGCCTTGCAGCAACGGCGCCAACGCGGCGATGACGCAGACTTGCAGCGCTTGGATCATCGCGCCACCGCGAGCGCCGCCAACAGCGCGGCGAGCGCGTATCCCAGATAGACGCGCAGCAGGCCGCCCTGAAAAACGCGCATCTTCCGGGCCAAGCGTTGCGTCCGCGCGGCGACGTTGCGGGCGATCTCGTCGAAGACGTCGCGCGTCGAGATCACATAGCGGATCCGCGTCGGAACGTAGGGCGAGATCCCGTGCTCGACCAGCCGCTCGCGTTGCGGCAGCAGCGCGAAGCCGAAGATGAGCCGTAGCGGCTTGGAGAGCACGGTCGCGGTGTACTGCGAGCGCGCCGTCACCGGCGATCCACAGGTCCACGTGCCGGCTTCGCGCACGCCGCGCGCCCGTGCGAGGGCCAGCGCGAGCAGCCCGCCGAGCAGCGGTAGCAGCGCGAGCGCGGGCAACGCCGCGAGGTTCGGGGTCGGGAGCGGCGGAGCGCCCACCATAGCCGTGGCCAGCACCGCCACCGGCCCGACGGCGAGGGCCGGAACCACGCCCAGCACGATGCAGGTCGCACCGAGAAATGCCAGCGCCGCCGCCGAGGCGTCGAACGTCTCCGGGGCGATGCGCTCTTCGGAACGCGGCGCGCCCAGGAAGCCGACGCCGTAGAACTTGATGAACGCCGCCGCGGCGAGTCCGCCGGTCGTCGCCAGCGCGGCGATCGCGACGACGGCCGCGGCCTTGAACAGCACCGGCCCGACCGCGAGCGCCCGGATGAAGCCGTTGAACACGAGCCACTCCGACGCGAAGCCGTTGAGCGGCGGCAGCGCGCAGGCGGCCATGCAGCCGGCGAGGACCCACGGCGCCGACCGCCGCAGCGGCCCGCGCGCGAGCCCTCCCAGTTGATCGAGGTCGGTGATGTGCAACCGTTCGACGAGCGTGCCGGCGGCGAGGAACAAGAGGCTCTTGAACGCGGCGTGATTGATGCAGTGGAAGATCGCGGCAACCAGCGCGAGCGCGGCGAGCGCCGGGGCATCGAGGGCCGCCGCCAGCACCCCCAGCCCGAGCGCGGTGACGATGATCCCGATGTTCTCGATCGAACTGAACGCAAGGAGCCGCTTGAACTCGCGCTCGGCGGTCGCATACAACGCGCCGAGCAGCGCGCTGAGCACGCCGGCGAGCAGCAGCGCGATGCCGATCGCGGCCGGGGCCGGCGCAGCGAGCACAAAGCACGCCAGCAAGAGACCGTAGACCGCGATCTTCAGCATGACGCCGGAGAGCATCGCCGAGGCATTTCCGGGCGCCGCCGGGTGCGCGCTCGGGAGCCAGAACGCAAGCGGTACGAGGCCGGCCTTGGCGCCGAACCCGGCGACCGCCAGCGTCAGCGCCGCGACGCGCGTCCCGAACGGCAGATTGGCGGCAGCCGCGCTCATGAGCGAAAAGTCGCCCGACCCGGCGTGGGCCGCCAACAGTGCGAGGCAGCCGGTGATGCAAAACGCGCTCAGCTGGCTGATGAGCGCGTAGGAGAACACGGCGCGGCGCACCGGCCGGCGTTCGTGGTAGGTCGCGACGAGGAACGCCGAGATCAGCGACATCGCTTCCCAGCAGAGCACGAACGCAGCGAGGCTTTGCGCCAGCAGCACGCCGGCCATCGCAAGCCCGAACAGCGCCAGCCGCGCCCCGTCACCGGGCGCGCCGCGCGCGAGCCCCCAGATCGCCACGCCGGCCGAGACGAGCGCGATGATGCACAGGAACGGTGCCGCCAACGCGCTCGAGCCGAACGCAATGCGGAGCACGTCGCCGGCCGCGAACGGAACGATCTCGAGGTGAAGCGGCGCAACGACGGCGACCAATGAGAACGCGGCCACACACAAAAGGAGCGTGAAGCCGGTAAGGCGATGCAGCATCCCGCACCTAGCGTGCCCTATCGCGTTGACCGCCGTATGAAGCCCGACGGAAGATCCTGTGAACCGCCGGCCGGGAGACCACCCCGCGCCGCCCTTCCATTCGGGCGGCGCGGGGTAATTTCGATCAGCGCTTCAGCGAGGCGTTGTCGATCACGTACCGGTAGCGCACTTCGCCTTTGACGACCTTGTCGAAAGCTTCGTTGATACGCTCGATCGGGATCAGCTCCACGCGGGGTGCGATCTTGTGGGCCGCGCAGAAGTCGAGGACCTCCTGCGTCTCCTCGATGCTCCCGATCAGCGAGCCGCCGAACGAGAGCCGTTGGAAGGCGAGCTGCATGTTGTTCACCGGCGTCTCGATCGGCGCCAGCACGCCGACCAGGGTGATCCGGCCGTCGCGCTTGAGCAGCTTGACGTACGGATTGACGTCGTGCGTCTCGGGGATCGTGCTCAAGACGAAATCGAGCTTGCCCGCGTACTTCGCCATCGCCTGCTCGTCGGTCGAGACGACGGCGTCGCTCGCGCCGAACGCCAGCGCGTCCTCGCACTTCGCCGGCGTCCGCGTGAATGCGACCACGTCGGCGCCGAGCGCCTTGGCGATCTGGATCGCGACGTGGCCCAGACCGCCGATGCCCACGATGCCGACCTTGTCGCCGTTGCCGATCTCGTAGCGCTTCATCGGCGAGTAGGTCGTCACGCCGGCACACAGCAACGGCGCCGCGAGCTTGCGGTCGAGCGCGTCGGGGATGCGCAGCACGAAGTCTTCGCTCACGACGAGGTTCGTCGAGTAGCCGCCGAACGTGTTGCTGCCGTCAGGCTTCATCCAACCATTGTAGGTCGCGAGCCAGCTATGGGGCCCTTCGCAGTACTGCTCGTCGCCTTCGCGGCACGCCCGGCAGTGCCGGCACGAGTCGATCATGCACCCAACGCCGACGACGTCGCCGGTTTTGAATTTCGACACGTGCGCACCGGCCTGCGCGACGACGCCCACGATCTCGTGCCCGGGAAGACACGGCCACACGGTGTTGTGCCACTCGTCGCGCGCCTGGTGAATGTCGGAATGACAGACGCCGCAATATGCCACATCGATAACGACGTCGTGCGGGCCGGGCTCGCGGCGCTCGACGTCGATCGGGGCGAGCGGCGAGGATGCGTCGCGCGCGGCATACCCGGAGGTTTTGATTTTCGCTTCTGCTATCGCCATGAACTCTAGATGCGCCGCCCGGCACATCGCGCAAACACGCTCGGCCCCTCTCCGAGCCGACGGCCATACGACGGGGTTTGCGAAGCCTGCCTGATTCCGACATCACGCGTGCGCGAAGCGGTGCTAGAATTGGTTCTTGGGAGGAACGCGCATGGCCGCTGTTCTCGACCAATCATCCGCCGCGGCGACAAAAGCCGCCGCCGCTGAAACGTCCGCCTTCGAACGGATGCCGGTCGCGGACGTGCTCGCGCAATTGGGCGTGACCGCGACCGCGGGACTGAGCGCCGCTGAAGCGACGGCGCGGCTCGCCCGCTACGGGCCCAATGCCCTGGCCTCGCATCACGAGAGCATGCTCGCCAAGAGCGCGGGCTACTTCATGGGGCCGATCGCCTTCATGATCGAAGCCGCGGCGCTCGTTTCCGCCGTGCTCGGAAACTGGCTCGACTTCGCCGTCATCTTCGCGCTGCTGATCTTCAATGCCGCACTCGGCATGTGGCAGGACCTCAAGGCCGCCGACGCGCTGGCCGCGCTGAAAAAAGGGCTGGCCCCCGAAGCGACGGTCCTGCGCGCCGGCACGTGGGCGACGGTCGACGCGGCCACCCTCGTGCCGGGCGATATCGTCGAGATCCGGTTGGGCGCGATCGTCCCCGCCGACGTGCGGCTCATCGCGGGCGGAGACGCGGCCATCGATCAAGCGGCCCTGACCGGCGAATCGCTCCCGGTCGCCAAGAAAGCCGGCGACGAAGCCTATTGCGGGAGCGTCGTCAAGCAAGGCGAGATGACCGGGGTCGTCATCGCGACCGGCAGCGCGACGTTCTTCGGCCGTACCGCCAAGCTGGTGGCAGGCGCGGGTGCCGTGAGCCACGCCCAGAAGGCGATGTTTGCGATCGGAAATTTTCTGATCGCCGTCGCCGTCGTGCTCGCGACGATCATGGTCGCCGTGCGCGCCTATCACGACGTCGACCGGCGATACATGGGGCATGCGCGACGCGCTGAACCTCCTGCAGTTCGTCCTCGTGCTGCTGGTGGCGTCGATTCCGGTGGCGATGCCGGCGGTCTTCTCGATCACGATGGCCCTGGGGGCGCTCGCGCTGTCGAAACAGAAAGCGATCGTCTCGCGCCTCGAAGCGATCGAGGAAATGGCCGGCGTCGACATCCTGTGTTCGGACAAAACCGGGACCTTGACGAAAAACCAGCTCGAGCTCGGCGCGCCGATCCTGTTCGCAGCGAAAGACCCGCAAGAGGTGATCCTCGATGCGGCGCTCGCCTCGAAGATCGAGGACCGCGACGCGATCGATACCGCGGTCATCGCCGGGCTGCGCGACCCCGCGGCCCTCAAGGCATACGCCGTCACCGCCTTCGAGCCGTTCGATCCGGTCACGAAGCGCACCGCGGCGACCGTGCGCGATCCGCACGGAAAAACGATCGTCGTCACCAAGGGAGCGCCGCAGGTCATCGTCGCGCTCGCGCAGCCGCCCGCCGCGGTCGCCGCGCGCGTGAGCGAAGCCGTCGACGCGTTGGCCTCGCGCGGCTATCGCGCGCTCGCGGTCGCGCGCTCGGACGACGGCGGCGGCACGTGGACCGTGCTGGGGCTCCTGCCGATGTTCGACCCGCCGCGTGACGACTCCAAAGCGACGATCGCGCTCGTCGAAGCCAAAGGCGTGCGGGTGAAGATGGTCACCGGCGACGACACCGCGATCGCGATCGAGACCGCACGCCGGCTGGGGATGGGCACGAACATCGTCGCCGCGTCCGACGCGTTCCCCAAAGACATGGATCCGAACAACGTGCCGCCCCAGATCGCCGAGACGATCGAACGCATGGACGGGTTCGCCCGCGTCTTTCCGCAACACAAGTACGCGATCGTCAAGGCCCTCCAGGCCCGCGGCCATCTCGTCGCGATGACGGGCGATGGCGTCAACGATGCGCCGGCCCTCAAGCAGGCCGACTGCGGGGTCGCCGTTTCGGGCGCGACCGACGCGGCGCGCAGCGCAGCCGCGCTGATCTTGACCGCCCCCGGGCTCTCGGTCATCGACAACGCGATCGACGAAGCGCGCCGCATCTTCGGGCGGATCACGAGCTACACGTTGTACCGCGTCGCCCTGACGATCGACATCATGTGCCTCGTGGTGGCCTCGAGCGTCTTCCTCGGCTTCCAGCCGCTGACCGCGATCATGATCGTGCTGATGTCGCTGCTCGACGACGTCCCGATCATGACGATCGCCTACGACAACACGCCGGTCAGCCCGAATCCGATCCGCTGGAAGATGCCGCGCATCTTGGGCATCTCGGCGGTGTTGGGATTTTTCTCGCTCGTCGAGTCGTTCGGCCTGCTCCTGATCGGCATCTGGGTGCTCGTGAACCCCGAGCGTCAGGCGCAATTCGGTCTGTCGACCCACGCACAGCTGCAGACGGTCATGTTCCTGCAGCTCGTCGCCGGCGGACATCTTCTGCTCTTCGTCACCCGCACCGAACGTTGGTTCTTCCGGCCCCCGTTCCCGGCCGCTCCACTCTCGGGCGCCATCGTGGCGACGCAAGCGCTGGCGGTCGTCCTGTGCGGCTTCGGCGTGCTCGTCGCTCCGATCTCATGGAGCCTGATCGGGTGGGTGTGGCTCTACGATCTCGCTTGGACGCTGGTGCTCGGCAGCGTCAGGCTCGTGACCGAACGTTTCCTCGACTACCGCACGGCGGCGCACCTGCGCAGCGCCGCCGTCGTGAACGCGCCGCTGCACCCGAACGTCAAGACGGCGAGATAGGCGACACCATGGACTACCGGTCCGCTTTCCAAGTCGAACCCGGCGCGCGCGTGCGTCTCGACGACGTCGATCCCTCGTACACCGGCAAACATGCATCGCACGCCGAAGCGCTGCCCGAGATCGCGAAGCACCTCGCGCGCCTCGACGGGCTGCAGTATCTGCTCTATGCCGACGGCAGCCGATCGCTGTTGGTCGTGCTCCAAGCGCTCGATGCGGCCGGCAAGGACGGCACGGTGCGGCACTTGTTCAGCGGCCTCAACCCGGAAGGCACGGCGGTCGCGTGTTTCAAGGAGCCGACGGCCGAGGAGCTCGCGCACGACTTCTTGTGGCGCATCCACAAGTGCGCGCCGGCGAAAGGCGAGATCGCGATCTTCAACCGCTCGCATTACGAGGACGTCCTGGTCGTGCGGGTCCACGAGCTCGTGCCGCCTGCGGTCTGGTCGCAGCGCTACGATCTCATCAACGATTTCGAGGCGATGCTCGTCCAAAGCGGGACCACGATCCTCAAATTCTACTTGCACATCAGCCCGCAAGAACAACTCGAACGCTTCAAGCAGCGCCTCGACGACCCGAAGCGGAACTGGAAGATCAGCGAGTCCGACTACTCCGAACGCGCGCTCTGGCCGAAATACGTCGCTGCCTATCAAGACGCGCTCCACAAGACGAGCACCAAGCACGCGCCGTGGTTCGTCATTCCGGCGAACCACAAGTGGTTCCGCGATCTCGCGGTGTCGCAGATCCTCGCCGACGCGCTCGAGGGCATGGGGCTCACGTTGCCGGCGGCCCGCGTCGATCTGGCGCAGATTCGCCGCGACTACCACGCAGCCGCACACGACCAAGAACAACGCTCCGCATGAAGGGCGGAAAGGGTATCCCGATGCGCAACGACTGGTCCGAATACACGATCGATACGTTCCAACGCAGCGTCCTGTTCATGAACCTGCTGCGCGAACGCGGCAACCAACAAGCCCACAGCGCCGCGCAGCCCGCGGCGACCGTGCTGCGTTTCGATCACGAGGTAATCCGCAGCGGCCACTCGCTGCCCAAGCCGATCAATTATTTTCTCTCGCGGATCGTGCCGCCGCCGGGGATACCGGCCGATCCGCAGAAACGGCCGGTCGTCGTCGTCGACCCGCGCGCCGGACAGTGTTCGGGCATCGGCGGGTTCAAGGCCGAGAGCGAGATCGGCGACGCCTTGGCCGAAGGCCACCCGGTCTACTTCATCGGGTTCACGGCGAAACCCGAACCCGGCCAGCAGTTCCTCGACGTCGTCGAAGGGCAGGTCGCGTTCTTCGAACGCGTCGTCGCATTGCACCCCGATAGCCCGCGCCCGTTCGCGATCGGCAACTGTCAGGCCGGCTACCAGACGCTGATGGTCGCCATGTTGCGGCCCGACCTCTTCGGGCCGGTCTTGGTGCCCGGTTCGCCGATGTCGTACTGGCAAGGCGTTCACGGCAAGAACCCGATGCGCTACCTGGGCGGATTGCTCGGCGGCAGCTGGCTGACGGCGCTGGCCAACGATATGGGCAAAGGCAAATTCGACGGTGCCTGGCTCGTGATGAACTTCGACAGTCTGAACCCGGCGAATTGGCTGTGGAGCAAACAGTACGACGTGTATGCCAACGTCGACACCGACGGCGCGCGCTACCTCGAGTTCGAGAAGTGGTGGGGCGACTTCGTGCAGCTCAGCGGCGACGAGTTGCAGTTCCTCGTCGACAATCTCTTCGTCGGCGACAAGCTGGCGCGCAACCAGATGAAGTCGACGCGCGGGGTCACGTTCGATCTGCGTAACGTCACCTCTCCGATTATCGTGTTCACCTCCGAGGGCGACAACATCAGCCCGCCCCAGCAGACGCTGGGCTGGATTCTCGACCTCTATCGCAACGTCGACGAGATTCGTGCTACTGGGCGCACGATCGTGTACTGCGTCAACGATAAAGTTGGCCACCTCGCGATCTTCGTGTCGTCGAAAGTCGGCGCCAAGGAAGACGAGGAGTTCGTGCAGATGATGGACGTCATCGACTGCCTGCCGCCGGGGCTCTTCGAGATGGTGATCGAGCCCCGGCCGGCCGGCGTGCCCGCCGGCTCTTTCGTGACCGGCAACTGGATCGCACGCTTCGAAGCCCGCTCCCTCGACGACATTCGCAAGCTCGGGCGCAACAGCGACGACGACGACCGCGCCTTCGCGGCCGCGGCTCGCCTTTCGGAAATCAACCACACGATCTATCGCACGTTCATGCAGCCGCTCGTGCGCGCCCTCGCCACCCAGCCGCTGGCGGACGCAGCGGTCGCGCTCAATCCGATTCGCTTGAGTTACACGCTGTTCTCCGACGAACGGCCGTGGATGCGGGGCGTGAACGAGCTCGCCGGCGAGGTGGCGCAGAAGCGCAGACCAGCGGCTCCCGGAAATCCGTTCCTGGCGCTGCAAAACCTGTTCTCCCAGCAGATGATCGCTGCGCTCGACTTGTCTCGCGCCGTGCGCGACGCATTCGCCGAAACGGCGTTCTTCGGGTTCTACGGCTCGCCGTTCGTGCAGAGCCTGCTGGGCGTCGATCCCACCGCGCGGGCCCGCGAGCTGCCCGAATTGACGCCGCAGAAGCGGGCTGCGTTCGAAGCCGAGATGGCCGGCTATCGTGCGCGCGTGAACAGCGGCGGCTTCGACGAAGGGTTCATTCGCGCGGTGCTGTACGTGATGGCCGCAGACAACGCCGTCGATCAGCGTTCGGCGCTCGCCCTCAATGAAACGCGCAAGGGCTGCATGGGCTTTAGTGGCAGCGAGTTCAAGCAGCTCGTGCGCGATCAATTCTACGAGTTGCTCGCCGGCGACGGGCAGGCCGTCGACGCGATCGCCACCCTCGTCCCAGAGCCCGACCGGCGCCGCGAGATCGTCGAGCGCACCCGCGCGATCGTAGGCGCGAGCGGGCCGTTGACCCCCGGCGAGCGCGAGCGGCTCGCGCGGCTCGAACGGCTGTTCGGCACCGCTGCCGGCGCGCTCCCGGCGATCGTCGCTACGGTCTGATCCGGCTCAGTATCGCTTGTAGGGCAAGAACTTTCCGGACATCGTGATCTTGACGCGATCGCCTTTGGGGTCGGGGAGCCGTTCCAGCTCCATGTCGAAGTCGATCGCGCTCATGATCCCGTCGCCGAACTCTTCTTGGATCAGCGCTTTCCACGTGGTGCCGTACACCTGCACGAGCTCGTAGAAGCGGTAGATCAGCGGATCGGTGGGCGGCCCGGGCGGCAACGAGCCGCGATAGGGGATCTCGGTGAGGAGGTCGCGTTCTTCGTCGGTCAGATCGAGCAGCTCGGCCGCCTTGGCGGCCTCCTCGTCGCTCAGGCGCATCTGCCCGAGGAGCGCCGCCGTCGTCAGCACGGGCGAGGCGTGGCCGAGCGCAGCCGCGATCCCCTGCCACGACAGCTTCTTGCGCCGCTTGGTGGCCACGATCTTGAGGGTCAGTTCTTCGCGTGTCATCCGGTGATCTAAGACACCGCCTCACGAGCGCCTTCATGCATTGGGCGAAGTTGAGAACGGTTGCGAAGATCGTTTGAAGGAAATGCGGGCACCCGGGGGAGCGGCCTTCCCGGATCCTTCGAGCGGCTCGCGTACCGTAAGGTCAACGATCGCCGAACAGCGGAGGACCTCTTTTGCGCATTCTGATGATCCAGCCGAACTACCATGCCGGCGGGGCCGAAATCGCCGGGAACTGGCCGCCCGGCTGGGCCGCGTACGTCGGCGGGGCGCTGCGCAACAACGGCTTCCGCAAGGTGCAGTTCCTCGACGCGATGGCCTTCTACGTCGAAGACGACCGGCTGCGCGAGATGATCCGCGAGGCGCAGCCCGACGTCGTGATGGCGACCGCGATCACGCCGATGATCTACAAGGCGCAGAACACCCTGAAGATCGCCAAAGAGGCCGTGCCGGGCGCGGTGACGATCCTGGGCGGCATCCACCCGACCTTCATGTACGCGCAAGTGCTCTCCGAAGCGCCGTGGATCGACTACATCGTCCGCGGCGAAGGCGAGGAGATCATCGTCGAACTGATGCGTTCGATCGAAGCCGGGACCGACCGCGCCGACCGCGCGACGATCCAGGGCATCGCCTATCTCGACGACGGCAAGCTGATCGCGACCCCGGCCCGCCCGGTGATCGAGAACCTCGACACGCTGACGCCCGACTGGAGCTTGCTCCACTGGGACAAGTACATCTACGTCCCGCTCAACACGCGGGTCGCGGTCCCCAACTTCGCACGCGGGTGCCCGTTCACGTGCCGCTTCTGCTCGCAATGGAAGTTCTGGCGCAAGTACCGCGTCCGCGATCCGAAGAAATTCGTCGACGAGATCGAGACGCTCGTGCGCGACTACAAGGTCGGGTTCTTCATCCTCGCCGATGAAGAGCCGACGATCCACCGCAAGAAGTTCATCGCCCTGTGCGAGGAGATGGTCGCCCGCAAAGTCGACGTCCTGTGGGGCATCAACACCCGCGTCACCGACATCCTGCGCGACGAAGAGTACCTCCCGCTCTATCGCAAGGCCGGCTTGCTGCATGTCTCGCTCGGCACCGAGGCCGCGGCCCAGATGAAGCTCGACCTCTTCCGCAAGCAGACGACGATCGAGCAGAACAAGAAAGCGATCAAACTGCTGCAGAACGCCGGCATGGTCGCCGAAGCGCAGTTCATCGTCGGGCTCGAGGGCGAGACCAAGGAGACGATCGAGGAGACGTACCGCTTCGCCCGCGACTGGAATCCCGACATGGCGAACTGGAACATGTACACCCCGTGGCCGTTCGCCGAACTGTTCGAAGAGCTGGGCGACCGGGTCGAGGTGCGCGACTACTCGAAGTACAATTTCGTCACCCCGATCATGAAGCCCGACGAGATGGAACGCGAGGACGTGCTCAAAGGCGTGTTGCGCAACTACGGCCGCTTCTACATGCGCAAGGCGGTGATGGAGTATCCCTGGATCAAGGGCGACAAGCTCAAACGCAAGTACATGCTCGGCTGCCTCAAGGCGTTCGCCAAGACGACCGCGACCAAGAAGTTCTACGATCTCGAACGGCTCAAGCAGCGCGGCCTGCACACCGACGTCGAGTTCGGATTCGACGAGAGCAAAGTGCTCAGCCGCGAGCAGATCAAGGCCCTCAAAGCCGATCAGCCGCAACTCGGAGCCGACGTCAACTACAAAGGCACCGCGCCGCGCGGCGCGGCGATCATGGCCGGGGTCAGCGCGTGCGCGCCGCCGGCCGATCCGCCGCGCCTCGACCATGCAGTGCCGGCCGGCGCGGCGGTCAGCGCATGCGGCGCGCCGAACGACCTGCCCGACGCCGACAGCCTCGCGGAATCGGCCCCCTTGTCCCCATGACGGTCGCCGTCGCCGGCGGCGCCCGCATCGGGCCCAACGCGATCACGCGCACGATCGAAGCGCTGCGGGAGCGGATCGGCGCCGGCGCGACCGGCGAGCTGCTCCGGGCCGCCGGCCTGGAACGCTACGGTGCCCAGGAGCCGACGGCGATGGTCCCCGAGGGCGACGTCATCGCGCTCTACCGTGCCTTGCGCGCGCAGCTGCCGCCGGAGGAGGCGCGCGCGAGCGCGCAGCTCGCCGGGCTCAAGACCGCCCGCTACGTGCTGGCCAACCGCATCCCGCGGGTCGCGCGGCTGCTCCTGCGCGTGCTCCCGCCGTCGCTCGCCGCCCCGTTGCTCGTCGCCTCGATCACCAAGCACACTTGGACGTTCGCCGGCAGCGGCACGGTCAGCGCCGCCGCCGGGCCGCCGGCGCGGATCGCGATCGAAGGCTGCCCCATCTGCCGCGACGCTGTCGGCAACGCATCGCTGTGCGACTACTACGCGGCCTCGTTCGAGGGGCTCTTTCGCGCGCTGGTCTCGCGCCGTGCAACCGTCACCGAAGTGGCGTGCGAAGCGCGCGGCGCGAAGGGCTGCGTGTTCGAGATCGCCTATTGACGCGCGGCTCGCGGCGCGCTACATGAACGGAATCTTGGTCGCGGGCTTGCGCTGGTAGCGCAGCATGATCTCCGCCGGAGCGCGATCTTGGCGCAGCAGCTCGCACATCGCGCGCATCGGCTCGGTCACGTGGTGGAAGAATAGCTTGTAGCCGGCGCACAGATAGTTCAGCCCCGGTTCGCCGTCGGGCGTCTCGATGAACCGGTCTTTCGGGCATCCGCCGTGACACGCGAAGCGCACGTCGCACTCGCGGCAATATTTCGGCAGCGACGTCTTCTTGTATTCGCCGAACCACTTCTGCTGGGTCGAACTCACCAAATCGATCAGCGGCTTGTCTTTGATGTTGCCGAGCTTGTAGCGCGGCTCGACGAAATGGTCGCACGAGTAGACGTCGCCGTTGTGCTCCAAGGCGACGCCCGTCCCGCACTCCGGCTTGTAGATGCACAGACTCGTCTTGCCGTGGTAAAAGTTCTCGAGGGTCACGTCGAAGAGTTGCACGTACACCTTGCCGACGTCGCGGCGGATCCACTCGTCGAACACGCCGATGTAGAACTTGCCGAACTGTTCGGGCCGCACCGAGCGCGAGGTCACGTTTGCGCCCTCTTGCTTGTAGAGCGGACGGTCGCGCCACGACTTCCACTCCTCCGACTCCGTGGCGTACCGCTCGGTGATCGAGATGAACTGGACCCATTTGGCCTTGCACTCGTCGCGCAGGAAGCGGTACACCGCGAGCGGATGGTCGGCGTTGGCTGCGTGCAGCGTGGTGAGGATGTTGTACTCGACGCCGCGCTTCTGCAGCGCATGGAGGCCGCGCATCACCTTGTCGAACGTCGGCTGACCGCCTTTGTCGACGCGGTACGCGTCGTGCATCTCGCGCGGTCCGTCGATGCTCAGCCCGATCAGGAAGTCGTGCTGCTTGAAGAACTTCGCCCACTCGTCGTCGATCAGCGTCCCGTTGGTCTGAAAGGTGTAGCTGACGTTCTGTCCCGGGCGGCGGTAGCGTTCGACGAATTCGATCGAGCGCTCGAAGAACGGAATCCCCATCAACGACGGCTCGCCGCCCTGCCAGGCGACGATGACCTCGGGCACCGAGTGGCCCTCGAGGAGCTGCCGGATGTACGTTTCGAGCAGATCGTCGGCCATGCGCGAACGGTCGCCCGGATAGAGCATCTCTTTGGAGAGAAAGAAGCAGTACGAGCAGTCGAGATTGCACGTCGCGCCGGTCGGCTTCGCCAGGAGGTGGAAGCCGGGAACGCGGCCGGACTGGTACTGCACGCGCACGTTGCGCGAATCGATCGCCACGCTGCTAGTATAAGGCCGGGGCGTTCGACAATCCCCCCGTGCGAGCGGCACGAGCGTTCACATCGCGGCGATAAGTTCTTCGTATCGATCTGGGCTAGATTGAGGCATGAACCGTCGCGCGCTCACGCCCGCCGCGCGCCGGCTGGCCGGCGCTCTCGGCACGTTCTTCGTTTTGGCCGCATGTTCGCCCGCGGATTCGGGACTGTTCAGTGGCACCGTCCAGGCCCCCAGCGCTGCGGTGGGCAGTCCGATCGGCGGCCGGGTGACGGCCGTGCTGGTGGCCGACGGCCAACCCGTGCGCGCCGGCGCTCTCCTGGTGCGCTTCGACGACGCGCAGCAACGCGCGACGCTCGAGGGTGCTCGCCACCAAGCGGCGGCAGCGGCGGCCGCGCTTGCCGACGCTCGAGCCGGCGCGCGGCCCCAGGACCTCGCCCGCGCGCGCAATCAAGCCCAGCAAGCGCGCGAGGCGTACGAGAGCGCGCGGCAGTCGGAAGCGCGGCAGATCGACGTCTTGCGCGGGCAGCTCGCGCAGGCGCAGGCCCAGCTCGCCGACGCGCGTGCCGATGCGGCGAACGCCGCGACCGATGCGGCTCGCCAGCGAGCCCTGTTCGCAACCGGCGACGTTTCGGCGCAGGTACGCGACGCGGCCGACGCGCGCGAGGTGCGGACCGGCGCACAGGTCGCCGACGCGCAGTCGGGCGTCGCGAACGCGCGCACCCAACTGCGCAATGCAGCCGAAGTGACGCTGCCGCGCGGAACCGCCGCGGCACGGGCTGCCTACGACGCGGCGCAGCATGCATCCGAACTGCTCGCGGCCGGATCGCGACCGGACGTGATCCGGCAAGCCGCGGCGACCTTGGCGGCAGCTCGAAGCACGGTCGCCGGCGACGAAGCGCGGCTGCGCGACACCGAGGTCCGCGCGCCGGCCGACGGAACGATCAGCGCGACCGATCTCCACGTCGGCGACATGGTGGCGCCCGGAGCGCCGGTGGCGACCGTCGACGAAGCCGGCGAACCCTACGTGCGGGTCTTCCTCCCGCAGTCGCTGGTCGGGCGCGTGCACGTGGGGCAACACCTCGCCGTCCACGCCGACTCGCAGCCCGGCGTGCCGTTGGACGGCACCGTCGAGCAGATCGACGACAACGCACAGTTCACGCCGCAGAACGTCGAGTCGGCCGCCGATCGCGCCACTTTGTCGTTCGGCGTCAAGGTCCGCATCCACGATCGCGCGCACCCGGTGCACGGAGGGACGACGGCGGCCGTTTCCCTCTCGTGACGGTCAACGCGATCGAGACGCACGCGTTGACGAAGCGCTACGCGCAGAAGACGGTCGTCGACGCGGTGACGCTCTCGGTGCGGGAAGGTGAGATCTTCGGATTCCTCGGCCCCAACGGCAGCGGGAAGTCGACGGTGATCAAGATGCTGTGCGGCCTGGTGGCGCCGACGTCGGGCACCGGCACGATCTGCGGGCTCGACGTCGATCGCCAAAGCGACGGCCTGCGCCGCACGATCGGCTACATGTCGCAATCGTTCGCGCTCTACGGCGACCTCACGGTCGAGGAGAACCTCGAATTCTACGGGCGCGCGTACGGCTTGACGGCGGCCCGGCGCGAACAGCGCATCAACGAGCTGGTCGGCTTTTCGTCGCTCGAACCGTACCGCCGCCAACTGGCGGCCACGCTTTCCGGCGGATGGAAGCAGCGGCTGGCGCTGGCGGCGGCCATCCTGCACGAGCCGCGCGTCGTGTTCCTCGACGAGCCGACGGCGGGCATCGACCCGGTAGCGCGGCGCGAGCTTTGGGATCTGCTGTTTGCGCTCGGCAGCAGCGGGGTCGCGCTCTTCGTGACGACGCACTACATGGACGAGGCCGAGCGCTGCGGCCGCGTCGGCTACATCCTCGACGGCCATCTGATCGCCGACGGGACGCGCGACGAACTGCGGGCATTGCCGGAAGTGACGCCGGCCGGGACGCAGCGCTGGCAAGCGGGCGGCCGCGACGTCGTGCAGATGCTGCCCGCCGCGCGCAATCTTCCTTCCGTGCGTGACGCGACGATCTTCGGCCAAGAGCTGCACCTGCTCGTCGATCGCACGGTGACCCGCGCGCAGCTCGCAGAGGGGCTCGGCGTTCCGGCCGAGGGCATCCACGAGATCGAGCCGTCGCTCGAGGACGTGTTCGTCGCGCTGACGCGCGCCCGGCGGGCCGCGTGATGCGCAATCCGCTCGATACGCGCGGCTTCGGCGCCGTCTTGTACAAAGAGATCCGCCACGTCATGCGCGACCGGCTGACGCTCGTCATCTCGCTGATGCTGCCGGTCGTGCAGTTGATCATCTTCGGCTATGCGATCAACACGAAGGTCGAGCACGTCCAATCCGCCGTGTTCAACGAAGATGGGGGGCCGGCGTCGGTCGCATTCATCGACGCGCTGCGCGGTTCGCAGATCTTCGACGTCACCGACGTCGCGCGTTCGCGCGCTGGGCTCGAACACCTGATCGTCGCCGGGACCGTGCGCGTCGCGGTCGACATCCCGCCCAACTTCTCGGCCGACCTCGCCGCCGGGCATCCGACCCGGGTTCAGGCCCTGATCGACGGTTCCGATTCGACGATCGCCCAACCGGCGTACGCCGCGGTGATCGCGATCGGCACGGCGTTCACGGGCCAGTTGCCGCAAGTGCTCGACGTGCGCCCGCGCGTGCTCTTCAATCCCGGACTGCGCAGCGCCAACTTTCTCGTCCCAGGGCTGATCGGCGTCATCATGCAGCTGATCACGATGTTCCTCACCGCGCTTTCGATCGTCGGCGAGCGCGAACGCGGGACGCTCGACCAGCTCCTAGTGACGCCGATCGGTTCGCTAGGGCTGATGCTCGGGAAGATCGCCCCTTACGCGGTGATCGGCTTCCTCGACTTCCTCTTGGCGCTGTTCGCCATGAACGTCGTGTTCAGCGTCCCGATCGCCGGCAGCGTGCCCTTGCTGCTGGTGCTGGCGGTGGGTTTTCTGGCCGCTGCACTCGGGCTGGGCCTCATTGTCTCCATCGTGGCCCGTACCCAAGTACAAGCGATGCTCGGTGTGTTTGCGCTCACGCTGCCCTCGATTTTGCTTTCGGGATTCTTTTTCGAGCGGCCGTTGATGCCGCCGGTCATGCAGTGGGTCGGCTACGCGATCCCGCTGACGTACTTTCTGGAGATCCTACGCGGCATCGTCATTCGCGGTGCGGGTGCCGCCGAGCTGTGGCAGCCGATCGTCGCGATGCTCGTCCTGGCCGCGATCCTCTTGCTCGGGGCAAGCATTCGTTTCGCGCGGCCGCACGGAATCGTAGGCCCGCTCAGCGCTTTTCACGACGTCCTCTCATGCAAAATTCATGGTTCCGCATCACCGTAAGGCGCAAGCGTGAAAACTGATCGATGCGGGGACCCGTTATGAGGAGAGACACTCTCATCATCGCGTCAAACGGGTACAACCAACCATCATGCGTCATCTTCTGGCTCTCGCCACAGCCCTCGCCGTCATCGGCGCGCCGCTCGCCGCGCCGGCCCAGGACGCGCCGTCGTACGCCACCCAAGCGTACAACGGCGACGCCCAGATCCGCGGCCGGATCACGAGTTTCGACGGCGGCTATCAGCTCCAAGTCCGCGACGAAAACGGCTACATCGACAGCGTGCGCCTGCACCAAGGCACGATCATCAACCCGACGGGGCTCACCCTGGCGCCGGGCATGACGGTCAGCATCCTGGGATACAACGCCGGCTCGTACTTCGCGGCCAACGAAGTCGACACGCCCTATACCTACTACGGCGGCGTCCCCTACTACGCGGGGCACCCGTGGAATTACTACGGCCCGAGCGTCAGCCTCGGCTTCTTCTTCGGCAATACCGGCTGGTGGCACGGCTCGTACTTCTACGGACCGTATCGCTTCTACAACGGCGTGCGCGTCTACAACAACGTCCACGTCAACACGTTCTATCGCGGCGGCTACTACAACGGCCACAACTACGTCGCGCCGCAGTCGCACGGCGGTTACAACCCGGGCTATAACGGCAACAACAACAACGGCTATCGGGGCGGCTACAACGGCGGTTACCACGGCGGAAACAACGGTGGAAACAACGGCGGGAACAGCGGCGGGAACAATGGCGGGAACAGCGGGAACAACGGCGGGAACAACGGTGGGAACAACGGCGGTTACCACGGCGGTGGGGGTTACCAAGGCGGCGGCCCACCGCACTAACGAGGCCAAAGAAAGAGACCGGCACGCATGCCGGTCTCTTTCTTTTTTGCTGGGAACGTTTTGCGAAGTTGACCGGAGCACGAGCGTCGAAGCGCGGTGGTTGGGAACATCGGGGTGGTTCGAGGGGGAGCCGTGCGATGGTGACACTGATCGTGAACGGTATGCGGCACGAGCTCGACGTTCCGGACGACATGCCGTTACTGTGGGCGATTCGCGACGTCGTCGGCCTGACCGGGACGAAATTCGGCTGCGGCGAGGGCCTATGCGGCTGCTGTACGGTGCACGTCGACGGCAAAGCGACGTTCGCGTGCATCACCCCGGTCGCCGCGACCGCCGGTAAGCGCATCACCACGATCGAGGGAATAGGGGCTGCTCCCTCGCATGCCGTCGTTCAGGCATGGATCGCCGCGCAGGTACCGCAATGCGGGTATTGCCAGCCCGGGCAAATCATGATGGCGGTCGCGCTCCTCGAGAAACACCCGCATCCCAGCGACGACGAGATCGCGCAGGGCATGGGCAACATCTGCCGGTGCGGCACGTACGAGCGCATCCGGACCGCCATCCGGCTCGCCGCCGGCAACGTGAGAGGCGGTTGACGATGCACGAACATCTCGCCCGGTCCGGATTCATCCGGCTCGCGACGTCCTCGCTCGCCGGTTTGAGCCTGGCCGTCTCGTTCGGCGCCGGCGCTGCGGAAGCGGCCGCGAGCGACGCCGCTGCGTCCGGCGCCGGATTCTCCCCCAACGTGTGGCTGACCGTCCATCGCGACAACACGCTGACCGTCACGATCAACAAGTCGGAGATGGGACAAGGCGTCGCGACCGGGTTGCCGACCTTGATTGCCGACGAGCTGGACTTTCCGTTCGAGCGGGTCGCGGTGCAGACGTGCGTCGCGGACGCGAAGTACGTCTACCCCGGTGGGCGGCCGGCGCTCGGAACCGGCGGCAGCACCAGCATGCGCACGTCGTGGACGATCCTGCGCCAGGCCGGGGCAACCGCACGCGCGATGCTGGTATCCGCCGCCGCGCAGAGCTGGAACGTCGATCCGGCGCAGCTGACGACGGCCGGCGGCGTGGTGCTCGATCCGGCGACGAATCGCCGCGCATCGTACGGCGACTTGGCCGAGGCGGCATCCCGGCTCCCGGTCCCCACCGAGGTTGCGCTGAAAACGCCCGCGCAGTGGAATCTGATCGGCAAGCCGGCGACGCGCCGCGTCGACGTCGCCGCCAAGTCGACCGGGAGTGCGAAGTTCGGGATGGACGTCGTCGTCCCGGGCATGCGGTACGCGGCCCTCGTGCGTCCGCGCGTTCCCGGCGGAAAGATCAAAAACGTCGACGCGACCAAGGCCAAAGCAGTCAAGGGGGTCGCCGGCGTCGTCGTCGTGCCGCAAGGGATCGCGGTCGTCGCGCACAACACGTGGGCCGCGTTCAAGGGCAAAGCGGCCCTGGTCGTCGATTTCGACGACGGTCCGAACGCGGGCGTCAATTCGGCCGCCCTCTTTGCGGCCGCGGAGCGCCTGGCCAAGAACGCCGCCGCCGCCAAAGTCGCCGTGCAGCGGGGAGACGCCGGCGCCGTCTCCGGGCGCTCGTTCGATGCGGTCTATCGCGGGCCGTACCTCGCGCACGCGGCGATGGAGCCGTGGAACGCGACCGCCGATGTCCGCGCCGGCTCGTGCGAGGTGTGGATCGGCACCCAGCAGCAGACCGCGGTGCAGCAGCTCGCCTCCCAGTATTCGGGCCTTCCGCCGGAGCGGTGCATCGTGCACACGATGTTCCTCGGCGGCGGTTTCGGCGGGCGCAGCGTGGCCGACCCGGCGGGCGAAGCGGTCGCCGTTTCCAAGGCGATCGGGGCGCCGGTCAAAGTCGTGTACACGCGGGCCGACGACATCGAGCAGGACCGCTACCGCCCGCTGAGCGTCAACGCGCTTCACGGCGTGCTCGATCCCGGCGGCAAGCTGATCGCGCTGACCCACACGGTCGCCTCGCAACCGCTCTCCCGCGCGCGGCTCGCGGACAGCCCCGGCGGCATCGACCACTCGGCAGTGAACGGCGCGGCCAACATGCCCTACGACGTCGCGAACTTCACCGCATCCTGGGCCGATTTCGATTCCGGTATCCGGGTCGGCAACTGGCGCGCGCCGGACGCGAACTTCAACGCATTCGCGCTCGAATCGTTCATCGACGAACTGGCGCACGCGGCCGGCGCCGACCCGGTCGCGTTCCGGCTCGCCATGCTCGGCAGCGACCCGCGCACGGCGAACGTCTTGCGCCTCGTCGCCGAGCGGGCCGGCTGGCAAGGCGCGCGCGGGGCAGGCGTGTTTCGCGGCGTCGCGGTCGGCAACTGGAACGGCAGCTACTGCGCGCAGATCGCCGACGTCTCGATGGCCGGCGGCGCGTTGCGCGTCCACCGCGTCTGCGCGGCCGTCGACTGCGGGCAGCTCGTCAATCCCGACATCGTGGCCGCGCAGATCGAGAGCGGCATCAACTTCGCCCTCTCGGCGGCGCTGACGGGCAAGATCACGATCGCCCACGGCCGCGCCGAACAGAAGAATTTCGACACCTACACGGTGCTCCGCAACGCCGGAGCGCCCAAGATCGACGTCTTCACCGTGCCCAGCCGCGAAGACCCGACCGGAGTCGGCGAGATCGCCGTGCCCGCATTGGCTCCGGCCGTCGCCAACGCCCTGTTCGCCGCGACCGGCAAGCGCGTACGCAATCTGCCGCTGAGCGACGCGCTGGGTTGAGCTCGGCTTACGGCGGGGTGCCCGGCAGGAACGTGAACGGCTGCGCGACTTGCATGCTCCCCGCCGCTTCGCCGGCGAACACTTCGCCGTTCGCGATCGTCAATTTCTTGACCGGCGCGCCGGGCCGCAGGTCGAGCTTGGCCAAGGAGATCCAGAACGTGTTCGGGCGCGTCGCCGAGTCGAAGTAGTACACGAGGTTCTTCTGATCCGCCACGGTGCGCCAGATCGTCGAAGAAATGTTCGGTTCGGCGGGCGTCGTGATGCCGAGCGGAACGCTGACCGCGCGCTGCACGCTCATGACGCCCGCCACCGCTTGATACGCATACGATTGATCGGGGACGCCCTTGATGTAGTGCGGATCGAGCTGCTTGGGAATCGCCCCGAGCAAGAACGACGCGCGCGCGAACCGGTCCGCGGCCCGGTTGGTGCCGGGCAAGAACACCAATCCGCCGATCTGTTTCCAATACGCATCGAGGGCCAACTGCTGATCGTAAACCGGCGAATTGGTCATCACCGTATATTGCTTGCCGTGATGGATCACGAGTTTCCCGGCGACGTATTCGAAGATCGCGGAGTCGCCGGTCGCGTCGGAGATCGACAAATGGAGAGCGGCTTCCGAGCCCTCCGGGAGCTTGGGCGCCAACATGTTGAACGGCTCGCTGCGCAAGGCGTCGACCGCGTCGGAAACGGTCGCGAAATTGTCGAGCACGTACTGCGCCCAAACCGCGATCGACAAGAATGGCTTCTTGTCGTCGATCTTCGGGTAATCGGACTCGGCGAGATAGAGGATGTTTGCGACCAGCCCCCTCTCGTTGATCCCGTCGGTCGAGCCGGCTTCGTACCCGGAGACGATCACGCTGCCATACTTCGACGTCCACGCGAGCGACTTCGGTCCCGACGCGCCGTCGCGTTTCATCCCCGCCGGGAACGCCCACAGGTTCGAGGCCATGTCTTCTTGCCAATCCATGTTGCGCCCGGTGATCACCGTATTGCCGGCGCCGACGTACAACGTCCGCGTGCACGCAAGGGTAGCTCCGGCCACGAGCGCCACCATGACGGCGACCGATAACGCGCACGCAACGGCGCGCGGAAGACGAGTTCGCATCGCTGACCCCTCCCGAAGCCCGAACGGTTGCGTTCGCGCTAGATCGTTTCCGGCACCATTGCGATCGCGCCGCACGGGCACTCCGCCGAGCACAATCCGCAGCCTTTGCAATAGTCGTAGTTGATGCTGAAGCGTTTCCCGGCGCCGAGCTTGATCACCGCGTTGTCGGGACAGACGCCGTAGCAGTTGTCGCACTCGAAGCAGTTACCGCACGAGAGGCAGCGCCGCGCTTCGTAGAGCGCGGTCGATTCGTCGAGCCCCCCGGTCACCTCTTCGAACGTCGACCGCCGGCGCAGCAGGTCGAGCGTCGGTTGGATCGCTTTGGGGGCGTCGGAATAGTACCACGTGTTGAGGTTCTCGAACGTCGCCGGCGGGGCACTCGGCGGCAGTTCGTAGCGGACGCCGCGCAGATACGCGTCGACGTTGCGCGCCGCGTTCTTCCCGTGGCCGATCGCGACCGTGACCGTGCGTTCCGCCGGGACCATGTCGCCGCCCGCGAAGATGCCGGCATGGCCCGTCATCATATGAGCGTCGACGCGCACGACGCCGTCCTCGATCGCGATCCCCGCGATGCCGTCGAGGAGGCCCAGGTCGGACTCCTGGCCCAGCGCCAGCACGAGCGTATCGGCTTCGAGGGTCTCGAACTCGCCCGTCGGCTGCGGAAAGCCCGTTTCGTCGAGGCTCATCTTCTCGACGGTGAAGGTCGTCTCGTCGATGCTCTTGATCGTGTTGAGCCAGCGCACCATCACGCCTTCGTCGAGCGCTTCCTGTAGTTCGGACTCGTGCGCGGGCATCTGTTCGCGCGTGCGCCGGTAGACGATCAGGGTCTCGCTCGCCCCGAGGCGGCGCGCGGTTCGCGCCACGTCGAGGGCGGTGTTTCCGCCGCCGTACACGACGACGCGGCGCCCGAGTTGCGGCGGCGAACCGGCTTCCATGCCGCGCAGCACCGCAACCGCATCGAGGATCCGCGTCGCGTCGCGCGCCGGGATGTTCGTCCGTTTCGCGACGTGCGCGCCGACCGCGAGAAACGCGGCGTCGAAGCCGCCGGCGCGCATCGCGCTCTCGATGTTCGTCGACCTTATGATTGAGATGGATCTCGATGCCCATCCGTTCGAGCCGCGCGATCTCGGCGTCGAGCACGTTGCGCGGCAAACGATACTTCGGGATGCCGAAACGCATCATGCCGCCGGCCACCGGGCCCGCCTCGTGGATCGTCACGTCGTGGCCGAGCAGCCGCAGGTGATACGCTGCGGAGAGTCCCGACGGACCCGCACCGACGACCAGGACGCGCTTTCCGGAGAGCGCCGCCGGGGCGTCGAAGTTCCAGCCGCGCTCGAGCGCGAGATCGCCGAGAAACCGTTCGACGGCGTGGATCGCGACCGGCTCGTCGAGCTGCCCGCGGTTGCACGCGCCCTCGCACGGATGATAACACACGCGGCCCATCAGCGCGGGGAAAGGATTCTCTTGCACGAGCGCGCGCCACGCGGCTTCGTAATCGCCGCTTTCCGCGTGGTAGAGCCAGCCCTGGATGTTTTCGCCCGCCGGGCAGACCTGATTGCACGGCGGCAGGCGGTCGAGGTACACCGGCCGTTCGGTGCGCCAGCTGCCCGGTCTTGTTGGCGAGACTCGAGACCGGGATCGAGCGTGATCGCGAAGGGCTTGTTCATGAGCCGCTCCGCTGCGCTTCGGCAGCAGGCCGAAATCGCGGATGTTGCGATCGGCGATCGCCTGAATCGCGGCGACCGCTTGCGGGTCGGCGTTCTTGCCGAAGAGGTGGCGCGAAGCGCTTCTGCAAGCTTGCAGATACTCGGTCAACGGGCACCGGGCGGCGCAGATCGTAACGGCCCGTGACCTCGCCGTACTCCGCTTCGAAGAGCGGGAAGAGCCCGCTCTCAACCGCCATCCGCGCGACCTTGATCGGTATCGGCCGGCTCGGATCCCCAGCCGAGCGGACACGGCACGTGCACGTGGATGTAGCGCGCGCCGCAGATCGCACATCGCGCGCGTCACCTTCGCTTCGAGGTCGCGCACGTTGGCGACCGAGGCGGTCGCCACGTAGGGGATGCGGTGCGCCATCGCGATCAGCGGCAGGTTCTTGCCGGTGTTGAACGCGTTGCCGGGATGCGGGCCGACGGCCGGCGTCGTCGCGGTGCGCGCCGCCGGCGGGGTCGCCGACGAGCGCTGCACGCCGGTGTTCATGTAGGCTTCGTTGTCGTAGCAGATGTAGAGCACGTCGTCGTTGCGCTCGAACATTCCCGAGAGGCAGCCGAACCCGATGTCGGTGGTGCCGCCGTCGCCGCCTTGCGCGATCACGCGCACGTCGGTGCGGCCCTTGACGCGCATCGCCGCGGCCACGCCGGCCGCGACCGCCGCCGCGTTGCCGAACAGCGAATGCATCCACGGGATCTGCCACGACGTCTCCGGATACGGGCGTGGAGAACACCTCGAGGCAGCCGGTCGCGTTGACGGCGATCGCCTTGTTGCCGGCGGCTTGCATCACCGCGTCGATCGCGTAGCGCGCGCCCAGCGCCTCGCCGCAGCCGCGGCAGGCGCGGTGTCCGGAGTTCAGCGAGTTGGTGCGCCGCATGTTGGACTGCACGGAGCGTTCGTCGTCTTCGAGCAGCCGGTTGCCGACCGTGAAGGTGCCGGTCTGGTAGAACTTGATCGGTTGCTGCGACATCTGCTCCTTACGCCTACCGCTCCGGCGGGCAGAGCCAATGTCGCGCAGGATGTTCTCGGCGATCGGGCCCGAGCGGCGATGCTCTTTCATGCGCGCGATCTCGCGATCGACGATCTCCCAGTTGAGATCGAGGAAGTGCAGCGGTCTCGAGATCGTCGCGCATCGCGCGCTCGAAGAGCGTCGCGCAGCGACGGAGCGCGGGATCGGCGCGGCCGCCGAGCCCGGCGATCACGGTGTAGACGGGGATGCCGCGTTCCGGCGAGCGCTTTGCGCACGTCGGCCGAGACGATGCCGCCGGCGCCGACGCGAGAGGCACTTCTCGACCACGACGACCCGCTTGGCGCCGCGCCAGCGCCGCCCGCACCGCGTCGAGCGGGAACGGCCGGTACGAGGAGATGGTCAGCGCGCCGATCGAGGTGCCTTCCTCGCGCAGCACGTCGACGACGTCTTTGATCGTGCCGTTGACCGAACCCAGCGCGACGACCATCGTCTCGGCATCTTCGCTGCGGTAGGGCCGCACCAAGCCGCCGGATGCGCGTCCGAAGATCGCCTGCGAACTCTGCGGCGATCTCCGGGATCAGCTTCAGCGCTTCGAGCTGTTTGTAGATGCTGCAGGTAACGCACTTCGATGAACGCTTCGGGGCCGACCATCGCGCCGATCGAAACGGGGTCTTCCGGGTCGAGCACCTGGCGCGGCACGAACGGCGGCAAGATACTCGTCGACCAGCGCTGGCGTCGGGGATGTCGACTCGCTCGAAGGCGTGGGTGAGGATGAAGCCGTCGACGCAGACCATCACCGGGCACGAGAGCTGCCTCGGCTAGGCGGAAGGCCTGAATGTGCAAGTCGGCCGCTTCCTGATTGGTCTCGGCGAACAGCTGGATCCAGCCGGCGTCGCGCATCGACATGCTGTCGGACTGATCGTTCCAGATGTTGATCGGCGCGCCGATGGCACGATTGCCGATCGTCATGACGATCGGCAACCCCAGCCCGGACGCGTTGTAGACGGCCTCGGCCATGAACAGCAGTCCTTGGCTGGCGGTCGCGGTGTACGTTCGCGCGCCCGGCGGCCGAGGATCCGATCGCGACCGAGAGCGCCGCGAACTCGGACTCGACGTTGATGAACTCGCAGCGCTTCAAGTTCGCCCGACTTCACCATCTCGCCGAGGCCTTCGACGATGTGCGTCTGCGGCGTGATCGGATAGGCGCAGATCACTTCGGGCGGCAGAGCGCGACCGCTTCGGCGACGGCGCGGGAACCTTCGGTTTGCTTAAGCATGAACGGCCTGCGTCTCCTGTGCATCGTGCGTGACGCACGTCTTCGAACAGCGCGCGCGGCGCGCCGACGTTGCGCCTCGCCGACCTCGCCGGCGAAGCGCTCGTCGATCGCGGTGAGCACCGACTCGAGCGAGACGGCCCCGGTCAGCGCCGCAAACGCGCCCAGCAGCGCCGCGTTGGGCAGCGGCCGGCCGACGTGGCTTCAGCGCGATCTCGCTGGCCGGGACGCAGCGCACGTGACCGGCCGGGAAGGCGGTCGAGCAGAACTCGGCGATGACCGAGCTCTTCGAGCGTGCGGGCCGAGTTGATCAGGACGTAGCCGTCCGGGCTGCAGGCCGCCGAACAGGTCGACTTGATGCAGGAGCGTCGGGTCGTGCACGATGACGGCGTCCGGGTCGGCGATCGGCTCGCGCAGGCGGATCTCCTGGTCGTCGATCCGGCAGAACGCGATCACCGGCGCGCCCATCCGCTCGGAGCCGAAGCTCGGGAAAGCCTGCGCGTGCCGGCCCTCGCCAAACGCGGCGATCGAGAGCAACTCTGCCGCGGTGACCACGCCTTGGCCGCCCCGGCCATGGATGCGAACTTGAAACATGCGGCTATCGCCTCCCCGCCTAAGGGGTATCACACGGGTGTCGGGACGGCGTGAGGATTGGGCGAGCAGTACGCCCCAAAGGTTCACACGATCTTCACACGATCGTCGAGCTTACGCGCAGCTCGCTGCTCCGCCGTGCAGGCCAAGGTGTGACGGCAGATCGTGTCCTCTTCGCTGGTCGGCAGCACGTAGGCGCGCACCGCCGAGTCGGCGTGCGAGATCAGCGGGCCGCCGGCGGCGTTGCGCGCTTCGTCGGGAACGACGCCCAGGAACGCACTCCGCCGCAGCACGCCGGCCCGGACGCGTTGCGAATGTTCGCCGATGCCGGCCGTGAACACGATGCCATCGATGCCGCCCAGCGTCGACGCCAGCCCGGCCAGTTCGTACGCGGTGCGATACACGAAGACGTCGAGCGCGAAAGCGGCTTCGGGGGCGGGACTGTTCTCGAGCTCGCGCACGTCGTTGCTGATGCCGGAAAGCCCCCGCAGGCCGCTGTCGCGGTAGAGCAAACGCTCGAGCTCGGCGACGCTGAGCCGCTTCTCTTGCAGCAAATACAGCACCACGCCGGGGTCGAGATCGCCGGGCCGGGTGCCCATCGGCAACCCTCCCAGGCCCGTCAATCCGAGGGTGCAATCGACGCTCTTGCCGCCGTCGGTCGCGCACATGCTGGCCCCGCTGCCGAGGTGCGCGATGACGACCCGTTTGCCCGCGATCTCCGGCGCGGCCGAAGGCAGGATGCGGCAGATGTACTCATACGAGAGCCCGTGGAATCCGTAGCGCCGCACGCCCTCCTCGTGGAGGCTGCGCGGCAACGCATAGTAGTCGGCGACCGGCGGGTGACCGCGGTGGAACGCGGTGTCGAAACACGCGACCTGCGGCACGCCCGGAAAGAGCCGCGCCACCTCGGCGATCGGCGCCAGATTGAACGGCTGATGCAGCGGCGCCAGCGGCACGAGCGCTTCGAGTTCGCGCATCACCGCGTCGTCGACCAGCCTCGGTCCGTCGAACGTAGGGCCGCCGTGGGCCACCCGATGGCCGACCGCGACGAGCCGGTCCTTCGCCAGCAGCCGCCGGATGACGGCCTCGAGGGAGGCCTTGCCGTCGCCCACGAGCCCGATCTTGTCGCGATCGAGGATCACCTTGCCGCGATCTTCGACCACGAGATGCGGATGCGTGCCCAAGCCCTCGAGTTGGCCGTGCGCCTCGAGGGTCAGCGCGTCGCCGGCGCCGACCCGGTAGATGGCGAACTTGATGCTCGACGAACCGGCGTTGACGGTGAGAATCACGTCGTCCATGGCGCGCGTCAGATCTTGATCGAGGTGTGATGGACGAAGAGCGCCGCGAGCGCGGCCGACGCGAGGCGTACGCGCACGCCGTCGGCGCGGCTCGTCAAGATGACCGGCACCTTTGCGCCGAGCACGATCCCGGCCGCGTCGGCCTCCGCCATGAAGGTGAGATTCTTGGCGAGCATGTTGCCCGACTCGAGATCGGGCACGACCAAGATGTTCGCACGGCCCGCGACCGGCGACTTGATGCCTTTGATTCGGGCGGCCTCGGCGTTGATCGCATTGTCGAACGCGAACGGGCCGTCGACGATCCCACCCGTGATTTGACCGCGATCGGCCATCTTCGCCAGCGCCGCCGCGTCCAGGGTCGATTGAATCTTCGGATTGACCGTCTCCACCGCCGACAGGATCGCCACCCGCGGTTCGATGTTGAGCGCGCGAGCGAGATCGATCGCGTTCTGAACGATGTCGATCTTGTCTTCGAGCGTCGGCGCGATGTTCACAGCGGCGTCGGTCAGGATCAAGACGTCGTCGTGGCCGGGCACGTCGAGGACGAAGCAGTGGCTCATGCGCCGCGTCCCGCGCAGCCCGGAGTCCTTCTGCACGATCGCCCTGAGCAGCTGATCGGTGTGCAAGCTGCCCTTCATGATCGCCTGTCCGCCGTTGCGCATGCGGACGACCGCGGCTGTCGCGGCCGCGTCGGCATCAGCGACGTCGATGCACTCGAAGCGGAAGATCTTGATGCCGGCGCCGGCCGCGACCGCCTTCATCCGTTCGAGCGGCCCGATCAGGATCGGTTGGATGATCGTCTCGTCGGCGGCTTCGACCGCAGCGCGCATCGACGCTTCGTCGCACGGATAGACGACGCACGTCTTGAGCGGCTTGAGGGTCTTGGCGGCGGCGATCAGCCGGTTCCACTTCTCGTGCCGCTTCAATTCGACCATCGGCATCGCATAGCGCGCGCGGCTCACTTTTTCGGCCGGGGCGATCACCTCGGCGGTCCCGGTGAACACCGTTTCGCCGTGTTGATTGGTCGCCTTGCAGTCGAAGGCGACGATGCGCTCGGGGAGTTTGGCCGACACGACGATCTCGACGGCCAGCGTGTCGCCCAGCATCGGCGGCTGGATGAAGTCGAAGGTCTGCTTCCGGTACACGGTGCCCGGCCCCGGCAAACGTTCGCCGAACAAGGCCGAGAGGAACGACCCGCCGAGCATGCTGTGCGCGGTGAGGCCCTTGCGTCCCGGGGCCGTCGCGAAGTCGTTGTCGAGATGGGTCGGGTTGATGTCTCCGCTCACCAACGCAAACAGCGTCACGTCGTCGCGCGTGAGGGTGCGTTCGAGCGACGCGCTGTCGCCGATGTGGATCTCGTCATACGTGAGGTTGGTGATCGTATCGCTCTGGTCCGACGCAGCGATGACCGTGCCGCTCATGACGACACCTGCAGCGCGTCGCCGCGCCGGCATTTCCGATCCGCGTAATTCATGTCCATCGCTCCGTTCCATGGGCTCGAACAAAAGGAAAACGCATGGTACACGCCCATGCGCCCAATGCCGGCTGCCTGCTCGTCAACATCTGTCACTGCACTCCGATGGCACGGTACAGCCTCGATGTGAAAGCCGTAGGAAGACGCCCGCTCGGCGGCGCTAGGCGCCTCGCCAGAGCGTGGACGGCACGAACGCGGCGAGCGCGCACAACCACGCCGAGCCGAACAGCACGCCGCCGAGAACATCGGTGGCGAAGTGCGCCCCGAGCGCCATGCGCGCCCACGGAATGCCGGCCGTGCATACGATCGCCAGCGTGCACAGCGCTAGGCGGAGCGACGGCGGCGCATCGCTCTTGGAAACGAGCGCCGCCGCGGTCGCATAGAAAACGATTGCCGTGACCGTGTGCCCGCTCGGATAAGAAAAGTCCGCCAGGTGATAGCCCAGCGACCCGGCCGGGCGCACGCGATGGAACAGCGGTTTGCACAGGATGACGGCCACCTGCGAGAGCAGTTGCGACGTAAGCCATACGGCGACCAGTGCGACGCGCCGATGCGCGATGGCGGCGACGGTGACGGCGACGATGCCGATCGGCACGAGCGCGTACCACGTGCCGAGGTCCGTGAACGCCAGGGCGAGCGGGGTGAGCTGCCCCTTGAGGGCATGCGCCGCGACGTCGAGCGCCGTTGGGGGGCGGCTGGACACGAATGCGCCCAGTGCCACAAACGCGATAAAGAGCACGGCCGCCGCCGTGATAAATGCCGGGCGCCCGTTCAGTGCGCTGCTCCGAAATCCGCCGGCACGAAGACGCGCAGCGCGTGCCGCGCAACGGAGAAGCGGGCCGGTGTCTTCCCGCAAGGGTCGCCGTCGACGTTCACGCGCTGCTTCGGTTTCGCGCGTATCTCGAAGCGCTTGCCTTTGAGCAGATGCCCTTCCGGCAGCTTGCCGGCGCTGCCGGCGGCCAGTGCGGCATAGCTCTTGAGCAGTTCCCGGCGCGAGGTGCCCGTCGTCAAGAACACGCGCAGCCGGCCGTCGTCGTCGTTCGCGTGCGGCGTCAACGGGGTGTCGCCGAAGAAGCGGCCCACCAACACGATCGCTTGCTGCGTCGGCACGTCGAGGCGCATCTTCTTCGCGCGCACCTTCGCGCGAAATCCGCGCTTGCGGATCAACGGACCGAGCGCGGCGGCGACATACGCAAGCGCGCCGATCTTCGCTTTCAACCCATGGTCGGTCGCGCGCGCGACGCGAGCGGCGAAGCCGATCGTCGCAAAGTTGACGAAGTAGCGCCCGTTGACGACGCCCAGGTCGACGTCGGCCGTCCGGTCTTGCGCGATGACGGCGACGGCCCGCTCGAGATCGTCACCGACGCCGAGGGTCAGCGCGAAGCTGTTTCCGGTGCCCAGCGGCAAGACGCCGAGTGCCATGCCGGAATGCGCCAGCACGTTGGCGCTCTGCGTCATCGAACCGTCGCCTCCGCCGACGAGCAGCCGGCGCACGCCCGCTTTGCGCGCGCGTTCGACGGTCCGGACGAGTTGGGGCGTGCCGTCGGCTTCGATCAATGCGTCGAGTGCGATCCCGTGTTTTTCGAGCAAGCCGTACAACTGCGGGAGTTCTCGGCGCGTTCTGCCCGAGCGCAAGTTGACGACCGCGGTCGCATTCATCGACACCTCATACCCACCACGACGGCGCGCGGCGCAAGCGAGGCGTGGCCTGCAGCGAATCGCGCAACGAATGGGAGCGGCGCTGAGTTTTGTGGTACTACGCAAACGCGAGGAGTGAACGATGACGACGATTTCCGATGGGCCGCGCTCGTACGGCGGCGAGATCACGATCGGGGGTGACCTGACCGTACGCCGCATGGGATTCGGCGCGATGCGCATCACCGGCAAGGGCGTTTGGGGTCCGCCGCCGGATCGCGCGGCCGCCGTGAAGCTGGTGCGGCACGTCGTCGAGAGCGGGGTCAACTTCATCGATACGGCCGACTCCTACGGGCCGTACGTCAGCGAAGAGATCATCGCCGAGGCGCTCGCACCGTATCCGGCCGGCGTCGTCATTGCAACGAAGGCCGGCCTCGTGCGCACCGGCCCGGGCGAGTGGCCGATCGACGCCCGCCCCGAGCGTCTGCGCGAGTGCGTCGAAGGCAGCTTGCGCCGGCTGCGACTCGAACGCATCGACCTCTTTCAGTTGCACCGCATCGATCCGAACGTCCCGGTCGAGGAATCGCTCGGGGCGTTGACCGATCTGCAGAGCGCAGGCAAGATCCGCCACATCGGCATCTCCGAGACGTCGGTCGAAGAGTACGAACGCGCCAAGAAGTCGGCCCCGATCGTGTCGGTGCAGAATCGCTACAACGTGACCGATCGCAGCGCCGAGGACGTCGTCGCCGCGTGCGAGCGCGACGGCATCGCGTTCCTGCCCTGGTTTCCGCTCGGCGGAAGCGGGACGCCCGAGCACGACGCCCTCGCCCGCATCGCCGAACGGCACAACGCAACCGAGACGCAAATCGCGCTCGCGTGGCTCCTCGCCCGCTCGCCCGTCATGCTCCCGATCCCGGGCACGTCGTCGATCGCGCACTTCGACGAAAACCTGGCCGCCGCCGGCATCACCCTAACGCCCGAGGAAATGGCCGAGCTGCGTTAAGCCGCCGCTTCGAAGCGCCGTCGCAAGGCTGCGCACGGCTTCCGGCAGGAGCACGGCAACAACTCATCGGCGGGCTGCTGCTCGTCGGTTCCGGGACCGTGTGGGCCGACGACTTGCGCATCGAGGCCGTCCCCGATTCCGTGCCGGCGACCGGCGTGTAGTAGGCGGCCCCCTAGCTGAGCTTTCCGACTTCGTTTTCGAGCAGGGCCCACGCGGTGGGGCCGAACTCGTTCTTCCAGTGCGCGTAGTAGGGCGCGAGGCGCGCGCGCATCGACGCGACATCAGCGGTGTTGAAGGCGAGGCCTTGGCGCTGGAGTTTGTCGGCCAGGGCGGCGTTGAGCAGCGTCATGTCGTTGCGTTCCAGGCGCGTGGCCTGCGCGACGTTGCGCTTGACGACGGCTTGGATGTCGGGCGGCAGCGCGTTCCACGCGTCGCCGTTGGCCGCGAGCCAATTGCCGGTCCAGATGTGGTTCGTGATGCTCAGGTACTTCTGCACTTCGAAGTAGCGCAGGGTCTCGATCGACGAAAGCGGCGTTTCTTGCGCATCGACGACGTGGGTCTGCAGCGCGACGTAGAGTTCGCCGATGTCGATCGGGGTCGGCGAGGCGCCGAGCGTCTTGAACAAGTCGACGAAGATCGGCGCGGGGGGCGTGCGCATCCGCAATCCGCTGAAGTCGTCGACGGTCTTGATCGGCTTCACCGACGACGTGACCTGGCGAAATCCCAGATCGAAAACGTTCTCGAAGACGTACAGCCCCTTCGAGGCGAGTTCTTTGCGGATGTAGGCGCCCAGCGGTCCGTCGAGCGCCGCGGTCGCCTGCTTCGTCGACGAGAACGCGAAGCCGACGCTGTCGATCGCGGCCACCGGCGCGACCGCCGCGTAGACTGCGTCGAGGGTCAACAAGAATTGAATCGACCCGGCCCGCAACTGCGTCAGCTCGCTGGTCTGCCCGCCCAGCAGGTGATTGGGGAAGATCCGGATCTCCATCCGGCCGTTCGTTTGCGCCTTTACGGCTTCGGCCATCTGCACGCTGCGCACGTGGAGCGGCGAGTCCTGGGGGAGATCGTGCGCCAAGGAGTACACGTACTGCGCGGCCCGCGCCGGCCGTGGGATGGCCAGTGAGCCGGCCGCTCCGGCCGCGGCCGCAAGCGCGGACCGGCGGCTCATCTTCGCGTACATCGCGTCGCCTTTAGACGCGACGTTCGAGCGGTCCTATACCAATCCGGCGCCTGCCAGCAGGCACGGTGCCAAACGATGAGAATCCGGATCGTCGAGGCAGCCATTCAGCTCGAGGGCGCAGCGTTGACCATCATCGTCCCAGTATGGAAACCCGCAGCGGACAATCCGGCGATTCCAAACCCGCGCTGCCCCTCCGATCTTGGTGGGAAGACGATCGGGCTGCTGCACAACATCAAGAAGAACGGCGACGTGCTGCTTGAGCATTACGCCGCCGCAATCGTGCAAGCACATCCGGACGTCGACGTCGTGCGTACCCGCAAACCACATAGCGCGATGGGAATGACAGAGCACGAGCGAGCCGCGCTGGCGCGCTGCGATCTCGCGCTCGCTCGCCCTCGCCGATTGAGGCTCGTGCACGTCTTGGAGTATCCAGGACTCCGTCGAGTTGAATGCCGCGGGCATCTCCCACGATCGCGATCGTCACCGAGCCCTTCGTCGAACTCGCGCGCATGCAGGCGAAAGCCCTCGGTGCCGCGGCGCCGCGCCTCGTCGTGCTTGCGCATCCGCTCTCGGGAATGACGCCCGATGAAGCGCGAACCATCGCCGCTCGGGGCGAAGAGCAACTCCGCTCGATCCTGGCAGACGGCCCCGGGAGCGCCCCGGCCGCGGGACGCTCGTGATGAACCTCGAGGAAGTCGAGGTCCCCGATTCGCCGGAAGCCTACCTGGCTTTCTCCGCGGGCCCGCGGCAACTCGGCGACGGGCTCCCCGTGATCCCACCGACGGCCGAACGCATCGCACGAACGCTCGTGCACTGGGCCGGCGATCCCGACGAGTTCCTGGGCATGATGCCGCCCCGCCAAGGCACGGTGACCGCGCGAGCCGTCGCCAGTTGCGCCGTGGCCGCCGGCTGTTTGCCCGAATACTTTCCGGTCGTGATGGCGATCGTGCGCGCGATGCTCGATCCGCGGGTCAACATCGCCGGCGTGCAACCGACCACGCATCCGGCCGCGCCGCTCGCGGTCGTTTCGGGTCCACGCTCGCGCGCGATCGGCATGAACGCGGGCACCGACGCGTTCAGCTCGGGCAATCGCGCCAACGCGACGATCGGACGCGCCGTGCGTCTCGCGCTGCGCAGCATCGGCGGCGCGTTCTCCGGCGACGGCGATATGGCGACCGCGGGCAGCCCGGCCAAGTACGGTTACGTCGTGGCGGAGAACGTCGCCGAGTCGCCATGGGAGAGTTTGGCCGCCTCCCGCGGAGTCCGCGGCGACGTCGACGCAGTGACGGTCTTCGCCGGACTGGCGCCGCTGAACATCCACGAAAACCAGACGACGACCGGGAGCGGCGTGCTGCACACGCTCGCCGGTTCGATCCGTATCGCCGGCCTGAACAACTATCACTACGACAGCGACGTAATGCTGTTGCTCTGCCCCGAGCACGCCGGCATGCTCGCGAAGGACGGCTATTCGCGCGAAGACGTGCAACGCGTCTTGTTCCAAACCGCGCGGACGCCGCTCGATTTCTTCTCCGAGGCGTACGTCCACAACCGGCTGCACCTGAAGTTTCCCAAGCTGTACGCGGAACACGACGGCGCCACTGCCGCACTCCTCGTCCAGGACGCCCGCAACATCCTCGTCGGCGTCGTCGGCGGCCCCGGCAAACACTCGAACTTCATCGCCTCGTTCGGGGGAACGCGCGCGGTGACGACGGCATTTTAGGAGGGATCGCGGAGAGACTCATGCCCGATATCAGAATGGAACCGATCACCGATGCGAGCGCCTGGCGCGGCGAGGACATGCGCCGCGACCGGAGCTGGGTGCACGAGTTGCAGCCCGCCGAGATCGCTGAACTCGAATCCGCCCTGGCGGCCGTCAACGCCGCCGGGCTCGCGCTCTCCGGCATCACGGCCGAGACCTTTGCGCTGCCACGGCTCGCGCCGCGCGCCGCCCAGTGGGTGCGCGAGCTTCGCGACGGAAGAGGGTTTCTGGTCGTGCGCGGCATGCCGGTCGACCGCTACTCGGAAGCCGACGCGCAACGCCTCTATTGGGGCCTGAGCGTTCACTTAGGACGACCGATCTCGCAGAACGCCTACGGTGACATGATGGGCCACGTGCGCGACGAGGGTGCGAGCCTCCCGACCGGGGAGATGCGCGGCTCGCGCGGATACCGCGGCACGAGCGGGCTGCGGTTTCACACCGATCGCGCCGACGTGGTGGGATTGCTGTGCTTGCAGCCCGCCGTTTCGGGTGGCCTGAGCTGCATCATCAGTTCGTTGGCCGTGTACAACGAGTTCTTACGGCACCATCCGGAATATCTTCCGGCGCTCTACCGCGGCTTCACGTTCGTCAATTCCGAGGAAGACTCCGACGGCCGAAGTTGGCGCGTGCCGATGTTCACGCAGCACGAGAACGTCGTCAGCTGCCGCTTGCAGCGCAACACGATCGAACGCGGCCGCGAAGCCGGCGTCCCGTTCAGCGCCGAAGAAATCGCCGCCCTCGCCTTTCTCGACGAGTTGACCGCGCGCGACGACCTGCGCCTCGACATGGACTTCCAGACCGGCGACATCCAGTTCATCAACAACTTCACGATCATGCATTCGCGCACCGAGTACGTCGACGACCCCGACCCGGCCAAGAAGCGCCATCTCTTGCGCCTGTGGCTGCAGCTACGCGAGCGCCGCCCGCTCGGGCCGTTTTACGCCGAGTACGACGGGATCCCCAAGACGCTGGTGCGCAGCTAGGCCTCGACCGGCTGCCGCGCCGGCGACAACAGGCCGGTCAGCTCGCCAATCGACGCGAGGCTCTCGACGTTTTCGATCGCGCGCACGATCGCAGGCACGTCGGCATCCGGCAGCGTCCGGCGAACGCACGACGTGAATTTCCCGATCAGCAGATCGCGGGGCAGGGGATCGCTCGACGTCCGCCCGATCGCCTGCTCGACCTTTGCGGTGTAGGTGCGGCCGTCGTTCATGACGACCGTCACCTCGCCGCCGAAGTGGTTCGCGGCCGCGAACTGCGCCTCGCCGTATGGCGCGACCTCGATCTTCGCCATGAGACCGAGCAGCAGTGGATCGTCGAGCGTGTCGCCGGTGAAGTGCTCGAGGGTCACCCGCCCTTCGATCAGGGCCCGGGCCAACACGTACTGCAGGCTGAACTTGCCGTCGAGCGGGGTCAGCGGCCGGGGGCGATTCGTGTGCTGCAGGCGGCGCTGATGGAGGAAGGCTTCGATCCGCTGCACGTCCTGCGGGCGCGGCGCATGTTCGCGCACGATCGACAACATCGCGTCGAGCGCCGGATGCGTGCTGCCGCAGGCCGGATATTGTTTGATCGCGATGCCCGGCTCGACGATGTCGAACGGATTGCCCCACGACGCCACGATCTTCTCCGCGTCGAAGGTCCCCTCGCCGTTGTAGACCATCAGGAACCCGTGCGCATGTTCGAAGACTGCGTCCTTGGCGGTGAAGCCGTCGCGCGCCAAGAGCGCCGCGAATAGCCCGTCGCGGGTCGCGTGGCCGACGTGCAACGGCTTCGTATCCGCGCCGAAGTTGGCCTTGATCCCGCTCGCGCACGAGGCCGCGATCGCCAGCGCAGTGGCGGTTTGCGCGCGGTCGAGGCCCAACAGTTTCGCGCACGCCGCGGCCGCTCCGAAAACCCCCAGGGTCGAGGTGGGATGCCAGCCCTTTTGGTAGTGGTGGAAGTGCACGCCGTGCGCGATGCACGTCTCGGTCTCGAACCCCGCGATGTAGGCGAGCAGCACGTCGCGGCCGGAGGCTTCGATCTCCTCGCCGAGCGCGACGACCGCGGGGATGACGACCGCGGAGGGATGGCCGCCGAAAGTGTTGCTGATGTCGTCGAAATCGAGCGCGTGCGCGGCCGTTCCGTTGACCAGCGCCGCCGTGAGGGCATCGGTATGCGACGGCGTCCCGAAGATCGTGCTGCAGCCCGCGATGCGCTCGGCACCCGACACCTTCGCCACGATACGCGCCGACGGTTCGTACGCTCCCGCGACCGTCACCCCGAGCGTGTCGAGCAGGCCCATCTTCGCCCACCGGAATGCGTCGGACGGCAGATCGCTCCATTGGAGGCTGCAGATGCGTTCGGCCAACCGGGCGGCGATCGTCATGGGATCTCGATGTCGATCAGCGGAGGGAACTGTTGGCCGCCGTGGCCGTCGCTGTCGAGCACGTCGCCTTGAAAGTACGGGCGCGGAATCGACGCTTTGAACGCCAGCGCCGGCGGCACCGTGAAGAACTGCACGTCCTGCTCCGGCAGCTTGTAGATGCGCGAAATCGTCGCCGCATTGAGCGCGTTGCTGCGCCGGACGCGCTCGAACGTCGCTTCGTCGTCGAACATGATGTCGAAGGTCAGCACGAACGGCCCCGCGTTCTTGCTGCGAATCAGGCTCGCCAGTTCACCGAGTTTTGCCATGCGCTCTCCTCAGCCGACGTTGACGTACTCGATGGGGAACATCTCGTACGGGTCGTCGGGCGCGACGACGTGGTTGACGCAGAAGCGGTAGATCGGACCCCGCTCGATGTGCGCCGGGTTGTAGACGCATGCGAGCCCCGTGATCAGACCGCCCCACTCGGGAATCGGCAGATG
This sequence comes from Vulcanimicrobiota bacterium, assembly GCA_963749395.1. Lineage (GTDB taxonomy): Bacteria > Vulcanimicrobiota > Vulcanimicrobiia > Vulcanimicrobiales > Vulcanimicrobiaceae > CAVVMT01. Next base: position 277,443 of record CAVVMT010000002.1, read on the forward strand.
GAGCAGCGCGTGCCGCGCCATCGACGCGATCGCCGTCGCCATCTCCTGGGTGGGTGCCGTCGCCTCGAGGATCAAGAGGACTTCATGCGAGTGGACGACCGGATCGGGCTCGAGCGGCCCCATCGTGCCGTTCTTCCCGTAGATGCGCACGTTGAAGACGTATTGGTCGGGCGGCAGCTTGTCGCCGAAGACGTCGGCGACCCGGGCCCGTAACGAGCGTTCGAAGCGCTCCAACCAGTCGTCGAGCTGGCGGATGATGTAGGGATCGCGCACCGACCCGATCACGATCGTTTGATAGCCGACCTTTTCCGCGCCTTCGAGCTTCACCGTGTAGCGCGCGGCCGGCTCGAACCGGCTGCCGCGCACGCGCACGCGCCGCTCGTCGATCGCTTCGTACGTCGCTTGGCTCAGATCGACCGTCCCGGTCGATTCGACCAAGCGGTACGGATCGGCGTTTTCGTAGAGGCTGTGCGAGGCAACGCTCTGCGGCGTGCAGCGTAGCGCCGGGTCGAGCGGCTCGACGTCGAAGTGATCCTCGCGCAGCGTGCACATCAACGAGTCCGCCCCGGTGCGCTGCTTGACCGAAGCCGCGCCGCACTCGAGGATCTTGGCCGCATGCCAGGCGACTCCGGCGGGGATCCCCATCTGCGTGGGGATGCCGGCATAGATCGCGCAGTCGCTCGAGCGGCCGGCAAGCACGACGTCGGCCCCGTTCTCGAGCGCCCGCAGGAACGGCTCGTCGCCCATCATGCCGACGATCCGCTCGGCGCGGTCGATCACTCCTTCGTCGAAGGCCGGCGCGGGGTGCAGGGGCGTGATCCGGCCTTCGGCCATGCGCCGCTTCAGATACGCTTTGTCTTGTTCCGCTTGGATCGTGGCGAGCTTGAACGAAAGATGTTCCTCGGCGGCGATTTCCTCGATGATCTCCCTGAAGAGCGCGACCTGCGGGATGCCACCCGCGGTGCCGGCCGAGCCCAGCAACAACGGAATCTTCGCCCGGCGCGCAGCCTTGAGCATGAGGCGCAGGTCGCGCGTGATCGACGCGCGCGAGAACGCGGTCTTCCCGGTGCCCAGCGCAAACGGGCCCGGGTCGGTCGAACCGCAGTCCGAGCCGATGAAATGCGGACTCCTCGCCATCGCCGCTTCGAGCGAACGCTCTTTGAATCCCGAACCGCAGGCCCCGGTGGCCGCGACGACCCGAACTTCGAGTTTCTGCGCTATCATGATCGTCCTAGTTCGACAAGCAGGCTACAGCGGCCCGGTGGACTTTTCGAGCAGCGCCCAGGCTTTGGGGCCGAACTGATTTTGCCAGTAGCTGTAATAACCGGCGCGGCGCAGCGCGCCGCGAAACGGCGCGACGTCGGCTTGGTTCACCGCCACCCCATGGGCGGCAATGCCGGCGAGATACGCGTCGTTCTGCTTCGCTTCGGCGGCGCGCTGAGCTTTCGCCGCCGCATTGAACGTCCGTTCGGTCAGGTCGCGCAACGGCTGCGGCAGCCGCTGCCAGGCGTCACCGTTCACCATCAACGTGTACGAGACGAGCGAATGATTCGTGACGGTGAAGTACTTTTGCACCTCGTAGTACTTGCCCGTCTCGAAGCTGCTGATGACGATGTCCGCGCCGTCGACGAGATGCGTCTGCAAGGCGGTGTACTGCTCGCTGTTGTCGATCGTCACCGGCGTCGCCGAGAAGGCCTTGTAGAGCGAGGCCGACAGCTGGGAGGGCGGGGTGCGAATCTTGAGCCCTTTGAGATCGTCCGGGGACACGATCGGATGCACGTTGTTGCTGATCTGCTTGAAACCGGCGTCCCATGCGGTCGCGAACGGATAGACCCCCATCCCCGCGATCGCTCCGCGCAAGAACTTGCCGAAATCGCCGTCGATCGCATCCCACGCCGCGCGTAGATTCGGGAATGCAAACCCCACTCCGCTGATCGACGCGACCGGGACGACGTTCGACGTGATGACGTCGACCATCGTCACCATCTCGAGCGCGCCGGAACGCACTTGCGCGAGCGTCTGCGTGTTCCCGCCCAGGACGTTGTCGGAATACACCTTGATCTCGAGCCGGCCACCCGAATCGCTGGTCACCTTGGCGGCCGCGTCGTTGAGCGCGATGACGTTGGGATGGCTTGCCGGCAAGTCCGAGCCGAGCTTGTACGAGAACTCCGCCGCTTCGGCGGGCCGCGTCAAGAAGCCGATCGAGGCATACGCCCCGACTGCGCCGGCCACGAAGGCGCGGCGAGATGGTCGTGTCGTCATGGAATCAAAATCCGATCTGAACGCGTTGCAAGTGCCGCCGCTCGGCCGGGTCGAAGTTGGTGCGCGCGTGCTGCAGCACGAGGTTGTCCCAGATGACGAGATCGTTCGGCCGCCACGTGTGACGCAAGGTCGTCTCCGGACGGCCGATGTACGTGGGCAGCTCCTTGATGAGCGCGTCGCTCGCCTCTTTGGAGAGCCCGTGGATCTCCATGGCGTGCATCTTGCTGAAGAACAACAACGGGACGCCGCTCACCGGGTGCTCGAGCATCACGGGGTGCGTCGCCTCCGGATTGCCGGTCCGCGTCGGCGAGCGGTGGCGTATCGTGCGGCCCTTCAGCTGCGCGACGAGCGCGGGCGGCAGCCGGCGCGTGATCGCGCGCATGTCGGTGAAGAGCGTGTCGCCGCCCTCGTTCGGCACTTCGATCGCGTGCAGCACGATCGCCTTGAGCGGCGACTCCTGGAAGCAATGATCGAGGTGAAACTCGAGTTCGCCGTTGCCGGTGGTCAACGTCACCTCGCCGGCGGCGTTGATGCCGGGCGCGTTGACGTTGGAAACGTAGTTGTAGCCGCCGGCGGCTTCGCCTTGGTCGGAGATGTTCCCGAACATCGTCGCGAAGCGGAACAGGTCGTCGCGGGCGAGATCCTGATCCCGCAGGAACAGCAACGCGTGTTCGGTCAGCGCTGCGCGCAGGATCGCCTGCGTCTCGACCGGCTGGGCCTCGCGCAGATCGAGTCCGCGCACTTCCGCGCCGAACGGCGCGAGCGGCCGGATTTCGAGCACCGGTGCCCTCATGCCGGTGAACCTCGCAACGACGCCCGCGAACCCGGCCCGAAGTAGCGCATGAAGTTGCCTCCGAGAATCGCAGCACGCTCGTCCGGCGACAAGAACGCGCACTCCCGCCGGATGAAATCGACCGTTTGCAGGTACGTGCACGCCCGCTTGACCGGCGGAAAGTTCGAACCCCACACGAGGCGCTCCGCGCTCGCAGCTTCGACGAGCCGGCGCAAGTACTGTTGCGCGAGCGGATAGGGATAGCTTTCGAGATCCTTTGACGCTTCGGGAAAGTACGAGCACTTGATCCACACGTTCGGCTCGACCGCCAGCGCGAGCAATTCGGGCCACTGCCGGTACGCATCGCGATTGTCGCGGCCCGCGTAATAACGCAGCCCCATGTGATCGATCAGCCAGCGAACGCCGCCGAAGCGCTTGACCGTCGCGTGCATCTCATCGACGCGGAATGGCGCGAATAGCTCCACCCAGCACCCCAGCCGTTGGGCCCCGCGCAGAAACGGGTCGAGCGTGCGTTCCGAAAGCCACCGTTCGCTCGCGGGCGTGATGAGCGTCAGCCGCACGCCGAGCATCTTCGGCTGGTCCATCATCGCGGTCAGCGCGTCGAGTGCGCCCGGTGCGACCGGATCGATGCGCGCGATCACGCCGACGACGTCGTCCGCGTACCGTTCGGCGGCCTCGAACGAGTAGGTGTTGTCGTAGCCCATCGTCGACGGGGTCACTTGCACGATGCGGTCGATGCCGGCCGCGTGCGCGTGAGCGAGGAGTTCTTCCACCAAGAGGTGGTCCATCGGATTGCCGTCGGGCGCGTGCGGCCGGCCGGGACGCTCGGGCTCGGTGAAGTGCACGTGCGTGTCGACGATCATGGCGCGGCGACCTTTTTCGCGCCGACGTTGGGCGCCGTGACGCCGGCCGCGTACAGTTCGCGCAGGCGCTCATCGGAGAGCCCGAGCAGTTCGCGCAGCACCTCGTCGGTGTCGCGCCCGGCCTTGCGCCCCGGATGTCGCACCCGGCCCGGCGTCGCGCTCATGCGAAAGAGCAGGTTTTGCATTTTGATCGGCCCGAGGTCGTCGTCTTCGACCGTCACGACGCTCTGCAGCGCCTGGTACTGCGGATCTTCGAGCACTTGGGTGATGTCGTAGATCGGCGCGATCGCCGCGCCCGCTTCTTCGAAGGCGCGCACGACCTCATCGAGATCGCGTTCGGCGATCCATCCGCCCACGATCGCGTCGAGTTCGTCAGCGTGCTTGGCGCGATCCGGGCCGGCCCGGAACCACGGCTGGTCGACGATGTCGGGGCGCCCGACGAGGACCATCACGCGGTCGGCAATCGTTTGTGCGCTCGTGGAAATCGCGACCCAGCGGCCTTCGCGCGTCTTGTAGGTGTTGCGCGGTGCGTTGTTGTTCGTCCGGTTTCCGGTACGGCCCTGAACGATCCCCAATTGGTCGAAAATCGTCGTTTGCGCTCCTAAGAGGTGGAAGATCGGCTCGATGATCGCGACGTCGATCATCTGGCCCTCCCCGCCGCGCGCGTCGCGATGGTACAGCGCCAGCATGACGGCGTACGCCGACGACAGCGCGGCGATCCCGTCGGCGAGCCCGAACGGCGGCAAGGTCGGCGAACCGTCGGGATAGCCGTTGATGTGCGCGAAGCCGCTCATCGATTCGGCCAGCGTGCCGAACCCGGCGCGGCCCGAATAGGGGCCGAACTGGCCGAACCCCGTCATCCGCAGCATCACCAGGCGTTTGTCGAGCGCGTGCAACTGCTCCCAGCCGAGGTTCCATCGCTCCATGACGCCGGGGCGGAAGTTTTCGACCACGACGTCGCTTTGCAGCGCGAGCCCGCGGAAGATCTCCTGCCCTTCGGGCTTGGAGAGGTCGAGCACGATGTGGCGTTTGTTCCGGCCGTAGAAGGCGTAGTTGAGCCCGACGCCCTCTTTGCGCGGTCCGTTGGCGCGCAGTCCGTCGCCGCGCGGATGCTCGATCTTGATGACGTCGGCCCCATAGTCGGCGAGCAACATCGCGGTGAACGGGGCGGCGATGATCGTGCCGCAGTCCAAAACGCGGATACCTTCGAGGGGGCGTCGGTTCATCGGCGGGGTTGCCTTTCGACGGCGAGGCTTGTATATACATAGGGCATGGGGCAACCCGGAGTCAAGGTACGACCGGTAGGGAGGAAACTTTGTACGACGCACCCTGGGAAGGTCCGTTTGGTCCGGCACCGGTCCGCGCGCGCCGGCGCGCCGCCACCTCGCGTTTGGTGCGGCGGTCGATCCTGATCGTGCCCGCCAACGTCGAGAGCTTCGTGCGCAAGGCGCACGCGCGCGGCGCCGACGCGGTGATGCTCGATCTCGAAGATTCGATCCCGCAGAGCGAGAAGGCCGCGGCCCGCGAGCCGGCGCGCGCGGCGATCGGTCTGGTCGGCAGGGGCGGATCCGACGTGATGGTGCGCGTGAACAAGCCGTTCGAGGACATGATCGCCGACCTCGATGCGGTCGTCGTCGAGGGTTTGCAGTCGATCCACCTGCCGAAGATCGAGTCGGCGCGCGAAGTGGCGATCGTCGACGCACTCCTGACCGAACGGGAGATCGTGCGCGGGCTCCCGCGGGGCGGCATCACCCTGCACGTCGCCGTCGAAAGCTCGAACGCACTGTTGCGCGCCGCCGACATCATCGCGGCCTCGGAACGCGTCGTCGCGCTCTCATACGGGGCCGAAGACGTGATCGAAGAGCTCGGCATCGAGACGACGGCGCGCGGCGACGAACGCTTTTACGGCAACGCCTACGTGATTCTGGCGGCCAACGCCGCCGGCGTGCAGCCGCTCGGGCGCCCCGGCAATCCATTCAATTTCGACGACGTTGCCGAACAAGAGGAGACCGCGCGCCGGGGCTTTGCGCTCGGCTTCAAGGGCTCCGCCTGCATCCATCCGCTGCAGGTCGAACCGCTCAACCGCGGGTTCACGCCGTCGCCGCTGCAGATCGAGAAGGCGCGCCGCACGATCGAAGTGATGGAGGAGGCGCGGGCGCGCGGACGGGCCTCGGCGAGCCTGGACGGCCGGATGATCGACATCCCGTCCGCCGTGCGTGCCGAACGGCTCTTGGCGCGCATGAAGGCGATCGAAGAAAAGGACGCGCGCAAAGCGCAACTGCGCGCCTAAACCTGTGACCGCCAAGCCGAAGACGCCGGTCCCGAGCCACGTCAAGATCGAACGGTACTTGCGCGGCTTGATCGAAGCGGGACACGGGCGCCACGACCCGCTTCCCAGCGAGCCCGAGCTGGCGCGCAAATTCCGCGTGACGCGGATGACGGTCCGCCGCGCCTTCGCGACGCTGGTCGGCGACGGCCTGGTCATCCGCTTTCCGCGCCGCGGGTCGTTCGTCAACACCGAAGTGCTCGACGAATTGCCGATCAGCGGCTCGATGGGCTATGCCGATTGGTCGGCCGCGGCCCGCTCGTACGTCAAGCGCATTCTGACATACGAGCTTCGGCCCGCGCCGGCCGCGGTCGCGCGCCACTTCGGTTCCCCAGAAGGTACGGCGCTGACGTACCTCGAGCAACTGCGCATCGTCGACGGGGAACTGCTGGCGATCGATTTCCAATACATGTCGGCGCGCGTGAAGGCCGCTATCGGACGCGCCGACCTCGAGCGCGTCCCGCTGGTCGTGCTGCTGCGCCAGCGCGGCTTTCCCTTCGGCACGGCCCGCATCGAAATCGACGCCCATGCCGCGAGTGCCGATGAGGCGCAACGCTTGGCGACCACCGAAGGCGCGCCGATCCTGGAGCGCCGAACCTTCTTCACCGATACCCGCGACCGGCTCATCGTCTTCAATCGCACGATCTATCGCGCCGAGACGTTCACCTACCGGGCTACCGTCCGGAACATCAGCGGACAACCATTCACCGATGAAGGCGCGCCGGACGCGGCCGGCGACCGGAGGCCACCCGTGCATGCGACCCACGAATGATCCACCTCCCCGCCCGCCGGGCGGGACGCCGCCGACGCTCGAAACGGCGCGGCTCACGCTGCGGCCGTGGCGCGATTCCGACCTCGAGCCGTGGATCGCGATGGGCGCGGACCCCGGAGTGATGGAATTCTTCCCGTCGCCGTACGACCGCGAACAGGCCTCCGCGTTGGCCGGGCGGATGCGCGAGCGCCTCACCGAGGACGGCTACGGCTGGTGGATCGTCGACGTCAAGGGCGGGGCCGCGTTTGCCGGCATCGTATGTTTGCAGAACGTCCCCTTCGAAGCGCCCTTCACGCCGGCGCTCGAAATCGGATGGCGCTTGACCCGCCCGCACTGGGGACACGGATTCGCGACCGAAGGAGCGCGCGCCGCGCTGGCGTTTGCGTTCGATCGCTTAGGTGCTGCAGAAGTCGTCGCCATGACCGCCGCGATCAACGTGCGCTCCCGGCGCGTGATGGAGCGCCTCGGTATGACGCACGACCCGCGCGACGACTTCGAGCATCCGCGAATCGAACCGGGACACCGCCTCCGGTCTCACGTGCTCTACCGCAGCGTGCCGGAGGCCTTCCGATAAGGGGCGGATGAGAGAATCCTGCGCCTTGCGGCATCGCGCACGCGGCGTTCCTACAGAGCGCCCCGCACCGGCGCAACATGCTCGAAGCAGCCGCGCGATGGATCGGCGTCGCCGCGATCACCGTCGGTGACGGTGAGGATTTCTACGTCGAGGAGTTTGCCGGATAGCCCGTCGCCGCTCAACCACCGGCGACCGGGAACACGAAGTCACCGCGGTCGACGATCCGAGCGCAAGCCTCGACGACGGCCGGATCGAGCTTCGTTCCGGCCAGGCGGCGAAGATGGGCAATGACCGCGTCGGAATCGGCGGCGACGCGGTACGACCGCAGCGAAGTCATCGCCTCCACGATGTCGGCGACCGTCAGGATCCGCGTTTCCATCAGTATCTCGTCGCCTTTGAGGCCACGGGGATAGCCCGAGCCGTCGAGATACTCATGATGCTGGCGCACGATCTCCGCAACCGGCCACGGAAACGGAACTTGGCGCATGATGTCGTACCCGGCACCGACGTGCTGCTTGACCACGGCGTATTCGGAAGCCGTCAACGGCCCAGGCTTCGAGAGGAGCTCCGGAGGCACGGCGATCTTCCCGATATCGTGAACCAGGGCGGCCACGTGAACGCCCGGCGCGCGCTGTACGTCGAAACGCATTTCCGCGGTGATCAGCTTGGTCAGCGCCGCGACGCGGCGCTGATGCCCGCTCGTACCGGGATCTCGCTTCTCCAGCGTGCTCGACAACGCCCCGAGCGCACCCTCCAACGCCGCCGATACCTCGGAAGCTCGCCGTCGCTCGCGCGATTCGGCGTCGAGATGACGGTCGCGCGCCCGTAGCGCCCGCAGCGCAAGCTCGACCTCTTCGCCCAGCGTCGTGAAGAGCGCGATCTCATCGGCGCCGAACTCTTCACCGTCCTCGCGATAGACGGCCAAGGCGAGGAACCGTTCCGCATCGACGATCGGGACCGCGAACGCGGGCCGGGAACGGACGCTCTCGCCGGCATCTTCGAGGTATCTGGCAGATAGACCGGCACGAGCGAGATCCGCGCGGCGATGGCCTGCGCCGCCTTCCGGCATGACGATGCAGGCGGCACAGATCGCGCCCCCGACGAGCGCGTCGCAGACACTTTGCAGCAGCGCTTCGACGCTCCCCGCTCGTATCGTCGCTGCGACCGCGCGGACCGTCGCCGCGATCGTCCGCGCGAGCGAGGCACGTTCGCGTTCGTGCCGCTTCCGAAGCGTGCTGTCGCGGAAGGTCGCCAAGATCAACGTCCGTCCGCCAACGGCAAACGCCGGGCCCCTGGAGAGTTCTACGGCGATGCGTGCCGACCGGGCGCCGACGATCACCGATTCGCTCTGCTGCACGGCTCCGCGGACCCCGCGAGTGAAGAGCGCGACCGCGTCCTTGCGATGCTCGAGGGCGAAGATCGACATGATGTGCCGGCCGACGAGCGCGGTCTCCGGCTGTCCGAGCAACACCTCGGCCGACGGATTCGCTCCGACGATGCTTCCGGAAATCGAATCGATCAATAAGAAGCCTTGCAGCGCGTGATCCCACACGGCCGTCAACGTGGCGGACACCTCGTCCAGCTTCTCGCGCATGCGGTGCTCGCCGGTGACGTCGACGAGGATGCCGGTCGCAGTGACCGGCTCCCCGTCCGCGCCGAACGTGACGTAGGCTCGATGTCTGACGACCTTGGTCTCGCCTCCCGTGAGGCGCAAACGGTGCGTCAGCTCGAAAGGAACACGCTCGCAGAGAGAGCGCCGGAACGCCGTAGCCAGGTTGCGCCGATCGTGGGGATGCACGAATGCCGTCAACGCATCGTGCGACGGAGCATAGCTTCCGGGTTCGACGCCGAGCAAAACGTAGAGCCCGTCGCTCCACGTGCATCGCTTGTCCGGAAATGCCAAGGTCCAGCTGCCGGCGTGCACGAGGCTCTCGATATCGAGGCCGCGCTGCGGCTCGGTCACGCGCTGCACGAGTCGTAATGGTCCGGCCGATTGAAACGTCTCGTCACCCATACGCAGACTCTTCTTCATCACCCATGCGGCCGGATCGGCCGCACTCGACATGCTCTTGTGACTTCGACGCCGCAAGTCATTTTCAGCCCTTTCACCGAAAATTCTTAGCCCAAAAGGTCCCATCAGATGTTCGAAAGCGGACAGAAAAAGATATGTGCGTTACGGCACTTCCTTCGGTTGCCGGCGACTTGCGTGCATGCCGCTATGATTGGTAGCAGACAGAAAGGCAGCAGATGTCCGAGACACCACGCTTCGTCGGCGAGCCGCTCGTACCGGGCACGACGTTCGTAAACTCGAGCGCGCTCTCGCAGGGTGAACCGCCGCTGCCCACCGCGTTCCGCTGGGGGACGCTCGAGCTGTCCGTGCTCGAGGTCCTTTCGACGTGGCGTTCGACGAAAACCGACCGCGGAGACGATTACCTCGCGAAGCATTGGTACGAGATCCGTACCACCGGTGAACGCCGGGCCGTCCTGTACTTCGACCGCAAGGCCCGCGCCGGGCGCCCACGCTGGTGGCTCTACACGATCACCGGCTTGGATCGATGAGCGCAGCCAAACGCGTGCTGCTGATCTCAGGCGCTGCGCCGTATCTTGGCGGCCCGGCGACCTGGGCGCCGCTTCGGCAGGCCGCGCCCGACATGGAGTTCGTCGAAGTCGACCCGCTCGATTTCGCAGACGCGGCCGCCCCGGAGCGCGCCGTGCGAGCCGGCATTTCTTTGGCGCTCGAACGCGTCGACGCCGCCGTCGCGCATTTCACGGCGGCCCGCGCCGTCATCGAGACGGTCGCAGCCGAGAAGCCAGGGGTTCCGGTAGTGCTGCTTTCACCGCTAGTGATCGCGCGCCGAGGTCTCCGGCTACGCATCGCGGACGCAATCTTGGGCCTTCCGCCATTCGCGCGCCTGCTCAACGCGTTCGCGTGCTCCAAGCATCGCCGGCTCACTGGGGATCGACGCTCTGTCGAACGTCAGCTCCGCTTCTTCGTGCGGGACGACGCACTCAGCGAAGACCTCCTAGGCGAAGCACAGGCTCGTCTGTGCGACGAACGCACGGCGTCGTTGGTTGCCCGCACCGCCGAACTCGCGCGCGCGGTCGCGACGCCGATCGAACCGCGGGCCATCCACACGCTCCACGCGTGCACGGTCATCGTCGGTAGCGGACGCATCGACCGGGCAGCGGCAAAGCGGACGCCCGCGACGGTCTTGCCGCAGGTCAGATCGGCACCGATGCTCGACGCGCCCGCGTGCGTGGCAGCGGTTTTGCGCGCGTTGGGCTGAGCGGTTGCTTCCGCAACCCTCGCTTCTCCGGGCGTTTCCTGGAGGGCGCTATGCGCGCTACTGTGTTTCATGCCAAGGGCGACGTCCGCGTCGAGACGGTGCCCGATCCCACCATCGTCGACCCCACCGATGCCGTCGTGCGGATCACGCATGCCTGCATCTGCGGGAGCGACCTGTGGTTCTACCGCGGCATCTCGAAGTGGCAACCGGGTTGGCGCACGGGGCACGAGTGGATGGGCGTGGTCGAAGCCGTCGGCAGCGACGTCCGCACCGTGAAGCCCGGCGACCGCGTCATCGCGCCGTTCGCGTATTCCGACGGAACGTGCGAGTTCTGCAAGAAAGGCTTGCAGACGTCGTGCATTCACGGCGACTTCTGGGGCGGCGAACACACCGACGGCGGGCAAGCGGAGGCGATCCGGGCCCCGTTCGCCGACGGCACGCTGTTCAAGTTACCCGACGGCATCGGCAACGACGCAACGCTGCTGCGCGCGTTGTTGCCGCTGACCGACGTCATGGGCACGGGGCACCACGCCGCAGTTTCCGCCGGCGTCAAGCGCGGCAGCACGGTAGCGGTGGTCGGCGACGGCGCGGTCGGTTTGTGCGGCGTGCTCGCGGCCAAGCGCCTCGGCGCGGAGCGCATCATCGCCCTCGGACACCACCAGAAGCGGCTCGACATAGCACGACACTTCGGCGCGACCGACACCGTGACGGAATCCGGCGATGCGGCCATCGAGCGCGTGCGTGAGCTGACCGCGGGCGGGGCCGAGGCGGTGCTCGAGTGCGTCGGCAACAAAGGTTCGATGCACACCGCGATCGGCATCGCGCGCCCGGGAGGCATCGTCGGATTCGTCGGCGTGCCGCTCGGGTCGACCGAAGGCGTCGACCTCGGGCGGATGTTCGGTGAGAACATCGGGCTTCGCGGCGGCGTGGCGCCCGTGCGCGCCTATCTCGACGAACTCGTGCCCGACGTGTTGAACGGCATCATCGATCCGAGTCCCGTCTTCGACCTGAGCGTCGATCTGGAGCACGTCCCGCAGGGATACGCGGCGATGGACGAACGGCGCGCCATCAAGACGATGGTCGAAGTCTAGCTCGAGCCGGGCCCTTCCGCATCGCCGCGGGCGAGGGAATAGACGAGGTTCGTCCAAGCGGCCCCCCGCGCGCTCGCGGCGTGCGTGCGTTCGGTGAGCACCGCGCCGAGTTTTTCCACCGCGCGCCGGGACCGCAGATTGCCGGCACCGACGACGAAGATCACGCGGTCGACAAAACGGAACGCGTGCGCGAGCATGATGCGCTTCATGTCGCGGTTGTAGGCGCCGCCCCAATACTCACGCCCGAGAAAGGTCCACCCGATCTCGATTTCGCCGGGCTGCGCGCGATCGGCCGAGTAGCGCGACCACCCCGCAACGGCGCCGGTTGCGCGGCAAACGGCGACGAGCGCGCCGCCCGACGCGAGCCCCTCGTCGAAATACTGGCGGAACACGGCGGCCTCATGGCGGTCGCGCTCGGGGTGCAGCGCCCACACCAGCGGATCCGACGCCAACGCAAACAACGCGTCGTGATCGGCCGCCGTCACCGGTCGCATGTCGAGGAGTTCACCGCGCAGATGCGGCTGATAGTCGAACGCGGCTCGTTCGCTCACGCGCGGTCAGCAGCCGTTCGGAGCGGGTTTACCGGCAAAGCGATCTTCGACCCACGCGGTGTAGAGCGGTTCGGCGACCGGCGGCGTCGTGTAATGCGTTTGGTTACCGGGAAGCTGTTGCCGCGCGACGTTGGCGCCCAATTTGCACATTTGCGTGCGATAGAGCGCGCCCATCACCGGGGGCACCGTCGTGTCGTCGACGCCCCAGTAGATGATGACCGGAGCGACCGGCTTGACCGGGGCGACGCTCCCGGCAATCAAAGCCTTCGACCACGCAAGCGCGTTGACGGCGTTCGGCCGCAGCAGCGACTTATACGCCGACCCGTAGTTGTAGTTCAACGTATCGGCCAATGCGTGGATGCATTTGCCGGTCATCACCTTGTCGATCACTTGCGCGCCGTCGGGCGTGAAGATGTCGGTCAGCTGGAGGCCGGGGAACGCGGCGGGCAGTGCCCAGAACGTCATCGCCACGTGCGCGAAGTTGAAGACGCCCGAGAACGCCGCCTCTTGATCTTGCAACATCTTCGCGGCGCTCGCTTCGTCGGTGGGCAGTGACGTCACCGTCGCGGCGACGTCGGGCGGCGCGAGGGCCACGACGCCGACGATCTGGATGCCGTCGAACGCGGTGCCCGTTTGCGCGATGTAGCTCGGCAGGCCGGCCGCCGCAATGACCGCGCCGGCGCCTTGCGACCAGCCGTAGATCACGGCCCTCTTGCCGGCTCCCACGTCGCCCATCGCGCCGGCCGCGCGGATCGCGTTGATCACGTCGTGACCTTGCGTGCCCGACACCATGTACTGATGGGTGCCGCCGCCGCCCAGGCCTTGATAGTCGGTCCCGACGACCACGTAGCCGTCGCGAATGAACCGCTCGACGGCGGGCAAGCCGTAATCGGTGGTCGAGTTCCCGCCGATGAGGAAGTATTCGTTCAGCGGCTGGACCGGGTTGATTTGTTGCGATGGCCCGCAATTTTGCGCGGTCCCGGTCGTTCCGTGCGCCCACACCACCACCGGGCGGCCGTCCTTCGGTGCCGGACCGGCCGGCGCCGCGACGATCGCCGTCGAGATCGTCTTGCGGCCCGCCAGGTCGGATGAGACGTACGCGATGCGCCACGCGCGGGCGCCCGGCACCGTCGTCTCGATCGATTCTTTCTCGATCACCTCACCGAGCTTGCCGTCGGGAGACATAGCCTCCAGCGACGCGTAGAACGCGGGCACGTAGACCGTCGTCGTATCGGCGGCGGAATTGGGCGCCAGCATCAAGAGTGAGGCCAGCAGCGCGAGTTGATCGATCATGGCAATGGTCCCCCCACCACGTCGCTCGACCCCACGCATCGGGTCGGCAATCGAGCGTGCGATCGTCTTCGGGCAGCGGCGCGGATATGCTCCTCGAGAGCCGACCAAAAAAGAACGAACGCGTTTGCGCGCGTTCGTTCTGGTCAAATTGGTGGAGCTGTCGGGGAACTGCCCCCCGAGTCCGGAAAGCCGGACCGATGCTTTCTCCAGGCTCAGTCTCGATTTTGTCTTAGACGCGCACGCTTCTCGAAACCGGAATCGTGTTCGCCGCAGCTTCTAAAGTCTCGGACGGTTCTCGGAGCATTGTCCCCGTCCCAGCCGGAGTTGTTGACGGTCGTTCAGGGTGGTACCGGCTGCCCCCTGAGGACCGTGGCTAACCTAGATTAGGCAGCCAGTGCGTATTCGTGATTCGCGTGTATAACGCTTGCGATCGTTTTAGGAGTGCTCGCAACTCCGCCTGCTTACATCGACCACGGATCGTCCCGTCGAAGCTACTCAGCCCCATGCTGTGATACCCGGCCTACGCCGCCGAGCACCTCAGTATATAGCAACCACGCCTCGGCTGTCGAGGGTTGCCGCCCCGGCCCTCGAGCGTGATAAACTGGCGGTGAGCAGACCATGCAAGCGACACTTCCGCGACCCTTCCCCGATACGACGCCGGCGACCGAGTTCATCAACGGCCGCTTGGTTCAGAAAATGAGCCCCCGCGGACTTCACGCGCGCGTCCAGGCGGCCGTGTCACGCGCCCTGCTGGACTGGGCCGACCAGACCGGAAGCGGCCGCGTCGGGTCCGAGTGGGATTTCGACCTATGCTTGCCCGGCGGGGCGATCAACCGGCTCGTCCCAGACGTCGCGTACCTGTCGTATGCGCGGGTCGCGTTCGACGACGATGCGTCCGCCGAGATTCCCACCGTCGCGCCCGACGTGGCGGTCGAGATCCTTTCGCCCGGGCAGACGATGGGGGACCTCGCGGAAAAACTCGACGTCTACCAGAAGGCCGGCGTCGGGCTCACGGTCGTCATCGACCCGCGGCGTGAAGTTGCCGTTCTGCACGACGTGCGCGGCTCCACGACGCTCGACCGTGGCGGCGTGCTGACGCACGCATCGCTGCCGGGCTTGCTCCTCCCGTTGGCGGACCTCTTCGCGAAACCGGGTGGCGGGCGCCGGCCTACGCATTGATGTCGGTCGCCTCGTCGATCTGACGGTCGAGCGCCGTACGAATCTCGTCGCGCAGCACGTCTCCCGGGAACGACGCGATCGCCGGCTCGAAGAACGCCAGTGCGATCATGCGTACTGCGTCGGCGCGCGCGATCCCGCGGCTCTGCACGTAGAAGAGCGCCTCCGCGTCGAGCGAGCCGACGGTCGCGCCGTGCGCGGCCCGGACGTCGTTGGTTTCGATCTCGAGCACCGGGATCGACTCGATCTGCGCTCGCTTCGAGAGCAGCAGCGCGTCGCCGCGCAGGGACGCGTCGGCGCCGTGCGCATCGGGCCCGATCGCGATCTTGCCGAAGTAGCGGCCTTGCCCGAGGTCGGTCGCGGCGGAACGGACGACCGTCTTCGAGACGGTCTGGCTCGCGAGGTGATCGGTCGTCGTCGTCAAGTCGACGTGCTGCAAGCCGGTGTTGAGAAACAGCGCCGAGGTGTGCGCGCTCGCGTCGCGCCCGGCGAGCCGCGAGCCCAAGAGCGTGCGCGCGAGCGTCCCGCCGAGCTCGAGGTCGCTCCAGCGCATCGTCGCGCCGCTCGCGCAGCGCGCCGCACGGTGCGCGAGCACCCGCGCTTCCTCGCCGGCGTTCTGCACGACCGCATAATCGAGCGTCGCGTTCGGTTGCAGGTGCACCGCGACCAGCCCGCACACGAACGGCTGCCCGTCGCCGAGGTGCCGCTCGATGATCGAGGCGCGCGCGCCTTCGCCCAGCACGACGACGACGTGCGGAAAGACGGCCTCCGCATCCGCCTCGACGCCGGCGTTCATGAAGAGCAGTTGAATGGGTCGCTCGAGCACGCAGCCGGCGGGCACCGAGATGAACGCTCCGCAATTTTGAAAGGCGAGCGCGAGTTGCGCGAACGGGTCGGAGCCGAATTCGTCGAACGCGGCGAGCGAGGGCACGCGGCTGCCGAAGGCCGCCCGCGCATCGGACAGCGGCGCGACGACGGTGGCCGAGCCGGTCTCGGCCGGCGCTTCGGGGTCGTAGTAGTACGTCGCGCCGACGTGCACGAGGCCGTAGGACGTTTCGGTGGCCAGCGCCGGCCGGTCATCGGCCGGCTCGGCTGGCACGGGCGCGATGTTCTGCGGGAGCCGAAAGTTCGGCAAGGCGAGCCGGCCGGTCGTCCAGCGCAGCGAATCGAAGTCGAGCTGCGCGTAGTCGTGGCGCCAGCTCTTGAGGGTTGGCGCGTTGCCGTACGGGAGCGCGCGATAGCACGCGAGTGCGTCGCGCCGTGCCTGCGGTTCGACCGCGCTTCCGCTCCCCGGCGCCGCGGCTTGTGCGATGACGCGCTCGAGACATTCGGCCGTCGGCCGAAAGACGACGCTCGTGCGCTCTCCGCGGCGTGCCACGGCCTTAACGCGCGAGCGGCGGCAGCGGCACCGTCGTATTGCCGAGCCGGCGCGCGATGAAGTAGGCGATCAGGTCGCCCTCCCACGCCAGATGCTTCGCCAGCCAAGCATGCTGGGCCGGACAACTGATCTCGCCGCCCTCGATGAGAAATTCGGCATCGGTCGCGTGCACGTGATGATACCCGTAGTAGCCGCGCAGATTGGGCGTGAAGTTGTCGGCCTGGAACGCAAACGGGATCGCCTTGCCGTAGAGCGCCTTCCACGCATCGGCCGCAGCTTGCGAATTTCCCGTCGCCGGATACCCGACCGACGCGCCGCTGCTGCACGGAATCACGTTCCCGTCGAAGTGGATGAAGACCGCATCTTTGACGGTGTACGGGCCGCTCAAATGAGCCGGCATGCGCAAGACCGAGATCCCGTGCGCGCGCAGCACGCGCGCCGCTTCATCGGCGACGATCGGCGTCCAGGCGATCTCGCCCGGCGCTCCGGTATTGTTGCACAGGCTCGCGGGCTCGACGGCGCAGTCCGGCCGTCCTTCGTGGCCCGCTTGAATGAGCACGTCGGCGCCGGACGGCGCTTGCGCGCGGGCCGGCGCGGCAACGGCGACGGACGCGCAGAGCAGCGCCGCAAGCGCCGCCGTCAAGCGCGCGCGGACCGGACGGCGTCGCACGTCAGGCGTCCGGGGTGAGGCTCAGCGCGCGCCCGCGCAAAACTTCGAGCGCCGCGTAGTCGGTACGATCGAGCCGCAGCGGGCTCGCCGCGACGTATCCCGACTTGACGGCATGCATGTCGGTTTCCGGGTCGTCCTCGTCGGCGTCGTACCCGCCCCACACCCAGTAGTACGACGCCCCGTCGGCCCGCGCGCCGTCGGCGTTCTCGCGCGCGAGCCGGTCGCGGTAGCGCTTGCGGCCCTGCCGCGTGAAGCGCACGCCGCGCACGCGTTCGTACGCGAGGTTCGGAACGTTGACGTTCAGCAGCGTATCGGCGGGCAGCGGCGTGCGCAGGAGCATCTCGACCAACTCCCGTGCGAAGCGCGCCGCGCCTTCCCACTCGTGCGTCGGCGCGACCTTCGGCCACGACGCGGCCAGCGAAACCGCCATCGACGGAATGCCGAGCAGCAGTGCTTCGAGCGCCGCCGCGACCGTGCCCGAATAGTTGACGTCGTCGGCCAAGTTCGCGCCGCGGTTGATGCCGCTGACCACGATGTCCGGCCGGCCCGCGCACAGGTCGCGGGCCCCGACGATCACGCAATCGGCCGGCGTTCCCGAGCACGAGTACGTCGTCACGCTGCGCCCTTCGACGCGGGCGACCTTGACCGGATGACGCACCGAGATCGAGTGGCCGACCCCGGTGCGGTCCTCGTCGGGTGCCACCACGGTCACGTCCCCGAGCGGCCGCAATCCGTCCGCGAGCGACATGATGCCCGGGCTGTCCACGCCGTCGTCGTTGACGACGAGGATGCATGCGGTTTCCGTTGCCGATTGCACTGCGCTAAACGGCGACCAGCATCGAGAAGAGCAACGAGACGATCGCCAGCACGATCGCGCCGATGAACGCCGCCCAGAACGAGTCGACCGTCAAGCCGACCCCTAAATGGCCCACGAAGTAGAACAGCAGCGCGTTGATGACGAACGTGAACAAGCCGAGCGTCAGGATGTTGACCGGCAACGTGAGGATGATCAGGATCGGGCGCAGGACCGCGTTGACGATCCCGAGCACCAGGGCCGCGATCAAGGCCCCCGTGAACGAAGAGATGCGGACGCCCGGCACGAGGTAGGCGACCACGATCAGCGCGATCGCGTTGACGAGGAGACGAACCAGAAAACCGATCATGCCCGAAGGTTCGCTGCCGGCCCGGCGATTACCGGGTGAAAAACTCGGCGACCGTTCGCCACATTTTGTGCCGCTCGATCCCGAGCGGCGTGCAGTGCGCGAGCCCGGACAGCACGACGAACGATTTCTCGCTGGTTCCCAAGCCGCGGAAGAACGCCAGCAAATCGTCTTCGGTCGCGATGCCGTCGTGTTCCCCGCGAACGATCAGCACCGGCATGCGCAAGTCCGCCGGATCGACCAGGGGCAGGTTTTGCGTCATGTCGAGGTACGTCCCGGTCGGTACCGAGGCGGCATAGCGGAGCTGCGCCTCCGCGCAGGCGTCGGCGACCGCCGGGTCGGTCGTGCCGGGCGCGTCGCGGGTGAAGATCGAACGCACGAAATCGGCGTCGATGGGGCGCCGGTTCTGCGAGCGGAAGAGTTCCACGCCCTCCTTCCGCTTGGCGAGCGTCGGCGAACCAGCGCCGGTCCAGACGAACGCGTCGAGCGCGACGCGTTCGACGAGCGCGGGATACTGCGCGGCGAACGCCGCAGCGCGCAGCGCGCCGGACGACATGCCGTACACGAGCGCGCGCTCGGCGCGCGATTGCGCGAGCATCACCGGCACCGCGGCCGCAAGGTCGGCGACTCCGGTCGCGACGTCGGCATTCGAATCGGTGATCGACGAACGGCCATACCCCTCGTGGTCGAGCGACCAGACGTCGAACCCGCGGCGCGCGAGCCAGTCCATCATCGAGTAATCGGGATGGCCCGGCACTTCGAGATCGAAGCTCGGCAAGGCCGCCAGCGACGAACCGTGCACTAGCACGACGGCCGGCCCGCTCGCGCCGACCAGCCGTTTGCGATAGAGCGCGAGCCGCACGTCGCCTTTGCGCGCCGCGTGGCCTTCGCGTTGCACGTCGCTTCCGGCCGCGGGCGCCGTCACGGCAGAAAGTCGTTGGTGAACGTCGAGGCGTAGTCGAAGCCTGGGTCGAGCGTCAACCCGCCGTTGGCAATCATGTACGCCGACACGCGCTTGGCCTCGTCAACCGTCATTTTGCCGTTGCTCGTCCAAGCGTTGCGCGACACTTCGTACGCTTTTTGATTCGCTTGCGGCGAGAGCTGCGCGAACTGCGCGCCCATCAATTTCTCGCCCAGCGCCGGATTGTTCTTCAAGACGTTCATCGCCTCACCGATGGTCGCCGTGACCCGCTTGACGAGGTCGGGGTTCGCCTTGATCGTGTCGGGGTTCACCGCCACGCACATGTAGATCAGGTTGTCGAACTCCGGCACTTCGCCCGCCATCAAGTTGATCATCGTCTTCCCGAGGCCGTCCTGCTCGATCAACACGCCCGCCGGCTCCACCGGAAGCGCGGCGTCGATCTGGTCGTGCTGGAATGCGGCCAGATACGAGGCCGGGTCGCTGCCTAGATACACCGTCGTGATGTCGCCCGGCACCTTGAGCCCGTACTTGGTGGCCAAGACGTGCAAGATTTCCTCGCCGCTCCCACCGGCCGAAGGGACGCCGATCCGCAGGCCCTTGAGCTTCTGCACCTTGCCCGCCAAATCGAGCTTGGCCGCCGCCGCGGCGATGTCGTTCTTGACGACGACGTTGTTGACCGGGCGCAGCACCATCCGGTAGACGGCGACGACCCGCTGCCCCTTGGATGCCGCCGTGAGGATGTGCTCGTAGCTCAAGAGCGCGACGTCGGATTGCTTCGTCATTACCGTTTGAATTGCGAGCGCGCCGCCCTTCACGACCGTGACGTCGGGGGCGAGCCCGTGCTTCTCGAACAGCTTCTGGCTCTGCGCGACGTACAGCGCCCCCGCCCAGTAATCGGTGCCGATGTTGGTGATCCTCACCGTCTGCGGCGTTTGCTGGGCGCCGGCCGGCGGGATCCCGAGCGTCAGGACCAGCGCCACTGCGCCGGCGAGCGAGATGAGTCTCATCGAACCTCCTCCATTACGTGCTGGTGATCTTCCAGCGTTCCAAGCGACGTTGCAGCGCGGCGACCAGTACGTTGAGCACCAGCGCCAAGAGTCCGATCACGACGAGGGCCGCGAAGATGCCCGCCGTGTCGAACTGCGCGCCGGCGACTTGAATCAGGTATCCGAGCCCCGCCTTGGCGGCGATCAATTCGGCGATGATCGCCCCGATCAGCGCGTAGGGAACGGCGATTTGAAGCCCGGCGAAGATCCAGGTGGCGGCCGACGGCACGATCGCCCGCGTCAACACCTGCCAGCGATTTCCGCCCAGCAAACGCACCGTGTCGACCAGGTCGGGGTCGGTTTCGCGCACGCCGGTGTACGTGTTGAAGAACACGATGAAGAACACGATCGCCGCCGCCAGCATCACCTTCGACTCGGCACCCAGGCCGAACCACAAGATGAAGAGCGGCGCGAGCGCCGGCTTCGGGAGCGCGTTGAACACCAGCAGAAACGGGTTGAGCAAGCGCGAGAGAAAGCGCGAGAGCCCGAGCGCGATGCCGAGCACGATCCCGACGACCGACCCCAGAACGAACCCGAGGACGGTCTCGTATAACGTCACCCAGAGATGGATGAAGATCGAACCGTCGGCGATCCAACTCGCGAGCTTGCGCGCGATCGCGACCGGGTCGCTGATCAAGAACGTGGGCACGATTCGGCCCGCCGCGCCCTGCCAGGCGAGCAGGATCGCGAACGCGAGCACCACCTGCAGCACGACCATCAGCGGCCCGCTCAGATCGCCGAGATCTTTGCGCGGCAACGGCGTGAAGGCGGCGTCTTGACGCGCGATCGTCACAAACCCGCCTCCTCGTACTCCACGCGCAGCTGCTCCCACAGCGTATCGTAAAGCACTTTGAAGCGTTCGCCGAAGCGCACGTTGACGACGTCGCGCGGATACGGCAAGTCGACCGGCTGATCGTAGGCGATCCGCGCCGGCCGCTTCGTCAGCACGACGACCCGCTCGGCCAGCGTGACCGCTTCGATCAGATCGTGGGTGACGAACACGATCGTCTGCCGCCCCTCGGCCCACAAGTCCAGCAGCAGCCCGTGCATCGCGACCTTGAGCTGCGGATCGAGCGCCCCGAACGGCTCGTCGAGCAAAAACGTCTTCGTCTCGTGGATCAGCATGCGCGCGAGCGCCGTGCGCTTGCGCATGCCGCCCGAAAGCTCGGACGGATAGCGGTCTTCGAAGCCGGCGAGGCCGACACGCCCGAGCACTTCGCCCGCGCGCCGGCGGCGCTCGGCGAGCGGCACGCCGTCGAACTCGAGCGGCATCGCAACGTTGTCGCGCACCGACAGCCACGGAAAGAGATTGTCTTTCTGCGTCATGTAGCCGACGTTGCGATTGAGCCGGTCGATCACCGCCCCGTCGCACACGACGCGCCCGGCGCTGGGCAGATACAACCCCGCGATCACGTGGAGCAGCGTCGATTTCCCGCATCCGCTCGGCCCGACGAGCGCGGTGATCGAACCGTCGCGCAACACGAGATCGACGTCACGGACCGCCTCGGTGTCGCCGCGCCGCCCGCGGTAGGTCTTGCGGATGCCCTGCAGCTCGATCATCCGGTCATACGATCATGCGCTGGTAGCCCCCGTCGACGTCGATGTTGCTGCCGACGATGAACCGCGCGCGTTCTGAAGCGAGGAAGAGCACCGCGTCGGCGATGTCGTCGGCGACGCCCCAGTGGCCGAGCGGGACGTCCCGGCCCCAGCCGGCTTCTTGCTGCTCGAGGCTGCGGCCGAGGTACAGCTCGCCGTCGAGGTTGAGGGTGTGCGTCAGCGGCGATGCGATGCGGCTCGGGCACACCGCGTTGACGAGGATGTTGTCGCGCCCAAGATCGTCGGAGAGCGACTTGACGAAGGCGTGCTGCGCGGCGTTCGTGATCGCCGAGGCGATGACGTCGCGCCCCGGCACTTTCCCCGCTTGTCCGATGATCACGATGAACGCGCCGCCGCCGGCGGCCCGCATGTGCGGCGCGACGTTGCGTGCCAGCTCCCACGGCCCGAACACCTTCGTGCGCACGTGCGCTTCGAGACGTTCGAGCGGGAGATGTTCGAGCGTACCTTTGAGGTGGGTGCCGGCGTTACTGACGACGACGTCGATGCGCCCGAAGTGCGCGATCGTCCCTTCGACGAGGTGCGCGACTTCGGCCGGATGTTCCATGTTCGCCGGCATCCCGAACGACTCGCCGCCGGCCCCTTCGAGCGATGCGAGCGCGGCCGCGAGTTTGCCCGGTTCGCGGCCCGAGATCGCGACCCGCGCGCCCTCGCCGAGGAACCGGTGCGCGATCGCGAGCCCGATTCCGCTCGATCCGCCCGTGATCAGCACGACTTTCCCGTTCAGCCCCAACTCCACCGGCCGCTCCTAACCGAACACGTAGCGATGGTATCCGCCGTCGATCGACACCGACGTCCCGCAGACGAACTTCGCGCGGTCGGAGGCCAAGAAGAGCGTCAGGTCCGCCACCTCCTCGGGCTCGCCGAGCCGCCCCAGCACGTTGGCACGGGTGAAGCCGGCGGCCGCGGTCGCGGCGTCGACCCCTCGTTCGCGCTGCTCTTTTTCGATGATGCTCGCGACGAGTTCGGTGCGGATGTACTGCGGACAGACGGAGTTGACGCGCACGCCGTCGCGCGCGTACGCATCGGCCATCGACTTGGTCATCGCGACCAGCGCGGCGTTCGTCACCCCCGAAGGAAAGCGGTCGGGGTGCGGATGGCGCGCCGCCTGCCCGATGATGTTGACGATGCGGCCGTCGCCGTGCGCGCGCATCGGCCCGGCGACCGCCCGCGTCATCGAAAAGAAGCCGAAGAGCTTTTCGCGCAGCTGCCGCAACAGCATCGCTTCGGTCGTCGTGTCGGCGGTGCCGCGCACGTGCGTGCCGGCGTTGTTGACCAGGATATCGATCCGTCCGAGGCGTTCGCGCGCCGCATCGACGAACGCCGTCACCTGCTCCGGCTCGGCCACGTCGGCGACGGCCCCGAAGACGTTCCCGGCTCGCCCGAGTTCGAAGACCGCCTCATCGAGACGCGCTGCGTCGCGAGCACACACGGCGACCGCAGCGCCTTCCTCGAGAAACCGCCGCGCGATCGCCTTGCCGATGCCGCGCGAGCCGCCGCTGACGATCGCGACCTTGCCCCGCAAGCCAAGGTCCATCCGCTACCAGAGTCCTTTGAGCCGTCCGCCGTCGACGTTGATCGAGACGCCGGTGATGTAGTTGGCGCGTTCCGAGACGAGAAACGCGATCGCGTCGGCGAGGTCTTCGGGCTTTCCGAAGCGGCCCATCGCGTTTTTGCGGCTCGCGAGCCGCCGCGCTTGTTCCTCGGTGTTCGCCCCGACTTCTTTTTGCAGCCCCTCCGCGTTGCGCCGCCAGAGGCTCGTGTCGATCCATCCCGGGCACGCGCCGTTGACGGTGATGCCGAACGGCGCGAACTCCGTCGAGAGCGATTTGGTGACGTTGAGCAGGGCGCTGTTCGTGATGCCGCTGCCGAACATATAGGGATCGGGCTCTTTCCCCGCGCCGCCCATGATGTTGACGATGCGGCCCCAGCCGCGTTCCTTCATCGACGGAAAGACGAGCCGGATCGCACGCATCCAACCGAACAGTTTCGTCTCTAACTGTTGGCGCAGGCCCTCCTCCGTGAGCGCCTCGAAGCGCCCGGAGTACATCGTGCCGGCATTGTTGACCAGGATGTCGATCGGACCCAGCGCCGCCGATGCGTCATGCACGAGCCGCTCCGTGTCTTCGGGTACGCACGCGTCGGCAACGACGGCCACCACGTCGCCGCCGCTCTCCGCGGCGAGCTCGTCGCGGGTCTGTTTCAAGCGCCCTTCATGGCGGGCGCTGATCGCGACACGCACGCCTTCCATCAGGAGCCGGCGCGCCGTCGCACGGCCGATCCCCTGGCTTGCGCCGGTCACGAGCGCGGCCTTACCCTCAATTCCGAGATCCAACGTCCCTCCAACGATACGTCGCACATGAATCGATGCTCGGGCGCATTGTACGACCTCACGCACATCGTTCCCCTCGCAATCTACGTTTCGGGCCGCAGCGCGCTCTTGATCTGCGAGGCGAGAGCGGGATTCATGCCCTTCACTGCGGCGATCTCGTCGACGCTCGCGCGCCGCAGCGCAGCCACCGAACCGAACGCGGTCAGCAGCCGCTTCTTGCGCACCGGCCCGACCCCGGCGAGCGCGTCGAGCGCCGATTTCGTCATCGCTTTGCCGCGGCGGTTGCGATGGAACTCGACCGCGAAGCGGTGCGCCTCGTCGCGGATGCGCATGACGAGGTGCAAGCCCGGCGATCCGGGCGGCAACACGATCGGCTCCGATTGGCCTGGGACGTAGAGCCACTCGTGCTCCTTCGCGAGCCCGGCGACCGGGATGCCCCACATGTCGGTCTCGTGCAATACCTCGACGACCGCGTTCAACTGCCCCTTGCCCCCGTCGATCAACAGCAAGCTCGGCTTCTGGTGGAAGCGTTCCTTCTTGCGCAGCGCGCGCTCGAGTTGTTCGTCGGTCGGCGGCGCGCCCTCCAGCGGCGGCTCGTCGGCGTCGTGACGCAAGTACCGCAAGCGGCGCCGCAGCGTCTCTTGCATCATCGCGAAGTCGTTCGGCCCCTTATCGTATTGGATCTTGAAGCGCCGGTACTCGCTCTTCTTCGCGCGCCCTTCGACGAACACGACCATCGACGAGACCGGATTGGTGCCCTGGATGTTCGAGATGTCGTAGCACTCGATGCGATGCGGGGGCTCGGGCAGATCGAGCGCCGCCGCCAGTTCCGTCAGTGCCGTAGCCTGCGCGGTCTCCTGGACTTCTTGATGCACGAGGAAGGTCTTGAGGTTCTGCTCCGCGTTCTTACGCACCAAACGCATGTAGTCGGCGCGCTGGCCGCGCTGCGGCTGCAGCACCCGCACGCGCTGGCCCTTGAGTTCCGTGAGCCACCGTTCGATGACGTCGCGTTCGGCGGGAAGCGCCTCGACGAGGATCTCCTTGGGGACCGCGGCACTGGTCCCGGCCGCCGCCCGCCGCCGCCGCGATTTCACCGCGACCGGCGCCTCGACGCCGAGCGCGTCGCGAATCGCGATCGGACTCCCCAGCACCGAGTAGTTTTCGGCGACTTCGGCGGCGCCCGCGGTCCGCGCGGTGTAGAACTGCTTGAGGAACTCGCCGAAGAGATCCGCGTCGCTCTGCCCGGCGGTGCCCTCGAGGATGAAGTGCTCCTGGCCGAGCAATTTGCCGCCGCGGACCATGAACACTTGCATGCACGCTTGGCCTTGCGCGGTCGCGGCGGCGATCAAGTCCATGTCGATCCGCGAGCGCCACACGACGTGCTGCGCTTCGGTGACCCTGCGCACTTGGATGATCCGGTCACGCAGGCTCGCCGCCGCTTCGAAGCTGAGGTTCTCCGCGGCCGCGGTCATCTCGTCGTGGAGGCGCGCCAACAGGGCGTCCTGGCGGCCTTCGAGGAACAGCACGGCCTCGTCGACGAGGGTCTCGTACTCCTCTTCGCTCTGGTAGCCCACGCACGGCGCCAGGCAACGTTTGATGTGATATTGCAGGCACGGGCGGCGGCGCTTGCCGTCGATCGGCTCCCGGCAGGTGCGCAGTGGGAAGACGAGGCGGATCAGGTCGATCAGTTCGCGCAGGCCGTGCGCGTTCGTGTACGGGCCGAAATAGCGCGCCCCGTCGTCGGCGATCTTGCGCGTGAACACGACCCGGGGGAACGGTTCGTTCGTGACCTTGAGGTACGGATAGCGCTTGTCGTCGCGGAGCCTGACGTTGAACGGCGGCTGATGCCGTTTGATCAAGTTGGCTTCCAAGATCAGCGCTTCGATCTCGTTGGTCACCACGATCGTGCGCACGTCGACGACGCGCTCGACCATGCGCTGCGTGCGGAACACGTGTGCGGCGCTGTCCTGGAAGTACGAACGCACGCGGTTGCGCAGGGAAACGGCCTTCCCGATGTAGAGAATCCGGTTCCCTTCGCCCACCATCATATAGACGCCGGGTGCATCCGGCACCTGGGCAAGCGTCTGTTCGAGGGGCGGAAGGGTGACGGTATCGGCCACGGGCTCTCCTTCGACACCGGTCCGGGGGAACCGGGTTGCGCTCTGGAGGAGCAAGTGTCCGATGGCCTTCACGATCGAGCGGATCACGATCGACGATCCGCGCTTCGACGCGTTTCTGCGCGTCGCGGGCAACGCGTACTTCCCGACGACCCTGGGCACGGACGAAGGGCGGGAGCGGTATCGCGCCCAGGTGCGCGCCGAGGGGCCTCCCCCGGAGGCGAACTTCTATGTCGCCCAGGTCGACGGGGTCGTCGTGGGCGGGATGCGCCTCTACGACTTCGTGATGCGCGTGCGCTCGAACGATTGCCCGACCGGCGGCCTAGGATTCGTCTGCATCGACTATCCGTTCAAGCAACGCGGGTATGCGCGCGAGCTGGTACGGTACTATCTCGCCCACTACCGCGAACGAGGGGCCGTCGCCGGCGCGCTGTACCCGTTTCGGCCCGACTTCTACCGGGCGCTCGGATTCGGGTACGGGCGAAAGCTCGACGTCTATCGCTTCGCGCCGGCCGAGCTCCCCGCGGACCCGGAGCCACGCACGTTCCGCCTGCTGCGAGCCGGCGACGAAGCCGCGCTGATCGCCTGTTACGACCGCACGTACGAACGCACCAGCGGCATGATGCGCAAGCATCTCGCTACCGTGACGCGCCATCTGGGCAGCGACACGTTCACGGTCGCCGGTTACGAGCGGGCCGGAAACCTCGCCGGTTACGTGATGTTCTCACGCCGGCAGCGCGAAGAAGACAACCTCAACACGAACGAACTCTACGTCGACGAGCTGATCTACGACGATGCGGACGCGTTCCGCGCCTTGATGGGCTTCTTACGCCGCCAGGGCGACCAGTTCGCAACGATCGTCGTCAACGCGCAAGACGACGGCTTCGAATGGATCCTGCGCGATCCTCGCAGCCAAAGCCGCCGCGTGATGTACCGCCCCTCGTGGCACGAATCCAACGTGCAGGCGATGGGGATCATGTATCGCTCGCTGGCCACGAGCGCGCTTCTCGATGCGTGCGCCGGACGCGATTTCGGTGCCGGTACCTGCACGATCGCGTTCGAGATCGCCGACGCGCTGCTGCCCGAGAACGCCGGCACGACGGTCGTCCGCTTCGAAGGCGGATGGGGCGAAGTCGTCACCTCGCCGCCCGACGTGACGGTGCGCCTCGACGTGGCGGAATTCTCGGCGCTGATCATGGGAGCCGTGCGGCTCCGGCCGCTCGTCGAGTTCGGCGTCGTCCATCTCTCCGACGGTGCGTGGCTCGAGACCGCGGATGCCGTGCTCGCGGCGGCCCAGCCGCCGCGATGCACGACCTGGTTCTGACGCGCTAGGCTACGGGGTTCCCGAGGGCTTGGACGTGGGGGCCGCGTCGGAACCCGGCGTCACGCTGATCGTGGGCGGATTCCCGCTCCCGCCATTGACGTAGCCGCCCGCGCCGCTGGTGTTGCCGTTCGGATTGCCGGCTGCGCCTTGGCCGCCGGAACCCTGCGTCGAAGGCCCGCCGAGATTTCCGCCGCGCGGGCCGCCGCCGCTCTGCACCTGCATCTCGCCGTTGGTCTGCGACATCGTGCCCATGTTGCCGCCGCCGCTATTGGTCATCA
The DNA here is from genome assembly GCA_963749395.1 of Vulcanimicrobiota bacterium. Classification (GTDB taxonomy): domain Bacteria; phylum Vulcanimicrobiota; class Vulcanimicrobiia; order Vulcanimicrobiales; family Vulcanimicrobiaceae; genus CAVVMT01. The sequence goes on from CAVVMT010000002.1 coordinate 305,272, forward strand.
TTTGGCTGCCGCCCGGATATGCGTTTTCGAGGGCGACCGCCATCGTCAGATGATGGCGCATCGTCGGCAGCGCGTTGGCGGCGAACTGCCGCAGTTGCACGTCGGTGCCGGCGTTTGCTTCATTTGTGAACAGGGCGACTGCGGCGCGGTGCGCCGCGACTTGCTGGCTTGCGTAGGCGGCGTTGAACGCACGGCCGTTCAACTTGCGCAGCTGCGCGATCTGCGCCGACTCGAGATTCGACGGCGAGGACGGCGAGTTGAGGTTCTCGCTCTGCGCGACCCGCGTCAGCATGTTGCCCAAGCTGCTGTGGTCGTTGATCATTTGCTTGGCGAAGGCCTGGACTCGCGACGAGCTTGACATCTGCATCGCGAGCTGCGCCGCCGAGATCTCGGCGAGATTCGCCTGCGTCGCGGTGGTGACGAACGTTTGACTTTGCGTGACCGTCGCCGTGGGCGAGTGCGCCATCTGCGCGGGCGCTGCGGAGCCGGCCGCCACGAGGCCGCACAAGGCCGTCAGGGCGAACGCCCTTGATGTTTACGGAGCATTGTGACCTCCAGTGGGATGCACGCCTTCACGTTTCCCAAGGGGTCCGGAGCCAAAACACGCTTGCCGCCCGGTACCGCCGGTGGGCCAGTGCCAGGTAAGACGGTTTAGTTGCGAACCGTCACGGGCGCTCGAGCGAGGAAGCGGCGCGCGCCGACCGTCGCCGCCAGATGAATGCGACGGCCGCGACGACCGCGACGGCGAGCACCGCGTACGCGAATTTGTGCACGTACGGCATGATGCGATCGATGTGCGAGCCGGCGGTGAAGCCCAGGGCCGCCAGGCCGAAGCAGAAAATCAGCGAGCCGGCGATCGTATAGCTGAAGAAAAACCGCTTGCGCATGCGCGAGATCCCGGCCGGCAGCGAGGCGACCCCGCGCACGAACGGGATGAAGCGGCAGATGAACACCGTCTTCTTGCCGTAGCGCTCGAAGAACGCGTGGACGCGTGCCAGTTCGTGCTCGCGAAAGCCGATGTACTTGCCGTAACGGTGCAACGAATGGTTCGGCCGCCATAGTATCCGATGGCGTAGAGGGCTCTCGGCCCCGAGCACCTCGCCGTGCGCAGTGCGACCGCGCCGACGATCGAACCAGCTGGCCCGGCGACGAGATGGCCTTCGGCGGCAAGCGCTCCAGCCGCCGGCACGACGAGCTCGGTGCCGGCCGGCATGCCCATGTTCCCCGGCGAACATCGCCAAGAACAAGCCGGCGTATCCAAAGTGATGGACGAGCCCTAGAAAATAGGCGGTGATCTCGTGCAGCGGCCCTCTCCCTCTGTGATCTGGTGGCTTACGGTACCTCGGTCGAAGCCGAGACGTTTCGTTCTGCGCGCGACAGGATGCCGGCGGTGACGCCGCCCGCTTCGGTGGAGATCGCGTCGAACAGATGGATCGGCTCGACCGCCTCGCCCGCCGCTAGGGTCTCGGCGATGCTCAACGAGCTTGCGCACCCGCGGCGTCACCAAGATGCCTTCCCACATGCGGTCGTCGCCGGTACCCAGTGCTCGCCGGAGTTGGAGCGTGAACCTCGGCAACCGCAATCTTCCGTTGCCGCAGCCGCGCCTCGACCGCGGCGTCCTGTTCTTCTAAAAGCGCGAACAGCATGTGTTCGGCCCCTAGGTAATAGTGGTTGTGGTTCCGGCACTCTTGCTCCGCCGCGCGCAAGACGCGGCGGGCCGCCGGACTAAACTTCCCAAACAACGGCGACCTACCAAGAAGATGGTCGGGGCGGCAGGATTTGAACCTGTGACCTCTGCGTCCCGAACGCAGCGCTCTACCAAGCTGAGCTACGCCCCGATTTCGCTCCAGGTGTCCTGGGCAAAGGTCTTTGGAGTTCGGTCCGGAGTATCCCCCCCTCCCTGCCGGGGATTCGCTGGGAGTGACGTCTAAGGACCACTGCTGCAAATCCCAATGAGATACATCTATCGTCGGTTGCGGGCGGGTCGGATCGAATCTGGCCAAAGTGCTCGTCGCCGAAAAACACGACGTCACGGTCGTGGACGAGAACCCCTCCTTCGTTCAAGCGCCTCGGAATACCGTTTCGAGGGCTCGCGTCGAAGTGGGAACCGGAATCGATTACGACGTCCTCAAGCGGGCCGGCTGTCGAAAAACGCGGACGGCTTCGTGGCCGTCACCGACGGCGACAACCGCAACATCATGGCCGCCCTTATCGCGCAGCGCCTCTTCCACATCAAGAACATCGTCTGCTCGCATCTACGACCCGCCGCGCGGGCAGATGTACCGCGAACTCGGGTATCGAGACGGTGTGCCCGACGACGGTCGGCGCTCAGATCATGCGCGACCGCCTTGTCGAACGCCCCGATCGAACCAGCGTGGCTCTTTCGATTTCGGCAAGGTCTCCTCGTTCGCGGTCACGGTCCCCGGCCTCTGCTCTCCGGCAAGACGGTCGCCGAGGTCGAGCAGGCCGGGACGTATCCGGATCGCCGCGATCCGCCGCGGGGCGTTCGTCTCCGTCGCGTCGGCCGAACGACCCGCTGTCGGCGGGCGACGAGGTCAACGCCGTCGTCGCCCCCGCAAGCCCTGGTCGAATTCACGACTCCTCTTCTCAGGCGCTCCCGCAGCTGTCGGTCGCGTAAAGGCCGAGCGCAAGCACATGTTCGTGATCATCGTCGGCGGCGGCAAAGTCGGCACCTACCTCACCCGCGCGCTGCTCAAAGAAGAACCACGAAGTCGTCGTCATCGAGATGAACGCGCGCAAGGCGCAGATGATGTCGAACCTCTTTGGAAACTTGACGTCGCATCGTCGGCGACGGATGCGACCCGATCGTGCTCAACCAAGCCGGGCTCGAGGCGCGCCGACGTCGTGATCGCCGACACCGGCGACGACGAGGACAACCTGGTGGTCGCGCTCATCACGCAGCGCAACTCCAAGGCCCGCTGCGTCGCTCGCGTCAACAATCCCAAGAACAAGCTGATCTTCGAATCGCTGTTTACCGAGAACCCCGTGACCGTCGTGTCGTCGACCGAGATCATTCTGAACATGATCGAGGAGAGCGTGACCCTCGACGACTGCAAGCCGCTGCTGAAGTTCCACAACGGCGACATCGAGCTGCTCAAGGTGACGATCGGCGAGGAGTCGCCGGCGGTCAACAAGCGGATCGCCGACCTCGGCTTCCCGCGCAGCGCGATCGTGGTGGCGCTCGAGCGCCATGACGGCGAAGTCGCAATCCCCAACGGCGACACGCGCGTACAGAAGGGCGACGAAGTCCTCGTGATGGTCAAGGCGGCGGGGCGCGAGCAGATCCGGTCGGCGTTGCTCGGCACGGCCGTCGCCGGGACCAACGGAACGCGCCGCTAGCGCGCCTAGATCAGGCCGCGGCGCAGCGCGCTGACGGCCGCGTGGGCGCGGTCGTTGGCCGAGAGTTTCTCGAGGATGTCGCGAACGTGGCCCTTGACGGTGCCCAGCCCCAAGTGCAGGCGTTCGGCGATCTCGCCGTTGGCTTGGCCTTCGGCGATCAAGCGCAAGACGTCGACCTCGCGCGGCGTCAGCGGATTGTCGGCCGGCGGCAACGGCGTGGCCTGCGAGCCGAAGTGGCGCAGCACGACGTGCGCGATCCGCGGGTCGAAGTACGCGCCGCCCTCGGCGACGACCCGCACGGCGGTGATGACGCCCGACGGGTCGGAGGTCTTGACGCAGTAGGCGTCGGCGCCGGCCGCCAAGGCCGCGAGAATCTCGCTGTCGAGATCGTGCGCGGTGAGGATCACGACCCGCACCTCCGGCATCTGCGAGCGCACGCGCCGGGTCACTTCGATTCCATCCATCCCCGGCAGGCCGATGTCGATCACGGCGACCTCCGGGCGCTCTTCGCCGATCCGCGCGAGCCCCGTGGGGCCGTCGCCGGCCTCGGCGACCACCTCGATGTCGCCGGCCGAGCCGAGCGCGGTGCGCAGCCCGGCGCGAGTCAGCGCATGATCCTCGACGATCGCGACGCGGATCATGCGTGCTCCATGACCGGCCGCGCCAGCGGCAACGTCAGCGTGAAGCGGCTGCCGCTGGGCTCGTTGGGAGCGTAGGTCGCGGTCCCGCCGTTGGCTTCGGCGATCCGGCGCACGATGTAGAGGCCCAAGCCGCTGCCGCCGCCCCGCTGCGCCCCCGCGAAGCGGGTGAAGAGCGCCGGCCGCATCGCAGGCGGGACGCCGTATCCGGTGTCGACGACGGCCAGGGATCCCTTGCCGTCGGTCACGCCGACGTCCACCTTCACCGCTCCCCCTTGGCTCGACCACGTGACCGCATTGGCGATCAGGTTCGTGAGCGCGCGTCGAAGCTCTCCTTGGTCGGCCAGCACGACCGCATGCTCGGCGGGTGCGACCACCTCGAGGGTCAGCGCTTTCTGCTTTGCGAGCGGTTCGAGCAAGCTCGCCACTTCCCGCGCCAGCGGCACCAGATCGACTTCCTCGCGCGCGCTCATCGTCTCGCCGGCTTCGTAACGCGCGACGAGCAAGAGCGTCTCCGCCAGGCGTTGCAACTCGTCGTTGGCGGCGATGCTGCGGTCGAGGATATCCAGGTACTGCGGAGGCATCGCGCCGTAACTGCCGTCGCGGGCTTGCCGCAAGGTGAGGCCGATCGCCGCCAGCGGCGTGCGCAGGTCGTGCGAAAGCGCGTAGACGATGTCGCGAATCACGTCGCTGCGCTGGGCCAATTCGTCGTTTTTCTGAGCGAGCGCGTCGAACAGCCGTGCCTGCGCGAGCGCCAGCGCGGCTTGCTCGGCAAAGGCACGCAGCTGCGCGCTCTCGGCCGTCGTCGCTTCGCGCGTCTCCGCCGTTTCGTGCACGACGACGAGCGCGCCGTAGCGCGCGCCGCGTTCGATGAGGGGAGCCGCGAACAGCAGCTTGGCTTGCATCCGATCGAGCACGAGCCGCCCGATCGCGTCGTCGCTGGTCACGATTTCCGCCTCGCCGTCCTCGACCATCCGCGCGATCGTCGATTGGATCTCCGGCGCCGGGGCGTTCGTTGCCGACGACGACCTCGTCCTGGCCGCGCACCGCGAGGAAGCTCGCCGACCATTCGGCGGCAGTGCCGAGCACGTAGAGCATCGCGCGGTCGGCGTCGAGCAGCGCGCGCGCCTCGCGCACGATCGCGCGCTCGACCAGCTCCTCGCTCAACGACGCTCGGACCGCGTCGGCCGCGCGCCGCAGCTCGCGCTCCCGCTCCGCCTGCCGCTCGCGCGTCGCGATCGCGCCGCTGCGCTGCGCGGTGGCGTGGACCGCGAGGCCCAAGCCCCCGACCATCACGATCGAGAGCGCCGAGAGGAACCGGTCGGCGATGCCGATCGGTTCCCACATGTATCCGGCCTGCACCCCGTTGACGTAGCCCGCGACGATGTTCGCTACTAAAGCAGCCGCGATGAGGCTCCCCGTCAACCGCCGGCTGCCGGCATAGGTCGAGAGCACGATCGGCACGTCGAGCAGGATGGCCGCCACGAAGAGCTGCGGGGTCACGAGGTCGATGGCGAACGCGGCTAGCAGCGCGAGGATGCAAACGACCGGTAGAGCGCGCTTCGTCACGGGCCGTCCCTTCGGCAACGGGGACCGCGCGACCCGGCACGAAAGCATTGCGCGATGGAAGGCCGCGACGTGCGACCGAGTGCCGACGACCTCTTGCGCGAGCTCGGAATCCATGCGCGCCTCATCGTGTATCTCGCGAGCGCTCCGGGCGCCGGCAAGACGCGTCGCCTGCTCGAAGACGCGCAGGCGCAGCACCGCGCCGGCATCCGGGTCATGATCGGGTGGATCGACCTCAAAGGCCGCCCCGAGCTCGACGCGCTGCTCGAAGGCCTGCCCCGCGTTCCGGCGCGCACGGTGACGATCGGCAACAGCACGTTCGAGGAGTTCGACTACGAGGCGGCGGTCGCGGCCCATCCGTCGACGGTCGTGCTCGACGAGCTCGCGCACACCAACCTGGCCGGTTCGGTGCACGCGAAGCGCTGGCAGGACGCGCTCGCGCTGCGCGACGCGGGGATCAGCGTCTTGGGGGCACTCAACGTGCAGCACCTCGAGACCGTCGCGCCGGTCGCCGAAGTGGCGATCGGCTACCCGATCCGGGAGATCGTCCCGATGTCGTTTCTGCGGGCCGCCGATCAAGTGATCGCAATCGACGTTTCGCCCGAACTGCTCGCCTCGCGCCTGCAAGCCGGCGCGATCGTGCGCAAGGAAGACGTCGAGCGCGCCTTACACGGCACGTTCAAACCGCAGACGCTGCACGTCCTGCGCGAACTGATGCTGCGGACGCTCGATCAATTGACCAACCCGGTGCTCAGCCCGACGAAGACGTCGACCGCGCTGGCGGTGGTGACCGGCGAGACCGATCCGGCGATCTTCTTGCGCAAGCTCGAGGCGCTGGCCGACGCGCTCGACCTGGCGCTGTCGATCGCGGGCACCGGTCCGGTGACGATGGACGACGTCCAACGCTTCGTCAACGCCCACGATGCCGAAAAGCATCTCCCGCTCGAGATCGACGCCCGCAACCGCCTCAAACTCGGCGGTATCAACGCCGCGCTCATCGGCATCCCCAACGGCGCGGTCGCGCGCGAGGTCGCCTCGACGGCGCTCGACCGCGACATCTTCATCGCCGATCCGCTCACCGCCCCGGTTTCGCTCGCCGATCCGGAAAGCTCCGCCCGCCATCTGTGGGGACAGACCGCCGGCGACCGCATGCGCATCGGGTACGGGACGCTGACGATCTATCTCGGCTCGGCAGCCGGCTCGGGCAAGACGTACGCGATGCTCGACCGCGCGCATCAGATGCTCGACGCAGGCGTCGACGTCGTCGCGGCGCTGGTAGAGACGCACGGCCGCGCGGATACGATCCGCAAGCTCGAAGGCATCCCCGAGCTGCCGCGCAAGGACGGCGAGCTCGACGTCGAGGCGCTCCTCGAGCGCCGGCCCCAGATCGCCTTGATCGACGAGCTCGCACACACGAACGCGCCCGGCAGCGAGCATGCCAAGCGCTACGAAGACGTGCTCTCGATCGTGCGCGCGGGCATCTCGGTGATCACGACGCTGAACGTGCAGCACCTCGAAGGGCTCTCCGACGCCGTCTACCGGCTCACCGGGACGCGCGTGCGGGAAACGCTCCCGGACGGCATCCTCGAACTGGCCGACGACGTCATCTTCATCGACGCGACCCCGCAGACGCTGCGCGATCGCCTGCGCGCGGGCAAGATCTATCCCAAGGAGCGGATCGAAGCTGCGCTGACGAACTTCTTCACCGTCGACAACCTCTCGGCACTGCGCGAGCTGGCGATCCGCGAGACGATGCGTGCGCGCGCCCCGGTACGCTTGCCGGTGCCGTTCTCGCACCTGATGGTGGGGGTGAAAGCGCGCGCACGCGATACGGACGTCATCGCCCGCTGCGCCCGGCTGGCGGCCCGCTTGCAACTCGACCTCACCGTGGTGCACGTCGCGCGCAATGAGGCTGCGAAGGCGGATCCCGAGCTCGGGCCGCTCGCGGACGCCGCGCGCAAAGCCCGGGCCGGGTGGCGGGTGGACGTCGACGACCATCCCGAGCGCGCCCTCGTGCAAATCGCGCGCGAGTCCGGCAACGCGACCCTGATCGTCGAAGGCGCGCGTCACCGCGCGCGCTTCTTGCCTAAACGCACCTTCGGCCGCAGCTTGCTCGACGCGGGCGCAAAGGAACTCTTCTTGCTCGCCGCCTCCGACGGCGAGCAAGACCGGCCGAAACGCTAGCGTTCGCGGCGGTCGTCCGAAGAGATCATCCGTCCGGACGGTGCCGAATCCGGACCGGCGGCGTATAATCGCGCCATGCGACAACCCCTGACCGTCCGAGAAGATGCCGCAGAAGAGCGCGTCGAGACCCGCTTCCTGAAGTTCTTGATCGCGATCGCGGCCTTCGCCGTCTTCGCGCACGTCGTCTCGATATCGCTGCACTAGCGGCCGCGGAACGATCGCCACCTCTGACCGGGCGGGCGCGGAAGGGTACATTGCTCCGCCCGCGCGCCCGATCATCGATATGACGGCTTAGTACGCCGTCCTATTCTGCATGAGCCATTGTTCGGCGCTGCGCGCCGTTAATGCGCCGGCTTACCGGCCGCGTCGAGGGCGATGTTCAGCTCGAGCACGTTGACGCGCGGTTCGCCGAGGATCCCGAGGTCGCGCCCCTTGACGTGCCCATCGATCAGGGATCGCACCGCTTGCAGATCCATGTGCCGGGCCTTGGCAACGCGCGGCGCTTGGTAGTAGGCAGCTTCGGGACTGATGTCCGGATCGATGCCGCTCCCGCTCGAGGTGACCAAATCCATCGGGATCGGATCGGTCGCGTCGGGGTTGGCCTTCTTCAGCGCCTCGATCGTCGCTTTGGTTGCGTCGATCAGCTTCTTCGAGGTCGGCGCGAGATTCGTGCCGCCCGTCTGCGTCGGATCGTAGCCGTTCTTGCCGGCCGCCGACGGGCGCCCTTGGAAGTATTGCGGCTTCGTGAAGAGCTGGCCGATGATCGCCGACCCGACCGGTTTGCCGTTGACTTCGACGATCGACCCATTGGCCTGCCACGGGAAGAGCAACGTCGAGAGCCCAGTCATGACCAGCGGGTAGACGAACCCGAGCAGCACGATCGACACGACCGTGAAGATCGCTGCGGTGCCCAAGTGATGCAGCGTGCTGTCCTTCGTCACATCGGTGGTCGAAGCGTTCGCGCCGGCACCGTTCTTGGCCGAGCCCGAGCCGGGGGCGAGGGGCGGATGCGTGACATTCATGTTAGATGCAACACCGTGAGGAGGACGTCGATGATCTTGATCCCGATGAAGGGGATGATGATGCCGCCGACGCCGTACACGAGGACGTTCTCGCGCAAGACGGCATTCGCACCGGCGGGCTTGTAGGAAACACCCCGCAACGCGAGCGGGATCAGCGCGATGATGATCAAGGCATTGAAGATCACGGCGCTGAGGATCGCGCTCTGCGGCGTCGAGAGCCGCATGATGTTGAGCGAACCCATGACCGGATAGGCGACCGCGAACATCGCGGGCAGGATCGCGAAGTACTTCGCGACGTCGTTGGCGATCGAGAACGTCGTCAGCGCGCCGCGCGTCATCAGCAGCTGCTTGCCGATCTCGACGACCTCGATCAGCTTGGTCGGGTCGGAGTCGAGGTCGACCATGTTGGCCGCTTCCTTGGCCGCCTGCGTGCCGGAGTTCATCGCCACGCCGACGTCGGCTTGCGCCAGCGCCGGCGCGTCGTTCGTGCCGTCGCCGGTCATCGCGACGAGCCGGCCCGAAGCTTGCTCGCGCTTGATCAGCCCCATCTTCGTCTCGGGCGTCGCCTCGGCGAGAAAATCGTCGACGCCCGCTTCTTTCGCGATCGCCGCGGCGGTGAGCGGATTGTCGCCGGTGATCATGATCGTGCGGATGCCCATCGCGCGCAGGCGATCGAAGCGCTCGTTCATGTTCGGCTTGAGGATGTCTTTGAGGTAGATGACGCCGAGGATCCGGCGGTCGCGCGCGAGCAGCAGCGGCGTGCCGCCGGCGCGCGCGATGCGCTCGACGTCGGCGGCCAAGACGCGGGCGCCGTCGCCGCCCCGTTCCCGGACCCACGCGCGGACCGCGTCGGGCGCACCCTTGCGGATCGCCGAGCCGTCTGCCAGATCGAGGCCGCTCATGCGCGTGTACGCGCTGAACGGAACGAACTGCGCGCCGTCCGGCGGATGGCCGTTGCTGCGCGCACCGCCTCGTCGTTCGGCCAGCGCTACGATCGAGCGCCCTTCCGGCGTCTCGTCGGCCAGCGATGAGAGGTAGGCGACCACGTACGCGTCGCGTCTTCGACGACGCCCGGCGCGAGACGATCTCGGTGGCCTGCCGGTTGCCGAGCGTGATCGTGCCGGTCTTGTCGAGCAGCAGCGTGTCGACGTCGCCGGCCGCTTCGACGGCGCGCCCGCTCATCGCGAGCACGTTGCGCTGCATGCACGCGGTCCATGCCGGCGATGCCGATGGCGGAGAGCAGTCCGCCGATCGTGGTCGGAATCAGGCACACGAGCAGCGCGATCAAGACGGTGACGCTCTGCGCGTCCCGGCGTAGATCGAGAACGGCGCGAGCGTCGCGACCGCGATCAGGAAGATGATCGTCAAGCCCGGAGAGCAGGATCGAGAGCGCGATCTCGTTGGGCGTCTTCTGCCGCTGGCGCCCTCGACGAGCGGGATCATGCGGTCGAGGAAGCTCTCGCCCGGGTTCGAGGTGATCCGACCACGAATCGTGTCGGAGAGGACGCGCGTGCCGCCGGTGACGGCGCTGCGGTCGCCGCCGGCTTCGCGGATGACGGGCGCCGATTCGCCGGTGATCGCCGACTCGTCGACCGACGCCGCGCCCTGCACGACGTCGCCGTCGGCCGGGATGAGCTCGCCGGCTTCGACGCGCACGCAGGTCGCCCTTGCGCAGCGGTGCGTGCGCCACTGATCCGCGCTGCGTCGCGGCCGTCGAGGACGCGGCTGGCCAGCGTGTCGCTCTTCGTGCGGCGCAGAAACTCGGCTTGCGCTTTGCCGCGCCCTTCGGCGACGGCTTCGGCGAAGTTGGCGAACAGCACGGTGAACCACAGCCAGGCGGAGATCGCGAAGTCGAAGCCGGCGTCTTGCCGCCTGCGTGCACGAGATCGCGCAGGAAGAAGAGCGACGTCACGAGCCGCGCCGACTTCGACGATGAACATGACGGGGTTGCGCGCTTGCCAGCGCGGATCGAGCTTCTTGAACGAGTCGGCGATCGCGCGGGTCGATGATGTCGCGGTCGAAGAGCGAGCGCGCCTGCGGGCGGCGTTCGAGGCGGCGTTGCGAGATCATCTTAGAACGTCTTTCCTTGTAGCATTTGAAGGTGCTCGACGATCGGGCCCAGCGCGTCGGCCGGGCAAGAACGTCAGCGCGCCGACGATGACGATGACGCCGATGCAGCAGCGCCACGAAGATCGGCGAGTTGGTGCGTGAACGTGCCGGCGGTCTGCGGGACGGCTTTCTTGCCGGCGAGCGCCCCGGCGAGCGCGAGCGACCGGGATGATGAACGCGAAGCGGCCGAAGAGCATGCAGATGCCCGTCAGCGACGTTGTAGAACGTGTTGCCGCTCAAGCCCGGCGAACGCGCTGCCGTTGTTTTCGGTCGTCGAGGTGAACGCGTAGAGGATCTCCGAGAATCCGTGCGCGCCGTTGTTGCCCAAGCGTCCGAGGCCCGCGCGGTCGCGACGGCGGCGATCGCGGTCGGAACGAGCGAGAACAGCGGCAGCACGAGCACCGCGAGGATCGCGAGCTGCACTTCGCTGCCGCTCGATCTTTTTCCCGAGATATTCCGGCGTGCGGCCCGACCATCAGGCCGGCGATGAACACCGTCAGCACGACGAACACGATCATGCCGTACATGCCCGTGCCGACGCCGCCGAAGATGATCTTCGCCGAGTTGCATGTTGACCAGCGGGACCAAGCCGCCCAGCGGCGTGAACGAGTCGTGCATCGAGTTGACCGCGCCGCACGACGTGTCGGTCGTGACGGTCGCGAACAGGGCCGAAGCGCCGACGCCGAAGCGGCACTCTTTGCCCTCCATGTTGCCGCCGTGCACGCCGAGCGCGTGCACGATCGGATTGCCGGCCGCCTCGGCGGAGTACGCGGCGGCGAAGCCGCCGGCGAACAGGATCGCCATCGCGACGAAGATCGCCCACCCTTGCCGCTGGTCTTTGACCATGCGCCCGAACGTGTACGTCAGCGCAGCCGAGATCAAGAAGATCAGCCACATCTCGACGAGATTGCTGAAGGGCGTGGGATTTTCGTTGGGCGAGGCGGAGTTCGCGTTGACGAAGCCGCCGCCGTTGGTCCCCAGTTCCTTGATCACTTCTTGCGAGGCCATCGGGCCGTTGGTGATCGTCTGCTTCGACGCCTTCGAGGGTCGTGACGTCTTGATACGGATGCAAGTTCTGCGGCACGCCGGTCCAGCAGAGTAGCAAGCCGACGACGATCGAGAGCGGTAAGAGGATGTAGAGCACCGCGCGGGTCAGGTCGACCCAAAAGTTGCCGATCGTCTTGCGGTCGGTGCGGGTGAGCCCGCGGATCAGGGCGATCGCCATCACGATGCCGACGCCCGCCGAAACGAAGTTGTGCCAGGCCAGGCCCGACCATCTGCGAGAGGTAGCTCATCGTGCTCTCGCCCGAGTAGAACTGCCAGTTCGTGTTGGTCAGGAAGCTGACCGCCGTGTTCCAGGCGAGGTCGGGCGCCATGTTGTCGAACCCCTGCGGGTTGAGCGGCAGCCACTTCTGGACGCGCAAGAGCAGATAGAGCCAGATCGAGCCCGATGAAGCTGAACGCGAACATCGCCAAGCAGATACGTCGTGGCGTTCATCTCGCGCTCGGGGCGCACGCGCGCGAGCCGGTAGAACGCGCCTTCGACGGGCGCCAGCACCGGGCTCAACACCGTCCGTTCACCGGCGAACAAACGCGCCATGTAGATGCCCAGCGGCTTGACGCACGCGAGCACGAGCGCGAAGAACACAATGGCCTGCAGCCATCCGACGGTCGTCATCTAAAAATGCTCCGGACGCAGCATCGCGTAGGTCAGATAGGCGAGCGCCGCGACGGAGAGGGCGAGGCCCAGTGCCGATTCGATCATCAGAGCTTCTCGCAGCCGATCGCGTAGCGATCGAAAAGATAGAACGATACGAGCGTCAGGACGACGAGCCCGATCTCCAGCAGCAGCATGGTCTTCTGTCAATCCTCGTAGAGGGTGGGCGCAGATTTCCCCCACCACCTATAGAGGGTACGTCGCGGAAAGCGGTACGAACAGCCTCCGAACGGATGGTCCAATCGGACGCCCGCGGCGAGGACTGCGCTCCAGCCGGGACGCATCCCCAAAGCATGCAACTCGTGACGTTCGTGACCGAAGGACACCGCCGCGTGGGCGTGTGGGACGACCCGTGGATCTTCGATCTCTCGCAGGCCGGTCTGCCGGAGACGATGCTCGAGTTCATCGCGCTCGGCGCGGAAGGCCTGGAGCGCGCGCGGCACGCGCTCGCATCCGACAACGTCAAGGCGCGCATCGACTCCGGCAGCGTTCGCCTCTTGCCGCCGATCCCGCGGCCGCGCAGCAACATCTTCGCGATCGGCATGAACTACCGCGACCACCTCGCCGAACTCCAAGCGCACGGGTTCGCGGCCAAGGAACCCGAGCATCCGGTCGTCTTCACGAAGGCGACGACGTCGGTCATCGGGCCGGGCGACACGATCCTGGCCTCGCTCGACCCGACCGCCAGCACCGACTACGAGGGCGAGCTCGGCATCGTCATCGGCTCGGCGCCGCGCGGGCTCTCGAAAGCCGAAGCGATGAGCGCCGTCTACGGCTACACGATCGTCAACGACGTCAGCTCGCGGACCCTACAGACGCGCCACAACCAGTTCTTCCTCGGCAAGAGCCTCGACACGTACTGCCCCGTCGGGCCCTACATCACGACCGCCGACGAAGTGCCCGACCCGACGGCGCTGCGCATCGTGACGAAAGTGAACGGCGAGATCCGCCAGAACGGGACGGTCGCCGATCTGATCTTCGACGTCCCGAGCCTGATCGCGACCTTGGCCGCCACGATGACCCTGCAGCCGGGCGACTTGATCGCCACCGGCACGCCGGCGGGCGTCGGCCTCTCGTTCCAGCCGCCGAAGTTCTTGCACCCCGGCGACCGCGTCAGCGTGCACATCGAGGGGCTCGGCATCTTGGAAAATCCCGTCGGCTGACCCGTGCGCGGCCTCCGCACAGCCGCCGCCGTCGCGGGCTTCGCGCTTGCGCTGCACGCGCCGGGCGCAGCGCAATCGCCGCCGGCCACCGGTGCGATCGTCGCGTACCTGCCGCTGGCGGGCACCGACGGCTATCTCGGGCTCGAGATGAAGGCGGCGATGGAGCTGGCTGCGAGCGACGCCGGCTTCGCTCCCGGGGTCCGGATCGTGGACCTTTCCGGCGGGGGCGTCTCGAATCCGCACCAAGACGAAGGCCAGGGCAACTTCCCCGACGTCGACCGCGCGCGAGCGGCCGGGCTCGGCCCGCCAGCCCGGGCGGCGGCGGTGCTGGTCGGCCCGCGAAGCAACGTCGCCGCGGCGCTGTGCGGTGGCATGCGCGGGTGGAACGCTCCCGCGATCGCCATCGTGCCGCAGCCCGGTCCGCACGGCGCGTGCGCGCAACTGCTCGCCCGTGACGAACCGCCGCTCCGACCGCGGAGTACGCGACGTTCGTGCAGCGCTTTCACGCCCGCACCGGCACGCCGCCCATGGCGGAAGCCGTCGCGGCGTACGTAGCGACGCAGATCTTGATCTCCGCGCGCACACGACGCCTCACACAGGCAGCTCTCTGCACGACGGCGTTTCAGACCGTCAAGGGTCCGATTAAGCTCACTTGCTGATCGTCAAGCCCCCGGCGTAAGCCGGCCGAAATCCATTTGACCTGGCGATGGATCGCCCTTATGATGTAAGGATGAACGGTAAGGAATTTCGGGCCAGGGTCACGAGTAAGAACCAGTTGACGCTGCCTGCGGGGGTCAGCGCCTTGCTCGACGTCGGGCCCGGCGACGATCTGCGATTCGTGGTAACGCCCGATGGCGTCATCGTCACGCCGATCCCCGTGCGGGAACGGCTCGCGCCGCTCATCGCTCGACATCGACGCGGCGCCGGTAAAACCCGAGATGAGATTGACGCGGAAGTACGCGAGCTTCGAGGCGATCGCGACGCATGACCGCCCTCGATACGAACGTCATCATCGATCTCGAGGAAGGAACGCCCCAAGTCGTGGAAGCGGCGCTCCGGACGATCGAGGACGCGAGCGAGCGCGGACGGATCGTCGTCTGCGGGGTCGTCTACGCCGAACTATGCGGCCGCCGGCAAGACGGTGCGGCTCGCACCGCCGAGGCTTTGCTCGGGGCACACGTCGGCATCGACATCGACCTGCCCCTCGAAGTTTGGACCCATGCGGGATTCTCCTACGCGGCTTACGCGAAGCGCCGCAAGGCGAAGAGCGGCGCCGAACCCAGACGCATCCTCGCCGACTTCATCATCGGTGCGCACGCGTCAGCAGTCGGAGCGCTGGTGACGAGCGATGCTGACTTCTACCGCCGCGCATTCCCCGAGCTGCGGATCTTCGACGTTCGGGAGCCGGTGCGCGAGTGAAGTCGGACCGATGAGTTTGTCGCTCGCCTGAAGTCATAACAGTATTCCCAGATCCCCCAAGAGGTGCAGCCATGAACTCCGTCAAGACCACCCCAGTCAACCGGATCTCCCTCGTTTGCGTGCCGACGCTCGAACAGGACCGGGCCATTGCATTCTACGAGTCGCTCGGTTTCGAAAAGCGAACGGACATCGCATTCGGGCCCGGATACCGGTGGGTCGAAGTCTACCCTCCGCAGGGAACGACCGGCATCGCAATCGCCCCTCCGCCGGGCAACGACCCAATCACGCCCGTGAATACGGGCATTACGTTGACCACGAGCGACATCGACGCATCGCACGCGCAGTTCAAGGCTCTCGGCGTGGATGTGGACCATGAGGTGTCGCGCATGGGCGACCCCGTGCCGCCGATGTTCTGGTTCCGCGATCCTAGCGGCCACACGCTGCTCGTCGTGGAACAACCCTGAGCGACGCGTCTTCGGGCGAGCGTCCGGACTTCGCCGGCCTCGTCGAACGTCACCGGGCCGATCTCCATGCGCACTGCTATCGGATGCTCGGCTCGGTGCACGACGCCGATGATGCGCTTCAGGATACACTGCTGCGCGCCTGGCGGGGCGCCGCCGGCTTACGCGATGCGAATTCGGCCCGCCCGTGGTTCTACTCCATTGCGACCAACGTGTGCCTGACGGAACTGGGACGGCGGAACAAGCGCGTGCTGCCGCACGACTTCGGTCCGGCCGCCGTGGCTCATACGCCGCCCGGTGCGCCACAGAGCGAATCGACGTGGATCGAACCGTATCCGAGCGAAGGAATCGGCATCACGCCGGGGCACGTGAATCCCGAAGCGAGTTACGAGCTACGCGAAAGTCTGGAACTCGCGTTCGTTGCCGCCCTGCAACACCTCGCTGCGTCCCAGCGCGCCATCCTCATCCTGCGCGAGGTCATTGGCTTCACCGCAAGTGAGGTAGCGACGATGTTGCAGACCACCGTTCCGTCGGTCAACAGCGGTTTGCAGCGCGCGCGCGCGGCCGTGCGGGCGCGAGTGGGTCCGCGCACACAGCAAGAGGCGCTGCGATCGCTCGGCGACGGGGGCTTGCATCAGCTCGTTAATCGGTACATCGACGCATGGGAGGGCAACGACGTCGACGCTTTCACCTCTTTGCTCGTCGAAGACGCGACGTTCGCGATGCCGCCGCTCGCGACGTGGTACACGCCGCGGGCGACGATCGCGCATTGGGCGCGAGAGTCCTCGCTCTCGGGCGCGTGGCGCTGGAAACCGGTGGTGACCGAGGCCAATGCACAGCCGGCACTCGGCTTTTACGCTTGGGACGAGGCCGCCGGGGCGTACCTGCCATTCGCGCTCAACGTGCTGAGCCTGCGCGAGGGCCTAGTCAGCGACGTTACGGCATTCATCGTGCGCGCGATCGACGCTCCGGAACCGGAGGCGTACCAGCGCTTCCCGGAACAGCCGATGAATCAGCGGCAGGCCAGCATCGCCTTCGAGCGGTTCGGGTTGCCGGATCGCCTGGCGCCGAGGGCCTGACGCGAGCTTCGCGGTGGCTTCCTTACGGAGCCGCGTGGGTGAAGTTGCCGACGCGCGACGCCGTGGGCGGCGATTGCGTCGAGCGCGGTCAGCATCCCGAGCGGTTCGCGCGGGCGGCCGACGCGCGCGAAGTACACGTCGGGGTCGATGTTCAGCGTGCGCGTCTGTACCATGCCGACCGGATGGGCGCGCAAGAACGCTGCCATCGCCTCGAGCTCGGCGCGCTCGTCGGTCACGCCGGGATGCGTCAGCACGTTCAGCGACACGCGTAAGCCGCGTGCCGACGCGAGCGCGATGCTCTCGAGCACGTCGTCGAGCGCGTAGCCCACCGGGCGGTAATACGCGGCGTAGTCTGGGGCCGGAACGAGTTGAGGCTGATGCGCACGGCCTGCAGGCCCGCGTCGATCAGGAGCGCGAGCGCGCGGGGATTGCTGCCGTTGGTATTGAGGTTGAGCGTTCCGTTGGGGAGCGCGGTCCGGATCCGTTCGAGCGCGCGCGCGATGACCGCCGCGCGTAACAGCGGTTCGCCTTCACAGCCTTGGCCGAACGAGACGATGCCGCCGTCGACGCATTCGAGATGCGCAACGGCGACGCGGGCGAGTTCATCCGCATCGGGTTCGTAGGCGATGCGTTTTTGCGGCGACGGAATGCCCGCGTCCGCGTCTTGCTCCGAAATGCAGCCGACGCACGCCGCATTGCACTTGGGCGAGACCGGGAGCGCGGCTTCGCCGCGTTCGAGGAAGACGTTCTGCGCGGTGAAGCAGCCGTAGTCGCGCGCGCACAGCGCAACCTGCGCGAGCACGCGGTTGGCCGGGTCGCGCGCGATGCGGGCGCCGATCGCCGCCTCGAGTTCGCCGGGCGCGAAGTAGCGCGGCGTCCAGTCGTCGGCCGCATCGGTCCGCGCCGCCGCCACGTGGAGTTCGTCGTCGACGACGCACGCGTACGTGTAGCCGAACAGCGGCAACGCCGGTGCATCCGGCGCGCGTTCGACGGCCGGCAGCAACAAACGCGTATAGCCCGCCGGCAGCAGTGCCGCCACGGCCGTGCGCCGGCGGGCAATCGCGCCGCCGTCGAGGCGCGGCGCGCGCCCGGGCAACATCGTCGTCACCGTGCCTCGCGGCGCCGGGATCAACTCGGCGTCGAACGGGGGCCGGACGATGCCGTCGTCGGCCAACGGCGAGCGGTCCGGGTCGAAATAGACGCGGCCGCGCTTGTCCGCGTACGCGAGCCCGGGGCTCACGCCGGAAGCGGGACGGTGCGCTCGAATTCGCGTTCGGCCGGCCCCTGGAGCACGGCGCTGGCGCCGGGCGTCCATTCGACGCGCAGGCGGCCGCCGGGGACGAGCACGTCGACCGGGGAGCCGGCGCGCCCGATCTCCACCGCCGCCGCGGCGACCGCGACCGCGCCGGTGCCGCAGGCTTGTGTCCGGCCGGCGCCACGCTCCCAGTGGACGGCGCGCACGGTGTGCCCGTCGAGCACCTGCGCGAAGTGCACGTTCGTGCGCTGCGGAAAGTCGGCGTGCGTTTCGATCGCCGGGCCCAGCCGCGCGAGGTCGACGCCGGCGACGTCGTCGACGAAGATCACCGCGTGCGGGTTGCCGAGCGACACCGGCCGGTAATCGAACGTTAGGCCCTCGACCGTCAGCGAACGGACCGGTTGCAGCTGTGGAACTCCCATCGAGACGCGCACTTCGAACGGCTGACGTCCGGCGACGTGGGTCAACACCGGACCCGCCTTCGTCTCGAACGTCGCCGTATCGACGCCGTCGTGTTCGGCGAGGTAGCGCGCGGCGCAGCGGATGCCGTTGCCGCACATTTCGGCCTCGCTCCCGTCGGGATTGAGCATGCGCATGCCGACCCCGTATTCCTGCGACGGGACGACGAGCAGCAGGCCGTCGGCGCCGTTTACCGGCGAATCCGGCCGGCACATCGCGACCGCGAACGGCACCGGATCGTCCAGCGGGTCGACGCGCGCATCGAGCAGCACGAACTCGTTGCCCGCGCCGTTCATCTTGACGACCGGGACGGCAGCCATCACGCGGCGCCGCCGTCGCGAGGCGGCGGATCGTTCAAGAACGCTGCGTGCAGCGGGCCCTGGGGCGTGATCGTGGAAACCGCATGCTTGTAGACCAGATGCGGCTTGTGCTCGAACTCGAGCACGATCGTGAACGCGTCGAAACCGCGCACCAAGCCTTTGAGCTGGAAACCATTCACCAGGTAAATGATCACCGGAACCGCTTGCCGGCGCACCTCGGCGAGGAACGCGTCCTGAAGCGCCGGAGAGCGCATCGTACCGTTCGATCCCTCGCGTGCCATGGGCGCGCCGTTCAGGCCCATCCTGGCAATTCCCTTGCCACCATCGTCGCTGCCATGACCGCATCGGATGCATCGATTGGTTGCAGGTTCGGTTCGGTTCGGAACCACGTTGCCTGCCGCTTGGCGAATTGTCTCGTCCGGCGAAAGAGGCGCTCGCGCAACTCCGCCTCCGTCATCCATCCGGCGGCGAACGCGAGCGCCTCGCGATAGCCGACCGCGTCCGCGGCGACCGCACCGGCGCCGATGCGCTCGGCTTCCGCGACGAGCCCCGCCGCGAGCATCGCGTCGACGCGCGCGCGGATGCGCGCGTCGAGTTCGGCGCCGGACAGTTGGAGCACCACTTTGCGCAGCGGTATCCCGCGCGTCCGCAGATTCGCCTGCGCGCCGGGGGCGCGGGCTTCGCCCGGCGCGGCCCGGCGCGCCAGCGCGGCTTCGAGCGCGCGCACGACGCGATAGCGGTCGCGGGCCTCGTGCAGAGCCGCTCGCGCCGGATCGAGCGCGGCGAGCCACGCGTGCAACGCCTCAGGCGGGTGCAGCGCGCTTTCGCGCGCGAGCCGGTCGCGCAGCGCCTCGCTGCGCTCGCCCTCGAGCGCCACGTCGCCGGCGAGCGCGCGCACGTAGAACCCGGTCCCGCCGGCGACGATCGCGCGCCGTCCGCGCGCGTGGATCTCGTCGATCGCGGCCAGCGCGTCGGCGACGAACCGGGCCGCCGAATAGCGCTCGTGCGGGTCGAGAAAGCCGATCACGTGATGGGGCACGCGCGCGCGCTCGGCGGCGTTCGGGGCCGCAGTGCCGACCGGCATGCCGCGGTAGATCTGCCGCGAGTCGGCGCTGACGATCTCCGCTTCGAACCGCTCGGCGAGCGCCAGTGCCAGCTGCGTTTTGCCGGCCGCGGTTTGGCCGGTGAGGATCAGGACGCCGTTCACATGCGCTTGAACAAGCGCGCCAACTGCGTCGGGCTCGAGCCGCACGATCGTCGGCCGGCCGTGCGGACAGTGCATCGGGTTGCGGCAGTCCATCAAGCGCGCGACGAGGGTCGTCATCTCGACCGGTTCCAGCGATCGCCGGCGCGCACGACGCAATGGCACGCCAGCGACGCCCACACGCGTTCGCGGAAGTCGAGACCCCGCACGTCGTCGGTCAAGCACTCGAGAAAATCGGCGACGTCGAACTCGCGCCGCCGCGCGGTGCCCGGCAGCGCGTAGCCGGCCGGCGTCGCGGTGATGCGGAAGGTGCGTTCGCCGAAGTGTTCGATCGACAGTCCGCCCGCCTGTAGCGCCGGCAGCACGCGTTCGAGCTGCTCGGCTTGCGGCGCGCTGGCCTCGAAGGCATGTGGGAACAGCAGCGGTTCGCTGCGCGACGTCGCCGCGGCATTGTGCGCGAGCGCTTCGAACGCGATGCGCTCGTGCGCCGCGTGCTGATCGATCAGCACGAGCGCCCGCCCGTCGGACGCGAGAATGTACGTGCGATCGATCTGCGCGAGCACCCGCAGGCGCCCGTCCTCCGCCGCGGGCGGCCCGTCGCCCGCCGGCTCCCCGTCGCTCCACGCGGCGCGAAAGCCGAGCGGCAACGCTTCGTTGACCGCTCGAGCGACCGGTTCGGCCGCCGCCGGCGAGAACGAGATCGAGCGTTCGAGCCGCGCGATCGAGGCGCGCCGCAGCGTGCCGCCGATCGCGTCGCGCACGACGTCGTTGACGTGCTCGGCGAAGCGCAGGCGCACGTCGAACTTCGTCGGGTGCACGTTCGGATCGACTTCGTGCGGCGGCGACGTCGACGAACAGCACCCCGTACGGATGCCGCCCGACCATCGCGAAGGTGCGGTACGCGCCGCTCCACGCGCCCGAGAACAGCGTCGTGCGCAGCAGTCGGCGGTTGACGAACGCCAGCTGCAGGCGCCGGTCGGGCCGGTCGTCGCCGGGCGCGCTGACGTAGCCGCTGACCGTGACGTGCGAGGTCGATTCCCCGGCGAGCGGCAGCATCCGCGGCGCCGAGGCGGCGCCGAACACGTGTCGCAGGCGCGGCGCCGGATCGACGCCGGCCGGGAAGGCGAAGCTCTCGCGTCCGTCGTGCGCCAACGAGAACGCGACCTCCGGATAGGCGAGCGAGAGGGTCGCGAGCCAATTCGAGATGCGCGCGAATTCGGCTGCCGGCGAACGCAGGAACTCGCGGCGCACCGGAACGTTCGCAAACAACTCGCGCACCACGATCCGCGTCCCCGGCGGGGCGGCCGCCGGCTCGGCCGGCGACACCGTCTCTTCGAACGCTTCGACCGTGTAGCCGACCTCGGCGCCCGCGCAGCGTGAGAGCAGGGTGATGCGCGCGACGGCGGCGATGCTCGCGAGGCCTTCGCCGCGGAAGCCGAGGGTCGCGATCTGCGTCAGCCCGCCGGCGCCGGCCAGCTTGCTCGTCGCGTGCCGCCGCAGCGCGAGCGCCAACTCGCCGGGTGCGATTCCCGCGCCGTCGTCGGCGACGTCGATCTCGGTCAGCCCGCCGTTGCGCACCCGCACGACGATCTTGCCGGCACCAGCATCGAGCGCATTCTCGACCAGTTCCTTCACGACCGAGAGTGGCCGTTCGACGACTTCACCCGCCGCGATCTGGCCGACGGTCTGCGCGTCGAGCAGGCGGATCGTGCTTTCGGCGTTCACAATCCCAGCGTCAGTTGTTCGTCGGCCCGGTCGAAACGCGCGAGCCGCCCGCGCAGCGGCACCTGATCGTCGAGCGCAGGGCGGCCCGAAAGCGCGTCGGCGATCTCCTTGGCGCGCGCGACGACCGCCGGCGGCAAGCCCGCCATTTTGGCGACCTCGATGCCGAACGAACGCGAACTGCTGCCGGGCAAAACGCGGTGCGAGAACACCGGCGCGCCCGAACGCGCGGTGTTCTCGACCGCCGTGATGTGGAAGTTCGCGACCAGCGGCCAGTGCTCGGCCAGCGAGACGAGCTCGTGAAAGTGAGTTGCGAACAACACCGTCGGAGCGTGCGTTTGGCGCTCGAGCAAGTACTCGCAGATCGCCTGCGCGATCGCGAGCCCGTCGATCGTGCCGGTGCCGCGCCCGACCTCGTCGATCAACAACAAACTGCGCTGCGTCGCGCGGCGCAGGATGCTCGCCGCTTCGGCCATCTCGACGTAGAAGGTCGATTGTCCCGAGGCCAGGTCGTCGCCCGCGCCGATGCGCGTGAAGATGCGGTCGACGATGCCGAGCGTCGCCGACTTGGCGGGCACGAACGAGCCGATTTGGGCGAGGATCACGATCAGCGCGCTCTGGCGCAAGTAGGTCGACTTGCCGCCCATGTTCGGCCCGGTCAGCAAGATGAAGCGCGCGCGGGCCGGTTCGGTGCGCAGGTCGTTGGGCACGAAGGCCGGCCCGATCAGCGCTTCGACGACCGGATGGCGCCCGTCGCAGATCTCGAACGCGCTCTCGTCCGTAAACTGCGGCCGCACGTAGCCGCGCTCGCCCGCGATCTGCGCGAGCCCGGCGCACGCATCGAGCTCGGCCAGCGCCCCGGCGGCAGTCAGGATGTCGTCGACCCGCTCGGCCAAGCGCTCGACGAGATTCTCGTACAGCGCCTGCTCGAGCCGCAGCTGGCGCGATTGCGCGCTCGAGATCGCGACGTCGAGCTCGCGCAGTTCGGGGGTGACGAAGCGTTCGCCGTTGGTCAGCGTCTGACGGCGCACGTAGTCGCTCGGAACCATGGCGAGATTGCTCTTGCTGACCTCGATCGCATAGCCGAAGGCGCTCGCGTACTTGACCTTCAGCGCCTTGATCCCGGTACGCTGGCGTTCGCGCTCTTCGAGCTCCGCGATGCGGCTGCGCGCGTCGGTGCGCAGCTTGACGCATTCGGCCAACTCGGCGTTGCTCTCCGGGCGGATCGCGCCGCCGTCGGTCATCGTGCCGGGCGGCTCGTCGACGAGCGAAGCGCGCAAGTCGCCTAGGACGCCGTCGAAGTCGCCGATGCGTTCCGCCACGCTGCGCAAGAGCGGCGGCAAGCTCTCTTCGCGCAACGCATCCTTGATCGGATCGAGGAGTTCGAGCGTGCGCCGCAAGGACGCGCAGTCGCGCGGCGTCGCGCGGCGGTAGCGCACCTTTTGCGAGATGCGCTCGAGATCGAAACAGCCGTGCAGCACGTCCTGCAACGCCATCCGCCGCTGCGCGCCGGCGACCAGCGCGGCGACCGCGTCGGCGCGCTCCGCGATGCGCGCGCGGTCGACCAGCGGCTGCACGAGCCAGCGCGCGAGCAGTCGCGACCCCATCGCCGTGCGCGTGCGGTCGACGGTGGCCAGCAGCGTCGCCTTCGCGTTGGCGCCCAAGGCCTTGGTCAGCTCGAGATGCTTGCGCGCGTTCGCGTCGAGCGTCATGAAGCCGCGCGCCGTGTAGTACGCGGGCGCGCGCAACGCGTCGCTCGTCCCGACGCCGACGCGTTTGACGAACCCGTGCAGCGCCGCGACCGCGCGGCTCACGACGACCGACTCGTCGAACGAAAAGTCGCCGAGCGGCTCGCGGATCGCGGCGGCGACGAGCGAGAGCATCGGCGAGGCGATCCGCGCGCCGTGGTTTTCGAGCGCCGCGGCGAGCGACTCGCGCACGTCGGCCGGCACGTCGGCGACGATCTCGACCGGCGCCAAGCGCCCGATCTCGGCGAGCGCTTCGTCCCAAGCCGCGTCGCCCGAGAACGCGGTCGCCGCGAGGTAACCGGTCGAGACGTCGGCGTGCGCCACGCCAAACGTATCGCCGACGCCGGAGATCGCCAAGAGATAGTTGTTGGCCGAGCGTTCGAGGAGCTGCTCTTCGATCAGCGTCCCGGGCGTGACGACGCGGACGACGTCGCGCCGGGTCAGCTTGTTGGGGATCGGCGCTTCCATCTGCTCGCCGAGCGCCACGACGTAGCGCGCCTTGACGAGTTTGGCGAGGTACGCGTCGAGCGCGTGATGCGGCACCCCGGCCATCGCGACGCGCTGGCCCGAACCGGCTTCCTTCGACGTCAGCGCGATCGACAGCGCGCGGGCGATCGTCTCCGCATCGTCGCCGTACGCTTCGTAGAAGTCGCCGACGCGCATGAGCAGAACGGCTTCGGGATACCGTGAGCGGAGCTCGAAATACTGTTCGAGCATCGGTGAAAACCGGGTGCTGGTCAATGGCGGCTCATCCGAACCGTCAGTTCGGCACCGCCCCGAACAGCACCGCTCGGCCCTGCGGCGAAGTGAACATCGCATCGCCGTCGTGGCCGACGCCGGGAACCTCGATCAGCTTGTGCGCGAGCCCGGATGGGTGGCGCATCTGCAGGTACGCGTAGTACGAACGCCCGCGCGCCAACCGATACGGGCCTTCGGCCTCCGCCATGCACGACTTGTCGAGCGCGGGATGATTGGGGTCGGTGTCGTTCATCCCGAGCATGTAGACGACGTCGCGGCCGACGTACGTCGACTCCAGGACGGACGGCGACTCGGTGACGTACGGCGGCATCCCGTGCACGCCGTACTTCCACGTGTCGTACTTGGGACACGAGGCCGCATCGAACGGGCCAAACCCGCCGCTCGCCAGCGGCCGTTCGGGCGTGAAGTACACGTACGACGACGGATTCGCGACCACGTACCGGATCGCGATGCCGCTCGTCCCGCCGAGGGCTTGCGCTGCGTGACCGGCAACCGCGTAGCGCTGCACCATTTGGCCGCCGCCGGAGTGTCCTGCGATCACGATCGTTTTCAGATTCGGGAAGTTCGCACGGTTGGCCAGCAGCGCGACGATCGCGTCGAACACCGCGAGCGAACTGAGCGGGCTCGGGCCCAGCGCCGGCTCGCCGCCTTCCCAACTCGTCGTCGTCCAGCGCAGCGTGTCGGCGGGAAGCTTCCACCCCTTCACGTCGACGTCGGCGAGGAACTGCGGCGTCACGAGCACCGTCCCGCCGGCCGCCGCGCCGCCGGCGGCGATCGCCGTTTGGCCCGACTTGTTGTACACGTCGGCGTTGCGCAGCGCGCCGTGCACGACGATCAGCGCGCGGACGATCGCCGGATTCGGCCGGTCGAGCGGAACCGATTCGTACACCGGATCGACGCCGGTCCCGGCCGCGGCCGTCACCGTGATCCGCCCGTCGGCGACCGCCTTGACCGGCAGGTCGTGGGGATCGACTTCGTCCGCTGCGTCGAGCGGCAAGACGGGTACGAGCATGGCGAGGAGCCCGGCAACGAAGGCGGCGGCGCGGAGAAGGCGTGTGTGCATTTTCGCGCTTTACGCGACGCCGGCGAACGGCCCCCCTCCGGCCGCGCGAACGCGCGCGCGCCGTGAAGGTCGACGCTCGGTTTCACGCAAAAAAGTTGCGCTCGCGCACGCACGGAACCCGCGCTGCGTTACTAGAGTCCAGACACGCAGGTGCCGCGAACAGCGACACCCCACCCAGGAGGCGCTTGATGTCCGAACCTATCGATCTCATCTCCCGAGCAGACGTTCTCCGCCGGATCGCCGGCGGATCGGCGGCCGCGCTCGCCGTCGCCATGACGGCGCGGGCCGCGGAGGCTGCTCCCGGCCTCACGCAAGCGGCGGCAAAGTACCAGACCACGCCCAAGAACGGCCAGCACTGCGCGGGCTGCCAGCTCTACATTCCCGCCAAGACGAATCCGACGACCGCCAAGGGCGCCTGCCAGGCGGTTCAAGGCTCGATCAGCCCGAACGGCTGGTGCCAACTGTACGCGCCGAAGGCGGCTTCCCACTAGTCCACCGGCTACGCCATCATCATCATCCCGATGTGAAGGGGGCCGGCGTCGATCGCCGGCCCCTTTGCATTCCGGTGCGCCCGCGGACTAGGCGAGGGCGACGAGGTCGAGCAGCGGTGCGCGCACGGCCCGGGCCGGCCCGTCGAACGCCGCCGCGCGTCCGGTCATCGTCCCAGTCAAACCCCAGGTATACGCGCGTTCGAGCCGCACGTCGATCCACGGCTCGCGCGCGCCGCCGGCCGGCGCGAGGTCTTCGGGATCGGGCACCGCGAGGGTCACGTTGTCGAGCGTCTTGGCGGTGAGCTTGGCGCGATCTTTGCGCGAGCGGCCGTGCACGAGGGCGCGCACCGTCGTGCCGACTTTGCGGGCGTGGTACGCACGCACCGCGTCGTCCTGCACCGCGATCAAGCGCTGCAGCCGCTCGGCGCCGGTCGCAGGTGCTACCTGCTCCCAGCGCGCAGCCGGCGTGCCGCGCCGGGGCGAGTAGACGAACATGTAGGCCTGCGCGAACAGCCCCCGCGCGCACACGTCGAGCGTGCGCGCGAAGTCGTCCTCGGTCTCGCCGGGGAAGCCGACGATCAAATCGGTCGTCAGCGCCCAACCGGGACACTCCGCCCGGAACACGTCGACTTTCTCCAAATATTGTTCGATCGTGTACTTGCGGTTCATGCGCCGCAGCACGGCGTTCGATCCGCTCTGCATCGGCAGATGGAAGCGCGGATTCAGGTTCGGGAGCGCCCCCATCGTGCGCGCGAGCTTCGGCGTGAAATCCTTAGGGTGCGAGGTGACGAACGTCAGGCGCTCGACGCCCTCGAGCGCGGCGACCGTCTCGAGCAAGTCGGCGAAGTCGGCGCCGGTCGCCGGCTCGTGGTAGGCGTTGACCGTCTGGCCGACGAGCATGATCTCGCGCGCACCGGCAGCGACCCGGGCGCGCACCTCGCCCACGATATCAGCGAGCGGCCGGTGGTCGAAGCGTCCGCGCACGTGCGGCACGATGCAGAACGTGCAGTAGTACGAGCAGCCGCGCTGCACGTTGACGAACGCGCGCAGCGCCGCGTAGTCGTCGCCGACGCAGTCGGCCTGACCGCCGAGCGGGGCGACGAGCGCGCGCTCGGCGAGCGCTTCGTCCTCGGGAAATTCGTCGAGCCAGCCGGCCAGCGTGTCGCCGAGCCGGCGCAGTTCCTTGGTGCCGAACACCGCGTCGACGTGCGGCACGACGCCGCGCATCCGCTCCTTGTCTTGCTCGGCCAAACAACCCATGACGACGAGCTTCACGGTGCGGTCGGCCGCCTTGAGGGCCTTGAACTGGTTGATGCGCCCGTAGGCGCGCCGTTCGGCATTGTCCCGCACGGTGCACGTGTTGAGCACGAGCACCGAGGCCTCTTCGGGACGCGACACGATCGCATAGCCGGCGGCGCTCGCGCGACCGGCGATGTAGTTGGAGTCGGCTTCGTTCATCTGGCAGCCGAACGTTTCGATGTAGAGGCTGGGGCCGTTGGACACGTGTGCTCCCGCGACGAACTTACAGAATCGTCCGAGGTTCGGCTTGCTATAAACGGGTTCCCGCGCCTCCGGATCGCTGCCGCCGGAGGGCCGAACGCACGGCCGCCTTAACCACGCAGCGTGGAAGTGGAATGGGCCGTCATCGGCGCCGGCCCCGCCGGCATCAGCACGGTGGGAACGCTGCTCGACGGCGGCGTCCCGGGGCCGGCCATTCGCTGGATCGATCCGGCGTTTGCGGTGGGCGATTTCGGGGCCCTCTGGGGCAACGTGCCGTCGAACACCCGGATCGGCGAATTCTACGCGATGTTCGAAGCGTGTCGCGCGTTCGGGTTCGAACGGCGACCCGCGACCTTTGCGCTCGACGGCTTCGCGCGCGACGCGTGGTGCGATCTGCGCCACGTCGCGGAACCGCTGCGTTGGATCACCGCGCGGCTGCGCGAACAAGTGTGCGCGCAGACCGGCTTCGTCGAACGCTGCGACTCGCGCCGCGACGGCTGGACGCTGACCCTCACCGGCGGCACCACGCTGCCCGCGTGCAACGTCGTGCTCGCAACCGGAGCGCAGCCGCGCACGCTGGCGCACCCGGGTATCGAACCGATCCCGCTCGAGATCGCGCTCGACCGGGAACGCCTGCGCGGCGCATGCGGACCGTCCGACACCGTCGCCGTGTTCGGCTCGTCGCATTCGGCGATCTTGGCGGTGCGTTCGCTGCTCGAGGAGTGCGACGTCGCCGCGGTCGTCAACGCGTACCGCACGCCGTTGCGCTACACGGTGTTCTTGCCCGAGAACCGGCGCCTATACGACGATACCGGGCTCAAGGGAACGACCGCGCAGTGGGCGCGCGCGCACCTCGGCGCCGACGCGTTGCCGCCGAAGCTGACCCGTTGCTACGCCGGCGGAGCGGACTTCGAAGCCCATCTCGAACGCTGCACGAAGGCCGTCTACGCGATCGGCTTCGAACGCCGGCCCGCGCCGCTGATCGACGGCATTCCGCAGGCGCCGTACGACGAGCAACCGGCATCATCGCGCCGGGGTTGTTCGGCTGCGGCTTCGGCTTTCCCGAAGCGGGCGCCGACGAATTCGGCGACCTCGTCTACCGCGTGGGCATCATCAAGTTCACCCGCTACATCGGGCGCGTCTTGCCGCTGTGGAAGGCGTATCCGGCGCGCGGTGCCGCATAGGCTGCGCTCATTTCGGCTTCGGCGGCTCGCTGATGCGCTGCAGCAATTCCAGCGGCAAGTAGAGCTTGCCGTCGATGAAGGCGGGCGCGGCGTCGTAGGAGATCGCCTCGCCGTCGAGGCGCACGGTCGAAACGCCGATGCGCGCCGAGACTTCGTGGCGGTGATACTTGATGTACACGTTCGTCGCGTCGAACTGATAGGCGGCGCTGGGCAGAAAGTCGGACGCCGGCGCGACGACTGCGATGTGCGCCGGGGTCGCATCGGTTTCGTTGCCGTGGACGACGACGCTCGTCGTCATGTCCGGGTACACCGTCACTTGGCGCGTGATGATGCCGCCTTCGGCGTGCACGACGATTCCGTGCGTCCCGGCGTTCGTCGTGACGGTGCCGCCGGCGTCGAGGTACATGTTCTGGCCGTCGACCGACACTTCGCGGATGGCCCGTAGCCCCAGCAGCGCGATCTTCCCGGTCGCGGCCGCACGGTGCCCCGGCAGACGGCTGAGGGCGATGCTCGAGGCCTGCGTTTCGCCGGCGAGGATCGTGACGTCGAGCTCGCGCGATTCCCACCCGGTCTTGGTGGCGGTGATCGCGTGCCGTCCCGGCATGAGGGCGTCGACGAACGCGGGGCTGCGGCCGACGTACACGCCGTCGAGCCAGATGTCGGCGCCGATCGGGAGCGTGGTGACGTAGACGCCGCCGGTCGGGGGCGCCAGGCGCTCGGGGTGCGGCACCGGCTGCGCCACCCCGGGGAATGCATCCAGGACCAGCAGCAACGCAAGCATCGCCGGGACCAGGAACTGCGAGCGTCTCATCGGCTTGCGCCGTTCGCCGCCGGCCGCGCGCGCGACTGCCGTTCCGGGGAGTGCCGCCCGTGACCCCGAACGGCCACAGCGATATGTCCGAAATCGTCGAGGAGCCGCGCAGCGCCGCCCTCCGGCCTGCCACCGTCGCCATCGTCGGCCGTCCGAACGTCGGCAAGAGCGCGCTTTTCAACCGCTTGATCGGGCGCCGGCTGGCGATCGTCGAGGACACCCCCGGCGTCACCCGCGACCGGCTGTACGCGCTCGCCGAGTGGAACGGACGCACCTTCACGGTCGTCGACACGGGCGGGATCGAGGAGGCCGACCCGGCCGACACGATTGCGACCGAAACGCAGGCGCAAGCCCGCATGGCCACCCGCGACGCCGACGCGATCGTCTTCGTCGTCGACGCGATCGACGGCCTGACCCCGCTCGACGACGACGTCGTGCGCATCTTGCGCGCGGCGAACAAACCGGTCATCATCGCCGCCAACAAGGCGGAGTCGCCCAAAGTGCGGCAGTCGATCGCCGGCGAGTTCGCGCGCCTCGGGCTGGGCACGCCGATCGCGGTCTCCGCCGAACACGGCGAAGGAACCGGCGACTTGCTCGACGCGATCGTCGAGTGCCTGCCGCCCCAAAGCGACGAGCCGGCGGATCAATCGGAGCTCGCGATCGCGATCGTCGGCCGTCCCAACGTCGGCAAGAGCTCGCTGCTCAACGCGCTCCTGGGCGAGCATCGTTCGATCGTCTCCGACGTCCCGGGCACGACGCGCGACGCGATCGACACGATCACGACGTACGCCGGCCGGACGATCCGGCTCATCGACACCGCCGGCGTGCGCAAGAAGCCGTCGGCGCACGGCTCGATCGAGTACTACTCGTCGTTGCGTTCGCTCGCCTCGATCGCCCGCTGCGACATCGCGCTGCTCGTCGTCGACGGGCTCGCCGGGCCGTCGCTGCAAGACCGCCGGCTCGCCGGGATGATCATCGAAGAACGCAAAGGGCTGATCATCGTCGCCAACAAGTGGGACCTCGTGCGCGCGCAGGGCGAGTACTCGCAGGCGGAGCTGACGACGGTGCTGCACGAATCGATGCCGTTTGCGTCGTTCGCGCCGGTGACGTTCCTCTCGGCGCTGACGAAGCGGCGTCTGGGAAGCTTGATGCCGATCGTCATGCGCGTTTCGGACCATCTCGACTTTCGCGTGCCCACCGCCAAACTCAACACCGTGATCCGCGATGCGGTGTTGACCCATCCGCCGCCGCTCTCGGGCGGCAAGCCGCTGCGCATCTACTACTGCACGCAAGTCGCGGCCCATCCGCCGCTCTTCATCTTCTCGTGCAACGACCCCGACATCGTCCCGGCGTCGTACAAACGCTTCATCGAGAACACCCTGCGCACGAGCTTCGATTTCGAAGGCGTACCGCTGACCCTGGAGTTCCGGCCCCGCCGCGCCGAACCCGAAGCATGACCGCGCTGCTGGTCGCGGTCGCGGGATTTCTGATCGGCTCGATTCCGTTCGGGGTGTTCGTCGGGCGGATGTACGGCGTCGACATTCGGGCCAAGGGCAGCGGCAACATCGGCGCGGCCAACGCGCTGCGCACGCTGGGCAAGGGCGCCGGGGCGGCGGTGCTCGTGCTCGACGCCCTCAAGGGCGCAGCCGGCGTCGCGCTTGGCGCGCACCTCGGCGACGACCGGTGGCTGCCCGCGCTCGGCGGCTTCGCCGCAGTCTGCGGGCACTGTTACAGCCCGTGGTTGGGCTGGCGCGGCGGCAAGGGCGTGGCGACCAGCCTGGGAGCGATCTTCGCGCTGGCCTGGCCGGCGGGATTCGTCTTCGTGCTAATCTGGATCGTCGCGGTCGTCGCGACCGGTTACGCATCGGTCGGATCGCTCGCGGCCAGCATCCTCGTCGCGCTCGCGCTGTGGCGCTTCGCCGCCCTGCCGGCGTTCGCGTACGGCATCGCGGCCGCGCTCGTCATCGTGCTGGCGCACCGCGAAAACATCGCGCGCCTGCGCAGCGGCAACGAAAACCGCGTCTTCGCCAAGGAGCGGTGAACCGCATGGGCGCCGTCAGAATTGGACGATGAACAGATAGGCACCGCCCGCCGGCCGGCAGCGATAGATACGCGGATGAAAGATCGTCCGCTGCGCCGCGTCGATCGCGGTCGCATCGAGCCCTGGATCGTCGCTGTTCTGGACGGTGGCGGAGACGACCGCGCCGCGGGTATCGAGGATCACCTTGACGGTCACGGCGGAGCCCTTGGGGGCCGCCACGGGCGGACGGTATACGGTCGCATACGTGGTCACGCCGCTCGGTACCGACGGCGCCGCACACGACACGGGCTCCGCGGGTTCGGGGGGCGGCGCGGGTTTCGCGAGGACGCTCGCATCGGGATCCGACGCGAGCCGCGGGCTCGGGTGCAATGCCGCCTCCCACGGCTCGAACGGATCGCACGGGCCGGAGTCGCTTCCGTCGAGCCACGACACGTATGCGCTCTCGACCGGCGTGGGCGCCGCAAACCGGTAGAACACCGGGCGCGCCCGCTGGCCTTCACCGGCGCCGGCGACGGTTGCATTCTCGAACGGCAGCACGTAGCGCGAGCTGCCTGCGTAGACGGTGATGCGCCCGCCGGCGGTCTGGGTCGCCAGCGGCGTGGAGAGCACGAAGCCGTACGTCGTGCCCGCGCGGTCGACCCGGAACACCGAGCTGACCTCGATCGGACACGTGACCGGGGCCGCGGCCTGCGCGCCGGCCGGGGCCGGCATTGCGAGGAACGCGCCCGCCACGAGGCCCGCCACGATGAAACTGAATCGCTTTAGAAAACACACCGTGCCCGGGACTTGGACCGGCCGCAGCCCCCTACCTTCAGGTCGGCCGAGGATGACCTTGCACGCCGGCCGAGAAGTGCGCCGCACATGATTTCGTCCAATGATTTTCGTAACGGCGTCACGATCGTGATCGACGGCCAGCTGTGGACCGTGATCGAGTTCCTCCACGTGAAGCCGGGCAAAGGGTCGGCCTTCGTCCGGACCCGCCTCAAGAACGTCAAGACCGGGTCCACGGTCGAGCGCACGTTCCGCGCCGGTGAGAAGCTCGAGCGCGCCACCGTCGACAACCGCGAGATGCAGATGCTCTACAACGACGCCGACGGCTATCATTTCATGGACAACGAGACCTACGAGAACATCACCCTCCAGCGCGAGGTCATCGGCGACCCGGCCGACTTCCTCAAGGACGGCATGAAGATCGCGGTCCAGATGCACGACGGCGTTCCGATCGGCGCCGACTTGCCGGCCCACGTCGAGCTGCGCGTCGAGGAGACCGAGCCGGGCTTCAAGGGCGACACCGCGACCGGCGCGACCAAGCCGGCGAAGCTCGAGACCGGCGCCACGGTACAGGTGCCGCTGTTCGTCGAAGCCGGCGACATCGTGCGGATCGACACCCGCGACCGCCGCTATATCGGCCGCGCGCAGTAGCAGCCGAGCCGCAGGCGGTCCCCCCGAAAAGCCGAACTTTCTAGCCTCTGATGCCGCCCGCCCCCGGGCGGCGGATTTCTCGTTTCCAATCGAGGGGTTCGCATGCAGCGATTGTTCGGCACCTTCAAACTGCGCCGATACCGCAAGATCGGCCTGCGCTCGTCCTGTCGGCGCTCGCGAGCGTGGCCGGTCTGGTGCTCTACTCGCTGCCGAAGAATACGCTCGCCATCGCTCAATCGCATCGCCGACTTCGTCTTCGTCAACGACGCGCTGTTCTCGGCTCGCGATCAAGAGTGGCTCGGAAAGATCGGCGTCCACTTCCCGCAACGATCCGCCGACGACAACGAGCGTCTGCGCCTGATCGCGATCGACGAGGCACTCGCTCGACGATCCCAAGACGGCGGGATCGGGCAGTGGCCGTGGCCGCGCGCGATCCACGGCGCGCTCCTCAAGCGGCTCGCCAAGGCGGGCGCCAAGGTCGTCGCCTTCGACGTCGACGTTCGTCGACAACGCGGCCGTGCACGCCAACGACGTCGCGTTCGCCGCCGGGATCGCAAAAAGTGCCGACCGCGCTGCCGTACACGCTGGGCATCACCGAGGGCGGCATCCTGGCGCAGGAACCGATCGCGCCCGACATTGTTGCCGTACGCCGCGACTTCGGGCTTCACGACGGTCGACAACCCCGGCGGCTGGCTCGTCGGCCAGCATCTGACGATCAACACCTTCGACGACAAGGGCAAGCCGCTCGACACCTACACCTCGATCGCCGGCGCGACGGTTTCGTACTTCGCCAAGGACAAGATCGTCAACGTCGATCCGTGGGAGGCGAAAGTCGGGGATACGGTCGTGCCGCTCGACGGCGAAGGCTAGTTCCTCATGCTCCCGTTCAAGACGCGCGAGTACGAGAATTTCGACGCGGCGCAGCGCGCCGGGTCGACGACCGAAACGATGGCGTTCGCGCAGCAGCTCAGCTACGCCGACGCGCTCAACAAACTCGAGCCGACGACGACTTGAAGACGTTCGTCGACGGCCGCATCGTCATGGTCGGAACGACCGCCCAGGCGATGGGCGACTTCATCCTGACGCCGAACGGCCGCTATCCCGGGGGTGTTCTCGAACGTGCGGCTCATGGACCAGCTGATCGACCACCGTTCATCTGCCGCGTCCCGCCGGCGATCGACATCATCCTGATCATCGTGCTGCCGCTGTTGATCGGGATCATCGTGACGCAGTTGCGCGCCGACGCGTCGGCGTCGCGCTCGCGGTCGGCGTCGCGGTCACGCTACTCCGCGTTCGCGGTCGCGCTCTACGGCTACACCCTGCACTGGATCGATCTGATCCACGTCGACCGCGGCGATGCTGTGCGCGGCGCTGTTCGTGGCGCTCTACCGGGTGATCACCGAAGGCGCCGACAAGCGCGTCGATCCGCGACATGTTCGGCAAGCACGTCAGCCCGGCGATCGTCGACGACATGCTCAAGTCGGACGACCCGCACAACGCGCTCGACCTCACCGGCAAGCGCGCGAAGGTGACGATCTTCTACTCCGACATCCGCGGGTTCACCGCGATGTCGGAAAAGATGACGCCCGAACAGATCTACGGCCAGCTCAACGAGTACTTCGAAGAGATGTGCGCGATCGTGTTCAAGTACGGCGGCTACGTCGACAAGTTCATCGGCGACTGCCTCATGGCGGTCTTCTCGGCACCCAACCCCAAGCCCGACGACGCATTTCGCGCGCTCGCCTCGGCCGTCGAACAGCAGGCGAAGATCCTCGAGATCAGCGCCGCCTGGGAGAAGCTCGGCAAGAAGACGTTCACGGTCGGGATGGGGCTGAACACCGGTGAAGTGATGATGGGCAACCTCGGTTCGAGCGACCGCATGAACTACACGGTGATCGGCGACAACGTCAACACCGCCGCCCGCCTCTACAACGTCGCCAAGGGCGGTCAAATCATCATCAGCGAGGCGACCTACAACGAAGTCAAGGGACGCTTCGTCGTCAACGAGCTGCAGCCGGTGTCGGTCAAAGGCAAGGTGCTGCCGCTGCGCAACTTCGAGGTGCTGCGCATCTTGCAACCCGGCGAGCCGGACACGTCGGTGCTGCTCGATCCCAACGTCGAACACGAAGCCTTCGTCGCCGCCGACCACTGAAGCGCACCGTCGCCTCGGCCTGGGCGTGCGCGGTGTGCGTCCTGGCCGCAGCCTACGGCGCGCGCGCCGCGGCCGACGTGGAGCTCCAGCGCGTCCGCGGCGACGTTGCGTTCGCGTACGGCGCGACCGCTAGCCCCGCGCCGCTCGCGGGTTCGATCCTGCTCGACCGCGAGGCGTACGCGCTCACCGGAGCGGCGGCGCTCGCGAAGCTCGTGCTGCCCGATTCATCGCAAGTGCAGATCGGCGACCGGACGCGCGTGCGGATCGGCGCGGTGGTCGACGCCGCGGGCGACAGCCGCACGTTCACCCTCGAACGCGGCGCGCTGCGGTTCGCGGTCGAACACCCCGCCGGGCCGCAGACGACCTACCGTTTCGTCACGCCGACCTCGCAAACCGCGATCCGCGGGACGGTCGGGTACGTCGTGCACGGTCCTGGGGGCGATCAAATCTATTGCGTCAGTTGCGCCCCGGGCGACGTGACCATCACCGCGGGCATCGGCCAATACACGCTTACGTCCGGCCAAACGCTCGACGTCAGCGCGCGCGACGGATTCGTCACCGGCGCGACGATCGTGCCCAACGCGAGCGTCAACAACCCGGCGATCGATCAGTTCCTCGCCGGATTCAGCCCGTTCGGCGCGAAAGCCGCGAACGGGGACGATCCGACCGAATCCGGAAGCGGACGCTGATGACAAGCTCGCCGCAACGTCTGCTTCCCAGCGACCTCTACCGCTTCGCGCTCGCGACCATGCCCGCGATCTCTCCCGACGGCACGACGCTCGTCTACGCGCAATTGACGTTCGACCGCGAAAAGGAAGCCAAACGCACCGCGCTGTGGCGGATCGACGCGAACGGACACGTGCCGTTCACCGCCGGCACGAACGACCGGGCCGCGGTCTTCGCGCCCGACGGCGAACGCATCGCTTTCGTGCGCGACGTCGAGGAAAAGCCGGCGATCTTCACGATGTCGCTGCGCGGCGGCGAACCGCGCGAACTCGTGCGCGGGTACGACAAGATCGGTTCGCTCGCGTGGTCGCCCGACGGAACGCACATCGCGTTCACCGCGACGGCCCCGCACGATCCGCAAACCGCCAACGTCTACGTCGACGAGAAGTCGCAGGCGCGCCACATCCGCGCGCTGCCGTTCAAGAGCGACGACGACGGGCTGCTCGACGGGATCCGCAAGCACCTCTTCGTCGTCGCCACCGGCGGCGGAGCCGCGGTGCAACTGACGCGCGGCAACTTCGACGTCAGCGGACCGGCATGGTCGCCGGACGGCACGACGCTCGCGTACGCGTCGCAAGCCGACAAGCCGGAGGACGCGACCGCGCTCGGCGACATCTTCGCGGTCGACGTCGCGACCCACGCGGTCCGTAAACTGACCGCCACGAACGGACCGGCGCAAGCGCCCGCGTTTTCACCCGACGGCACGGAGATCGCTTACGTCGGGCACACGCGCGGCGACGACGGCGGCGGCGCGCTCGACTACGCGTTGCTGGCGGTCCCGGCCGGCGGCGGCGCGATCCGTTCGCTCTCCGCCGGCTACGAACGCACGGTCGGCGATCAGATCATGTCGGACACGCGGCCCGCGCCCGGGGCGTGCGCACCGCGCTGGTCGGCCGACGGGAGCGAGGTGTTCACCCTCGTCAGCGTCGACGGCGCGACCTCGATCGCGGCGTTCCCGCGCGCCGGCGGCGCGCCGCGCATCGTCGCTTCGGGCGAGCGCGCGATCTTCGGCTTCGACCTCGCACGCGACGGCACGGTCGCGTTCGCCTACTCGACGCCGGTGATTCCCGCCGACATCGCAACCCTCGACCCGCACGGCACCGAGACGCGACGCACCGCCCTCAACGACGGGTGGCTCGCCGCGTTCGACGTCCTTGCGCCCACGCGGCTACGGCCCCGCAGCGCGGACGGGACCGTCGACCTCGATCTGTGGATGCTCGTGCCGGCGGCCGCCGAGCCGCTGCCGTTGATCCTCGAAGTGCACGGAGGGCCGCACGGGGCGTATGGGTTCGCGTTCTTCTTCGAGTTCCAGCTGCTCGCAAGCCACGGATTCGCGGTCGCGTACGGCAACCCGCGGGGCAGCCAGAGCTACGGCGAGGCCTACGCCTCGGCGATCGCCGGCGACTGGGGCGGCTGCGACGTCGCCGACGTGCTGACCCTGCTCGACGCGGCCGAGGCGGCCGGCAACTTCGATCGCGCCCGCATCGGCGTCGCCGGCGGCTCGTACGGCGGGTTCATGACGACGACGCTTCTGGGCCGCAGCAATCGCTTTGCAGCCGGCGTCTCGATGCGCGCGGTCAACGACTTCGTCAGCGAGGTCGGCGCCTCCGACGTCGGCTGGTTCCTCGAACGCGAATTGAAGGCGCCCTGGTTCGCCGATCAGGGACGCGCCTTGTTCGAGGGCTCGCCGATGCGCACCGCGCACCAGATCGTCGCGCCGCTCCTGATCGAACACTCCGAACGCGACTTTCGCTGCCCGATCGACCAAGGCGAACAGCTCTTCACCTTGCTGCGGCGCCTGCATCGCACGGTGGAGTTCGTGCGCTTCACCGGCGACGGGCACAACCTCTCGCGCACCGGCAGCCCGCGCAATCGCATCCTGCGGCTGCGCGCGATCCTGCACTGGTTCATCCGCCACCTGCGCCCGGCGAACAGCACGCCGGCCGCGGATGCCGCCGGCGCGCTGTTCTCACCGCTCCCCGGAGAACAAGATTAGTGGCTGGCGATCACGTCGACGAAGCGCGCGTTGACGATCGGATAGTACACCGTGTGCCCCATCAGGTCGGTCCACGAACCGGGCGTATCGACGACCCCGAGCACCCGTAACACGTCGCCGGCGTGCCGGTGTTCCGTCGCGGCGCGCACGTAGATGTCGACCGGTTCGACCTCTTTCCCGCATTGCGCGACCATCACGCCGGGCCCCACGATCGCTTCGACCGTGCAGCGCAGCTTGATCTTCGAACCGGTGAAGTAGGGGACGTTGCCGGTCATCGCGTTGGCGGTCTCGTTGCGGTCGACGCCGTTCAAGAACGCCGCTTCCTCGGCGGCGCGCGACTGCGCGGCCGACGCGTTCCCCGCGCCCGCTGCCAGCGCGACGGTCGCGAGCGCGATTGCCACCCAGGCGCGCATTAGAGCGAAACCGTCTGCTGGCGCGCGATCGTCGGCCCGAACACGTCGGAGCCGAAATCGTACGTGCCCGGATAGCCCGAGTATCCCAGGTAGGGCAGACCGAAATAATCTTCGATCGAACGCAGCATGAAGTAGTGGTTGTAGGGCGTCGAGCTGACGGTTCCGGGTTTGATGAAGTTCGACACGAGCACCGTGCCGGTTTGACCGCCGCCGCTGTTTCCCACGCTGCCGGTGATCGGAATGTTGTAGTACTGCGGCGCGGCGAGCGGCGGGAAGCCGGGCAAGGTCGTGTTCGGGCCGCTCGGCTCGTTGCAGCACGCCGAGCCGTCGTAACCGATGACGACGCCGCTCGGGCTCGTCCCGGTCAGGCTCGTCTCGTCGAACGTGATGATCAGTAATCCGTCCTGCTGGAACGCGGGCGAGCGGGTGATGATCGGCACCCACGTCTGCAGGAAGGTATTTTCCGCGATATACGAGTCCGCGCTGCCGGGCGATTTGCATGGGACGTCGTGCCCGTCGTCGCACAAATTCGGCGTGATCCATACGTAGTTCGGCGTCGTCGCGATCGACTGCAGATCGACCGGGAGGGTGCTCGAATTCAGCGGAACGACATGCTGCTGACAGGCTCCAGAATCCAGCAGCGAGTGGAAGTAGACGAACGGGTTGTGCCGCGCCGCGTACTGGTCGGTCACCGGTTGTTTGCCGCCGCTGTTGTATTTCGGCGGGACTTGCGCCGACTGCGTGTTGTCGACCGCGCCGATGCCGCCGATGGGCTGGCCGCACGTCGCGGGCTCGCGCGTCGGGTCGTTGCCCATGTCCTCCATGTAGCCTTTCCACGTGTATCCCGCCCCGGCCAACTCGTCGGCGACCGTCAGCGCGGAGTTCGGATACACGCAGCCGTTCCCGGCGATTTGATTGTAAGCCGCGGTCCCGGTCTGGCTGATGTTGACGTAGTTGGAACCCGGGAACCCCGGCGCGCCGGGCGGCCCGCAATCGTCCTGGTTGTCGAGGGTGACGGCCTGGCCGCTGACGAGCGAGATGTAATTCCCGAGGCTGAAGTGACTGGTGCCGTAGTAGTTGTTCAGCAGCGCGCCCTGCGCCACGACCGTCTGCGAGAGATACGGCACGGGCAGCGTCGCACCGAACGTGTTGTTGTACGTCTGGTTCTCGAGGATGATCGTGAAGACGTGCTTGATCGGCGCTTGCGTGAGCGGCGCCGGAGGCGGGATGTTCACCCCTCCCGTGCTGCTGTTGCAGGCCGCAAGGACGAAACACGCCAGGACGAGCGCCGCCGCGCGGCGCGAGAGTACGGATCCGATCGCCATCACCAGTCCTTCATGAGAGATCCGCGCCGTCGCAGGCCCCGTCTCCGCGGCGACGGCGAAGGAAACGCGCGAACGAGCGCCCTGCTAAGGGGCGTTCGATCTCGTGGTTCCCTCGCAGGGATGAGTAAGCGCGTCCAATCTAAACCGGCGACATTATCATCCCCTTAAGGCTTTATCATGGACCTTAAGGACGAACCATCCGGCTCTCGACGCGCTCGCTCAGAGCACCCGCACCTGCGCCATCATCCCGCCGTCCTCGTGATCGGTCAGGTGGCAGTGAAAGAGGAACGTCCCGCGCACGACGGGATTGCGAAAATCGATCAGCACCTTGACCGTCGACGGGCGGGGCGCGCGGCCGGCCGCGCGCGTTTGCGGCGGCAGGTCGACGACGTCGAGCCAGTGCGGCTCGCGTTCGGGCGCGCCGTCGACCGCCTCGACCGCGAAGTGCACCTGATGGATGTGGAACGCGTGCACTTCATCGGTGTCGTTTTCGAGCGTCCACTCTTCGACGGTCCCGGCGCGCGCCGCGAACAGCGGAGGCGCGCCGGGTGCGTAGATCCGGCCGTCGATCTCGAAGCCGCGCCGATCCTCGCCGAAGCGCACGCGACGCCGCTGCGCCGGCCGCGGGAGCGGGGCCAAGAATTGCGCGCTCGGACGCAAGCCCGTCGGCGCGGCGACCCGGCCGGCGGCCGACGCGCCGCGGTCGTCGTCGAGCTCCGCCAAGAGCGCGTCGGGATTCGTCTCTCCGGCCGGTCCCGTGTCGAAGCAACGCGAGAGGAGCAGTCGCGGATGCGGGCCGCCCGTCACGACGAACTCGATGCGCCCCGACGGCGGCACGACGACGTGATCGACCGTCCGCGTCGCCGGCGCGCCGCGATAGTATGCCAGCGGAACCCCGTCGAGCGCGACGATCTGCAGCCGCGTTCCGGGGATCGTCAGGTCGAAGTGCCGGGTGCCCGACGCATTGAGGACGCGCCAGAGCTGGCGTTCGCCGGGCTCGATCCCGATCGCGCCGACGAGTTGGCCGTTGATCGTCGGCTTGGCCGCGGTCTCCGCCGTGCACGGCGTCCCGGTCTCGTCGGGATCGCGCGTTTCGGGCTGCGGCGTGGCCCGGTTCACGCCGCCGGCCGTCACGACCGAGCGCGACTCGGCGAAGGCCACGCCGGGGTCGCGCAACACGTCGCGCAAGACGAAGATCCGTTCGCGCAAACCGGCCAGGGAGGGCACCGCGTCGGCGATCCCCTCCACCACGATCGCGCCGGCCATCCCGTTGCCGATCTCCCAATTCGCGAGCCCGTGCGCGTGCGGATGGTACCAGTACAAGCCCGGCGGCTGATCGAGCCCGACCTTGACGACGTAGTCGTAATCACGGCCCGGCCGCACGACGACGCCGATCGCATCGTCGCCCGGCGAGCGCGGCGCCGTGGTCAAGCCGTGAAAGTGCAGATTCGATTCTGAGACCATGCCCAAGCCGCAGATCTCGGGGAGATCGTTGCGGTAGTGGAAGCGGATGACGTCGCCCGGCCGCACGCGCAGCGTCGGCGCCGTCTCGCTGCCCTGCCAGAAGAACGCGGGACGACCGCCGGCGTCGAGCGCCGCCCGGACCGCGACGTCGAGCGCCCCGCCCGCACTGTGAACTTCCGCGATCGCGGGCAGGAACGGAACGTTGAGCGAGGTCTCCGGGACCGCGGCGCTCGCTGCGCATCCGGCCAACGCGCAGAGCCACAGCGCGGCGAGGATCGCGCGCAAACTACGACGATTGGCAGCGCAGCGGAGCTTGCGTGTAGTCGAAGGCACCCTCGAACGGGTTCGCTTGCGCGTCGCGCGAGGCGAGCGCCGGCAACCCGAACAGCTTCTCGATGTACGCCAGGATCGAAACGGTCTCGTACTGCGTATGATCGACGAAGTGAGCCCGCGCGTACGGGGAAACGACGATCATCGGCACGCGCGTTCCGGGCCCCCATTGATCGATCTTCGGCGGGGTCACGTGATCCCAGCGGCCGCCGTTTTCGTCGTACGTGATGAAGACGGCGGTGTTCTGCCAGTATTTCGATTTGCACAGCGCCGCGATCAGGGCCGCGGTGTGTTCTTGTCCGCGCAGGAGCTGCGCGTAGTTGGGATGGTCGTTGTCGATGCCGACCGGCTTGATGAACGACACCGCCGGAAGCGTGCCCGCGGCCAAGTCGGCGAAGTAGCGCTGCTCGTCTTGCAGATGAGCCGCTTTGGCGACCGGGTCGGCGCCCCAGCGCTGATAGTAGTTGAACGGCTGATGATGGTACTGGAAGCAGTCCCCGGCCGGCTGCGCGGGCCGCGGATCGGCCGCCGACGGCACCACGCACTTCAGCACGTCCGGCGATCCCGCGAGCGCGCCGTCCCATCCGCCCGCGTACCACTTCCAACTCAAGCTCGGGCTGTGGTCGGTCAGAAGGTCGCCGATCGTCTTCTGCGCGGGCGGGATCGGCTGCATCAGTTGATCCGGCTTCGCGCTCGAAGGCACCGGCGCATCGACCGTCAAGGCCGTGTTGACGACGTAGTACTGCACGCCGGCGAGCGGGCCGGCCGTCGTTTGCGGCAACGGCATCGTCGAGAGGCTCTTGTCGTTGAGGGTCTTGGTCGCCGGATCCCAATACGACTCGAAGGTCGTCGTGTTACTGGTCGGAAGGGGTTGGCGCCACTGCGGCGTCTGCGCGGAGATCAGCCAGAAGTGGTTCAAGAACGAGCCCCCGAACGCGCTGTGGAACGTATCGTCGGCCATCGTGTAGTGCTGCGCGATTTTCCCTTCGGGCATGTTGGTCGCGTCGTAGTACGACATCGTCAGGCCCGGATTGCTCGAATACTCGGCGAACTTGTCCATGTGTCCGTTCGAGGGCTCGAGCGTCCCCGTGTCGATTTGCAGCTGCTCGTGCCAGAAGACGTGCCAGAGATCGCCGGTCAGGGTATTGGGCGGCTCGTATGAGGCGAGCGCGTACGGTTTCATCGGCATGCCGAGGGGAACGAACGGATCCTGCGTGCCGCCCGCGAGCCCCGACCATCCGCAGGGCCACGGCCCGGCCGGCGCCCCCGCGACGATCAGCGCCGGCGGATTGCCCGGCAGCGGGGCGTTGGTCGCGGTGCCGACCGGACACTGCAGCTGCGGCCCGGCGACGCCGTTCGCGCCGTTCGCGCCGGGATAGGTGGAGTACAGCCCGTCGAAGCTCCAGTTCTCGTTGTAAATGACGATGACGTGCTCGATCTTGTGCCGCATGTCGGCCGGTCCCGCAGCGCCGGCGCCCGCGAGCGCCAACACTGCCGTCGCCACCAAACCGCTCGCTTTGATCCATCGTGACAAGCGCAACTCCAAGCTCCCTCTTTCAAGAACGGCCCGGCGGCCGCCGCGACGCAGCTTTGTAGGCGACCTCTTCCATTTGGACGATCTCGAAGATCCGCAACGCGACCCGGCAGCGCGCACAGCGCACGCCCAGCGGAGGCTTGCGGCGCCGCAGCAGTTCGCGCGTGCACTTGTCGCAGCGCAGCAGATACCGCTTCGCGCTCGGGTTGAACGGCTCGGCGCTGCCGAGGTCGTGATAGATCGACGAGAGCCCGAGCTCGCGCATCTTGCGTTTGAACGCGGGGGTGTGGCCGGGATTGTCGCCGCGCGCGTGCAGCCACGCGTGGATCATCTCGTGCAGCAGCGTCTCGCGCAGCGCTTGCGGCTGCTTGAGGAAATGTTTGGGCGAGAGTTCGATCAGCGGCGGCTTGTACGTGATGCGGCCGGCGACGTTGGAGAAGCGCGCGTTGTACGCGATCCTGTAGGTGGGAATCTCGCCGTTGAAATGACGGTAGTTGAGCTCGGCAAACATGAGCTGGAGCGTCGCGACGTCCGGGAGCACCCGCACGCCATTCGCCCCCGAACGCGCACCGCCTTGGGGAGGCAGCCCACCGCTTCCGGCCAATCCCTCAACTCCGTGTCGACTCCGCCCCCGCGCGGCCTCCCGCCGCGCATCTACGTTCCGATCCTCGCCGTGGTGGCGGTCTTGTTCCTGGGCGTCATGGGGTATTTTCTGCGCATCGGTTTCGGCGAAACGGGGACCGCGCTCGGCGGGACGGTTCCCGCCGGGACGGTTCCCGAACAAGGGGACGCCCGGATCGCCGCCACCCCGGTCCCCGAAGCGACCGACGCGCCCGGCACCGTCGACGTCCCGCAAACCGGGACCGGGCCGATGAACGGCGGCGTGCAAAATGCCGCGCCGGCGACGCCCGATGCCGCCGGCGGCGCAGCGGCGTTG
The DNA here is from genome assembly GCA_963749395.1 of Vulcanimicrobiota bacterium. Classification (GTDB taxonomy): domain Bacteria; phylum Vulcanimicrobiota; class Vulcanimicrobiia; order Vulcanimicrobiales; family Vulcanimicrobiaceae; genus CAVVMT01. Next base: position 348,846 of record CAVVMT010000002.1, read on the forward strand.
CCGGCACAAAAGGCCGGCGGGCCGCCGGCCCCGGTGATGGCGATGCTCAAAGCGCTCGATGGGCGGCTCGCCCAGAATCCGAACGACCTCGAGGCCCTCGTCTCGCTCGCCGACCTGTACTTCGACGCCGGGATGTACGAGCGGTCGATCGCGTACTTCAAGCGCGCGATCGCGATCGATCCGAACAATCCCGACACGCGCACCGACTACGCGGCCGCCTTGCACGCGACCGGACACGACTTGGCGGCCCTGCAGCAGATCGACACCGTGCTCGCGCAGCACAAGAACTTCCCGCAGGCATTGTTCGACCGCGGCGTCGTCGCGGCGTCGATCGGACGGCGCACCGAGGCGGTGACCGCGTTCCAGACTTTCCTGCGCATCGCCCCCAACGACAAGCACGCCGCCGACGCGCGCACGGCGCTGGCGAACCTCGGGTCTTCGTGAACGTCTACATCTCGGCCGACATGGAAGGCACCGCCGCGGTCGCCTCGTGGACCCAAGTCGACCCGTCGAACGCGAGCGAATATCCATACTATCGCCGCCTGATGTCGCTCGAAGTGCGGGCCGCGATCGACGGCGCGCGCGCCGCCGGCGCGACCGGATTTCTGATCAACGACTCGCACGGCCCGATGCGCAACGTGTTGTGGGACGAACTGCCCGACGACGTGCGCATGATCTACGGTAACCGCAAGCCGTTTTCGATGGCCCAGGGTGCCGGCGGCTTCGACGCGGCCTTCTTCACGGGGTATCACGCCGGGATCGGCGAACGCGACGGCGTGCTCGATCACACCTACACCTCGGCGACGCTCTATGCGGTGCGCGTCAACGGCCAGCGCTGCAGCGAAGCGCTGCTCAACGCGGCCGTCGCCGGCGTCGACGGCGTCCCGGTCGCGCTGATCACCGGCGACCGGGTGGCCGTCGACACGGCGCGCGCGGTGATGCCCTGGATCGAAGGGGTCGTGGTGAAAGACTCAATCGGGCGCTATGCGACCAATTCGATCTCGCCGGCGGCCGCGCGGGAACGGATCCGCGCCGGCGCGCAGCGCGCGCTCGAGCGGCTCGGCGAGGCGCGGCCGTTCACGTTCGCGCCGCCGATCGCGCTCGAACTCGATCTCGCCGGCACGCAGAACGCCGACTTCGTCGAGCTGATCCCGGGCTTCGAGCGCATCGCGGGGCGTACCGTGCGTTTCGTGCACGACGACTTCAAGGTCGTCTTCCGGGCGTTCCATGCAGCCTTCATCTTGGGCGGCGCGGCGAACGCCGCGGTATGAAACCCGCGCCGCTCGTCGGCTACCAAGGCGAACCGGGGGCGTTCAGCGAGGCGGCGGCACGCGCGCTGATCGGCGACGCCGATACCCGCGGCTTCGCCTCGTTCGACGCGCTCGTCGAGGCGGTCGACGCGCGGCTCGTCGACTTCGGGCTGCTGCCGGTCGAGAATTCGATCTACGGCGCGATCGCGCGCGCCTACGACCTGCTGTGGATGTACCCCGCGCTCACGATCGTCGACGAGACCGTGTTCCGCGTGGTGCAAGCGCTGATCGGGACCGTCGACGCCGACATCGGCAACATCGTCGAAGTCCGTTCGCACCCGGTCGCGCTCGAACAGTGCCGGCGGCTCTTCGACGAATTTCCGGCTTGGGAACGCACGCAAGTGCCCGACACGGCCGGCGCGGTTGCCGAGATCGTCGAACTCGGCGATCCGCGTATCGCGGCGATCGCCTCGGCCGGCACCGCGGCCCGCTACGGCGGCAAAGTGCTGCGTGACGCGGTGCAGGACGACGCCGAGAACTTCACCCGCTTCTACCTCGTGCAAGCCGACGGCGCGCCCTTGCGCAAACTCGGCCGCGCCTGCGTCGCGCTCGAACTGCAGGACCGCCCGGGGACGCTGCGCGACGCGCTTTCGGCGTTCGCCGACGCCGAGATCAACCTCCGTTCGCTCGTCTCGCGGCCGTCGCGGACCGGTCCGTTCAAGTACCGGTTCTATTGCGAGATCGAACGCGTGGAGATCGCCAAGCTCGCGCGCGCGCTCGACGCGATCGACGGCGAAGCCAAGATCCTGGGCATCTACTGACCGCAAGGAGCGACCCGTGATCCTCATCGTCAACTTCACCAGCGCACCCGGAAAGCGGGCCGAACTCGCCGCCGTCATCAACGAGGGGGTCGCGCTCGCGCACGGCCGCGGTTGCACGGCGCATCGCGTCGCCACGGCGCACGACGACGCCGACGCCCTCGTGCTCTACGAAGAGTGGACGAGCGCCGAGGCGCATGCCGCGTTCATGGCGTCGGGCGCACTCAGCCCGTTCATGCAACGCATGGGCGCGTTGATGGCCGCCCCGCCGGACAGCAAGACCTATGACGTCGCCGCGGCGGATCCGCCGTTCGCTGCGACGTGACTGCGCGTCTGCACGACGCGGAAACGGTTGACGACGAAAGCGGCGTCGCTGAGCGACGCGTTCCCCGCCGGGTTGGCGCCGCTCACGTGAAAGTCGCTGTACGCCGCCGACTGGTTGACCAGTAGCGACCCGGTCAGGTTCTCGGCCACCGACACGCCGGCGTCGGTTGCCAACCGTTCGGCCTCGACGAGCACGTCGCGGTCGGTCGAATAGACGACGAACGTGATCGCGCCCTGTTCGCGCGCCATCGTGGTGGCGAGTTCCAGCGACTCCTGGGTCGAGCCGGTCGCGACGACATAGGCGATCGGGCCGAATTGTTCGCAACCGTATCGTTGCCGATCGGCCGCGTCGACCTGCACGATGAGCGGCGTGCGCACGCGCGCGTTCTCGAAGGCCGGATGCGCGACGCTGCGCGAAGCGAGCACGACCCCGGGTTGCGCCCCTTCGGCATCGAGCCGCGCGAGGGTCGCGTCGGTCGCGATCGCGCCGAGGATCTCGACCGCGCGTTCGGGCGCGCCGAGCAAGCCGTCGACGGCCGCCACGAGCCCCGTTACAACGGCATCGAATCCAAGGGGTCCCCGATCGGTCTCGATCCCCGTGCGCGGGACGAACACGTTCTGCGGCGTCGTGCACATCTGACCCGAATACAAGCTGAGCGACAGCGCCAAATTTCGCGCGAGCCCCTTGAAGTCGTGGGTCGAGTCGATGACGACCGCGTTGACGCCGGCTTTCTCGGTATACACGAGCTTGTTGCCGGCATTCGCCTCGATCCACTCGCCGAACGACGAGGATCCGGTGTAATCGACGATGGCGATTTCGGGCCGCGCGAGCAACGCCTTCGCGACCGGTGCGGCCGGTTCGTCGGCAACGAGCACGACCAAGTTCGGGTCGAAGCCCGCCTCGCGCAGCGTGGCGCGCGCGATCTCCACGGTGATGGCGAGCGGCAACACGGCGCTCGGATGCGGCTTGACGACGACCCCGTTGCCGGTGATCAGATCGGCGAACATTCCCGGGTACGAGTTCCAGCCCGGGAACGTCGAGCTCGCGATCACCGCCCCGACGCCGCGCGGCACGATGCGGAAGCGCTTCTCGATCCGCAGCGGCTCGGCTTTGCCCTGCGGCTTCTCCCACACCGCCCGCGCCGGAATCTCACGCATCGCCGCCACGGCATAGGCGACGGCCTCGAGGGCGCGATCCTGCGCGTGCGGACCGCCGGCTTGAAACGCCATCACGAACGACTGTCCGGTGGTGTGCATCGTCGCGTGCGCCATTTCGAAGCTGGCGCGATTGAGCCGGGCGAGCATCTCGAGACATACGCCGGCGCGCACGTCGAGTGCGGCCGCGCTCCACGGCGCGACGGCCGCGCGCACCGCGGGCAACAACACGTTGAGATCGGCCTTGGGGTAGCTGATGCCTAGCGCTACCCCATAGGGCGAGCGCTCGGGCGACACGCTGCCGGCCGTGCTCGGCTGGTCGAGGACGAACGGCGCGTGCAACCGCGCTTCGAAGGCGGCTCGCCCTTCTTCCGCGGCCGTCTCGCCATAGATTTTCCCGCTCGGCACCTCCGGATACGCAGCCCAGAACTCGCGCGACTTGATCGCGCTCAGTGCGCCGTCGAGCACAGCGCGGTGCCGTTCGTACCAGCTCTGACCGACCGAGGGTGCAGTTTGCATGCAGTGCGCTACGATTCCGCGCGCGGCGCGACCTGCGGCAGGAGGGCAACCTCGGCCGCGGAACCGTCGGGCGTACGATTGCTATCGCTTTCGTCGCGGTTCACCGATGCAGAGATGGTTTACGGAAGAACCAATCGGCGGGCGACTTTTTCTCACCGGATTTTCAGGCCGCTCGTTCGTACTCTCGCGTTTTTCAAGCTACCACCCATTCGCCATTCGTTCGTGTAAGGAGTCTCTCAACGATGTTCACCACCGGAATGCGTAAAGTGTCCTTTGCCCTGGCCATGCTCGTCGGCGGCGGCGCCATCGGCGCCGCGGTCACGGTCCCAGTCATGGCGTACCAGGTCCACATGCAAAACGCGCTCAGCGACCTGCGCGGCGCCGCAAACCAGCTCAACATGGCACAGCCCGACAAAGCCGGCCACCGCGTGAACGCGATCAGCCTCGTCCAGCAAGCGATCCAACAAGTCCAAGCGGGCATCGCCGCCGGAGCAATGTAACCCCCCACCCATCATCGCAAAAGAGGCCCGCATCACAGCGAGCCTCTTTTTTTTGCCACCAACGACCGCCCCACCACGGCGCCAACGATCGCGCCGTTCTAGGGTCGATTTTCGTGCAGGGCGAGGCGCGGGGGGCCGAAGTGTACACCCACGTACATGAGGCCCCCCGCAACGAAGCCCTGCGCGAAAAGCGCCCCTAGAACACCGGGATGATGTCTGAGGGGCCGATATCCCCCACATCCACGCCGTCGAGGTCGAGTTCGGGGATCGCGGGGAAGGCGATGCCCCATTCCTCGACGATCGCACGCACGCGCGCGAGCGCGACGCGCCAGTTCTCGGCCTGTTCGTCGTACGTCAGCACGCCCAGGCCGCCGTCGCGCGCGTGCTGTACGAGCACCCGATGGTTCGGCAAGAAATAGTCGGGGATCTCCCAGAACTGATTGGGCGGCTCCCACAAGATCATCGAGAGGAAGACGAAACCAGCGCGCAATTGCTTGGTGATGAGCGCCTTGTCCTCGTCGCGCAGTCCCGGCCAATCCTTCTCGAGGATCGTCAGGCAGATCGCGAGATGGCGCGCTTCATCCTGACCGACCTTCTTGAAGATCTCGCGAAAGACCGGATGCGTCGCCTTCTTCGACATCCCGAAGAACAGCGTCGAACTGGCGACTTCGCCCATCATGAACGACGTGAAGAGAATCGAGAGCGGATACTTGCTCAGCGACTGCGAGTAGCCGTTCCAGTAGCGGCCGCCGTTGTGATAGAGCCACGCGACGTTGTTCTGCGCCGCCCGCTCGAGTTCGGTCTTGGCCTCGAAGTTCAGCGGGCCGCCGGGAACGAGCTTTTGAATCGCGCGCTGGCAGCACTCCTCATGGTTCATCTCGTCGCGCGTGATCGAGAAGAAACACTTGCGTATCGGATCTTCGGTGTGCTGTTCGAACGCGTGGATCGTCGCCTTGGCAAACACGGCCGGTCCCGAACCGTCGAAGTTCGCGAGCACCGCGTACCAATACATGATGCCGACGCGTTGCTCGGGGGTGAAGTCTTCAGGCCGCAACTCGTCCCACGGAAAATCGGACGGATTGTAGACGTGCAGCTTGCTGCGTTCGTACAGTTCCGCGAGCTTGGGCGTCTCGACGCGCCACTCCATCGGAAAGATGTTTGGTTGTGGAACCGCCGGCGCCGGCACGAGGCCGCCCGGAGGTATCACGAGGCCCTGATTCGCGGCGATCGCCATGCGTTGTGTCCGTCTCCTTTTGCCGACCGTTCAGTAGGCAATCAGTATATCATGTCATCCCGCCGGACGGTCAAGGCCGGAAAAGACTTGCCGTTCGATTGCGTCGATCAGCGACTCAGGCGCCACGCGACCAGCCGGCCGATACCACTCGACGATCGAGTTCGACATCCCGAAGATCAGTCGCGATGCGACCATCGGATCGAGTGCGGGATCGACGTCGCCCTCGCTCTGCGCGTCCTCGATCAGTTGGCCGACGGCGCGGTCGAACGCGCGGCGCCGGTCGAGCGCGGCCAATTCGGTCTGCGAATTTCCGCGCACGCGCACGAGAATCGAGAGTTCGGGCAGCAAGCGAATCGTTTCTTCGACGACCCGGCGCACGACGTGGTGTAAGCGCGCGGCCGCACGCCCGCCCTGCGCCTGCGGTTCGTCCAAGATCGCAAAAAGGGCGGTCAGGGCCCGATTGAGGCCGCTCGCCAGGAGTGCTTCTTTCCCGGCTACATGGTGGTATATACTGGCTTTCGTGATGCCCGCCGCTCGAGCGACGTCATCCATGGTCGAACCGTTGTAACCTTTTTGCGCAAACACCCGCAACGCAACGTCAGTCAGCGAATCGATGTCGTAGGGCTTGCGCTCGCTGGGCGCCTCATGTGTCATGCTCATCGCTCCTTGCTTTCGACGCGCACACCCCTGTTGCTCGCAACCGGACACAACGTGGGAATATTTCTTTCGCCCCAAGCCATGGCGCCTACTTTCCGGTAGGGCCACGCGACCCCGGAGCTTGCTGCATGGACTCCTTGACCGCCCCGCCACGCCATGGCCTCGACGACCGCCGGCTGATCGCGATCTTCCGCAACATGCTCACGCAACGCGCGGTCGACACGCGCGGGTTCCAACTCAACCGCCAGGGCAAGATCGGCATCGCGATGGGATCCGAAGGTCATGAAGCAGTGCAAGCGGGGGCCGGGATGGCGTTCGTCCGCGGGCGCGACATCCTCTATCCATACTATCGCAACACCGGCATCACGCTGGCCTGCGGGCTCCCCGTCGTCGACCTGTTCCGCTCGCAGTTCGCGCGCCGCACCGACCGCGGCCTCGGCCGCCAGATCATCAACCACGTCACGGCCAAGGCGCTCGGGATCGCCTCGATCAGTTCGATCATCGCGACCCAGTGCGCGCACGCCGCCGGCGCGGCCTATGCGATCAAAGCGCGGCGCGAGCAGGACCGCGCGGTCTTGTGTACGTTCGGCGAGGGCGCGACGAGCGAAGGCGAATGGCACGAAGCGCTCAACTTCGCCGCCGTGCACCGTTTGCCGGTCGTGTTCTTGTGCGAGAACAATCGCTGGGCGATCTCGACGCATCAGAGCAAGCAGATGGCGGTCAGCGACGTCGCAGCCCGTGCCCCCGGTTACGGCATGCCGGCCGAAATCGTCGACGGATTCGATCCGGTCGCGGTCTACGGCGCGGTCAAAGCCGCGCGCGAACGAGCGGTTTCCGGCGGCGGCCCGACCCTCGTGGAAGCGAAGTGCTACCGCTTCCTCTCGCACACGACCGACGACGACGACCGCACGTATCGCAGCCGCGACGAAGTGCAGCGCGAACGTGCCAACGATCCGGTGCCGCGCTTCGAAGGGCGCCTGATCGAAGAGGGCGTGCTCGCGCCCGAAGCCGCGGCGGCGCTTCGCGCCGAGGTCGCGGCGCTGGTCGACGCGATCACCGATGAGGTGGAGGCCGAGCCGCTGCCCGCGCCCACCGACCTCTACGGAAACGTGTACGCCGGTCCCGACGACCCGTGGCTCGGCTAGCGAACGCTCACGGTTCGTCGTCGCGGATCCCGACCGGGACCAGCGGGTCGCGCGGCGCCGCACCGTCGTTCGCCGCCCGCGAGGCCGGGCGCGACGCCATGCGCAGTTCGGCGATGTCGCGCGGGAAGAAGAGCCCGAGCGTCCAGTCCATCGTCACCCGCAGACGACGGTCGATTCCGGGCAATCGCGCGAGGTAGTACGTACGCCATAGCACCCACGCCGGAAAGCCCTTGAGGGTGAACGAGCCGCCCAGCCCGGCCACGCCGCGGCGCGCCCCGAGCGAAGCCATCGTGCCGAGCGCTTTGAAGTGGAACGGCTTCGTCGGCCGGCCGGCCATCGCGGCGACGATGTTCTCGGCCAGCACCGGGCCCTCGCGAATCGCATGCTGCGCGGTCATCGGATACGTGCCGCCGCCTTCCATCGGGATCGACGCGCAGTCGCCGATCGCCCACATGCCGCTCGCAACCGGGCACCGACATGTCCGGGCGCGTCACCAGCGCCCCATTGCGGGCCCGTTCGAGGTCGAGCCCCTCGACGAGTTTGGCCGGCCGGACGCCGGCCGTCCACACGAGCGTGCGGCTTTCGATGCGGCGCCCGTCCGCGAGCACGATGCCGTCGGCGTCGGCCGACGCGACGTTCGTGCCGATGACGAGGTCGACGCCGCGGCTGCTCAGATTGCGCGCCGTGTAGTCGCTCATCTCCTCCGGCAGCGTCGGCAAGAGGCGCTTGCCGCCTTCGATCAACACGATCGAGATGTCGCGGCGTTCGATGCTGCGGTAGAAGCGATGGATGCTGCGCACGAAGTCGACCATTTCGCCGGCTGCCTCGACGCCGGTGTAGCCGCCGCCGACGAAGGCGTACGTCAGGAGCCGCTTGCGTTCGGCGGGATCGGCGGTGACGTCGGCGCGTTCGAGGGTCGCGATCACGTGATTGCGCAGCCGCTCGGCGTCTTCGATCCGCTTGAGCGGCAACGCGTGTTCGGCAATGCCCGGCAACCCGAAGGTCGACGTGATCGCGCCGACGCCGAGGACGAGCTGATCGTAGTCGATCGACTCGTGCGTCCCGAGCAGGGTGTGCGTGTAGTACGCGCGCTTGGCGGCCGGATCGATCGCGGTGACGTCGCCGAGCACGAACTGCGTGCGCTTCAGTTCGGCGCGTACCGGGGTGACGATGTGCCGCGTCTCGATTCCCCCCGAGGCGACTTCCGGCAGCATCGGGGTGAAGATCGTATAGTTTTCGCGGCTGATCATCACGATCTCGGCTTCATCCGGGCGCAGCAGCCGCTCGAGCCGCCGGGCGACGGCGACGCCGGCAAAGCCGCCGCCGAGGATCACGATCTTGGGCACGACGTCCTCGCCTTCATGGGATCCACGCGGTCCAGGGATGCCAGATGCACGCGACCACGACGATCACCAGCACCCCCAAGATCGTCCACAGCACGCCCGCGACGAGCCGGGGCCATGCGCCGGCCTCGTTGCGGCCCGCCGGTCATGCGCCGCAACCCGGCGATCCGCGCGCGCAATGCGTCGCCGACTGCGCCCGCGTCGGCCGGCGCGAGCGCTTCCGGCGCCGGGTGCAAGCGCGCGATGTCCCAACGCTGCTCGTCCCCGCTCCCGAAGTACCCGTCCGCGAGCGCGGCCTCGGCGTGGGTCGTGATGGCCGCTTGGGGCAGCGCGTAGGCGTCCGCGATCCTGGCCGCTGCCAGGCACAGCGCATCGACGAGGACCGGGATCAGCGGAAACGGCCCGAAGTCGTCGGGCCGCGCATCGCGCATGCACATGACGGCGAGCCCGATCGCGAAGCTGTTGCGGCCCGCGACGTGCGCCGAGTAGCCGGTGCTTCCGGCATGGAGCTCGCGCGCATTGGCGGCCACGTCGGCGGTCGCCGCGACCGCGGGTGCGCCCGGATCGAAGACGCAAAAATGGTAGGCCGGAAAGACGCTCGCGTAGTCGCCGCCCGACCAGTGCAGCACGAGCGAGCGCGCCGCCGCGACCGCCGGCGGCACGAACTCCCGGAGCGGGACGACCGGATAGCGAAGGGGGGCAGCGTGCATTCCGATACTCAGGCGCCTCCCGCCGACGGCGAGTACCTTCCGCCCCCGGCGGAGCCCCGCGGCAACGGTCGCGCGAAGACCGCCGGTGCCACCGTCGTCGGCCTGGGAGTTCTGCTGGCGAAGTTCAAGGGGCTGCTGTATCTCCTGCTGAGCTTCAAGTGGATCGCGCTCGGCCTCAAAGCGGTGGCCAGCGGCAGCACGATCCTCGTCTCGACCTGGTTCTACGCGCTGACGTTCGGATGGCCGCTGGCGGTCGTCTTCGTCGGACTGATCCTCATCCACGAGCTTGGACACCTCTACGCCGCAAAAGCGCTCGGCGTCACGCGTGTCGCTGCCGTACTTCATTCCCGGCTTGGGCGCATTCGTGGCGCTCAAGGCGCCGCCGCAATCGCCAGCCCAAGAGGCCGCGATCGCCGCCGCCGGGCCGCTGGCCGGCACGCTCGGGGCCGCCGCGTGCTACGGCTACGGCCTCGCGACCGGGAGCCCGTTCTGGATCGCCGCCGCCCACATCGGCTTCTTCCTCAACCTCTTCAATCTGATTCCGGTCGTCCCGCTCGACGGCGGCCGGATGACGGGTGCAATCTCGCCGCGCATCTGGCTCTTCGGCCTGCTGATCTTCTTCACGTTTCTGATCGCGACGCGCTCGTTCTCACCGTTCATGTTCCTCATCGTCCTGGTGTTGATCGTGCCGTCGATCCCGCGCGCGCTCAACGCGTGGCGCGGCGTTCCCGACCCGTACGCGGCCGCCGTGACCGGGCCGCAGCGGGCCGTCGCTGCGATCGTCTACTTCGGGCTGCTGGCGGTTCTCGGGCTGGGCGTCGTGGCCACCCAAGCGCCGGCCGGCTTCGGCAATGTCTGAGGGCAAGCAGCCGCCCGACTTCGCGATGCTGCGGGCGGTCGAGATCCTCGCCAAGCTGGCCGGCGAGCGCGAGAAGCCGAACGAACCGCCGCCGCCGCTCGACCGGCCCGTCATCATGTTCAACGAAACTCAGGCGTTTGCGGTCGGAACGACGCAGCGCCGGGACGTCGAACGCACCCTCGGGCCCGGCTTCGCCTACCCGGTCAAGGGCTGGCACACGTGGGCGATCCTCGGCCACCGCGACGGCGAACGCGAGCGCTGGCTGCTGTCCGCGTTCTACAACGCCGCCGGCGTGTTGATCGCGGTCGAGCATACGTGCCCAAGGGCCGCAACGTGCCGGCCTTGGCCGCGCGCGACCGGGGGCGCTTCCGCCTCGTCCCGGGCGAGATCGGACTCCTCTCGCGCAGCAACGCGCTCGGCGCCTCGTTCGTGCCGGCGCGCGGCGGCCCCGGGCCGCTCGTGTTCGAACTCTCGTTCGAAGCGCGCTTTCCGGGCGGCGTCGCCTACGCGATGGGGAATTACGGCGCCATCGAGCGCATCGTGCTCTATGCGGGCACCTAAGGCGCTCGCTCTAGCGCTGGGCATCGTCCTGCTGGCAGTCGCCTACACGGCGTGGCGTCCGGTGGCAACGTTCGGGCCGCCGGCGCGCGACTTCGAAGCCTATTGGGCCGCCGGCGCAGCGTACAATGCGGGCCTGGATCCGTACTCGCGAGCGATCTGGCAGTTCGAACGCACCGTCCCCGAGGTCGACGCCTCGCGCGACGAGCTCTTGCCGTTCATCGGACCGCCGTACACCCTGCCGCTCTGGTCGCTGTTCGCGCGGCTTCCGTTCCTGCCGGCCGCCGTCGCGTGGCGCTCATTGCTCGCGGTGGCCGCCGTCGCCGCCGTGCTCGGCTCGGCGTCGCTGGCCCGGCTCCCGCCCGCGCCGGTGCCCCTCACCGGGGTGGTGCTGCTGGCGGTGGCCTTCGGACCGCTGACGAGCGCCTTCGCGCTGGGCCAGGTCGCACTGCTCGCCTTCGGCGGGATCGTCGGTGCGCTCGTCGCCCTGCGCGCCCGCTCCGGCATCTGGGCCGCCGCCGGCGCCCTCGTCGCCGCGCTGCAGCCCAACCTCGCGATCGTCCTGTTCGCGCGCCTGCGCGAGCGGCGCTCGTTCGTCGCGTGCGCGGGCGCGGTCGCGGGCTGCGTGGCGCTGGGCGTGCTTGCCCTCGGCGGGCCCGGAACGCTCGCATACCTGGGGCGGCTGAGCGAACATGGCGGCTCGGAACGCTTCGTCGCCATCCAGCTGACCCCGGTGGCGATCGCCTACGGGTTCACCGGCGCGCGCGATGCGGCGGCGCTGGCCGGCGCGATCGTCTTCGCGGTCGCGGCCGGCGCGACGCTCGCGATCGCCTGGCGTTTGCGCGACGGCGTCGCTGCCGTGGCCCTCGCCTGCTGCGCGACGCCGTTCGTCATGCCCTTCTTTCACGAGCACGACCTGGTGGTGATGCTCCTGCCGGCGATCGTGTGCGCGACCCGGCTGCGTGGCGCCTGGCTTGCGGTCGCCGCCGCCGGCGCCGTTACCGCAAGCGTCGACTGGATCGGACTCGCGCAGCGCCCGACCGGGTTCGCGCAGACGCTCGCGATGGCGCTGGCGGTGGCGCTCGCGTTCGGGGTCATCGCGAGCGCGGGCGGACGGTCACGCCTCGCCGGGCTGCTCGTGCCCCTGGGAGTAGCGGTGCTGGGAACGCTCGCGGCCGGGCACGCCGCTCCCGTCTGGCCCGACGCGTTGCCCGCCGGCTTTCAAGCGCCGGCCGGACTGAGCGCGGCCGGCGTCTGGGCGCTCGAGCAGCGCGCGGCCGGACTCGAGCGCGCCGACCCGCTGTGGGCGCTCCTGCGGCTGGCGTCGCTGGCCGGGTGCGCGCTGCTCTGGTGCTCGCTCGCGGCGCAAGCCGTCCGCAGCCCCGTGGGTTCCGGCGTTTCGCCCGAACCCGCCGCCCCGCGCTTCGCGGTCGGCGCCGGCGACGTCAGCTAGTATCGACTCGGGGCGGGACTGCGCCGGAGGCCGGCTCGCTCGCCTTGCCGGATCACCTTGTTCGCCATCCGGCGCGAGGCTTCGTCGATCATGTCGGTGCCGTGGATGACCGCCCCGACGCCGTCGCCGGTCGTCAACCGCTCGTAGGCGTCGATCAACGCCCAGGCGCGGTCGAACTGCGCTTGCGACGGCGTGAAGACCTCGTTGAGCACCGGCACTTGATCGGGATGCACGGCCCATTTGCCGTCGTAGCCGAGCATGCGCGTGCGATTGCAGTATTCGCGCAGCCCTTCGAGGTCGCGGATCTTGGTGTAGGGGCCGTCGATCACTTGCAGGCCGTTCGCGCGCCCCGCCATGAGGATCTTCGAGACGACGTAGGCGAACGGGTCGCCGGGATAGCCCGGCAGCAGCGTTCCGGCCTCCAGCGTCGGCATCTCCATCGACGCGGCGAAGTCGACCGGACCGAAGATCACGGTCTCGAGGCGCGGCGAGGCCGCGCAGATCTCTTCGACGTTGATCAGGCCGCGCGTGCTCTCGATCTGCGCTTCGATCGCCGACGTGCCCGCGCGGCAAGCCCGCGTCGACCTCGATCTGCGTCAGCAGCAGGTCGAGCGCGATCACTTCGGCCGCCGACTGCACCTTGGGCAGCATGATCTCGTCGAGCCGCGGCCCGGCGTTGGAGACGACCTCGATCACGTCGCGATAGGTCCAGCGCGTGTCCCACGCGTTGACGCGCACGCAGACGACCTTCTCGCCGAAGTCGAGGCTGCGCAGCGCGTTGACGACCTTCGGCCGCGCGGCTTCTTTTTCCGACGGCGCGACCGCGTCTTCGAGGTCGAAGAACACCATGTCGGCCGCAGTGGTGGGGCTCTTGCCCATCATCTTTTCGTTCGATCCGGGGGTCGCCAAACACGAGCGGCGCGGCAAGTGGCGCGAGCGTGCGGACATCAGATCTCCATATTCATCACGTTGTCGAACGGAGTGAGCTGCGGCGGAACGAACCCTTTGAGGTCGTTGTTGTAGGCGAACAGATCTTCGTTGACGCGCAGGACGATCGTCGGCACGTCTTTGACGATCTGCTGCTGCTCCGCTTCGACGAACGGGAGACGCACCTTCGGATCGTACGACGCCTTGAAGCGCGCCATGTTCGCGTCGACCGACTGATTGCAGTAGCGCGGATCGTTCTGGCCGTTGGGCGGCCACTGCTTGCACGAGTACAGGTTCGACAACTCGCCGATCGGGTCACCGCCCCAGGAGAAGGTCGTGATGTCGAACTTGCCCGCGTAGATGATGCCGCCGTCGGCGTACGGCGCGAAGAACAGCGCCGGTTGGTAATGGCGCACTTCGATCGCGACCCCGATCTGCTTCCACCACGCGCGCAGCAATTCGATCGCCGCGTCGGCCGCGGCGTTGCCGCTGACGGTCGCGAACGTGAACGAGAGCCGCTTGCCGTTCTTGGCGCGCACGCCGTCGCTGCCGGCCTTCCAGCCGTCGCCGTCGAGCAACGCATTGGCCTTGGCGAGATCGAATCCGACGATCGTCTTGAGGTTGGGATCGTATGCCGGGCTCCCCGGCGGGACCATCCCGTCCTGCAGCACGCCCAACCCGTGGTTGATCGTCAGCCGGATCGCCTCGCGATCGGTCGCGTAGCGCAGCGCTTCGCGGACCGCGAGATCGTGGCCCAGCACCGGATTCTGCATGTTGAAGTCGAGGTGCGCGAAGTAGTTCGACGGCTGTCTGATCACCGCGTGGCCGCCGAGCGCAATGAGCCGCGAGTAGAAGTTCGAACTCGCGTACGGCCACAGGTCGACCTCGCCGGTTTGCAACTGCGTGTAGAGCGTGTTGATGTCGGGGACGAACTTGTAGATGACGTGTTTGATCTTCGGCTGGCCGCGCCAGTAGTACGGGTTGGCCTCGAGTTCGATGTGATCGCTGCGGACCCACTTGACGTAGCGGAACGGGCCGATCCCGACCGGCAGCGCGTTGTACGGCGCGTTGTTGATGTTCGGCAAGTTGCCCAAGATGTGCTTGGGCAGAAGGCACGGGTTGGCACCGGCGGATCCGAAGAAGAGCGGCAGAAACCCCGCGTACGGCTTGCGCAGATGGAAGATGACGGTGAACTTGTCGGGTTCGTCGATCTTGTCGATCAGGTCCCATCCGTCGCGCCCGACTTCGTTGTTCGCCGGGTTGAGGACGGCCTTGGTCGAGAAGACGACGTCGTCGCCGTCGAACGGCGCGCCGTCGGACCACTTGACCCCTTTTCGCAGGTGCCACGTGATCGAGAGGCCGTCTTTGCTGATGCCGCCGTTGGCCTGCGACGGAATCACCGTCGCGAGTTCGGGCACGGGCTCGTTGTGCACGTCGTAGCGGGCCAGATACGCCATCGTCATCTCGGAGAGATTGCCGAGCGACGTCGAGGTGACGATGTGGGGATTGAGCCCGTTGACGTCCTGGGTGTCGCCGATGCGCAGCGTGCCGTGTTGCGTGTAGCCGTTCCCGCCGCTCGTCGTGTCGCCGACGACCATCGCGTCGACCGCGCCGCCCGCGAGCGGGACGCCGGTCGCGCCGGCAGCCGCGCTGCTCGCGCCCGCGCTCGGCGGCGCGCCCGATCCGCTTTCCGTCGCGACTTTGGTGCAGCCCGCGAACGCGAAGCCGCAGAGCAGGAGCGCGAGCGCCAGCGCGCGCCGGGTCGTGTGTTGCGTTCCGGTTTGCGTCATGCCGTTAGGGATGATAGGTCGGGCGCGGCGTGGGAGGCAACGTTTCCGGGAACGGTTTCGTCGTCGGCAGCGGGTTGGGGAGGACGTTCGGCGGCGCCGGAACGCCCTTGACCGGCGCCGGCGGCGGAATCGACTTGTAGTAGCCCGGAATCGGCGGCGGCCCGTAGTTGGTCACGTTCTCGCCGAGCGCGTACAAGTAGGTCTGCTCCGCCGTGCGCAGGTTGTAGGCCGCGTTCACTTGGTCGACGAGCGCCTGCGTGTACTGCTGCTGCGCTTGCAGGAGCGCCGGAATCGTCGACACGCCGACCCGGTATTGGGCCTGATTCAGCCGCAGGTTGGTGAGCGCGGCGTTGAACTCGGCCTGCACTTGGTCGAGCGCCGCGCGCGAACTGACGAGCCCCGCCAGCCCCTGTTTGATATTGAGCTGAACCGTCTGCTGCGTCGTCGTCAACGTCGCCAGCGCCAGGTCGAGTTGCGCCTGCGCGAGGGCGGTGTTGGCCGCAGTCAAGCCTTGATCGTAGATCGGAACCGCGATCCCGATCGAGATCGTGCCGCTGTTGCGAAAACTTCCGCCACCGTTGTCCGAGGAGCTCAGCGTCGGGCCGGCGTTCCCCGTGAACACCGGCGCGCGCCCTTCGGCCTTCGATTTCAGCGCCGCCTGAGCGGATGCCACCGAGGCTTCGTTCGCGGCCAAGTCGGGGCGCAAGAGGTACGCCGTCTTCAGGGCATCTGCGTACGGCAACAGGCGCACCGTCGACGCGCTCGCGCTCGTCGCCGAGAGGTTGATGTCGTCGCGCGGCAACACTTCCGTGTTCGCGTCGAGACCTAAGACGTTGGCGAACGCCGCTTCGTCTTGCAATTCGACGCCCTGCAACTGCACGACGGAAAGCCGGGCCTGCGCGGCCGTGGCCTCGAACGACGCGCTCGAGGCGGGCGCTGCGGTGCCGGCTTTGATCTGCGCGTTCGTCAAGGCGAGATTGGTGAGCGCGACGCTCAGGGTCGCGACCGCCGCCGCGGTCTGGCGTTGGTCGTTGAGCTGCTTGTAATATGCGGTGGCGACTTGGTAGGCGAGCGTTTGCAGTTCGCGCCGGTAGGTGTCGGCATACGCCGTTTCGTTCAAAGAGGCGGCGAGCACCGCATTGCGCGTCTGGCCGCCGTCGAAGATCAATTGTGTCAGCGTGACGCCGAAGACGTTGGAGAAACGGTTCGCCGAGCCCAGTGACGCCAAGGCCGCGGACTGTCCGCCCGAGACGCTTCCGGTACTGCTGCCGCCGGGCTGCACGTGCGTGAAGCCGTCGGTCGCGGAAGCGGCGAGCTTGGGCTTCGAGCCGGCGTTGGTGATGCGCGCTTGCGCGGCAGCGATTCCGCGTGTTGGCCCGCGCGCTGGCGAGCGCCGGCGAGAGCGCGACGGCGATGTTGATCGCGTCCTGCAGGCCGACGACCGGCGGGACGCCGGGGGCCGGCGTACCGTAGGGTTTACCCGGCACGGGGCTGCCGAAGGCGGGGTAGGGCATGTCGGTCGGCGTGCTCGCCGGGGGCAAGGACACCTCGGGCGTCGGGATCCCGCGCAGCGGTTGCTGCGGCCCCGCATTCATCATCATTCCCTGGCCGGCGCCCGGGGTTGCGCTCGCCGTGGGAGCCGCGGTCGCCGGCGCGGCCGGCGCGACCGAAGGATAGGGCGTCACCGTCGCGGCCGGGCCCTGGGCGCGCGCGGGCGGCGGGAAAGTCGTGCTGGCAGCGAGGACGGCCGCAAGTGCGGCCGCCGCCACGGCTCGATCGAGTCGCATCCGGAACAACCTAATGCGGTCCCGCCGGGCCGCCGGCAGGGGCTTTGCCCGGACCGTTGACGACCGCGACGACGCTGCCGTCCTGCAAGGCGTCGGGGCGGGTCGTGATGACGACGGTCCCCGGTTTGACGTCGGGACTCTTCACCTGCGCCAGCGTGTCGGTCTGCACGCCGAGCGTCACCGGCACTTGTTTGGCCTTGCCGTCGACGACGGTGAACACGCTCGATCCGGCGTCGGTCTGGAACACCGACGTGAGCGGCACGACGGTCGCGCCGGGAGCGAACTGCTTGCGGACGTTGACGGAGACCAGCATCCCGCCGCGCAGCGAGTTGTCGGGGTTGGGCTGGATCATGCGCGCGCGGTACGACAGGGTGTTCTGCGTCGGCACCGCGTTGACGTCGAAGATCGTGCCGCGGTAAACGCGGCCCGGGACGCTCGAGGTCGTGAAGCTGGCCGGCGTCCCGCGCCGCACGTACTGGAGGTTTTCGTCGGGCACGTTGGCGTTGACGTAGACGCGATCGATCTGCGAGATCTGCAGGATGCCGACGTTGCCGGCCTGATACGCGCCGGGGTCGAGCAGCCGTTGGGTGATGAACCCGGCATACGGCGCGGTGACGTTGGTCTGCACGATTTGCGCTTGATAGTACTGGATCTGCGCCTCCGCCTGTTTGAGCTGCGCCTGCGTTTGCGCGATGTTGTTGCTGGCGATCGCGTTCTGCCCGACGTTCGATTGCGCGACGGCCAGGGCCGCTTGGTTCTGCTTGACGACTTCCTGGTCGACGGCGACCTGCTGTTGCGCGGCGACGTACTGCGCGCGCGAATTCTCGAGCTGCTGCTTCGACTGATAGCCTTCGGCATACAGCGACGTGTTCTGATCGTAGACGAGCTTGGCGTTGGAGAGGTTCGCCTCGTCCTTGATCACCGTATTGCGCGCCTGCGAGACCGCCTGCTCGGCGCTGATGATCCCCGAACTCGTCGATTGCAGCACCATCGGATGCTGCAGGTTGGAGGTCGAGAGCTGCGCTTGATATTGGGCCGCCATCGCTTGGTTTTGCGCGAGCTGCGCGCGCAGCGTCGAGTCGTCGATCTTGGCGAGCAACTGGCCCGCTTCGACCCGCTGGCCTTCGGTCACGTAGATCTGGGTCACCGTCCCGGAGATCGGCGAGCTCAGCGTCGATTGCTGCAAAGGCGAGATCTGACCGTCGAGGGAAACGAAGGTCGCGATGTCCTGCTGTTTCGCGGTGCTCGTGTCCACCGCAAGCGGCGGCGGGCCCTTCTGCGCGGACCCGTGCGAACATCCGGCGGCGGCCAAGGCAACGGCCAGCGCGCCGACCAATGCGCGCGATCTCAAACCCATGGTACTCCTCGTTGAACCGACGTTGAGCGCCAGGTTATCCCTCCCCGGCGCGGCGACCTTTGGAAAACGATTCCGCCTTCAATACACGGTCGAGGTCGATTTTGATTCATTCGCCTGGGAAAGTCCGAGGGGCCGAGCGGAAGCGGATTGGTCCTCGTGGTAATACACCCTCGATGCGTGCCAAACTCGAAGTCGGTCGATCGTATCAGAGCCAGACGCGAGTCGAAGAGTGGATGACCGCCGAGAAAGCCGGCAATAAGGGTGTCGACGTTTTGGGCACGCCGATGTTGTTGCAACTCGTCGAGCAGGCCGCGATGCAGTGCGTTGCAAGCTTCCTCACGCCTGACGAGATCACGCTGGGAACGCACGTCGATCTCGCGCACATCGCGGCCACGCCGGTCGGCCTCATCGTGCGGACCGAAGTCGAAGTCATCGGCTTCGACGGACGGCGCATCGAGTTCGCCTTCAGTGCCTTCGACGAACGCGAGAAGATCGCCGAGGGCACCCACGAGCGCTATATCGTTGAACGCCCGAAGTTTCTCGAGCGGCTGGAAGACAAGCTGAACTGACCGCCGGCGGCGCGCGCGGCCGCGATCCCCGAGAGGGTCGCGCCGACGGTGCTCTGGCCGGGAAACGTCGTATCGCCGCAAAGGGTCAAGCCCGCGATCCCCGACGCGTGGGAGGCAGCTCGCAAGTTCGCATGCGCTTGCGTCTGCGGGACCCCGCCCACGAGCCCGCGCGGCCGCCCGGTATAGTGAAGGAACGTGAGCGGCGTCCCCGATTCGACGAGTTCCGCGCGGGCCGCACTGCCCGGCACGACGGCGTCGAGCGCCGCGAGGAGGCGCCGCTCGTAGATCCTGCGCAGCGCGCCGAGGTTGCCGCGACGCGCCGCGCGTTCCCAGCGCGCCACGTCGGTGTGCGTCGAGAGGGTAACCGCGCGGCCGCCGTTGCGGGCACGGCCGCGCTCGTGCGGACCGGAGATCGAGATGAAAGCCGATACGCCCTCCCCGAGGGGGCGCCCGTACTCGGTGACGACTTGATGGTGCAGGAGCGCGTCGTCGGGCACCGCGCCCGCCGGCAAGCCGGCGTAGACGGTGAATGCGCCCCACCGCTGCGGGAGGGCGGCCCCGCGGCGATGGAAGGCGTCGATCGCCGGGCTCGTGCCGCCGGCCTCGAGCAGGAGGGCGGTCGCGCCGAGCGGCAGCGCCGAGATCACTGCGCCGGCACGGACCGTGCCGGCCGGCGTCACCACCCCCGCGACCCGGCCGCGGTCGAGCGCGAGCGCCCGGGCTTCGGTGGCGTATGCGATCGCGCCGCCGGCGCGGCGGACCGCGCGGGCGAGCGCGGTTGCGATCGCGGAGATGCCCCCTGCCAGATGGTAGGTACCCTCGCGCGCGAGGTCGAGCGCGGTCGCGCCGTAGAGCAGGTCGGTGCCGGCCGCGTCGGCCTGCGCGGTGATCAGCAGCTGCGCGTCGACGAAGGCCCGCAGTTTGGCGGAAGCCTGCGGCCCGAAGAGGGAGCCGACCGTCCGCCCCACGAGCGGGAGCAGCGCGAGGTGCGCGGGGCGCAGCGCCCCGGCCAGCGCCGCGACGCCGCTCCAGCCGGCCGGCAGCGCCGGGAGGCCGGCGGCGAAATCCCACGCGCGATCGGCGATCCGCTCCTGCGCATTCCAGAACGGC
Organism: Vulcanimicrobiota bacterium; assembly: GCA_963749395.1. GTDB lineage: Bacteria > Vulcanimicrobiota > Vulcanimicrobiia > Vulcanimicrobiales > Vulcanimicrobiaceae > CAVVMT01. Next base: position 368,911 of record CAVVMT010000002.1, read on the forward strand.
TCCGCGGCGGGGCCGAAAGCCCGCAGCCGCTCGCCCTTCCAGCGAGCGTCGCCGTAGCGCACGACCGTCTCTCCCGGGAGGTGGACCGCGAACGCGGGGTCGACCGGCTCCGCCGCCAGCTCGACTCCCAAGGCGGCGAACACGCGCCGGTGGACGCCCCGCGGCCCGAAGCCCGCCACCAGGGTCGCTCCGACGTCGAACCGATACCCCGCGCGCTGGTAGAAGGAGGCGCACCCCCCGGCGACCGTGTGCCGCTCGAGGACCTGCACCCGCGCTCCCCGGCGGCCAGCAAGGCAGCGGCCGTCAACCCGGCCACCCCCGCGCCGATCACGACGACGTCGGGCGCCGGAAGGACCTTCTGACAGGCGACCAAGTCACTATTCACGTATTTGTTGACGGCGCTCGGGGGACCAGCGTCGCAGACCGTGGAACCGTACCCTGCTCGCTGGCGTTGTACTGCCAGGAAGCTCGACCGAGCCAATGTTGAGGCGTGAGCGTCTCGTCATGTGGGAAAACGACCGCTTGGAGAGTGACGAAGCGACTGGACGACACCAGTCTGTTCGGCACAGGTCCTTGTGGGCGTTCTCGCGTTCAGACCCGGCCCCCCGAAATTTAATCCTGCTCCTGCTAGGAGGATAACTTGAAACGACTGAGCACCGGGGTTCTGGCGGCGATACTCGCTGCTGGATTCGGGCTTAGCGCCGTCTCCGCGCAATCGTCTCCGCAAACGTCGCAAGGCAACACTGGAACCTACGCGACGTCGGCCCAGACGGTCGCGCAAGGGATGAGCGGTATGCCACCCGCAGACTTCGGTTCTCCGCCGTCAGGCGAAGTGCCGATTCTCTTCAACGACCATCACGTTTATACGAAACCTGATACGTTGAAGCAAGGTCGTGTGCTGGCCGCACTCGTGCGCGGCACCACGATCCTCGTCCCCTTGCGCTCGATGTTCGAGCAAATGGGTGCGACGGTCTCTTACGATCCCTCTTCGAAGACGGCTGACGTCTCGAAGCCGGGCTCCGACGTGAAGGTCACGGTCGGCAAGCCGGAAGTCGTGATCAACGGTGAGAGCCGTCCGCTCGACGTGCCTCCTGAAATCTATCGTGGCGTGGTTGTCGTGCCCGTCCGCGTGATTTCCGAGGGCATGGGCGCCTACGTTCAGTGGGTTCCTGAGAAGCGCGTCGTCGTCGTCCGGTACGTGCCGCCGACCCCGCCGCCGACTCCGCCGCCCACGCCGAAACCGGCGACTCCGAAACCGAAGCCGCCGCCGACGCCGACGCCCACCCCGACGCCGGTCCCCTACCACTACGAGAAGTTCGTCGCCGGCGACTACATCTTCTCGCCGAAGGTCTACAACGAGTTCAGCCCGGGCAACTCCGGCACCAGCGGCTCGTTCGTCGTCAACGGCGCAGTCGAGTTCCCGCTCTTCAACCTCCCGTGGATGGTCGCGGCCGACTTCCGGTCGTTCCGCTATCCGCACAGCTCGCCGTTCGGCGGTGCCGTGGGCCCGGGTTGCCCCGACGGGCTCCAGGACTGCGTGACCGTTATCGGCGGCTACGGACAGACCTCAGTTCCCTCGTTCACGGCGCAGGATAGCGACGTCGACTTCCGCTTCGGGATCAAAGTCCTCGATCCGCGGATCTATGTCGGCATCGGCTACATCATCCGCCGCACGAACTACGGCTACCCGAATCAGACCGGCCTCGGCTTCGGCATCCAAAAGCTGCCCGATTTCGAAGCACCGTTCTCTGTGTACGGTAACGTGTGGTACTACCCGAACATCAAGGGGACGTACACCCTGGGCGTTTGCGGCGCGGCGTGTTCGACGCCGGCCGTCATCCAGGGCGCCACCCTCAGCCTGAACTACCGGATGTATAAGTGGGACGTCGGCGGGCTCTTCTCGATCCCGTCCACGCCGATCTTCATCAACTTCGGTATCTTGGGCGACCAAGGCTCGGGCAAGACCAATGCCCCGTCGAACTTCAACCATGTCGGTGGTTACGCCGGCCTAGGCGTCCACTTCTAGCTAGACAGCCGCAGACGGCGCTGGGCGTCGTTGCCGTGGGGCTCACGTGCCAAAGCACGCTTCGCCCCACGGCGCCTAGCCCAGCACCGCCTGCGACTGTCTAGCCCCAAGGTGGGTGTGAGGTTCGAATCGCGAAAAAAACAAGAGCCCTCGGTCTTTGGACCGGGGGCTTTTGATTTGGGGCGCGGTGGCGGGGGAGTGGTTGTTAGTGGGGGGCGGCGGGGTTGGCGGAGGTGCTGGTGGCGGCTTGGGAATTGGCGGGGTTTGAGATGTCGATCGCGGCGGGGGAGGCGGCGGGGTCGGCGTTGGGGGCCGGGGTCGGGTTGGCGAGGGCCGCGAGTTTGGCGTTGTATTCGGTGCGCGCGACGGTGGCGTACTTCGAGGTTTTGTAGCGGGTCGTGATCCAGGCGTACGTCGCCTTCATATGCTGCTGGAACTCCGGGACGTTGCTCGTCGCGTAGAGGCGTTGCAGTTCGAGCAGCGTTTTCGGAATCCACGTGTCGGCGGGGTACTTGTGCTCCCAGTCGTGGATCGCGTCCTCGGTGAGCGCGCACGTGCCGAGTTGGCTGGCCGCGTTGTCGGGTTGAAAGCCGACCTTGGTCGTCATGTCCTTGATCTCGTTGCGAATGCCGAGAATGCTCATCTTCAACTTGCCGAAGTACTCGTCGGCCGGCGCGACGTTCCCGCCGTGATGCAACAATTCGGGATGTGCGTTGTAATCGACGGGCTTCGCTTGCGTCTTGGTGCGGTGCACGACCGACGACGACGCGTGCGTCGCCGGCCGGATCGTGTCGGTGGCAAAAGCAGGCGATGCTGCCAACGCGAAGAGTGAGACCGTTGAGAGGAGTCGTTTCACGGGAAATCCCTCGCGAGAAATACTACTCAGATGGCGGCGATGCTCCGTACATCGCGCCACATTGGAGAGAATCGTTCGTCCTCGCACGCCGGTCACCCGCTTGCGCACCGCACTTCGCGGCGTCGCGCTTGCCCTGCCGCCGCTCGTTCCGCTCCCGCTGACGCTTGCTCCGCCGGCGCCGTTCCCGCTCGTTACCAGCGCCGCCGCGACGCGCGCGTTCGTCGCGCCGGGCGTCTCGCGTGCCGACTATATCGTGCGCACCTCGAGCGGGCCGCTGGCGATCCACGTCGTCGCGTTCGACCCGCGCGAGCCGACGCTGCGTATCACCACCGTGCTCGCGCACGACCGGCTCGCGAGCGAAGGTGAGACGATCTCGTCGATGGCGCGGCGCACCGGCGCGGTCGCCGGGATCAACGCCGACTACTTCGACATCGGGAACACGAATCAGCCGGTCGGCATCGTCGTCCGCGACGGGACGCTCGTGCGCAGCCCGTACCACCGCATCGCGTTCGCCGTGACCCGCGCGCACGAAGTGCGCTTCCTGCGCTTCGGCTTCGGCGGCACCGCCGCGTGGGGCACGACGAGCGTGCCGCTGACCGGCGTCAACGTGTGGCCGCCCCAAGGCGGCGCGGCGCTCTTGGGGCCGGTCTTCGGGGCGCTCGCCCCGGCTCCGGGAGTCACCCTCGCGCTGCTCGCCCCCGGATCGAGTCCGGGCCTGTACCGCGTGACCGCATTGGCCCCGGCGGCCGCGGGATTCGCGGAGGCGCCGGTGGCGCTGGCGCTCGGCCCGGCGGTGGCGGCCTCCGGTTTTCCCGCTCCCGGCGATGCGGTGACGGTCGCCGCCGACACGACCCCGAGTGCGGCCGGCATCGAGTCGGCGGCCGGCGGCGGGGCGTTGGTCTTGGCCGACGGAACGCCGGTCGACGATGCCGACGCGCCGCGTTTGGCGAGCGCGGCGGTGCGTGCGCCGCTGAGCGCGGCCGCGCGGCGGCCCGACGGCACCGTGCTGTTCATCGACGTCGACGGCCGCCGCCCGGAGGCTTCGATCGGCGTCTCGCGGCCGGAGATGGCGGCCCTCATGCGAGCCCTGGGGGCGACCGACGGCATGACCTTCGATTCGGGGGGATCGGCGACGCTCGTCGCGCGCGTGCTGGGCGACCGTGACGCGACCGTCCTCGGCGTCCCCTCCGACGGCGCGGAACGTCCCGTTTCCGATGGCTTGTTCTTGGAGAGCGATGCGCCGCTCGGGCCCGCAGCCCGCTTGGTCGCCCGCCCGTCGCAGGTCGTCGCGCTCGCCGGCGCGACCGTCGCGCCAGGCCTGCTGCTCGCCGATGCGGCCGGCCATCCGCTGGGCGCGGCGCCACCGCCCTACCGCTACAGCGCGAGTCCGGCCGGGCTCGCCGCGGTCGCACCTGACGGCTTCACCGCGGGGGCGACGCCGGGGATCGGCTCGGTCGGAGTGGCCGCGGCCGGGCTCCAGGCGGTGATCCCGCTGACCGTCGTCGACCGGGTCGCGCGGGTGGCGATCGTCCCCGCGCGGCCCAATCCCGACCCTGGGGGCTCGATCGCTTTCCGGGCGCTTGCGTTCGACGCGGCCGGGCGCCCCGTCGAGACCGGCGGCCGCGTGCGCTGGACCGCCTCCGGGGCGACGGTCACGGCCGACGGCACGCTGCGCGCCGGCTCCTCCGATGCGAGCGTCACGGCGAACGTCGGCGGCGTGGGGGCGTCCGAGCCGGTCCCCGTCGGCCGGCACGCCGAAGCGGTAGCATTGGAACCTGCTCCTTGGCAGCTGGCGATCCTCCCCGCGGCCTCCGGCGCCACGGGTGCGGTGCAAGCCGGAACCGACTGTGACGGGTGCCTGGCGCTCGCCTACGACTTCACCGCGGGCGGCGTCGCGGTTTCGGCCGACGGGGCCGTGCCGCTGCGCGGAGCGCCGCTGGCGTTCTCGGCCGACGTGCGCGGCGACGGCGGGGGCGGGGGCGTGCGCGCCGCCTTCGTCGATGCCGCGGGAGTTCGCTTCGCGGTGACGCTGGCGAAAGCGGTCGATTGGTCGGGATGGCAACGCCGCTCGGCGCCGATCCCGGACGGGTACGTGGCGCCGCTACGCCTGATCTCGCTGTACGCCGTGTCGACCCTCTCGCCCGCCGGGAAGCATGCCCATGGGACGCTCGAGTTCCGCGGTGCGCGCGTGCTCGTAACGGGAAGCAGTTCCAGTGCACCGGAATAGGCGCGCGATGCAGTTCGAAGCCGAAGGCGCGAGAGCGCTCGATACCGCGCGCCATCTCGGCGCGACTTATGCCGACGTCCGGTTCGAATCGGCGCGGCGGGAGCGGACCGAGGTCCGCAACGGCGCGGTCGCCGAGCTCTCCGACACGACGACCTGCGGCTACGGCGTGCGCGCGCTGTGCGAGGGCGCATGGGGGTTTGCGGCCAGTCCGGACCGCACGGACGACGGGATCGACGCGACCGTCGCGCGCGCCGTCGCGATCGCCAAAGCCGGGGCCGCGATCGCGCGCAGCAAGTTCACCGAAGTCCCCGGGGCCGCGTACGTCGACACGTATGCGACCCCCGTCGAACGCGATCCGGCGACCGTTCCGGTCGGCGAACGCGTCGCGCTGTTGCTCGACGCCGAACGGATGCTGCACGTCGCGCCGTCGATCCGCGCCGCGCGCGCCTGGCTCGACCTGTGGCGCACCGACAAGGAGTTCTTCAGCACGGCGGGATCCAAGATCGCCCAGGCGCTCGTCCAGACCGGCAGCGGCATCTGGGCGCTCGCCGCCGACGGAAACGACGCGCAAGATCGCACCTTCCCGGGCGACGTCGGGCTCTACATGAGCGGCGGCTGGGAGATCGTGGAGCTCGCCCAACTGCGCGAGAACGCGCAGCGCATCGGTGAAGAGGCGGTCGCGCTCCTCGCGGCGCCGCAGTGCCCGAGCGGCACGATGGACGTGATCCTGGGCAGCTCGCAGGTGTCGCTGCAGATCCACGAGTCGTGCGGGCACGCGGCCGAACTCGATCGCATCCTCGGTTGGGAAGCGAACTTTTCCGGCACGAGTTTCCTCTCGCCCGCGCAAGCCGGAAAGCTGCGCTACGGATCCGATCTGGTCACGATCGTCATCGACAACACCCTGCCGCGCGGCTTGGCGACGATGGCGTACGACGACGAAGGGACCAAGAGCATCGTCTCGGACATCGTTCGCAACGGCATGCTGAGCGGCTTCGAGATGTCGCAGGAGACGGCCGCGAGCATCGGCCGCGCGAGCAACGCGTGCGTGCGCGCGGAGAGCTGGGAACACGTCCCGATGATTCGGATGTGCAACCTCAACCTGCTCCCCGGCGACGTCCCGTTCGACGCGCTGTTCGAGGGCGTGCGCGACGGCGTCTACATGGAGTCGAACCGCTCGTGGTCGATCGACGATCACCGGCTGAACTTTCAATTCGGCTGCGAGATCGGCTGGGAAGTGAAGAACGGCAAGCGCGGGCGGATGGTGAAGAATCCGACGTACGCGGGCGTCACGCCGCAGTTCTGGAACTCGTGCGACGCGATCGCCGACGAGCGCTCGTGGTTCGCGTGGGGAACGCCCAACTGCGGCAAGGGCGAGCCGATGCAGACCGGGCGCACCGCGCAAGCCGCTTCGCCGGCGCGCTTTCGCAACGTCGCCGTCGGCGTCGCGGACGAGGCGCGATGAACGCGCACGAACGCTTGGCCCTGGCCGACGGAGTCGTCGCGCGTTCGCGTGCCGACGCGACCGAGGCGATCGTCTACGAGCAGCACGAGGGGCTGACCCGGTTCGCGCACGAAGCGGTGCATCAGAACCTCGACCGCCGTAACACCGTGGTGCGCGTGCGCGCGATCAGCGGTTCGCGCACCGGGGTCGCGACGACCGACGTCCTCGACCCGGCGGCCCTCGACGCGTGCGCCGAACGCGCGTTCGCACTCGCTGCGTTCGCCCCGGAAGATCCGATGTTCGCCGGCTTGGCGGAACCCGAAGCTTACGCTGATCCGCCCGGCGCGTTCGTCGCCGGCACGGCCGCGGCGGGACCGCAGGAGCGGGCGGGCGTCGCCGGCGCGATCTTCGACATCGCGCGCGAGAACGGGGTGTGGTCGGCCGGCTACGCCGCGACCCGGACGACCGGGATCGCGATCGCCAACTCGGCGGGCGTGCGCGCCGCGTACGACGCGACGACCGCCGCGTGCAACGTCAAGCTCAGTGCGGCCGATGCCTCGGGCTATGCCGAGTGCTTCAGCACCGACGTCGGCGACGTCGACGGCCGCGCGCTCGCGCGAATCGCGGCCCAAAAGGCGCGCGCTTCGGCGGGACCCGTGACGGTCGAGCCGGGCGCCTGGACGGTGATCCTCGAGCCGGCCGCGTTCGGCGAACTGATGTCGTATCTGCTCGTGCACTTCTCGGCGCGCGCGTTCGACGAAGGCTCGTCGTTCTGCAGCGCCGGGCTCGACCGGTCATATGCCGGCGACAACGTCACGCTGGTCGACGACGCCCACCATCCCCTGCACGCCGGGCAGCCGTTCGATTACGAAGGGACGCCCACGCGGCGCGTGCCGCTGCTCGATGCCGGCACCGCTCGCGCGATCGTGACCGATCGCCGCTGGGCCGCCAAGCTCGACCGCGAGAACACCGGCCACGCGTTGCCCGCCCCGAACAGCTACGGGCCGCAAGTGATGCACCCCGTCGTCGAAGCGGGGACGAAGAGCACCGAACAGCTCATCGCCGAGACCGAGCGCGGCTTGCTCGTGACGCGGTTCTGGTACATCCGCCCGGTCGACGTGCGCCAGACGCTCGTCACCGGCATGACCCGCGACGGCACGTTCTTGATCGAGAACGGCAAGCTCGCCGGCGGCGTGCGCAACATGCGTTTCAACCAGAGCATCCTCGAAGCGCTCGCGCACTGCGAGTTCTCCAGCGAGCTGCGGCGCAGCGGCGGCTACAGCTACACGATCGTCGCCCCTACCGCGAAGATCGAGCGCTTTACCTTCTCGAGCGGGACCGACTTCTAACGCCCCACGGTGCTAGCTTCCGGCAGGGGCGCGCTGTGCGCCCAGAGGCGCGGGCTGCCGCTCGCGCTTCCCGCCCGCCAGCGTCCACGCGCAGCCCACGATGAAGAGTGCGACGCCGGTCAGCAGGACGGGCACGAGGGGCGCGGAGGCGACCGACAGCGTCGGGTACGCGCCGAGGGTCGCGCGCAAGTGCATGCCGCCGATCACGACGTCGCGATCGCTGAGCGCGAGCATGATGCCGAGCGGCTTCCCTTTGTCGTCGTCGACCGCGAAGAGGATCGCGGGCTTGCCCGCGAGATCGCCGTGCGCCTTCATCACTTCGGTCTCGTGCGCGCTGAAATAGATCGCCTTGACCGTGCGCCCGAGCGCGGGCACCGAGAACGCGTCGAACGGTAGCAGCCGTTGGCCGATCATCTGCCGGTCGCGGAACAGCAGCACGGGCGAAAGAAACGCGCCGCTCGTCGGCTGCGTCACGGTTAGATGCCGGCCGGCGCCGTCGCGCGCCTCGATGAACGCGGCCGGCGACGCGTCGAGATAGAGCACCGAGGCGTCGAGGTAGCTGCGTCCACCCGGCGCGATGACGACCGGCGCCTTGTCGCGGCGCCGCAACGTCACCGTCGCGTTGCCGGCCGCGATCGTCGGCGGATCGGCTTGCGCGAAGAACGCGGCCGCGCGCAGATCCGGAAGCGGTGCGACGGTGCCCGGCGGGCGCGAGACGACCACGGTATCGGGCCCGAGCAGACCCGAGATCAGGCCCGCGACGATGACGACGAATGCGCCGGCGATCGCCACGACCGCGCGCCGCCCGAGCGGACCGTCGTCGCCGCCCAGCGCGGCGTGCGCGTAGTTGACGATGACGATCGCGCAGAGCACGAGCAGCAGCGCGTATTGCCAGGTGTGATAGAACGCCGTCTGCGGATAGAAGTCTTGCGCGACGACGAGGCCGATCGCGAGCGCGGCGATCGCGAGCGCGAGCATGCGCGCCGTCATCGCACCGCGAGCGCGGGCGCCACCGCGTTGCGCATCTGCGCGAGCGTCAACTCGCCGTCGATGCCGCGCACGACGTGCCCGTCGCGCCCGACGACGATCGACGTCGGCAGCCCGAGCGCCGCGTAGCTGCGCCCGTATTGCTGATCCTCGTCGAGCAAGATCGGGAACGTCACGCCGTGGGCGCGCACGAACGCGCCCGCGACCGCAGCCGATTCGCCCTGATCGACGCCCAGCACGACGACCCCGCGGTCGCGGTATTCGCCGTAGAAGCGCTCCAGGGCCGGCATCTCTTCGCGGCACGGCGGGCACCACGTCGCCCACAGGTTCATCAGCACCACCTTGCCGCGGTAGCTGTCCAAGGCATCCGTCCCGCCGCCGAGCCGGGCCACCTGATAGCTGACGGCCGGCGAACCTGCGAGCTGCGCGGGGCCCCCGCCGAACTTCGGCACGATACCGTTGCCCAAGGGGGTGACGTAGGCGATGACGACGATGACGGCGACCGCGATCGCGAGGTAGAGCAGGGTGCGCATTGACTCCTCGCTTTCGCGCACGCGCGAGGCCAGCCATGCGCGCCGGCAGCGTGAGCGAGCGAGGGGACGGATTCCGCGCGGCCGAACCGCGACGGGTGACCGCCTCGATCATCGACGGACGCGCGCTCGCGTCCGAGCTGCGCGCCGACCTTTTGACGCGCAGCGCCGCCTTGCGCTCCCGCGGAGTCGTCCCCCGGCTCGCCGTCGTCGTCGTCGGCGAAGACGCCGCCAGCCACGCCTACGTGCGCAGCTTGGTGAACATCGGCGAAAAGACCGGCATCGAGGTCGCCGTCGTCGCCCTCGCGGCACTGGACGGCGAGGACGCGGTGCGCGCGCGCCTGTTGGATCTGGGCGCCGACCCCGCGGTGCACGGCATCATCTTGCAGCAGCCGCTACCCAAGAGCCTCTCGATCCGGCGCATCGCCGATGCCGTCGACGCGCGCAAGGACGTCGATGGCGCGAATCCGCTCAATCAAGGCCGGCTCGCCTTCGCGACCGGCGCCGAGTTCGTCCCAGCGACGCCGATGGCCGTCATGCTGCTGCTCGAACGGACGGCAGCGTGGCCGTTGCGCAGCCGTCACGCGGTGATGGTCGGGCGTTCGAACGTCGTCGGGCTCCCGGTCTCCCTGCTGATGATGGCCGAAGATGCGACCGTCACCGTCACGCACGAAAAGACGATCGACCTCGGCGCTTACACGCGCCAGGGTGAGGTGGTCGTCGTAGCGACCGGCGTCCCGGGCCTGATCACGGGCGACATGCTCAAGCCGGGCGCGGTCGTCATCGACGTCGGCACGACGTACGTCGACGGCAAGCTGCGCGGCGACGTCGATTGGGAGAGCGCGAGCCAGGTAGCAAGTGCGATCACGCCGGTCCCCGGCGGCGTCGGCCCGGTTACCAACGTCGCCTTGATGCGCAACGTCATGCACGCCGCCGAGTCCCTGTCGGCAACACCCTAGGCCCGCAGGGGAAGGTCTCACGCGGAACCAAGCTCGCCGCGGAATCGTTGCCTCTCCAGCACTTCCTGCCAAGTTAGGGATGTCTTCGATGCGCCGACTCTTGCTAGCCGCGTTCTTTTTGCTCGCTCTCTGCGCGTGCGGAGGCGTCAACGTCGCACCCAACCCGGCGGCTCCGGCGGCGACCCCGTGCAACTGCGGCTGTCCCACGCCGGCGAGCGCGGCCTCGGACCTCCGTGCGGTGCAATGCGGTCTGGCCGGGGCCGTGGCGAGCGGCAAGATCAAGCACATCGTCTTCATCCTGCAAGAGAACCGCACGTTCGACGGCATCTTCGGCGGCCCCAACCCGTATCCGGGCGTCGATGCGGCGACCAGCGGACAACGGTCGGACGGGTCGACGGTTCCGCTGCAATCGTCGGTCATGGGTTACGAAGACGACATCGACAACGACTACGGAACGTGGTTGAAGGCCTGCGACCTCGCATCTCCGGTGCAGATCGGGCAGCCCGTGAACTGCAAGATGGACGGGTTCGACCAGAACAAGGTGTCGGCGACGCAACCGTACATCTACGCCGATCGCACCCAAGTCGCGCCATATTGGGACATCGCGAACAAATACGTCTTGTCCGACCGCTTCTTCATGTCGCACAACAGCGAGTCGTACACGGCGCACCAGTATCTGTTCTCCGGGCAGTCCGGCGGCACGGTCAACGCCCCGTACTACACCGGCGCGCGCAACAACCTGATCTCCTGGAATTGTTACCAGACGAACGAACGCAATTATCTGTGGCAGCCCAACGTGCTGACGCCGGGCGCAGTCCCCTCGACGACGGCCATCGGGCCGCCGACGTGCTGGAACTACACGTCGCTCGCCGATCTGTTGAACGCGGCGAACCTGCCCTGGCGCGTTTACACGCCGTTCTCCTACTACAACGTCAATGCGCTGGCGTCGTACCGGAGCATCTTCACCGGCAACAAGTATTTCAATTGCGGCTCGATCTATTGCGATCAAACGCCGTACGTCCGCTTCGACACCTCGCAGTTGTTCACCGACCTGCAATCGAGGGGCGCCTACAACACGCTCCCGGCCGTCACGTGGCTGCTACCGCCGGTGCTCAACAGCGATCACCCGTTCCCCGCGCCGTACATTTTCCGCATAAAATCGGGTGGCCCGCAGTGGTTGCAGAGCGAGATCAATCTGATCGGCAATTCGCCGAACTGGAGTTCGACGTTGATCTTCATCACGTGGGACGACTGGGGTGGCTTCTACGACCACGTCCCGCCGTATCAAGCGCGCGACGCAGCCGGAGTCGGCTTCAGGGTCCCGCTGATGATCGTCTCACCCTACTCGGTCAAGGCGGGCTGCGTGTTGCACACGAACGCCGATTTCGGCGCGCTCCTGAAGTTCACCGAACAAACCTTGGGCCTGAACAACCTCGGCCCCGGCAGCGAAGACACCTGGGCGGGCGCCGGCGACGTCACCGGATGCTTGAACTTCAATCAAGCGCCGCGGCCCTTCACGCCGATCGGATCGGGCCTCACGAGCGCCCCCGCCCTCCCCTCGTCCGTGCAAGTAGCGCCAGGCGTCAGCGTCGCCCCCGATCAAATGCTGATCGACGACGGCGCCGACAACCCCGTCGACGGCAGCTCCAGCACCAGCCCCTAGCCGCGAACCCCAAAAACGGTCGCGCGAGAGAACCGCGCTCAGGAGCTCCAGGGCGAGGCGCCGAGGGGCGAAGTGGGCTCCGCCCATGAGCCCCTCGGCAACGAAGCCCTGGAGCACCTGAGCGCGGTTTTAGTTTTGGCTGAAGTATTTGCCGAACAACTTCTCTTGCGTCGAGCGGTTGATCCCGCCGGGCGCGTCGTCGCGCTCGCGGACGGGCTCGCTGCGCTTGCGCTCGAGCAGCGCGCGCAATTGCGGCAACAGACGGCGCAGAAAGCCGAGCTCGACGTTGAGCCGCTCTTCGGTGTCGATCAATTCCAGCAGGCGCTGCTTCATCGCGTCGGCGACTTGCAACGCGTCGCCCACGACGAACGAGGCCCGCAGCGGGTCGGCGGGCAGCTCGACTTGCGCGTGCGTGCCGGAGAATTCGACCAGCATGTTCATGTAGTCGGTGAACACGCCACGCACTTCCTCGATGAGCCCGTCGACGGCGACCCGGTCGTCGGGCTCGTCTTCGTCGAAATACGTCACGGTCGCCAAGATATACGGCTCGCGGCTCACGACTTCGTCGATGCGGAAGCGGCGCCGGCCGACCGTCGTGATGTAGTAGCGGCCCGACGGCAACGGCGTCACGTCGCCGATCTCCGCCGTCGTCCCGACATCGTGCGGGTGCACCGCCGGGTCGCCGGCCTCGCCGCCCTCGCGGATCAGACACACCCCGAATGCCTCGCCCGAGTCGAGGCATTCGGAGATCATCTGTTTGTAGCGCGGTTCGAACACGTGCAACGCGAGAACTGCGCCCGGGAAGAGGACCGTGTTGAGCGGGAACAGCCGCAGGCGGTCGCTCTTCACCGGTTCGCGATCACAGCAGGCGTGACTCCACCGCGTGCCAGTCGACGTTGGCGAAGAACGCCTCGATGTATTTGCTGCGCTCGGCCGGCTTGTAGTCGAGCAGAAACGCGTGCTCCCACACGTCCATCACGAGAATCGGCTTGAAGCCCGCGATGTTTCCGTCCTCGTGCAAGGTGACCCAGTGATTGGAGAGCCGGCCGTTGGCGGGATTTTGATACGTGATCGCCCAGCCGACGCCGCGCATGCCGCCCACCGCCGCGAAGTCTTTCTTCCAGGTCTCGAAGTCGCGGAACGACTCGCCGAGCGCATCGTAGAGTTTGCCCGAGGTCGGCGCACCGTTGCCCGAGCTCGTCAAGTTGTCGAAGTAGTACTCGTGCAACACCATGCCGTTGTACTCGAATCCGAGCCGGCGCGTGAGTTCGGCAAACCCCGGGTCGGCGCCGGAGGCCTTCCCGGCGAGCGCGAGCTCTCCGATTTTCTCATTGAGCAGATTGGAATTCTTGACGTAGCCCTCGTAGAGCCCGAAGTGGACCGCCAACGTGTTGTCGGAGATGCCTTGCAGACCCGACAGGCTCCACTTCTTCGGCGTGTAGCTCTCGATGGTGAACGAACCCATGAATGCCTCCTCGTGTACTCGCCGCATGCGGGCGGGTCCATAGCTTTCGACGCAAATGCGACGCCTCCCATTGGTGGACGTCGTCGCCACAGAGAGGTTCCCGCCTGCTTGGAGGCACAAACATCCAGCTATTGTGAGCGACCTCGACCTCGACTATCTGGCGCGCTTGCAGGCTGAACCGCCGGCGCTCCTGCTCGAATTGGAACAGCGCGGCACGCGCGACCAGATCCCGATCGTCGACCGGGCTTCGGGCCGCCTGCTCTCGACGCTCGTCCACGCGATGCAGGCCAACCGGATTCTCGAACTCGGCACCGCCTACGGGTACTCTACCCTTTGGATGGCGCTCGCGCTACCCGCAGCGGGGCACATCTGGACGATCGATCCCTCGATCGAGCGGACGGAGATCGCGCGCGGCTACTTCGACCGCGCCGGCGTCTCGGAGCGCATCGACATCATCAACCAGCCGGCGCTCGAGGTGCTGCCCTCGTTCCCGCAGCGCAACATCGACATCGTGTTCATCGATGCGGTGAAAGAAGAGTATGGGGCCTATCTGGACCTGTGCGTGCCGCTGCTCAAGCGCTCCGGGCTCGTCATCGTCGACAACCTGCTCTGGGACGGCCAGTCGGCGGCGCCCCCCAAGAGCGACGATTCGTCCAGCACGCGCGCGATCCGCGAATTCAACAAGCGCTTCGTCAGCCACCCGAACCTCGACGCGACCATCGTCCCGGTCGGCGACGGCATCGGGATCGGCGCCCGTCTGTAGTGGGCGACCCGCGGTGATCCTCGAGCACTTTCCGGTCGGGATGCTGCAGTGCAACTGCACGATCGTCGGCGACGAAGCGACCGGGGAGGCGATCGTCGTCGACGGCGGCGACGACGTCGACGAGATCGTGGCCCGGCTCGAGCGCCACAAGCTCCGTGCGAAGTATCTCCTGCACACGCACGCCCACTTCGACCACATCGGCGCGTTCGCCGATCTGCGCGACCGCGCCGGCGGCGAGGGGATGCTCCACCCGGGCGATCTCCCGCTCTACGAAGCGCTCCCCCAACAGTCGCGATGGGTCGGTTTGGTCTCCAAAGCCCCGCGCGTCGTGCGCCTCGACGGCGACCTGCGCGACGGCGACGTCCTGCGCGCCGGCTCCCTGACGGTGACCGCGCACCACACCCCCGGGCACACCCCGGGCAGCACGAGTTTCTCGCTCGCGACCTCCCAAGGCACGCGCCTGCTCACCGGCGATACGCTCTTCCGCGGCGGCGTCGGCCGCTGGGATCTGGGCGGCACATCGCTCGAAGACATCGTGCAGAGCATCCGGGAGAAGCTGCTCGTCTTCGCCGACGACTCGGTCGTCGTCCCGGGCCACGGCCCGGCCACCACGATCGGCATCGAGCGCGCGACCAATCCGTATCTGTAGGGTACGCTCGCGTCAAGTCAGGTTGCTTCGCGAAGCAGCCCGAGCTAAACACGGCACCGATGCCGGGACCCTAGGGTGCGCCGTCGACGTTGACGACCGCGCAGGTGGACTGACCGCAGACGCTGAGCGCCCTGGCGGTGGCGCTCGCATCGGAGATCGCACCGTCCGCGTACGCGAACCGGCCGGCCGGCGACAGTGCGAAGGCCTTATGCGGCGGCATGAGGAGGTATTGCGCGAACGCGGCGCGGCCGTTGGGGCCCAGCGCCGCCGGGACCGGAACTGCCGGTCCGGCAACGGCGACCGGCTCGGCCGGGAGCCCTTGCCCGGTGAGAAAGGCCGTCACCGGCGCCTGCCAGAGCGCGATGCCGTCGCTCCCGGCGAAGAGGGCGTGTCCGTCCGCGCCGTACGCCGGAGCGGCAAAGAACGTCGCCTTGGCGCCGGCTTCCTCAAAAGCGGCGAGAGAGCGCTGCACGAGAGCCGGCCCGAAAAAATGATCGTTGGAGGCCGAAATCCACAGGACCGGGATGCGCGACGTCCGGCCGTACTGTGCGAACGCATCGACGAGCGCACTGGGATCGCACACCTGATCGGCGCTGGTCGAGCCGCGCCCGGGGGCGAACACGATCGCCGCCCGCAGCCCGGACGGCGGACTCGCCGTCAACGCGACGCCCGCGAAGGCTCCCGCCGAGACGCCGACCGCGAGCACGCGCGACGCATCGACGTGCGGGTTCGCCGCCAGCGCGCCGATGCTCGCGGCAATGTCCGCGGCACCTTGCAGGCCGGCATCGGCGTAGTCGGGATGCTGACACGAACCGTAGCCCTCGCCCCACGGACCCTGCGATTGACCGTACCCGCGCCGCATCACGGCAGCGACCGTCCATCCCCGTTGCACGAACCACAGCATCTGCGCGCCGAACGCCGCCGGTCGCATCGTCGCGCGCGCTTGCGCGTCGCGCGGCGACCCGTGGCTGACGACCACGAGCGGATGTCGCGCACCGTCTTGTGGGTAGAGCAGCAAGGCGTCGAGTTTATACGGCTTGCCCGCGACCGTCACCGCCAGCGTCATCGGCTGCCAAACGACGCGGAGCGCTTGCGCGCGCGCCGGCAACGCCGGCACGAGCGCCGCGATCGAGGCAACGGCGGCGAACAGGCGCACGGCGCGCATCATCGCGGCCGTGCTCGTTCGTTCGCCGGTCACAGGATCCGCTCGCCGTATTTCGCGATCGCGGACTCGGAGAGCCGAGCCCCAGGCCGGGAGTTTCGTTCAGCGTCATCATGCCGTCTCGCATCGCGGGCGGATTCTCGAAGAGCTCGGCTTGCAGCGGGTCGCGTTCGGGATCGGTGAACGACTCGACGATACACCCGGCCGGACTCGCCGCCACGATATGGGCGTGCAGGAAGCAATCGTGGTGCGGTGCGACCTGCACGTGCGCGAACTCGCAGAGCGCCGACAGCTTGCGCCCCACGGTGAAGCCGCCCATCATCGTGCAGTCGAACTGCAGGATCGCAATCGCTTCTTCCTCGAGCAGCGCGCGGCAGCCGTACGCGGTCAACTCGCTCTCACCCGCGGAGAGCGGAATGCGCGTCGTGCGGGAGAGCAGGCGCAGTTCGCGGCGATCGTCGGCCCATTCCACCGGCTCCTCGAGCCAGCGCGGCGCGAACGCTTCGAGCAGGCGCGCGCCCTCGATCGCGGTCGCGAGAGTCCAGCCGCGATTGACGTCGACCATCAGATCGGCATCGGGACCGATCGCCTCGCGCACGACCGCGAGCCGTTCCATGTCCTGTGCGAGCGGCAAGCCGCCGGCCTTGGCCTTGAAGCGGCGCTGCCCCTGGGCCTTGAGCCGTTCGATCTCGTCGCGCAGCTCCGCGAGGTCTTTGCCTTCACGGTAGTACGCGCACGTGACGTAGTAGGGAACTTCGTTCGCGAAGCCGCCGAAGAGCCGGAACAGCGGCAGGCCCGCGGCTTTGCCCATGATGTCCCAGCACGCGATGTCGACGGCGGCCGCGATCCGCACGATCGCCTCGCGTGTCCAGCGCTTCTCATGCGCCAGCCGCTGCGAGGTGAGGGCGAACAGCTTGTCGTGGAGCCGTTCGGGCGCGAGCGCATCGAACCCGACGATCAGCTCGGCGATGCCGGTGCGAAACGCCGCGATCGGGGCTTCGATCGGCGTGTAGCTCGTCGCGAGCCCAAAGCCCTCGAGCCCCTCGTCGGTCGTCAGCCGCACCAGGATCTCGTTCGCGCGCGGGACGATGAAGTTGCTGACCCAATGCGGCCGGCCTTCATCGGGCGCGCGCAGCACGTACGCTTGGAGGGAACGGATCTTCATGGCGCTGGCTTATCGGCGGGGCGCCGGCGACCTCTTCAGGAAAGTCTGAGAATTCCGTGCTACGGTGCGTCGGTTACTACGCGAACGGAGATTTAGTTGAAAAAGGCTATCATTCTCGGAATTCTGCTGGCTTTCAGCGCCGGCGCGCACGCCGCACAGGCCGCGCCGACGCAGTGGGCGGCCGATCCGAACCACTCGAGCGCCGGCTTCACCGTCGTCCACCTGGCGCTGAGCAAGGTCACCGGCATCATCCCCATCAAGTCGGCGACGATCCAGACCGGCGCGAGTCCCGAGCTTCCCACGAGCGTCGAAGCGACGCTCG
The DNA here is from genome assembly GCA_963749395.1 of Vulcanimicrobiota bacterium. Classification (GTDB taxonomy): domain Bacteria; phylum Vulcanimicrobiota; class Vulcanimicrobiia; order Vulcanimicrobiales; family Vulcanimicrobiaceae; genus CAVVMT01. Next base: position 386,475 of record CAVVMT010000002.1, read on the forward strand.
ACCCTGCCGGGATCGACACCCGCAACCAGAAGCGCGACGACGACTTGCGTTCGAGCGACTTCTTCGACGTCGGGAAGTATCCGACGATCGCGTTCAAGAGCACCTCGATCGCGGCGGGCTCTGGCGGCGACTTCACGATCGCCGGCAACCTCACGATGCACGGGGTCACCAAGCCGGTCACCCTCAAGGCGCACTTCAACGGGACGGGCCCGGGCGCCAAGAACGAACAGCGGGCGTCGTACTCCGCGACCACGACGGTCGACCGCCGCGACTACGGCATGAACTGGGGCAACACGACCCCCGGCGGCGCGCTAGTCGTCGCGTACAGCATCACGATCGACCTCGAAATCGAAGCCGTCGGAAGTTAATGGAGCTTGATGACCACTTTGCCGGCGTCGGCGAGGACTTTGGGCGCCGCAGCTTCGTCTTGCGACGTTTTGCCGTTGCCCGGCAGATCGGCGGCGGCGGCCGCCGCGGCTACGGTTGCGCGCGCGTCTTCGAGCATCGCGTCGGTGATTTTGCCGGCGCTCCGTTTGGCGCGATAATCGGCGATCGCGGCGCGTAGCGCTTCGAGCGAGCGCTCGGGGTAGTCGCGCTTCTTCTCCGGGTATCCGCCCAGGGCGTCCATGATCTCTTGCTCGGTGATCTGCTCGGCCTGCGCGATCGTCTTCCCGCGCGCGAGCTCGACGAGCAGGCTGCACGTCGCGGTGCCGAATCCGCAGCCGGTGGTGAAGTACGAAATGTCTTCGATCACGTCACCCGGACCGACTTTCAAGAAGTACGTGTACAGGTCGCCGCACGAGTCGCTGAAGTACTCACCCGACGCCATCGGGTTTTCCATCGTGCGGAACCCCGTGCGCTTCTCGACGAGCATTTGAAATTTTTGGAAGTCCATGTAGAAGCGCTCCGGTTTGGAAAGGCGCTCCGGGCCTAGCCCTGCGCGCCCCCCACGGCTTCGCCGCGGGACCCCCGAATCGTCGGGCCCGCCGGCATAGTGCTATCGTTGACGATTCCCCTTGGGGGCCCGTAACAACGTGGGTGGTGGTTGCGTGTATCGTCCGCGACGGGCTGGCCGAGATTTGTTGTGCATTTGCTCGGTCAACGCGTCGTCACTTCGAACCGGCACTCTTTGCCGCCGGTTGCGAGGGATTCCACTTGGCGGGTGGTGCCGGGCAAGGCTTCACTCATCGCGGTGTGGATCACGGTGCAGACTTCGGGGTGCTCGGCTACGGTTTTGGCGTAGGGGCAGTTGTGCTCGCGGATGACGAACGTGCCGTCGGCGGTCTGCTGGTATTCGGCTTCGACGCCGCGCTCTTTGAGCAGCGACGTCAATTCGACGACTTTGCCTTCGGCGGTGGCGTGCGGCTCGAGGCGATCGTGCATTTTCGTCCGCGTGCGCTCGGCCATGCCGGCGAAGATGCGCTCGACCGCCTCGTCGCCGCCCTGGAGACGAACCTCCCGCAAGACTGCGTTGAGCATGCGGTCGTACTGTTGTGGGAAGAATTCCTCGGCCCGGGCGGTCAGCGTGTACTCCAGCGTCGGCTTGGTCTTGCCGCGCCGCACCGGACGCGTTTCCACCATGCCGTCGCGTTCCAGCACCATCAGCTGCTGGCGAATCGCATTGGGCGAAAGCTGAAACTCCCCGGCCAGATCGATGGCCGAGGCCGAGTGCCGCATCCGCAACGCCGCGACGATCTTGCCCCGCGTCGACTGGAAGAAACGCTCGACTTGCATCCTACGCAAACTCTAGCACGATTCCCAAAGATAGTCCATACTTTCCTTGACTTTCCCCCCCCACCCCCCGTAGGATAGGAAAGGCATTCCAGCCACCACCCATCGTGCCATCGCGTCAGCCTACGCATCGACCGACCGGCAAGGCGGTACTTCCGGGCCCCCACGGGGAATCGCCCCCCAAGCACCATGCCCAGGGGCCCGAAAGCCCGGGGGCCCCACGGCCGGTGTGATCGGCGAAGGCCGAACACACCCCCGTGGGGGGCGCGCAGGGCTCGGCCCGGAGCGCCTTCCAACAGGAGAACAATTTCTTGAACCGCGGCCTTCACGTTTCGCAGCTGTACGTCCGAGTCGAGGATCGCGAGATCCTCAAGGGGATCGACCTGACGGTCGAGCCGGAAAAGTCCATGCCCTCATGGGCCCCAACGGCAGCGGCAAATCGACCCTCGCCTTTCGATGGCCGGGCACCCGAATTACGAGGTGACCGGCGGCTCGGTGCACCTCGACGGGACGAACTGCTCGGGCTCGGACCCGACAAGCGCGCGAAAGCCGGGCTGTTCCTCTCGTTTCAATATCCGGCCGCGATCCCGGGCGTCAGCGTCGCCAACTTCTTGCGCACCGCGCGCCAAGCGGTGCGCCCGGACGATCTGACCCCGCCGAAATTTCGCAAGTTGATCTTCGATAAGCTCGACGTCCTCGAAATGGATCCGGCGTTCTTGGGCCGCTACGTGAACGACGGCTTCTCCGGCGGTGAAAAAAGCGCCTCGAGATGCTGCAGCTGGCGATGCTGGCACCGAAGTATGCGATCCTCGACGAGACCGACTCCGGCCTCGACGTCGACGCGCTGCGCGCCGTCGGCAGTCGGTCAACGCGCTGCGCGAAACGGACGAAGGGCGCGACACGGGCTTTCTGATCATCACCCACTACCCGCGCATCCTCGAACACATCGCGCCCGACGTCGTGCACATGATGATCGACGGACGCATGGTCAAGACCGGCGGTCCCGAACTGGCGCGCACGATCGAGCGTGAAGGCTACGAGGCGATTCGCGAAGAGGTCGCGGGCATTGCCGGTTAAGGCTCCCGCCGCCCCCGGCGCGAGCGTGCAGGGCGTGTCTGCCGAAGCGCTCGAGGCGCATATCGCCGCGCTCGGTGAAGGCGCGCTCGACGGCGGCCGGCGCCGGGCTGCGCTGGAGCGCTTCGCGGCGATGCCGGCGCCGGGTCCGCAGCCGGGGCGCTACTGGCGCGTCGACCTGAACAAGTTCGATTATGGCGCGGTCGTGCCGTTCACCGTGTCGGGTGACGCGCGCCCGGTGCTCGCGTCGCTCGACGGGTTCGCCCGCGCGGCATCGTTCGTGCAAGTCGACTCCCACGTCGTTCACCTCGAAGCGCCGGCGGCGTTGCGCGAGCGCGGCGTCATCGTATGCAGCCTCGACGAGGCCGCGCGCGAGCATCCCGCGGAATTCACCGCCGCATTCGGCACGGTCGCCGACCCCGCATCCGACAAATTCGGCGCGCTGGCGCTTGCATTCCAGAGCGGTGGCGCCTTCGTCCACGTGCCGGCCGGCGTGCGCATCGACGACCCGGTCGTGCGTCACCTATGTCGCGCGCGACGCCGCTCTCTTCCCGTACACGCTCGTGTCGGCGGGCGAAGGTGCGTCGGTGACCGTGATCGAGCAGGTGCGCGCCGAATCGGCGCATGCATTCGTCAGCAGCATCCTCGAAGCCGATGCGCAGCCGCGCGCTTCGATCGTCGTGGCGACGATCCAAGAGTGTCCCGCCGACGCAAGGGTATTCGCATTCCGGCGCGCGCGTGCGGCGCAGGACGCGACCGTGCGTTTGGGGATCGTCGAACTGGGCGGCGCGTACGTGCGCACCGACGCACGGACCGCGCTCGGCCATCCCGGAGGGCGCGCGGAATTCGCGGGCCTCTTCTTCGCGGTCGGCGAACAGCACGTCGACATGACGACCGAAGTCGACCATACCGTCGGCCCGACGACGTCCGACACGGTCGTCAAGAGCGCCGCGAGCGAACACGGGCAAGCGCGCTACCTCGGCAACATCCGCATCGCCGCGCACGCGCACGGGTGCGACGCAAGTTTGCGCGACGATTCGCTGTTGCTCTCGAAGACTGCCCACGTCGACTCGATCCCGGCGCTCGAGATCGCGGCCAACGACGTCAAGGCGTTCCACGGCGCGACGGTCGGCGCGATCGACGCCGACGAGATCTTCTACGCGATGAGCCGCGGCATCGACCGCAGTTCGGCCGAGCGAATGATCGCGCTCGGGTTCTTCGAACCCGCGATCGCGCTCTTGCCGGCGGAAGCCTTGCGGGCCCACGTGCGCGCCGCGCTCGCCGCCAAGATCCCGGACATGGGAGCGCGCTGATGCTCGCCATCACCGATCCAAAACAGGCCGCCATCGTCGCCGACTTCCCGATCCTCGCCCATCCGACGTCGCGCGGCAAGCGGCTCGTCTATTTGGACTCGGCCGCGACGTCGCAGAAGCCGCAAGCGGTGATCGACGCCTTGGTTCGCTACTATAGCGAATACAACGCGAACATTCACCGCGGCGTCTACGAGATCGCCCAGCTCGCGACCGATGCGTTCGAGGACGCGCGCGCGAAGGTGGCGGCGTTCGTCAACGCCGGCGAGCCGGCCGAGATCATCTGGACGCGCAACACGACCGAAGCGATCAACTTGGTCAGCTTCTCATGGGGCCTGGAGAATCTCCGCCCGGGTGACGCGATCGTCACCTCGCAACTCGAGCATCATTCGAATCTCGTGCCGTGGCAGTTGCTCGCGGCCAAAACGGGCGCCGAACTGCGCTTCATCGAGGTCGACGCGCAGGGGCGCCACCGGCTCGACGATCTCGACGCGAAACTGCGAGGCGCGAAGCTCGTTGCGGTGTCGCACGTCTCGAATACGCTGGGCACGATCGCGCCGCTCGACACGATCGTCCCGCGCGCTCGCGCCGCCGGCGCACGGATCCTCGTCGACGGAGCGCAAGCGGTCCCGCACATGCCGGTCGACGTCCGCGCCCTCGACGTCGACTTCTACGCCGTCAGCGGTCACAAGATGCTCGGCCCGACCGGCATCGGATTCCTGTACGGCAAGCGCGAATTGCTCGAAGCGATGCCGCCGTTTCTCACCGGCGGCGACATGATCAAGAGCGTCGCCTACGAATCGGCGACCTTCAACGAAATCCCGTGGAAGTTCGAAGCGGGCACGAGCAACATCGCCGACGCGATCGCCCTGGGCACCGCCGTCGACTACCTGTCGAACGTCGGCATGGACTGGATTCGCGCGCACGAGGTCGCGATCACGAGCTACGCACTCGAGCGCCTGCGCACGCTCGAACCGCGCGGCCTAGCGATCTACGGCCCCCCGAATGCCGACGAGCGCGCCGGCGTCATCTCGTTCAACCTGGCCGACATCCACGCCCACGACCTCGCCTCGATCCTCGACGTCGAGGGCGTCTGCGTCCGCGCAGGCCACCACTGCACGATGCCCCTGATGGAAAAGATGGGCTGGCCCGCAACCGCCCGAGCCTCGTTCTATCTCTACAACACCGAAGAAGACGTAGAGTCCCTCATGGCCGCGCTCGAACGAGCCGCAAAAATCTTCGGGGTATAACCCACCCCATGCCCCCCACAAAAACCCCGGCAGAAAGCACGATGCTCCTCACGCCCCCAAACGAGGATTCGCCCCGGACAACCCCGGCAGAAAGCACAATGACCGTTACGGCTTCCCATGGGGAATCGCCCCGGACAACCCCGGCAGAAAGCACAACGCCGGTTACGGGCCCCCACGGGGAATCCCCGCCGTGCCACCATGCAGCCGGGCCCGAAAACCCGGGGGCCCCACGGCAAAGCCGTGGGGGGCGCGCAGGGCTAGGCCCGGAGCGCCTTTAAAATGGACGACTTCTACAAAGAGTACATCCTCGACCACTATCGCAATCCGCGGAATTTTGGCCATCTCGATGCGCCTGACGCGACCGCGGAGGATTTGAATCCGCTCTGCGGCGACAAGATCTGTTTCGAACTGAAGCTGACGCCCGACCGGCGCGTCGAGGACGTGCGGTTCACGGGCAAGGGGTGCGCGATCAGCCAGGCCTCGGCTTCGATGCTGTCCGAAGCGATCAAAGGCTGGCCGCTCGAAGACGTCGCGCGCATGGACAAAGAGCAAGTGCTCGAAAACGTCGGGATCGGGATCAGCCCGGCGCGCATGAAGTGCGCGACGCTCGGGCTCAAGGTCCTCAAGAGCGCAGCCCTCGGGGAGATTGCTTCGTGGCCGGACGAGGAGCCGTCGTCGGGTTCCTGACGAGCACGTCGGGCCTGATCATCGCCATCGTCATCCAATCCTTCGCACTCGTCGTCTGGAACGTCGGCACGCGCGGCCCGCGCGAGGTCGTCGACGACGTCCGTCGCGCCTGGCAGACGCGGCGCGCAGTGCGCGGACTCGTCCTGTTCGCGGCGGGGGCGCTGCTGCTCGCCGGCGGGACGTTGCTCCTCATCCTCGAGCTCCCGCTCCCGGCGCAGAGCTTCGCGCCGGTCGAGCTGATCGCGATCGTCGCCGCGCTTCTCGTTGAACTGCTGATCGGGCCCGAATTGCGCGCGACCCTGCGCCTGTAGCGGTTATCCACAAGGGAGCAGGCGGGCGGCCGTCGTGATACTCCCGGATGAAAACCCTTGAAGAGCGCGAGCGTCGCGGGGGCGACCGGCGCGCACACGACCGGCGCACGGCCGAGCGGCGCATGACGGAGCGCCGCGCCCACGCCATCGGCGTCGCGCAAGAGCGCCGCTGTTGCAGTGACCGTCGCGCCCCGGCCGACCGGCGCACGGGCGACCGGCGCACCGCCGAACGCCGCGCCGCTAGCTGAGACGCTGCCCGTCGACGCACACGTTCTGCACGTCGAACGCGCGGAACGGCTTCCACACGGTCGTGCCGTGGTCGTCGAGCTGCAGGTAGACGCGCCGCCAAGACCCATCGGGTGAAAGCTCGTTGGTGATGGCAGCCGCGTGCAGCGTCACGTAGCCGTCGGTCGATCCCAAGTTCGCGGCCGTCTTGGGCAACAGCAGCCTCTGCCCGGGCCAATGCGCGATCACCCCGCCGGATCCGCGCAGTTCCGCGCGCAGCGCGGCGCCCGCCGGCACGGGGCCGGCGTCGGGCGCGTCTTGCGTGGTGCTGACGATGCTTTCGATCGCGGTCATGAGCGGCCGGCGCTGCTCGGCGCAGAACGCGTCGACCGACGCGGGCGCGGTGATGCGCGGCACCTGCGGCGAGCACGCCGGAAACGCCATGACCAGCGCGAGCGCGACGAGCGCCCGGCTCACCGCTGCGGCGGTAAGAAGCCCAGCGAGATCCAGGGGAACGACGCGACGATGATGAGGGCGAACATGACCGCGGCCAGATAGGGCACGACCCGCCACGCCGCCTCGTCGGGGTCGCACTTGCCGATGGCGCACGCCGAATAGTAACCGACGCCCAGCGGCGGAGCGAACAGCCCGATCCCCATGGCAAGAATCGCCACGATCGCGTATTGGATCTCGTTGACGCCGAACTGATGTGCGATCGGGAAGAGCAGCGGCCCGAACAGCACGATCGCCGGGATCCCTTCGAGCACCGAGCCGAGCACGGTGAAGAGGACGATCGAGAGGGCCATGAAGCCCGCGGTGCCGCCGGCCGACGACAATCCGCCGGCGAGTTGCTGCGCGAAGCCCGACTGCGTGAGCGCCCAGCCCATCGAGGTGGCGGTCGCGATGATCAGCATGATCGCCCCCGAGAGGGCAGCGGTCTCGCGCAGCATCGGGTAGGCGCGCGCCCACTTGAACTCGCGGTAGACGAGCACGCCGACCAGCAACGAGTACACGATGCCGACGGTGCTGACCTCGGTCGCCGTCGCGACGCCGCCGAGCACCGCGGCCCGGATCAGCATCGGCAGCAGCAGGCCCGGAATCGCCACGAAGAACGCTTTGGCAATGAACGGAATCGACGGGCGCCGCGCGAGTTCCGTGCGGTCGGAGCGCGCGCGCACGACCGTGACGATGACGAGCGCGATCGCGGCGATGGCCGCCGGCAAGAGTCCCGCGACGAACAGCGCGCCGATCGACACGCCGGTTACCGAACCGATGATGATCAGCACCAGACTGGGCGGGATCGTCTCCGACATGGCTGCCGAGGCCGCGAGCAACGCGATCATCTCGGCGCGTTTCTGCCCGCGGCGCTCCATCTCGGGGAAGAGCACCGGCGCGACAGCCGCCATGTCGGCCGCTTTGGAGCCGGAGATCCCCGACACCAGATACATCGCGAAGATCAGCACGATGCCCAGCCCGCCGCGCAGATGCCCGACGAGGCTGGCGATCGCGTTGACGAGGCGCACCGCGATCCCGCCGCCTTCGATCAAGAGGCCCAGCAAGACGAACAACGGGACGGCGAGCAGCACGAGGTTCGAGATGCCCTCGTCCATGCGTCCGACGACGGTGCTGAGCGGCACGGTCGTCGTCAGCGCGAGATAACTGAGCGTCGCCATGCCGAACGAAAACGCGATCGGCACGCCGATCGCGACGCACGCCCCGACCAGGACGACGAAGAACAGCACCAGGTTGATGTTGCCGAAGCTCGTGAAGACCGGATGCATGAGGTATGCGATGCCCGACACGACCGCTGCGACCCCGACGACGACCCCGACCGTCTTCGGATCGGAATCGATCAGCCGCAGCACCGCGAGGGTCAAGATCAAGATCAGCCCGACGACGATCGCCAGGATCACGTACGAGCGCGGGATGTTCAGCGCCGGGGTCATGTCGATCGCTTCTTGGATCAGGAAGAGCCGGCTCGGCGGTAAGAGCTCCAAGCAAAAGATCGAGACGATGACCGCGCTGATGATTTCGAGCAAGCGCGCCGTCTTGGGCGGCACCGACCGGATGAGCGCGGTGAGCCGCATGTGCTCGTTGCGGCGATAGGCGATGACTGCCCCGAGCATCGAGAGCCACAGGAAGAGGATCGTCGCCAGTTCGTCGGTCCAGACGAGCGCACTCTTGAGCACGTAGCGCGAGAACACGCCGCTCGAGAGGATGCACACCTCGATCACGATCAGCACCGCCGCGGTCGGCTCCAGCACGGAGCCGATAATACGGTCGACGGCAATCGTCCAGGGCCGTCGCAGCCGCAGGTTACGCGATTCGTCGATCGCCGTTTCGGCGTGGACGAGGTCCTCAGCCGTGGTTACCGCCATCCAGTCACCTCGAAGAAAATATCCACAGGGAAATGTTCAACCACAGGCCTGGGGTCCTGCGTTCAGCCGAGCTTTCCGACCGAAGCTTCCAGCAACGACCATGCCTGATTCCCGAACTCGCCCTTCCACTTGGCGTAGAAGGCACCGAGTTTGGCCCGCATCGAGGCGGCGTCGGCTTTGTTGAACACCATCCCCTGGCGGCCGAGTTTGTCTGCCAGCGAGCCGTTGAGCAACGCCGTTTCGGTGCGGTCGCTCAGCGCGTATTTCGCCGCATTCCGCTCGATGATCGCTTGGACGTCGGGCGGAACCGTCTTCCAGTAGTCCCCGTTGGCCAAGAACCAAAAACCCGACCACATGTGGTTCGTGACGCTCAGATACTTTTGGACCTCGAAGAGGCGCGCCGTCTCGATGATGGCGTACGGATTCTCCTGGCCGTCGACGACCTTGGTCTGCAGCGCCGTGTAGACTTCGCTGAAGTTGATCGGCGTCGGGCTGGCGCCCAGCGACTTGAACAGGTCGACCCAGAGCGCTCCGGGGGGCGTGCGAATCTTGAACGCGGTGAGGTCGCTCGCGACCTGGATCGGGTGCGTGCTCGAGGTGATCTGCCGCATCCCGTTGGCCCACATCTTCGGAAACGCGTAGAGACCCTTGGTCGCGATCTGGTCGCGCACGTAGGAGCCGAGCGGGCCGTCCATCGTCTTGAACGCCTCTTCGTCGCTCTTGAACGCGAAGCCGATGCTCTGGATCGCCGCCACCGGCACGACCGACTGCAAGATCCCGCCGTCGAGCGTGAAGAACTGCAGCGCGCCCGAACGCAATTGCGTCAGCATCGCCGTATCGCCGCCTAACTGATTGTTTGGAAACAGCTGGCAGTGCACGCGCCCGCCGCTCTCCTTTTCGATCGCGTTCCACATCTGCACCATGTTGACGGTGAGGGGATGCTCGATTGCGGTGTTACACGCGAACTTCACCTCGTATTGCGCCGCTTTGGCGGGCGCTTTGACGATGCCGATGCTCGCAAAGACGGCGGCGGTGCCGGCGCCGAAACGCCGGCGCGTGACGGACTGCTTCATGGACTCCAAATCCTCGCGCGATACGAAAAACGATGAACCGAGAAAGACGGACAAACGGTCAACCGCACGACACAAAAGTTCCTTCCATCGCCCGACATATTGACAAAACGCATCTACCTGCAACTGTACCGCCGCAGGTAACTTCCGAGAAATGCCCAACGGAAGCGCGTTTCACTTCGCGGAGGTCGTTTCGCCAAATGGCGGCAGCGCTACCGACTCGGAGCTGAAGGGCCGTTCTGATCGGCCGGCATCCAACGCCGGCCGTGTGGGATCCCGCCGGGCGGGATCCGTTAGGAAGGAGCAATCTTTGACCTCTTCCATAAAGCCATCGCGCGGGCAATTCATCGGCGGGGCGCTCGCCGCGGGGGCCGCGACATTCGGGGCGGCGCCGTACGTGATCGCCGCGCCTACCAAGACGATCACGATCGGGATCGACATCCCGCAATCGGGTCCTTACTCCGATCAAGGCGCGGATCAGTTGCGCGCCTATCAACTCGCGACCGACGAGATCAACAAAGCCGGCGGCATCATGGGGATGCAGATCAACTTGAGCATCGGCGACGATCAAACGAAAGCGCCGGTCGCCGTCGAGAACGCACGCCGCATGATCGAGCGCGACGGCGCCGTCATGATCACCGGCGGGTCGAGCACTGCGACGGCGCTCGCCGTTTCGGGCTTGTGCCAAGAGAAAAAAGTCATCTTCATGGCCACGCTCACGCACGGCGATGAGACGACCGACGACCAGTGCCACCGGCACACGTTCCGCCGCTACATCAACGCGCACATGTCGGCGCACGCGATGGCGCGCACCCTCACGACGCAGTACGGCACCGGCAAGTGGTTCTACATCACCGCCGACTACGCGTGGGGCCACAGCGTCTTCGACAACCTGACCGAAGTGATCGAATCGAAGGGCGCGAAGACGATGAAGAACGTCCTCGTCCCCCTCGGCACGACCGACTTCTCGTCGGCGCTGAGCCAAGCGCAAGCGGCAAAGCCCGACGTCCTGGTGATCACCGAGTTCGGCCGCGACATGGTCAACGCGGTCAACCAGTCGGCGCAGTTCGGGCTGACCAAGACGTCGAAGATCCTCGTCCCCCTGGTTGACGAATACATGGCCAAGGGGGTCGGCGAAAACTTCGCCAACGTCGTCAGCACGGCGCCGTTCTACTACGCCTATCACGCGGCCAAGTACCCGGCGGCCAAGAAGTTCGTCGACGCCTTCAAAGCCAAGTACGGCACGCCGCCGAGCAACGGCGCGGAGTGCGCGTACACCGACATGTACCAGTACAAGTCGGCCGTCGAACGCGCCGGGACGATCAACCCCGACGCGGTCATCGCGAAGCTCGAAGGCTGGAAATTCTCGGCCACCAAGGGCCCGGAATACTGGCGGACGTTCGATCATCAGGGCATCAACAGCGTCCTCGTGCTCGAAGGCCTCCCGGTCGCAGGGCGCACCGACGACTTCGCATTCGCCAAGGTCCTCGAAGAGCACGCCGGCGACGACGTGGCGATTCCCAAGGACGCCAGCAAGTGCAAGATGGAGACCGCCTAGGGCGGGGACCGAACCGACCCAGAGCCAAACACTGGGACCGGCTCTCAACGAGCCGGTCCCTCATTTTTCACCGAGCCGGAAAGTCAATCGTGGACCTCTTAAACGCTCTGCTCAACGGCCTGATCCTGGGCTTGATCTACGTCGCGATCGCGATCGGCTTGACGATCATTTTCGGCATGCTGCGCCTGGTCAATTTCGCCCATGGAGCGTTCTATGCCATCGGCGCGTACGTCGGGCTGATCGCAGCCCGCCAATTCGGCCTGGTCGCCGGCCTGATCGCCGCGCCGATCGTCGTCGCCGCGCTTGCGGTCGTCCTCGACCGGGTGTTGTTGCGCTTCTTCTACGACAAGGACACGACCGCGCAGATCCTGGTGACGTTCGGCATCGCGGTGGTGGTCGAAGAGTCGCTGCGCCTGATCTTCGGCGGCACGACCCAGCGCTATCCCTTGCCCCCGGCGCTGGCCGGTTCGCTGACCTTCGGCGCCTTCGAATACCCGGCGTACCGGCTCGTGCTAGCGCTCGGGATCATCGTCATCGTCGCGGCGGTGTGGCTCTTCATCCAGCGCACGAATTTCGGCCTGATCGTGCGCGCGGGCGTGCGCGACCGGACGATGGTGCAACTGCTCGGCGGCAACATCACGCTGGCCTCGACCGTCATCTTCGGCCTGGGCGCGGCGCTCGCGGGGCTCGTCGGCGCGGCCGCGAGCCCGATCTACAGCGTCGACCCCAACACCGGGTTCACGTTCCTCGTGCCCTCGTTCGTCGTCATCGTCGTCGGCGGGTTGGGGAGCTTCTGGGGCGCCGTCATCGGCGGCATCTTGATCGGCGAGTTGCAGAGCCTCACCTCGGTCGTGCTCCCGGTCGCCTCCGACGTGATCATCTACGTCGCGATGGCCGTCGTGCTGCTCGTCCGGCCGCAAGGGCTGCTCGGCGAGAGCGAGGTCATCCGTGGCTGACACCGCCGTGACGGCCCCCGACGTGCGCCCGCACCGCCCGTCGCTGGCGGCGGCCGATCTGCGCTACCTCGGCTACACCGCGCTCGGGCTGGCGGTGTTTCCGTACCTGTTCCATTTGATCGGCGGCTACGGCGGCCTCGCGACCCAGATCCTCATCGTCGGCATCGGCGCGATTGGGTTCAACATCTTGCTCGGATACGCCGGGTTGCTGTCGTACGGGCACGCGATGTTCTATGGGACCGGCGGCTACGTCGCGGCGATCGTGCTGACGAAGGTGATGGCGAGCCATCCGAGCTTTCTCGCGCCGATCTTGTGCGGCGTCGCCTTCACCGCGCTCCTCGCACTCGTGATCGGGGCGCTGGTCGTGCGCTTGTACGGCATCTACTTCGCGCTGTTGACGGTCGCGTTCGCGCAGATGGTCTTCTTCGTCGTCTTTCAGTGGCGCGACCTCACCGGCGGCGACGACGGCATCCAAGGCATCACGGTGCCACCCTTGAACTTTGGCTTCGCGCACGTCGATTTGTCTCAGGCGCTGCCGGCGCTTTCGCTCGGCCCGCTCGGCGATCTCTCCGACGTGAAGCTGTGGTATCCGTTCGCGGCGCTCGTCCTGCTCGCCGTGCTGTACTTCACCCGCGTGCTCGTCCGCTCGCAGTTCGGCGAAGTGCTCGCCGCCATCCGCGAGAACGAGGAGCGCAGCACGTTCATCGGCTTCAACCCCACGTACTACAAGCTCGCGGCGTTCGTGATCTCGGGGACGCTGACCGGCCTTTCCGGCGCGCTGCGGGCGCTCTACGAGAACTCCGTCGCGACCGACAGCCTCTCGATCGACCAGAGCGGCAGCTTCGTCATCTTCACGATCGTCGGCGGCGCGAAGACGATCTTCGGCCCACTCGTCGGCACCGGGCTGATCATGTACCTGCAGAACGTCATCAGCGCGAAGACCGACGCGTGGCGCTTGATCGAAGGCCTGATCTTCGTGGCGATCGTCGTGTTCTTGCCGAGCGGCATCCTCGGGCGCTTCACCAAAGGCAAGGTGTCGCTGCGCGGCCTCTTGAGGACGAAGTGATGGACGCGACTGCCGAGCCGATCCTCAAGACGACCGGACTGACCAAACGCTTCGGCCACTTCGCCGCCAACACGGGCATCGATTTCTCGGTGCGCCCGGGCGAGCTACGCGCCGTGATCGGGCCCAACGGCGCGGGCAAGACGACGTTCTTCAACATGCTGGCCGGCACGATTCCGGCGACCGAAGGGACGATCGTCTTCCAGGGGCGCGACGTCACCAAAGTCGCCGGCGTCGAACGCGTGCACTTGGGCGTCGCCAAAGCCTTTCAAACCGCGAACGTCTATCCCGACGAATCGGTCTTGCAGAATTGCCGGCTGGCAGCGCTCGCCAAACGTCAGGGCCAGTTCGCGCCGCAGTTCCTGCGCCGTTCGCTGCGCATCGCCGACGTCGAACGACACGCCGAAGAGGCGCTCGAGCTCCTCGATCTGCAGGACGTCGCGCACGTACGCGCCGGCGATCTCTCGCACGGCGACAAAAAGCGGCTCGACATCGCGATCGCGCTCGCGACCGGACCGCAGCTCTTGCTGCTCGACGAGCCGGTCGCCGGCATGTCGCTCGAGGAGTCGCACAAGACCGACCGCCTGATCCGCCGGCTCGCGCAGAAGATGACCGTGCTGATCATCGAGCACGACATGGACCTGATCATGGGCCTGTCCGACTCGATCACGGTGTTGCACCAAGGGCGCGTGCTCGCGAGCGGAACGCCGGCCGAGATCCGCGCCAACCAAGACGTTCAGGAAGCCTACCTGGGCGGACACACGGAGGCGGAAATCGCCGGATGATCGCAGCCGGACGCCAAACGATCCTGCGGGTCGAGGGCATCAACACGTACTACGGCGACAGCCACATCCTGCGCGACCTCTCGCTCGAGGTCGGCGCCGGCGAGACGGTCGCGCTGCTGGGCCGCAACGGGGTCGGCAAGACGACGACCCTCAAGAGCATCGTCGGCTGGGTGCCGCCGCGCAGCGGAAGCGTCGTCTTCAACGGCACGAACGTCGCCGGCAAACCGATGATGGAGATCGCGCGCCTCGGCGTCTCGCTCGTGCCGGAAGAACGCCGCATCTTCAACAACTTGACCGTCGCCGAAAACCTCAAGCTCGCGCAAGTGACCGCCCAGCGCCCGGGCTGGTCGCTCGATCAGATCTACGACAAGTTCCCGCGCCTGCGCGAGCGCCTCTCGCACAAGGGCGACGAGATCTCCGGCGGTGAGAAACAAATGCTCGCGATCGCCCGCGCGCTCGCCCAAGACACGAAGATGATCCTGCTCGACGAACCGACGGAAGGGCTCGCCCCGCTGATCGTGCGCGAAGTGGAGCAGACGATCCGCGAGATCAAAGCGACCGGCGTGACGATCCTCCTCGTCGAGCAAAACCTCTTCTCAGCGCTCTCGCTCGCCGACCGCTGCTACGTGATCGATCAGGGGCAAATCCGCTACGAAGGCACCCCCGACGACGTCCGCAACAACCACGAAGTGCTCAGCAAGTATCTGCACGTCTGAGTGTGCCTAGTGCGGTAACGCGCTCGCTGCGGTGCGATTGGCGATCTGTTGGATCGCGACTGCGACGTCGGCCCGGGTGACCAGCTGTTGCGGATGGAAGAGCTTGGCGGGCCCGAAAATTCGATGGAGTTCGTTGTCTCCACCCCAGCGTGCACTGGTCGGTATTGATCGCGCTCCAATACGGTGAGCAGGCAATTTCGTGCGGTCCGGGGATGTCTCCCCGGAGCCCGGTACGCTTACTCGTCGAGGGTTGACGTGTCGCCGACTTCCTCGCCCGCTTCTTGGGCTTTGAGGAGGCGGCGCATGATCTTGCCGCTGCGCGTCTTGGGGAGCTTGGTGACGAACTCGAGCTCGTGCGGGGTGGCGATCGGGCCGAGTTGGTGGCGTACGTGCGCGATCAGCGCGACCCGCAGCTCGTCGCTCGCGACGGCGCCGACGCGCAGCACGACGAACGCCTTGATCACCTCGCCCTTGATCTCGTCGGGCTTGCCGATCGCGGCGGCTTCGCCGCACGCCTGGTGCGAAACCAGCGCGCTCTCGACGTCGGCGGTCGCGATGCGGTGGCCGGCGACTTTGAGCACGTCGTCGGAGCGTCCGAGCACCATGAAGTAGCCGTCGTCGTCGCACGTCGCGACGTCGCCGGCGGTGTAAGCGCCCGCGACTTGGTTGAAGTAGCGCTCGTAGCGCACGCGATCGTGCCAGATCGTCGGCGAACATGTGGGGCCACGGGTTACGAATGACGAGCAAGCCGCCCTTGCCGGGCGGGACCGGCGTCCCGTCGGGCCCGACGACGTCGAACTCGATCGGGCCCAGCGCCTTGCCGGTGCGGTCGGGGCGGATTTCGTCGTTGGGCATGAAGCCCATCATCATCGCGCCGGTCTCGGTTTGCCACCACTGCCCGCAGACCGCCGCTTTGCGCGCCCCGACGTGCTCGTACAAGAAGTGCCACGCTTCGGGGTTGAGCGGCTCGCCCGCGCAGAAGATCGCCTGCAGCGACGAGAGGTCGCTCTTCGCCAAGAGGTCGCGGCCGTAGCGCATCAGCATGCGCGCGAGCGTCGGCGAGGTGTAGAACTTCGTCACGCCCAAGCGCTCGATCGTCTCGTAGGTCGCGGCCGGCGACGGCTAGTCCGGGGCGCCTTCGCGGATCACCGAACGATAGCGGTTGGCGAGCGCGCCGTAGACCATCAGCGAGTGGCCGACGATCCAGCCGATGTCGCTCGTGCACCAGTACACGTCGTCGGGCGTGATGCCGGTCGTAATCGGCGAACATCGACGAGGCGCCGACGAGATAGCCGCCGTGGGTCATCACGACCCCCTTGGGCGTACCCGTCGTTCCGCTCGTGTAGAGAATGAAGAGCGGGTGTTCGGCGCCGACGTCGGTCGGTTGGCGCTCGGCCGATTGGCCCGCGACGTACTCCTGCCAATCGCGCTCGCGCTCGCCCAAGGGGCGGCGGTTCGTCGCGCGCTGCCACATGACGACGCGGCGCACGCCGGGCGCCTGCGCGACCGCCTCGTCGACGATCGATTTGAGATCGATCTCGCGGCTGCGGCGGTACGTGACGTCGGCCGCGATCACGACCGATGCGCCGCGCGTCCTCGATGCGATCGCAACAGCGCGGCCGAACCGAGTCCGGCGTAGACGACGCTGTGGATCGCGCCGATGCGCGCGCACGCGAGCATCGCGACGATCCCTTCGATCGCGATCGGCATGTAGATGCAGACGCGGTCGCCGGCGACGACGCCGTCGGCCGCGAGCGCATTGGCGAGGCGGTTGACCTCGGCGAGCAGCGCGGCATAGGTGACGATCCGTTCGGTGCCGTCTTCGCACAGATAATGGTACGCGACCGAATCGGTCGCCGCGTGGCGATCCAGACACGACACCGTCGCATTGAGCATGCCGTCCGGAAACCAATGCGGATCGCCGTGCGAGCCCGCGAAGGTGACCGTCGGCGCTTGCGACCACGCGATGCGTTCGCTCCGCGCGCGCCAAAACGCCTCGGGATCCTTGAAGGCCGCGGCGTTGTACTCGTCCTGATCGGGGCCCTTGAACCAGTCCGCGACGCCGGACGGCGGAGCGTACTGCTCGGCGATTGCGAGCAGCCCCTCGATGTGTTCGCTCGTTGTGCTCATGGCTGGCCTCGTTTCGCGCGCGTGATTACAGCGGCGTGAATTGATGCGAAAGAATGACGTCGGCGCCGTTCTGTTGCGTGACGACGAAGGTTTCGAAATAGCCGCCTTTCGGCGTCGAGAACCACACTTCGACCGTCGTGCTGCCGTCCGCAGCCGGCTTGGCTTGAATCTTCGTGATCTGCGATGCGGTGAACAAGAATTGTTGCTCTGTGAGGTTGAGCCCTCGCTCGTTGGGAGCCCCGCCTAACGCGGCAGTTGCCGTCGCTTGATCGTTGCGTTTGACCGCCTCGACATAGCGCTCGACGAGCGCTACTGCGGCACGTTGTGCCGGAGTTCCCGGCAGCGGCGTAGGTGGTAGCGCTGTCGGAATTGGCGTGGGCGCAGCGGTGGACGGGCGCGTCGGGACGACGGTGGGTGCGGGGGTGGGCCGGGCCGTCGGCGCCGGAGACGCGGTCGGCTTGACGGTGGCGCTCGGGGCGGGGCTCGGTTGGGGCGACGGCGTCGCAGGCGGCGGGCTCGTCGCCGCGGGTGTCGGCGCCGGCGACGCGCTCGGCGAGGGAGACGGCGACGGCGCGCGCGTCGGCGTCGCTGAGGCCGACGGCGACGGGCTCGGCGTCGGCCGTTGGGTGGGACGCGGCGCAAGGGTCGCGATGATGACCGGAGCGCGGGTCGGAGCGACGGGTGCCGCAAACGGCGTCGGGGATGCAAGCGCCAGGTGCGAACCGGCGCCTCGCTGGGCAAATGCTGCGATCAATGCACCGACGCCGAAACCCGCGACGATGATCGCCGCGACCAGCGCGAAAAACGGCACCCCGCCGCCGCCTCGGCCGCGTGACGCCGTGCGCCTCGATCCGCTCGCCGGTCGCCGTCGTGGCGAACGAGAACTCATTGCGGGGAGCGATTCCACGCACGCGCTTTCGCACCCGCAAATCGGCCCCGAGCCGGCAAGAGCGATGCCCGCGACGCCGAAACCTACGGTATGATCCGGATCAGCGTTCCGATCGATCTCGACGCCGTCGTGCTGGGCGACAGCGCCGCGTTCGCGCTCGCGACGCCGCTCCGGGTGCGGTCGCTGATTTCGATGGCGGTGCAGCAAGTGCTCGGACCGCGCGCGCCGCAAGACAAGCGCGACCGGACGCTCGCGAGCACGCTCGCCGGAATCGCCAACGGTTCCTTCGTCGTCGACATCAACGGACGCCGTTACACGCGTGCCGACGAGGTCGTCGTGTGCGCCGGCGTCGCAACGCTGCGCTTTTTCCTGCGCCGCAGCCTCTCCAAGACGCACTGACCGCGGCATCGACGTGGAGACACCGCTAGGGCGCCGGGGGGCGCCGTTGTCGTTCGGTGCGGTCGTCGACCGCGCGCTCGAAGCGTACGGTGCGCGCGCGCCGCTCTACCTCGCGATCGCCCTCGGCGGCATCGTGCTGCAAGGTGCCCTCGCGGTCGTCTCGCACGAGGACGACGCGGTCTCGCTCGCTGCGAACCTCGCGTTCGACGCCTTCCTCTGCGCGGTCGTCACGATCGGGGTGGCCGCCGACCGCCGCGGGGAACATACCGGCACGCGCGCCATTCTTTCGGCCGCGCTGCTCCGGCTTGCCGCGGTCTTCTTCGTCTCGGTGGTCGCATGGCTCTTGGAGTCGATCACCGGCGGGGCCGTCTTCGATCCGGCCGACACCTCGCCCGCCGGCTTGGCGTCGCTGCTCTTCCTTGCGCTCCCCCTGGTCGCCCTATGGGGCCCCCTTGCATGCGCGACGGTGGCCGCGGCGCTCTCCACCGACACCTCGCCCACCGGCATGCTGCTTCGCCCGCTCTTCGAGCCGTTTCTCCTAGGCTGGAGCAACGGCAACCTCGGCCGCATGGTACTCCTGGGGATCGCATCGTTACCGCTCCCGATGCTGGAATCCGTGCTGCAGCACCAGCTCGGCCTCCACCACGTCCCCTACGCGAAATTTCTCTCGCAGATCCCCGTCGACGCGCTCGCGACCGGCCCGTACCAAGCCCTCTACACCGTCTTCTTCCTCGACCTGAGAGCCCGCACCAAACAACCCGCCCGCCCGAGGTAGGGCGGCGATGCCGAACCCTGCCACCATCGCCCCGAAATAGGCGCTGCGTGGTGCAGGGCTAGGCGCGGGCGGCCGATGTGTACACCGGCGTACATGAGGCCGCCCGCAACGACGCCTTGCGCCGCGCAACGCCTATTTCATTGCCTGGCCTTTTGACCTTCGGTTGATCACTAATTCCGCGTACAGAGCGTTGGGCCAGGCGAAGTCGGCGCGGGTGTACTGCTCGGGCCAGTTCGGGTCGAACGATTCGTGGAGGCGGTGGTCGCCGACGTCCGAGGCGGCGATGTAACGCAGCGTACGGTCGACTTCGTCGTCATCGGTCGACGTCAACGCCTCCATGACCAAGGCCAGCGGCCAGACGTAGCCTTTCGGCGTGTGCGGGCTGCCGATGCCGGCCGCGTACTTCCCGACGTAGTAGTACGGGTTGGCCGGCGAGAGCGCGAACTCGCGCGTGTTCTGATACACCGAATCGGTCGCCGGCAAGTATCCGAAGTAGGGGATCGACAAGAGCGAGGGGATGTTCGCGTCGTCCATCAGGTTGGTATGCCCTAGCCCGTCCGTTTCATACGCGTAGATCTTTTTGCCGTCGTAGTTGGCGACGCCGTATTGCTCGATGCCGCGCTGGATGTCGAGCGAGAGCCCCCATGCGTTGCCCGCGCGGCCGTTGTCGTGGTAGACGTCGCGTTCGATTTCCGTCAGGTCGCGCATCACCACGACGGCGAGCATGTTGACCGGGATGTTGTACTGATAGCGGCATGGATCGTCCGAGGGCCGGAAGCCCGTCCACACCATCCCCGTATAACCGACCGCACTGCCGCGGCCGCCGTTGGCCAACTGCGGGTGCCGGTACGACGACCGCTGGTTGTGATGCTGTTCGTCGCGCAGGACGCCCAAGATCCGGTCGTACGCGCGATTCACTTCGGGAGTGAAGATCGTCGCGTCGCCGGTCTGCTTCCAGTACAGGTACGAAAACCAGATCGGATAGAGCAGCGAGTCGACCTCGAACTTGCGCTCGACGACCTTGTAGTCGAGCGAGAACGCGTTGGCGTACGGGTCGATCAGGATGTACTTGGCTTCGCGGGCCACGACCCCGTGCAGCGTCCGCGCGATCTCAGGATCGGTCATCGCCAGCCCGATATAGGGGCGCACGACCGCGCTGGCGTCGCGCAGCCACTCCGCTTGGATGTCGCCGGTCGACACGTAGGTCGTGCCGTCGCGCGCGGTCGTCGCGTGGCGGTTGATCGCTTCGTCGTAGGCAGTGAGGTAGAGCTGGTCGAGCGTCGCCGCGACGGAAAGCGGAACGTGCTCCGCCGCGCCCGAGGGCCCGACCGAAACGAGGACGACCATCGCTGCGAGCAGCGAAGCGAAGAGCGGCCGCCAGACCATTGCCGTGGTATTCACAAGCGCGAAGCGATTGTCCTCATGACGCGGGACACGACATTGCGCGCAGACGTTCCGCCGCGCCCTCGCTTAGGGTATGATAGTCTCCAGTGTCATCGGCCGGACGGAGCTTCCCTTTTATGCCTGGCGGGCGGATCACCGCGACATTTGCGGTTTTCGCGTTTCTCATCTTGGCTTCACAAAGCGCGTGGGCCGAGCAGAGCTATTCCGTCGCCGGCACCGACACGTTCACGTTCGGGGCCGACGAACTGCGCAGCATCATCGACTACAGCGGTTCGCAAACGCTCGCGATCGTGCACAAGAGCGGCTCGACCCATTACGAAGCGCGCGTGAAATACAGCCGCGTCGATCAGGGGGCGCGGGCCGCCGCGAAGGCCTCGTTCGAAGCGACGCTGTTGCCTTCGGGCGAGCAGCGCGACGACGCGAACGACGATCCGGACTTTCTGACGGTACTCAACCAGCCGTTCTCCGTGCAGCTCGACCAGCCGACGATGCAGGCCCTCGTGGGTTTACGCGGCGCGGTGCCGTTCGACTTTCCTTCGCCGATGACGGCCTCGCCGTTGCGCGGCCATCTCAGCCACGTCGCCGACGGCGTCGTGGGCGGGGTGCGTTCGCTGGGGGTGGGCTTCGACGCTTCGGGGTCGATGCGCGGCAGCGTCCCCGAGCACCCGGGGATGACCCTGGCCGGGAGAATCCATATGAGCGGAACCGCCTATTACGACTATCAGACGGCGTTGCTGCTGGCCCTCGACGCGACCCTGACCATCAGCGGCAACGTCGCCGGGTCCAAGGCCCACGAACCGGTCACGATCGTCTACAAGCGCTCGATCCGGGCCGACGTCGCGCCGCCGGTCAAGGAGGCGCGCGCGTCGACCGCGCCGGCGGCGACGATCGCCCCGGCAGGGCCGTAGCGCCTGCGCTTCGCCCGGAAAAGCCGAAGGACGGCGCGGAACCATCCGCGCCGTCCTTCGTTCGTTCCGGGGCGTTCCTCAGGCCGGCAGCAGCTCGACCTCGATCGGATGCGCGAGGGTCCCCTTGTCGAGCTCCTTGAACTCCGAGAAGGCGAGATGTTCTTGGTGACATTCGATCAACATCTCGATGCCGCGCTTGACGCTCCCGGTCTTCTCGACGTATTTCTTCAGTTTCTTTCGGAAGTAGGAGTGTGGATCGCGTAGGACTTTGGCGTAGTACGGATCGTTGGTCAAGCCGGTGGGGTCGACGCCCTCTTTCGGAACGAGCCAGACGAACGAGGGATCCTCATTGTGGCGGTAGCCGATGACGACTAGCGGGATCGCCCGCGCGTGCTGCTCACCGTTGGGGAGGTTCGGTAGGAAGCTGCACAGCGTGTAGGCGTCAAACGTGAGGTCCTGCGGTTCGAGGCCAGTGTCCATTGGTGTCCTCCGGCTCGTCTTTATCACGAAAAGCAGAACCGCCGCGGCACCGCGCCCCAACCGTTCGCTTGCGCGAGCGGCGGGGGAGCGTTGTCACGGCGGTATCATATGAGGGTGCTCCTTCTGTGGGGCTTTGAGGGAGCACCTTCTCGATCCGGGAACATCATGACGGAGCCCCGGCGGGCGCTCCTACCCAGGACTCTCGATCAGCACGCGCAGAAGGCGCGAAACCCTTCTCTTCCGCGGTGTGGTCCAAACCCCCGATGGCGTTCGCACCGCTCCTTCAGGAGTTCCGCTTGTCCCAACCGGCGACGATGCCGGCCCCGGCCCGGACCGACGGCTCGGTGCCGAGTCCCGAGCATTTCGAGAAGATCGTCGACGACTATCAGCGGCGGCTCTATGGCTTCGCCCTGCGGATGACGGGCAACCGGGAAGATGCGGAAGAGATCGTTCAAGACGCCTTCGTGCGGGCGTACCGCGCGCTCGCGAAGATGGACCCGGCGCAGCGCGCCGAGCTGCGACTGCAACCGTGGCTGTACACGATTACGTTAAACGTTACACGGAACCGATTACGCTCGAAGCGCCCGACGAACGTCGCGCTCGACGCACTCGCCGATCCCGACGCGCTCTTGAACGAGACGCAGGAAGGCCCCGACCAACCTGAGGCAATCGTCGAGCGCAGCGCCGACATGGTCCTGGTCGAACAAGCGTTGCTGCAGCTGCCGATGCACTTGCGCGCAGCCGCGACCCTGCGTTTCATCGAAGGACGCAGCCATCCGGAAATCGCCGAGATTCTCAATCAGCCGATCGGGACCGTCAAGTCGCACGTCCATCGTGCGGTCAGGATTCTGCGCCGAATTCTCGGGCCGCAAGTTGGCCGTATCGCCCCGCCGGAGAACCCCGCCAATGCGTTGTAGTGATGTCGAAGCCCTGTGGGATGAAATGCGGCAAGGAATCGAACCCCGCCGCGAACACGTCCTCGCGCATCTGCGCCGCTGCCGTCATTGTCAAGAACTGTACGAACAGTACGAAGGGGTAGCGTACTGCCTCTCGTGCCTGCCGGTCGTCGAGCCGCCCACGAGCATGGTTCCGAAGATCCTCGAACACATCCGCACCGTGACGCCGCCCAAGCCGAAACCCGACTGCATCGCGACCGTCGATTCGCCGCTCGGGAAACTCCACGTCTCGTTCCGCGAGAGCGGCATCACCTCGATCACGCTCGATCGCGGAGAGAGCGAGCAGACGACCCGGCACGCGGTCGAGCGCCGTTTGCGCCGCCCCGTCGTTCCGATCTCCAACGCGCCCGAGTGGGTCACCGAAACCGTGCAGACGTGGTTTCGCACCTGGCGCCCGAAATTCGAGAAGATCGACATCTCGCAGTTGACGCCGTTCGAGCAAGCCGCGCTGCGAGCCGCCGCCGAGATCCCCCCCGGCGAGACGCGCTCCTACGGTTGGATCGCGCGCACGATCGGCCATCCGCAGGCGGCGCGGGCCGTCGGCCGCGTGATGGCACGCAATCCGATCCCGTTTCTCTTCCCCTGCCACCGGGTCGTCGACTCGAGCGGGGCCTTGCACAACTACGGCTACGGGCTGGAACTGAAGGCGCGCATCCTCGAGATGGAAGGGTATCGCTTCAAAAAGGTGCTGCGCGCTTAGGCGTACATCTGCGGCACGGCGTCGTACCAACTGTGCTCGCCGTTCGTCACCGGGACGATCCCGAGTTCTTCGCGCCACCGTGCGACCGGCTTTTCCCAACCCGCTTCCCACTTGATGCCGGCTAGCGGCTTGGCAGCGCGCCCGATCGCGAACCCGTTCTCGACGTGGTCGATCGCGTGTTGCAGCCCGACGCCGAACTTGAACGACGCGGCCATCCCGGCAAGGTCGATCAACATGAACGCCGGATACCCGAATTGATAGGCGGCCACCGCGAGGTGACGACGTGGTGCAAGTCGTGCGTCTTGCGCATGCGCATGATCACGTAGCTCTCGTCGTCGTCGAGCGGGAGATCGGGATAGAAGTGCGGTTGCAAACCTTGCGACTGCAAAAGTCGCGCGTACGTGTGCGCGAGCGATCCCGGCGGGTATGCGATCAATGCTTCGAGATCGTACTGCGGGCTCACGTAGCCTTCGGCGATGCGCGCTCCCATCTCGGGATCGGCTTTCATGCGTTCGACGCATGACTTCATCGCGACCGATCCCCGATAGCTCTCCTCGAGCTTGAACACGGTGTCGACGTTACCGGCCGTGCCGCCCACGACGAAGCCGGCACGAGTTTCACGCGCTCCATCATCGGATCGATGCTTTCGTAACCCATTGCGACGCACGCTCCTTTCGCCAATGACGGGGAACAGATTGCGCGACGCGTCGCCTGCCTCCCGCCTCGCGAGCAGGATGCGGAAGTACGTCGCACCAAGTGCGCCCGGAGGAAGCACGAGATGCACCGAGTACGACCATCGCGTCCCTCGCTCGCGGCGGCCCCGTTGGCGGCGCTCGTCGCGGTCGCAAGCGGTTCGAGCGATGTGGTGCCGGTCAATTAGCACCAGCTACGCGCCCTTGCTCGAGCGCCATCGGACGTACTTTCGTTCCGGCAGAACGCGCTCCGCGGCGTGGCGCAACGCGCAACTCGAGGCCCTCGAAGCGCTCGTGACGGAGCGCGCCGCGGCGTTCCACGACGCGTTGTGGAAGGACCTGCGGCGCAACCGCGTCGACGCCGACGTCACCGACGTGCAGTTCATCGCCGACGAGGCGGCGTACGCGCGCCGCCGCCTGCGCGGCTGGATGCGCCCGCTGCGCCGCGGCACGCCGCTCTTCATGAAGCCCGGACACGTCGAAGTGCGCTTCGAGCCGTTCGGCGTCGGCCTGATCGTCGGCGCGTGGAACTATCCGCTCATGCTGACCCTCTCGCCGCTCGTGGCGGCGATCTGCGGCGGCAACGCCGCGGTCGTCAAGCCGTCGGAAGTGGCGCCCGCGTGCGCCGAAGCGATCGCGCGTCTTTTGCCGCGCTACCTCGACCCCGACGCCTTCTCGGTGGTCACCGGCGGCGTACCGGAAACGACCGCATTGCTCGCGGAGCAGTGGGATCACATCTTCTTCACCGGCGGCCCCGCGGTCGGGAAGATCGTCATGACGGCGGCGGCCGCACACCTGACCCCCGTCGTGCTCGAACTGGGCGGCAAGAACCCGGCCTTCGTCGACCGTTCGGCAAAGGTGCGCGTGGCGGCGCGCCGCATCGCGCAAGGCCGTTGGACGAACGCGGGACAGACCTGCACCGCACCCGACTACGTGCTCGTCGACCGCCCGGTGGCGGCGGCCCTGCTGCAGGAACTCAAGGCGGCTGCAGTCGGGTTCTACGGTCCCGATCCGCGCGCGAGCCCCGACTACGGGCGCATCGTCAGCGCGCATCACTTCGAGCGGCTGCTGCGCCTCCTCGAGGGCGCCGAAGTGTACCACGGCGGCGAGTACGTCCGCGAGGAACTGTATCTCGCCCCGACGATCCTCACCCGGGTCGCGCCGGATGCCCCGGCGATGCGCGAAGAGATCTTCGGCCCCATTCTGCCGGTGATCGAGGTCGACGGCCCCGGCGACGCTCTCGCCCACATCGACGCGGGCCCCGATCCGCTCGGCTTCTACGTGTTCGCCGAAGACGGGGCAGTGGTGGAACGCATGCTCGCCGCGACCCGGTCGGGCGATGCCGCGGTCAACGACTGCACGCTGCAGCCGTTGATCCGCGAATTGCCTTTCGGCGGGGTCGGGAATTCCGGCATGGGCAAGTACCACGGCGAGTGGGGTTTTCGCGCCTACACCAACGCCCGCGGCGTGCTGCACCGTCCGTCCCGGCCCGACCCGGCGGTCCGCTACCCACCCTACCGCCGCTACGCCCGCTTGCGCGCGTGGCTCCTGCGCGCGGACGCGTGACGCCCGACGACGATTTCGTCGTCGTCGCTTCGGGCTTCGCGGCAGCGTGTAGGCGCTTCGCCTGAGCGAGTAGGGTTACCGGCGGAGCGGGGATGGCCCGCAGTGCCGCCGAGGGGGCGTGCGACGGCTCGATGCTGGGCGCCAACCTCGAGGTCAACCCGGGCCTGACGATCGCAGCGCTCGCCGAGCACGCGATGAGCCACCTGCCGCCGGCGGCCGAGCAGTCCTGGCCGCAAGGCCCACCGCCCGGCGCGTGACGGGCTTTGCGATGCAGGACTCAGGTGCCTCGCAGTGCGAAGGCTTCGCGTGCAATACGTCCGCGGGTCCCTTCAGATCAAAGACAAGCGAAGGCTAACATGCGGGCAAAGGGAGGTGATCATCGTAAGTAGCGACGGTAGTAGTCAGATCACGATGATTGGAGGTGCGGTTTCGTAGGACCGCGCAAGCCGCGGGCCTAGGGAACGGTACCGAATCGTCCCCCGCAGGGGACCCGTTACCGATCAACGACGAGCCGGCCTTAAGTGCCGGCTCTTTTTTTTGCAAGGGCTAAACCGCGACATGGATAAGTGAACGATCCGTGGCAAAGCACGTTCTCGTAACGGGCTTCGAGCCGTTTGGTGGCTTCAAGGTCAACCCGAGCGAACTCGTCGCCCGGGGCCTCGAAGGCCGCGTCGTCGCCGGCCGAACGATCGCAGTCCGGGTGTTACCGGTTGAGACGCGCAGCCTGCACGATCGACTCGAAGCCCTCCTGGCCGAATACCGGCCCGATATCATCGTCGGGACCGGACTTTCGAGCGGCCTCAGCGCGCTCGCGCTCGAGCGGGTGGGTCTCAACGTTCTCGACTTCGAAGCGGCCGACAACGCCGGCGCGATGCGTACGAACGAGCCGATCGAACGCGGCGGCCCGGAAGCGCGGCTCACGACGCTACCGCTCGAACCGATCGTTTCGTCCTGGAACGATCACGGCGTTCCGGGGTATGTCTCCAACAGCGCGGGAACGTTTCTGTGCAACCAATTCCTCTACGAGATCCTCGGCTTGACCGCGAACGCTTCGCCTCCGATCCTGGCGGGCTTCGTCCACCTTCCGTGCCTCCCGTCGCAAGCGATCGAGGCCGGCCCCAAGGCCACGCCGTCGATGTCGCTCGACCTGATGAGGCGCGGGATCGAATCGCTGGTCGAAACGGTCGTGCCCTGGCTCGAAGCGCGGCCGCCGGAACCGCGGGCGAAGGCCCCAGGCAGCGCCTCCTCAGTGTGGATTCCGCGCGGGTTAAAAGAAGTTGAACGATAACGACGTCATCGACGATCCCCGGCTCGACGCGATTCCCGACGTGCACGGCCACGCCAAAGGCGAACACAAGCCGTTCGCCGAGGAGCGCCCGATCGCGCTGAGCGCGCGGATGCTCTTCCTATGGTTCTTCCACGCCTGCCGGCGCGGCGGCCCGCGTTTCCTCATGGTCAGCGACCACATGAACTACCTGACCTTCGAGGACCCGGCGGCGGTCAATCTGGTGCGCCGCGCGCTGAAGCTGGCCGCGGCCGGCGACCTCTACGGCGCGGCCGAGACGGCCGGGGTCGAGGTCGGGCACACGGCGGTGGTCTCCGAGGGGCTGCGCCGCGGCATGCGCTACTCGATCGGCGCCGAGGTCGACAACGACCCGCGCTGCCGCCCCGACGCGCAGAACATCGTCGACGCGATGCGTCCCGACGGCTTGATCCGCTCGGTCCACTTCATCACGATCGAACATCCGACCGAGGGCCCGAACTACAACTGGGCGTTCGACAATCCTGAGTTCATCGCGCTCTTCGATCACGTCGGCGTCGAGCGCACGTGGGAACTCTACATGGCGACCCTGCTCGACGCGATCGAACGGTTGCCCGGGCACGTCGTCGGCCACTTCTACGTCCCGGCGATCTTCGGCCACTGGCCCGAGGAAGCGGCCCTCGAGCGCTACGAGGATCAGATGCTCGACGCGGCCGCGGCGCGCGGCATGGCCGTCGAGATCAACACGCGCTTCCTCTATCGCGACCACCCGGAAGAACAGCGCGAGCGCTACAAGGCCGCCAACCTGCGCCTGATGCGCAAAGCCCGCGAGAAGGGGGTCGGCATCGCGGTCGGCTCCGACGCGCATAGCCCGAAAGACCAAGGCGGAGCGTTCGAGCAAGTGCTCGCGCTGCTCGACGAGGCCGAGGTCAACGAGCTCGTGTTCCCGATCGCCGGGCGGCTCGCGCGGGTCGCGCTGCGGGCCACCAAGGAGCATCTCGAGCGGTCCAACGGCGTGGTGGAGGAGCCCGAGCCGCAGCCGCCGGGGCCCGAGCCGCACGACGACGCCGAGCCCGACGAACCGGCTCCGCCCCAGACGCGGCCCGAACCGGAGGCGCCCGGCCCCGCCGCGCCCCGCGCGCAAGCGCCCGCCCCGGAAATCTCCCGCCCCCCAGGTGGCAGCCGAGGCGCAGCATGCTGCCGCCGAGCCGGCCGAGGCGGGAACCGTCCTGGTGGCCGAGCCGCCCCTCGAAGCCGTCGCGAGCGAACCCGGCGTCGCTCCGGCAGCATCCGCGGCGGAACCGCCGGCCGCCGTGCCCGAGGCCGCCGGCGCCCGAGATTGCCCTGCCCGAGACTGCTGCGCCCGAAAGCGCGTTGCCCGAAGCTGTGGCCCTCGCAATCGGGGCTGGGCCGGCTAGCGGCCCCGCGACCGGCAATGCGGGGCCGTCTGACGTCGCCGAGACGCCCGCGACTGCCAGCCCGGCAGCGCCGGCCGGCGCCCCCGGCGCGAGCGGCGAACGAACCGTACCACGCCCGGCGACGGCCGCGCGCGCCCCCAAAACCGCTAAGCCGGCGGGCGACGAAAAGCCCCCCGCACCGGCCAAGCGCGTTCACGAGCCCCTGCCGAAGCCGCCCCGCGAGGCCAAGCCCAAGGCGGCCGCCAAAGCCGCCCCTGCCCGGGCCGCCGCGCCGCCGCGTAAGGCAGCCGGCGCGAAAACGAAGGAAGCAGCTCGGCCGGGCCCCCGCAAGGCGGGGGTCAAGGCCGCTGCGCCGCCGGCGAAAGTGCGGGCCGCGGCCAAACCACGGCCTGCCGCCAAGGCCACCAAGGCCGTGAAGCCGGCGAAAAAGGCCGCCCCCAAGAAAGCGGCGCCGAAGGCAAAGGCCGCCGCGCCGAAGCGCGCGGCCGCCAAGGTCGCACCGCGCGCAGCCGCGCGCAAAGCGGCCAAACCGGTGAAGACCACCGCCAAGCGTACCGCGAAGCCGCAGCCGAAGAAGGCCGCGGTCAAGAAGCCCGGCGCCAAAAAAGCCGCGACGAAGCGCGGGCGTTGATGCGACGACGGATCCTCGCCGCGCTCGCTGCGCTGTGCCTTGCCGCGTGCACGCGAGTCGGCACGCAGTCGGGCGATCAATCCGGGCGTCACGCGTTCACCGTCCCGGGCACGTTACGCATCGCCGCCCCGGGCTCGCCCAACACGCTCAATCCGCTCCTCTCGGCGAACACCGAGGAAGGCTTCCTCAACCGGTTGAGCTTCAGTCTCTTGATCACCGCGGATGCGACCGGCAAACTCGTACCCGACCTCGCCCAGGAAGTGCCGACGCTCGAAAACGGCGGCATCAGCAAAGACGGGCTGACCGTGACGTATCACTTGCGCAAGGACGTCAAGTGGCAAGACGGCGTCGCGTTCACCAGCAAGGACGTGTCGTTCTCGTTTCGCGCGATCATGAACGACGCGAACAACGTCCTCTCGCACAACGGTTACAACGTCGTCGCCAGCGTTGCGACGCCCGACGACGCGACCGTCGTATTCCACCTCAAGCACCGTTTTTCGCCCTTCGTCGACACGGTGTTCGCCGAGAGCGACGAGCCCTATTGCCTCGTGCCCGAGCACATCCTGGGCAAGTACAAGTCGATCAATCAAGTGCCGTTCAATCAGGAACCGATCGGCACGGGGCCGTACAAGGTCGTGCGCTGGGTGCGCGGCGACCACATCGAGTATGCGCCGTTCGACGGGTACTTCCGCGGCAAACCGAAGCTCAATGCGATCGTCGTCAAGATCATCCCCGACGAGAATACGGCGCTCAACGAGTTGCGCACGCACGACGTCGACTGGTACTTCGAAGCCTCGCCGAGCATGTACCGCATCCTCAAGACGCTCCCCGACGTCAAGAACGTGCTGGTCGATCAGAACTCGTATCTGGGGATGTTGATCAACACCTCGCGGCCGGTGCTCTCCGACATCCACGTGCGTCGCGCGATCGCGTATGCGATCGACAAACGCCGGCTGGTCGAAGAGTTCACCTCGGGCTCGGCGACGGTCGCGACCGAGGACCTGCCCCCGTTCATGTGGGCCTACAATCCCCACGTGCGGGTCTACCCGTTCGACGTGCAAAAGGCCAAGGCGGAGCTGCGCGCTGCGGGATGGACGCCCGGTCCGGACGGCATCATGCGCAAGGACGGGCAGCGCCTCACGTTCACGCTGACGTACAACGTCGAAAGCCAGACCCGCAAGCTGGCCGCGGTGCAAGTACAGTCGATGCTGCAGAACATCGGCATCGACGCCCCGCTCAAGACGTACCCCGGCTCGCTGCTCTTCGCCTCGGCGGCGGTCGGCGGCATCCTCAACGGCGGAAAGTACGACCTCAACATCTCGGGCTGGGTGGCCGGCATCGACCCCGACAACGCGACCCAATTCGCCTGCTGGGCGATTCCGCCGGCGGGCGAGAACTACACGCGTTACTGCAGCAAGACGATGGATACCGCACAGACGGTCGCCCTGACCCAGTACGACCGGGAGACGCGCAAGCGCGCCTACGCGACGATCGAGAGCTCGCTCGCCGACGACGTGCCGGCAGTGTTCTTCTGGTGGCCGCGGCAAGTTCAGCCGATCAACCCTGATTTCAAAGGGTTTGCGCCGAACCCGGTCACAGAGTCGTGGAACGCTTACGATTGGGAGATTTGAACGGATTTGTTTGACGAACATTCGGGCGTGTCCGACTCGTCGATCGCCCGGATTCCGGAACTGCGATGGCTCAAGAGCATCATCGTCGAGCGGGCGCTCACGCGTGGGGACTACCTCCTTTCGGGAGGCGCTGCGCAGCGACTACTACATCGACAAGTTCCGGCTTTTTTCCGATCCGCAGGTGCTGCGCCGCATCGCGCGCCTCTTCACGCCCGTCGTGACCGAGGTCAGCCCCGACCTGATCGGCGGCACGGAGATCGGCGGCGTCATCCTGGCGACGGCCGTCTCCCAGATGACGAACATCCCGATGATCGTCGTCCGCAAGGCGCCCAAATCGTTCGGCGCCTTCCCCGACGAGTACGTCGAAGGCCCCTACGTCGCCGGCCAGTCGGTCCTGCTGCTGGAAGACGTCGTGACGAGCGCCCGCGAGCTGCTAGCAGCCAAAGCCCGCCTCGAAGCGCTCAAACTCCAAGTCACCGCCTGGGCCGTGATCAGCCGAGGCCTAGCCCCGGTAAAATCCCTAGTCCAATTCCCTCTACCAAGAAGCGACGCCAAAACCGAAAACTAGGCGAAGAGTCGAGGTTTCGCCCAGGGCGTCGTTGCCGGGGAGCTCATGTACCTGTGTGTACACTTCGCTCCCCGGCGCCTAGCCCCGGACGAAACCTCGACTCTTCGCGCAAGGTCGTAGCGCCGGCATCGTTCGCGCAAGGTCGTGCCGCCGGCATCGTTCGCGCAAGGTCGTGGCGCCGGCATCGTTCGCGCAAAGTCGTGGCGCCTCGGATCGTTCGTAGGGGGCCGTAGAATCGTTCAGATTTGGCCCAGGGCTAGGCGCCGGCGGCCGAAGTGTACACACAGGTACATGAGGCCGCCGGCAACGACGCCCTGGGCCAAATCTGGACGATTCTACTCGATGAGGATGTTGTCGTCGGCGATCCTTATCGCCCCGTCGAAGCTCTTTTTGGCTTCGAAGAGGAGCTGGTCGGGGGTCGTGTCGCTGGAGTAGTGCGTCAGGACGAGGCGCTCGACGCCGGCCCGCTGCGCCATCGTCGCGGCTTCGGCGGCCGACGAGTGGCCACGCACGCTGCCGCCCTCGGTTTCGCCCGGCAACAGCGATGCCTCACACAGGAAGAGATTACAACCGTCGGCCAAGCGCACGACCCGGTCGTCGGGCGCCGTGTCGGCGGAGTACGTCATGCTGCTCCCGTCCAGGCCGACGCGCACCGCGAACGACGGGATGTAGTGCTGCGTCGCGGTGAACGTGAGGCGCGCGTCGCCGATCCGCACCTCTTCTTCAGGCCCGTAGGTGCGCACGTCGAACACCTCGGAGAGGAAATCGGCCGGCCCTTCGCTCGCGAACGTCGAAACGATCGTGCGTAGCATCTGCTCGCCGCCCACCGGCAGGTACAACGGCACGCGGCCCTTGGGCCGCAAGCGCCCGTACTTGAGCGCGTAGCGCAAGGGAATCACGTCGAGGAAGTGATCGGCGTGCATGTGGCTGATCACGACCGCGTCGAGCTGATCGTAGTCCGAGAAATGGCGCAGGTTCGCGAGCGCCCCGGTCCCCATGTCGAGCAGAATCGAAACGCCGTTGCCTTCGACCATGTACGCGCTGCAAGCGCGCCCGGGACGGGGCACCGACCCGCTCGAGCCCAGCACGGTCAGGCGGAGCTCGTTCACGTGAGAGACTGCAGTACCTCGGCTGCGTGGCCGGCTACGGACACTTTGCGCCATACTTTTGCGAGCTTTCCGTCAGCGCCGAATGCGAAGGTCGAGCGCTGGATGCCCATCGATTTCCGGCCGTACATATTCTTTTCGACGATCGTTCCAAAAGCATCGCATATGGCCGACTCCGTATCCGCCAGGAGCGTAAATGGCAATTCATACTTCGCTTTGAACTTCCGCTGCGCTTCCACCGAGTCGCGGCTGACTCCGACCACCGGGACGCCGGCCTTCTCGAATTCGCCGTAGAGATCGCGGAATTGGGTCGCCTCGTTCGTGCATCCGGGCGTATCCGCCTTCGGGTAAAAGTACACCACGAGGCCATTCTTTACAAAGTCCTTAAGCGAGTGAGTCTTACCCTCGTCGTCCTTGGCTTTGACTGACGGCAGTTTCGCCCCAACCTCGAGCATTCACCCGTCCTTTCGTTATGACCGTGAAGGGTTCAAGCTCATGTCGGGGTCGCCTCTCTCACCATATCGGCATCAACGGTCCGGCGGCGCGGCGTCGAGCGAAACTGTGATAGCGGAACGAGGAACAAAAGCCGATCATAAGGCTGCATTTGATCGAAATCGTTGATGTGCAGGAACTCGCCGGCGCGAAAAACGCACAGCGGTATGCAATTGTTCGCCGGCGGCGGGGCGGGCACTTCGCCCTGAAGGCGTTCGCCTACGGTGTAATCCTCGTCACCATATTCGATGCGGCCGCGCGTGCCGGGGAACCGGGACAGCCCGGCGAACGCGGGCGCGGCCAACGATGCGGTCGAGAACGTCAGCGTCAGCCCGAACTGCCGCGCGACCGATTTGGCGAAGGTACCGTCCTGGACCCGCATGACGACGGTGACGTCGGGATTGCGCGCGCGGGCGCCGAGGGCCACCTCGAGATTCGCCGTGTCGCTCTCGGTCAGCGCGACGACCCCCATCGCCTCCGCTAGATTGCAGAGGTCGAGCGTCGAGTCGCGGGTCGCGTCACCGGTCAAGAGGTCGAACCGGCGGTTGCGCGAGGCCTCGACGATCGAGGGATCCGGGCTGCCGTCGATGACGACGAGCCGCTTGTTGAGTGAGAGCAGGTACTCGATGACCCCCAAACCCACGTTGCCGGCGCCGCACACGATGATGTGCCCGCGGGCGCGAATGCGGCGCAACCCTTGCAGTGAGATCCACTGCGCCCGCGTGAGGGCCGAGGTCGCGAACGCGATGATGATCCCCGATAGGCCGACGCCGGCGGCCATCAGCAGCATCGCGAACAGCATCGGCAGCGGCCCGGTCCCCAGCGGCGTGATGTCGCCGTAGCCGACCGTCGACATCGTCGTGGCGACGAAGTAGGCCGAGGTCAGCGGATCTTTCTTCAGGGCAAAACTGAAGAACACGGTGGCCGCGATGAAGAGTGCGGTCGCGGCGAACACGACGCTCTTGAAGATCGGGTCGGCCCGTTTCCACGCGCGCCCGAGCCGCCCCGCGGACTGTTTGGCGCGCTGCCAGCCGCTGCGCGATTCGTCCGGCTTGACCTCGTGCACGCGGCTGGCTTCGAGCTTCGCCATGCGCCCGAAGACGACGATCCGGTCGGCGGCCTGCAGTTCGCGCCCCGGCAAGAACGTCGCCTCCCCGTTGACGCCGACGATCCGCGCTTGCAGCTTGCGCTCCGCGTCGGCGATCGTCGCGCCCCCGACGCCGAACTCGCTCGCGGCCCGCTCGGAGAAACCGACCAGCGGCCCGTCCATGTCGGGGAACTGCAGCCCGTAGAAACAATTGCGATCGATCGCCGCGGCCGCGAAGGTGGCAGCCGAATGTGCCGAGAGCGAAAGAACCGAACAGTCGGGCAGGTTCTGCTCGATCTTGCGCCCGAGGGTCCGGTTGAATTGGCGCAAGACGATCCGGATCTTCGGGTTGAGGTCGCGCGCCTTGAGCGCTGTTTGGAGGTTGAGGCGGTCGTCCTCGGCCAGCGCCATCAGCGAGGTCGCGTGCATGACGCCCGCGGCGCGCAGTGCGTCGAAGTCGTTGGGCGGGAACGAGATGTGGGCGGCGCCCATGCGCTCCACCCTGGCGGCGAGGTCGTGATCGTGTTCCCACAGCAGAGCGACCCGGTGGCCTTCCGTACCGCACAATTCTTCGCAGGTCCGTAACGCCAGGGCATCGCCCCCAACCACGATAATGAGCGGAAGGGCACTCATGCACGAACCTTCGACCCGCAACGAACGAATCTTTGAGAGCGCGCACATTCTTAGCGAAGCGTTGATTTCGGGAGGCCCGTACGATGGGCCGGTGCTCGAAGTCGCGGCCGGCAAAGGACGCAACACGCGGGCGCTCGTCGCCGCCGGGCTCGACGTCCGCACGACCGCCGACGAGCACCCGTACACCCAATTGCCGTTCGCCGACGCGACCTTCGAGGCCGCGCTCTCCACCCACGGTTACCTGCACGGCACGGTCGCCAAGCTGCGTGCCGGCCTGGCGGAGCTGCGCCGCGTCCTGCGGCCCGGCGCGATTGCGTACATCACGCTCGGCTCGATCGAAGACGAACGCTTCGGCCTCGGTCTAGCGCTCGACGACAACACGTTCGCCCCCGGCGAAGGGGACGAGCAAGGCATTCCACACGCCTACTTCGACCGCGACGGCGTCGTGGAACTGCTGCGCGGGTTCGAGATCCGCAGCCTCGAGCACGTCGACGCCGCCGCGCACGTCGGCCGCTGGGCCCACGCCGACCCGAGCGGCATCCGCCATTGGTTCGTCACCGCAGCTCGCACCTAGGGTCGACTGCGCCCCGCTCTTCGCGCTCGGCGCTAACCGAGGGCGTGAATCGCGATAGCTCGGATTAAGTGCGGATGGCGATGAGATCGGTCATCGGGCTCGACGCGTTCGCATAGAGCCGCTTGGGCATCCGGCCGGCTTCGAACGCGAGGCGGCCCGCTTCGACCGCCAGCCGCATCGCCCGCGCCATACGGACGGGATCCTTGGCGGCGGCGATGCCGGTGTTCATCAGCAGTGCGTCGACGCCGAGTTCCATCGCGATCGTCGCGTCCGAGGCGGTGCCGACGCCCGCGTCGACGATCACCGGCACGTTCGCGCGTTCTTTGATGATCGCGATCGAGTACGGGTTGCACACGCCCAGGCCGCTGCCGATCGGGGCCGCGAGCGGCATGACCGCGGCGCATCCGACATCCTCGAGCGCCTTGCACGCGATCGGGTCGTCGACGACGTAGGGCAGCACGGTGAACCCGTCCTTGACGAGCGCTTCGCAGGCGACGATCGTCTCGCGCGTGTCCGGATAGAGCGTCTGGGCGTCGCCGATCACCTCGACCTTGATCAGGTCGGTCTCGAGCGCCTCGCGCGCGAGTTGCGCGGTCAACACCGCTTCTTTTGCGCTGTAGCATCCCGCCGTGTTCGGCAAGATCGTGTAGCGGGCGCGATCGATGTGGTCGAGCAGCGTCTTGCCCGACGGGTCGTCGAGGTGGATCCGGCGGATCGCGACGGTCACCATCTCCGCCCCGCTCGCGTCGTGCGCCGCGTTCATCACGTCGATCAGGGATACTTCCCCGTGCCGACGATCAGCCGCGAGGTGAATTCGTACGTTCCGATTTTCAAGCCCATGATGGGGTGGGGGTTCGGCGGCCCGGGGCCGGAGTGCTCCTTGAAGTGACCGGGAGCGCTTTGTTCCGCCGCTGGGCGGGGCCGCAAGCCGGCAAGCGAACCTTCCCGGCGGAGGACGCTTGAAGTGACGATGAAATCGCTTGCCGCGGCAGCCGTCTTGGCGGCCCTGCTGTGCGCTCCCCTCGGGGCTCAATCGCCCGACACGCAGCTGACCAACTCCAAGGGAACGGTGGCATACGAACGCACCGGGAAGCCGCCGGCGGCGCTCGCCATGGACGCCAGCATCGTGCTCGCGTTGCAGGACTTTGCCAGCACCGGAACCGATTCGCTCGGCACGCTGACGTTCGTCGATTCGTCGAAAGTGCTGCTCGGACAGAATTCTCGCGTTCAGCTGCTACAGTTCTCCGCGAGCGACGTCGCGAGCGCGCAGATGTACGTCTACGCCGGGCACGTGCGGTTCAAGGTCGAGCACCCCAGCGGCGGCCACGCCGACTACCGTTTCGTCACGAACCATTCGGAGATCGCAGTGCGCGGCACCGAGGGCGACGTGCTGCTCGACGGCGACCAACTCCGCGTCAGCGTCTACGACCTCAGCGACGACAAGCTGCCGGTGACCGTCCGGGTGACGAGCGGCAACGGCGCGGGGACGGTCTTCGAACTCCACAAAGGCGACACGCTGCTCGCAAGCCTGGTCAACGGCGCCCTCACGTACGCGAAGTCGCGCTTGACCGAAGCGATCGTGCAACAGACCAGCGGCGAATTCGGCCTCCCCGACAACTGGGACCAGCTGCGCTCCCAACTGCAGAACGCCGCGCAAAACCGCCTCCCGGGCATCCCCGGCATCCCCAACCCCTTCGGCCGCTAACCGCCGGCGACGGCGACGATGATCTCGACGCGGTCGCCGTCGCGCAGCTGTTGCTGCGCGTGGCGCGAACCGGGCACGACGCCGTCGTTGACCGCCACCGCGATCCCGCGCCGCGTCAAGCCGAGTTGCGCGAGCAGTTCGGCGACCGTCGTGCCGGCGGCAAGTTCGCGCGGTTCGCCGTTGACGATCGCCTTCACCGGGCCGCCAGCGCGACCGCGCGCGCGCCCGATCGACCGCGAACGGGCGCAGGTCGTGGGCCGGCGCGCGCCCCTCGATCGCGTCGGCCACGACCTGCGCCGTGAGGGGCGCGAGCAGGATGCCGTTGCGGAAGTGCCCGGTTGCGACGAAATAGCCCTCGAGCGGCGTCGCCCCGAGATACGGCAACCCGTCGGGCGATCCCGGACGCAAGCCCGCCCACGTCTCGCTGATCGTAAAGCCCTCAAGCGACGGTGCGGCGGCCAACGCGCCGCGCAACAATTGGGCGATGCCGCCGGCGGTGACGCGCACGTCGAAGCCGGCATCTTCGTCGGTCGCGCCGATCAGAAGCCGTCCGTCCGAACGCGGAACCAGGTACGCGCCGGCGCTGAAGACGACGTGCGCGGCGAACATCCGCGGGACCGCCAGCGCGAGCATCTGGCCCTTGCGTGGCACGACCGGCGCGACCGCGGACGACGGAACGCCCGCCAAGCTCGCGGCCCACGCGCCGGTCGCATTGAGCACGTACGATGCGGGATGAAAACCGCGGGAGCTGCGCAAGCCGCGCACGCGGCGCTCGTCGGCCTCGAGTTCCACCGGCGCTGCGACCCGCTCGACCATCACGCCCGCCTCGGCGCACGCCGCCCGCAGCGCGCGCCCGAGCCGCCGGTTATCGACTTGCGCCTCCTGGGGGATGAACGCGCCGCCGAAAACGTGTGCGCCGAGCATCGGCTCGAGTTCGAGCACCTCGCGGCGATCGAGCAGTTGCGAGGGCACCCCGCGCCCTTGCAGCGATGCCACGAGGGTGCGGGCCGCTTCGAGCTCGCGCTCGCTGAAAGCAGCGTGCAGCGTGCCGTCGACGCGCAACTCCGCGTCGACGCCGCTGCGTGCGAACAGATCCGCGACGAACGCCGGATAGCGCGCCAGCGACGATTCGCAGAGGTCGCGCATCGGGAGGTTGCCGATGTCCTCCGAATGCGGTGCGAGCATCCCGGCCCCGGCCCACGACGCGCTGCGGGCCGGTTCGTCGCGGTCGAACACCGTCACCGCCGCCCCGCGTTTGGCGAGTTCGAGCGCGCACGCAAGCCCGATCAGGCCCGCGCCGGCGATCGCGACGTCGATCATAGCCCCGTGTAGACGGGCCCCTCGCCGCCCTGCGGCGGCACCCACGTGATGATCTGGTACGGATCCATGATGTCGCACGTCTTGCAGTGCACGCAGTTCGAGAAGTTGATCTGCAGGCGGCCGGCGACGTGTCCGGTCTGCGGGTCCTTCTCCTTCGCGTCGAACATCGGCTCGTACACTTTGGCGGGGCAGAAGTACTGGCACGGGTTGCCGTACTCG
Organism: Vulcanimicrobiota bacterium; assembly: GCA_963749395.1. Lineage (GTDB taxonomy): Bacteria > Vulcanimicrobiota > Vulcanimicrobiia > Vulcanimicrobiales > Vulcanimicrobiaceae > CAVVMT01. The sequence continues at coordinate 425,133 of CAVVMT010000002.1, forward strand.
CTCGTGCACCGGTCGGCGCACACGGTCGTGTCGGCGACGTGCAGATGGCAGGGCTGATCTTCGTCGTGCATCGTGCCGCTGTTGAACACGTCGGTCAGCTTGTCGAACGTCAGCACGTTGTCGATCGCCACCCGCTTGTCTTTGGCGACCGGCGCGCGCTCGGTGATCTTCACCATCTGCTCGTAGCCGGGCTCGCCGGGCAGGTTGTCGACGACGCCGAATCCGCGCCCGCCGGTGAACATCCCCAGGCCGACGTTGAGCATCCCGGCATAGAGCCCGCGCTTGAAGCCCTGGTGGAAGTTGCGCGCGGAGTGCAGTTCGGTGTAGGCCCACGACGCGCGGAACTTCTTCTCGAAGAGTTCGAGCGCGCCGGGCTCGATCTCGCCGCCGCCGGCCAGCAGTTCGACGATCGTTTCGGCCGCGAGCATCCCCGACTTCATGGCGAGATGGATGCCCTTGAGCCGCATGCCGTTGAGGAACCCGCCCGAATCGCCGATCAGCAACAAACCGTCGGCCCACGGGCGGGGCATCGCGTTGAGGCCGCCCTCGGGTATCGCTTTGGCACCGTAGCGCAACAGCTTCGCGTCGGCCAGCATCGGCTTGATCGCCGGATGCGTCTTGAACTGCTGGAAATAGTTGTGCGGATCGGTCGAGGGATCGTGGTAATCGAGCCCGGTCACCAGGCCGATGTCGAGCACGTCGTCCTTCATCCCGTAGATGAACCCGCCGCCGAACGTGTCGGCCGGCAACGGCCAGTTCATCGTGTGGATCACGCTGCCGGGCACGACCGAGCCGGGCTTGCACTTCCAGATTTCCTTGATGCCGACCGCGTACACTTGCGGCTGCCGGCCCTTGCTCAAGCCAAGCTGGTCGACGGCCTGTTTGGCGAGCGTCCCGCGCGGGCCCTCACCGAGCACGACGACCTTCGCTTTGAGGTCGGGCCCGGGCTCGTAGTTGCCCTTCGGTTTGCCGTCGTGGTCGACGCCCTTGTCGCCGACGCGCACGCCGATCACCCGCTCGCCGTCCCACAGCAGTTCTTGGCCCGGGAAAGCGGGGAACACGTCGGCGCCGGCCTCTTCGGCGAGGGTGCCGAGCCATTTCGTCAGCCGTTGCAACGAGGCGACGTACTTGCCGTGATTGTTGAGCATCGGCGGCGTGACCGGCGCCTGGATCTTGCCGCCGGCGGTCAGAAACCACAGGGCGTCGGTCGTCACCGCGGCCTCGACCGGCGCGTCCTTGGTACGCCAATCGGGCAAGAGTTCGTCGAGCGCGCGAGGGTCGAGCACGGCCCCCGAGATGCCGTGGTTGCCGATCTCGCCGCCCTTTTCGATCACCATCACGGAGAGGTCGAGATTGCGCTCGGCGGCCAGCCGGCGCAGGGCGATCGCCCCGGCCAAACTCCCCGGCCCGCCGCCGACGAAGAGCACGTCTACTTCGAGTTCATCGCGTTCCGCCATGGATGCTACTTTGAAAGGCGCGCGGACGCGGCCTGCGCCGCGCGCGCTTTCTGCGGCCCCGCGCCGGGGAGCCCGGGCGGCTGGAGCGAACGCTCTGAAATGGACGTTCACCTTGCTTACGGGCGCGGCACGCTGGTCGTCGACGCGCCGCACGACGCATTGATCATCGAGCCGGGCACCGTGCCGCCGGTCGCCGACGAACGGGCCGGCTTCACCGCCGCCGTCCGTGCGCCGATCGAGTCGCCGGCCCTGCGCGATGCGATCGGCTCCGACGACCGGGTCGTCATCGTGACCTCCGACGTCACCCGGGCGACGCCCAACGAGCGGCTGATCCCGTGGATCCTCGACGAGCTCGCGCACGTGCCGCCGGAGCAGATCACGGTGATCGTCGGCACCGGGTCGCACCGCGCGACGACCCCGGCCGAGATGGTGCAGATGTTCGGCGAGGACGTGTTGCGGCGCGTGCGCGTCATCGACCACGACGCGCACGACGCCGCGCAGTCCGCACACGTCGGCACGACGTCGCGCGGCGCACGCGCGTTCTTGAACAAGGAGTATCTGGCGGCCGACAAGCGGATCGTCGTCGGCTTCATCGAGCCGCACTTCTATGCGGGCTTTTCGGGCGGCCCCAAAGGCGTGATGCCGGGCGTCGCCGGGATCGAGACCGTGCTCTTCTTCCACAACGCCGAGATGGTCGCGCATCCCAACACCGACTTCTTGCGCCTCGACGGCAATCCGGTGCAAGAGATGTGCCGCGAAGTCGTCGCGATGGCGCCGCCGCACTTTCTCGTCAACGTGACCCTCGACCGCGAGAAGCGGATCACGGGCTTCTTCTGCGGGCATTACATCGTCGCGCACGAAGCGGGCGCGGCGTTCAGCCGGCAGTCGGTGACGCGTGAAATTCCGCACCGCTTCGACGTCGTCGTCACCACCAACGGCGGTTATCCGCTCGATCAGAATCTCTATCAAGCGGGCAAAGGGCTAAAGGCCGCGTCGGCCGCCGTCAAGGACGGCGGCACGATCCTCATGTGCTCGGAGTGCAGCGACGGGCTGCCCGCGCACGGCAACTTCGGCGACATCATCCGCAGCGCGCGCACGCCGCAAGAACTCTTCGAGCGCATCATGACGCCCGGCTTCTCGATCTACGATCAGTGGAGCGCGCAGAGCCAGGTGATGATCCAGCTGCACGCCGACGTGCTGCTCAAGACCTCGCTGCCCGACGAGGTCGTGCGCGCGGCGATGCTGACGCCGGTCGCCGATCCGACGCTGGCGCTACGCGAAGCCCTCGCGAAGTACGGGCCCGATGCGACCTGCGCGATCTTGCCCGAGGGACCCTACGTCGTGCCGTTCGTCGCCGAAGCGGCGGCCGCCGGGCCGGAGATCATTGCGCTCCGATCGCGGTGACCGAGATCGTCACCGACTGCGGGGGGCTCGACGAGTCGGTGACGGCACCCGCGCAATAGCCGCCGGAACTGCCGCCGAACTGCGACGGAATGACCTGCGCGCCGGTCGCGTTCGTGTGCGACCCGTACGTGTACACGCCCGCATAACAACTGCCGGAGGTGCCGTAGAACGTGTACGGCGGAGTGCCGCCGCTGAACGTCAGATTGACGTCGCCCTGGCAACCATTGGTCGTGTCCGGGCCCGAGCCGCCGTTGCAGAAGTAGTTGCCCGGATAGTAGTTGACGGTCACCGACCTCGAGGGTGAAATCACGAGCGGCGTGACCTGCGGCGTCGTGTACACGGCCGGCGGGACCGACACCATGTCGATCGGCTCGCCGCTCAGTTCGATGTAGCCGAACGGGGCGGGCAGCGCCAGCGGCGGATAGGTCGCGAACGCGTTCGTCACGCTCGGCGGATAATACAGCGCCTCCCACATCGACGTGCTCGTGTCCCACGTCGAGATCGCCAAATTTTGCGCGCTGTCGTAGGCCGCGAGGTTGATGTCGAAGTCTTCCTCTTGGGCCAGCGCGGCCGGCTGGAAGTGGTAGGCCGTGAAGCCGACGTTCGAACCTTCGCTGACCGGGCCGATATCGAGCACGGGTCCGGCGGACGCGGGCGTCATCGCGGCCGCCGTGAACTGCGAGATCAGGGTCTCGAGCGTCCCGGCGTTGCTCCCGGTTCCCAGAATCGACGTCAGCACCGCGGGATCGACGCCCGTGATCAGCGCCGCGGTCGTGGCATATCCGCTGGCGCCCTTCGGGAAGATCGCGACGCTCCCGTTGCCGTTGGAGCACGGCGTCGTCTGGCCGCCGTTGTACGGGCAATTGGCGACGAGCAGATCGTTGTACACGGGGTCGACCGAGAGCGAGACCGGGGCGCTGATCTGCGGGCCGTAGAGGGTGTAGGCGGGCGAGGTATACGACCCCGACGCGTACACTTGCACGGCCGGCGAGCCGGCGTTCGGGCCCGACTGCGAGTTCGCGTCGGCGACGTAGAGATTGCCGCTCGAGTCGAGAGCGAGCCCGGCGATGGCGCCGAACCCGCTGATGACCGTCGCAGGCTGGGCGTTCGGCGTGCGAATCTGGGTCGCGAGCCAGATGTCGACGACGTTGTTGTAGGCATCCGCCGCGTACAGATTCCCGCTCGCGTCGAAGGCGATCTGCACCGGTTGGAAGCCGTCGCCGCTCGAGACGGTCAGGCTCGCTACCGGCGTGGGCACCGCGTGCGACGTCAGCGGCACCGCCGATTCGGCCGCGAAGATGTCGATTTCGTAGTAGCCCGCGTAGGTGACGAGCCGGCGTCGCAGGGCGGAACTTTTCGCGCGGGTCGTCGAGGCCGCACGGCGCGCCATCGAAGTGGAATTGAGGGCATTGTCCGGCTGCACGATCGCGATGCCGCCCGTCGGGAAACCCGGGATCGTCACGGTTCCCGGTCCGCTGCCGTTGGGGGTGACCGCAAGGGCCGCATTGGCCGCCGGCCCCGATGCGACCGCGGCCGACACCGAGAACGTTCCCGACGACAGCGCTCCGTCGGTATGCACGGCGATCGACAGCGGGCCGGCCGAGGCCGGGGGCGCCGAGATGACCAGCGAGTGCTGCGCCCCGGGCGACCCGGTGCCGAACGAGGTGTCGAACGAGAGGTGGCCGCCGCTATCGCCACCGATCGTCGCCGTGATCGGGGCCGCATAGGCATCCGGCCCGACGATGACGTTCTGCTGCGCGTCGAGCGCTGCCAGCGTCAGGTTCGTGGTCGACGCCGAGTTCGCCGCGAACGCGTACGACGCGGGCGCGAACTGCAGGCTCGCGACCGTCCCCCCAAGCGCGAGCGGGACCGCATTCGACCCGTTCGCGACGATCGTGAAGGCTGCCGTCCCTTGCGAAAGTACGTGGCACGTGCTGGGGAGAGTCCCGGTATACTGCCCGCAGTTCGACGGCGTTTGATCGTACGCCGTCACCGCGAAGTCGTCGATTCCGACGGGCGCGGAGATCGTCAGCGTACACGTCCGCGAACCGTTCGAGTTCGCCGGGCAAGCGGTCGTGTCGTACGCGGTCGAGACGCCGCTCGCAGGCCCGGCCACGGCCGCATAGATGGTGATCCGGACGCCGGCGGTCGAGGGTGAGACGTACGCGGGTTTGCGACCGGCCGGAATCAACAGCGCGATCTGCGCCTGCGATTGCGGCGCTTTCGCCGCCGCGGCGGCCGGAGCGAGCGCCGGCGAGCGCGGCAGCGGAACGCTCGCGCCGCCGCCGCAGCCGGCCAGCATCGCACTCGCCACCCCGGCAGCGATCAGCGCCTTCACTCCGCGCCCCATCGCGTTACTTGACCTTGCCGGCGCCATTGGCGTTCCTTCCCTGCGGCGACCTGGCGTGCGAAGTCGGCGAATACCGTCGCCGGCACGGCCGCCAGCGAGACGGGCTGCCCGGCCAGCTCGATGTACCCGAAGCCGGTGACGCCGCCGCTCGACGACTGGAGGATCGCGCTCGTCGACGCCGGCGGGAAGAACTGCACCTCCCACATCGAGGTGCCCGCATCCCACGTCGACAGCGCGATGTTCAGCGCCGAATCGTACGCGGCGAGGTTGGCGTTGCCGGCACCTTGCACGGCGAGGGCCGGCGGGCTGAAGGCGTACGTTTGCGGCGTCGCCCCGGCGATCCCCACGAGCGGGGAATTCGGCGTCCCCGAAAAGACGCTGCCGAACTGCGACACCAACACGACCGGGTTGCCCGCATTCGAACCGGTCGCCACCTGCGAACCGATCGTCAGCGGCACGGGACTGAGTGCCGCCGGGTACGCGTTCAAGAGCGTGCCGGCCGGAGTCGACGAGCCGACCTGATAGCTGCTGACCGCGCCGTAGCCGGTTCCGCACGGCGTCGAGTCGGGATAAACGCAGGTAGCAACGAGTAAGTCACTGGTACTCGGATCGACCGCGAGGGACACGGCGTTGCCGATCGAGGGGTCGCTGAGCGTGTAGAGGGGCGTAGCGTACGAGGGCGGCCCGTAGGCGGTGACCGTCGCGGCGGCGTCGTCGGCGACGTACACGTGGCCCGAGGCGTCGGCGGCAACGCCCTCGAGGTCGCCGAAACCGGTGATCGTCGCGTCGGGGCTGCTCGACGTCTCATAATCCGCGACCAGGCTGCTCAGCGTGGAGGCGTACCAGATGTCGACCTGCTCGCTCGCAGAATCGCCGACGAAGATGTCGCCGGCCGCATCGAACGCGATCTGCACGGGATAGAAGCTGCACGGGTAGCTCGTCGTCAACACCGCACCCTCCGGCGACGAATAATTTCCCAGCGGCACCGCGGTATTCGGCGGATAGACGTCGACCTCGTACGGGCCGCTCGCGATCATCTGCGGACGCCGCCGGCGTGACCTGCTCGCCGGCCGGCGCGCACGGTTCTCGCCGCATGAGGCCGACGACGACTGCGCGACGGCGAGTCCGCCGGTCGGGAACCCCGGGATCGTCACGCCGGTCGTGGCGGCGATGCCGAGGGAGGCCGACGCCGTGACGGTGCCGCTCGGCGCGGTGGTCGTCGCCGTGACCGTGAAGAGCCCGTTCTGCAGCGTGCCGTCGTAGTTCACGGTCACCGTCAACGGCGTCGCGCTCGACGGTGGCGCCGTGATGACGAGCGTGTGGGTCCCGTTCGTGAACGTGAAGTCGTTGCCCGGATCGTTCGCGATCGTCGCGGTTATCGGGTTGGCGTAGGCGTCGGTGCCGAGAATGATGTTTTGGCCGGCGTCGAGCGCCTCCAGCGCCAAGGTGACGTGTGAGGCCGGGCTCGCCGCCACGCTATAGCTGTTGGGCGCGAACACGAGGCTCGCCACCGTGCCGCCCATCGCCAGCGCGATCGTGTTCGAAGCGTTCGCCGCGATCGTCTGCAGCGCGGTGCCGGCCGAGAGGATGTGACACGTCGACGGGAGCGGCGCCGCGTAGCCGTTGCACTGGCCGGGGCTCGCGTCGTAGGCCGTGACGGCGAATTCGTCGTTGCCGACGGGCGCATTCACGGTGAGCGTGCACGTCTTCGAGCCGTCGGGGTTCTGCGTGCACCCCGTCGTCAGATCGAACGCTTGAAAGAGCCCCGCCGACGGGCCGGCGAGCACTCCGTAGGCGTTGATGCTGACGCCGGCCGTCGACGGCGAAACGTAGCTCGGCTTGCGCCCCGCCGGGATCGTCAGCTTGACGGCCGTCGCCACCGACGGCGCCCGGCCGGCGGACGTGCCGGAAAGCGCGGGCGACGCGGGCGGCAGCGGCACGCTCTTGCTTCCGCCACCGCAGCCGGCCAGGAGCACCGCCGCCAGCACCGCTGCGGGCCATTTCATCGATGCGATCATGGAACGAGCTTTCCGACGGCGCTGGCGGCCGCTTCCGCAAACCAGAGCGCGCCGTCCGCACCCAGCGCGATGCCGATCGGCGAAGTGCCGGTGACCGGTATCGCATACTCGGTCACCGTTCCGGCGGGCGTGATCTTGGCGATCTTGTTCGCGGCTTGTTCGGCGAACCACAGGTTGCCGTCGGCACCCGCGACGATGCCTTGCGGTCCGGCCCCGCCGCTGAGCGCGTACTCGGTGACCGTGCCCGCGTTCGCTCCGCTCGGCACGATCTTGCCGATGCGGCTGACTGCCGTTTCCGTGAACCAGAGGTTGCCGTCGGGGCCGGCCACGATCGTGTCGGGTGCCGCCGTCAGCCCGGCGTACTCGGTGATCGTTCCGCCGGTGGTGATCTTGCCGATCTTGCTCGCACCGTACTCGGTGAACCACAGGTTGCCGTCGGGGCCGGCCGCGATCCCGTTCGGCTCGCTGTTCAGCGTCAGCGTGGTATATTCCGAGACCGTTCCACCGGTCGTGATCTTGCCGACCTTGCTCGTGCCTTGTTCGGTGAACCACAGGTTGCCGTCGGCGCCGCCCGCGATCCCGGTGGGATTCGAGCCCGAGGTCAGCGCGTACTCGGTAACCGTTCCGCCGGTCGTGATCTTGGCGATCTTGCTTGGCCCGTATTCGGCGAACCAGAGGTTCCCGTCCGGGCCGGCCGCGATGCCGAAAGGCTCGGCACTCGCGCTGATCCCCGACGCATACTCGGTCACCACTCCCGCGGTGGTGATTTTCGCGACCCGCGACGCGCTATATTCCGTGAACCACAGGTTCCCGTCGGGACCGCGCGTGATGAAGTACGGCACGGCATAGGACGTCAGCGTCGGATACGCGGTGAAGGTCGGCCCGGGGATCGTGATGGTCGCGGTCGTGCTCGGCTGTGGCGCGGGCGCGACGGTGGTGACGGTGACGGGGACTGGAACGACGCTCGTACCGTCGGACACGTTCACCGTGCATGAGCCGGAAGAGCTACCCGCGGTCACCGAGACCGACGCATTGGGACCGGAGCCGGAGACCGCACCGATCGAGACGCCGGCATAGGAGCAGTCCGCCGACGTCGCACTGTAGAGGACGCCGGACGGCGCGTTCTGCTCCGTGATGGACAGCGATGCCGACGCGTACGCCGCCTCCAGATTGACGCTGGCCGGACTGACGAACAGCGGCGATACCGTGATCGTTTCCGGGCTCACCCCGTTCGCGGAAAGCGTCAGTTGCATCGAGTAGCCCGCGCTTGCGTCTCCGTCGTACGACAGCGAGACGGTGTCCGTCGACTGGGTCAACGTCGCCGTCGAGCCGGCGTAGGATCCGTCGAGGACGAGATAGGCGTGTCCGTTTCCGCCCGACTCCGCGAGCGTGACCGTGATCGGATTCTGATACTGGTCGGTCGCCCCGGCCGTGATCGCGTTATTGTCGAAATCGACCGGCGATATCGAGAGCGCGTATTGCTGCGCGACGCCGTACGACGGAACCGACGCGTAGGTCGTCGAGGCGCCGTAGTTCGCGATGACGCCGCCGATCGCGACCACGATGCCGTTCGCCGCGTTCGCAGCGATCGTTTGCCTCAAGTCACCGATGCCCAGGACATTTCCCGAGGGGAACGTGCCGCCGATCGGCGACACGTCGTACAGCGTGAACACGAAGTCGTCGTCGCCCACCGGCGCGGTCAGCGCGATCGTGCACGAACGGGCTCCGGTCGCTCCGCCGCACGCGGAACTTCCGGGCGAAACGTCGGTCGCGGTGGTCGAAAGCACGGTGGAATGCGACGTGTCGCTGTGCGCGTAGACTTGCACGAGCACGCCGCTGGTGGAGGGCGAGATGAACTTCGGCTTGCGCCCGACGCTCTGTTTGCTCGCAGCGCCGATCACGATCTTCATCGAGACGGCTTGCGAGCGCGCCTTGGCGAGCGGAACCGGCGCCGGCACGCTGGGCTTCGCTCCGCCGCCCCCGCCGCCGCACGCGACCAGCAGCGCGAACGCGACGCACGTCAAGGCCTGAAGCTTCGCGCGCACCGTCACAGCGGGAGCCGCCCGATGTTGTTGGCCGAGAATTCCGCGAACCACACCGCGCCGTCGGGTCCCCGCGCGATGCCGGCGCTGCCGCTATACGGCGAGCCGGAGTTATAGCCCGACGGAATCGGATAATAGGTGAGCGCGCCGCCCGTCGTGAGCCTTCCCAGATTCTGACCGCGGTAGATCGTGAACCACAGCGCGCCGTCGGAACCGGTCGCGATGTAATTCGGAATGTTCGACGAGGTCGAGAACGACGAGATGACGCCGGCCGTCGTGATCCGTCCGATACTGCTGCCGGCGGCACCGTATTCCGCGAACCACAGCGCGCCGTCGGGACCGAGCGCGATCGCGCCGGGACTCGTGGAGTTGGGGATGCTCGCGAGCGAGTATTCGTGCAGCAGGGTTCCGCTCGTGTTCATCTCGCCGATCGTGTTGGTGCCGATCTCGGTGAACCACAGATTCGTGCCGTCGGAGGCGATCCAGTCGGTGCCGGTCGCCGACCCCGACAGCCCGCCGAATTCGGTGATGACGCCGGCGGTCGTGATCCGCCCGACGTGGGCCGCGTTCTTCTCGGTGAACCAGAGATTGCCGTCCGGCCCGGGCGTGATACCGAGCGGATACGCCGTCGACGTCAGACCGCTGGAATACTCGTGGAAGGTGCCGCCGGTGGTGACCGTCCCGATCTTGGCGGTTCCAAACTCCGCGAACTCGGTGAACCACAAATTGTTGTCGGAGCCGAGCGCGATGCCGTTGGGCTCCGCGCCCGACGTTGGCACCGTGAACTCGTTGGTGACAGCGCCGCCGGTCGTGATCCGCCCGATCTTGTTGCCGCCGTCTTCCGTGAACCACATCGCGCCGTCGGGGCCGGCCGTGATGCCGTACGGCTCGCCGCTCGCGGTCGGGACGGCGTACTCGGCGACGTCCGGGCACACGAACGACAGCGCGGCGGTTCCAGGCGTGGAGCCGTTACTCGGCGTCGCGCTGAGCGTGGTCGAAAAACCTTCGTTCACCGCATAACTGACGGCGACGCCGGAGCCGCTAGGCGCGCTGACGACGCTGGGTGAAAGGGCGACGTTTTGGCCGTAGACCGACGACGGGCTCGAGCCGAGCGCGATGCTCACCGGATTGCCGCTCGTGTCGACGTAACCGTCCGACGCGATGACGTTGCCGTCGGCGTCGAGCGCGACGACGGCCATCTGCTGGGACGACGAGACCGGACAGGTGACGTACGGAACCGATAGTGCGACGTAGGTGCTCGCAACGACGCCGCCGAGCGTGATCGAAACCGCGTTGTAGCCGCCCCCGGAGATCGCCTGGTCCGGGACGAGCGCGGCCGCTAGTTGCGAGCCGGGAAACGTGCCGTTCGAGGGCGGCACGTCGTAGCTCGTGATCACGAAGTCGTCTTCCCCGACTGGCGCCGGAATCGTGAACGTGCACGTGCGCGGCAGGCCGGTCGTGCCGCCGCACGCGGCACTGCCGCTCGAAACATCGGTCTGCGACTCACCCAAAAGACTAGTGTGACCGGGGTCACTCGATGCATAGACCTTGGCGTCGATGCCTTGCGTCGTCGAGGCCACGAACATCGGCCGGCGCTTCGCCCCGAATGTCGCCGGTGCCGCCGGGATGACGACGCGCACCGAAACCGGCGTTTTGGCGTGACTTGCCGTTGCCGGCAAGGCTGCCTGCACGGCAGTTGGACGCGAACCGCCTCCTCCCGAGCAGCCGAACAGGGAAACGCCGAGAAGGAGCACGCCGGAAACGCGGCGCGCGCAATACAGCATGTTCACGCTTGGCCGTACTTCGCGCGCCGGGCTCCGAATGCTCCTTCCAGGCGGTGACGCTGCCCACGAACGCGAGCGAACGTCGCGCCTCCTTGCCAGGTCTCAGTCGCCGCCGTGCAACACCGCGCGCGTGCGCGCCAGTGCCGTCGTCACGGCCACGCGATGGCACGCGAGACGCACGTCCCACGGGCGCCGCATCGGGCTCTCGAGCGTCAGGTGGCGGCCGGCGAACGCGGCGATCGCGAAAACCCCGCAGGGCCAACCGTCGAACGCCAGTTGTTCGGCAGCCGGGTCGGTGACGATCCGGCCGCGCTCGACGTACCGGTTGGCCGCCGACCCGGGATCGACGATGTCGAAGTCGTCGCTGAACGTCTGAACCGGCAGCCCCGCCGCGTCGAGCGCCGCAATAACTTCAGCACTGTACGGCGGCTCCGGCTCGACGGCCGGTTCGTAACAATAGAACCCCGTGCCTTCGAAATCTTCATGCAGGTCGAGCGAGAGGACGGCGCGCTCGGTGCGGTTGCGGGCCGCGACCGTGGCCGCTTCGGGCGATCGCGGCGGCAGTGAAAACGTGCGGTTGACGTCGACCCCCTCCGCCGACTCGCGCGTGCCGGCCGCGTAGCCGCTGGGGTTGGTGCACGGCCACAACCGGTAGCGGAAGGCCGGGTCGAGCAAGCCGCCGGCGACCAACGAGTGTAACGCCCAGGGCGCGGCCCGCTCGTCGCCGTGCACGCCGGCGGCGATCACGACCAGCGGCCGGTCCGCGTCACCGAGGGTCGCGTGCATGAGCGCTCGCTCGGCTTGGCCCGTGGGCAGAAACGAGAGATGGATCACTCCACGCCTTGCCAGGTCCTCCCACGCTTCGACCAAAATGAGATAGGAACTCATGCGCTCCCTTTACCGTTCTTGGGGGAAGCGCTCGAGTTGCTGGTCATCGCCACGATGATCGGCAGCTTTCGCTCTTCCGACGAGCGAGTTCCCTCATAAGTCGATCCGGAGATGCTGTTGATGTTTGAGCGGGCGACGTTCTGGGCCGGAATCCGCCGCGCGGCCGCGAGCGCTATGCTCGTAGGCTTTTCGCTCTGTAGCACCGCGACGACTTCGCTTGCGGAAAACGACAAGGAACTGATCCACGTTCAAGGCACCGTCGGCTATCAAAAGGACGCGTCGTCGCCGTTCACGCCGGTCGTCGGCTCGATCGTGCTGCCCGACAACAACATCGCCGTCACCCAAGCCAACTCCGCCGCGATCGTGCGGTTGAAGGATTCGTCCGAGATCACGCTCGGGCAGAACACCAAAGTTCAGGTCGGCGCGTTCAATCCGGCGGAGAACGGTGCGGGCACGCAGATCACGCTGCAGGGCGGCGCGATGAAGTTCGACATCAAACGCCCGCAAGGCGGACGCTCGAACTACAAGTTCATCACCCCGACGTCACAGATCGCCGTGCGCGGCACGGTCGGGTTCATCCTGAGCACGCTGCAGCAGACGTCGGTCGTCTGCGTCTCGTGCGCGGCCGGCGACGTCATCGTGCAAACCGGTTCGCAAACGGTGGCGATCGTGACCGGCCAGGCCGTCACGGTGGCGACCAATGCCGGCGGTGCTGCCTCGATCAGCGTCACCAGTGCCAATTCGGTCAACAGTTCGGCCATCAGCCAGATCAATAGCGCCAGCAGTTCGACCGCGGGCGGTGCCGGCGGCGGCAGTGCCGGCTCGAGCGCGGGTTCGAGCGGCGGGAGCGCCGGCGGCAGCGCTGGTGGATCGGCCGGATCCGCGGGAGCCGGGTCGGCGGGTTCTGCCGGCGGCGCCGCGGGCGCAAGTTCCGCGGGGAGCGCGGCCGGATCGGTGGCCGGCAGTGCGGCCGGGGCGGCCGGGTCGGCGGCGGGCTCCGTCGCGGCGGTCGCCGGCGCGGCCGGAGCCGTGGGTGCCGGCGTCGTTGCGGGCACCCAGGCAAAGGGGGGAACGACGACCCCCGCTCCCGTGATCACCCCGCCTCCGACCCCGAGCCCGTCTCCGGGTCCGCCGACGCCGGCTCCCACCGCGACCCCGTCGCCGGGTCCGACGCCGTCGCCGTCGCCGACTGCGACGGCGATCCCCACGCCGACCGCCAGCCCCGGCCCGTCACCGACCGCGACGCCGGTGCCCACCCCGACCCCGACTCCTACCCCCCGGCCCTCCGGTGCGCCGTTCGCACCCGTGATCTCCGTCGCCGGCGGCACGACGCAAGTGGTGAGCAGCCTGCCGGCGACGATCAACGTCAACGGCTCGCAACAACTCGCCGACGGCACGCAGTACACGGGGGCGTTCACGCTCACGTCGAGCACGGGCGGATTCACGCCGAGCAGCCCGGTCGTCAACGGGCCCAACCCGGTCTTCATGCTGCTCGTCAGCCAATACACCGGCGGGACGTTGACGTTGACCGGGGCCGGCAGGCGTCACGGGGACCAGCCCGCTCAACATTTTCTCGCCGCTGACCGTCTCGCCCACGACGTTGCAGTTCAACGGCGTCCCTTCGACGCAGACGTTCACGGTGACGCAGGCCGGCCCGTCGGGTTCGATCACGATCGGCAATCCCGCGTGCGTCGCCGGCGCGAGCGCGTCGGTCTCCGCCAAATCCGCCCCGCTCGGCTCCCTATCGACGATCACGGTCACCGCGAACTCGGCCCCGAGCGCCTCGCCGCCGCCGACGAGCGCGTGCACGATCGCCGTCACGGGGCAGGCCGGGACGAGCGCGACGGTGACGCTCAACATCCAGGCTTCGATCATCATCATCAACGGCAAGAAGCCGGTGCCGAACGCAACCAGCGTCCCTGGGGCGTTGCCGGGCGGTTCCAGACCGACGCCGGCGCCTGCGCCCACGCCGAGGGTCCCGGGGAACAAGGGCGGCGGCAGCACGGGCGGAGCCGGCGGCACCGCGACGGGCCGCACCTCGCTCTAGCTCGGCCGGTCCCGCGCCGGGCCTTTCCGCGCGCGCCGAGCGCGTGATAGGCTGCTCGTGAGATGGCAACGCTCTCGATACCGGCCGATTTGGATTTCCCCGACGTCGACAAACCGTACGTCGAGCGCATCCACGGCCGCGACGAGCCGAAGGTGAGCTCGAAGCGGCGGCACGCGCTGCTCCAGTACCGGCTGGCGGCGACGCTCGACCTTTGGGCGGGCGAACGCGGTGAGGTCGGCACCGAGTGGCGCTGCTACCTGATCGCCGGTGAGGACCGGCCCTCGTCGCTCGTGCCCGACGTCGCGTACTACTCGTTCGCGCGGCTCCCGCGCGACCTCGACGACGACGAACGCGAGCGGCCGCGGATCGCGCCCGATGTCGCGGTGGAGATCTTCTCGCCGGGCGACCGGCGAAAGACGCTAGCCCAGAAGATCGCGCTCTATCTCGCGCACGGTGCGGCGCTCGTCGTCGTGGTCGATCCGTGCCCGCGCACCGTCGTGCTGCACGATGCTACCGGATCGAAGCTCCTCGACGCGCGGGGAACGATCGTCGCGTCGCTGCCGCTCGGGCTCGAGCTCGATTGCGACGCGCTCTTCCGCGGCGTCTGAACGTTCAGGCTTGCGCGAGCGGCGTCCCGTTGATCGAGGCGTCCAGCAGTTCGACCGGATGGGCGGCCGCGATGTCGATGCCACGCTCGCGCAGGATCGAACGCATCTGCAGCGTGCAGCCCGGGTTCGCGCTGGCGATGATGTCGGGCGCGACCGCGAGCACGTTGTCGACTTTGCGGCTCCCCACTTCGTGCGCGCTCTGCGGCTCGAAGAGGTTGTACGTCCCCGCGCTGCCGCAGCATTGATCGCCGGCCGGAATCTCGACCAGCTCCAAGCCGGGGATCGTGCGCAAGAGCCGGCGCGGCTGCACGCGCACGCCCTGCGCGTGCGCGAGATGGCATGCGTCGTGGTACGCGACGCGCCGCTCGATCGGCGCCCGCGGGGCGCGCGGCTCGAGGCCGGCGAGGAATTCGTTGACGTCGCGCACGCGCCCGGCGAACGCCTCGGCGCGCGCGGCCCACTGCGGGTCGCCGGCGAAGAGTTCGCCGTACTGCTTGAGCGTCGAGCCACAGCCGGCCGCGTTGACGACGATCGTATCGAAGCGTTCGCGCTCGAAGCGCTCGATCAGCGCGCGCGCGAAGCGCTGCGCTTCTTCGGCCCGTCCGGAATGCAAGGAGAGCGCGCCGCAACACCCTTGGCCTTGCGGCACGATCACCTCGCACCCTTCGGCTTGCAGCACGCGCACCGTGGCCGCGTTGACGCCCGGGAAGAACACGCGCTGCACGCATCCCGCCACCAGCGCGACCCGCGCGCGCTTGGAACCGTGCGCGGCCGCGAACGGCGGCAGCACGCGCGAGAGATCCCCGAGGCGCAACGGCGGCAGCAGCTTCTCGAGCTGCCGTAGACGCTCGGGAAGCAGGCGCAGGACGCCGCTCGCGTGCACCGCGCGGCGCAAGCCGCTGGCGGCGTACGCCCACATCGGCGCCGCCATCGCGCGCAGCCGCTCCGGATAGGGGAACAACGCGAAGATCAGCTCGCGGAACGCGCGGTCGGACGGCGTGCGCGGATACGACGCTTCGATCCGCGCCCGCGTCGCCTCGATCAGCAGATCGTAGCGAACGCCCGACGGGCACGCAGGGACGCAGCCCATGCATCCCAAGCACGCGTCGATGTGCTCGACCACCGTCGCGTCGAGCGGGATCCGCTCTTCGGCGACGCCCTTCATCAGGTCGATGCGGCCGCGGGGCGAATCCGCTTCATACGCCCACGACGTGTACGTCGGGCACGCCGGCAAGCAGAAGCCGCAGTGCACGCAATCGGAGAGCAAGTCGTCGTAACTGCGGGTCGCCACTTCAGATGCCTCCGACGAAACGGCCCGGTGCGAGCCGGCGTTTGGGATCGAACCGGGACTTCACGGCGCGCATCAAGCCGATCGACGCCGGTGGTGTCCCCCACACGTCGACCTCGGCGCGAATCGCCGCGGGAGCGGCGCGCACGACGAGTACCCCGCCGCCGCGTTCGACGGCCGCGCGCGCTTGCGCGAGCGCCGCGCCGGCGTCGCCTCGCCCTGCGCCTTGGACCCCGCGACGAACGTGAACCCGAGCGTGGGATAGCCGGCGATCCGCGCATCGTGGAGCACCGCGGCGAGCGGTTCGATCGCGGCGCGCTGCACGCCCTCGAACGCTGCCGGCAGCGCGCGCACTTCGATCGCGATGCCCTCGTTCGCGCGCGCGGCCGCGTGGGCCGACTCGATGCGTTCCGCATCGCGCGCGGTGGCCGGTTCGGCGTGCCAGCCGGAACGCTGCGCGAGCGCCAGCAGTGCGTCACGCTGCGCTGCGACCCCGCGCGCAAAACCCTCGAACGTCACCAGCACGTCGTACGCGTTCGGCGCGTTGCCGTGCGCGACGGCCAGCACGGCGGCGGGTTCCATGCGCTCCTCGACCAACGCGCGATGCACCTCGAAGGCACGCGCGGCATCGCACGGACTTACGACGACCGACGCCGTTGTCTCGGGTTGCGGGTGCAGGCGGAACGTCGCGCGCACGATCGCCCCCAGCGTCCCGAGCGAACCGACCATCAGCTTGGGCAGGTCGAATCCGGCGACGTTCTTGACGACCTTCCCGCCGCCGCGCACGATCGCGCCGTCGGCACGCACGATCGAAACGCCCACGATCAAGTCCTTGATCGATCCGTAGCGGGTGCGCCGCGGGCCGAAGGCATTCGTCGCGATAGGCCGCCGAGCGTCTCATGCTCCGCGTGCGGCGGATCGAGCGCCAGCGTTTGGTTGTGTTCGGCGAGCAGGCGGCGCAACGCGCCGAGCGTCATGCCGGCCTCGACGCTGACGATCTGATCGGCGGGCGCGTACTCGACGACGCGATCGAGCGCGCCCGTGTGCACGAGCGCGTCGAGACGTTCGGGGGGCGCGCCGAAACCGCGCTGAGTGCCGTTGCCCAGGACGACGACCGCGTCGCCGTCGCGGTCGAGTTGGGCGAACAGCGCGCCGCATTCTTCGACCGTGCCGGGCCGGTATTCCGCGCGCGGCACGACGCCCGAGACGGTGCCGGTGTTCATCCGCGCAGCGTCGCTCCCGTGGCTTCGGTCGAATGCGCAACGTAGACCCCGGGGATGTCGCCGCACAAGCGCGGCGTCGGAAACACCTTGCCGGGATTGAACGCGCGCGTGGGATCGAACGCGCAGCGCACCCAGTTCATCGTTTCGAGGTCGTCGTCGCCGAAGAGTTCGCCCATGTAGACGGCCTTGTCGGCGCCGACGCCGTGTTCGCCCGTGATCGAACCGCCGTAGCGGATGCACACCCGCAAGATCTCGCCGCCAACGTGCTCCGCGAGCGCCTCTTGGCCCGCGATCTTCGCGTCGTACAGCACGAGCGGGTGCAGATTCCCGTCGCCGGCGTGAAACACGTTCGCGACGCGCAGCCCGGCCTTCGCGCCGAGGTCCGCGATCTCGCGCAACACCGGGCCGATCGCCGAGCGCGGGATGACCCCGTCCTGCACGTAGTAGTTCGGGCTGATGCGGCCCATCGCGGCGAACGCGCCCTTGCGGCCCTTCCACATCAGCAGGCGTTCTTCGTCGTCGCGCGGCAGGCGGATCTCGATCGCGCCGGCGGCGCCGATCATCTCGGCGACCGCGGCCGCCACCTGCTCGACTTCGGCGGGCACGCCGTCGACGTCGACCAGCAGCGCCGCGCCGACGTCGAGCGGCCAGTCGACGCCGGTCGAGGCGACGATCGCTTCGATCGCGAGCTGATCCATCATCTCGATCGCGGCCGGGATCACGCCGGCGGCGATGATCGCCGACACCGCCGCCCCCGCCTCGCTCGTCGACGGGAACGTCGCGAAGATCGTGCGCGTCATCGCGGCCGTGCGCAAGAAGCGCACCACGACCTCGGTCACGATTCCGAGCAGCCCTTCGCTGCCGACGGTGACACCGACCAGATCGTAGCCGAGGGGATCGTTGACCGGGCCGCCGATCTCGACGATCGCGCCGTCGGCGGTTACGATCGTCACCCCGACGACGTGGTTGACGGTGAAGCCGTACTTCAAGCAATGGGCGCCGCCCGAATTCTCGGCGACGTTCCCGCCGATCGAGCAGACGCTCTGCGACGACGGATCGGGCGCATAGTAGTAGCCGAGCGGCGCGAGATGCTTGCTGACGTCAAGGTTGATGACGCCGGGCTGCAGGCGCATGCGCTGGTTGGGCACGTCGACGCCGAGGATCGCGCGCATGCGCGACGTGCCGACGACGATCGATCCCTCGGCCGGCAGCGCGCCGCCCGAGAGGCCGGTCCCCGACCCGCGCGGCACGATCGCGAGCCCCTCCCGATGCGCGAGCGCGACCGTCGCAGCCACCTCGCCGGTGGAGGCGGGGAGGACGACCAGCCGGGGGCGCACGCGGAAGCCGGCCAGGCCGTCGCACTCATAGGTGCGCAACTCGGCCGGATCGGAGATGACGTTGCGCGGCCCGACGATTGCGGTGAACGCCGCGACCAGCGGATCGAGGGCGAGGGGTACGGCCGGCGTCATAGCGCCGAGGCTTCTCCCTTCTTCCGCCCGATCTTTGCCGCGGCTTGCGCGCCTGGAAAAGGTTGCCGCTGCTCAGCGGGGCGCCGATATCCCTTGCGGCGAGCGGGCCTTCGCGCTCGGGAAGTGGCTCGTCACCGCGGCCGGGACAGCCGAAACGCTCGTCGGGCCCGAGGAAGACGTGGAGTACGAAGCTCGGCCGGCCGATTGAGTTCGGCGGCGTCGTCGCCGCGAAGTTCGGCGGATACGCGACCAGGAAGTACGTGTATGAGCCCGCGCCGTCGTAGGTGGAGTAAATCCGGCGAGGTTGCCGTACGCATCGACCGTCGCGTTCTGAATCCCCTGGAGTTGGAAGGTCTGGCTCGACGTGCCGCCGGTCACCGAATAGGTGAAGCCCGTCGAGATGTACAGCGCCACGTACGAACAGGTCTCGCCGCTCCACGAGACGATGATCCCCCCGCTGTATGCGGAGAGCCCGTCGACGTAACCGTAATTGCAGCCGGACGGAATGCTCGGGCCTGGAATCGTTAGGCTCGGGGCAACGTTGCCGCTCGCGGCGACCGCGTAGACGAGTTCGTCGGAGTCGTAGGTCTGCGCCAGGATGACGTTGTTGCTGCTGTCGACCGCGAGCTGACCGGGATTCGACATCCCGGTGTTCGTACCGGAGATCGCCCAGTCGTGCACGCCCGTATAGGGCTGACCACCCGCCTGATACGAACTCGGACGGAAGGCGTAGATCGCGCCGTAGCACGGGGTCGGGCTGTCGTTGCGGCGCAGTCCCACGCGAGCGGCTTGGCGCGCCGACTGCGGTGCACGATGCACCGACTCGCCGCATCCGCCGCCCGAGTCGGACTCGTAGACGTTGCCGTAGGAGTCGACCGCAACGCCGACCGGATCGCTGAAATCGGAGACTCTGAATCACGTAGGTCGGCGCGGAGCCGCTCGCCGCCGCCGACGGCGACCAAACGTCGATCGAGTGGTTCGCACTGTCGGCGACGTACAAGTTGCCGAATGCGTCAAACGCGATTTGGGTCGCGAACATCTGGCCGCTATACGAGAGTTGGATGACCGGCGAAGCTGACGTGCCCGGATACCCCGGGGCGTACAAGTCGACCGTCCCATTGCCGGTGGGATTTCCGACGGCGATTCCGGCGGTGGGATATCCTGGGACCACGACGGTCAACGAGCCGCCGGCGGTGCCGGGCTCCATCTGCGCGGTCGCGGAAACGGTCCCGCCGGAAACGGTCGTGGACGCGGTCAAGGTCACGTTGGCGGTGAACGAATTTCCGTTCGTGTAGAGGGTCACCGGGGCGAAACCGCTGGTCGGAGCTGCCGGCAGCGTCTGCGCCGTCGCACACCCGACGGATGAGAACGAGAACGTCGCGCAATGCGAGTCGGAGATCGAAAGCGAGATCGGGTTGACGAAGGCGTTGGTGCCCAGGATCGTATTGCCTTGGGCGTCCAGCGCCTGCACCGTGAACGGGATCGGCAGATTCGCCGTGCCGAACGGCACGCTGTAGGCCGGCGGCGCGATCGCGATCGAGCTGATCACGCCGCCGAGTGACAAGGGCAGCGTGTTGGGTGCATTCGCGACGATGTTCGCCTGCGTCGTCCCGCTCGACAGCACGTGCGCGCCCAGAGGAATGGCCCCGGATACCGGCTTCGCGTCGTACGCCGAAACGGCGAAGTAATCGTTGCCGGCGGGCGCAGTGATCGAGAGCGTGCAGTTGCGCGAGCCGCTCGCTCCCGTCGTGCACGCACTCGACGTCGAGGACACGTCGTAGGTCTGCGTCGGCCCCGGCGGCGGCGTTGCGAGCACGCCGTAGACCGAGATCGCGACGCCCTGCGTCGAGGGTGAGACGTAGGCCGGCTTCAGCCCCGCCGGGATCGTCAGCGCGATCTTCGTGGTCGTGGGCGAGGTCGCCGTCGAAGAAACCGGGGCCGCCTGCTGCGCCGCGGGCGCCGTCGAGCGCGGGATGCTTCCTGCGCCACCCGAGCATCCGGCGAGCAGCGCGGCGATCGTCGATGTGCCGGCTACGCGGCGAAAGGCGTCAGTCCACATTCTTGTCGTCCTCACCGGCGCGGCCACACGTAGTGGTGGCGCGGAATCGCACTCATCGGGCGGCGCGTTTTGCTGACCGACGTCACGGTGAGCACGTTATCGGCGACGGCGACATTGCCGATGCTCCCGTTCGCCGGATTATCGACGTAGAGCGTTTGGAGATAGCTGCCGTCGATCGCGCTGAGCAGGACGATCTCGGCATTGGTGCCGCCGACGATCAGGGTCGTGCCGCCCGGATCGATCGCGATGCTGACCGGCGTGAATCCCGAAGGCAGCGGCGCGCTCATCGGCGTTTGGCCCGCGAAGCTCGTGGTCGAAAACAGCGAGACGGTGCCGACGCTTCCGCTGTAGAGCACGAACACCGCGCTATCGTCGGGCGACATGACGGCCGCGAGGGGAGCGGTCCCCGGCGGATTGTTCGCGGTTGCAGGCGCATCGGGATCGAGCCCGCACCCCCCCACCGATTGCAGGTACGCGCCGTGGGCATTACCCCAGAAAATGAGGTCGCCGAGTTGCCCGACCGCGAACGCCGTGATCGCCGGCGCCGGCGCGCTCGGAATCGAATAGTACGGCGCTGAACTCGAGTACGCTGCCGGAAGCGTGGATCCGTTGTCGGCGAGCGCGGTGAACGTACCGTTGACCGTGTCGATGAACGTGATGCAGTCGGTCGAACCGCCGCCGCCGGTGAGGCTCAGGTTCGTGCCGCCGATGGCGTTCACGCTGCTCGGGGCCGAGAAGATCGGGTCGGGCGCGGCCGAGCCGATCGTCGGCGCGCTGGGCGGGGTACCAGAGAGCGGATAGCGCTTGATCGGGTCGTACGTCGTGCCGCCGATCGCGTAGAGCGACGGCACGCCCGCCGCGCCCGGGTCGAACCACAGCGCGGCGACGTTCGGCAGCGTGGTAGTGTTGCCGGGAGAGTTCGCCATCGTGCCGTCGTACGAGTAGGTTCCGATCGTGCCCGTGCCTTCGTTGTTCACCATGTACGCGACCGCAGCGTATGCCGGCATACCCGCCAGTGCGACGACCGTGCCGCCGGGCAGCGTCACCGAGTCGGTCACAAGATTTTGGCCCGGATCGACTTTGTCCAAAGTACTCGAGGCCGACGCATTCGCGAAGATGTAGAAGTCGGGGTACACCGAGATCGGAGTCGCGGAGACCGCGCCCCCGCTCGCACCCGTCGTCGTGGCCGTTATCGTCGAGTTGCTCTGCAGCGCCGAAGCCCACGTATAGCATGGCGCGCCGTTGTAGTAGAGGGCGAACGCGGCGTCGCTCGGCGAGTTCAGCGTCATCGTCGTCGTGCCGTTGTTCGTGACGCCGTCGGACGTCCCGAACGTGAACGCGCTGCTATATTGGGAAGACGCACAATCGCCGATGGAGGGATCGCCGTTCGCCGTCACCGTGATGGGGTTCGCGTACGGATCGCTGATGATGATGTTTCCGTCCGCGTCGAGGGCGTTCACCGTTAGAGTGTTTGCGCTCGCGTAGGTTTGCAGGAACACCGACGGGCGCGAGAATTGCAGCCCCGCCACGACGCCTTCGAGCGTCATGCTGAACGTGTTGACCGTGTTGGCCTGGATCGTCTCGGTCACCGTGCCGGTCGAGAGCAGCTTCGCGTTCCCCGGGATCGCGCCGCTCACGGGCGATTCATCGTACGCGTCGATCGTGAAGGCGTCGTTGCCGTCGGGCGCACCGAACGAGATCGTGCACGCGCGGCTGCCGTCGCCGTTGTACGTGCACGCGCTGCCCGAATCGTTGGGATTGAGATCGACGACGACGCTCGGAGCGCTCGGGGTCGGCGCGATGACCGGCGACACGTAGATCGCCATCGACTCCGAGGCGGCCGAGACGTACTGCGGCTCGCGTTTCGAGCTGGTCGTGGCCGTGCGCGCCGGCACCTTGAGTTTCAGCGTCAAGCGGCCGTTGCCGGCCGGCTTGACCGCGCCGCTGCCGGCGTTCGTCACGCTCTGCGGCGCCGTAGCCGGCGGCAGCGCGTGGCCTCCTCCGCCGCCGCAGGCCGCGAGTCCCAGCCCGACAACGAGCGCCGCCACGATGCGCCGCATCAGTTGTGGCTCCCCACCGACGAAGGCCGGCGGTTGACCGACTGTGGCACCGCCGGGATCGTGAAGCTCGTGACGGCCGAGGTGTACTGCGCGGACACGGTGACATTGGCGAAGTTGACTTTCAGCGTCGGATCGAACGCGACCAAGCTGCCACCCGACCACAGCGAATACATCAGGTTGCCGTACGCGTCGAACGCCATCTGCTGCTGCGAGAAGAAATACTGGTTCGGCGGCGCGAGGGTCGTCGCGTTTGCCGAGGTGAAGTTCGGATAGACGGGCACCGTCAGCCACTCATACTGATTCGCATCCGGCCCGGACGCGATGCCGGCCGCCAGGACGACGGTGCCCGAGGGCGAGATCGCCATGCTGCCGGCAAAGGTATTGAGCCCGGCCGCCACCGGGCCCGCGATCGGCGCGGTGTTCCCGCGCGCACCAGGCGCGTAGACCGTCACGTATGCTTGACCGCCGAGGACGCCGGAGTTACCGTTCAAGTTCAGGACGTAGAGGTAGTTGTTCGCGTCGAGCGCCACCGTGACCGGGCTCGCGAGTTGCGTGTTGGCGCCGGAGAGCACGTACGGTGCCGGCGTGGGCGGATTGTTGGCCGCGTTGGCCGGGAACACGTCGATAGCGTTCGATCCCCAGTCGGCGACGTAGGTCTGGCCCGACGAATCGACCGCGATCGACTTCGGCGTCACGCAGCTACAACTGAAATGGCTCACGTAGCCCTCGAGATTACCGCCTCCCAGCTCAGCGAGATCGCGTTGATCGTCGGCGAGCTCGCGTTCACCTCGTAGATCGTGCTGCCGTACAGCGGCCAGCGACACGCCGAGCGTCGAGGTGTGGACCGACGTGAGTTCCGTCGGCGTCCCGACGTTCGATCCCGCCGCGTAGACATCGAGGTGGTCGCCGCCGTCGGCGACCGCGAATGCACCGAGATTATATGCCAGCGGCGAGGCCGACGGCAGCGAAACGACGACGCCGCCTTGGGTCAGGTTCGTCTGCACCTGCGCCACGCTGCCGTCGTCGGGGACGCTCGCCATGATGCTGGCGGGTACGACAGGGGTGCCGGTCGGGCCCGGAGAGGGCGTCGCGTTATTGACATCGGCGTTGATCGTCACGGTGACGGTCTGACCCGGGGCGGTGATCTCGGTCGTGCTCAGCGACACCGCGCCACTGGGCGCGTTACACACTTCGAGTTCGATCGACTCCTGGTCTTGGGTCGCCGAACTGTAGTAGCCGGGCGCGATGATCGTGTAGCCGTCGGCATCGAGCGCGTTGACCGTCAGCGTGTAGCTCTGCCCGGTGGTGACGGCGATCGTCGACGGCGTCATCTGCAGGCTCGCGATCGTGCCGTTGAGCGTCAAGTCGATCGCGTTGGTCGTGAACGGGACGATCGTCTGCTGCACGGTGCCGCGCG
Organism: Vulcanimicrobiota bacterium; assembly: GCA_963749395.1. GTDB lineage: Bacteria > Vulcanimicrobiota > Vulcanimicrobiia > Vulcanimicrobiales > Vulcanimicrobiaceae > CAVVMT01. Next base: position 449,247 of record CAVVMT010000002.1, read on the forward strand.
AAAGGACGTTGGCGGTCCCGGTGTTGATCGTGCCGCCGACGCCGCCGCTTCCGCCCGTGGGCGCTTGGTCGTACACGACCGCCGTGATGGCGTCGACGCCCACTGCGGCGGTGATCGGCAAGGTGCAGTACCGCGCCCCGCTGGGATCGGGGGTGGCGTGGCCCGGCGGGGTCGTGCTGCACAGGGTCCCGGCGCCGGTCTGCGAGATGTCATAAGCCGTGCCGCTGCTCGGCGGCGTCGCGAGCGCCGGGTAGGTGGAGATTTCGACTCCCTCCGAGGCCGCCGAAACGTACGCCGGTGAACGTTTGCTCGCCGTTTTGCGGCCCGCAGGGATCTTCAGCACGACGCGCGTGAGCGACGAACCCTGCGCGCCGGACGACGGCGCGGCGCCGTGCGCGCCGAGCGAAGGCGTCGCCGACGATCCGCCGCCACCACAACCGGCGACGAGGAACAGCGCTAACAGCGCCACGAGGCTTCCGGAACCGACGAGCAGGCCGCGAACGCGCGCGGTCGGGGGAGGCGGGGCCATACGCTACGGTTGTACCGGCGAGATGGCGATCCCCAAGGGCGAGTTCAGCCCGGTCGCGCTCCCACTGATGACTTTGATCGGTGACGCGTTCCCGTTGGCGCCCGGCGCGAAGACCTCGATCGAGGAGCCGGCTGTGATGTCGATGTTCCCGTCCCCGTCGGACGCTACGGTCGCCGGGTAGACGATGCCGGTGCCTGCGCCGACGATGGTCCGAGCCGGGGCCACGTTCCCAGACGCGCCGGGAGCGAAGACGTAGATCGCGCCGGCGGCGGTGGATGTTCCCGCGTACGGCTTTCCATGCACCCGCGTCGGCGACGGCGTGGACGAGGCGCCGGGAGCGTAATCGGTGACGATGACGTCGCCCGCGTAGTCGAGGGTGACCGCATACGGGAACGTCAGGCCCGTGTTGCTGCCCGCAATCGTGCGTATCGGCGCGACGTTGCCGTTCGACCTGGGCGCGAACTCGAGCACGGCGGGTCCGCCCGACCCGCTGCTCAAGACCCAAATGTCGTTGTTTTGATCCAACACGACGGAGAGCGGGACGCCGATTCCCGTGTTTGCCCCGCTCAACGTGGCGATCGGTGCGACGTTTCCGGCGGCGGTTGCGGCGAATTCGACGATTTTGTCAGTCCCGATGTCGCTGACGTAGATGTTGCCGCTCGTGTCGGTGTTGACCGAGAACGGAATGCTCAAGCCGGTCGCCGCGCCGGAGATCGTCGCAAACGGCGTCGTGTTGTAGGCTCCGCTCGTCGAACTCGGCACGGGCGCATACTGTTGCACGACGCCCGGGGAGCCGGCGACGGTCACGATCATGTTCGCGGTCGGACCGAAGGCGATGCCGTAGAACACCGACGTCGGCGGGAGCGACCACGTCGGAGCCACATTGCCGAGCACGTTCGAGCCGAAGCGCGAAATCGTCAGCGACGACGTGTCGGTCACGTAGAGCGCTTGCGACGGCGCGCCGGGGATGCCGACGCCGACGCCGACGGAGGCGGTCGGGACCGGCGTCGGTGCCGTCGAGATCGGCAGGAGCGCGAACACCGTATTGAGGCCGCCGGCGACTGTCAGCGACGTCGCCGTGCCCGTGAAGCTCAAGGTCCCGTCCGACAGCACGCCGGGCCCTTCGATCGTCACGTAGCCCGCGGAGGGGTTCGTCGGGTCGAATTCGGCGACGTAGTAGCTCTGGGCCGGATCGAAGGTGCCCGTGAACTGGAATGAGGGGAGGCTCGTGAAGGTCACTGGATTCGTCGGCGCCATGACGATGTATTGCAGTGCCGTCGCGCCCGGCGGAACCGTCGGCAACGGCACCGCCGACGGGGTCGGCGACGGCGTCGGCGTGACCACGGCTTGCGGCTTGCGGGCGGTAGACAGCGAGCTCGTGCCCGACGGCGGCGAGAGCTGGCTACCCAACGTGATTTGCGTCCCAGCCGCCGCGTTGCTCGGCGGCAGCACGACGTACGTGCGGATGCCGCCCACGGCGACGAGCGGGACCGAGGCTCCGCCGGCCGGCAGCGGCACCGTCACCGCGTTGGCGGCGACCGCCACGACGTTGGCATTCGCCGACAAGCTGTGGGCGGTCGCGTTGACGACGCCGCTCACGAGCGGTCCGCCGTTGTAGTTCAGTGTCAGCGGGGGACCGGGGCTCGCTAGCGAGACCGTCGTCGTGCCGCCGGCGAACGTCAGCGAATTGCTGCTGTCGGTCACGCTGACGACGAGCGGAACGTCGTAGCCGCCGGGACCGACGATGATGTTGCTGTCGGCGTCGTAGGCCGTCACCGTGACCGGTACCGAGGTGGCCGTACCGGAGGGGACCGTCAGGAGCGACGGCGAGATCGCGAAGCCGGCGATCAGCCCGTTGAGCGTCAGCGGGATCTTGTTGGTCGTGTTGTTCGCAACGGTGAACGTCACCGTCGCGTACGACAGCACGTTCGTTCCCGTGGGAAAGAACGGCGGGGGCGAAGGCGGACCGCTCTTCGGAGCTTGGTCGAGCAGCGCGACGACGTATTGGTTCGTGCCGACCGGAAGAAACGCGCTGACGGAGCACGAGTACGAACCGTCGGGGCCCGGCGTCGTGCAGGCGCTGGATGAGGGCGACAGCGAGGCGGTCAACTGCGGAATCTGCGTCGGGCCGGGCGACGCCGACGCGATCAGGTCGATTTCGACGCCTTGCGTGCTGGGCGAGATATACGCCGGCTTGCGCAGGTTCGACGCGGTTTGCGCGTGCCCGGGGATCTTGATCGTGAACGAGGTCGCGGCGCGCTGGTTCGAGGTGGCCGACGTTCCGCCGCCCGACCCGGTGCTGGTGGCAGCGACTCCGGTCGAGGGCAACGTCGAGCCGCCGCCGCCACCGCCGCCGCATCCGGCGACGACGGCCGCCAGCCCGAGCAGTCCGACGGCGATCCAACGGTGCATCATGCGCATCTCTCTACAGCCCCGGCTCGACGACGATGCCGGTACCGCTCGCGGTACCGAGGCCCGTGTTCGAGCCCGTGATGACGTCGATCGGCTGCGCATCGCCTTGCGCGTTGGGCGCGTAGATGCACACTTGGCCGACGCCGGCGGCATAGACGTTGTCCAGAACGTCGACGGCGATCTGGGCGTAGGGAGAACCCGAGGACAGGAGCGGAGCCCGCCGATTGGCCTGAGCGATCAGCGGCGCCACCGTCGGCAGCGAACAGCCGCCCATCAGGAACGAACGGGTGGGGGCGACGTTGCCGGTTCTGCCCACGCCGAACACGTTGACCGAATGCCCCGCAGCCGCGAACACGTTCCCCGCGGGATCGACGGCGACGCCGGCGAGGTTGGATAGCCCCGTGTTGCTGCCGGCGATCGTCGCGAGCGGCGCGGGCGTCCCGCTCGCGCCGGGCGCGTATTCTTCGATCGCGTTGTTGCCGCTGTCGGCGACATACAGATCGTTGCTCGCATCGAGTGCGAGGCCGGCCGGATCGAAGATCGAGGAGGTGCTGCCGAGGATGCGCGCGGGCGTGCCGCTCGTACCGGCCGCGAACTCGAGTACGGACCACGTCCCATTGGTGTTCTGTGCCGCAACGTAGACGTTGGAGTACGAGTCGACCGCCAAGGCCGTCGAGTTGTAGAGATAGTATCCGCTCGGCATCGCGATCGTGCGGGTCGGTGACGCGGTATGCGAGCCGCTTGCGAACGGCGCGGCGAACTCGGCGACGGTCGTGTAGTAGCCGTCGATCGTGTAGAGGTTCCCGCCCGCGTCGTTGGCCAGCGCGAGGAAGTCGGTCGTGCCCGGCGGCGTCGACGACGTTCGCGTGAAGGCGGGAGCCACGTTGCCGATCGTGTTCGCGGCGAAGCCGGAGAATGCACCGCTCGAAGACGTCACGATCCCCTTGGTCGGAAACGCCGGGACCGTCACGCCGACCGTGCCGGTCCCGGTCGCCAGCGTGATTTGCATCGTCGTCGGCGGGATCGAGCCTTCTGACGCCGTGAGCGAGATCGTCCCGCTGAACGCCTGACCGTTGTAGTACAGCGTTACGGTCGTGCCGGGACTGCCGACAGAGAGCGTCGGCATGTAGACGGAACTGCTGAACGACATCGTCTGTCCGGGATCGTTCGTGATCGCCAACTGGATCGGTTGAGCGTACGGGAAATTGCCGCCGATGATGTAGTCGTCGGCGTCGCGCGCGATCACGAAGATCGAGTAGCTCGTCGCCGCACCCGGCGCAACCGACATGCTCAGCGGGTTGAGCACGACGCTCGCGGGGATGCCTTGGAGGTCGAACGTCAGCGGGTTGACGGTGTCGGCAGACACGACGTAGTCGACCGTATTGGTCGACAGCTGATTCGCGCCGGACGGCACGACGCCGCCCGCGAGCGCCTCGTCGAACAAGGTCATGACGAACGTGTCGTTGCCGACCGGTGCCTGGATCGAGAAGGTGCAGAACCGCGAGCCGTCACCGGCAACCGTGCACAGCGGGCTCGTGGCCGAGAGATCGGCGTAGCCGATTATGCCGGTGGTCGGGCTGCTGCCGGCGGGATAGACGAGAAAGCCCGCCGACAACGTCGCGGGCGAAACGTACTGCGGGGCGCGCCCCTTGGACGCGACCGCGAGTTTCGTGCCGGCCGGAATCTTCACGACGATCGTCGCCGCACGCCGGCCGTTCGCACTCGCGGAATTGCTGCTCGGCGCTCCTTGAAGGCCCGCCGCCGTGCCGCCCGATCCGCCGGAACATGCCGAAGTGAGCGCTGCCACTACCAGTAAGGCAAGCACCACGGAGACACGGAACGAAGCGCGCCTCACCATCTACACATCCTAGCTACAAGAACGCGGGCGAGCATCCTTTCGACTCCCACGCCGACAAACCGCCACGCGTGAGAACGACGGCCGTCACAGATGCGGGCCTGCCCTTCGCGGCCCAGCTCTCGAAGGGCTCTTGCATGAGAAGGCGAGGGAAGCGCTTTTGCCGCCGGATGAGATGTCAGTCACACCTTGCGCGAGGAAGTGGCGAGGCCGCGAGGCAAACTTGAGATCGGTTGGCACGTCCGGCGTGCCGGCCGTAGCACGACGTCGTCGAAATGTGAGAGGCTGGTTTCCGCAGTGAACAACGATCTGATCGAGCGGGCGTTGGGACAAGCCCGCGACATGCAAAAGTCGCTAGGAGAAGCGCTGAGCAGGACGAGCGAGCAGATGCAGCCTTTGATCGAGCAGTCGGTCAAGAACGCGCAGCAACTGCAGGCAAGTCTTGCCGATCATGCCGCGCAGTCGAGTACGCTCGCTCAAGAGCAGGCGCGCAAAGCGATGGAATCGCTTCAGGAATATATCAAGCTCGGCACCCAGGCGGCGCAGACGTCCGCGGCGCAGGCCCGCGACATCGCCGCCCAGATGGTCGAACAATCACGCAAAACGGTCGAGTCGGCGACCGCCTCTATGGGGAAGAAACCGGAGGACGCGGCTCCGAAATAGCCTTCCCGTTCCCGTTGCCGTTTGGAGCCGGCTCCCCGTTGGCATGGACCGCACCATTCTCGACGGGGGGCTCGGCGCCGGCAGCTTTGGCTTCGGCGGCGACCTCGAGCTTCTCGGCCCGGGTCGGATCGACGATCACCGGCGGCGCGAGCTTGACGAAGGCCGAGACCGACGCGGGCCACACGTCGAGGATGTTCTTCGCGCGCGGGGATCCGGTCGCGGCCAGATGGCCCGCGATCAGATCGCGCAGGATGTCGGCATCGGGATCGCCGGGATGCATTTCGACCAGCGCGCAGTCGGTCGGCCCCAGGTGCGCGCGCAGCAAATCGGCGTCGCCGGCCACGAAGGCGCGGCCGCCGGTCATGCCGCTGGCCAGATTCCGGCCCACGCGGCCCAGGATCGCGACGTTGCCCGCGGTCATGTACTCGCAGGCGTGATCGCCGGCGCCTTCGACCACGACGTTCGCGCCGCTGTTGCGCACCGCGAGCCGTTCGCCCGCTGAGCCGCTGACGTAGGCGGCCCCGCCGCGTGCTCCGTAGAAGCACGCATTGCCGATCGCGGCTTCGTCGGCGCCGCCGGGGGCGCGAATGGCGATCGTCCCGCCGTCCATGCTCTTGCCGACGTAGTCGTTGGCGTCACCGTCGAGCTCGAGGTGCATGCCGTGGGTGATGAAGGCGCCGAAGCTCTGCCCCGCCGTGCCCCGGTAGTGGACGTTGACCGGTTCCGGCTCGGTGCCGTTGAGCTGCTTTTGCACGAGCCCGTACGAGAGCCGCGCCCCGACCGTACGGTCGCTCGGCGCGATCGGGAAGATCTTGCCGGGCTGGTTCTCGAGCTGCACGACTTCGTCGAGGTGCATCTCGTCGGCGATCCGGTCGTCGCGGGTCGTGCGCCCTTCGGGCAGCCGCAGGATCTCGCGACAGATCGACGTGCGCATAGTCCTCGAGCAGCCGGCGTCGCAGCAGATCCGAGCGCCCGAACACCTCGCCGAGGCTGCGCACGCCCAAGCGCGCGAGGCGCCGGCGCACGTCGTTGGCGACGAACTCGAGGAAGGTGATCGCTTCTTCTGTCGTGCCGGTGAATTTGGCGCGGAACTTCGGATCTTGACTCGCGATCCCGACCGGGCAGGTGTTCTTGTGGCACTGGCGCGCCATGATGCAGCCCAGCGCGACCAGCAGTGCGCTGCCGAAGCCGAACTCGTCGGCGCCGAGCATCGAGGCCAGGATCACGTCGCGGCCGGTCTTGAACCCGCCGTCGACCCGCAGCTTGACCCGCGTGCGCAAGCCGTTGGCGACCAGCGTCTGGTGGGTCTCGACCAGACCGAGCTCCCACGGCAGCCCGGCGTACTTGATCGACGCCGAGCGGGGACGCGCCGGTGCCCCCGTCGTGCCCGCTGATGTGGATGATGTCGGCCCGCGCCTTGGCGACGCCGCTGGCGACGTGGCCGATGCCCGGACTGGCTGACGAGCTTGACGATGATCCGCGCGTGCGGGGCCGCCCGGCGCAAATCGTAGATCAGCTCGGCGAGGTCTTCGATCGAGTAGATGTCGTGATGCGGCGGCGGCGAGATCAGGGCTTGGCCCGGGACCGCGCCGCGCAGCGACGCGATCTCGCCGTTGACCTTGAAGCCGGGAATTTGGCCGCCTTCGCCGGGCTTGGCGCCCTGGGCCATCTTGATCTCGATCTCGTCGGCGCTCGCCAAGTAGGCGATCAGACGCCGAAGCGGGCCGAGGCGACTTGCTTGATCGCGCTGCGCGGACCGCCCGCGACGCGCGGGTAGCGCCACGGCTCCTCGCCGCCTTCGCCGGAGTTGCTGCGCGCGCCGATCGTGTTGGCCGCGCGCGCGATCACCGCGTGCACCTCGGGCGCGAGCGCCCCGAGCGACATCGCGGCGGTGACGAAGCGGCGCACGATCGCGTCGGCCGGCTCGACCTCGTCGAGCGAGATCGCATACGGCGGATTGAGCGGTTCGATCAAGTCGCGCAGCGCGATCGGCGGCCGGGTCTCCATCGCGTCGGAGAGCTTGGTGTATGCGTCGTAGTCGCCGGCCATCGCGGCCGCGCGCAGCGTCTTGAGCAGCGCCGGGTCGAACGCGTGCCGGATCCCCTCGCGCCGGAAACGGTACAGCCCTTTATCGGGCAGCGCCTTGTGCTCGCGCGCATTTTCGAACCATGCGCGCACGTCTTCTTCGAGCTGCGCGAAGCCGACCGACGGCACGTGCGCCGCCATGCCGGGGAAGCAGAGCTGCATGACGTCGCGTCCCAGCCCGACCGACTCGAACGTCTGCGCGCCGATGTACGAGCGCAGCGTGCAGATGCCGAGCTTGGCCATGATCTTGAGCACGCCGACCCGCACCGCCGAGAGGAACGCGTTGCGCGAACCGGTGCGGGCGGCCGCCCGCAGCGCGAGCCACGGCGTGACGATGTTGGCGCCGGCCCCGATGACGGTCGCTACCGAGTGCGCGTCGCGCGCGTACCCGTCGGCGGCGGCGATCGACGCCTGCATGCGCAGCCCCGCGTTGGTCAAGCGCTGATGGATCGCGCCGACCGCGAGCACCGCGGGAATCGCGGCGCCGGGTTCGCGGTTGTCGACGACGATGTACGAGATGCCGTCGCGGACGGCGTTCTCGGCTTCCTCGCAGATCTCGAGCAGGCGCCGTTCGAGCGAGGTGCCCTCGGGCAAGGCGAGCGAGATCGCGCGCTGGAGCAGGCGATGGTCGAAGCGCAGCGTGTCGAACGCGTGCTCGTCGAGGATCGAATGGTCGAGCATGACGATCGAACCCGGCGCGGGCACGTCGCCGTTGGCTTCGCCCGAACCGATGAAGGCGCGCATGTCGAACACGAAGCCTTCGCGCAGCGAGTCGATCGGCGGGTTCGTCACCTGCGCGAAGCGCTGGCGCAGATAGTAGGCGATCGGGTAGCGGCGTTCGAGGAACGGCAGCGCGGCGTCGTCGCCCATCGAGAAGATCGGCTCGCCGCTGCCCGACGCGAGCACGCCGACGACGTCCTTGATCTCGTCGCTCGTGTATCCGAAGCGCGCGAGCTCGGCGTCGAGTTCGGCCGGGTCGCCCAGGACGTGGCTCTCGTCGAGCGACGGCATCTCGAACAGCCACGACCGCGTGACCGGGCGGAAGTCGGCCAGCTCGCGGCGCTCGTTCTTGAACGCGGCCGGCTCGAGCAGCTCGCCCGAGGCGAAGCGCACGATCAGCCGTTCCCCCGGCCCCAGCCGCCCGCGCTGCACGATCGGGTCGTCGCCGAAGTCGGCGACCCCGGCCTCGGAGGCGAGCAGCACCTTTTGAGCCGCGGTGCGGCACCAGCGCAGCGGGCGGAAGCCGCTGCGGTCGAGCGCGGCGCCGACGACGTCGCCGTCGGCGAAGATGATCGCAGCCGGACCGTCCCACGACTCGACGGTCGGGAGATGGGCGTCGTAGTAGGCCTTGAGCCGGTCGTCGGTCGGCTCGACGGCCGGCGAGAGCATCAGGTCGACCGCGGCATCGATGCGGTATCCCGCGCCGATCATCGCGTCGAGCGCGGTGTCGAAGTCCATCGAATCGGAGGCACCGCGTTGCGGCTGCACGTTGCGCGCCTTCATCCACGCGCGGTTCCCGGTGATCGTGTTGATCTCGCCGTTGTGCGCGACGTAGCCGAAGGGCTGCACGAGCCGCCACGCGGGCGAGGTGTTCGTGCTGAAGCGCTGGTGGAACACGGCGTAGCGCGACGCGAACAGCGGGTTGCGCAGATCGTCGAAGTAGCCGCCGAGTTCGTTGGACGAGAGCAGCGCCTTGTAGACGACCGTCGTCGGCGACGCGCTGACGAGGGTCGCGCTCGACAGGCCTTCGCGCAACAGCCGCTCGACGTTGCGCCGCACCGCGCGCATGCGCTCGCGCACGTTGCCCGGGCCCATGTCGACGAGCAATTGCTGATATGACGGCGTCGTACGGCGCGCGTGCTCGCCGAGGATCGCCTCGACCACGCCCGGCGTGCGCCAGCGCAGCGGCGCGACGTCGGCGCGGCGGACCGCCGTCTCGATGTTGGCGCGCAGGCCGGCCGCGTCTTCGAGGTCGCGCGGCATGAACAAGCAGATCGCCGCCAGATGGCGCTCGGGGACGCGTAGCCCCGACGACGCGAGCTCGCGGATCAGGAGCGCGCGCGGCGTCTCGCTGAGAATGCCCGCCCCGTCGCCGGTGCGGCCGTCGGCAGCCCGGGCGCCGCGGTGCACCATCTTCGCCGCCGCGCCCAGCGCGAGGCGGATGACGTCGTGCGACGCATGGTGGGAAAGGTCGGCGAGAAAACCGACGCCGCAGGCGTCGTGCTCGCGCTCGTGTTCCAAAAGGTCAGGCTGAAGCGCAACGTCGTCCAACATTGAACCACTACTTTAGTCCATATCAAACGGTCCGTCACTATCCAAATAGACAACCGGGGCGTTTTGCGCTAGGCCACGAAAGCGCTCGCCGACTCCTGCGTGCCGACGCGCAAGTTTTCTCCGCGTCGCAACGCGCAGCGCAACTTCGACGGCCGCTCGCGGCGTCAAAGAGGACGCCATGACGATCGAAGCTACCGAGCCGGCCATCATCGCCGCCAAGCAGGCGCGCGCGCTCGACGACCGCGCGCTCGCGGTTCTCTTCACCGAGGCGCGCACGGCCAACAAGTTCCTGCCCGAGCCGGTGCCCGAAGCGCTGTTGCGGCGGCTCGTCGAACTGACGACCCTGGGCCCGACGAGCGCGAACTCGAGCCCGATGCGGATCGTGTTCGTCGTTTCGCCCGAAGCGAAGGAACGGCTGCGGCCGGCGCTGTCGGCCGGCAATCTCGAGAAGACGATGGCCGCGCCGGTCACCGCGATCGTCGCGCAAGACCTGCACTTCCACCATCATCTGCCGGTGCTGTTCCCGCACCGCGACATGAAGAGCATCTTCGAGGGCAACGCCGCGCTGCGCGAGACCAACGCGTTCCGCAACGCGAGCCTGCAAGGTGCGTACCTGATCTTGGCGGCGCGCGCGCTCGGTCTCGACGCGGGCCCGATGTCGGGGTTCGACAACGGCGCCGTCGACAAGGAGTTCTTTCCCGACGGGCGGCTCGCGTCGAACTTCCTGATCAACCTCGGATACGCCGACGACACCGCGACGATGCAGCGCCTCCCGCGCCTGCCGTTCGAGCAGGTCGCGACGATCGTCTAAGCCGCGCCGCTCAACCCGAGCGCGACCATCATCGCCAGCCCGACGTCGAGCGCGCGCTCGTCGATGTCGAAACGCGCGCTGTGGTGCGGAAAGCCGGTCGCTTCGCCGCCGCGCGCGCCGACGACGAAGTACGCGCCCGGGCGCAGCTCTTGCATGAACGACATGTCTTCGGCCCACATGACGATGTCGTGCGGATCGACGACGTTCCCGTCACCGACGACCGCGCGGCCCACCTCGCGCACGACGTCGTTGGTCGCGCGGTCGTTGACCGTCGGCGGATAGTTGAAGATGTAGTTCAAGTCGAACTCGACGCGCATCGCTTCGCCGACGCCGCGCAGGATGCGTTCCATCCGCTGCGGCATCGAGGTGCGCACGTCGCGGTCGAAACAACGCACGGTGCCTTTCATCGTCGCGAAGTCGGGGATCACGTTGAACGTCGTGCCCGCCAGGAACTGGCCGACGGTGAACACGGCCGCGTCCTTGGGTGCGATCTCGCGGCTGACGATCGTCTGCAGCATCGTGACGAAATACGAGCCCGCGACGATCGGATCGACGGCGAGCTGCGGCATCGCGCCGTGGCCGCCCTTGCCTTGCAGCGTCAGCTCGAACTGATCGGCGGAGGCGAAGAACGCGCCGTCGCGCACGCCGATCTTGCCGACGTCGAGCCCGCTGTAGAGGTGCAGCGCGAAGGTGCGGTCGACGTGCGGGTTCTCGAGTGCGCCGTCCTCGATCATCTTCTTGTTGCCGGCCGCTCCTTCTTCACCGGGTTGGAAGCAGAACACGAGCGTGCCGGGTACTTCGGCGCGGCGCGCGCATAGTTGGCGCGCCGCGCCGAGCAAGATGCTGACGTGGCCGTCGTGGCCGCACGCGTGCATGACGCCGGCGTTGCGCGAGCGGAACTCGTGCTCGCCCAGCTCCTGTAGCGGCAGCGCATCCATGTCGGCGCGCAGCAGCGTCACCGGCCCGGGCCGGCCGCCGCGCAGCGTGCCGAGCACGCCGGTCTCGCCGATGCCGGTGCGCACCTCGTCGCACCCCATCGCGCGCAGCTCCTCGGCGACGAACGAAGCCGTCTTGAACTCGAGCATCGAGAGTTCGGGCTCGGCGTGCAGCCGGCGGCGGACGGCGACGAGCCGGTCGTGAACGATAGAATCGACGGAGAGCATCCCCGTCGATTCCACCGCTGCACCCTCGAGCCTGCGCCGCGCGCAGGTCAGCTCTGCTCTTCGGCCAGGATCTGGTAGATCTCGCGGCGCGCTTTGTCGAGCACGTCGCGCACCTTGACTTGGGTCTTGGGCTCGGCCAGCCGGGCCGCGCCCTGCATGACGACGCCCGCCAGCTTCATCGCGGCGGCGCGCAAGGCTTCGCGGGCCGCATCGGCCTCATCGTCGCCCGCATCCTGGGCTTCGGACTCGCGCTCGGTCAAAAGCGTGCGGCCGGCGTCGGTGATCGTGTAGATCCGCTTGCCGTCGACCTGCTCGCTCGTCACGAAGCCGCCGTCCTCGAGCATCTGCAGGGTCGGGTAGACCGAGCCCGGGCTCGGCCGGTACGCCCCGCCCTGGCGTTCGCCCATGGCCTGCATGATGTCGTAGCCGTGACGGGGGCGTTCTGCCAGCACTTCCAGGATCAGGAACTTGACGTCCCCGCGCCGGGCCCGCCGGCCACCCCAGTCCTCGCCCCACATCTGCCGCCAGGGGCCGCCGCGGTGCCGTCCGTGTTTCATTTCGTGCTGCGCCCATTTGGCCGCCATCGCCGGAATCACCCCGTAAAATTGTCCTCTCATGAACCTTCCTTCGGGCCGCAGTATCACGACCCGTCGCCATAGTATCGCGATATATCTTTATTGTCAAGCATTCATGTCGCGACAAGGTATTTCACGGGTACTCTCCGCCGGCAGGTACGCAAGAGGATAGGCCGCCGACTCGCCTCAATTACTCGCGCTCACGCGTACCTCGGGATTTTCCGGGGAACGGGTGGGGCGGAGCCTCATGTACAGCGACCCTGCTGCCCGCTGAGGGCGGCGCGAAGCGCGAAGCGCGGAGCCGACAAAAATGAAAACGATGCCCGCGGGAAGCCGAAAAGGCTTCGAGCGTCACGGTTTGAGCGACGAGAAACTCGTCACGATGCTGCGCAACATGCTGATGCAGCGACAGCTCGACAACCGGGGATTCCAGCTCAACCGGCAGGGGAAGATCCCGTTTGCCCTGGGCAGCGAAGGCCACGAAGCCCTGCAGGCCGGGGCGGCGATGGCGCTCGATCGCGGGCGCGATCAAGTGGCCCTGTACTATCGCGACATCGGGTTGCTGATCGGCATCGGCGTTCCGCCGGTCGACGTCCTGCTCTCGATGTTCGCGCGCGCCGCCGACAAGTCGGGCGGGCGGCAGTTCCCCAATCACTACACGAACAAAGCGCTCGGCGTCATCTCGATCAGCTCGATCATCGCGGCCCATCTGCCGCACGCGGTCGGGATCGCGTACTCGTTCAAATACCGCAAGGAGAACGGCCGCGCGGTCGTCGCGACCTTCGGCGAAGGCTCCACGAGCGAAGGCGAGTGGCACGAGTCGATGAACTTCGCGTCGGTGCACAAGCTGCCGGTCGTGTTCCTGTGCGAGAACAACGGCTACGCGATCTCGGTGCCGCAAGAACATCAGATGGCGATCGAGGACGTCGCGGTGCGCGCCGCCGGCTACGGCATGCCGAGCGAAATCGTCGACGGCATGGACCCGCTCGCGACCTACGCGGCGATCAAACGCGCGCTCGACCGCGCCCATTCGGGCGGCGGCCCGACGCTCGTCGAGGCCAAGTGCTACCGCTTCCTCTCGCACTCGACCGACGACGACGACCGCACGTACCGCGATCGCGAGATCGTCAACGAACGCCGCAAAGACGACCCTCTCCCACGCTACGAGAAATTCCTGACCGAACACGGCGTGCTGACGGCCGCTGCGATCGCCAAGCTCAAGCGCGCCGTCCTCGAGGAAACCAACGCCGCGACCGATCTCGCGGAATCGATGCCACTGCCCGTTCCGTCGGATCTCTACACGAACTGCACGAAGGAGCTTGGGAGCCATGGCAGTGATCGACACGACCGCGACCCGCACGATGAGCAACGTCGAGGCGGTGCGCGCGGCCCTTCACGAGGCGCTGCGAGCCGATCCCGCGTCGTCATCATGGGCGAGGACGTCGGGGCACGCGGCAACGTCTTCTTGATCACCAAAGGATTTCTCGAGGAGTTCGGCCCCGAGCGCATCATCGACACGCCGCTGGCCGAAGCCTCGATCGTCGGCGTCGGAATCGGGATGGCGATGGAAGGGATGCGCCCGGTCTGCGAGATCCAATTCGCCGACTTCATCTATCCGGCGTTCAACCAGATCGTCGGCGAAGCGGCCAAGACGCGCTACCGGTCCAACGGCGACTACACGTGTCCGCTCGTCATCCGCACGCCGTACGGCGGCGGCGTACGCGGCGCGCTCTCGCATTCGGTCTCGATCGAAGCGCTCTTCTATCACGTGCCCGGGTTGAAGATCTCGCGCCCTCGACTCCCTACGACATGAAGGGTCTGCTGACCGCGGCGATCCGCGATCCCGATCCGGTGCTCTTCCTCGAACACAAACGCACGTACCGGCTGATCAAAGGCGAAGTGCCCGAAGCGCCGTACACGATCCCGATCGGCAAGGCCGACGTCAAGAAGGCGGCGACAAGCTGACCGTCGTGTCGTACGGGCTCAACGTTCACCAGGCGCTCGAAGCGGCGAACCGCCTCGAGGGCGAGGGGATGGCGGTGGAGGTGATCGACCTGCGCTCGATCCGCCCGATGGACCGCGGCACGATCCTCGAGAGCGTGCGCAAGACGCACAAGCTGCTGATCATCCACGAAGACAACAAGTTCGGCGGCATCGGCGCGGAGATCAGCGCGATGGTCGCCGAGGAAGCGCTGTTCGATCTCGACGCCCCGATCCGCCGGCTGTGCGGCCCCGACGTTCCCGCGATGGGCTACGCCCTGCCGCTCGAGGAAGAGTTCATGATCTCGACCGATCGCATGGCCGAAGCGATGCGCGAGCTGGTGCGTTTCTGATGACGACGACGATCACGATGCCGCAACTGGGCGAAACGGTCACCGAAGGGACCGTCGCGCAGTGGCTCAAGAAAGTCGGCGACACGGTCGAGAAGTACGAAGCCTTCGTCGAGGTCTCGACCGACAAGGTGAACGCCGAAGTCCCCGCGCCGGTCTCGGGAACGATCCGCGAGTTGATCGTGCAAGAGGGGCAGACGGTTCCGACCGGCGCGCCGATCGCGATCATCGAGGAAGTGACCGCCGAGCGCACCCCCGCGCCTAGCGAAGCGATCGCCGAAGCGATTCCCTCGAGCTACGGCGCGCCGGGCGGCATGCGCGAACCGGCCCCCGGCGTGACCCCGGAACAGGCGGCGCGCCGCGCCGAGTCGGTCGCGCAAGGGAGCGACGAGCCGGTCCCGGGCATGGGGCACGCGCCGGCCTACGGCAACGGCAGTGCCGGCGCAAACGGGGCGAGCGCGGCGACGCCCAACGGGGCCCCCGCCCCGGCCATTCCGCGCGGGGTCTCGCCGGCCGTGCGCCGGCTCGCGCGCGAGCACCACATCGACATCGGCCGCGTGCGCGGCACCGGCGACAACGGCCGGGTCACCGCCGAAGACGTCATCGCGGCGGCCAAGGCGGGCGGCGCACCGGCGCCGGCCGCGGCCCCCGCCGCCCAAGCGCCGTCCGCTCCGGTGCCCGTACCCGCCCCATCCGCCCCGGCGCCCAATGCCCCGTCGCCTGCGCCGGCCGGCGGCACCTACGCCAACCCGGTCCCCGGCCAGACGATCGCGCTCTCGCAAGCGCGCAAGATCATCGCCCAGCGCATGGTCGAGTCGAAGCACACCGCGCCGCACGCGTGGACGATGGTCGAAGTCGACGTGACGTCGCTGGCGGCGTGGCGCAATCGTGCCAAGGCCGCGTTCGAGCGCGACGAAGGCGTGAAACTGACGTTCCTGCCCTTCTTCATCCGGGCGGTCGTCGAGGCGCTGGCGGCGTATCCGCTCATGAACGCGCGCTTCACCGAGGCCGGCATCCACGTCAACAAGGACGTGCACGTCGGGATCGCGGTCGCGCTCGAAGGGAACCTGATGGTGCCGGTGATCCGCAACGCCGACCGGCTTTCGATCAAGGGCATCGCGCTTGCGGCCGACGCGCTGATCTCCAAGGCACGCCGCGGCAAGCTCGGCGCCGACGACCTGACCGGCGGCACGTTCACGGTCAACAACACCGGCGCGAACGGTTCGATCATGTCCGCTCCGATCATCAACGGCGGCCAGGCGGGCATCGTCACGATGGAGGCGATCGTCAAGCGGCCGGTCGTCACTGCCGACGACGCGATCGCGGTCCGCTCGATGCTCAACGTCTGCCTCTCACTCGACCACCGCGTCGTCGACGGGGCGATCGCGAGCGGATTTCTCGTCGACCTCAAGCGCAGGTTAGAAGCGCTGGGACCCGGCGGGGCATTATGAGCGCGGGCGAAACCTCGGCGACACCGGCGAGGTAGTCGAACCCGAGCCGCCTCTCACACTTCTCTCAGGCTTGGCTCGCATAATGAGACGGCAAAGCGCCGATTCGAGGAACACTCTCGTGCAACATAGCCTTGGGGCAGTCAAGCCTCACGCCGCACCGCGGTTTCCCATTCTCCGTCCGGGGACGGTCGTGATCGACGTCATGGGCGACGTGGACGAACGCTGCGGCGACGACGTCGCAGCGGCGCTCATCGACGCGGCCGGACGCGGACATGAAACGTTTTCGATCAACCTGCGGCACGTCGAACGGTTGCCGCAGCAAAAGCAGCCCGCGCTCAGCGATGCGATCAACCGTTTGCGCCTCAAGGGCTGCGCGGTGACCGTGGCCGCCAAGCGGCCCTTGCGCGGGGCGCTCGGGCGGCTCAACGTGGCCGCCGACGAAGCGCGCGTCGCCGCCGACACGAGCATTGCCCGCCACGTCGTCATCGCGCGTCACGCCAAACGCCCGAAATAACCCGCCCGAGCGCGCGCGGCGCTCCGCTTCGCCAGGAGGCGACCTGCGGCCGCTGAAGGCGCATCGATCGAAAACTTAGCTACCGCTTCCTACGTGTTCTCCGCTTGGCCCGCTTCTCCACGGCAACGGATCGCGGCGGGTTTCGCGTGCGCCGTCGTCGCGTGCGCGGCGGTGTTTCTCGCGAATTGGGCCGGCACGCCGCTCGGAGCGGCCGCGTGGTTCTTTCCCGCCGTCAGGATGCTGACGAGCTTCTTCGCGCTGCTGGCGGGCTATTTGCTGATCCGGCAAGCGGAACTCGAAGCGAGCGCGGCGCTGGCGGTGCTGGGCAGCGCGTACGTCGTCCTCGGACTGCTCGGCGTCGCGGTCGTGGTCACCTTTCCGGGCGTGCTCGGCGACGCGGCCCGGTTCGGGATCACTCCCCAGACGCCGTCCTGGATCAACGTCTTCCGCAACGCGATCTTCCTCGTCTGGATCATCGGGTACGTCGCGGTCGCGTGGCGCGAACATGGCGGGAAACGCCCCACCGCGCATGACGGCGCATCCGGCCCGATCGTGCTCGCGGCGTTCACCTGCGCGCTCGCCGGGCTCGTCTTCGCGCTGCTGCTCGAACGCGCGTCGACACCGCTGCTGCTCGCCGACCAGTTCCAGCCGGGCACGGTCGCGGCCGTCGACGGCCCGGTCGCCGCGCTCGGCGCGGTCGCATTCGCCGGCGTCCTGCTGCTGCCGCGACCGTACACGATGCTCTCGCTGTGGTTGATCGTCGCGATGCTGGCCGAACTGTGCGACGTGCTGCTTGCGATCGTCGCGGGCGGCCGGTATACGGTCGGCTGGTACGCGCGCCAATGCCTCGGAGTCGTCAGCACGGGTTCGTTGCTCGCGGTCATTCTCTATCAGACCGGCCGGATCACGCAGGACGCGCGCATGCTGCGCGAGCGCCTGCGCGCCGCGGCCGGATTCCGGACGCTCGCGGAAGCGACGCCGGCCTTCGTGTGGACGTGCGACGCCGCCGGAAACATCGACTACGTCAGTCCGCGCTGGACCGAGTATACGGGCGTGCCCGCGGAAGCGCTGCTGGGCACGGCGTTGCGCCGCGTCGCCCATCCCGACGACGCGGCGCTCACCTTCGTGGCGTGGCTCGCTCGCCCCGGACGCGGCGCTCAGTACGAGGGGAGCTATAGGATCCGGCGCCACGACGGCGCCTACCGCTGGTTCCTCACGCGCGCGCTCGCGGGCGTCGACGCCGACGGCAACGTCAAGTGGTACGGCACGACCACCGACATTCACGACCAGCAACAGGCGCAGCGTTCGCTCCAGTTCTTGAGCGACGCCGGCGAAGCGATGGCGAGTTCGCGCGACGTCGACGCGACCGTGCGGCGCATCGCGAGCCTGGCGGTGCCGGTGCTGGGCGACGTGGCGGCGCTCTACCTGCGCGTGGGGCGGACACCCGCTGAAACGAGCGTCGTCGTCGAGGGCGATCCGCAGACGCGATTGATTCTCGAGGAGATCAACCGGCGTTACCCCGGCGCCGACCGGCGGGTGCCGATCGGCACGATGCGCCGCGGCCGGCTCCTGGTGCTGGCCGAGGTCAACGACGACTTCTACCGCGAGCACGCGATCGATCGCGAACACGAACGGCTGATGCGCGCGCTCGGGGCATCGTCGATGATCGTCTTGCCGCTGACGATCGGCGAGGAAACCGTCGGCGCGCTGATGCTGCTGGCGACCTCGAGCGGACGGCGCTTCGAGGACAGCGACGTGCGGGTCGCGGAGCTCTTCGGGCGCCGTGCGGCGCTGGCGATCGACAACGCGCGCGCCTATCAGCGCGAGCGCCGCATCGCCGACACGCTGCAGCGGGCACTGCTGCCGGCATTTTTGCCGGCCGTCGACGATCTGGCGTTCGACTCGATCTACCGGCCCAGCGCACGCGAGGCGTCGGTGGGCGGTGACTGGTACGATTCGTTCGTCCTGCCCGACGGCTCGATCGCGTTCTCGATCGGCGACGTGGCCGGGCACGGGCTCGATGCCGGCGTCACGATGGGCCGCGTGCGCCAAGCGCTGCGCACGACGGCCTTTCAAGAACGCGAACCGCACGAAGTGTTGGCGCGCGCGAACACGATCCTGCACGTCGGCGGCAACCCGGCGCTGGTCACCGCGATCTTCGCAGTGCTCGACTGCGACACGCTGGCCCTGCGCTACGCAGTCGCCGGCCATCCGCCGGTGCTGGTCGCCGACATCGAAGGCGGCGTTCGCGAACTGGAGGGCGGCGGCATTCCGCTCGGCGTCATGGAGTACGCCGCGTGGACGACCCATGCGACGCTGCTCGACCCCGGCGACGTGCTCGCGTTCTACACCGACGGGCTGATCGAGGTCGGGCGCGACATCGTCGCCGGCAGCAAAGCGCTGGCAAAGGCCTTTTCCCAAGCGCGGACTTCGGCCGCGCCGCGGCTCGCGCAAGCGATCGTCGAACGCGTTCTGCACGACGACCAGTTCGACGACGTCGCGCTGCTGACGGTCGCGCTCTCCGCGCCGCCGGTCCGTTCGACCCGCGCGACGTTTTCGGCGCAGCCGGCGTCGGCGCCGGATCTGCGCGAACACCTGCGGCGGTTCCTGGCCGGCACCGGGCTCGACGAGCAGCGCGTCTACGACGCGCTCTTGGTCGCGGGCGAAGCGGCGAACAACGCGATCCAGCACGCGCACGAAACGGAGATCGGCGCGGTCACCCTGGCGGCGATGCACTTCGAGAACCGCGTCGTCGTCGACGTCGTCGACCGCGGCCGCTGGCGCGTCCGCGAAAGCGACCCCGACGACCTCGCCGAGCGGGGCCGCGGGATGGCGATCATGCAGTCGCTGGCGACCGCGCTCGAGTTCGAGCGCACGGCGCGCGGCACGCGGGTGCGCTTCACGATCGATCTGCCGCGCAACCGGGGTTCGGCGCGAGCGGTCGAAGTGAGTTGACATGCTGCAGCTAGCGGAGATGTTCTATAGCGTCCAGGGCGAGGGGACGTGGACCGGCACGCCGGCCGTCTTCGTCCGGCTCGCGGGGTGCAACCTCGGCTGCACGTTCTGCGACACCGATTATTCGCTGCGCGAGTTCGCGAGCGTCGAGGCGATCGTGGCCCGGGTCGAGATGCTCGGCGGCACTTGCCCGATGGTCGTCCTCACCGGCGGCGAACCGCTGGCCCAGGCCGAGACCCCGGCCTTGATCGAAGCCCTCCGCCGCGACGGCCGGCGCGTTCACATCGAGTCGAACGGCACGATTCCGACCGAGCTTCCGCCCGACGTGTGGCTCACCGTCTCTCCCAAGGAGCGGCTGCACCCGGCGATGGCGGCGCGCGCCAACGAGGTCAAGCTGATCGTCGACGGGCGCCTGCCGCACGAGTGGCTAGGCTCGTTCCGCGCCGATCAGGCATTGTTCTTGCAGCCCGAAGGGAACAAGCCGCGCAACGTCGCGCTCGCGATCGAGATCGCGAAGCACGCGCCGGCGCGCTTCCGGCTCTCGCTGCAAACGCACAAGTTCATCGGCGTGCAGTGATGCTGCTCGTGTGCGCGGTTCGCGAGGAACTGCGCTTCATGCCCGAGCCGCCGCCCGGAACCGAGATCCTCACCACCGGTCTGGGCCCGGTCGAGGCCGGGATCGCGACCGCCGCACGGCTCGCGCGGGGCGACGTGGACCTGGTCGTGAACGCCGGGATCGCGGGCGTCTTCCGCGGGCGCGGCAGCGTCGGCGACGCCTTCGCCGTGCGCGAGGACCACTACGTGGAGCTGACCGTCGGCGAGAGCGACGGAACGCTCGGCGACGGCCGCTTCACCCTCGAGCGCGTGGCCTATAGCGACCCGCGCGCGCTGGCGGCGATCGCGAGCGACGAACGCTTCCTCGCCGGTCGCGGCATCACGGTCGCGACGATGACGACCCTCGACGCGGTCGCGTTGGCGCATGCCGAACGCCACGGATGCGACGTCGAATCGATGGAAGGGTTCGCCGTGCTGCGGGCGGCGCAACTGGCCGGCGTGCCTGCGCTCGAACTGCGCGGCATCTCGAACTACGTCGGCGCGCGCGGCACGAGCGGCTGGAACATCGGCGCCGGCATACGACGCGCTCGAAGCGATCCTCAGTGCCTTCTTGGAGTGCTACGTCCCGGCCCCGTGATGAAAGACCGCTACTCGCTGGCGTATTCGCCGTGCCCCAACGACACGTACATCTTCGCCGCGCTGACGAACGGGCTGCTCGAAGGCGTGCCGCAGGTCGACGTCGTGCTCGACGACGTCGAAGCGCTGAATCTCGCGGCCACGCAAGGCGTGCACGAGCTGACGAAGGTCAGTTACGGCGCGATCCCGCGGTTGCTCGACCGCTACCGCATCCTGCGCGCCGGCGGCGCGCTCGGGCGCGGCTGCGGACCGCTCTTGATCGCCAAGCCGGGCGCCGGCGGCGCGGCTGCGCCGCTCGCCACGTTCGCGCGCGCGAAGATCGCGATCCCCGGGCGCATGACGACCGCCTTCATGCTCTTACGGCTCGCGCTCGGCGGCGAACCCGACGCGGTCGAGATGCGCTTCGACCGCATCGTCGACGCGGTCGCGGACGGTTCGGTCGACGCCGGGCTCATCATCCACGAGTCGCGCTTCACCTACCAGGCGCGCGGGCTCGCGAGCGCGGTCGACTTGGGCGACTGGTGGGAAGCGCAGACGGGGACGCCGATCCCGCTCGGGGCGATCCTCGTGCGCCGCGACATCGGCGACGACGACGCGCACGCGCTCAACGCCGCGATCGCGCGCAGCCTCGCGTTCGCGCGCGCCCACGAGGACGCGATCATCGACTACGTGCGCGCGCACGCCTTCGAGATGGACGAGCGCGTGATGCGCGCCCACATCGCGCTCTACGTCAACGAGTTCAGCGACGACGTCGGCGCCGAAGGGATCGCCGCGATCGACACGCTGTTCGCCCGTGCCCGTGCCGCCGGACTGCTCGACGGCGCGACCGTCCCGGAGTTCGCCGGGTAGGTTACTCGACTGCGCCGCTCTCGCGCAGGCGCGCGATCGCCGCGTCGTCGTAGCCCAGCTCGCGCAGCACGCTGGGCGCGTCGGCTCCGCGCAGCGGCGGCGCGACCCGCATCTCGGCGGGCGTCTTGGCGAAATGCACCGGGAAGCCGACCTGCTTGAGCTCGCCCGCGACCGGATGCGGCAGCGTCTGCACGAGTCCGGTCGCCTCCGTCTGCGGATCGGCGTACACTTCGGGAATCGTCTGGATCGGACCGGCCGGCACCCCGGCCGCACGCAAGAGCGTCAACCACTCGACGCGCGGGCGCATCGCGAACCGGCCGTCGAGTAATTCGACCAGCACCCGGCGGTTGGCGACCCGCAACGGGTTGGTGCGGAAGCGCGGGTCTTCGAGCAACTCCGGCGCTTCGAGCGCGTCGCAGAGCCGCTCCCACAAGCTGTCGTTGCCGGCCGCGACGATGAAGTACGCATCGCTCCCCTTGAACGCTTGATACGGCGCGAGGTTGGGATGCGCGGTGCCCATCGGCTGCGGCGTTTCGCCGTTGGCGAAGTAATTGCTCGCCCACGCGATGTGCAGCGCGAGCTGGCCTTCGAAGAGCGAGGTCGTCAGATATTGTCCCTCGCCCGTACGCTCGCGATGGAAGAGCGCACCGAGGACGCCGGAGAGCCCGAAGAGGGCCGCCCCCAGATCGCCGACCGCCATGCCGAGCTTGACCGGCGGACCGCCCTCGGGGCCGGTGACGCTCATGAACCCCGCCGTCGCCTGCGCGATCAAGTCGTAGCCCGGATCGTCCTGTCGCGGACCCGTCTCGCCGAATGCCGAGATGCGCAGCATGATGACGTCGGGCTTGCGGGCGCGCAGCGCGTCGTAGCCCAAGCCGAGCCGTTCGATCGTGCCGCGTCTGAAGTTCTCGACGACGATGTCGCTCTTCGCGGCGAGTTCGAGCACGAGTTCGCGGCCCGCGTCGGACTTCAGATCGATCGCGATCGAACGCTTGTTGCGGTTGAACGCGAGATAGTACGTGCTGTCGTCGCCGTAGAACGGAGGACCCCAATGGCGCGTGTCGTCGCCCTTGTGCGGTTCCTCGACCTTCACGACGTCGGCGCCCAAGTCGCCCAGACACATCGTCAGATACGGCCCGCTCAAAATGCGCGAGAGCTCCAAAACGCGAATGCCCGTCAAGATGCCCATACGCCCCCATTCACGCGCCGCGGTGCAGATGCTTGCTCCGCTCTCGCGCCGCCGTTTCGCCGCCGGTGTCGCGCCGCCGCGCTCGCCACCGCCCCAAGGGCCGCGCGCGCGATGCCCTTGCCGCCGGCCAAGATCGATCTCGGCGACGACGTGTTCCTGCGCGAGACGTGGCACGATTTGCGCGGCCGCACGGTCGGGCTCGTGACCAATCAGACGGGCGTCACCGCGCAGCTCGAATCGACCGCCGACGCGATCCGCCGCAATCCGGCGATCGCGCTGCGCGCCTTGTACGCGCCCGAACACGGGTTGCGCGGCGACCGTCCGGCCGGCGCCTACGTGCCCTCGTACGTCGATCCCCGCAGCGGTCTGCCCGTCTACAGCCTCTACGGCCCGACGCGCAAGCCGACGCCGGCGATGCTGGCCGGCGTCGACGTGCTGCTGTTCGACATCCAAGATCTCGGCTACGGCGCCTACACGTTCATCTCGACGATGGCCTACGTCATGCAAGCCGCCAAGGAGAACGGCAAGGAAGTGTGGATCCTCGACCGGCCCAATCCGGTCGGCGGCGAGCTCGTCGAAGGGCCGGTCACCGAGCCGCAGTTCGCGACCTTCGTGCGGCTCTATCCGATCGCGATGCGCTACGGGATGACCGTCGGCGAGCTCGCGCAACTCTTCAACGACGAGTTCAAGATCGGCGCCGAGCTGCGCGTCGTGCCGATGCGCGGTTGGAAGCGGTCGATGTTTTGGGGCGACACCGGTTTGCAGTGGGTGCAAACCTCACCGAACGTCCCACACTGGATGACCGCGGTCGTCATCCCCGCCACCGGGCTGATCGCCGGCATGGGCATCAACAACGGCACCGACTACTCGCGCCCGTTCGAGCTGGCGGGCGCGTACGGCATCGACGCGCAGCGTTTCGCCGACTATCTCAACGCGCGCCCGATCCCGGGCGTGCACTTCACGCCGACGCAGTGGTCGCCGTTTGCCGGTTTCTGGAAGGACAAGGAACTCTCCGGCGCCGGCCTCGACGTCTTCGACCCGCGTGCGTTTCCGAGCGTGCGCACCGCGGTCGAGCTGCTGTGCGCGATGCGCGCGATCTCACCGCAGACGATCGTGCGCGAGGGCGGCACGACCGACCGTGACTGGGGCACCGACTCCGTGCGCCTCGGCGTCAACGCGGGCGACCCGGTCGACGCGATCGTGCGCCGCTGGGACCCGCGCTTGAACGCCTTCAAGGCCCAGCGGCTCAAATACTTGCTCTATACTTGACAGAGTCAACTATCTGGGACGAGAATGCGGTATGGGGAAACGGGCCGCGCCGGCGTCGCCGGCCGACCGCCGCATCGACGCGGTACGCCGGTTCAACCGGTTTTACACCCGCCGCATCCGGGTGCTCGGCGAAGGTCTGCTCGAGACGCGCTTCACCCTGACCGAGGCGCGGGTGCTCTACGAACTCGCAAACCACGGCCCCACGACCGCGACCGCGCTCGGCGCCGAACTCGATCTGGACGCGGGCTACCTGAGCCGCATCCTGCGCAAATTCGAAGCCGGGGCGCTCGTGGCAAGAAAGCCCTCACGGTCCGATGCGCGGGTGCAGCACATCGCCCTGACCGCACGCGGGCGCAGCGCGTTCCGGCCCCTCGAACGGCGCTCGCACGCGCAGGTCGCGGCGCTGCTGGGCGGGCTCGCGCCGGCACGGCAGCGACAGCTCGTCGCCGCGATGCAGAGCATCGAGACCCTGCTCGACGCGCCCGCACCGGCGCGGCCGTTCGCCATCCGCCGGCACGAGCCGGGCGACCTCGGCTGGCTCGTCTCACGGCACGGTGCGCTGTACGCGCAAGAGTACGGCTGGGACGCGACCTTCGAGGGATTCGTCGCGCAGATCGCCGCCGATTTCGCGCGCGCGCACGACCCCGCGGCCGAACGCTGCTGGGTTGCGGAACGCGACGGCGACAATGCGGGCGCGGTGATGCTCGTGCGCGAGTCCGGCGAGGTCGCGAAGCTGCGCGTGCTGATCGTCGAACCGTCGGCGCGCGGCCTCGGCATCGGGCGCGCGCTGGTCGCCACGTGCATCGGGTTCGCGCGCGAGGCGGGGTATCGCAAGATCGTGCTGTGGACGAACGACATCCTGCACGCCGCCCGTCGCATCTACGTCGAAGCGGGATTCACCCTCGTCCGCAGCGAGCCCCACCACAGCTTCGGCGTCGATCTCGTCGGCGAATACTGGGAGTTAGCGCTCTAAGCGACCCCTTCGCCCAGCGCGAAGCGGCGTATGCTGGCCGCGAGGGCGGATCGAAGCGCCTCAAGCGCGAGAACGCGAAGGATTCCGGTTAATCCGCGACTTGGTTGCGTTTGCGCAGCTGATAGAGCTGCCAGAAATGGATGAAGCGCTGGAGCTCTTCGGTCACGTGCTCGGGCGCGTCGACGAACGCGATGCCGTATTGAAAGCGGCGTCTCAAGCTGCTGAAGAACGGCCGCAGCACTTTTCCGCCGACGCGCATGGGGCCGAACGCGGGCGGCAGCTCGGCGACCTTCCGCTTGCGCTTGCCGAAGGGACTCATCTCTTCGACTTCACGCTCGCTCTTGAACATCTCCAGAAAGTCGCTCGGCAGCGTGAAGCTCAATTCGAGCCTACTGTCGTTCATCAAATCTTCGGCACATACGAGCCTCAAGCCGCCGGCGCTGAGGTCGTTCGCGACTGCCGTGCGCAGCTTTTCGCCCGGCAACTGATACGTGATGTCGAATTCGACCGGGGCGCGGTAGGCCGTGCGCTTCTGGTTGGGGGCCTGCCCTTGGGCCCCGGCCCGGGCGTTAGCGCGAGGCGGCGCCGCCATGGGGCGTTTCTTCTTATTTTTGCGGCCGAAGAAGAACATCGCGAGGCCTTAGGTTCCAGGAAGTTTTGTACCGCCCTCCGTACCTCCGGCACACGATGACGGCGCTCGTGCAACGACTCCAGTCAGCCCTGGGACGGGACGCCGTCAAGAGTCAGCCTGAGGACTTGGCGGCGTATTCGTACGATGCCGACAACTCGAGCGGCCACCTGCCGCTCCCCGACGCTGCGGTCGTGCCGGCCGACGCGCGCGACGTCGCCGCGGTCGTCCGCATCGCGCGCGACCTGGGCGTGCCGATCGTGCCGCGCGGCGCGGGCACCGGGTTGTGCGGCGGCGCGGTGCCGACGCAGGGCGGGATCGTCGTTTCGTTCGCGCGCATGAACCGCGTGCTCGAATTGGACACGCGCAACCGGCGCGCGCGCGTGCAGCCCGGCTTGATCAATCTTTCGCTCTCCGCCGCCGCGTTGCCGCACGGCCTCTTCTACGCGCCCGATCCGTCGAGCCAGAAGATCTCGACGATCGGCGGGAACGTCGGGACCAATGCCGGCGGCCCACACTGCCTCTCGTACGGCACGACGAGCAATCACGTCCTCGGCCTGGAGTACGTCGATCATCGCGGCGAGATCGTGCACGCGTCGATCGACGACGCCGGCTACGACGTGACCGGCGCGCTCGTCGGCAGCGAAGGGACCCTCGGCATCGTCACCGCGGTCGACGTGCGGCTCATGCGCTTGCCCGAAGCGGTGCGCGTGTGCGTCGCCGCGTTTCCCGACGTCGAGAGCGCGAGCGCCGCGGTGTCGGCCGTCATCGGCGCGGGCATCGTGCCGACCGCGCTCGAGATCGTCGACCGGGTGATGACCCGCGCGATCGAGGCGCACTTTCACGCCGGCTACCCCGCCGACGCGGGCGCGGTGCTGCTCGTCGAGGTCGCCGGCTTCGCCGACGACATGAACGCGTTCGAGGCGACGATCGCCGCGATCGCGCGGCAATGCGGCGCCATCTCGTGGCGCGCGGCGCGCGACCAAGCCGAACGCGACGCGCTGTGGGCGGCCCGCAAAGGCGCGGCCGGAGCGGCCGGCCGCATCGCGCCCAACTACTACATCCAAGACGCGTGCGTGCCGCGCACGAAACTGCCCCAAGCGACGGCCGCGATCGAAGCGATCTCGCGCGAGTTCAAGATCACGATCGGCAACGTCTTCCATGCGGGCGACGGCAACCTGCATCCGTTGATGCTGTTCGACCGGCGCGAAAGCTGGCAGATAGCGGCGGTGATCGAGGCCGGCACGCGCATTCTCGAGACGTGCGTCGCGATGGGCGGTACGATCAGCGGCGAGCACGGGATCGGCTACGAGAAGCGCGAGACCCTGTCGATGGTGTTCAGCACCGACGACCTGGCGACGATGGGCCGCGTGCGCGACGTGTTCGACCCGCAGCGGCGCTTCAATCCCGAGAAGATCTTCCCGGCGGGCTCGGTGTGCGGCGAAGTGCGGACCGCGCCGGTCGCCGTCGCCTCGTGAGCGCCAAAGCGGCACGCCGCCCGGCGCTCGAGGCGGGACTCGCGGGCACCGTGGTCGCGGCGGCGGAGTTCGCGATCGGTGGGAAAATTCCGAGCGTGGCGTTCGCACCGGCCGATGCGCAAGCGCTCGCGACCCTGCAGCGGCGCTGCGATGAAGCGGGCGTCGCGGCGGTCGTGCACGGCGGCGGGACGCTGCAATCGCTCGGCGCGGCCCCGCTGCGATACGACGTCGCGATCGTGACCCTCGCGCTCGGCGCGGTCGCCGAGTACGAACCGCGCGACCTCACGATCGGCGTCGAAGCCGGGATCACCCTGGCCCAGCTCGACCACGCGCTCGCGGCGCACGGCCAATTCTTGCCGATCGACGCGCCGCGGCGCGCGCAGGCGACGCTCGGCGGCACGCTGGCCGCCGGCTGGCTCGGGCCGCGCCGCGGCACGTACGGCCGCCCACGCGATCTCGTCATCGGAACGGTCGCCGCGCTCGCCGACGGCACGCTGACGCACGCCGGCGGGATGGTCGTCAAGAACGTCACCGGCTACGACGTCGGCAAACTCTTCATCGGGTCGCTCGGCACGCTGGGGACGCTCGTGCGCGTCAACCTGAAAACCTTGCCGGTGCCGCCCGTCATGCGGGTAGCACTCGCGCCGCTTCCGGAAGAGACGCGACTGCGCGCGTTCGAACATCTCGCTCAGATGGAGGTCGAACCGAGCGCCGCGCTGTGGATCGGCGGCTACGACGGAGCGCTCGACGGCGCAAGCGGGCCCGACGGGCGCCTGGTGCTCGTGCTCGAAGGCACGCCCGGCGTCGTCGACCGCGCGACCCGCGAGTTGCGTTCGGTGCTGGGTGCCGCCGGGGTGCCGCAAACCCAGATCGTCGATCAACATGCCGCCGTCGTGTACCAGCGAGTCCTCGACGCGACCGTCGCAACCGTCGAACGCCGTTCGGCGACCTTGCGCATCGGCGGGCCGCCGGGCACGATTGCCGACCGGCTGCGCACCGTCGAAGAAGTCGCGCGCATGGCCGCAGTCGCGGTCGACTGCATCGCCGACCTGCGCAACGGCGACGCGTTCGCGCGCCTCGTGGCCGCGGAACGAGGGTTGCTCGACTCGGAGTTTGCGCTGATCGTCTCAACGTTGCGCGAACGCCTCGCGAACGTCACGACCGTGGCCGGAGCGACCGGCGACGCCGATCCGTGGGGGCCCGCGCCGGCGACGCTGCCGGCCATGCGCGAGCTCAAAGCGCGCTTCGATCCCAACGGCACGCTTGCGCCCGGGCGCTACGTCGCGGGTATCTGAACCGGTAAAAACGCCGATGGAACCTATCACGATCGACGTCGTGCGCACGGTGCGCGCGGTGTTCTCACGGCCCACGCGCCTGCGCCGGCTCATCGCACTGGGACCTTCGGGTTGGCGCGCCACCGCGGTCTTCTTACTGCGCGTCGTCCCGGCCGCGTCCGAAGCGCTGCGCGGGTTGCGCCGGCGCGCGGCCGCGATTCCCGACGACGCGCTGCGCGCGCAAGCGCTCGCCAGCATCGACGGCAAAGCGTATCACGTGCAAGGCGGCAGCATCTTGGCGACGTTTCTCCCGCGGGCGGCAGCGCGGCGCTACATCGAGATCGTGGCCCCGCTCGAAACGATCTACGACTACCTCGACAACCTGTGCGACCGCCTTCCGGGCGTCGACGAGACCGCGTTTGCGACGTTGCACGAGGCGCTGCGCGACGCGGTCGATCCCGAGCGGCCGCTCGCGGACTACTATCGCGACGGGCCGCGCGGCGACGACGGCGGTTACTTGCGCGGCCTGGTCGCCGACGTCCGCGCCGGCCTGCAGACGCTCCCGCACTTCCCGGCGGTTCGCGCCCGGCTCGCCGAGGCCGCCCACTTCTACGCCGAACTGCAGACGTACAAACATCTCGCGCCCAACCGCCGCGAAGCGGTGTGCGACGCGTGGTACGCACGACATCGCGAACGATTCCCCGGGCTGTACTGGTGGGAGTTCGCGGCCGCGTGCGGCTCGTCGCTCCCGATCTTCGCGATGTTGTTTCTCGCCTCGGGAAAGGAACTCGCCGCGGCCGACGTCGATGCGACGTTCCGCGCCTACTTCCCCAACGTTTCGGCCGTGCACATCCTCCTCGACTACTTCATCGATCAAGCGGAAGACCGCGAACACCGCGAGTTGAACTTCGTCGCTTGTTACGCCTCGAGCGGCGAAGCCGTCGAACGCGTCGCGCGGCTGATCCGCTCCACCGCCGAACGGCTCGCGACGTTGACCGACGCACGCTGGCACGAGTTCTTGCTCAACGCGATGTGCACGTTCTACCTGACGCACCCGAAGGTATTCGAGCAAAACCTCGACCACGAGAGCGCCGCGGTCCTCGGCGCTCTCCGTCCGTCGTAGCGCGAGCGACTCGCGCCGGGCGGTTCGGAAGTCCCGCCGAGGTCGGGGAGCCAGTTGATCTCCTCGCCGGTCCGTCGCCGGGCGTGACCGGTCAGCGTGGCGCGTCCGAACCGTGATCGGCAGGCGCCGGCGCGGCCTTCGCGGGGGGCGGGGCGGGCTTGGCCGGCGCATGTTGCACGGGCGGGGCCGGCGGGTGGTATGCCGGCTGCGCGTGCTGGACGGGCGGCGCGGGCGCATGGTACGCGGGGGGCGCCGGGCGAGCGGGCACCGCATGCTGGACCGGGGGCGCGGCATGCTGGACTGGGGCCACTACATGCTGCACGGCGGGTTCCGGCGCATGGTAGGCGGGCTGCGCGGGCTTGACCGGTGCGGCCTTCGAGACCGGGTGCTGCAACGGCTCGGCCGGCGCGTGATAGGCGGGCGCAGCGGCTTGCGGGTGCTGCAGCCGCTCGGCCGGCGGATGTTCGGCCGCCGCCGGCGCGTGATAGGCCGGCGCCGCCGGCTTCACCGCCGCGGGCTTCGCGACCGCCGGCCTGGCCGGCGCGGCGTGCTCTTCGGGACGCGCCGGAGCCACGTAGGCCGCCTGATCGTGCGCGAGCGGGGCCACGAGCGCCGGGGGATGGCTTTCGCTTGCCACGGATTCGCGGCTA
Source organism: Vulcanimicrobiota bacterium (assembly GCA_963749395.1). GTDB lineage: Bacteria > Vulcanimicrobiota > Vulcanimicrobiia > Vulcanimicrobiales > Vulcanimicrobiaceae > CAVVMT01. Next base: position 479,488 of record CAVVMT010000002.1, read on the forward strand.
GGGCCCTTGTACGGCGCGGCGAGCGGACGCGCGACGGCGGCTTGCACGGGCGTGCCGTGATTGACCTTTGCGAACGCCAACCGGCTCTGCGCGGCGTATTGCGCGTGCCGCTGCTGCACGGCCGTCTGCGCCCAACGATGCTCGTGCTGATAGGCGGAGATTTGGGCCGCCGTGGGCCGCGCCACGATTCCGCCCCGGCCACCGTTGTACGCGACGCGGCTGACGTAGTGGTTCACGATCACGGTGCGGTTCACGTAGACGTTGCGCACGTAGGTCGTGTTGACGTTGTTGACCGCCGTGTTGTAACGGAACTGATTGTTCTGCCAGCTTCCGCCGACATAACCGTTACCGTAATAACCATAGCCGTAGTTGATCCCGCCGTAATACCCGACTTGCGGGGCCCAGTACCCGGCGTTCCAGGCGAACGCGCCGTTGTTCCAACCCCAGTAACCGGGGGTCCAGTACAAGCCGGGCTGGGGCGCTTGCACCCATGTGCCCGGAACCCAGTAGTAACCGTCGTTGGGATCGTACGCCCAGTATCCGGGCTGCCACACCTCGTTGGGATCGGTCAGCGCGGGCTGATCGTAAACCGGTAAAGCAGGCGGCCCAAAGTTGACGGTAATCGCGATTTGCGCGAACGCGGCGCTTGGAACGGCGAGCACGAACATCAGGATCATGGCGAGCGGTATGAAGACGTTCCGTCTTTTCATGCTGGAAGGATACCCTCCATGGAGGGTCCCCAAGCGGACGATCCCTTTAATGTTTAAATAAAGTCAACCAGTTTTGCCCGCGACGTTGCGGCGCAGGAAGAGCAAAGCGGCAGCCGCCGCGATCGGAATGAAACTGACCTGTGCGAGCGCCGGCCCCGGGCCGGAGCGGGCGACGAGCACGCCGACGATCGTGACGAGTGCGGATCCCGCTCCGAAGGCGACGCCGTTCATCAAACCCAACGCCATGCCGAGATTGCGCGGGAGCATCGCCTGCGCCAGCACGACCGCCGCCGACATCGGCAACGAGATCATGAACCCGGCCGCCAGCAGCAGGACGATCCCGAGCGGCTGCGCCGGCGGCAGCATCGTGAACCCGAAAAAGAACGGCACCGAAAGGAGCATCGAGGCGACCGAGACGTTGACCGGTCCCATCCGGTCGGAGAGAAACCCGCCCGCAAATTGCCCCAGGGCCTGCACCGCGAGGTACGCGGTGACGATCCACCCCACTTCGACGAGCGAGGCGCCGTGCGCCACCAGCACGTTGGGCAAGTACGTCATGAACCCGACCGCGACGAGGAAGCGCAGCGACATGCTCGCGACCAAGATCGTCACCGCGCTCCGATGGCGGCCGGTCGCGATCGCATCGGGCGGTTTTTCCATCTTCGCGTGCCGCTCGTCGGCCGTTCCGGCGACGCCGCGCATCGTCGCAAACAAGCCCGCCGTCACCGCCAGCCCGACGATCGAAAGCGCCAGCGAGCCGGCCCCGCCGCCGCGCGCGAGCAGCGTCCCGATCAGTGCCGGACCGAACGCGAAGCCGAACGTTCCGCCGAATTGGAAGACGGAGATCCCGCCCGCCTTGCGCGTGCCGCTCAGCATCGCGGTGTACCGGCCCGCTTCCGGGTGGAAGATCGCCGAACCCAAGCCGCCGCACACGATCGCGACGCACAAGAGCGGGATCGCCGGGGCGACGCCCAGCGCGCAGACGCCGAGCGTCGTCAGCAGCACGCCGGCCGGTAAGAACCACCAGCGGCCGTGCCGGTCGGACCAAAACCCGAACAGCGGCTGCACGATCGAACTGGTCAGGTACCATACGAACGCCAGCGCGCCTTGATACCACGGCGAGAGCCCCCAGCGGCTGACGTCGTAGAAGATCAGCAGCGGGACGGTGGCAGCATAGAAGTCGTTGGTCGCGTGGGCCAACGCCACGATGCCGATCCCGCGCAGATTCCACTCGACGCGCCGTTGCGCCACGCTAGCCGCCATGGGCTTTCCTTCGCAGCCGGCCGGCGGAAAGCATCGTCGCCTGCGCAGCGGGCGCGCGGGGGAGCGTGGGCTAACCCGCGAAAACGCGACGCTCCGTACCCCCTCATCATGGGAAGGAATCATTTGATGTTCGTTCGTTTCATGACTGCGGCCATCGTGGCTGCGATGACGCTGGCGGGGCTCCCGGCTTCGGCCTCGTCGGCGACCCCGGCGCCGGTTCCGAGCCTCGGGTGCGCGGCCGGCGATCCGGTCGTATGGCTCAATACCAGCTCGAAGGTCTACCACGAGAGCGGCGACCAGTACTACGGCACCACCAAGGCAGGTAAATACATGTGCAAATCGGCGGCCGATGCGGCCGGCGGCCATCTGGCCAAGGCCAGCGCCGTGAAGACTCCCAAGCCCAAGGGCTCGCCGGCCGCGATGAGTTCGCCCGCGGCGATGGCGCCGACGCCCAAGCCGACGAAGACGCCGAAGGCGAAGAAGCATCCCACCCCGGCGCCCACGGCGACCTAACATGGACCGCTTCGCAGAACGGCGCGCGCGCTTCGCCGCCCACCTCGACGGCGCGGTCGCCGTCATCCCCTCGGCCGCGATGGTCACCCGCAGCAACGACAGCGAGCACGAGTTCCGTCAGCACTCCGACTTCTATTACCTGACGGGGTTCGACGAACCCGACGCCGTGCTCGTGCTGGCGCCGCATCATGCGGAGCGCGTCGTGCTGTTCCTGCGCAAGCGAGACCGCGAGCAAGAAACGTGGACCGGGCGGCGGCTCGGCGTCGAGGCCGCCCCCGGCGCACTCGGCGTCGATGCCGCCTATCCCATCGAAGACTACGCGAGCCGGCTCCCCGACTATCTCGTGGGCACGAAGACGCTGTACTACGCGCCCGGCACCGACGAAGCACGCGACCGCACGGTGTTCGCGGCGCTCGCGGAGGCGCGGCACCGGGTGCGGCGCGGCGGGCTCGCGCCGCGCGCGATCGTCGAGCCGTCGACGATCGTGCACGAGATGCGGTTGATCAAGACCGACGACGAGCTCGCGACCATGCGCCGCGCGGGCGAGATTACCCGCGCCGGTCACATCGCCGGCATGCGCGCGACCCACCCCGGCATGTGGGAGTACGAACTCGAAGCGGTGATCGAGCACGCGTACCGGATGGGCGGCGCGCAGAGCCCCGCCTACTCCTCGATCGTCGCGGGCGGCGACAACGCCACAATTCTTCACTACAATACCAACCGCGACCGGCTCGCACCCGGCACGCTCGTGCTGGTCGACAGCGCCGCGGAACTCGACGTCTACGCCTCCGACGTCACCCGCACGTGGCCGGTCAGCGGCCGCTTCTCGCCCGAACAGAAGGCGCTCTACGAGATCGTGCTGCGCGCGCAGAAAGCCGGCATCGACGAAGTGCGCCCGGGCCGGCCGTTCGACGCGTACCATCAGGCCGCGCTACGCGTCCTGATCGACGGATTGCTCGACGTCGGGCTGTTGACGGGCACGCGCGACGAAGCGCTCGAGAAAGAGACCTACAAACCGTTCTACATGCACCGCACCGGGCATTGGATCGGACTCGACGTGCACGACGTCGGCCGCTACACGAACGACGACGGCTCGTACCGGCTGCTCGAACCGGGGATGGTGATGACCGTCGAACCCGGGCTCTACGTCGCCGCCGACCTCGACGTGCCGGCGGCCTTCAAGGGGATCGGGGTGCGGATCGAAGACGACATCCTCTGCACCGCCGGCGGCCCCGAGAACCTCACCCCCGGCATCCCCAAGGAGGTCGAGGAGATCGAGGCGATCGTCGGTGCCGACGCCGTGGCGATGAGGGCCGGCGTCTAAACCGGCATGCAGGTCACGATCATCGGCGCCTCGGGCTTCATCGGACGGCACCTCGCAGCCGCGCTGCAGGCGCGCGGCGACACGGTCCGTACCGCCTCGCTGCGCGACCCCGCGGGCGCCGCGTCAGCGTGCGCGGGCGCCGACGCGGCGATCAACCTCGCCGGGGCACCGATCGTGGGCAAGCGCTGGGACAACGCGTACAAAGCCGAGATCCGCGCCTCGCGCGTCGACGCTCCGCGCGCGCTCCTCGACGCGCTCGCCGGCGCCTCGAACAAGCCCGCGGTCTACGTCTCGGCGTCCGCGATCGGCTACTACGGGACGAGCGAAACCGCGACGTTCATCGAGACGAGCCCGGCCGGCAGCGACTTCCTCGCGCGCGTCTGCGAGGAGTGGGAGCGGACGGCCCATCACGCCGAGACGCTCGGTATGCGGGTCGCCTGCATTCGCACCGGCATCGTGCTCGGCAAGGACGGCGGCGCGCTCGCAAAACTGCTGCCGCCGTTTCGGCTCGGGCTCGGCGGCCCGGTCGCGTCGGGGCGGCAGTGGTACTCGTGGGTTCACGTCGACGACGTCGTCGGGATCTACCTGCACGCGCTCGACGGCGCATCGGGGGCGCTCAACGCAACCGCGCCGGACCCGGTGACCAACGCGGGCTTCACGCGCTCGCTCGCAACCGCGGTGCACCGTCCGGCGTTCTTCCCCGTGCCCGCGTTCGCGTTGGAACTCGCCCTCGGCGAAGCCGCGATGGTGCTGACGCAAGGCCAGCGCGTGGAGCCGCAGCGAACGCTCGCGAGCGGCTACGCGTTCAAGTTCCCGCAGCTCGACGCCGCCCTGCGCGACGTCGCGGGATAACCGCTAAGACTCGTCGCCGGGCTCGGCCCGGACGACCAGGTCGTCGACCTCGAATTCGTCGTTCGGAAAGGCTGCGAATGCGACGCGTTCGCCGCGGCGCGCGCTCCGCACGTCGGCGTAGCCCGACGGCGAAGGCCCACGATAGATCTCGATCGCGTCGGCGCGCAAGTCGACGATCCACACCTCCGTGATGCCCGAGCGCGCATAGACGGAGAGCTTCGTTCCGCGATCGTAGTGCAACGTCGTGTCGGACACTTCGACGATCGCGAGGTCGTCGGCTGGTCCCGGATGGCCGGCCACCATCCGCGAGTCGCGGTACCGCATCAGGACCATGTCCGGAACCGGCTCGGAACGATTCGAGAGGCGCGTCGGACCTTGGATTCGCACCGACGCACGCCCCTCGAAGCGCACGATGAAACGGCGCGCCAAGTGATCGACTTCGCTCTGGTGACGGTCGCCGATCGGCGGCATCGCTACGATCTCGCCGTCGACGAGTTCGACCCGCTCGTCCGGGCGCAGCACGCCCGTCCGCCCCATGCGGTAGTACTCGCTGACGGTGAACTTCCGGGGTTGGTACTCGATCGCCATGTCACTCTCGTCGATCATGCCGGCCTCCCGTTGCCTCGATGTGACGCGGGCGTTTCCGATGCGCTTCGCCGCCGTCTGCGAGCGAAGCCTGACGCACTCCTACGCGGGCGCGGCTGACGGCTCCGGGACCGGCGAATGCAGCGCCTCGAGATACTTCTCTGCCTCGAGCGCGGCTTTGCAGCCCATCCCGGCCGCGGTCACGGCTTGCTTGTAGCGGATGTCGTAGACGTCGCCGGCGACGAACACGCCGGGCACGTTCGTGTGCACGCCGTCCTTCGAGATGATGTAGCCTTCGTGGTCGAGATCGAGCTGGCCGCGGAAGATCGCGGTGTTCGGATCGTGGCCGATCGCGACGAACAGCGCCCCGACCGGGAACTCCGTCACCTCGCCGGTCACGACGTTGCGCAGCTTCAGCGCCGCGATCTTCTCGTCGCCGAGCACTTCCTCGACGACGGTGTTCCAGATGACGTCGATCGTCGGATGCGCGTGCACGCGGTCGACCATGATCTTGCTGGCGCGGAACGCGTCGCGGCGGTGGATCAGCGTCACCTTCGAGCCGAAGCGGGTGAGGAACAACGCTTCCTCCATCGCCGAATCGCCGCCCCCGACGACCGCGATGTGCGCGTTCTTGAAGAAGGCGCCGTCGCAGGTCGCGCAGGTTGAAACGCCGCGGCTGCGCAGCCGCGCTTCGCCGGGGATGTCGAGCCAGCGCGCGCTCGCGCCGGTCGCCACGATCACGGTGTCGGCTTCGACCAGCACGTCGCCGGCCCAGATCTTGTAGGGCCGCTCGCTGAAGTCGACGCGGGTGACGTCTACGTTCTCGATCATGGCGCCGAAGCGTTCCGCCTGCTTGCGAAAGGCTTCCATCAATTCGGGCCCCTCGATGCCGCCCGGGAAGCCGGGGTAGTTCTCGACGTCGGACGTCAGCATGAGTTGGCCGCCGTACATGTAGCCGGCGTAGACGACCGGCGCCAGGTTTCCGCGGGCGGCGTAGATCGCGGCGGTGAGTCCGGCGGGTCCCGAACCGATGATGACCAGTTTGTGCATCGCCGTCTCTTCGACCGCCGGGCCCGGCCGTCCGGTTTCAGCCCGCATGATCGAAGCCGGTTTGGCCGAAGTCCAGGGCGCTATGCAACTCGAGGACGATTTTTGCGACATCCTGCGCAAGGCCCAGCGCGGCACGGGGATCGGGCCCGCTCAGCTGTCCCGTGCGACTGGGCTCTCCGAAGCGGCGATCGGCGCGTGGACCGCGGGCGACGGCGCGCCGGCCGACGACGAGGCCCGGGCGCTCGCCAAGATCCTGCGCCTCGATCCGGGGAAGCTCGCCGACTCGGCCGCGCGGCGCTGGCATCCCGACGATCCGCACCCCGACTACGTGCGCCATCATCCGCACGACCCGCATCCTTCCAACGGCTACCTCTTCTTCCTCGAAGACGGCCGGACGGCGGCGCTGATCGATCCCGCCGGTCATCCGCAGACGATCCTCGACGCCGTCGCTGAAGGGCCGTACCATCTGCGGTACATCCTGATCACGCACAAACACGCCGATCATTGCGATGCGACCGCCGACGTCGCGCGCGCGTTTCCCGACGCGCAGATCGTCATGCACAAAGCCGACGCCAAAGCGATCGGCGCGCTCGCGCACCGCGCCCTGCCGGTCGTCGACGGCGACGAGCTGCCCTTCGGCGACGCGGCCCACATCCGCTTGCTGCACACGCCCGGCCATACCGACGGCTCGACCTCGTATCTCTTCCGCTCGACGGTCTTCACCGGCGACACGCTGTTCGCGGGCAGCGTCGGCGGCGTGTTCGGCGACGTGTACGGGTACGACGACATCCTGCGCAGCGTGCAATTCAAACTCTTTTCGCTCGACGACACAACCGTCGTCATGCCGGGCCACGGGCCGCCGTCGACGATCGCACAGGAAAAAGCGCACAACCCGTTTTTCATATAAAACGCGCCTCATTGTGATGCCGAACGCAAACGGTAAAGCGTAAGTAAAGTCACAATCGAACTTTTCCGGCTGGACATTGCGTTGCTTGTCCGTATAGTAGGCAGCAATTCGGCTTTGTGTTGCCGATCGCGTCTTTTCGAAAAAGTGAGGTACGATGCGCGTTTCGTCCCTATTGGCGTTGCCATGCCTGGCCACGAGCGTCGTGCTCCTCTCCGCGTGCGGCGGTGCGATTCCCGCGACCGTGCGCGGCGCGACCGGCACGAGCGCGGCGACCGCGAGTTCACTCGACGTCAGCACGCTGCGCCAATACGCGACGCCGCAAACCGTCGGCATGGGGAACGGAACGCTTGCATCGGCCCAGAGCGCGACCCCGCCGTGTTTGAGCGTCACCAAACTTTCGCTTTCGCAAAACACCGCGTGGTGGATCGCCGGAACCTTCGCGCTCGCGAACGGCTGCGCGACCGCCCAGAGCGCGAGCGGCTTGCAGCTGCTCTTGAGCGCCTCGGGCGCATTGACGCCCAGCGCCTTTGCGCTCAACTCCCTGAGCTTTCCGGTGTGGCAGCCGGCGACCGCGAGCGCGGTTGCGGTGAGCGGCAACGCCGATCAGATTCTACTGACGTTGAGCACGACAGGGGTCGTGCCGGCGGGGGCGAGCGTGCCCGGCAGCTTCGGCTACAACCCCGCCGGCACCGCACTCGCCAACGTGAACCTCACGGTCGCCGGCGCAACGCCGGTGCTCAACGCAACGCTCGCGATCACCCTCGACAGCAGCGCGCTCGCTTCGATCTGCACCGTCTCGTCGCCGTGCACGATCCCGATCGTGCTCGCCGGGCAGGGCGGACAATTTTCACAGACGGTCGCGACGATCACCAACGCGACCTTGGGCAAATCGACGCTCACCGTCACCGGCTTGAACCCGGGCACCTACACGCTGGCGCCGTCGAGCGTGCCGGCGGGCGCCGGCGTCACGACGACGCCGGGCGCGACCTTCGTCGCAGCGGCCGGCCAAACGACCGCGATCGGCATCGTGTTCGCCCTCAAGCCGACCGGCGCGCTCAGCTTCACGCTCGTGAATCCCGACCCGGCGACGTTCAAAGCCGCGGCCTTTCCGGTCACGATTGCGCCGGCGAACGGCGGCGGAAGCATCATCGACAACGCCGCGTTCGGAACGGCGTCGACGGTCGGCAACCTCGCGGCCGGCGCATATACGGTCAGCATTCCGGGGCTGGCGAGCGCGAGTTCCGGTGAATACTACGCGTATCCCGCGACGGCGGCCACCGTGACGGCCAACGCCACCGCGAACCTCGGCACGCTGCACGCGAGTGCGAAGACCAACGCGGTCGCAGACACGTTCGCCGTCACCGGACTTGCGGCCGGCGATACGGTCACGCTCGTCTTCACCGATGCGAGCTCGGGGACGTCGTACACCTTCAACCCCGAGACGATCGCGTCGTCGTCGGCGACGGCACCGGCCACCAAGACGTTCCTTTTGCTGCCCGGCGACGCGATCGCCGTCAACGTCACCGCGTCGGCGAAATATCAGCCCGTCGCCCCGTTCACCTTCGTGCAGGGCAGCGCGGCGCAGAACTACACGATCGCCCTCACGCCGCCGGTCGTCGCCTCGAGCGGGACGATCTACTATCACTTCTATCCGCCCGTTTCGTCGACCCAAGGCTTGCTCGAAGACTTGAGCCTGGCGGGCGACAACTACACCGACTTGATCGAGTCGAACTACGTCGCAGGCGTCATGCTCGGCCACGTGTTGGGCGAATTCTCTCCCGGACTTCAGTTCGACAAAGACTACCTCTACGGCACGATGCTCGGGCAACTGCTACAGGAGAACATCGAGACCTCGCTCTACAGCGCTGCGACGACCGCGATCGATCCGTCGTCGCAGCAGAGCGCCGTCATGAGCGCGGGCCAAGGCGGCCCGTACCAGATCAACAACTACGACGCCGATCTCGTCAACGGGGGCTACGCGCCGCTAGGCTACGCGTTGCTGAACTATACGGCGATCCAGAAGAACATCGGCTTCACGATCGCGCAGGCGACCGCGCAGTGGAGCCTCCCGACGCCGCCTTCGTTCAACAACAAATACTACGGCCCGATGTTGACGACGTACTTTCACTTCAACGACATGCGCGCGCTCGCGGCCCTCGGCCAGACCTCCTGGGGCCCGGCCCCGAGCTTCAACGCGTGCCTGGCGAACTTGGCGAAGGTTCCCAACGCCCCGCTCGACGTCATCGTGAACTACGCCTACAACCAAGGCTACTACGGGGGGCTCGTCGGCCAGTCGACCGCAGCCTGCGCGAACAACGTAGCGGCGTTCGTCGCGACCGAGAACAGCTACGCCAACGCGGCCGGCAACTCGTACACCGAGTATCCCTATCAAGTGCGCTTCTATCTCGACGAGCTGTACAACACCTCGACGATCCAGCCCGCCACCGCCAACCACGTCGCGTTCAACATGACCGCGCTCGGGGGCGTGTTCGCGAACGTCTTCCAAACGCTCGCCTACGTCAACGGCTCGGGCCAATACGGCTTCATCAGCGGCACCCAGGCGATGACCGCGTACGCCCAAGGCCTGCAACAGGCGGGCGTGGCCGCCGGGACGACGCTCGATCTGAGCAACCCGGCGCAGCGGGCGTCGATCTACGCGGTGCTCGAAGACGCGATCGCGTCGCTCGAGTCGGCGCTGGGAACGAAGTTCTCCAACACGACGACGCAGCAGCTCTAAGCGCTCAGACGATCGACGGTTCCAGTTCGGCGACGCGGAAATACACGTATGCCGCATTGGCCGCCAGGCACGTTCCGGCGACGATGAACATCACAGGAATGGAGAAAAACGCCGACAGGAGGCCGCCGGCGAGCGGCCCCAGGCACATCCCCAAGAACATCGCGCTCGAGGCGATGCCGTACATGCGCCCGCGCTCGGCCGGCGGCGTCAGCCGGCCGACGAGCGCGTTCGCGGTCGGGATGATGCCGCCCAGGAAAATCCCGGTCCCGAACCGCGCGAACAAGAACCACCCCAGATCGTGGGTGAACGCCTGCATCAGCGTGAACAGCGCCGCGCCGACGAGCGAGATCAGCAGCACCTTGCGATACCCGATCTGATCGCTGCGGCGGCCCAGGAAGGGCGCCGCGATCAGATCGGAGATGCCGGTGATCGAAAAAGCGGCGCCCGCGGCGGTCGCCAGCCACGCGACGTCGCCGACCATGTCGCGCACGTAGAGCGCGATGACCGGCTGCACGCACACGGCCGCAAACTGGCCGAGGAAGAGCACGAGCATCACCGGCAGCACCTTGCCTTCGCGGATCAACGCGCCGACGTACTCGCGAAAGGGAACGTGCACGCGCGCGTGCGGTTGAGGCCGCGTGAACCGTTCGCGCAGGAGAAAGATCGCCGTCAGCGCGCCGAGCAACGCGAACCCCGACGACCAGAAGAACACGGCCCGGTAACTGTGCAGCGCGTCGGCGAGCGCGCCGCCGATCAGCGGACCGATCAGCACCCCGACGGTCTGTCCGGTGGCGAGCCAGCCGAGCGAGAAGCCGAGCCGGTTCTCCGGCACCTGGCTTCCGACGAGCGCGATCGCAGCGCCGCTCGAGCCGCTGAAGATGCCTTGCGACAAGCGCGTGCCCAGCAATTGCCACACGTTGGCGACGCTGCCGGAGAGCGCCATGAAAAACGTGATCGCGACGCAGGCGCGCACGAGCATCGGCTTGCGCCCGATGCGGTCGGAGAGGCTGCCCCACATCGGCGACGTGATCGTCGCCGCGAGCGGCGTCACCGAAACGACGATCCCCGACCAGATCGCGACCATCGCTTGCGACGTGATGCCGAGACTTCCGATGTAGAGCGGCATGAAGGGAGCCGAGACCGAGTACGCCAGCCCCATGATCAGCTGGATGAGCGCGGTGAACCAGAGCGTCGCGCGCCATCCCGGGGCGCCTACCATCTAGCGTGCAGCGGCGAGCTTCGGGCGCCGCCGCGCGTCGCTGCGCTTGCGGTGCCGTTCCAAGAGTTCGAACGACGTCTCCAGATGACGGCGCATCGCCACTTCGGCGGCGGCCCCGTCGCCGGCGCGCAATGCGGCCATGATCGCTTCATGGTCTTCGAGCGAGCGCTGCGCGCGCTCGGGCAAGCGCGCGAAGGTATCGAGCGGCGAACGCGACCACACGTCACGGATATACGACCGGAGCAACGGCGATCCCGCCACGTCGTAGATCGTGAAGTGGAACTCGTCGTTGAGCGCGCGCAACCGCGTGCTGGAGCGGGCCTGCGCGGCCTTGCCGAAGTCGGCGTGGACGCGCTCGAGATGCGCGAGGTCTCCGCTGCCGAGGTGGACCGCGGCCAGGCGCGCGGCCGGCGATTCGAGGATCGCGCGCACCGCGTAGAGCTCCGCCAAATCGGCGATCGGAACCTCGCCGACGCGCGCACCGCGGTGCGGCGCCATCTCGACCAAGCCTTCGCGCGCCAAGGCGAACAGCGCCTCGCGGACCGGCGTGAGCGAGAGTCCTAATTCGCGCGCGAGCTTCGCGAGCTGCAGGCGTTCGCCACGCGCGAAGCGCCCTTCCGCCAACGCCTCGCGCAGCATCGCGGTCGCGTACGCCGATTTGGTTTGGAAGCCACGCTGCGCCGCCGCCGGGCGCACGTTCAACGCCGCGCGCCGAGCCATTCCGCGAACACGTCTTCGGTGTGCTCTCCCAACAGCGGCGGCGGCGTCAGCGCCGGCGCGGCAAAGGTCGCGTGCCAAGGCGGCCCGACGAGGCGGATCGTCCCCGAGTGCGGATGGTCGACCTCGAGCACTTGGCCGCGCGCGCGGATGTGGTCTTGTTCCAGCGCCTCGCGGAAATCGTAGACCGGCGCGTTGGGCACCTGCTGGGCATTGAAGCGCTCGATCCACGCGGCGAGCGGCGCCTCGGCCAACACCTCGGCGATCAGCGCGTTGAGTTCGGCGCGATTGGCCACGCGCGCCGTCATCGTCGCAAACCGTTGATCGTCGATCCACGCTTCGCGTCCGATCGCCAAACAGAAGGGCTTCCAGAAGGCCTGATTCTGCACGATGAACACGAACCAGGCGCCGTCGCCGGTGCGGAACATCCCGGCCGGCACGCGCATCGGATTCTCGTTTCCGATCCGTTCCGGCGAACGTCCGGCCTGCAAGGTTTCACCCATCCGCGGACCGAGCACGGCCAGCATCGACTCGAGCATGCTGACGTCGATCGTCGCACCGATGCCGGTGCGCTCCGCCGCGCGCAGCGCGCACACGGTCGCATAAGCGCCGAACATTCCGGCGATCACGTCGGCCAGCGGCGATCCGATCTGCATCGGCTCGCCGGCCGGATCGCCGGTCACGCTCATCACGCCCGACATCGCTTGGATGACCGGATCGAGGGCCAAGCGGTCGCGCAGCGGGCCGCTCTGCCCGAAGCCGGAGATCGCGCAGTAGACGAGGCGCGGATTGAGCGCGCGCAACGTTTCGGCGTCGACGCCCAACTCGTAGGCGGTGCCGGGAGCGAAGTTCTGCAGCACGACGTCGGCCACGGCGGCTAGAGCGCGCAGTTGCGCGCGGCCCTGCTCGCTCTTGAGGTCGAGGGTCACGCTGCGCTTGCGCCGGTTGCTCGCGTTGAAGTAGTCTTCGTGGTCCTCGCGGCCCGCGTATCGTCCGACCGTGCGCAAGTCGTCGCCGACGCCCGGGCGCTCGATCTTGACGACGTCGGCGCCCATGTCGGCCAGCATCTGCGCGGCGTACGGGCCGGAGATCACGTGCGTGAGGTCGAGCACCCGCATCCCGGCGAGCGGCGCCCCGGCTCGTTCGTCCATCAGCGTCCGGTCCATACGGGAGGCCGCTTTTCCTTGAAGGCGAGGACCCCCTCGCGCGAGTCGTCGCTGTACAGCACGCGGTTGGCGATCTCGCGCGCCACCGGGATGCGCGCTTCGAGCGGCAGCTCTTGGCTGCGAATCGCCGCTTCCTTCACCGCCTGCACGGCCAGCGGGGCCGCCTTGAGGATCTCATGCGCCCACCGGTAGGCCGTCTCGAGCAACCGCTCGTGCGGCACCACTTCCTGGGCGATGTGCAGCGCGAGCGCTTCCTGCGCGGTCACCGGCACCCCACGCAACAGGTACGGCATCGCGGCCGCCATCCCGACCTCGGTGGCGAACAGCGTCGGGCCGCTGACCGAGCTGATTCCGCGCAACACTTGCGGCCACCCCAGGGTCGCGCGCTCGGAGAAGATGCGCACGTCGGACATCAGCGCGAACCCGCCGCCCTGCGCGTAGCACGGTCCGTTGAGCGCGGCGATGAACGGCTTGTAGATCGAGCGCTGATAGAGATAGAGCTCGTCGTTGCTCATGACGCTGCCGTCCTCCACCACCTTCTCGAAGAGGTCTTTGCCCGCACAGAACACCTTGCCGGCGCCGGTCAAGATCACGAGCCAAATGTCGGGATTGCTCTTGACCTCGACGTACGCGTCCTGCACTTCCTTGCGCATCGAGCGGTTGATCGCGTTCGCCTTGTCGGGACGGTTGAGGGTGATCAGCGCGATGTGATCGGCGACCGAAAAGGTGATGGCCTCGCCCACGGATATCCGGCTCCTCGTTCTCCGGCCGCAGCCGGAAGGATTAAATAACGTATATTTTATAAAGTTTACTCGCCTTGGGGAGGAAAATCATGCACCGACTCATCCGCGCCGCGGCGGTCGCCGCCCTGGCGGCCGCCGTGCTGCCATTCGCACCGCGCGGGGCGGCCGCGCAGGGAAGCGCCTTTCCGGCGCGGCCGATCCTGCTCGTCTCGCAGGCGACGGCCGGCTCCTCGATGGACCTGATGTGCCGCGAAGTCGCCAAGCTCGCCCCGAAGTACCTCCATCAGACGGTCGTCGTCGAAGACAAGGTGGGCGGCGACGGCGCGGTCGCGATGCAGTACGTGCTCTCCGAACCGGCCGACGGCTACACGCTCGCGGCGATCACGCGCAGCTTCGCGACCACCCTCAACACCGATCTGCAGGGCAAGTTCAAGCCCGACGACTTCACCTTCATCAGTTCGCTGATCTCCGACTCCTACGTGCTAGCCGTGTCGGCCGACAGCCCGTACAAGACCCTGCGGGATCTGCTCGCGGCCGGCGCGTCGGCGCCGATCACCGTCGGCGGGTTCGGTTCGCAATCGGCCGAGGCGATCTTCGCCAAGCGGCTGGCGTACGAAACGAAGGCCAAGCTCGTGTGGGTGCCGTTCAGCGGCGGCTCGGCCGGCACGGCCGCGGTCCTGGGCGGGCACATCGTGGCGACGATCAGCCATCCCGGTGACGCGCGCGAATTCGTCGCGGCCGGGAAACTGCGCGTTCTGGGCGTGTCGAGCGACAGCGCGCTTCCGCTCTTCCCGGGCGCGGTGACGTTCCGTTCCCTGGGGTATCCCGACTTGACGGTGCTGCACTATCGCGGCATCGTCGGACGGGCCGGCTTGCCGCCCGCGGTGACGGCCAAGCTCGCCGATTTCTTCAAGGCCGTCGTCCACGACCCGGAGTTCGTCGACTACATGAAGCAAGTCGGCGTCGTCGCCTACTACAACGATCCGACCGCCTTCGGAAACATCGTACGCAACGACGTCGACATCGTCGGGCGGCAACTCAACGCGCACTGACCCCGGTTTAGCCGGCTGACCCTGGCGGTGGGGAGTTGCCGGGGGCGCCGGACTCGAAAAGCGCGCCGGTGACGGCGTGGTACGCGGACGCTCGCCGCGAGCTTCCCGCAGGTCTGCTCTCCGGTTTTCTAGCGGTGGCCTTCGCCTTGTCTTCGGCCGCCCTGATCTTCCCGGGCGCGCTCGCGCCATGGCTGCCCTACGGCCTGGTGGGCTGCCTGATCGGGACCGCGATCGTCACCCTGGCCCTGGGGCGCTTCGGCTCGGTGCCGTTCGCGCTCGCCGGACCGGACAGCGTTTCGAGCGCGATCATCGGCGTGATGAGCGTCGGCATCTACCACGACGTCGCGCAGCGCGAGCCCGCGCTGGCCGCGCCGACCGCGATCTTCGGCATCTTGATCACGACCTTCGCGGTCTCGATTTGGCTCTTCACCGTCGGGCGGACGCGCTCGGCCCGGTGGGTGCGGCTGATCCCGCACCCGGTGATCGGCGGCTTCATCGCGACCAGCGGTTTCCTCGTGACCACCGGATCGGTCCGCGTCGCGACCGGCGTCCCGCTCTCGTTCGACCACCTCACGGGCTACGCCGCGTCGAGCGAATGGCCGCGCCTGATCGCATTCTTGGCGTTCGCTGCCGCCTTCGCGATCGTACCGCGGCGCATCCATTCGCCGCTGACGTTCCCGGTGTTGATCTTGACGTGCGCCGTGCTCGTCCACGCCGGCCTCCTGCTCGCGCACGTCTCGCTCGCCGATGCCGGCGCCCTCGGCTGGCTCTTCGCCTCGCCGGGGCACGCGCTGCCGTGGTTTCCCTGGACGCCCGGCCATCTGCTGGTCGACGTCGCGGCGATCGTGCCGCATCTCGGCACGATCGTCGCGATCATCGTCGTCGTGACGATCAACATCGCGATCGGTCAGGCGTCGATCGAGATGGAGTCCGACCGCGAAGTCGATCTCGACCGCGACATGCGGGTGATCGGCATCTCCGACGCGCTCGCCGGCGCGCTGGGCGCCGGCTACATCTCGTACACCGTCTTCATTCGTACGATGCTGAACTATCGGCTGGGAGCGCGCACCGCGTTCAGCGGGATCGTCGTCTCGGCGCTGTGCGTCGGGCTCGCGCTCGGGCCGATCTGGGTGATCACCCTGATCCCCAAAGTCGTGATCGCGGGCGTGCTGCTCAGCATCGGCCTGCCGATGCTCAACCAATGGCTCGTGCAGACGTGGCGCACCTTCGCGTGGCACGAATGTCTGACGATCGTCGCGATCGTCGTCGTCAACGTCCGGTTCGGCTTTGCGTTCGGGCTATTGGCGGGGCTGATCATCAGCTGCGCGACCTTCGCGCTGAGCTACGCGAACATCGACGTCATCCGCACGCGGCTGACCGGCGCCGAGCTGCACAGCAGCTTGCAACGCTCGCCGGCCGACGCGATGCTGCTCGACGCGAACGGCGACGCGATCGTGATCTTCTGCCTGCAAGGCTATCTGTTCTTCGGGATGGCCGACCGGCTCTACCGCACCGTGCGCGCCGACGCGCTCGCGCTCGCGGTCAAGCCGAAATTCGTCGTCATCGACTTTCGCCTCGTCTCGGGCATCGACGCATCGGCGATCTCGAGCTTGATCAAGCTGCACCGCGCGACGGTCGGCGCGGGCTTGACCCTCGCGTTCACGGGGATGCGCGGGCCGACCCGCTCACGCTGGCAACAGGGCGTCGCGACGCACGCCGCGGCCGCCAAGATCCCCGTGTACGACGCACTCGACATCGCGCTCGAAGCGTGCGAGAACGCTCTGCTCGCGGGCATCGTGCGGGAAACGGCGCAAGCCGCCCCGCTCGTCGAGTGGCTGGCGGCCGAATTGGGCGACCTCTCCAAGGCCGAGCAGATGCTGCGCTACGTGCGGCCGCGCGAACTGCGCGAAGGCGAAGTCCTCTGCCGGCAAGGCGATCCGGCGGGCGAGATGTTCTTCATCGAACGCGGACGCGTCGGCGTATACCTCGGCCCGCTCGACGGCGACGCGACGCGGCTGCGCAGCTTGGGTCCGCGCACGATGCTCGGCGAGATGGGCCTCTACCGGCACACGGTCCGCAGTGCGTCGGTGGTGGCCGAAGAGGACACGACCGCCTACGCGTTCGACCGCGATGCGCTCGAGCAGCTCGAACGCGACGCCCCGGCGCTCGCGCTCGCGTTTCACGCCCTGATCGTCAAGACGCTCTCCGACCGCCTCTCGTTCGAGAACTCGTTGCTCTCGGTTTTACACCGCTGACGCTTACGTCGGCGGGACCGTCGCCGAGGTCTCCGCGGAGCCGTCGCGCGCGACGACGCGGACGCCCTTGACCGCCACCGGCTTGCCGTCCGGAACGAGTTGGAACTCGATGACCTTGACGCCCGACGGCGGGATCGCCACCCCGACTTTGAAGGGCGCGCACACGCGATCGGTGCAGAACGACGCGACCCAACCCTTGGGGACGCCGGCGGTCTGCAGGCGCACGTTCTTGCCCGACGCGCCGGCGACGACGAGCCGGTACTTGAGCGTGTTGGGGATGCTGCCCGGGAGTTCGGGACCGGTCCAGGGCGCGAGCGACACGGTCGTGGCGGCGCCGTTGCCGGCCGCGATATCGAGCGCGATCACCGCCTCTTGGGCTTGTTCGAGGTAGATCGCGTAGCGCGAGTCGCTCTTGGGCAGTTTCAGGGCCGTCGCCGAAGCGAGCGCGAACTGCGCCCGCGCCAGGTCGGGTTCGCCGCCGCGGGCGTAACTGCGGCCCCAGTAGAGGTGCGCCCACGCGAGCCGCCGGAGCGCGGTGACGCGGGCGCGGCCCGGGGCGGCCGCGGCGACGGCCGCTTGCGCCAACTCGACGGCCTTCGCGAAGGCCGGGTACGCATCTGCATACTGCTTGGCGCTCGCGTATGCGATCGCGAGGTCGACGAGGGGCACCGGATCCGTGGGCGCCAGCGCGGCCAGCCGCTGGTCGGCCGAGATCAGCGCCGGCGAATCCTTGGCCGACTGCGCGGCGTCCGCGAGCCCCGAGAGCGCGTCCGCGTCGCTCGGGTCGAGGGCCAGCGCGTCGTTGTAAGCGGCGATCGCCTCGGCATCGTGGCGCTGCAGACGAGCCGCGTCGCCGCGCATGCGCGCCCACTGCTCGCGGGCCGCGGGATCGGTGGCGACGTACGGCTCGAGGCTGGTGACGGCTCGCTCGAGCAGCGCGGCTTCGGCTGCCGCGACGGCATTGGGATCGACGTACGATGACGGCGAGTCCTCATCGGACGCCGCGTCGTCGGCCTTCGCGACCGCAGCGTCGACCGCGTCGAGGAGCGCCTTGGCGCTCGTCGTAGCGTCGGGCACGAAGGTGAAATGCTCGGGCGCGAGCGCGGCGACGATCTTGGCCTGCGCGGGCGACGCGACATCGGCATTCGAGCCCGCTCGCGCGGCGGCGACGTACGCCGTCAGTTGAGCCGGCGCGACGACGTCCTCGTGCACGGCGCGAACGATCCCGTCGCGATCGATGACGACCGTCGTCGGGATGCCCGTGATCCCGTACGCGTGCGCGAAGCTCCGATCGGAATCGACGGCTTGCGTCCAGCCGATCCCCTTGGCGGCGACGAACGCGCGCACGAGCGGCGCGACTTCGGTGCTGTCGATGCCGAGAAAGACGACGTCCGGCCCGGCGAGCTTGCGATACGCGCTCAGCAGGTCGGGCGTCTCGAGCCGGCAGGGCGGGCACCACGTGGCCCACGCGTTGACGACCAGCGTCTTGCCGTGAAAGTCGGCCAGCGTCAACGGCTTGCCGTCGAGCCCGGTCACGGTGAACGGCGGTGCCGGCCGGCCGGCGACGAGCGCGGGCGGCGGGTCGGCAGCCGTCGTCTGCGCCGCGACCGGCAGCAGCGCGGAAATCAGAGCGGCCGCCGGCACGAGCGCGGCGAGGGCGAACGAGCGCAGATTCATGTGCGAAGTTTATAGCCGATGGCGGTCAAACGCAATGCGAGCGCGAGCGTCACGAGCGTCAACCCCGCGGTCACCGCGATCGAGATGCCGATCGGCACGTCGGCTTGCCCGGTGAACGCGTAACGGAACGGCGAGATCATGTGAAACATCGGGTTGAAGAGCGAGAGCTCGCGTACGACCGGGGGCAAGAACGAGATCGAGGTGAACACGCCGCCGACGAAGACCAGCGGCGTGATCGCGAACGTCGTCAACACCGCGATGTGATCGAATTTCTCGGCCACGAGGCCGAACACCATCCCGAGCGTGGAAAAGAGCACCGCGACCAAGAACAACATCAGGAAATACAGACCCCAGTGCAAGGGCCACGTGTGCACGAGCACCACGCCGAGGACCGTGATCAAGAACGCGACGAACAGCGCCCGGATCAAGCCCGCCAGCACGTAGCCGGTCACGAGCTCGATCGCCGAGAGCGGTGCGACCAACAGTTCCTGAATCGAGTTCATGAAGCGGCCTTGGAACACCGAGCTGCTGACCTCGGAATAGGTGCCGTCGATCACCTGCAGCATGATGAGCCCGGGGATCAGGAAGGCCGCGTACGGCACGCCCTGCACGGTCGAGATGCGGCTGCCGAGCGCGAGCCCGAAGACGAACACGTAGAGCAGGGTCGTGATGACCGGCGGCCAGATGACCTGGTTGATGATCTTGTAGGTGCGCACCATCTCGCGCCGCACGAGGGTCCACATTCCGGTCGGGTTGCCGAACGAGAGCGCGATCACCGGCGCGTGAGCTCCAAGAACACGTCCTGCAGCGTCGAGCGCGAGAACGCGACGTCGACGACCGTCAGCCCGGCGGCCGCGACCGCGTCGAGGGCGGCCCCGACGTGGGCCGGCGCGATGCCGTCGAATTCGATCGCGTTGGGGCCGGCCAAGCGCGCGCTGCGCGCGGCAAGCTCGGGCGGCAACACGCGCACCGGCGCCGCGACCTTGACCGTCAGGCGATTCTCGCCGTCGCGCCCGACGAGGTCTTGCGTGTCTTCGAGGGCCACGAGGCGGCCGCGTTCGATAATCCCGATGCGCCGGCACAGCGCCTCCGCCTCTTCGAGATAGTGCGTCGTCAACAGGATCGTGATCCCGGTGGCGTTGAGCTCGCGCAGCAGCGCCCACAGTTCGATGCGCAGCTCGACGTCGACGCCGGCGGTCGGCTCGTCGAGGATCAAGAGCTGCGGCTCGTGGATCATCGCGCGGGCCAGCGAGAGCCGGCGCTTCATGCCGCCCGAAAGCCGCACGTACTCGACCTTCGCCTTCGACGCGAGATCGAAGCGCTCGAGCAGTTCGTCGGCGCGCGCGCGCACCGCGGGGCCGCTCAGCCCGAGATAGCCGGCTTGGTAGATCAGCACGTCGCGAATGCTCAAGTACCGATCGAAGTTGTACTCCTGCGGCGCCAGGCCCACCAGGCGGCGCGCGGTGCGCCAGTCGCGGACGTTGTCGTGACCGAAGATCGCGATCGATCCCGACGTCAGCTTCGCCAAGCCGACGATCGCGTTGATCGTCGTCGTCTTCCCGGCGCCGTTGGGACCGAGAAAACCAAAGAATTCGCCCGCTTCCACCCGGAACGACACGTCGTCGACGGCGGTGAAATCGCCGTAGCGCTTGACGAGATGAGCGACCTCGATGGCGGGGCTGGGAGTCACTGCCCCCACAACTACGGGATGACTTCGGAAAGTTGCTTGTAGCGGGCGCGCCGCAAGACTTCCAGCCGCTTCTTCAATTGCGGGATGCCCGAAAGCTCGAGCTCGTGCGCCACCTCTTCCACGTCGAACTCGACCCGCCGGTGCTTGACTTCCCAACCACCCGATCGCTCCGTCAAGATCGCATAACAGGCGCGCGGGTCGCCGTCCTTGGGAAGCCCGGCGGAGGAGACATTGACGAGCATGCGGTCGCGCCACATGCGCACGTACGGAACGTGCAGGTGGCCGAACGCGATCACTTTGGCGGCCACCCCGTCGAAGATCCCTTCGAGCTGCGCCTCGTCGGCCTGCGGCCAGACGTGCTCCTCGTCCGAACGCGGGCTGGCATGCACGACGAGCAGCCCGTTCTCCGGGGGCCCGAGTTCGAGGCGTGCCGGCAGCGCGCGCAGCCACTCCAACGCCTGCGCGCCCAGGCGCTTGCGTTGCCATCTGATCGCCGCGCGTTCGCTGCGTTCGAACGTTTCGTGGTCTTCGAACGCGATGTAGCGGTCGGTGTTCCCGCGCACGCACCGCGCGCCGAGCTCCTGCAGGCGCTGCAGCACTTCGAGCGGGCGCGGACCGTCCATGCAGAAGTCGCCGGCGCCGACGATGACGTCCGCCCCGCCTTGCGCGCGCAGATCGTCCAGACAGGCGTCGAGCCCGCGTACGTTCCCGTGAATGTCGGAGAAAATCGCCACGCGGAGGGCCTGCGGCCCCGCGTTCGCGCCGGTCGCCACGGGGCGGCGCCTAGGTGCGCTTGAGCGGAACGACCAGTGAAAACGCTCCGGCGCCGGCTTTGCCGAACTCCCAGAGATCGATCGCCTCGACCGCGATCTTGGCCCGGCGCAGCGCCGGGATCGCCTCGCGAAAGCGCAGGTTGGCGACGACGGCCCGCGCGCGCAGTACGAGCACGCCGGCGGCGTACTCCTCGCCGCGCGGCACTTCGATCCGCGCGACCGATCCCAAGGCCGCGGCGTCGACGACATCCGGCGCGACGATCGCCACGTCGTCGGCGACGAACGAACACACGTTGCGCAGCCGCAACGGGGCCGCGGCCAGCGCCACCTCGACGGTCTCGAGCCCAGCCTGCTTCGCGAGCGCCGCGAACTGCCGCCGGCCGAGTTCGTTCGAACGGCGGCTGAGGCCGGCGCTCTTGACGACCCCGATCCACGCGCGGCCCGCGCCGAACTCGACGTCGCCGCCGTCGAGCACGCCGGGCGGTTCGATGCGCCCCACGATCGGCACACCCGCCTCGATCAGCGCGCGCTCGACGAACGCGACCTCCGAGCGCGGCGTTCTTGGGCGCTCGGGCGCATGAGGATCGCCCCGCTCTCCACGACCACGGCGCAATCGCCGACGAGCGTCGTCGCCGGCGTGCCGGTGGGCGAATCCAGCACGATGGCGCGCACGCCGTTGTCGGTCAAGGTGCGCACGAGGATCTCGTGTTGCGCCTGCGCCCGGTCGGAGATCGGGCTGGGCTCGCAGTGCAACGGCGGCAACCGGTCGACGGTCGCGCTCGGGCGCACGAGCAGCGCACCGGCGAGTTTGCCGGAGGGCGAGGGCACGTACGGTCGTTCGAATGGACGCTTGTCGGTCACCACGCCGGTTGTTTCGCTGCCCCGCTCGCGGTTCCTCAGGGCGACGGCACCGGGTGCGTGGTGAAGAAATCGGCCATGTCGGTTGCGAGCAGGTCGCCGAGCGATAGCGGCCCCAAGCCCAACAGCTCTTCTTCCGTCTTGAGCACGCTGGCGGTCGAAAGGTGCGCGCGCCCCGTGTAGTGCCGCTTGGCGTACGGCGAGACGACGATCGCGTAGGTGTGGCCGTCGGCCACGTGGTCGGCTTCGCCGCCCGCGGTGTCGGGCATGACGAAGATCGCCGTCGAACGCCACTGCGGCAGATGGGTCACCTCACCGACGATCGTTCCGAGCGCGCGATCGGCGTCGGCGGCCGCCGCGGGCGAGTGGCTCGGATCGCCGGGCAACCACACTTGGGTGAACGCCGGCATCGCGCCGCCTTTGGCGAGCGCGTCGTAATCGCGCACGAACTCCTGGGCCCGCAGCGTGTTGGAAACGCCGGTGTTCCAGCCCGGATACCCGAGGTCGACGTGGCCGCCGAGCACGGCCGGCGCCGGCACGTCGAACCGGTACACGCCGCCCAAACCGAAGGCGCCCGGATCGGCGCCCGGCGGATCGCCTGCCCCGGGCTCGTATCCCGACACCCGCACGAGGTCGCCGTAGTCGCGATACGTGAATCCGTGAGCCGCCAGGCTGTTGAAGATGTACCCGGCGCGCGGATAGTCCTCGGGATTTTCGTCGGTCTGAAAATACGGCGCCGAAGGGTTGAGTTCCAGACGCAGTTTCTCGGTGAACGCGCTCGCGATGCCGGCGGTCGCGAACTGATGCGCCGCCTCGCCCTCGCCGGCGTCGGCATAGAAGTTCGTCGCCAAAGCATACGTGCGCGCGAGCGCGTGCAGGTTCGGCGTCACCGCTTCGCCGGCGGTGGCAAGCGACGGCAGGCCGGGCCCGTACGGTGCGCCCGCGGCGTCCTTGAGGTCGCCGAACACCGCGTCGTACGTGTCGCTGCCGGCCAGGATCAGGATCACGTGACGGATCGCCTTGCTCGGGCCGTCGTGCAGCGCCTGAGGAACGACCGGATTGTGGATCGCGGTGCGCACGACCCGCGTGTCGGCGAGCGCGACGCGGGTAGCCGGGCCGAGCGCGAGCCCGCGCAGATCGATCCGCTGCAGGGTCGACCACGGACCGCCGGTCAGCGCCTGCGACGTTTCGCCGCCGCCGCGATCCTCGCCGAAGCCTTTCATGTTGACGACGAAAAGCGCGCGGTCGTCGTCGGAGAGCGCGAGCGCGGTTGGATACCACCCGGTCGGAATCAAGCCCAGGCGGTGCAGATGCACCGGGTCGCGGGCATCGATCACCGCGATCGCATTGAGCCCGGCGAGCGCGACGTAGAGGCGCGAGCCGTCGTGGGTCAACGCGAGCGCGTTGGGCTGCGTGCCGAACGGCGCGCGGTTGAACAGGCGCAGTTCGGTGCCGCCGGTCGCGTGCGGCAGAGGATCGAGCGCAATCGTCGCGATCCGGTCGACGTTGGTCATCGCCACGAATGCGAACCGCGCGTCGGGCGTCGTGACGACCGCGCTCGGATGCGCGCCGCCGACGACGATCGTTCCGTCCGGCGCACGGTCGAGCGGCAAGGCCGTCGCGGCTCCGAGCCGCCCGTCTACGGCCGCCGGGACGGTGGCGAGCGACGAAGCCTGCACGCTTCCGACCGCCGACGCGAACGGCGGCGCCGCGACCGGCGCGGGCAGCCGGGCGTAACGCATCAGGCCTTCGTTGGTGACCAGCAGGTTGTCGCCGGCGGGCGCCGCCGCATACGGGAAAAATCCGACCGGCACGGGACTCCCGGTCAAGCTGCGGCCGGCGATGTCGAGAGCGGCAACCGTGTCGCCGAAATGATCGACCACGTACGCGATGCGACCGTTGCCGGAGACGGTCAACGAGCCGGGGAAGGCGCGCGCGCCGGGGCCGGCACCGGCCGGGCCGGGAACGGCGATTTGCGGGTGAGCGTCGGCGATGAGCCGGCCCGCCGCGTCCAGATCGAAGGCGTAGACGCAGCCCGCGGCACCCCCGCCCGCCAGGACGACGGTCCGGTCGGGGTATGCCGGGTCGCGCACTGCGACGACCCCGGTGAAGAACGCCGCGCCCGGCGCCTTGTACTGGAAGACCGGCCGCATCGTCTCGGTGTCGACGACCGTCAGCCCGTAGCCGGCGCCGATCCCGGGTTCCAGGCGGCTCACGAGCGTTCCGGGCCCGCCGTCGTCGTCGCTGACGATCGCATACCGGCCGTCGGGGCTGAGCGCCACTCCCAGCGCTTGCATCCCGACCACGGTGCTGCGCCCGAAGGGCTTGACGATGCGCCCCGAGGGCAAGATGCCCACGAAAGCGTTGCTGCCGGGGCGGCCGGCCGGGCGGGCGGCGGCCGGGGCCGCATAGGTGACGGTAATGCGGGCGGTGGGGTTCGCGGCTTCGGCACCGTGCGGCAACACCGTGAGGAAGCTCGCGGCCACGACGAGCGCGGCGAGCAGAATCCGGATCAAAGCAGCCTTGGGGTTAGAACGCCGCGGGCCGCGCCACCTTCTGCCGGTCCTGGGCCCAGGCGACGAAGTCGCTCGCGGGCATTGCGCCGGCAATGATATTCCCTTGCACTTGGTCGCACCCGTTGGCCCGCAGCCAAGCGAGTTGTGCTTCCGTCTCGACGCCTTCCGCCAGCACCGTGCGCTCGAGGGTGCGAGCGAACGCGATCACCGCGCGCACGATGCCGACGTCGTGCGGGTCGTGAGGAATGCCCGCGATGAACGATTGATCGATCTTGATGACGTCGATCGGGTAGTTCTTCAAGTATGCCAGCGACGAGTAGCCGGTGCCGAAATCGTCGAGCGACACCGCGATGCCCATCTCGTTGAAGCGTTCGAGGATGCGGCGGGTCATGTCGGGCGCCCGCATCGCGGCCGACTCGGTGATCTCCAACCCGAAGTTGCGCCCCTGGAGCTTGGCGACGCGCAACTCGTGCGCGAGCTTGAGCACGAACCCCGGATCGTGCAGCTCGTGCGCCGAGAGGTTGATCGACAGCCTGAAATCGGGCCAGATCTCGCTGCACATCATCGCCAAGAGGATGCCTTTGCGCACGACGACGGCTCCGATCGACTCGATGAGCCCGTTCTCCTCGGCGAACGGGATGAACTCGGCCGGCGAGATCAGGCCGCGGGCCGGATGATTCCAGCGCACGAGCGCCTCGCCGCCGATCAGCTTGCCCGATACCGTTTCGGTTTGGGGCTGAACGTATAGTTCGAATTCGTCGGCCGCGAGCGCCCGGTCGAGATCGCGCATCAAGAGCCGGCGGTGTTGCAGCTCCCGTTCGATGTCGGCGCCGAAGAACCGGTAGTTGCCCGGGTCGCTGCGCTTGACGTGGTGCATCGCCACGCTGGCGTTGTTGATGAGCTCGTCGACCGTGTCGGCGTCGCTCGGGTAGAGCGCGATGCCGCAACTCACCTTGACCCTCAACTCGCGGCCGTCGTAGGGAATCGGCTTCTCGAGCTCGCGTTGCAGGCGCCGTACGAGTGCTTCGACTTCGCGAGAACGTTCGGTGTTTGCGAGCGCGACGGCGAACGTATCGCCGGCGAACCGCGCGACGATGTCGCGTCCGCGCACGGCATCGCTCAAGCGCTGCGACAACGTCTTGAGCACGTAATCGCCGACCCCATGGCCCATCGTGTCGTTCACGTCGGTCAGATTGTCGACGTCGAGCATGACGAACGCGACCTGCGCTTCGGAGTCGCGCGCCGCATCGAGCATCAGCCGCGCACGCTTGCTCAACTCGTGGCGGTTCAGCAGGCCGGTCAAGTCGTCGTGCTGCGCGGCGAAGCGCATCTCCGATTCGCGCTCCCGATCCTCGAGCCGCAATTTGATGATCGAGGCGAGCAGTTCCACGTAGCCGCCGTCGGCCGAGTCAAAGGGGCGCAGCGCCGCGAGCGGCGAGCCGAAGAACAACTCGTAGTCCCGCTCGCCGACCGAAAATGCGACCGCGATCGCGCTGAGCCACCCCGCTCGAGGATGACGCGACCACCTCGATCGACCCGCAGGTCGTTCCACCAACGCGCGACGTTGTGGACCTTGAGCTGGCTCGCCAGCGTATGGCTCAACTGCAAGCCCTCGCCTTTACCGACGGGGCGCTCCTTGCTCGCGGGGAAACGGTCGAACAAGCGGGTCGACACGTAGTCGACGACCAGCCGATCGTCGCGAACCTGCGCGATGGCCGCATAGAAGAATTGATCCGCGCCGAGGGCTTCGGTCGCCTCGGCCAGCATCGCCGAGAAACGTTCCTCGTCGGTCAAGCCGGAGCGCGCGAGCACGCGCCAGAGCGATTCGAGGCGGCCGAGATGCCGCGCCGAGCGCTGTCGCGCCTCATCGAGGGAGGCTTGCATGCTGGCGACGTCGGTCGCCAACTCGCGCTGCGTCCGGCGCAGCGCGAGCATGTTGCGCACGCGGGCACGCAACTCACCCGGATCGGCGGGCTTGCGCGCGAAGGCGGTGGCGCCGCGTTCGAGCGCCGCGCGCCCGGCGCCGGGTTCGTTCCCGGTCAGCACGACGACCGGTACGCCGACGCCGCCGGGGACGGCGCGGACCGCGTCGATGAACGCAAGCGCATCCAGACCCGGCATCGTCGCGTCGATCAACACCAGATCCGGTTCGTGTTGTTCGCACCACGTGAGGGCCGCGCGCGCCGCGTCGAAGCTCGTGACGGTCACCCCGGCGAGGTCGCCGAGTGCGGCCCGCGCGTCGCCGCGTTCCTCGACGACGACGGCGCGCAACTGCACAGCGCCGCCACGTTCGTCGTCGGCTCGATGGACAGCACCCGGCTTCTGTTGCATAGTGAAGGCCCACATGACGGCGCGCGATCCAGCCGTCCTTGCGAATCGACCGGAGGTTGACGGAGCGTGACCGCTGCGCTCGCGGTCTTAACGGCCAGTCTAGCACGCCCGGCATTGAAGCAGCGCCGTCCTTAGTGTAAATATCGTGCTAAATTCAGCGCCGGCCGTTCATTGAGCAGCAAAGTTTGTTGAATGTACGAAATAGTACGAAATAGTACGAAGCACCGCGCATCGCCGCCGTCCGCGCGCCAAACGTCTGGCCTGCTGTGCGCTGGAACACACAACGATCTCGTCCGCCGCGGCGCGCGCGCCGGCCACCGGGTCAGGAAGGATCGAGACGGTACCCGATGCCGCGGACGCTTGCGATCGAAAGGTCTGCTTCGACCTCGGTCAGCTTCTTGCGCAGCGACGCGATGTGCACGTCGACGACGCGCGTCGGCACGCCCGAGACGTCGTTCCAGACGCGCTCGAGAATCTGCGCGCGGGTCAGCAGTTTGCCGACTTCTTCACCCAGATACCACAGCAGCCTGAACTCGAGCGCGGTCAGCGGGACGCTGTGTTCTTCGCGCGCGAGGGTGTGGAAGTCGCGGATCAGCGAGACGTCGCCGATCGCGAGCTTCCCTTCGTCGCTGCGCGTCCGCGAACGCTCGCGCCGGCGGAGAAACGACGCGATCCGCGCCAGCAGTTCGTTACCCGAGAACGGTTTGGTAATGTAGTCATCGGCGCCCAGGCCCAGGCCGCGCAGCTTGTCGTCTTCCGACCCATGCGCGCTGACCATCAGGATGTATGCATCGCTCGTGTTCGCGAGCGACGTGCACACGTCGAGCCCCGAGATGTCGGGCAATTCGACGTCGAGCAAAACGACCGCGGGTTTGAACGTCGCCTCGAGGTCGAGCCCGCGCACGCCCGTGTTCGCGATGCGAACCTCGTAGCTCGCCTTCTCGAGGATCACTTGTTCGTACTTCGCGGTATCTGGATCGTCTTCGATGATCAGGACTCGGTCTGCCACGTTCTCTTTCTATACCAAACCAGCACCGGCGTCCTCGTCGGACGAGTCAAGCAGAGGCCTTTCGGCTAAAATTTCGCGCCCGGGCTCCCCCACCCCCCGCCTCCCAACAATCGCAAACCGCAGGTCGCCCCACGAAGCGCCCGTCGTGGCGTCAGCCCTGCCCCCCTCAAGCCCCCAATCCCCGGCCATCAAGACAATAGTACACCGCTCGACTGCGCCAAGCGCGAAGCGCAAGTCGACGGGTTCAGCCGTCAGGCCTGAACCCATTCAAGCCCCCAATCCCCGCAGTCCAGACAGTCGTACACCGCTCGACTGCGCCAAGCGCGAAGCGCGAGGCGACGGGTTCAGCCGTCAGGCCTGAACCCATCAAGCCCCAATCCCGGGCCATCAAGACAATAGTACACCGCTCGACTGCGCCAAGCGCGAAGCGCAAGGCGACGGGTTCAGGCGTCAGGCCTGAACCCATTCAAGCCCCCAATCCCCGCCGTCAAGACAAGAGTACACCGCTCGACTGCGCCAAGCGCGAAGCGCGAGGCGACGGGTTCAGGCGTCAGGCCTGAACCCATTCAAGCCCCCAATCCCCGCCGTCAAGACAAGAGTACACCGCTCGACTGCGCCAAGCGCGAAGCGCGAGGCGACGGGTTCAGGCGTCAGGCCTGAACCCCACTTACCGTCATCTCGGCGATGCGGAACGATGGCGAGCTGACCGGGCCGTCCAGCACCAGGTCGCCCGCGACGGCATCGACGGCGGCCAGCATGTCGCGCACGTTGCCGGCGATCGTGAACTCTTCGACCGGGTATGCGACCTCGCCGCCCTCGATATAGAGCCCGGCCGCGCCGCGGCTGTACGTGCCGGTCACGTACTCGGTGGCGAAGCCGATCGTGTCGAGGATCAGGATCCCACGCGGCGTCGCCGCGATCAGATCGTCGAGCGAACCGGTCCCGGGCGCGAGGGTGAAATTCGTGGGCCCGATCGATCCGCCGGCCGCGTTCCCAGTGGAAGCCGCGCCGAGCTTGCGCGCATAGTACGTGTCGTAGAGGAACGAGCTCAGCACGCCGCGGTCGAAAACGACCGTCGCTTGCATCGGAACCCCCTCCGCGTCGAACGGCGCGCTGCCCATGCCGGCGAACAGCGTGCCGTCGTCGACGATGGTAACCTGGGCGCTGCCGATGCGCTCGCCGAGGCGCCCGGCGAGATAGGAGTTTCCGGTCGCGACGTTCGCGGCGCTCGTCGCGGCGAACAATTCGCTCAAAAAGGCCCCGGCAACGTCGCGCTCCAGGATGATCGGGACGCGCATCGTCGGCGGTTTGCGCGCGCCGCAGCGAGCGATCACGCGTTCCCCGGCCTTGCGCGCGACGTCGCCTGCGCTCTCGAGCCCGGCATAGCCGCGCCGCGCCGTCCCGTAGGAGGCGGTGCGCTTCGCCGCGCCGTCCTGGGCGACCGGGCTCGTCGAGCGGGTGACGCTCGAGCTCTTGAACTGACCGGCGAATCCGCGCGAGTTCGCGAGCGCCGTCGTTGCGGTCGCGTCGTACACGTTCGAGCCTTGCGAGTTGTCGATGCGCGGATCGTAGGCGCGCACGTCGCGCTCCATCGCGAGCACGTCGTCGAGCTTGTCGGCGTCGGCGCGCGCGGCGACTCCGGCGTCGTAGATCCCCAGATCGCCGGTGGCGATGGCGGCCGGGGCGTCGGGCAATCCGGCAAACGGGTCTTCGCCGACGGAGCGCGCCGCCGCGACCGCGCGCGCAGCCAGCATGCCGAGTGCCTCGGGGCTGAAGTCGGTGGTGGAAAATGCCGCGCGGCGGGTGCCCGCGAACACGCGCACCGCCAGCTGCCGCGACGTCGAGCGCTCGAGCTTGGTGACGCTCTCGGCGCGCGCCTCGGCGTGAAAGCGGCGCACTTCGCTGAAGCCGGCCTCGGCGTCCGAGGCGCCCGCCGCGAGCGCCGCGCGCACCGCGGCTTGGGCGTGGTCGAGCGGCTCAGACACGCGAACCGCCCACCGTCACTTGCGACAGTTTCACCGTCGGCATGCCGACGCCGACCGGCACCATCTGTCCGCCTTTGCCGCACGTGTAGGCGCCCTGCGCGAGCCGCGCGTCGGCGCCGACCGCGACGACGCGGGTCATGATCTGGGGACCGTTGCCGACGAGCGATGCGCCGCGCACCGGGGCCGCGATCTTGCCGTTTTCGATCAGATAGCCTTCGGCGATCATGAACACGAAGTCGCCGCGGCTGATGTCGACCTGGCCGCCGGAGAACGACTTCGCGAGCAAGCCGCGCTCGACCGAAGCGACGATCGCGTCGGCGTCGTCGTCGCCCGGGGGCATGTACGTGTTGCACATGCGCGGCTGCGGCATGACGCGAAACGATTGGCGCCGCCCGCTGCCGGTCGAGCCGGCGTGCATCAGGCGGGCATTGAGGCGGTCTTGCATGTAGCCGCGCAAGATGCCGCGCTCGACGAGCACCTTGTGCGCCCCCGGCGTCCCCTCATCGTCGACCGCGAGCGAACCGCGCTGCCCCGGCAGGTTGCCGTCGTCGTAGATCGTGACCAGTTCGCTTGCGACCCGCTCGCCGACGCGACCGCTGTAGAGCGACGTGCCCTGGCGGTTGAAGTCGCCTTCCAACCCGTGGCCGACCGCTTCGTGCAGGAGCACGCCGCCGCCGCCGGCCCCCACGACGACGGTCATCTCGCCCGCCGGCGCCTCGATCGCTTCGAGATTGACGATCGAGATGCGGGCCGCTTCGCGGGCGATCGCTTCGGGCGTCACCTCGTCGAAGTACGCCGCTCCGCGCCGGCCGCCGTCGGCGTACTGCCCGTAACCGCGAGCAGTGCCGTCTTGGCTGACGACCTGCACGGCGAGCGTGATCAACGGCCGCCGGTCGCCGACGAGATTGCCGTCACTCGTCGCGATCGTCACCTCTTGCACTTCGGCCGAGAAGGTCGCGTTGACTTGTTGCACGCGCGGGTCGTAGGCGCGCGCCGCGGCGTCGGCGCGTTCGAGCGCGGTGACGAAGTCCGCGCCTTGCAACTCGTCCGGCGCGCGGCCCTCGACGACGTACATCGGCGGCGCGTCATGACGCACGAGCGCAACGCTCTGCACGCGCGCCCCGGGATCGTGCGCGATCAGCGCGGCGGTCGCGGCCGCCTCGAGCAGCGCGCGTTCGCTCAGGTCTTCGGTCGACGCATAGCCGGCGCGCTCGCCGGCGACGGTGCGCACGCCTGCGCCCGAGACGAGCGACACGCCGGCTTCGTGGATCTTGCCGTCCTGCAAACGAAACGACTGCGCGAGCTTGCGCTCGTAGAAGACGTCGGCGAAGTCACCGCCGCGCGCCAATGCGGCCGCGACCGTGCGGGACAACAACGCGGGATCGAGACTTTCGCTCACGCGCACGGCGTTCGCGCCCCGAGCGCGGGGTTCCGTTAGGCCCGCTCGCCTTGCTTCACCGGCCGGCGACGCGAGCCGGGGCCGCGGGCGCGTCGCCTTCGAGCGGATCCTTCCGCTGACCGCAGTATTCCGCGCACTGCTGGATCAACTTGGCCACCAGGCCCGTCCAGCCGGTTTGGTGGCTCGCGCCGATGCCGGCCCCGTTGTCGCCGTGGAAGTATTCGTAGAACGGCACGTAGTCGCGCCAGTGAGGATCGTGCGCGAACACCGGGTGCCCGCCGAAGACCGGGCGCGTTCCGTCTTCGCCGCGGCGAAACAGATCGATCAAGCGGTGCGACAGTTCCGCCGACACGTCCCACAACGTCATGTGCTCGCCGCTGCCCGCCGGGCACTCCACGAGCAGTTCGTCGCCGTGATAGTGGTGAAATTTCTGCAGCGCCTCGACGAGCAAGTAGTTGAGCGGGAACCATACCGGGCCGCGCCAATTCGAGTTCCCGCCGAAGAGTCCGCTCGTCGATTCCGCCGGCTCGTAGTCGACGCGATAGTCGGCGCCCTGCACGTTCAACACGTACGGATGCCGCGCGTGGAACTTCGAGATCGCCCGCAGGCCGTGCGGGGAGAAGAACTCCGACTCGTCGAGCATCGTTTGCAAGATCTCCTGCAGTCGCGTTTTCCCGACGATCGAAAGCAGGCGCCGGTCCCCCACGCCCTCCGTCTCCATGCAGGCGACGTTGTCGCGCAGCTCCGGACGGTTGTCGATGAACCACTGCATGCGTTTGGTGAACGACGGCAGCGCCGCCAATACGTCGGGCTCGAGCGTCTCGACCGCAAGCAACGGCATCAGCCCGACCATCGACCGCACTTTGAGCGCGCGTTGCGTTCCGTCGGGCAGCGAAAGCACATCGTAGTAGAAGCGGTCCTCGCTATCCCAGAGCCCCTCCATCCGCGCGCCCGTCTTGTTGATCGCCGAAGCGATGTACAAAAAGTGCTCGTAGAATTTCGAGGCGACGTCCTCGTACACGGGATTGTGCCGCGCCAGTTCGAGCGCGATCGCGAGCATGCCCAGCGAATAGAATCCCATCCAGCTCGTGCCGTCGGACTGATTGATGTATCCGCCGGTCGGGAGCTGCGCGCTGCGGTCGAAGACGCCGATGTTGTCCAGCCCGAGGAACCCGCCTTGGAAGACGTTGTTGCCCGCGGCGTCCTTGCGATTGACCCACCACGTGAAGTTCAGCATCAGCTTCTGAAAGACGCGCTCGAGGAACGCGTAGTCGGCCGAACCGCACATCTTCCGATCGATGCGGAACACGCGGAGCGCCGCCCACGCGTGGACCGGCGGGTTGACGTCGCCGAACGCCCACTCGTACGCCGGAATCTGGCCGCTGGGGTGCATGTACCACTCGCGCGTCAGCAGCATCAGCTGCGACTTGGCGAATTCGGCGTCGATCATCGCGAGCGGAATAACGTGGAAAGCGAGGTCCCACGCCGCAAACCAAGGATACTCCCACGTGTCGGGCATCGAGAGCACGTCGTCGTTGTAGAGGTGCGCCCATTCGTGGTTGCGGCCGCCCTTGCGCCCCGGCGGCGGCGGCGGCTGCGCCGGATCGCCCTGCAGCCAGTCGCGAATGACGAAATGGTAGAACTGCTTGCTCCACAACATACCCGCCAGCGCTTGACGCTGCACGGCACGCGAATCATCGGAGATCGGAAACGGATTGAGCTCGGCGTAGAATTCGTCCGCTTCGCGCCGCCGCGCGGCGAGGGTCATCGTGAACTCGTCGCCCAAGGGGTCGGCAAGACCCTGACGGTCGGAGAGCCGCAAGCGGATCGTCGTGCTGCCGCCGGAGACCAGGGTGACGACGTACCATACGGCCGCTTTGGTCCCGGTCCGCGCGGGATTCACCGCTTCCTCGCGGCGGTTGACGACGCGTTCGTGGATGCCGTCCTTCACGTACGGCGACGCGTTGGCGATGCCGAAGATCCGTTCGGCGTTCGTCTCGTTCTCGGTGAACAGCGGCTCGCCGCCGCTCTGCGCGTAGAGCGTGTACGTGTCGAGCGTCGGATGGTTCGCTTCGATGGCGACGCCGGCCGCGGACGAGCGGTCGTGCAGCGCGGGGCGCACGCCGGCCCCGCTCCACGCCCAGTCGTTGCGGAACCACAACGTGGGCAGCACGTGCACGGTCGCGGTTTCCGGACCGCGGTTGTGGATCTCGAACTCGATCAGGATATCGTCGGGTGCAGCCTTCGCGTAGGTGACGAACACGTCGAAGTAGCGGTCGCCGGCGAACGCGCCGGTGTCGATCAACTCGTATTCGGGCCGGCTGCGCCCGCGCCGCCCGTTCTCCGCCACCAGGTCGGCGTACGGAAACGGTGCCTGTGGATATTTGTACAGCGCCTTCATGTACGCGTGCGACGGCACGTTGTCGAGGTAAAAGTAGTAGTCCTTGACGTCCTCGCCGTGATTGCCTTCGTTCCCCGTCAGGCCGAAGGCGCGCTCCTTGAGGATCGGATCGACGCCGTTCCACAGCGCGAGCGCAAAGCACAAACGCTGATGGTTGTCGCTGATGCCGAGGAGGCCGTCTTCGCCCCAGCGGTACGCGCGCGAGCGCGCATGATCGTGCGGCAGGTAGTCCCAGGCGCTGCCCCCTTCGCTGTAGTCCTCGCGCACCGTGCCCCATTGCCGCTCGCTCAGATAGGGGCCCCAGCGGCGCCAGTGGGCGGTGCGCTCCCGAGCCTGCGCCAAACGCGCCTTCTCCGCGCTCGGGGAACCGTTAGCGTTCTTCATACCGGGAGTATAGCGCAAACGGCCGCCGGCGCCGGTAAGCGACATTACGCGCGTTCGTCACCCCAAGAGGATGGGCAGCATGACCCCGGCTCCGATGAAGAACAGCAGCAGCGCGGGGGTGGGCGTGCCGGCGGGGCGCCGGCGGCGCGTCCACAAGCGCTGCAAACGGTCGTCGATGAACAGCCGCGCGAGATGCCGGCGTTCGAGCGCCCGGAACGCGAGCGCGAGCGCGATGCCGTAGACGAGGTGGCCGATCAGCGAAGGCAGTTGCGCGCCCGCGGCCGCGGTCGTCCACGTGAACGGACCGCCCAGGAGCACCGGAAAGAGCGTCAGCGGCCCGAGAAACCACCAGATCAAGCCGTACAGCGCGCCCCACCCGGCGGCGTCGAGATCGTCGGTGGCCTCGTAGTGGAAGAACGCGCCGTAGCTCGCCCCGATCAGCGCCGCGATCGCGAGGTGGACGGCGAATCCAGCCGCGACCGAGTGCGCGCCGACGAGCTGCGCCGCGCGCTGCAGGGCGCCGGTCTCCAGCATCACGACGCTGAACAGCAGGCCGCCGATCACGCTCGCGGCCGCACCGCGCGCGAGCGAAGAGAGCGCGACCGTGCCGGCCCCTTCCGCTTGCCGGTTCAACGGATCGGAACGTTCGAAGAGCCAGAACCACGTGCCGTCGACCATCGCGTAGAGCAACCCGACGATGAGGCCGTACACGATGTGCCCGACGAGCGAACCGAACAGCGTCCCCGCATGCGCGGCGCTCCAGTCGAGCGGCGCGCCGCTCAGAAGCGGCAACAGCGTCAGCGGGCCGACGAACCACCACAGCACGCCGTACGCCGCGCCCCAAGCCAAGCTCGACCCCAGACCGCGAATCTCACGCTGGAACAGCAGGCCGAAGGTCGCGCCGATGACGATCGCGATCGCAAAATGGACGATCACTCCGACGTGGGGAGATTCCGAATGCACGAGGCCGGCGACCAGGGGGAAGAATCCGGCTTGTTCCATCCATTCACCGAAGGCCCAGCCGCCGAAAATCCCCGCGAAGCCGCCCGCGCACAGCGCCCGCGCGACGTCGAGCCGGCGCTCCGCGCCCAAGCCCGATTTGCGCCCGAGCGAACCGAGCACCAGGCCCAGCGGCACGGCCCCGAGCACGAGCGCGACCAGGCCCGGAACGAACTCGCGCGCCAGGTCGAGCATCCCACTGGGCGTGCCGCGCGCCAGCTCGGCCACCGCGCAGCCGCCGATCCATAGCGCGAACGCGTAGCCGAGGCTCCACACCAGCGCCGCCCCGGGTTCGAGCAGCCGGGTTCCGAGGGCAACGCCCAGGAGAGCGCCCAGACCGGCCCCGCCGGCGACCGCGACCGCCGCCCCGCCGGCGGGCGCCGCCGGCGACAGCGCGACGATGACGCCGCCGAGGGCGCCTCCGAGCGCCCCCGCGACGAGCCGCCGGTATCGTAACGCCTTCACGGCAGATCGATCGTCTGCACGGTGTCGCGCGGAAAATACAATTCGGTCACCCAATCGACGAGAACGCGCACCTTGCGCTCGAACCCGGGCAACTTCGCGAGGTAGATCGCGCGCCACATCAACCACGCGACGAGCCCCGAGAAGCGCAGCCGGCGGCCGGTCAGCGGGGCCCGGATCTCCGCGCAGGCGGTCTGATGGCCGATGACGCACAGCGCGCCGAGCGCCTCGAAGTGGAAGGCGCGCAGCGACTCTTTGCGGATCGCGGCGCGCAGGTTGAGCGCCAGGGTCGCCGCTTCGCGCAGCGCATGTTGCGCGGTCGGTGGAAAGGTGCCGCCGGAGCGCAGGTTCGGGATGGCGGCGCAATCGCCGAGCGCCCACACGCCCGCGCTGCCCACGACCGCCATGCACGCGTCGACCACCACGGCGCCGCGTTTGTCGCGCTCGACCGCGAGCGTCGCCAACAGCGGATGCGGAGCCGTTCCCGCGGTCCAGATCAGCGTCTTGGCCGGGATCGTCTCCGCCGGAGAGAGCGTCACCGCGTCGGTCGTCGCATCGGCGACCCGCGCGTTCAGTTTGAACTGCACCCCGCGCTCGCGCATCTTCCCAAGCGCGTACGCAGCAAGGCTCTCGCTCAACTCGGGCAGCACGCGGTCGCGCGCGTGCACGACGATCACCGCGACGTCGTCCGCGTCGAGGTTGGGATACTCGACGAGGATCCCGCGCGCGAAGTCGTTGATGGCCCCCGCGAGTTCGATGCCGGCGAAACCGCCTCCGGCGACCACGAAGGTCAAGAATTTCCGGCGCACCAGCGGATCGGGCTCGCGGTCGGCACGCTCGAAGATCCCGATCACGTGGTTGCGGATGCGAATCGCATCCGGCAGCGACTTGAAATCGAGCGCCACGTGCGCGAGGTTTTCGTTGCCGAAGAAGTTCGACACCGCCCCCAGCGCGAGCACGATGTGGTCGTATTCGAGGTGCCGCGGCTGCGCCTCGGCGTCGCCGGGATCCAGCGTGATGCGGCGCCCCGCGAGATCGATCGCGCTCGCGCGGCCCCGCACGACGCGGGTGCGGCGCAAACTCGTGCGCAGCGGGCAACTGATGTGCGTCGGTTCGATGCTGCTGCCGGCGACCTCGGCGAGCATCGGCGTGAAGAGCAGCGCGTTCGCGTCGCTGACGAGCGTGATCTCAACGGAGCGATCCGCACCCAGCGCTCGCTCGAGCTCGGCCGCCGTCGTCATCCCGGCAAATCCGCCGCCGACGATGACGACGCGCACCGGATCGGCCGGCGTCGCTTCCACCGCCGGCGCCGGGCGTTCGAGCCGCGCGATCGATTGCGAACGCGACGTGCAACGTGGCGCCGAGCGCCAGGCCGAAGGCGGTCCATCCCACGAGCGCGGGGAACGCGGCGCGCATGCCCGCCGCCGACCACTGAGGCCCCATGCCGCTCGCAACCGGCACGACGATCCCTTCGAGCACCGCCCACACCGGAACGGCGAGCGCCGCCGCGCGGAACATGTCGTCGATCCACGCGCCCGGACGGTACCGGAACGCGCTCGCGTACGCCAGCCCCGACAGCGCGCCGGCGGCGAGGACCCACGGCGCGAACGGATGCGCGAACGGCCACACGAGCGCCGCGCACGCGAGCCCGCACCCCAATCCGATAGCCCGGCTGCCGTTCATGCCACGTATGGTGACACGGACCGGCGGCGCACGCTGTAGGGCTGCTTACGCGATCGTCACGAGTCCGTGCGCGGCGCTCACATCCGCGAGAGATCGTCGAGGGCGCGGTCTTCCGCGCCGTCGATCGCGTCGTCCCAGGCGGCTGGACGCCTCAGCCGAGGCCTTCGAGAATGAGTGCCCGTATCGACTACGCAACGATGTATGAGCGGTCGAGCGGGCTTCTACTTAGCCTTCCATAAAGTTCGATGAACGAGGTATTTGCGGCGATCGTGTCGCTGAGCAATGGGTCTAGCCATCCTGCAACTTGCGTGATGGTAGAAAACTCATCGATCAGGTCGCGTTTGTAGATGGGCTCATGATGAGCGATACGATTCCGCAATTCCAAAATCGTGTCGTTGAGTGGAACATATACGGCCTGTCGAACAAAGCGAGGTACTTTCGGATCGGTTCTTGCATGCGGAAAAGCCCGATGTAAAGCCGGACGCCAAAAGAATTCATCGTACCGATTCTTGTAGCCGGGCGCCAACAGCTTCACCCAGAACCCGAGCGTTAACCCAGCCACTACGCGCCCGAGCGAAATCGCTTTCCGGCGATCCTTCAAGAAGCGCATTGAGTTTGCGATGAGCCGCAGCGATTCAATCGATAAACCAATGTCTTGCCGATCGTACCACTCTGAGCCGAATTGGGTGACCATCTCACGACTTAACGCGTTCCGTAATGCCACTTCCAGCCAGGAGATGCACTTGAACAGCTCTGCGGATAGCGAAATATTGTAGGAATAGAGTTCCAACGCTCGTGCTTCATCGCCGGCGCTGCGATGCAGGTATTCCGCAAACCGTTCCTCCGAAAGGCACGAGACGACCGCGGCTAGATTAGGGGCCATCGGCTCATTGACAACATCAGTGTGGCCTTGTTATGATGAAGTCCTACGTCCCGGTATCGCCTCTGAGCAGCGATGTTTATGCGACCGGGACTTTTTTTCAATACGTTTCCGGGCGTGTAGAACCTTCGCAAACCCGGGCTCGTCCATTCGCCGCGCTTAAGCACCTCGTGGGCGGCATGTGCGCGGCGCTCACATCCGCGAGAGATCGTCGAGGGCGCGGTCTTCCGCGTCGTCGATCGCGTCGTCCCAGGCGGCTGGATCGTTGACCAGAAACGCGAATGCGATCCGGCCGTGGTGCCGCGAGAGGACGTAGCCGACGAGTCCGCTCACCTCGCCGATGTGACCGCTCTTGGCGCGCGCGCGTCCGGCCGCCGCGTTCAAGGTATGGTGCCGGACGGTCCCCTCGACGCCGACGAGCGGAAGCGCGGCGACGAAGGCGCGTCCCGGCGGGTCGTCGCCGATCGAAACGAGCAATTGCGCGAACGTCCGCGGGCTCACGCGGTCGGCCGCGGCGAGGCCGCTGCCGTCGGAGATGTGCAGACCGGTCACCGACACGCCGCGGCGCGTCAGGAACGCGCGCTCGACCCGCGCGCCGGCCGCGACCGTGCCGCGCCCGCGCTCGCCGCCCACCACGCGCAGGAGCTGTTCGGCGAAGTGATTGTTCGACTCGAGACACATCTGGCGCACGAGTTGCCGCATCGCCGGCGAGAGGTGCTCCCACAGCGTCTGCGCCGCGATCGGAGCGACGCCTTCGCGCACGTGCCCGCTCACGTCGATGCCGCGCTGCTGCAGCATCGCGAGCAACGCACCCCCGACGTAGCCCGGAACGTCGATCACCGGCTGCCAAAACTGCTGCGCTTCGCCGGCTGCGATTTGCCCGCTGAGCGTGAACGTGTTGTCGGCCGGCGCACGATCGATGTGCAGCGACGTCGAGTACGCAGTCTCGATCGAGCCCTGTACGTGCACGCTCGGGTTGCGCGGCTCGACCCGCACCTCGGCCGGCGCCCCGACTTGCGACGGAGTGATCACGAACTCGGCGGTGTCCTGGTCGAGCGAGATCGCGCTCGTCCCGGCCGCATATCCGTACGTCTCGTCTTCCGCCGACCAGAACGGGTTCAACTCCGGGCCGTCGAACGCGGTCGCGTCGACGACGACGTCGCCGTCGATCGCGCGCACGCCGGCTCGGTGCAGCGCACCGACCCCGCCGCGCAAATCATCCGAACTGAACAGCGGGTCGCCGGTGCCGACCAGGAAGAGCTGATCGATGCGTCCGTCGCCATCGGGCTGCTGCAGCGTTTCCAGCGTGGTCGACAACCGCGCGCCCGGGCCGAGCGTGTAGAGCGACGTCGCCGCGACGATCGTCTTGATCGTCGAGGCGGGAATCATCGGCATCGCGGGCCGCTGCGCGTACAACTCGGTGCCGTCCGCGCCCAAGATTTCGATCCCGCCGGCGCGCGCGAGCACCGGCACGGCCAGATCGTTCGCCAAGAGCGCGTGGATCGTACTGCGCTGCCCGTTCGTCCAGGGCGGCGGGGGCGCCGCCGTGCGCTGGGCCGCGGGCACGAACGCCGAGGCGCCCGGCGCGGGTGCGCTCGCGCCGTGCCCGCAAGCACTCAGAAAACAGGCCGCGGCCAGCGCGGCGAAA
The DNA here is from genome assembly GCA_963749395.1 of Vulcanimicrobiota bacterium. Taxonomy (GTDB): domain Bacteria; phylum Vulcanimicrobiota; class Vulcanimicrobiia; order Vulcanimicrobiales; family Vulcanimicrobiaceae; genus CAVVMT01. Next base: position 519,276 of record CAVVMT010000002.1, read on the forward strand.
CGCGAACGAGCGTGCATCCCGGTGAGGTTAGTGCGAACCGGTGCTCGCGCGGCCGTTGGTGCCGCCTTCGATCGCGACGAGGCGCTCGACGAGCGCGCGCTGCTCGGCCCGCAGCAACTCGAGATCGGAACGGAGCTGCGCCACTTCGGCCGGCACGCGCTGCCCTTCGCGGATGCGCAGCGCCGCTTCGGCGGCGTCGCGCCGTAGCGACGGCTCGGCGACGGTCGCCAGGCGATCGAGCGCCGCCAGCGCCCGCGCGTCGCCGAGCGCTTCGCAGGCGGCGACCGCGCTCGCACGCAGCAGCAGTCCGGGCTCGTCGAGCAGCTGCACGAGAACGTCGACGATGCGCGTCCGCTGCGCCTCGAGCAGCTGCCCGGCCCGCGCGAGCGCGGCGGCGGCGCGGCGGCGCAGCGGCTCGTCGCCGCTGTCGCGAACGACGTCGATCAGCAGGGTCACCGCGCGTTCGTCGGCGAGTTCGGCGAGCCCCTCGGCCGCGCCGCCGGCGATCGTCTGGCTATACGACGGTATCGCGAGCGCCGCGACGAGCGCATCGTACGCGCGCGGATCGCGCGTGCGCCCGAGCGACTGCAGCGCCGCCGCAACGACGTAGATCGAGGGTTCGTCGAGCAGCGCCAGCAGTGCATCGGCGGCGGCGCGGTCGCGAAACGCACCCAGCGCGGCGGCGATCGCGCGCCGCACCTTGGGATGCTGCACCGTCGCGAGCCCGTCGATCAACGCCCGCTCCGCCCGTGTGTCGTTGATCGAGCCGAGCACCGTCGCGATTTCGCTCGCGGTGCCCCAGAACGGCTCGGAGACCAGCGCCTGGCCCAGCGCCGTACGCGCGTACGTCGTCTCCTTCTTCGCCAGCGCCCGGGCCGCGCGGACGCGTGCCAGCGGATCGGGGTCCGACGCCAAAATCGCCGCCAGCATTTCGGCTTCGAACGCGAAGTCGAACGTGCCGAGCACGTAGGCGCCGGGATCGACGCGCACCAGCGCCGGCTCCTCGTCGCACGGAATGACGAACGATTCGGCCGCCCGTTCGACGCGCACGCTGCGCCGGATCTCACCGTCGAGCAGCGCGTCGCCCGCATCGCGCGCGAGCGGCACGCCGGGATCGAGCGCCGGCACGATCCCCAAGCGCAGCTCGAACGCGAACACCGGATGTTCCGCATCGACGGTTTGCGTCTGCGTGACGTCGACGACCGCGGCTTTGCGCTCCTGGTCGTAGCGGTACGCAATCTTCACTTCGGGATGGCCGCCGCGGAAGATCCACTGGTCGAAGAAGCCGCGCATGTTGCGCCCGGTCTCGGCTTCGATCGCGCGCACGAAGTCGAGCGTCTCGACGTTGCGCTGCGCGTTGTCGCGCACGTAGCGCCGGAAGACGCGGCGCAGCCGGTCCCAGCCCAGCTCGCCGCGCAACATGTGCAGCACGGCCCCGCCTTTTTCGTACAGGTGCCGGTCGAACAACTCAATCGGATCGCGGAACACGTTGTAGACGATCGGGCGGCGATAGCGGCCGGAATCCTCGGAGAGATAACGGCCGACGAAACCGTGCACCGTGTACAGGTACTCGTCCCAGCCGAGGTCGGCTTCGGCGAAGACCGCCTCGAAGTAGGTGGCGAAGCCTTCGTTGAGCCATGCGTGCGCCCAGTCGCGACAGGTCACGAGATCGCCGAACCACTGGTGTGCCAGCTCGTGCGCGACCAGCGGATCGCTCGAGAAGTCGAGGTGCGCGCGCTCGTCGTGCAGGGTCCGGTCGGTCTGCGTCGTCGCGGCCGTGTTCTCCATCCCGCCGAACGTGAAATCCGCGACCGCGATCTGCGAGTAGCGCGCGTACGGGTACGGAACGCCGATCACGTCTTCGAACACGTCGATCATCTGCGGCGTCTTGCCGAAACTGCGTTCGCCGTCCGCCTCGCGTCCCGGGGGCACGTAGTAGAACACCGGGACGCGCGCGTGCGGCTGCCGCACCTCCGTGAAATCGCCCGCGACCATCGTCATCAGATACGTCGCGTGCGGCAACTCCTGCTCGTAGCGAAAGATCGTGCGCCCGCCTTCGTCGCGGCGTTCGACCAGCGCGCCGTTGCCGAGCGCGAAGAGCCCTTCGCGCACGGAGATCGTCGTCGTCGTCGGCTGCTTCTCGTGCGGGTAGTCCAAGCACGGGAACCACATGCGCGCGTCTTGGTCCTGGCTCTGCGTCCACGCCTGCACCGGCTTGCGCGGCTCGCGTGCGGTCGGGGCGGTGAAATACAGCCCGCGCCGCGGCCGCTCGACGGTATAGTCGATCGTGAACGACGTGCGCGTGCCGGCCCGCAGCGGCGGATCGAAGAAGACGGTGACGCTCTCGCTGGTCGCTTTGTACCGCAACGCCGCATCGCGCGCGTGCACCGCCCGGACGTGCAAGTCGACCGCATCGAGGCGCAACGCGGCGACGTCGTCGTCGAGCGCTTCGACGGTCGTCGTGCAACTCGCAGTCAGGGTCGCGGCGTCGAGGTCGGGCGTCAGATCGAGCGCGATGTGCAGCACGTCGACCGTCTTGTCGGGGCCGTAGCGCGCTGTCGAACCGGGGAGCGCGAAGGCCCGCCGCCCGTCGATCTCGCTCATATCCCGGCCCCGTCGGCGAACCACGGCTCGGCCGTGGGCGGCCGCTGACGGAATGCCAGCGCTTCGAGCAGTGCGATCCACGGCGCGTCTTCCACGCGCTCGCGCAGACGGCGCGACGGGCGCGTCGCGCGCAGACAGTCCTCGCGCACGATCGTCAGCCCGAAGCGGCGCGCGCGGCGCATCCGTTCGAACGCCGGCGCACCGTACTCGATCAAGCCGACCTGCGGTTCGAGTTCCCAGCGCTGGATCGCGCCGGCCGGAGCGACGAAGGCGAAGTGCGTGCAAAAACTCAAGTACCGCTCCCATTTGGCGTCGCGCAGAAAATCCGCGCGCGACGACTTGACTTCGTAGATGCGGACTTGCCGCGTGTAACGCGTGACGCCGATGACGTCGAACCGTAGACCCGCGCCGAAGGGTGCGAGTTCCTCAGCGACTTCCGTGTACCCGAGGCCTTCCATCCGCGTGCGGGCCAGCGCGCGCAATTCGGCCGTCGTTCTGCGATTCCCCGCGGTCGCGGTTAACGGAATGTAATCGACGCTCAACGCAAGATGCGCAGTGCGTCGGGCCGCAGGCCTTCGCACCACTGCGTCTGATACGTCCGCGGCGGCACGCCTTCGAAGCTGTAGCGCAAGGTCGGACCGGCACTCGTGCGCCGGCAGGCGCGCGCGAACTGCGCGTGCACGGCAGTGCGCGCGGCCCACGGTTCCTTCGAAACGAAGAGCGCGGTCTTGGGCATCACTGCCGGTTCGTACCAGCGCCACGATTCGCGTCCCTCCGTGTCGGTGCCGATGACGACCGGAGTGACGCGCCCGTAGAAGTCGAGCACCGACGAGAGCCCGTACCCGTCGGTCATCACGATCGCGTTGCGGGCGCGCGCGGTCGCGGCGACGTCGAAGGCCAGCGGGCGGTACGTGTAGATCTCGAAGGGACCGGTGTTCCGCAGCGTCGACCCGGTGTCGCGGAAGGCCTGATAGATCGGCCCCGGTGCGACCGCGGTGGTGAAGATCGCGGGCAGCAAGACGAGCGCGGGGACGACGGCGGCCGTCGCCCAGACCACTTGCGCGCGGTGGCCCAGCCGCACGAACGCGACCCCGAGCGCGACGCTCAACGACGCGAACGCGCCGAAGACCCAATGGATCTCGACTTGCTCGACCGTCGCGAGCGCGGTCAGCAACACGACGAGCGGAATCGAAGTCCAAGCGAGCAACGGGTTCTTCGGCCGTACGATGCAAACGAGCGCCGCCAGCCAGATCCCGGGCGAGTAGGCTGCGGCTTGAACGGCGTAGAGCTTGACCGCGCGCAGCGGCGAGAACGGCTCGGCGACGTGCCGCCCGGCGAAAGAAAAGACGAACGTCGCCCACTCGTGGGTCGCATTCCAGCACAGGAAGGGCACGTACGCGATCGCCGCGATCGCGAACGAAAGCCACAGGCCGCGGCGCCACAGCGGGCGGCGAGTGGGAGCCAATGCGGCCGCCGCGATGCCGAAGAGCAACGCGAAGGCGAACACGCGGGTCAGCATCGCGCCCGCGAGCGCAAGCCCCAGCAGGACGAACGTGCCGCGCCGCGGTTCGTCGAAGGCTTTGGCCGCCAGCGCCAGCGCGATGCACCAGAACGCGAGATACGGGCCGTCGGGCGAGGCTTCGCCGAACGCGAGCGACAACAGGGGCGTGATCGAGAAGGCGAGCGCGGCCGCGAGCCCCGCCCGCGGATCGCGGGCCAGTCGCGACGCGCAAGCGGCGACCGCGAGCGTCGCGACGACTCCGCACACGACGAACCCGATGCGAATGGCCCCGGGCGTCGAGCCGAGCCAGCCGAACGCCGCGATCACCCAGGCGACCATGGGCGGATGATCGACGTAGCCGAAGGCGAAGTGCCGGCTCCACTCCCAATAGTACGCTTCGTCGAAGGTCATCGGGACCGCGAACGCGGCGATCGCGCGCATGACGGTCACCGCGGCGACGACCGTCCAGACGAACACCGCGGCGACTCGCACGTTGCGATCGGCATCCGACGCCTGCAGCAGGCGTCGATCGTAGCGCAAGGCAAGCTGGTTCACGATACGTGCTTTTCCGCGCGAGCCGTTGCGTCAGCCTCCCAGCGGAGCAGCCTTAGGCCGCCCGCCTTCAGCCCGTCGCACCAGGTCGTGTAGTAGGGGCGCGCCGGCACCCCGGGGTAGCTGGCTTCGACCAGCGTCGGTCCGGGTCGCACCGCGGCGCACGCAAGGTGGAGCTGGCGCAGGAAATCGGGCCGTCCGGGATCGGCGTAGAGGCTCTCCTTGTCGACGAAGAGGACTTGCGCCGGCCGCGCGCTCGACGGATACCAGCGGCGCGACTCCCGGCCTTGCACGTCGTATCCGATCACGACCGGCACGATGCCGGCGTCGAAGTCGAGCAGAGAAGAAAAACCGTATCCGTCGGTCACGACGATCGTCCCCGGCGCGGCGGCGACGATGCGGCGCACGTCACGCGCGAGTCCGGCGAAGGTGTAGATCTCGAACGGCCCGGTGTGCCGCAGCTGCAGCCCGCGGGCGTGCAGCGCCGCGTAGACCGGTCCCGGAACGAGCGCGGCGGCGAACAGGGCGCCGACCAGCACGGCCGCCGGCACGATACTCGCGCCGGCCCAGAGCGCGCGCGCGCGCGGCGCGAGCGCCACCGAGGCGACGCCGAGCGCCACCGCCAGCGCGAGGAACGGGCCCTCGAGCCAGTACACTTCGACGCTCTCCTTGACGGCAAGGGCGAACAGCAGCCCGAGCAAGGGGATCGCGGTCCATCCCAGCAAGGCGCGCGGAGGCCGCACCGCGCAGGCGAACGCGGCGCACCACAGGCCCGGCGAAAACGCCGCCGCCGCGATGCCGAAAAGCACGACCGGGCGCACGAGCGAGACCGGATCGATGTTCTGATGCCGCTGCGCGAGCGCGAAGACGAACGTCGCCCAGCCGTGAGTCGCGTTCCACCACAGGAACGGGGCATAGGCGAGCGCGGCGAGCGCGAGCGAGAGCCACAGCCCGGCGCGCCACAGCGAACGCCGCTGCGGTGCCAGCGCACAAGCGACGACCCCCGCCAGCAGCGCCAACGCGAAGAGCCGCGAGAGCAGCGCCCCGCCCAGGGCGACGCCGAGCGCCACGAAGAGCCACGTCCCGGGCGCGCGAAACGCGCGCGCCGCCGCCGCCAGCGTCAAGGCGGTCCACGCCAGATAGGGCCCGTCGGGCGTGGCCGAAGTGAAGGCCAGCGAAAGCAGGGGCGCAAGCGCCACGGCGCCGGCGGCCACCGCACCCGCCCGCCGGTCGCCGGCCAGGGTCGTCGCGCAATCCGCAGCCGCCACCGTCGCCACGACCCCGCAAGCGACGAATCCGATCCTTACCGCGCCCGGCGTCGCGCCCAGCCACGCCCCGGCGGCGATCACCCACGCAACCATCGGCGGGTGGTCGACGTAGCCCAGCGCGAGGTGCCGGCTCCATTCCCAGTAGTATGCTTCGTCGCCGGTCATCGGCACGGCAAACGCCGCGGTGGCGCGCAGCAGCGTGACGACCGCGACCACGCCCCAAAGGAAGCCCGTCAATGCGTGCTGCCGGCTTCGTAGGGTCCGACCAGACCGCCGTTGACGCCGACGGTCGCACCGTTGATGAACCCCGCGCCGTCCGACACCAAGAACGACACCGCATTGCCGATATCTTCCCAAGAACCGGCGTGGCCCGTCGGGTTGGCGGCGGCGATTTTCGCGGCGGCTGCGCGGTCGGCGCGCTTGTCGCGAATGTCGCCCGGCTCGACGACGTTGACCGTAATGCCGCGCGCCGCTTCTTCGAGTGCCAGCGCCCGCGCGAACGTCACGACTCCGGCCTTGGCCGCGCCGTACAGCGACATTCCCAAGCCTGGAACCGTGGTCGCCGAACCGTTCATGCCGAAAAACACCAAGCGTCCGAAACCGGCCGCACGCATCGGCGGCAACACGGCGAACGCGAGCGCGACCGCGCTGCGCAAGTTGCCGTCGACCATCGCCGCATAGTCGTCGAGCGTCGATTTGGCGAAGCGCCGCACGACGATCGGACCGACCATGTGCACGGCAATTTCCGGCACCCCGCGCCCCGCTCGCATCGCTTCGACCACCTGCGCCGCCGACGCCGGGTCGGATGCATCGGCCGCGATCGCGCTCGTCCCCGCATCGTAGCGCCGTATGCGTTCGAGCGTTTCCTCCGGCGACGTGCCGCCGGGCAAGTACGTGAACGTGACGCGAAAGCCACGCTCGGCAAGGCTGACCGCGACGCCCGCTCCCAAGCCGCCGGCACCGCCGGTGACGAGTGCGATCCGTCCAGGATGGTGCTCGTGACTCACGCTCGTGCGCTACGTCGTGAAAGGAGGCGGCCAGCCCCGCCCGAACCGGGTTTTGCATGCCCTTTGGTCCAGTGCGCGTTGCCGTTACACCGCGCCGGGAAGTGACATTTCTCAGCGACGACAGCGTCCATCTCCGCGGAACCTATTGGGAACCGCCGGAAGAAGGCGCCGCATCGCTGCTGCTGATTCACGATTTCGGCTCGAATCGCAAGGTGTGGAACCCCTACGTTGCGATGTTTCATTCGCGCGGATGGGGCGTGATGACGTTCGACTTGCGGGGACACGGTGAGTCTGTCCGTCAAGACATGCATGCCGCCCTGCTCGAACCCGAAGCACAAGACCTCGCCGCTGAAACGTACGCGCGCGACGTGCGCGCCGCGATCTCGTTCCTCGCGCGGCAGCCGAAGAGCGACGCCGCGCGCATCGGGATCAGCGGAGTCGGCGCCGGCAGCGACCTCGCGTACGCGGCGGCGGGCCGCGGCTGGGGCGCGGCGAGCACGGTGCTGTTCGGACTCGACGAGCCGCGCGCGCGCATCTTTTCGGGCTACGGCCCGTTCGCGCCGCGCTCGGTGTACTTGCTCTACGGAAGCGAGAACGAGACCTCGGCGCGGTCAGCCGACGCGATGATCGCGCACGCGGCGTACCCCGCCGAAACGTTTCCCTACGCGACCGCCGAAACGGGTTTGACGCTCGTCGAACAACAACAGCCGGAGATCCTCGCGCGAGCGATCGCCTGGTTCATCAAGACGCTGTAGGGTGCGCTCAGGCCTTACGCCTGAACGCACCCCGGCGCCCCTAGACGCGTAGCGTGCGGCGCGCCTGCGCGGTCGCCCGCGTCGACGGGTCGGTCGAGGTCACGACGATGTTGACCGCTCCGCCGCGGATGTCGTTGAGCACGACGTTGACCGCGTAAGCGCCGTTGGGACCGGCGACCGTTTCGCCGCGGAACGAGCCGGTGTCGAGGGCGACGAAGCCGCCGACGTTGGCGACGCTCGCGGCCTGTACGAGCACGCGCGCGTTGGGCGCGGTGCGCCCGCGCACCTCGAACGTGTTGCTGACGCGCGCGTCTTGGTCCGGCGTGAAGATGTCGACGAAGTTGTTCGTCGTGTTCGTGCCGGTCGTGAACGTCCAGCCGACGCGGAACGGACGGTCGGAGCGGTCGTGCCCCTCGATCCGCACCGTGTGCTGACCGGCAATCAGGTTCGACGGCGGCGAATACACGATGCCCTGCGGGGCGCGGGTCGTTTGGCCGGTGATGTCGAGGCCGTCGAGTTGCACCCGCAGGCTGTTCGGATCGGCGACCGCGCCGTCGAACTGTGCTTCGATCGTCGGGCGTTCGGTTGCGACCGAGGCGTCACGTTGCGGGTTGACCCCAGCCAGGGCGAGCGGGCTGCGCGGCGGCGCGGCCGGCGGGGGCGGGGCGGCGGCAGGCGGCGGATTCGCGTTTCCGCCGTTCGTCTGGATCGCGACGATGCGATTGGTCCCGTCCCAGTTGACGTTGTCGCCGAGCGCCTGGGCGACGAAGCGCAGCGGCACGTACGTGCTCGCACCTACGATGAACGGAGCGACGTCGAGCTGCGCCGGCTGGCCGCCGATCGACGCGTTCGTCGAGCCGATCTGCAGCGCAACCGTGCGCGAACCCGCGGTGGCATTGATTTGGCCGCTCTGATACACGACCGAGGCTCCAAGGCGTTCGAAAACGCCACGGAGCGGAACGAAGACACGGCCCGCCCGTTCGATCGGCGGCGGGTCGAGGGAAACCGGTGCGCCGTCGACCGTCACTTTGCGCGGTGCTCTGCGCGAGCACCGGCACCGAAAGTCCCATACCGAGCGCCAGGATCGTTACGGCGGCAATGCCTTTATGAAAATAAGTCATGAAAAACTCCTCCGGCGCGCACGGCGATGCCGGCTGCGCCCCGTCTCCGTTACCCTGATGAACGAACGACGAATCGTCCGACGGGAATTAAACGAGGGCGCACTCGCGAGCAATACCGGCTAGCGGAGAATTAAGCTGCCTCTCACCCTGTCGCTCACGGCGCAGGCACGGCATGCGGGGCGGCCATTTCCTCGCGCATCGCCCGTTTGTCGGCTTTACGCTCGCTGCGGCCCATCAACCAGCAGTACACGACCGGCACGAGGAAGAGCGTCAGGATCAGCGAGCTGATCAGACCTCCGATCAGCACGACCGCCCATCGAGCGCCGGAACTCCGCGCCTTCGGCCAGGCCGAGCGCGAGCGGAAGCATGCCGAATACCATCGCGCACGTCGTCATCAAGATCGGGCGGAAGCGCGTGCCGGCCGCGGACTGCATCGCCTCGTTGACCCGCAAGCCGCGTTTGCGCAGCGTGTTCGCGTAGTCGGCCAGCAAGATCCCGTTCTTGGCCACCAGCCCGAACAGCATGATCATGCCGATCAGCGAGAACAGGTTGATCGTTTGGCCGCTGATCGCGAGTCCCCACAGCGCCCCGACCGCAGCGACCGGGACGGAGAACATGATGACGAACGGCGTGAGGAAGTTGCCGTACAGGATCACCATCAGCATGTAGACGAGCGCGAACGACGTGACGAGCGCGATACCCATGCTGGAGAGCGTCTCGGCGAAGAACTGCGAATCGCCCGAGGCCCGGATCGAGACGCCGTCGGGCAAAAAGCCCGGCGTCTTCACCGCCGCGTCGATCTTGTCGATCACCGGTCCGAGCTTGGTGATCGAGTCGTCGATGTCGCCGGTCACCCGGGTGACGCGCTGGCGGTCGAAGCGTTCGATCTTCGTCGGCGCGAGCGTTTGGCTGAAACTCGCGACCCGCGCCAGCGGGACCAGCGTGCCGTCGGCGGCGCGCACTTCCACTTTCGCCAGGTCGTCGAGGGTGGTGCGTTGCGAGAGCGGCGATTGAATCCGCACGTCGACCAGGCGCGTCTCGGTGCGCACGCGGGTGGCGACCGCGCCGCCGACCGCGATGCGCGCCGCTTCGGCCGCACTGCCGGGGGAGACCCCGAGCATTTCGGCGCGGTGCGGATCGATGTAGACGTTCATGCGCGGGGCCGCGCTCTCCGCGCCGGTCTGGACGTTGACCGTACCCGGGATCGCGCGCACCAACGCAGCCAGCTTCTCGGCCGCCGGCGTCAGCTTGTCCTCGGGGCCGGAGAGCGTGTAGAAGATCTCGCTCCCGCTGCCCCCGCCGCTCTCGCCGGCCACCGTCAGCTTCGCGCCCGGGACCATCCCGTCGAGCTTGCGGATGTCGGCGATCGCGCGCGGCGTCTCGCGCCGGCGCTTGTCGTCCATCAGCGCCGTCAGCCGCGCGACGTTGCCGCCCACCGTAACGCTCCAGCCCGACGGTTTGCGGCCGACGGTCGAGAGGACGGCGCGCACGCCCGGGACGGCGGCGACCGCGGCTTCGAGCCGGTCGACGCCTTCCGCGGTGATCGCGAGCGCGGTCCCGGTCGGATAGGTGACGGTCATGTTGATGACGCCCGTCGGTGCCGACGGGACGAACTCGGTCTGGATCGCGCCGAGCGGGATCAGCGCGATCGCCGAGACGACCAGGCCGGCGCAGACGAGCGCGGTGATGACGCGGTGCTTGAGCGCGAAGGGCAGCGACACGTCGCGATACCAGCGCGTCAAGTCGTCGAAACCGCGCTGGAAGCCGGCCAGGATGCCGGGCGGCGCCGTGCTGCGCTTCTTGACCGCCCAGAACGCGGCCAGCATGGGGGTGAGCGTGAACGAGACGAGCAGCGAGAAGAGCGTCGCGACCACGACGACGATGCCGAACTCGCGCATGTACTTGCCGACGAACCCCGAGAGGAACGCGATCGGCAGGAAGACGACGACGTCGACGAGCGTGATCGCGACCGCCGCGCCGCCGATCTCGCTGCGGCCGGAAATCGCGGCGTCGATCGGCGCCTCGCCCATGTCGCGATGCCGGGTGATGTTTTCGAGGATGACGATCGAGTCGTCGACGAGGATGCCGATCGTCAGCGAGAGCCCCATCAGCGACACGATGTCGAGGGTGAAGCCGAGCACGCGCATGACGATGAAGGTCGCGAGCAGCGAGGCCGGGATAGCGATCATGACGACCGTCGCGCTGCGCCACGCGTGCAGGAAGAGCAGCATGACGATCGCGGTCAGCGCGATGCCCTCGAGCAGGCTCTGCATCACGCCGTTGAGCGAGGCCTGCGTGTAATCGGCCGCGACCTCGACCTCGGCGAAGGTGATCTGCGGATATTCGGCCTTGATCTTCTCGATCTCGGCACGCGCGATCTTCGTCGACTTCAACTCATCGGCGGTGATCACGCGATTGACGTCGATTAGGAAGGCCGGATGGCCGTTGAAGTGCGAGGGGCGGCGTTGTTCGACGTGCCCGTCCTCGACGGTCGCCACGTCGCCGAGGCGCATCCCCTTCGTCGCGATGCCCGAGATGGGGTCCAACGCGTTCGCGAGCGGGATCAGCGCCAGGTCGCCGGCCGAGTTGATGTCGGCGTGGACCGAGACGCTCGTCTCGCTCGACGGCGAATCGAAACGCCCGCCGGGGAGGTTCGAATTGTTGTTCGCGAGCGCATCGAAGAGGTCGGGCAGCGTCATGTCGACCGCCGCCATCCGCTCGCGGTCGGGCATCACGTGGAACTCGCGGTCGAGCTCGCCGTACACGTCGACGGTCGCGACGTTGGGGATGTGTTTGATCTCGGGGACGATGCGGTCGTGCACGAGGTCGGAGAGCTGGGTCGCGCTCAGCGACTTCGAGCTGACCGCCATCTCGATCATCGGCGTATCGGAGCCGTTCTTGATGACGACCGGCGGATCGAGATCGGTCGGCATGTAGACGCGCGCGGTGTCGACCCGCCGCTGCACGTCGATCGCCGCATAGTCGAGGTTCGTGTCGAGCTTGAACTGCACGACGACTTCGGCCGTGCCTTCCTGCGCGGTCGCCGACATGCGGTCGAGATTGTCGATCCCGTCGATCTGGTCTTCGATCGGCTTGATGACCAGCCGTTCCATCTCCGACGGCGAAGCGCCGGGATAGTTCGCTTCGACCACGACGACCGGGAAGGCTACGTTGGGGTTGAGGCTAGCGCCGAGCGAAAAGAACGAGATGATGCCGTACACCGCCAGGGCGACGAACAGCATCGACACGATAATCGGACGATTGAGCGAGAACCGCGTCAGCCACACAGCGCGATCGAGCCTCCTTTTGCCCCTTCTACGCCGGCCGCGGCCACGATGTTTCGCAGGACGCCCGCATCCAGAGAAGCAAGTTGCCGGCGGCCGGTCCCCTGCGCCGGCGCCCGCGCGGAGAGCCTTCATGACCGACGAATCGTTTCACTGCTTCGGGGAGGTGCCGCGGACGCGTCGCGCCGCACTCGCCGGCGTCTGCGCGCTCGTCGCGTGTGCGCTCGCCGGACGGCCGGCCCGCGCCGCGGCCGACGCGCCCGACGCGGTCACGATCGCCTACCAGCCCGGCGTCGGGTACATGCCCTTCGTCGTGTTGCAGAAGCAGGGACTGCTCGCCAAGGCGTTTCCCAACACCAAGTTCGATTGGCGCGAGCTCGCCAGCGGGTCGGCGATTCGGGACGGCGTCATCTCGAATTCGATCCAGATCGGCGCCCCGGGAACGTCGCCGTTCCTGATCGGGTGGGACAAGGGCGTCCCGTGGAAGATCCTGTGCGCGGCGAATTTCCTCGACCACTGGCTGGTCGCGATGGACCCCGCGTACAAGACGCTGCGCGACTTCAAACCCGGCGACAAGATCGGCATGCCCGCGCCCGACTCGATCCAAAGCGTCGTTCTGCGCAAAGCGCTGCAGGACGACGGGCTCGATCCGCATCTGCTCGATTCGGGGTTTCTCGCGATGGCGCACCCGGTCGCCGAGGCGGCGCTGCTCAACAAACAGATCGCGGGCCACATGGGCGCCCCGCCGTTCTCGCAGGACGAGGTGAAGAAAGGCGGCCACGTCGTCCTGCGCGAGAGCGACGCGTTCCCGGCCGGCATCTGCTCGACGGTCGTCGCCGTCAACACGCAGTTCGCCGCGCAGTACCCGCAGTTCGTCGCGGGCTTCTACAAAGCGTACCAAGGGGCGGTCGGCTTCATCCTCGCGCACCAGGACGAGGCGACCGCGATGTACGTCGACTACACCGGCGGCAAAGCGAACGCCGCCGAAGTGAGCGACGTGCTCAAGACGAGCGGTGCGCGCATGTTCGCCCTCGCGCCCAAGGGCGTGTTGAAGGCAGCGGCCTTCATGAAGCAGGTCGGCCTCATCGACAAGGCCCCGGCCTCGTATGCCGACATCGCGCTGCCCTCAGGCGCTCCCGGGCAATAAGCCTGCGGCCTCCTTCGACTATGCTTCGACCAACGGGGCGCGGTGCACCGGGACGCCGCCTCGGCCGCGCAGGTCGTCGATCCCCGGCCGCGCGTGATAGCGCGAAGCGAAGTCGGGCGCGAGGCTGCGGCCGTTGGAGACCGCAAGCCACAGGCGCAACAGATGGCGCTTCTTCTCGGGCTCGTCCCAGTCTTCGTACGGCATCCGGTCGTGCAGGATGACGTAGTTGTTGACGAACTGAATGTCGCCCGGTTCGAAGGTCATGTGCAGGCACAGTTGCGGACTCTGCGAGAGGCGTTCCATCACGTCGAGCGCTTCGAGCTCGACCGCCGAGAGCGGCACGCCGCTCTTGGCCGGGGCCGATTTGATGTACGTGAAGTTGACCCCGCACGAGAGCTTCCCGTCGTAGTAACTGTAGACCGGGCGCGTGTAGAAGTCGGGCACCCCGGGGCGCCCTTCGCCGCGCATGTCGACGGCGAACGGGCGATAGAGCAAGCCCAGGTACCACGGATGCCGCGCGAGCAACTCGTTGTGGATCGTCATCGAGCTGACGAGTTGCGAGGTGCCGCCCGACTTCGCCGCGCGCAGGCACAGCAGTCCGACGACGTCGGAATTGTCGACGTGCAGCCCTTGCGAAGCGCGCGTCTCGTAGCCGCGCACGTCGAGCCGCGAGAAGTCGAAGCCGCGGTCGCGGACGTGCCCGAGCAGGTCGCCGCGCGAGTTCTGCGAGACCGCGCTGCCCATGTGTGCGCCGATACCCCAGTACAGGATCGCCAGCTCGTCGTCGCTGTAGCGTTCGCGCGGCAGCCCCCGCAGCAACACGAAGCCGCGTCCGTTCTCGAGCTCGTCGTTGATTCGCGCGATGTCGCGCGCGAACGCCGGCAGCGGGAAGTCGTCGCGCGTGACCTGCTCGAGCTGCAGACCCTTGGCTTGCACCGCGCGCAGGGCCGCGTCGAGTTCGGCCAGCGCCGCCGGCGTAAGGTGCTCGATCCACGAGCCGTCGCGCTGCAGATCGGCTCCGCGCCACGCCACCGCCCCGGTCACCGGAGTCGTCAAAATCGAGCCCATCGGTCGCACCTCCGCCATTGTCCGGACAACAGGCCGTTTGCGGCTTCGCGGGCCGGCTTCCTCCGGGCGCCGTTCAGGGGCTAGGTGCCCCAGGGGCGGATCGCCTCTTTGAGCGCCTTGTACCCGTCCAGGTAACGCGGGCGCTTACCGCCGTACACACGGTCGAAGGTCGCCAGCTGCGCGTCGAGCCAGTCGGCCAACTCCTGGTTGCCGGGGTTGGCGGCCTTGTACGCCTCGTTGATCAGCACGAAGTGAATGCGCGGATCGTACGGCTGCTTTTCGCCTCCGACCGTCTCGTCGCCGGCGAGCAGGCGTAGCAGCATCGCATCGGCCGAGCCCAAGGTCTGCTCGTAGATCGGCGCCCCGTGCACGCGGTACATGATGCTCGTCATGTCCTTGCCGTTGGTCATCGTGAAGCCCATGTCCGTCCAGAGCTTTTTGATGTCGATCTTCGCTCCGGCGGCGTCGAGCACCACTTGCCCCCATTCGCGCAGAACGTCGGGCGCGTCGGCCATCAGATCGGTCAGCCGGTCGCCGTCGAGGTCGGTGCCGTAGACGATGGACGGCCGTTGCTGGATCATGTCGTGGAGCAGCAGACCGAAATTCGTGTCGGAGATGTGCTCGTAGATGTCGCCGCTCCAGTCTTCCATCCCGGCTTTGAAGTCGCTGGGCAGCAGTGCGACGATCGCGTCGACGTCGGCGCGGTGTTCCTCGTAGGCATCGACGGAGTAGCGCCGCTTCAGCGTGAATTTCGTGCCTTGCAGCAGCCAGCGGATGATGCCCGCGTTGACCGCGTCTTCCTGCGCCTGGGTCGGCTTGGTCGCGACCCGTCCGATCTGGCCGGTCTCGTGCACCATCTTCAGGAAGAGCCGCGCGGCGTAGGCCATGCGCGTGCCCGGCGTATTCATTTCCGAATGGATGTTGCCGGTGGCCGGATCGACGAAGAACTTCTTCTTGTCTTGCGAGTACGGCAAGCCGGGCATGAAACGCACGCTCGTGATCCCGCCGTACGGGCGCACGTTGCAGTACACGCCGGCCGCGGTGCGCAGCGGCGCGTTCGCCGACTTCCCGGCCACCACGACTTTCTTGCCGTCTTCGTTGACGAGGAAATCGCCCGCAGTAGACCACTTCAGCGCGATATAATCGAGTTTTCCGAACCACTCCAGCGAGACGAGTTTGGTGTCGTGGCGGAATTGCGCCATCATCGGAACGCCGAGGAACGGCAGCCCGAGGACGTCGAGCGCCATGAGCGTGCCGTTGAGCGCGAACATGTCGGTGAAGGCGTGCGCCACGGGCTTGACCCCGCCGGCGGCATTTCCGCCCTCCCAGATGATCGCATCCGGATAGCCGGCCGGCTTGACGGACGAGCGCTTGTACATGCTGTCCAGGAGTGCGAAAAGGTCGCCGTGCTGTTCTTCTTGGGCGACCTTCAAGAGATCCAGGGTCTGCAGGGCTTGTGGCATCAAGGAGCCTCGATCGGAGTGGGAAGCGGCTACCGGCCGTCTGATTGGTGCGCGAGACTGGACTCGAACCAGCACGCCCTTGCGGGCGCTAGCCCCTCAAGCTAGTGCGTCTACCAATTCCGCCACTCGCGCACGTCGGGGCAACCAAGAGAGTGTAGCGCAACGGGTGCGTCGCCGCAAGGGCGCCTCCCTGCCGTACGGAGCGCGGAGCGCGAGGATCAACGCATGTTGGGATCGAGGGCGTCCCGCAGGCCGTCGCCGAGATAGTTGATCGCCAGCACCGTGATCAGGATGCAGAGCCCGGGGAAGATCGCCGCCCAGGGGGCGATCGCCATGTTGGCCTCGGCATTGGCCAGCATGTTGCCCCACGACGCCGTCGGCGGCTGGATCCCGAAGCCCAAGAACGACAGGGTCGACTCGAGGATGATGACGTTGGCGACTTCGAGCGTCGCCTGCACGATGATCGGCGCGAGCGCGTTGGGCAACAGGTGCCGGAAGATGATCCTCCCGTCGCGGTTGCCGATCGCCCGCGCCGCTTCGGCGAATTCGCGCTCGCGCAAGCTGAGGAACGACGCCCGCACGAGCCGGGCGACCGGAGGCCACGTCAAGCCGCCGATGATCAGCACGATCACGCCGAAGTTCAGCGCCGCCTTGTTCGACGACGCAGCCACGATCGCGGTCAGCACGAGCAGCAGCGGCAGGAGCGGGATCGAGAGCACGACGTCGGCCAGCCGCATGATCGTGTAGTCGATCCAGCCGCCGTAATAGCCGGCGACGGCGCCGAGAACCGTGCCGATCGTGATCTCCATGAAGACGGCGAACACCGCGACCGTCAGCGAGATGCGCGCGCCCCAGATCAAGCGCGAGAGCAGATCGCGTCCGTTTTCGTCGCTGCCCAGAAGATGGCCGGCGATGCCGGGCGCGAGCGGATAGCCCGTCCAGTGCGCCTGGTCGATGTAGTTGGGATCCCACGGCGCGATCAACGGGGCGAGCACCGCGATCAGGGTCATGACGATGATGACGATCCCGCCGAGCAGGGCCAAGCGATGCCGGCGGAAGCGCTTCCACACGGCATGGCGCTCGACTTGGAACGCTTCGGGATCGTCCTGCGCCGACGGCGCGACGACCGGAATGGCGGTCGCCATCAGTTGTACTTCACGCGCGGATCGAGCCACGCGTACGCGATGTCGGCGAGCAGATTGAAGAGCACGACCAGGAACGCGGTCAGCATCAGGTAGCCCATCAACAGCGAAAAATCGAACTGGCCCAGGGCGTTGTAGAACAAGCGCCCCATGCCCGGCCAGGCGAAGATCGTCTCGGTGACGACCGCGCCGGCGACCAGGCCGGGCAGCGAGAGCGCGATGATCGTCACCACCGGGATCAGGGCGTTCTTCAGCCCGTGCTTGAGGATGATCTTCGCGCGGCCCAAGCCCTTGGCGGCGGCCGTGCGCATGTAGTCGGTCTTGATCACCTCGAGCATCGAACTGCGCGTGAAGCGGCTCCAGGTGGCGATGTAGAGCAGCCCGAGCACGAGCGTCGGCAGCACCAGATGCTCGAGGCGGTCCCACAGCGGACATTCGTCGAGCGTGCACATTCCGGCCGACGGCAGCGCGACGTGATAGCCGAACGCGGTGATGCCGTAGACCGCGAACGCGAGCTGCATCATCAGCGCGAACCAGAACACCGGCATCGATTGCCCGAAGAACGCGAGCGTCGTCACCGTGTAGTCGAGCGGCGAGTAGGGCTTGATCGCCGAGAAGATCCCGGCCGCGACCCCGACGACGAGCGAGAAGATGAACGCGCTTCCCATCAGCTCGAGGGTCGCCGGCAGCCGCTCGAGGATCGCTTGGCTGACCGGTTCCGAATTCGAGGTCGAGTAGCCGAAATCGCCGGTGACGACGTGCCCGAGCCAGTGGAGGTACTGCACGTACACCGGCTGGTCGAGCCCGAAGTTGTGGCGCAGGCGCGCGATGTCGGCTTCGGTGATGTGCGGATTCTGCAGATACGGCGTCAGCGGACCGCCCGGCGCGTTGTTGAGAATCGCGAACAGGACGACCGAGATGAGCAGCAGCAGTGGAATTGCCTCCAAGCTGCGGCGAACGACGTACGTGAACAGTTGGGAGAGACCTCCAGGGCCGAAATAACCGGACGGTGTTACGAAGCGGCCGGGGCGATTCCTGTGCCCCGCACCAGCGGCGGCAGCCCCAGAACCGCCCGCGCCTGAGCGGGTGCGGCGACCGGCCGTCCGAGCTCCTGCGCCACCCGAGCGACCCGGGCGACCAGCTCGTCGTTGCGCGCGAGGACGCCCTTGCTGTAGTACAGGTTGTCTTCGAGCCCCACCCGCACGTGGCCGCCCATCGCGATCGCCGCCGCGGCCAACGGGAGCTGCATGCGCCCGATGCCGGCGACCGACCACGTGCACCCCGCGGGGAGCGCGCGCACGCAATCGACCAGGTGTTCGACCGAGGCGTCGAGCGCGCCGGGGACGCCGAGCACGAAATCGACGTGCTGGGGCAGCGTCAGCACGCCTTCGCGCGCGAGCCGGCGGGCGTTGGAGAGGTGGCCCAGGTCGAAGATCTCGAGCTCGGGGCGCACGCCCATGCGCGTCATCTCGGCCAAGATGCCGCGCATGATCGGAAAGCTGTTCTCGAAGACGTCATCGCCGAAGTTGACCGTGCCGCACGTCAGCGTCGCCATCTCCGGGCGCAACGACAGCGGCGCGGCCCGCTCGCGCGGGGTCATGCCGATCGCCCCGCCGGTCGAGAACTGCACGATGAGGTCGCTGCGCGCGCGCACTGCGGCGTAAGCGGCGTGAAAGCGCTCGACGTCGTGGGTATTCGAGCCGTCGTCGTTGCGGCAGTGCACGTGCACGATCGACGCGCCGGCCGCCTCGCACCGTGCGGCGACCTCCCCGAGCGCATCGGGGGTGACCGGCAAGTGCGGCGTCTGGTCGGGCATCACTTCGGCGCCGACCGGCGCGACCGTGATGATCAGCGGGTCCATCGCGGGCCGCTTCGCCGCGCCGGCGAAGAGCTCTTCCGGCGCACCGAGCCCCGCTGGGACGCCGCCAGCGGAAGCTTTCGAGGCGCGATCAAAGGCGCGATTCCGCGATGAGGGCCTCGATGTAAGCGTTCTCGGCGGAGGCTAGTTCGCGCGTCGTTCCGCGGTAGGCCGGCCGGCCATGTTCGAGCACTACGACGTCGGCGCACAGCGCCACAGCGTCGGCCAAGAACGACGTGGCCAGCACGAGGCAGCATCCCGTCCGCGTACGGAACGACGACACGAGTTCGCGCAGCATCGGACGCGCGTCGGCATCGATGTTGGCAAACGGTTCGTCGAGATACAAGACGTTCGGGCAGCACGCGAGCGCGCGCGCCAACGCAACGCGTTGCCGCTCCCCCGTTGAAAGCCTCCGTGCGTCGATGAGGCACCTTCCGGCAAGCCCGACGTCGCCAAGCGCGCGTCGCGCGTGCTGCTCGGCTTCATCGGAGCTGGTGCCGAGAACAGCGCGCACGACGACCGCGACGTTCCAGAGCGCGGTCCCGCGCAGCACGGCGGGCCGGGCAAAAACTGCGGCCGCACGCCCCGAGCGAGCGACCGCACCGTCAGCGGGTAGGAGGCCCTGCAGGGCCAGTAGCAGGGACGTCTTCCCGGCGCCGTTAGGCCCGAGGACCGCCGTGCCTAGAGCATCCGCCTCGAAGAAAGGGACTTCGAGCCTGAAGGTCCCGCGTTGCGCGACGAGCGCGCGCGCGCTCACGCCCAACGGCGCTGCAGCGCGAGGGCCGCTCCCGTAGCCACGGCCGCGATACCCAATAGCACGGCGACGTGTGCGAACGCCTCGGCGAATTGGCCTCTCCCGACGGCCAGCATCGTCGCCGTGGTGAGGACGCGCGTCTGACCCTCGATATTTCCGCCGGTCATCTGCGCGGCTCCGACCTCAGCGATGGCGCGACCGAAGCCGGCGAGCATCGCGGCTGCCAGCCCGGGCGCGACCTCGCGTGCGAGCAGCACTAGGCGCATCCGGCGGGGAATGCCGAGCGCCGACAATTGCAATGCCAACGTAGCATCTCCGCCACGTAGCGCCACGACGGCGAGCGTTCCGATAAGCGGCAAGACGATGATGGTCTGGGCGAGGCACATCGCGCCGGGGGTATAGAGCCAATCGACGAATCCGAGCGGGCCGCTCCGCCAAAAGACGAACGCGACGGCCAACCCGACGGCAACGGGCGGAAGGCCCAAGCCGGCGCCGTAAACGGCGAGCAGCACCGCACGCAAGTTCGACCGTCCGTAGACGATCCACAACGCGCCGGGAACGGCGAGCACGCCGGCCACGACGGTCGCGATGCCGGATACCGCGACGGAAAGCGCCGCGATCCCGATCAGTTCAGTTGCCCTTCCCCGCATCGGGCGTGAAGAGTGGGCGGCTAAAGCGCTCGCGCCCGAATTCCCCAATGAGGCGTTGACCCTCGGGCGACGTCACGTACCGGGCGAAGGCTTCGGCACCGGCTTCGTTCGCAAGCTGCCCCGGCAGCGGCCTCACGACGATCACGTGGTAGACGTTGAGCAAATCCTTCGCGTCTTCAACGAGCGGGACGAGAGAGAGTGTCGCGCGCTGGGTGAGATACGTGCCGTCGTCGGTGAGCGTGTACGCGCCCTTTTGCGAAGCGACCCGCAGAGCTTCTGCCATGCCCCCGCCGGTCTTGACGTACCAGGATCCACCCGGCTCGACCGACGCCGCCCGCCATAACGCGAGTTCTTTGACGTTCGTGCCCGAGTCGTCTCCGCGTGAGACGAACGGTGCCTGCACACCGGAAATGGCGGCGAATGCCGCCTGTGCCGTCGCGGCGCCCTTCACGTGCGCCGGGTCGGCGGCCGGCCCGACGACGATGAAGGCATCATGCATGACGAGAGCCCGCGAGATCCCTCGCCCCTTGGCCATGTACGCGGCTTCGGCCGACGGCGCATGGACGAGCAGCACGTCGGCGTCTCCGCGCTCGCCCATTGCCAGCGCCGCGCCGGTGCCGACAGCGACGGTCTTGACCGAATACCCGGAAGCTTTCTCGAAAGCTGGGACGAGGACATCGAGCAAACCGGTATCCTGCGTGCTGGTCGTGGTCGCCAGGATGAGCGCAGGTGCAGCGAGCGTGCCCTGCGGCGCAAACGCCGGCAGAGCTGCCAGCATCATCATAATGAGGCGAAAGACCACGCGGCTCAATTGGATGCGCCGATGACGGGTCCCGCCGGCTTGACGATGTGGCCCACTTGCAGCGCCAACGCTCGCTGGGCGAACGCGGTGCGGTCGGCCTGGTCGTGAGTGACGAACAGCGTCGGAACGGCGACCTCTTCGAGGATCGCACGGAGTTCCGTGCGGATACGATCGCGCGTGAGCGGGTCGAGCGCGGCCAGCGGTTCGTCCAACAGCAACAACCGCGGCTCTATGATCAGCGCTC
Source organism: Vulcanimicrobiota bacterium (assembly GCA_963749395.1). Lineage (GTDB taxonomy): Bacteria > Vulcanimicrobiota > Vulcanimicrobiia > Vulcanimicrobiales > Vulcanimicrobiaceae > CAVVMT01. The sequence goes on from CAVVMT010000002.1 coordinate 540,496, forward strand.
GCGCCAAGGCGACCCGTTGGCGCTGGCCGCCGGACACTTCACCAACTCGCGCGTTTGCCAGGGCCCCGATTTCGAGCCGGTCGAGCATGCGCCGCACGCGTTGGTGCCGGTCGGCAGCCGTCAGGTTACGGGCGCGCAAACCATACCCGACGTTGGCGGCCACGTCGAGATGCGGAAACAGCGCGTACTCCTGGAAGAGGTATCCGATCCCGCGCCGGTATGGCGGCACGAACGTCTCTGCGTCGTAGAGTATCGCCCCGTCGAGGACGATGCGGCCGCTGTCGGGCCGGTCGAGCCCCGCGATCAGCCGCAGCATCGTCGTTTTACCCGAACCGCTCGGGCCGACGACGACCGTCACTCCTGCGCCGACTTCGACCGCTATCTCGAGCGTGAACTCCCGCAACCGCTTGCGCACGTCGAGCGACAGCATCAGGCACGCCGCTCCGCGAGGCGCACGAGCGCGATGACCGCCACGCTGACCGCGATCAGCACGATCGCAAGCGCAGTCGCGATCGCGACGTCGCCGTTTTCGAGGTTCAGATACACCGCCAGCGGCAGCGTCTGCGAGATCCCCGTCAGATTGCCCGCGAACATGATCGTCGCGCCGAACTCGCCGAGCGCGCGCGCCCAGCACAACAGCGCGCCGCCGATCAACGACGGCGCCGCGAGCGGCACGGTAACGAAGGCGAACGTGCGCAACGGCCCCATGCCCAGGGTCTGCGAAGCCGCTTCGAGTTGCCGGTCGACCGTCGCCAGGCCGCCACGCGCGGCGCGCACGTAGAATGGCGAGGCGACGAAGATTTGCGCCATGACGACCGCTGCGGTGCTGAACGAAAGCTGGATGCCCGCGAACCGCAGGAGCGGTCCGAACGTGCCGTAGCGGCCGAACGCGAGCAAGAGGGCGAGCCCGGCGACCGCCGGCGGAATGACGATCGGCAGGTCGATCAAGGCGTCGACGACGCTGCGGCCCGGAAACTCCGCGCGCGCGAGCACGTACGCGAGCGGCGTGCCGAGCGCGAGGGTGATCGCGAGCGCGACGGTCGTCGTCAGCACGCTCAGGCGCAGCGCGGTGAGCGCCGGCACCGAGAATACTGCGGCCAGCTCGCGCGGCCCGGCGTGCAACACGAGCCCGATCAGCGGAATCGCGATGAAGGCGAGCAACGCGGCCGCGCACCCGACGACCGCGACCCGGATCACGGCGAGATGAAGCCTCGCGCTTTCAAGAACGCCTGGCCCTCGCGCGAGAGGATGTAGTCGACGAACGCTTGCGCGCCCTTGGCGTCGCCCGCGTTCTTCAACACCGCAATCGGGTACTCGATGTCGGGCGCGACCGCGGCCGGGAACGGATAGACGTTGAGCTTCGATGCGACCGCGGGCGTGACGTCGGTGCTGTAGACGACGCCGGCATCGCCTTCCCCGAGCGAAATTTTCGTGACGACCGCCTTGACGTCGAGTTCGTTCGAGACGACGTTCTTTTCGACCGCGCTCGCGAAGTCGGGCGGATAACCGGTTTGGCCGTTGAGTTTCGCGAACGTCGCGCGAGCGTAACCGCCGACCGGGACCGTCGGGGCCGCGAGCACGACTTTGACGCCCGGCTTGGCCAAGTCGGCCGGGCCGGCGACCGTCGCGGTTCCGATCTTCGGCGTGACCACGACGAGCCGGTTCTTCGCGAACGTCTTGGGCGCACCGGCGATCGACCCCGCATCGGCGACCGCTTTCATCTGCGTTTGATTCGCCGACGCGAACACGTCGGCCGGCGCGCCTTGTTTGATCTGCGTCGCGAGCGTGTCCGAACCGCCGAAATTCAGGGTGACCGCGATCCCGGTCTTCTTCGTGAACGCGGCGGCCGCCGCGTCGAACGCTTCGGTCAGCGAAGCCGCGGCGAACACCGTGATCTTGCCTTGGTCCTGCGCGCTCGCCGTGACGCTCGAGCCCGCGAAGAGCATCGAAGCGACGGCGAAGCAGAAGAGCGATCGGCGCACGGACGGACTCCTATCGGCGAAGTTCACCCCCTCACCTTGGCAGCAGCGGCCGAATCTCCCTCGTTATGCCCGTCCAAGCCTAACGCTCGGATGTGATGTTGCGAAGCGCCCCTTGCGGCGAGCGGTGACCCGGCTCCCGAGCGCGTATGTATCCGGTGCGACCATGGCCAGCATTTCACTACGCGTGCGGTTTCTCGACGAGACGGCGATCGGTCCGGGCAAGGTGCGCCTGCTCGAACTGATCGGCGAAACCGGATCGATCTCGGCCGCCGGCCGCTCGATGGCGATGTCCTATCATCGCGCGTGGAACTTGGTCGAAGAGCTGAACGGAATTTTCGCCGAGCCGCTGGTCGAGAAACAGCCCGGCGGCCGCAAAGGGGGCGGTGCCACCCTGACCCGGGCCGGGACCGAAGTGATCCGCCGCTACCGCGCCATCGAACGCGGCGCCACGCGCACCGCCGCGGCGCACCTCGCGGCGCTCGAGCAAATGGCGGCCAAGCCGCGTGCGAGCCGCCGGCGCCACGCGGCGCCGCGCTAGTCGATCCGGCGCCGCGCGAGCTCGACCAAACCGGCGTCGAGTCCGAGCAGCGCGGCGACGTCGAGCGCGTCGAAACGCCGGCCGCGGTCGTCGCCGGCCCGCACGATGCGGTAGTCGAGCGCATCCGCCAAGCGGCGCAATGCGGCCTCGACGTCGCCGTCGCCGCCCGCGAACGGAAGCTCGCGAAAGCCGGCGACCGCGAAGTGCGGCGCGCCGGTTGCGGCGGCGAGGTCGGCGATGTGGGTCGCGACGAGGGCTACCGCGCCGCGCGTTCGCAGCGTCTCGACGAGCGCGACCGCGAGCGCGCGGGCCTCGCGGGCGCCGGTCGTGCGCGCGAACTCGTCGACCAGCACGAGCGGCCGCGCTGCGCCGCGCTCGAGGACGCGCCGCAACGCGGTCACTTCACGACCGAAGGATGAGAGCAGGGTCTCGTGCGGGCCGCGCGCGCTCCATTCGTCGCCGCCGATCCAGGCGACCGCGTCGAAGAGCGCGCTGCGAACGTGCGCCGCGGGGGGCGGGATCCCGTAAGCCAAGCACGCGGCGACGAAGCCGCACGTGCGCAGCGCGGCCGTCTTGCCGCCCATGTTCGGCCCGGTGAGCACCGCGACGCCGTCGAGCGCGAGCGACACCGGCACGTAGGCACGGCCTTCGCGCGTGAGTTCCTCCGCGAGCACGGGAAAGCGGGCGTCGTCGAACGCGAGCCGGGCCTCGGCGTGCAACTCCGGAACGCACCCGCCGTGGCGCTGCACCCAGCGGACCCGCGCGAGCAACGCGTCGAGCCGCCCGAGCGCCTCCGCGGCCGCGGCGATCGCCGGCGCGGCGTCGCGAACGGCCCCCGTCAGCCGTTCGCGTACCGTTCGCTCGCAGGCCGCAACGTCGCCGGCCGCCGCTTCGCGGCGCCTCAAGGCGGCGACGACCGCGTCGTCGGCCGCAAGCTCGCAGAGGCGGTACGTGGCCGCTTCGCGCACGACGTGCACGCCCGGCGGAAGCCCGCCGGCGAAGCGGTCGCGCATCACGATGAACTCGCCCGCAGCCGGCACGTCGATGCCGACGGCGGCCCCGACCGCCGCGCGCAGGCGGCCGTGCGCGAGGTCGAACTCCGCTTGGGCGGCCGCGACCCGGGCGCGCGCCGCCGCCAAGGCGCCGTCGTAGTGGCCGTCCAGATAGAACGTCCGCTGCGGGGTGAGACCCGGCGCGAGGGCCTCGCGCAACGGCCCGGGAGCGGCCGGAAAATACCCCCCGTCGAAATGCGCGTCGCGCAGCGACCCGAGCACGTCGAGCGCTTCGACGAAGCGCGCGAGCTCGAAGAAATCGGCGTCGTCGAGATCGTCGCCGGCGGTCGCCCGCGCCAGGATCGGGAGCGGATCGGGGCACCCGCGAACGGCGTCGGCCAACGCTGCGACCCGGCCCGCATCGAGCGCCGCGGCGCGCATCACCGCCTCGCACGCACGCGTGGCCCGCTCTTCGTCACCGGGGCCGAACCGGCGCTCGGCGGCGCGCGCCCGCCGCCCGAACTCCCCCAGCGGCGCCAGCTGCGCCTCGATCCACGGCACCCCGATCGCAGCGGCGGTCGCCGCATCCCACGGCGCGCCGCTCACGCGGCCGTCTCACCCGAATAGACATCGAACGCCGGCAGCCCGGTCGCGGCCGCGACGGCGCGCAGCAGCGCGCGTGGCTCGACCGCGGTGCCCGGACCGCGCGAAGCGCAGGTGCAGGCGACCAGGTCGAGGGGCCGCGCGCAGCGCAGATCGAGCGCCCGCGCGAGCGCCCCGAAGCTCCCGTCGACCACCGCGATGCGCGCCGCATCGCGCACGACGACTTGGCGCCGCTCGCCCGCCGCGATCAAGGCGTGCGCCACCGCCGGCGTCAGCGCGCCGTCGATCTCGACCGCCGGACGGTCGCGGTCGGGGGCGCGCAACCGCAGCCGCGCGACGATCGCCGCGGTCTGGGCGGCGATCGCCTCGACGCTGTCCGCGCGGGCCGCCCCGGTCGCGATCACGACCGCCGCCTCGAGCTCGGGCAACGCCGCCAGCCGGTCGATCGCGCCGTCGACCACCAGCCGGCGCGCTCCGGCAGCCCAAAGCGCACGGGCCACGGCGGCCGCTCCCCGCGCCGTCGGCGGCCCGCTCAGCTCGAGGGCAGCGACGGCGTGCGCGCGTGCGATCACGATCGGGCCGAGCGCGCTCGGTTCGCCGGTGACGGCGACGATCTCGAGCGCGGGCGTTCGTGGCAACAGCGCGCGCCCGGTCGCGACAAGCGTGCCGGCCGCAATCTCGAGGCGCGGCTTGGGCGTTCCGTCGACCGCGTCGACCCGTTCACCGTCGCGCCCGACCGTCATGAAGCCCGCCGCCACGCCTTCGCGCACCGACGCCGCCAGCACGGCGCGCGCGGTGACCGTCTTACCGACGCCCTTCGCCGTCCCGGCCACCGCGATGGCGCCGAGGCCGCGAGCCCGCGCGAGCTCGAGCAGCGCCGCGCCCACGTCGCTCACGAGGCGGCGCGCAGGCACGCGCCCGGCGCGGTGCCGGGGCGTACGTAGAGATCGAGGTCGCCGAACGATTCCGCGTGCCGGTACTCGCCCCGCTGCAACGCCGCTTCGAGCGCCGGGCGGTCGCGGCCGAGCCAGAACACCGACGCGCTCGTGCGGTCGAACAGCAAGCACGCCGGCTCCCGCGTCAGGCCGAGCGAGGCGCGCGGGTCGAAGCCGAGGTGGGTGAACAGTTCGTCCTGCGTGCCCAGATCGGCGCCGGGCAGCACGCGCGCGAGCGCGCGGTCGAGTTCGGCGTCGTGCGCGGTGCGCGGATGCAGGAAGTGCGCGTAGTGCGTGGGGCTCGCGAACACGACGTTGAGCGCGCACAGCACCGCGCTCGTACGCACGAGCACGCGCACCCGCGCGACGTTCGCATCGCGCGCAAGCCGCGCCAGCCCGAGCACGAACGCAACGAGCACGTAGCCGATCCACACGCCCGCGTAGTGCGTGCCCATCGTGAACGTGATCGCCTCCTTCGATGCCAAGTCCTCGACGAAGCCCGGCACCGCGAGCACGAACGCCGGCGAAAGCAGCGGCACGAACAGCAGCGGCAGCAACGCTTCGCCGACGTACGACGCGCGGGCGACGACGTTCATGATCCCTTTGGGACCGTCGTGCGCGGGCGTGCTCCAGTCGTAGAAGTGGGTCGGGCTCCAGCCTTGCGGCGCACCCGCGAGCGGACGCACGACCGTGAAGTAGCCGGCGAACACGACGATCGCGAGCGCGACGGTCGCGAGCCCAAAGCCGACGCCCGCGCGTTCGCCGCGGCGCGCAAAATATAGCGCGGCGGCGGCGCCCGCGAATGCCACGATCGGCGCTTGATCTTCCTTGATCGCGAGCGACAGCGCGACGAACGCGGCCGCCCAGCCCCACCGGCGCGCGTCGAGCGCCCACACGAGCCACGCGGCGGCCGCGGGCGCGAACCCGTTCTCGTGAAAGTCGGCGAACGCGACGCCGGAAAGCGGCGCGTACAAGTAGCCCAGCGCAGCCGCGCCGGCCGCCAGGCCGTCGGGCAAACGCTTGCGCGCGAGGTAGTAGAGCGGCGGCACCGTCAGCGCGCAGGCGACCGATTGGATCGCGACCAGCGCCAGCGGCGAGTGCGTGGCCAGCAGCAGGGGCGCACACAGATACTCGATCGGCGAGAAATGCACCGCGAAGTGACTGGCGTTTTCGGTCGTGTTGTGAAAGCCGTGGAACGCGGTCGCGATCGACTGCGTGAAGAGCGCGAGATCGGCGCCCGCGGTGTAGGTGACGTATCGCTGGTAACCGGCGGCGAAGTACACGGCCGCGAAGGCCGCCGCGCCGGCCCACACCCAGCGTGCGGCGCTCAATGGCTGAAGTATTTCTCTGCCGCGAAGCCCAGCCCGGTGAGCGCGAGGATGATGCCGGCCCACAACCCGGCGGCGTCTTCGGCCCGTTTTCCGAGCAGCGCGCCGAAGCGCAGACCCAGGAACGTCGCCACGACCGAAACGACGCCCACCGTGATCAGCGACGTCGCCAGCGGCACCCCGATGAACAGGATCGAGAATCCGATGCCGAGCGAGTCGAGGCTGATCGAGAGTGCCGCGACCGCCAGGCCCCAGCCCGTCGTCAGGTCGAGCGGCTTGTGGCCGGCGCCCGCGAAGCGCGCTTCATACACCATGTACAGGCCCACGAGGAAGAGCGCCGCGAACCCCAGATAGCCGGCCGCGCTGCCGAGCAAGTTTCCGGCCACTGCCCCCAGCCCGGCGCCGATCAGGTTCATCAAGATCTCGGCGCACGCGAACGCCGCACCCATGCGAAACTGCGTCCGGCCGTCAGCCCCACGCAGACCGACGCCGATGCTCACCGCGAACACGTCGAGACCCAGCGAGAGCGCGATCAGCGCTAGCCGAAATGCGTGCACCGCGAGCTTCGGCCGTTATCCGACTTGGCGCTCGTTCGTTTGATCGGAACTCTGCAGCAAGCCGGCGACCGTGGTGCGCAGCTGCGAGAGCGTGAACGGCTTGGTGAGAAAAGCGTTGGCCCCGGCGCTGCGCGCACGATCGTCCATGGCGTAGTTGTTATGCCCGCTGATCATGACGATCGGCGTGTAAGCGTACGACGGGTTCGCGCGGACCTGCAGGATGAGGTCGATGCCGGAGATGCCGGGCAACATGAAGTCGCAGATCAGGATATCGAAGGGGTCGTCGCGGCGCATGTGAACGATCGCTGTCTCGGCGTCATTGCACGTCGTGACATCGTACGGGCCGTTCTTGAGGATCGTTTTGACCAGGACGCAGATCTCGGTGTCGTCGTCCGCCACCAGAACGCGCCAGGGCCGCGCCATCGCCATGGGCACCGTGCTTTCGCTACGCTAGAACCAATGCCTCGAAGCAGCCGGTCAGAAGCGGGTCATGTTTCGGTTCGGTGATCCGCCGGAGGCGGCGCCCCGGGGCGGCACGAAGCGCCCGGCGATGACCGTCCTCGACCGCCTTCTCGCCCCCGAGTCGCCGCTTCAAGCGCGATTTCATTTCTTGGCGAAGCGGTTCGTGGCGGGAGAAACGGTCTCGGAGGCGCTCGCCGCCGTGCGCGAGCTCAACGGAGCCGGCGCGAAGGCGAGCCTCGACCTGCTCGGCGAGGACCTGGCCGATCCCGCGGATGCCGAACGGACCGTCCGCGCCTACGAAGACCTCGCCGATGCGCTCGCCACCGCGGGGGTAGCCTCCAACGTCTCGCTCAAGCTCAGTGCGCTCGGCCTGGGGATCGACGAGGACTTGGCGCGCGAGAACCTGCTGCGGATCGTCCGGCATGCCCGGGCGGCAGCCGAGCGGGCGGGGACCGATCCTTTCGTGCGGATCGACATGGAAGGCTCCGCGACCGTCGATGCCACCTGGCGCGTGTTCGAGGCGGTGTACGCGCACCACGACAACGTCGGCATCGTCCTTCAGGCATACCTCAAGCGCACGCCGGCCGACGTCGAGCGGGCGATCGCGCTCGGGGCGCGGGTCCGGCTGTGCAAAGGGGCGTACAACGAGCCGCCGGCGGTCGCCCACAAGGACATGGACCGCATCCGGCGCGCCTACGTGCAGTGCGCCGAGGCGCTGCTCGAGCGGGGTCACTATCCGGCGATCGCGACCCACGACGAACGGCTCGTCAAGGCGATCCGCGCCTACGCCCGCGAACGGGGCATCGGTCGCGAGCGGTTCGAGTTCCAGCTGCTCTACGGGGTGCGGCCCGATCTGCAGCGGACGCTGGTGGCCGCCGGGCACAACGTGCGCGTCTACGTCCCGTTCGGCGCCCACTGGGCAGCCTATTTCGCCCGGCGTATCACCGAACGGCCGGAGAATGCCCTCTTCGCGCTGCGCGCGCTGGTCGACTCCGGCCGCGGCCGGACCCGGCTCCGGTAGCCCCTTCGGGGCTTACTTGACGTCGATGTCGGGCAGGCGCTCGACGCGCACGATGCGGTCGCTTTCAGTCAAACGGCCCAGCACCGGAAACCCGGCGCTGATCGCTCCGAAAACCGTGAAGTCGGCGTCGAGGTGCAGCTGCGGCGACATCGTGATGTAGAACTGCGTGCCCGCCGAATCGCGAATCGCGCCCTTGTCGTCGTAATTGAGTCCCATCGAGATGACGCCGCTGCGTTGTTCGAGCGGGTTCTCCTCGGCGCCGATCGTGTAGCCGGCGTCGCCGTCGCCGGAGTCGGTCGGGTCGCCGGTTTGGGCGACGAAGTCGGGCACGACGCGGAACCAGCGCAGGCCGTCGTAGTAGCCGCGGTCGGCCAGCGCCAGAAAGTTAGCGACTGTAGTAGGCGCCCACTCCGGATAGAGCGTCAGGACGATCGCGCCTTGCGTCGTGCGAATGCGCACGCTCGGATGCGGCCCGGGCATCGGGCCGTCGATCGTTGCCGGAGTGCGCGGATCGAGCGCCGGCTCCGTCGCGAGCGATGCGACCGGCGGTATCCCCGGCGTGCCGGTGACCGTGGGCCGCGGAAGGGCCGCCGGGCCGAGCATCATCGGTTGCGGCGGCGGCGTGCGAACGCCGGCGGGAACGTGCGTCCAATGTTCCGTGTACGCGCCGCCTTGCAACACGCGCACCGTTTCGCGCGCCTGTTCGGCGACCCGCCACGACGGATCGTTCTCGAGTGGAAGCACCGCGGCGGCGGCGCTCGGATCGGCCAAACGCGCGTAGGCACGCACCGCTTCGAGCCGCACGAGTTCCTCGCGATCGCGCAGTGCACGGGCGAGAAATTCGCGCGGCACGATTTGCGCGAAACCCCGGTACACGGCCCACATTTCGTGCCACCGCACGCCGGTGTCGCGTTCGGCGAGAAACGCGTGCACGAGTAACGCCGCAGCTTCATCGGCGTCGGCGCGCTTTCCGTAGGCCGCAAGTGCCAGCGCGCTGCGCGCGCGCACGCTCGGCACCGGATCGCGATCGAGATGCGCGGCGAGCGCGGCGCGCACGGCGGGGTCGACGCTTTGCGCCGGAGCCCGCGCGCCGACGGCGCGCGCGAGCGCGTCGGCGGCAGCAATACGCACCGCGCCCGCGTCGTCGTCGAGCGCGTGTACCATCGGCGCAACCGGTGCGCCGCGCACCGCGAGCAGTCCCAATGCGTAGACGACCATTGCGCGCACGCCGGGTTCACTCGCACTCGCGTGTGCGACCAACGGATCGATTGCGGCAGTCACTTTCGTTCGACCGAGCGCCAGCGCGGCGCGCGCGGCGATGCGCGGATCGCTGTTTTCCAACAGCGCGGCGAGCCGGCCGGCACCAAGCGAGCGATCGCGCTCCAATGCAAAGATTTCTTGATACTGGCTCGATATGCTGCTCAAAGCTACCGCTAGTGATACGAAAAAGCCGATGAACGATACGATCTTCACAAAACTCGAACCAACTTTCCGCGACTCACTTACGTTAGTCAAGTAGGTAAGGCAGTCACCCCAAACCTAGCTTGATGCCAAACAACAATCGGAACAGAGGAATACGCCAGATGTCAATCCCAGCAAAGAAGCCCGGCGGCATGACCGTCCGCGAAGCCGGCCAAAAAGGCGGCGAAACGGTAAAGAAAAAGTACGGCCCTGAGTTCTATGAGAACATTGGACGCAAGGGTGGCCAGGCCACCAAGGAAGCCCACGGGCACGCCTTCTACGAGCAGATCGGCAAGAAGGGCGGCAAGAAGGGCGGCGAGGCCACGCGCGATCGCTACGGCCCGACGTTCTACGAGCAGATCGGCCAAAAGGGCGGCCAGAAGGTCAAAGCGCTCATCGAACAGGGCAAGCTCGCCGCCAAGCTGGCTGCGGAAGCCGCCGCCGAAGCGGAAGTCAAGCGGGCCTCCTAACCCTCTGACGGCGTGCGCGGCTCCGCCCTGGGGCCGGCACGCACCAGCATGCAACGTTTGAGGCTGGGGACGGCGGTCGCCGTCCTCTGCAGCGTCATCGCGGCCGCGCCGGCGGGTGCCGTTCTGCCGCTCGCCTCACACCTGACCCTCGTGCTCGACGGCGCGATCGACTCGCGCACGTCCGCGCCCGGGACAGCCGTCACAGCTCACCTGGCGCAGCCGCTCGTGCTCGCCGGCCATACCCTCGCGCCCTCGGGCACGAGGGTCGCTGTGCATATCGTCGCGGTCACCCACGCGGTCTCGCCCGACGTCGACGGCTCGGTCGAGATCCAGATCGACCCGCTGCCCCTCGACGGCGGCGCCGCATTGCCGCTCCGCCCGGCCGAAGGGACGCTTCGCGTCCGCAGCTCGGCGGGGCGTTCGTCGACGACCGACCTCGGCGACACCGCGGCCTCGATCTTCGTCCCCTACTACATGGTCTTTCGCACGTTCCGTAAGGGGGCTGACTTCCGGCTCAATCCCGGTGCGTCGATCGGAGCGCTGACCGAGGCGAGCGTCACCGCCCCCGACTCCGGTCCCCTGACGATCGCGACCCCGCTGCCGTTCCACCTCGGCGTCGATCCGGTTCACGCGACCGTGACGCCGGTCCCGATTCCGACTTATTTCGTGCCCCCCACGCCCCGCCCGCGGCCCAGCCGGACGCCGGCGCAGCCCTCGCCGTCACCGTCGCCCCAAGCCGCCACCGCACCGCCCGCCGGCACACCGCCCGCCACCGCGACAGCCGCGCCGCAGGCGGCCCCGGTCGCCACGCCGTAGCGAGCGCCATGCTTCGCCTCCTCGGCTCGCTCTGCTTGGCCCGTGCTCTGGCCGTCGTGCCCGCTGCGCCTGCCGGCGCGCAGGCGGCCGCGCAAGCCACGATGATGCCGCCGCCCTCGCCGATGCAGAACATGGGGGCGCCGGGGCCGGCCGCCACCTTGAGCGGGATGCCGCTGCCCTCGGAAGCGCCGTTCGTCAACGCGATGCGCGCCGATCTGATGCACCGCTTCCCCACGGCGTCAGACGCCGAACGGGCCGGATACCTGCGCTACACGGACGCCGACGAGACCGGAGCGATCAGCTACGCCAACCGGAAATGGACCTCGACGCCCACCACGCCGAGCCAGCTCTGGTACGACAAGAGCGGCAAACTGCTCGGAGCCGACTTCTCCGTGCTGCAGGCCGCCTCGCCGCGCGCACCGTCGCTGTGGGGCCTCGATCCGCGGCGCTGGACCCGGTTCCCCTCTCACGAGCACTTCGGCCTGGCGGGCCCGGGCGGAAGCACCGTGTACGGCGCCGTGGGGGCGGCGCGTTACGCCGCCGCGGGCGGGAATCCGAGTGCCCCGACCGCGGCCGGCCTGGTCGCGGCCGGCGCCGCGAAGTCGGCCGCCGACGTGCGCTTCGTCTTCAATTTTCCGGCCATTTGGGACGTGACGGTCTGGGTCGTGCCCAATCCCGCCGGCGCCTTTGCGGACACGAACCCGAACGTGCGGCCCTAGGGCGCCGTCCGTTCTTTCGCGGCCACCTTCTCGACCGCGTACTGGGCGCAGGCGACGTCGAGGATGCCCATGCCGAGCGATTCGAAGACCGTGATCTCGTCGTTGGACGTGCGGCCCGGAATCTTGCCGGCGAGCACTTCCCCGAGTTCGCCCCGCACCGCCTCGCTCGCCAGCCGGCCGTCCTTGATCGCCAGCAGCAGGTCGCCCGCTTCGGCGAACGCACCGGCCCGCGAATCGACGAAGATCGACGCTTTGGCCATGAGCTCGGCGGGGAGCTCGCGGTGGGTGGGAACGCACGAGCCGACCGCGTTGACGTGCGTGCCGGGCGCCACCACTGCGGGCGAGAAGATCGGCGCGGTCGCCGACGTGGCCGTCGTGACGACGTCGGCTCCGCGTACCGCTTCGTCGGCGGTCGCGCAGAGCTGCACGGCGAGGCCGCGCAGCTGCGCGTCGCGCGCGAGCGACTGCGCGCGGGTGCGGGTGCGCGACCAGACGCGCACGTCGCGCACGAGGCTGAGCGCCGAGTACATCGCCAGGTGGGCGCGGCCTTGGGTGCCGGCCCCGAGGATCGCGTGGACGCGTCCGTTGGCGCGGCCGAGTGCCTTGGCGGCGATCGCCGACATGGCGGCCGTCCGCAACTCGGTGATGTGCTCGCCGGCAACGATCGCGGCAACCGCGCCGCTGTAGCGGTCGAGCAGGACGATCACGGCCTGGTGGGTCGGCAGCCCCCGGGTCGCGTTGCCCGGGGCGGCCGAGACGAGCTTGGCTCCGACCGCGTGAAACTCACCGATGTCGACGATCGCCGGCATCGTGGCAAACCAGCCGAACATCGGCTCGACGACGGTGCGCAGCGGCCCGCGAGCGCGCCCGTCAACCGACGCGCGGAGCACGCGCTCGACGAGTTCCGCGATTTCCAGCGGCTCGAGCACCGCCTCGACGTCAGCCTCGGATAATCGCCTCAATGCTTCCCGGGTTACTCGTTGGACCAGTAATCTTTGAGCGCTTTGCCGCGTGAGGGATGGCGCAGCTTGCGCAACGCCTTCGCCTCGATCTGCCGGATGCGTTCGCGCGTCACCCCGAACTCCTGGCCGACTTCTTCCAGCGTGCGCTGGTGGCCGTCTTCCAAGCCGAACCGCAGGACGAGCACTTTGCGCTCGCGCTCGGTCAGGTTTTTCAGCACGTCGGCCATTTTCTCTTTGAGCAGCATCACCGACGCGGCTTCGGCCGGGGCGACCGCTTCCTGATCTTCGATGAAGTCGCCCAGGTGTGAATCTTCTTCTTCGCCGATCGGCGTCTCGAGCGAGATCGGCTCCTGCGAGATCTTGATCACCTCGCGGACCTTCTCGGGCGTGAGCCCCATCTCGGTGGCGATTTCCTCGACCGTCGGATCGCGCCCCAGCTCTTGCAACAGCTGGCGCGAGATCTTGATCAGGCGGTTGATCGTCTCCACCATGTGGACCGGAATGCGGATCGTGCGCGCCTGATCGGCCAGCGCGCGCGTGATCGCCTGGCGGATCCACCATGTGGCGTACGTCGAGAACTTGTACCCTTTGCGGTAATCGAACTTTTCGACCGCGCGGATCAAGCCCAGATTGCCCTCTTGAATCAGGTCGAGAAAGAGCATGCCGCGGCCGACGTACTTCTTCGCGATCGAGACGACGAGGCGCAGGTTCGCTTCGGTCAGCTTGCGCTTGGCCTCTTCGCCACCGACGATGACCGCGTTGTCGGAAGCGCCGTTCTTGAGCGCTTCGCGCTCGCCGGCCTCGATCGCCATCGCGAGCGTCTTCTCGTCTTCCATCGAGAGGAGCGGGACGCGCCCGATCTCCTTGAGGTACATCCGGACCGGATCGTCGAGAGCGAGCCCGTCGGGAATCGTCTCTTCGGCTTCCTCGTCGGCGTCAGGCTTTTCGTCCTTCTGCTGCTCTTCGCCGATCTCGATCCCCATGGCCGTGATCTCTTCGAACACGTCATCCATGCGCTCGGGGCTGATGTCTTCGACGTTGTCGAAGGCCGACGTGATCTCTTCGTACGTCAGCGATCCGCGCTTTTTCCCGCGCTCGATCAGCTTCTTGACGATGTCTTCGACCGAAGCCGGCGGTGCCTCGGCAACCGAGGCTTTCTTGCGTGCCATATGTTTGGGCTCACCCCCTTTGGAAAGGCGCTCCGGGCCTAGCCCTGCGCGCCCCCCACGCTTTGCGTGGGGCCCCCCGGCCTCACGCGCGCTCTCGATTGTGGTTGTAGTTGGTTTCCCCGAGGGCGCGCGATACGACGTGGTCGTGGGGGGCGCGATTGTTCGGGGGCTGCTTTGGTTGTTGGTTCTTCCAGCGGGTTGTGTGGGACCCACCCTTACTGCGTTTATCTTCGGGATTCCGGCTCTGGTTCGGGAGCTTTGGGGCGAATGCGGTTTGGGGGGCACTAAATTCGGCGGTGCGTTAGCGGCCGCCGTTTTTACCGGGGTCTCTTTCGTCGTGGGATTCTCTCTACTTCTTGAGCTTTGCGGTCAGGGCCGCTTCCTCGTCGCGGAGGTCGGGCGGGACGGGTCGCCCGGCGACGAGGTGCTCGTCGATCTGGGAGCGCAGGTCGCGCCGGCGCTGTTCGTCGTCGCGCTTGCGCAGCCACTCGACGATACGGTCGAGATGCGCGCGACGCGCTTGACGGTCGATGAAACGGACCGTCCCCGAGCGCTCTGGTCGTACGACCGCAGTCAAGAGGTCAACGGTTTCGCCGTCGTCGCCGAAAAGCGCCAAAACGTCGGACGGCTGTGCCAAAGTCGTTGCACTCCCGAGCAAGGTCGTGTAAATGCGGCGCAGTTGCTCGTCGCCGAAGCGTTCGGGCGGGATCCGGCTCGCATACTCGGCGAGCAGTTGCGGGTCTTCGGTCGCGATCGCCAGGACGTCACGCTCGAACGTCGGGGCGGCGCCGGGCGCCGCGGGGCGGCCGGGGCGGGCATCGGGAGCGGGCCGTGCGGGCCGCGGAGCGGCCACCATGAAGCGGCTCTTGCGCAGGTCGTCGACGTCGAGCTGCAGCCGCTGCGCCACGTAGGTGCGCCAGCGATCCCATTCCTCGCGCGGAAGCGAGCGCACGAGCCCTTCGGCATTGCGCGCGATCTCCGCCGCCGTCGTAAAGCCGGACTCGATCCGCTCGAGCTCGCGATCGACCTCGAACTGCACCCCCAACGGGGAGGCATCGAGTAGCGCCTGCAGCGCCGGCGCGCCTTCGCGGCGCACGAACGAATCCGGATCGTCGCCCGGCGGCAACTGCACGATGCGCGCCGCCACCTCGGCTTCTTTGAGCACCGCAAGCGACTTGACCGTGGCGGCGTGGCCGGCGGCATCGGCGTCGAAGCACAGAAAGACGCGGCGCGTGTACTTGCGCACGAGCGCGGCCTGCTCGGGCGTGAACGCGGTGCCGAGCGCCGCCACCGCATTGGGGAATCCCGCGACGTGCAGCGCGATGCAGTCGAGGTAACCCTCGACGACGATCAGCGCATCGCGCTCCGCGACCGCGCGCCGCGCGATGTCGAGTGCGTAGAGATAGCGGCCTTTCGTGTACACCGGGGTCGTCGCGGTGTTCAGATACTTCGGCTCTTCGTCGCCCAGGGCGCGCCCGCCGAACGCGACGACTTCGCCGGTGGTCGAACGGGTGGGGATCATCAGCCGGCCGCGGTAGAAATCGTACGGCCCGCGTTGCCCCGGCTTGAGCAGGCCGGCATTGATCGCCGTCTCCGGCGCGACGCCGTTGCGCCCGAGTTCGCTCGCGAGCGCATCCCAGCGGTCGGGTGCAAAGCCGAGCCGGAAGCGTTCGATCGTTTCGATACCGAGTCCGCGGCGAGCGCAATACGCCCGTGCGCCTTCGCCGGCCGGGTCGATCGCGAGCATCCGGTTGAAGAACGCGGCCGCGATCTCGTTGGCCTCGTAGATCGCTTCGCGCTCGCTGCGCGCCCGCGCGGTCGCCGGCGTTTCGGGTTCGAGTTCGACGCCGGCGCGCCGCGCCAGCAAGCGCACCGCGTCGGGAAACGGCACGTTCTCTATGCGGCTGACGAAGCGAATGACGTCGCCGCCGACGCCGCAGCCGAAGCACTTGAAGAATCCGCGGTCGGGGTGCACGTGAAACGATGGCGTCTTCTCGCCATGAAACGGGCACAGCCCGACGAGGTCGTGACCGCGCTTGCGCAGGGAGACGTACTGCCCGATGACCGCCGCGATGTCGCTGCGCGCGACGACTTCGCGAATGGCGCTCTCGTCGATTCGCATCGGTGCCTGACTTCGCGGTGAAGCGCGGCCGTCCCGTGCAGGCGCGCAGGGCGCGGATGCGAAGTGCGAGGCATCAAACGCATCTTCGATCCGGTCCACCACTTCATCGAACTCGACGACCGTGAAGCCGCCCTGCTCGGGGTGCGGCCGATGCAGCGTTTGCGGAGGTTGCGCCAACTCGGCTTGGCGTACATGGCCTATCCGTCGGCCGAACACTCGCGTTTCAGCCACGCGCTCGGTGCACTCGCGACCGGCGAACGCGTCTTCGCCGCCCTGCGGCGCTACTCGCCGGAGTATTTCGCGAACGACGCCGACTTCGAAGCGCAGCGGCGCCTGTTGCGCGCGAGCCTGCTGCTGCACGACATCGGGCACGGTCCGTTCAGCCACGCGTGCGAAGCCGTGCTCGGCGTGTTGCACGAGCGCCGCACCGCCGACATCGTCGCGCTGCCCGACGTTGCGGCGGCGATCGACGCGCTCGAGGTGGAGCGGGCCGAAGTGCTCGCCCTGGTCACCGGCGGTCCGACGCACTATCCGGTGCTGCGCGAGATCGTCAGCGGCCCCAACCTCGACGCGGATCGCATGGACTACCTCTTGCGCGACGCGTATTTCACCGGCGTCGCAGGCGGCCGCTACGACGCCGATCAGCTGATCGCGTCGATGCGCGTGCTCGACGTCGGCGGCGAACCGCGGCTGGGTGTCGACGGGCGCGGCACGGTCGCGCTCGAGTCGTTCGTTCTGGCGCGCTACATGATGTTCGCTACCGTCTATTTCCATCACACGACGCGGATGTTCGAACGCGTGCTGCAACAAGCGCTGCGCGAGCTCTGGCCCGATCCCCGCGCGCTCGACCCGATCGACGCATTCCTGGGCTGGGACGACTTCCGGGTATTCGACGGCCTGCGCGAACATCACACCGAAGCGGCGGAAGCGCTGCGCGAGCGCCGCACCCTCTATGGGCTCGCGGCCGAATTCAACGCCGAGCGCGACCTCTCGACCTTCGCCGCCTGCGAAGCCGCGCTTCGCGAACGCTTCGGCGACGCCGTCTGGGGCGATTCACAAGAGCAACTCTTGCACCGCCTCCCCCTGGGCTCCCAACTGGACGCCGACACCGTCTACGTCCGCAACGCCTTCGGCGTCGTCGACGCCCGCGCCGCCTCCGACGTCATCAACCGCCTAGCCGGCAAAGCCTACTGGCGAAAACTCTTCATCCGCAAACGCACCGCCAACCTCACCGAAGCCCGCACCATCTGCCGAACCGTGATCGAATCACAACCCCACACCAGCTGAAAACGTGCCCGCGGGTAACCCCACTCTACGCCCCCACCACGGAGCTAGGGGTCGAGATTTCGTGCAGGCCTAGGCGCCGGCCGCCGAAGTGTGCACACCGGTACATGAGGCGGCCGGCAACGACGGCATGCGCGAAATATCGGCCCCTAGCGGGCACGCGCGAATGACCGTGCCATTGATCGCGCACTGGCTCCCGGCTCCTCGCCAGCGACTCCATCGCTCCGGTCGAGGCGACGCTATGGGCGATGCCGATTGCCGAGATGGCTGCAATGACGGTAACGACGATAGTGAACCAGTCCATGAATGCCTCCAACTGCCTCTATGCTAGGCTCCTGTCCTGGGAAAACCGTCTGAACCCTCGCAATCACCGCCCCCCGAAGCGACTTCTCATGGACCCTTAAGGGCTGCCGAGCGCCGCCTGCGCGGCCGCGAGCCGCGCGATCGGCACGCGGTACGGCGAACAGGAGACGTAATCGAGGCCGATTTGGTGGCAGAACTCGACGCTCGAGGGTTCACCGCCGTGCTCCCCGCAAATCCCGATCCGCAGGTTCGCGTCGACGCTGCGGCCGCGGGCGACGGCCTCGCGCATCAGCCCCCCGACGCCGACCCGGTCGAGCACCTGGAACGGGTCGTCCTTGAGCACCTTGAGCTCGAGATAGCGCGGGATGAACGACCCTTCGGCGTCGTCGCGACTGTAGCCGTACGTCGTTTGGGTGAGGTCGTTGGTGCCGAACGAGAAGAACTCCGCGTGCTGCGCGAGCTCGTCGGCGACGACGCACGCACGCGGCAGCTCGATCATCGTGCCGATCTCGTAGGGAACCGGGACGCCGGTCTCGGCGATCACCTGGTCGGCGACCGCCTTGGCGGCATCGTGCGTCATCTGCATCTCTTCGCGCGTGCCGACGCCGGGGATCATGACGTGCGGCTGCGCGTCGACGCCGCGCTTGCGCAGCGCGCACGCCGCTTCGAAGATCGCGCGGACTTGCATCGCGTAGATCTCGGGGTACACGATGCCCAAGCGGCAGACGCGCAGGCCGAGCATCGGGTTGTGCTCGTGCAGCACGCGCACGCGCGCCAACACTTTCGTGCGCGCGAGATACTCGGGCGACGACTCGCCCTTGGTCAGCCGCAGTTCCGTCGTCTCGACGAGCAGGTCCTCGAGCGAGGGGAGGAACTCGTGCAGCGGCGGATCGAGCAGCCGGATCGTGACCGGATAGCCTTGCCATCGCTTCGAGGATGCCCTCGAAGTCGTGGCGCTGGAACGGCAGCAGCTGCGTGAGCGCGGTGTCGCGCGCCTCGCGCATATCGGCCAGGATCATCTGTTGCACGACCGGGAGCCGGTCGCGCTCCATGAACATGTGCTCGGTGCGGCACAGCCCGATGCCCGTCGCGCCCAGCTCGCGCGCGCGGCGCGCGTCGCCGGGCGTGTCGGCGTTCGCCCACACGCCCATGCGCTTGGCCTGGTCGGCCCAGGCAAGAAACTCCGCCAGCCACGGCGGCAACTCGGACGGCGGCGGGATCAGCTTCAGTTCGCCCAGCACCACTTCGCCGGTCGAGCCGTCGATCGTGAGCAGATCGCCCTCGCGCAACGGTTTGCCGGCGATCGTCGCGGTCTTCGTGCGGGTGTCGATCCGCAGCGCTTCGCAGCCGCAGACGGCCGGTTTGCCCATGCCGCGGGCCACGACCGCGGCGTGCGAGGTCGCGCCGCCGCGCGCGGTGAGCACGCCCTTCGCGGTGATGATGCCGTGCACGTCGTCGGGAGCGGTCTCGGTGCGCACCAAGATGACCGCTTTGCCGGCTTTGTTCCACTCGACCGCGGTATCGGGATCGAAGACGACCGCGCCGGAAGCGGCGCCGGGCGACGCGTTGAGCCCTTTCGCGACCGCTTGATACGACTCGCTGTGGTCGATGCGGGCGTGAAAGAGTTGGTCGAGCGAGGCGGCGCTGACGCGGCGCAAGGCCTCGTTGCGGTCGATGAGCCCTTCGCGCACCATGTCGAGGGCGATCTTGACCGCGGCTTCGGCGCTGCGCTTGCCGTTGCGCGTCTGCAGCATGTAGAGCTTGCCGCGCTCGACGGTGAACTCGAGGTCTTGCATGTCGCGGTAGTGCGACTCGAGCTTGTGCGCGATTTCGAGGAACTGACGGTAGACGTCGGGCGCGATCTTGTCGAGGTCGGCGATCTTTTCGGGCGTGCGCGTGCCGGCGACGACGTCCTCACCTTGCGCGTTGCGCAAGTACTCGCCGAAGATTCCCGGGGCGCCCGGTGTTGGGGTCGCGCGTGAAGGCGACTCCCGTTCCGGAGTCTTCGCCCATGTTGCCGAACACCATCACGCAGATGTTGACGGCCGTTCCCCAGTCGTCGGGGATCTTGTTGAAGGCGCGGTAGTCGACCGCGCGTTTGGAGTGCCACGACTCGAACACGGCCTGCACGGCGAGCGTGATCTGCTCGTGCACGTCTTGGGGAAACTCGCGCCCCGAACGGGTGCGCACGATGCCCTTGAACTCGTCGACCACGTCGCGCCACGTCGCCGCGTCGACTTCGGGATCGGTGCGCACGCGCAAGCGTTCCTTCGCGCGGTCGATCGCGGCTTCGAACTCGTGCTTGTCGATGCCCAGGACGATGTTGGAGAACATCGCGACGAATCGCCGGTACGCGTCCCACGCGAACCGGTCGTTGCCGGTCAACAAGGCGAGCCCGGCGACGGTGCGGTCGTTGAGGCCGAGGTTGAGGATCGTATCCATCATGCCCGGCATCGAGACCCGCGCGCCGCTCCGCACCGAGACGAGCAGCGGATTCGTCGCCCCGCCGAACTGCTTGCCGGTGCGCTCCTCGAGCACGCGCATCGCCGCCTCGATTGCATCCTGGAGCCCGTCGGGCATTTTCCCACCCAGGTCGTAGAACCGCAGGCACTGCTCGGTCGTGATCGTGAAGCCGGGCGGGACCGGCAGCCCCACCCGCGTCATCTCGGAGAGCCCGGCGCCTTTGCCCCCCAGGAGCTCCTTCAGGTTGCCGCCGGCTTCGTCGAAGAAGTAGAGCGGCTTCGTGGTCTGGCCGTTACTGGCCACGCTCTTGGGGATCGTCAGCTCGGACATCGTTTCTCCAGTGGGCGAATGGTAGGCGGACCCAGCTGTCTACAGGAGGGTTCCTCCTGGAATAATTTTTCCACCTATGGGCGAATTATCCCATCGGTCAGCGAAAGAAAGTTCCCGCGGCCGCAGCCTCCCGAGGGCCGTTCCCTCCCTGGGATGAAGCAGGCGGGCGTGACGTTTTCGCACGTACCGGCCCTCGTCCTCGGGACAGCGTTGTCAATTCGCACGCTCCCCGCGACCCCGGCCCCGGTATCGCCGTTCGCCACCCTCGACGTCGTCAAACTGGCGGCCGCCACGCCGGGCGTCCTCCCCGAGCAAGGCCTCAGCTGTCCGCAGGGGCCCGGGCTGCGGTTCGGAGCGGAAAAGGGTTGCATCGCCATCGAGCGTCTCAAGTCCGGACAGTTGGCGGGCGGCGACTGGGCGCTGATCCTGCCGATGCAGGACCCCTCCGGGATCGTGGTCGCGGCGCTGGTGTACGTTTGGGCCGGCGGCGCACCGCGCTATGCCGGTTTCATCGGCGCGCCGGGCGGGCTGCGGGCGTCCGTCAAGGGCGGGAAAATCGTCGAAACGACGGTCGACGGCGCGAAGATTCGCTACACGATCGTGCAGGGGAAACTCGAGCGCCTGTGAGTGCCGCCGCGGTCCGCCGAATCCGGCTCGGTGCCGCCGCCGGCGTGCTGGCGTTCGCGTGCTGGTTCGGCGCGGCATCGGCCCAGCCGGCAGCCGATTCCGACGGCGGACTCCCGGCGGCCGCCTTCGCGTACGTGGCGGTTTCGGCCGCGCCGGTCCCGCTGCTCCGGCGCGTGCAGGACGGGATTGCGATCGAAACCGTGCGCATCCCCGCTCCCGACGGCCCAGGCGCGCTGGCGACGATCGTCAAGCCGCAAACGGGTTGCCCGTGCGGCGGGGTGCTGTGGGTGCACTGGCTCGCCGACGAGGGCCCGAGCGACCGCCACGAGTTCGAGAACGACGCCCTCGCGTTGGCACGGGCCGGCATCGTCTCGGTTTTGCCCGACGCAATGTGGAGCGTGCCGGGGTGGTACGAACACCGCGCGTATGCCGACGATTTCGCGCACTCGCTCGCGCAGGTGATCGCGCTGCGGCGCGCGCTCGACGTGCTCCTCTTGCAGCCCGGCGTCGATCCCTCCGCATCGCCTACGTGGGCCACGACTTCGGCTCGATGTACGGGGCGGTGACGGTCGGCGTCGACCCGCGCCCGCGCTACGCGGTGTTCATGGCCGGGACGACGAGCTTCAACGACTGGTATCTCTACGGGAAACCGCCGCCCGACGTGGCCGCCTACCGCGCGCAGATGGCGGTGCTCGATCCGGTCATCTACCTGCGGCGCGCGACCCTCGCCGACGCCTTGTTCCAATTCGCGCGCCACGATTTCTACGTGCCTCCCGCGCAGCTCGCCGCATACTTCGTCGCCGATCACGGGCCCAAGACGCTGCGCATGTACGACGCTGCCCACGATCTGGCAGTCGCCGCCGCGACCGACGACCGCCGTGCCTGGCTCGCGCGCCACGTGGGGCGACCTTAGGCGAACACTTCCGTCGCGTCCCCTGCGAGCGCCCCTGACACCGGCCGCTCGGCGACGCCGCCGCCGATGAACGCGCGCTGCGCGCCGCCCTCGATCGCGATCAGGGCCGCCTCGACTTTGGGGATCATGCCGCCGCTGATCGCACCGGAACGGATCAGTCCGGCGATCTCGGCCGCGGTCGCGCGTGCCATCCCCGAGCCCGGATCGGCATTGCGGCGCAGGCGCGGCACGTCGGTGATCGCCACGTACGCGTCGGCTGCGAGCGCCGCCGCGATCTTGCCGGCCGCGGTGTCGGCATTGACGTTGTAGACCGTCGTCAAGTCGTCGCCGAGGGCGAGCGGGGCGACGATCGAGACGTACTCGGCGTCGATCAGCACCCGCAGCGGGGTCGGATCGACGGCGATGATCTCGCCGACGAAGCCGAGGTCGTGCGCCCCTTCGAGCTTGCGCGCGCGCAGCAGCGCGCCGTCCTGGCCGCTGATTCCCATCGCGTTGAGCCCGAGCCGCAGCGCGGCCCGCACGAGCGCCTTGTTGACGTTGCCGCACAAGACCGCTTCGACGATCTCGAGGGTCGCGCCGTCGGTGACGCGCAGGCCGTCCAGACGTTGTTGGGGCAACGCGAGCCGTTCGATCAGGGCGTCGATCTGCGGGCCGCCGCCGTGCACGACGACGACCCGTGCGCCGCCTTTGACGAGTTCGGCGCAATCGGCGAGCACCGGATCGGGACCGAGGTCGGTGCCGACGAGCGCGCCGCCACGTGCCCTGGCGAGCAAACTGCCGCCGTATTTGACGACGATGAGATCGTGCGCACTCATGGGCGCGACGCTGCTATGCGTTAATAGTCATCCCCTGCCTCGGGTGGTTGATCGCGCCAAAACTTGCGCGACATCGGCGCGCGCGAGTGCGCGGCGAGCACCGACACCGGAATCGGCGTGATCGTGACCGCCGGCCCGAGGGTGTAGAAGTCGGATAACGCGTCGCCGCCGAAGTCGAGGTCGGCGCTCCCCAGCGGCGGCGCACCGATGTCGTTCTCGATGAAGCGCAAGATCGAACCGAAGTCGCGCATCGTGTGCGAGAGCTTGTGCGGCACGCCGTTGTACGCCATGAAGATCAGCGGGACGCGAAACCCGAGCGACTGCCCGCGATAGCCGGTGAAGCCGGGCGGCGGCGCGTTGGGCGCCCACGGCGGCGGCGCGTGATCGTAGAATCCGCCCGAGTCGTCCCACACGACCAAGACCGCGGTCGAGCCGTAGCACGGGCTCTGCGCGATTTGTTGATAGACGTACGAAACCCACGACGGGCCCAACCCGCCCGTGCCCAGGCCGGGATGATCGGTGGCGGTGCCGTCGGCGGTGAGCCACGCGACCGTTGGCAAGGCGCAAACGGGTGGCGCCGTCGTACCCGGCACCGGCGTCGCGACGATCGACGAGAAGAACTGATCGCGCGGCACGACGTTGCGCTGGTATTCGGTCAGCATCGTCGGCGTCGAACTGGGCACGGGCACCGGTAAGGGCGTCGAATCGTAGACCGCACGCACGGCTTGGAACGCGTCGATCAACGTGTCGAACGAGTTCTCAGGAACTTCGCCATTGAAATACTTCCACGTCGCGCCGGGGATCGCGTCGATGCGGGTCGCTAGCGTTGGGTAGTCGTAGCAGATCGGCGCCTGCGGACCCGGCGTGGGAAACGTCCATAGATCGGCGGTCGGGTAGAGAGGCGCAGTAGTGTCGCCGGCACAGCTCCACGGCTGGCCGCCGCTGTCGGCCGGCCCGAGCCCGGCGACCAGCGCCTGATGGCCCGGGAGCGATGGACTGAGCCCGTCGCTGAAGATCGCGTCGGCGAGTCCGTAGGTCTGCGCGAGCAGCAGATACGGATAGACGTCGAGATGGGTGACGTACGAATAGACGCCCGGGCCGTCGCCCGCCGTGGCCGCGAAGCCGTCCATCCGGCACGGCGCAGACGGCGACGCGAACCCCGGCGGCGGGGTTGCGGGGTTGCACTCGTCGACCAGCGCGGCGTAGGTGTGATTGGGGCTTTCCGGATCGAGCAACGCATCCGACGTCAGCTGCAGCGGCGGACACGTCGCGCCGGGGCCCGGCGGCGGACTGCACACGGTCGTCGCGCCGCTCGGGCCGCAAGTCGCGCCGCCCGCCGGCACAGGCTGGCACATCGGCGGGCTCGTCGGCACGTTCATGCCGGGGATCATCGAGGCGTTCCACGGGTCGCCGAAGATGTTGTCGAAGGAGCGGTTCTCCTGGATCAGCACGACGATGTGCTGGTAGGGCGTCCCGACCGGCGCCGCGGTGAAGACGAGATATCCAGCGTTCGAGACGCCTTTGGCGCTCGACACGATCGCGACTTGACCCGGCAGCGGTCCGCCGTTGTAGGAGAACGTCGCCGCGGCCCCCGGGCCGGTTACCGTCGCTGGTGAGATCGCGGTGACGCCGCTCGTGTCGCTGTCGGCGAGCACGACCGGAACGCTGTACCCGCCTGGCCCGACGATCGTGTTACCGTCGGCGTCCTTGGCGTTGACGATCACCGGCAGCGCGGTCGCAACCCCGGCCTTGACGGTGAGGCTCGGTACCGTCAGGCTGACGCTCGCGACGGTCCCGTTCAGCGTCGCGTTCACGGCGTTGACCGCGTTGGCGACGATCGTCTGCGTCACCGAGCCGCTCGAAAGCACGTTGCCGGTCCCGTTCGTCCCGTCGTACAGGGCGAACGCGAACACGTCAGGCCCCGCGGGGGCCGCGACCGTGACGCTGCACGCGGTCGCGGTGCAGTTCGCAGTGGTGGTTGTGGTGGTCGTCGTATTGCCGCCCGCCACCCCCACGCCGACGGCGATCGACTTCACGCTCGGCGAAATGTAGGCCGTATGCCGCAGGGCCGCCGACGAAGCGCTGCCGAGCTGCAGCGTGAACGTCACTTGCGCGGTATCGGCCCGGCCCGGCGCCGGAATGTTGCCGGCCCCGGCGCTCGCATGCCCTCCGCCGCCGCAGCTGGCCAGAAAAGCGGCGAAGGCGAACAGGGCAAAATAGAGCAACGACGGCCGGCGAAAACGAACGGACGACACGCCGGAATGTCCGTCGCCGGGGAGGTGCAGCCCTGGCGGCCTGCCTGCCGCATGGCTCTAGGCAAGCTACCCCCCAGCCTCAAACCGCAGCGCCAGGGGAGAAACGCCACGCTGCTGCGTGAACGAACAGATTGTCAATATGATACCTTAATGGTAACATATTGACCGTGCCTCGAACGTTCATCGACCCGCTTATAGAGCTCGCAACCGACCACGGTGGGTACGTGACCACCGCCCTGGCCGAACAAGCCGGGATTACGCCGGCGGGCGCTGCTCGGGATGGTCGAGAGGGGGTTACTCGAGCGGGTAAGCCGGGGCGTCTACCGGCTCCGCCATGCCATGCCGAGCAGACTTGCCCCCTTCCAGGAAGCCGTGCATTGGGCGAGCAGTCATCGCGGGCCGCGATGTGCCATCTCTCACGACAGCGCGCTCGTAGTGTTCGGGCTTACGGACGCCAACCCGTCGTCGGTACACCTGACAATCGCCAAAAGCTCACGTTTTCGCCGAGAGCCCCCCAACCGCCTCATCATACATCGAGCCGATCTGTCGCCTGATGACGTGGCCGAAGTCGACGGGCTGCCGGTGACAACCGTTCCGCGGACCGTAGTCGATCTTGCCGAGGCCGGAAGCCTTCGCTTCGCACGCGAAGCGCTCACGAAGGCGCGCAAAGAGGGCCATATCAACGGCGGCGAGGCAGCGAAACTCTTAGTAAAGATCGACGACATCGTCCATGCCAAGACTCAATAAGAGCCTCTATCGCATTGCCTGCAGATGTTGATGAGCAGCGTCTACGTACTTGGGTCGCGTTCTTGGCGCTCTGTGGCGTCCTCCAGCGAGCGGTCGATGAGGGCATCCTCGCGGACTATCAGCTGAAAGGCGGAGCTGCATTCAGCTCCGATACGCAGACCGCGCGCGCACTACCAAAGATCTGGATGTGGCAATTCCAGGAAGCCGAGCGGAGCGACTCAAAGCATTTGAACGCGCGTTAGCTTTGGGATTTGACGCCTTCACCTACCGAATGAAACCGCCGCGAGAGTTTGCTCGGGCCGATACGGTTCGGCTCGACGTCGCGATCGCTTACGGCAACGAAAGCCTCAAGACCATCCAAGTCGATCTAGGCCCGTCCGAAGCGAGTTCCTTCGATCTCATCGTACCAACGGTCCGCGGAATCGCCGAGCTTGGAATGCCCGTGACCTCCCCGATTCCTTGCATTAGTTTGGCCGATCAAGTCGCGCAAAAGATTCATGCCTACACAGATCCGCGCGTGATTCGCGACGATAACCGCGCGCGCGACATCATCACCATCGCCACGCTCGAACATCTTGATCTCAAAGAGACGAATCTCGCTTGCGAGAGAACGTCGCGCTTCGTGCGACGCACTCATGGCCACCGGAAATCCTTGTACCCACGGGATCGGGCCCAAGAAATCGAACATCTCTCGGCTGCCGCCGGCATAAAGGCCAGCTCGGAGGCGATCGAGCGTCATTTTCGCGAAATCGTTGCGCGGATTCTTGGAGTGTCCGTAATCATGAATTACAAGTATAGGTTCATCTCCTTGCGGCTCGTGGGATCGCCCGACGAGCTGACGGGGCCGATTTCAATGAGTGATGAAGCATGGAATTCGTTCGTCGGGTTTACGACCACCGGATGGAAGCTTCACTCGATGATTCCGCACCCGACCCAAAGGCCGAGTGTCATCGCCGTTCTCGAACGCGAGGTGCCCGTGCAGCCTAGCAACGAAGCTCGTTAGGGCCGCAAGCGCTGATCAGGAGCGTGACGTTCGGGCGGCTTCCTGGCCTTGAAGCACTCTTCGAGCACTATCACAAACGGTCGAACGTCGACACGAGCTTCTACGCGATCGAGGCCAGGTTTGGAGCGCTCATCCATTCCCAGGTGGGTATCGCTCGGTGCAAACACGCGCAAGATCCGATGGGCTCCGCAGCATCTAACTCGTCTAGGTTCCTCCAAGTGCTACGTTGACAGCTATTAGGGTGACGCCGCTCGAACAAACCCATACAGGTCGCCTGTTGCATAACTATGCACTGTTGTGTATATTTATGCATAATGATTGCCCTGACGCCGGTTCAGCGCCTTTCGCGGCCGCAACGTCCTCACGATGCTCGACCTGGCTCCGGCCGAGATCGAGGGGCTCGTCGTGATCGCCCAGCACCTCAAGGAGCCGCGGCCCCAGGAGCAGTCGACCTGCTGCGCGGCAAAACGCTGGCGATGCTCTTCGAGAAGCCGAGGCTGCGCACGCGCGTCTCGTTCGAGGTCGGCATGACACAACTCGGCGGGCAGGCGCTCATCGCCGCGGACGGACTTTCTGGTCGGCCAGCGCGAGACGCCCGAAGACGCCGCGCGCGTGCTTCGCGCTTCGGCGATGCGATCGTCGTCCGGACCCACGCACACGAGCCGCTGCAGCGCTTCGCGCCGCGGCGACCGTGCCGACGATCAACGGGCTCTCCGCCGCCGCGCATCCCGTCCAAGCCCTCGCCGACATGCTCACGATCCGCGAGCGCTTCGGCACCCTCGCCGGGCTGCGGCTCGCCTACGTCGGCGACGGCCGCAACAACGTCGCGGCGTCGCTGGCGGAAGCGGCCGCGATGTGCGGAATGTCCATCAAGTTGGCGCGCCGACCACGCATCGGCCGCCGACACGTTCTGCCGAACTCGTCGAACTGGGCAAGCCGCTCGGCATCACGGCCCGCGCGTTCACAGCCCGGTTCGCGCGGTGCGCGACGTCGAATCGTCTACACCGACGTGTGGACCTCGATGGGCGAGGAAGCGCTCGTCGAGCGCAACGCCGCCGCAAGCGGCCGATCGGGCGTCGACGCCGAGCTGATGGCGGCCGCGGCACCCACGCGCTCTTCATGCACTGTCTGCCCGCCACCGCGGCGAGGAAGTGACCGCGGAGGTGATCGACGGCCCGCAGAGCGTGGTCTTCGACCAGGCCGAGAACCGGTCCACGCGCAGAAAGCGCTGCTGCTCGCGCTGATCACCGATCTGCGGGGATTTAGGAGAAGAACGTGACCACCACGCCGCACACCTCAAGACAACCGCCAGCGTGCGATCCTCTCGTGATCGCCGGCAGGCCGGTGCGCTCGCAAGAAGAACTCGCGACGCTGCTCGAAGGCAAGGCTACGAGGTGACGCAGGCGACCATGTCGCGCGACATCAAGGAGTTGGGGCTCTGAAGGTCCCGCTCAAGAAAGGCGACGGCGGCGGCCAGTTCAAGTACGTCGAGCCGGCGGCGGCCCAGGTGTTCACGCACCGGCTGCACCGCATCGTGGCCGAACTCGTGTCCGCGTGCGCGGCAGCGTCGACCAGATCGTGCTGCGCACGCCCCCCGGCAGGGCGATGATGGTCGCATCGGCGGTCGACCGGGCCGAGTGGACCGAAGAGATAGGCACGATCGCCGGCGACGAACCGTGTTCGTCGCGATCGAGCGCCCGGAGCAGCTGCCGATGCTCGCGCAACGTTTCGAAGACATGCGATCGGAA
>CAVVMT010000003.1:0-16067 GCA_963749395.1 Vulcanimicrobiota bacterium
GCGGGGGATGCGGCCACCTCGCTTGAGAACGGTGCAGGCATGGCGCGCGAGCCGGTCATCCCCCAACTGCGCGAGCGAGAGTTCCTGAGCTGGGAAGCGACGCAGGAGCAGAAGTTCGAGCTGCACCACGGCTTCGTGATGGCGTGCGCCGGCGGAACGCTGCGCCACGACCGGCTCGCGTTCAATCTTCGCACTGCGCTGGAACGAGGCTACACGCGGCCTTGCCGCACGTTCGGGTCAGACGTGAAGCTGAGAGTTTCGGCCGACACGTACTATTACTGCGATGCCGGGGTCGTCTGCGAGGACGTCGCCGATGAAAACACCGTCGCCCGCGCGCCTCGCGTCGTGGCGGAGGTGCTCTCGGCGAGCACGAGAGCGTACGATCTCGTCGAGAAGCGCGCGGCGTACCGCGGCATGCCGGCGCTGGCCGCGTACGTGGTCGTGCACGCCGACATGCGCCGCATCGAGGTCGACGCCCGGGCCCAGGACGGGACGTGGCAGACACAGACGTACGACGACGACGATGCCTTCGTCGAGGGACGGGCAATGTCGCTCGCGAGCATCTACGCCGGCTCGTCGCTTTCCGAGGGATAGGAGTTCGAGATTGAAAGACGGGACGCACGCGGACCCCGGCCGCATGCTCATCAACGTGTGGTCGGACGTCGTCTGACCGTACTGCTATCTCGGCTCGGTCTGGGCCGACGAAGCCGCTGCGCGCCTGGGCGCGTCGCTACGATGGATGCCGTTCGAGTTACATCCCGAGACGCCGCCGGAAGGCGCGCCGAAGCCGTTTCCGCCGAGCCAAGAAGCCGCGTACCGCGCGCGGATGCTCGAAATGGCGGCGCGCGTGGGACTGCCGATGGACCCGCCCACGCGCAACGTCAATTCGCGGCTCGCGCTCGAGACGGCGAACTGCTCCGCGCGCTCGCCGGCGACGAGGCGGCCAACGGCTTCCATCACGCCGTCATGCGCGCGTTCTTCGCCGAACGCGCCGACATCTCGAACTTCGACACGATCGTCGCGCTGGCTACGCCGTTCGGCGCGGATGCGGAGGCGGTCGAGCGCGCGTGGACTGCGCACGGCTACGCCGCCGCCGTCGATGCGTCGATCGAGGCGTCGCTGCGCGCCGGCGTGACCGGCGTGCCGGCTTTCGCGTGGCCCGGCGGTCCGGCCATCACCGGCATGCGGCCCCCCGAGAACCTCGCGGCCGAACTGGGCGCCCGGCGCATCACGTAGCGGCGCACGCGTCGATGTCGCCGCGCACGATCGCCTCGTAGCACGCCACCGTTTCCGGCATCGGTTCGACCCCGAACTCGGCGCGCAGCCGCTCGCAAAAGCGACGGTAGTATGCGAGCGCTCCGGCGCGGTCGCCGGCATGAAAGCGCAAGGCCAAGAGCCGCCGCAACGCGTCCTCGCGCCACGGGTCGCGGCGGAGAAACTCTTCCGCGTAGCGCAACGCGTCGAGCGAGTCGCCGGCGGCCAGCTTCTGCTCGACCAGTTGTTCCAAGACGCGGCAGATCCGGTGGCGCAAACGTTCGCGCATCGAGTCGACCCACGCGTGGTCGAGATACGGGGCGAACTCCGCCGTGTAGAGTTTGGCCGCCGCCTCGAGATGCTCCGCCTGTTCGCTGAGCTGCTCGAAGGCGACGCTGTCGACCCACGTTTCGTCGAGCGCCGCCCAGCGAATGTGTCGCAGATCGCAAGCGATCCAGCCTCCCCTACGCCGCGGCAGGGCTTGCTGCAGCAGGTCGACGTGACGGCGCAGGGCTGCGCGCGCGTCGACGTCCGAAAGCTCCGGCCACAGCGACGCCGCGAGTTCCGCGTAGTTGAACTCGTCTTGGCGGGTGACGAGCATGGCCAAGAGCAGCATCGTCTGAGCGGAGACGCTGCGGTCCAGCCGCATATCCCCGCAGTCGATGCGAGCGGAGCCGAAGAGCCGCACTCTGAGGGTGTGGTGAGACGGCCGGGAACCGTCGTGGGGGGCGATTGCTGCATGTGTCATGCCGGCATCGTAGCGGGAAAGGCGCGCCGGCGAATCGTGGATTTCCCTTAGTTTTCCGGCGCGCCGACGATGATCTTACGCGGGCTAGCCGGAATCGGACGATGATGACGAAGGCAGCCCATCGCGTTGCGGTGCGCGCCGGCGCGCTGGGCGCCGGCGACGTGCGCGCGCTTCTCGCCGGAAGCGGGTTTGCGCTCGACCCGGAGGCGCGCGCCGGGGTCGAGCGGGCTGCAGCGGTCGTCGGCGCGATCGCGGAGCGCGATGAAAGCGTGTACGGCATCAACACCGGGTTCGGGAAGCTCGCGCAGACCCGCGTCGGGCGCGACCAGCTCGGGACGCTGCAGCGCAACCTCGTCGTTTCGCACGCGTGCGGCGTCGGGCCGCCGCTCGAACGCGACGTCGTACGGCTCGTGCTCGCGCTCAAGGCCAACTCGCTCGCGCGCGGGTATTCCGGCGTGCGTTGGAGCTTGATCGAAACGCTGCTCGCATGCCTCGAACGCGATCTGTTGCCGGTGATCCCGGCGCAGGGCTCGGTCGGTGCCTCGGGCGATCTCGCGCCGCTGGCGCATCTCTCGGCGGCGTTGATCGGCATCGGCGAGGTCACCCTCGACGGACGGACGCTGGAGGCCGCCGAAGGCCTTCGCCAAGCGCGCATCGCCGTCGTCGAGCTGCAGCCCAAAGAAGGGCTCGCGTTGCTCAACGGGACGCAGGTTTCGACCGCGCTCGCACTGCGCGGCTTGGTGGATGCGGAGAATCTGCTCGCCGCCTCGCTCGTCGCCGGCGCGCTGACGATCGAGGCGGCGCTCGCGAGCGTGACGCCGTTCGACCCGCGCATCCACGCCGTGCGCGGGCACCGCGGACAGAGCGACGTCGCGGCCGCATTGCGTTGCCTGGTCGCCGGGACGGAGATCAACGAGTCGCATCGCAACTGCGATCGCGTGCAAGACCCATACTCGCTGCGTTGCATCCCGCAAGTGCTCGGCGCGTGTCTGCACACGATTCGGGACGCGGCGGCGGTGCTCGTGGAGGAGGCCAACGCCGTCTCCGACAACCCGCTGGTCTTCGCCGATTCGGGTGACGTGATCTCGGGCGGCAACTTTCACGGCGAGCCGATCGCCTTCGCCGCCGACGCGCTCGCGGTCGCGATCGCCGAGATGGGAAATCTGTCGGAGCGGCGGACCGCGCTACTCGTCGATCCCACGTTCAGCCAGCTGCCGGCGTTCGTCGCGACCGACCCCGGTCTCGAGTCGGGCTACATGATCGCGCAGGTGACGGCCGCTGCATTGGCGTCGGAAAATAAGATGCTCGCGCACCCGGCGAGCGTCGATTCGATTCCAACCAGTGCCGGCCAAGAGGATCACGTCTCGATGGCGACGCACGGCGCGCGTCGCCTTTCGGCGATGACGCGCAACGTTGCGAACATCATCGCGGTCGAACTGCTGGCGGCTGCGCGCGGAATCACGTTCCGGCGGCCGCTGCGCACGTCAGACGCGCTCGAAGCCGTGCTGGTGCAGATCGGGCCGATCCCGCAAGGCGATCATTATCTCGCCCCGGAGATCGCGCGCGTCGCCGAGCTCGTGCGAAGCGGCACGCTGACCGAGGAACTAGCGAGCCTGTTTCCAACGACGCAGGCCACCGGCTCGGCGGCTACGAGCCGCTGACGATCGTCTCCAGGCAGGCAACGGTCTGCGGCATCGGTTCGACGTCGAATTCTGCGCGAAGTCGCGTGCGGAACCGCCGGTAATACGCAACCGCGCCGGCCCGGTCGCCGAGCCGATAGCGTAGCGACATCAGCTTGCGCACCGCATCCTCGCGCCACGGATCCTGCCCGAGGAGTTGTTCCACGTAGTGAAGCGCCTGCGCGGCGTTTCCTTGCGCGCAATGATCGTCGACGACGCGTTCGAAGACCCGGCACGCTTGCCTGCGGAGCCCTTCGCGGATCCCGCCGGCCCACGGATGGTCGACGTACGGGGCGAACTCGCCGCGATACAGCGTCGCCGCGGCCTCGAGCGTCTCGGCTGCTTCGCTGAGCCGCTCGAACTCGGCGACGTCGACCCAGGTGCGGGAAGACGGGAGCCAACGGATCGTCTTCGCATCGCACGCGAGCCAGGGCCGCGAGGCCGCCGGGAGCGTTTGATGCAGCTTGTAGAGATGGCGCCGCAACGCGGCCCGCGCGTCACTCTCGATGTAGTCGGGCCAGAGCGTGAACGCCGCCTCGTCGCGGCTCAGCGGCTCGCCGTTGCGCAGGACGAGCATCGCGAACACCAGGAGGGTCAACGGCGAAATGCGCGCCTCGAGGCGTAAATGCCCGGTGTGGATTTCGGGTGAGCCTAGCAACCGCACGCGAATCCCGGGATCCGGAGCGGCATAGTTCGCGAACTGCGCGGCCGCTTGGAACCAAGGGCCCGGTATGGGGCCGGTTGGATTGTCGATGTGAGCCATGTCACAAGGTTACGTCGTTGGCCAGCGGCGGCAATCGGGGGTTCCCCCTATTTTCTCACCCCAGCCCGAACCTACGGGTTTTCCCTTACTCGGAGAGCTGTTAAGCGGTCGGCGCGGCGTCGTTTTGCAGCATCCACCGCGCGAGTTGCGTCCGTGAAGAAACGCCGAGCTTCGCAAAGAGGCTCGCGATATGGACCTCGACCGTCCGTTCGCTGAGAAAGAGCTGCTCGGCGATGCGCCGGTTCGTCTCGCCGTTCGCGACCAGACGGGCCACCTCCAATTCGCGGGCCGTCGGCCCTTGACGGCGCCCCCGCCTGCCGCGCTCGCGCTTGGCCGGCGCCGCGCGCCGCAGGAGCCGGTCGCCGGCCTCGTCGGCCCGGCCCGCGAGCCGGCCGGCGAACGACGCG
This sequence comes from Vulcanimicrobiota bacterium, assembly GCA_963749395.1. Classification (GTDB taxonomy): domain Bacteria; phylum Vulcanimicrobiota; class Vulcanimicrobiia; order Vulcanimicrobiales; family Vulcanimicrobiaceae; genus CAVVMT01. Next base: position 4,852 of record CAVVMT010000003.1, read on the forward strand.
AGAAAGGGTGCGCCGAGCGCCTTGAACCGCTCCGCACTTTCGCGCAAGGCGCCGGCCGCGCCGGACGGTTCCAGCGCGTGCCGGGCCACGCCCCGGCAGAGCAGCTTGTTCGCCTCGAACCAAGGCGACGCGTCGTGGGCGTCGTCGTAGTCGGACAACGCGTGCAGCAGTTCGAGATCCCGCACCCGCCGCGCGTACAGCGCGAGACCCAGCGGCGCGAACAGCAACGAATTGAAAGCTTCCGGCCGCGCCGACCAGCGGACCAGATCCTTCGCCAGGGCCGCGTTGCCGGCGCGGCCGCGGATGGCGTCGAACGCGACGGCCCACGAACCCAACTGCAACGCGCTCCGCTCGTAGCCGCCGCGCACGAGAAACTCGGTCTCGGAATGAATCTCGGCGGCGTACGGCGTCGCAGTTTCGGAGAAGGCCTGCATCGCCGCCGGAACGGTGAGCAGCTTGCCGCGTAACGCGGGATAGAAGCGCGCGACGTTGAGATCGGACAGGCGCAGCAGGGCCACGTCCCACGCGCCGTCGAGGAACGCGCTCAAGGCTGCCAAGTAGGTGGAGAACGCGTGCGTGCCCGTTTCTTCGGCGACGCGCCGGGCGATCTCGGGCAGCCGTTCCTTCAACACGTGGTTGCCGTAGTGCCGGAAATCCACCAGCATTTGATCGAACGGCAGGTTGTACGCGAGCACCGAGCGATCGAGTTCGGCATAGAAGCGCGTGACGTGCAGCGCCTTGCACGCCGCCTCGTGGTCGCCGCGCCGCGACTTCGCGGTCGCTTGCGCAAAGTGCAGCTTCGCCATCGCGTAGTTTGTCTTGCGCGGGAGCCCGTGGGCGCGCGCCATCGCCTCTTCACATCGGTCGAACGCCGAGGCCTCGGCGAAGATCCACGCCGCGCTCCCGAGAATCTCGCTTTGATCCTCCGGATTCTGTATGCGGGCAATGAAATATTCGTAGGTTGCCACGGCGCGGTCGAACTGGTCCAGATGGCACAGGGCGGCGATCAGCATGGACACGAGGGGCCCCAAGCCCCGGGCGATGCCCATCTCGTCCACGTCGCGAACGGCCCGGCTCAGCAATTGCTCCGCCTCGATCTCGTGGTCGTGGGCCCGCAGCGCGATCGCAAATCTTTCGTAGAAGCGGCAATGGTCGGCGCGGTCGGGCCGGCGCACGGATTCGGCGTCACGGTAATAGCTCGACGCAGCCTCGAACCTCGAAGACCGGTACGCATCGTCCCCGAGCCGGACCAAGTATTCGAACTGCAGCGCGGAGTCGCCACAATCCGCAGCGAGCTCGACGATGCGCTGATAATCCGCGACGGCGAGGTTCGCGCTGCGCAGCTGCGCTTCGAGAACTTGCCGTTTGAGCGCGTATTCGTTCGCCGCGCTCTGTCGAATTGCGGAACCCAGGAGCGCGTGGCGAATGCGCAGCGCCGGACCCGATTGTTCCAAGTAGCGTCCAGCATCCCGTTCGAGCAAGTGCGTAATGCCCGCTTCCGATAGGCCGGATGTTTCCGCGAGCAATGCCAGCGGGACGGGCTCCGGGATCACCGAGCAGTATTGGAGCAGACGCCACAGATCGGGGTCCATCGTTTGGAAATCGCTCTCGACGACCGCGCGAATGCTGTGCAGCACGTCGTCGACGGTCGTCGTGTTCCGCTTCGACGCGTGCGTCGCGATGGTGACGAGGTCGAGCGGAATGCCGCGCGCGTAGTCGACGATCGTTTCGAGCACGGCGTCGGTCACTGACGGAAAGGCTGCCTTGACGACGCCGACCGCTTCATCGTAGCCCAACGGCTGCAGGTTGACGATCGAAGGGCGCACTCCGGTCGACGGCATCGACGCACGATTGGGCCGCATCGCCGCGACGATCGCGAAGCTGCGGCCGGCGACCGACGACAACAGGTATTCGGCGCTGCGGATGCTCGCGGCGTCCGACCAGTGCACGTCGTCGAATGCGAGGAGCACCGGATGATCGGCCAGGACACCGTGCAGCAGCCGCAGCCAGACGGCTTCGAATTGCGCTTGCGAGAGTTCAGCGAGCGAATAGGGACGGCCGAACGCCTCGGCCAGCATCGGATCGGCCGCCGCCAGCGGGCCTTCGAGCCCGCTCGTATACCGGTCGGCGGTCTCACCGAGCTCGCGAATCAACGCGCGAATCGCCGACTGCGCCGCTGCCAGCGGCCGTTCGCGTTGGATCGCCTGGCACTCGACCTGCACCGCGAGCCAGCCGTTCTGGCGGGCATGGATCAAAACGCCGCGCAAGAGATCGGATTTGCCGATGCCGGCACGGCCGACGATATGAAAGAGCGCCGGCACACTCTGCCGGCGTACTGCCCGAAGCCCCTCCGTCAGCCGCTCGAACTCACCGGCGCGCCCGATCGGTGGTTCGCCGCTAACAGCTAGGGACATGATGCCTGATTCGATTCCCAAGACGGCGGCCGAAACCCCGCCCCGCCGCTTCCAATCGACGCGCGAACGGGCGCCTTTTCTCACCCCGCAAGTGTTGCTGGCCACATTATGGCCGTTAAACTTGCCAAGGGTATGGCACGAAGCGGCGTGGCCATCGAATTCGCGCCAGGCCGAACAAGGGATATGCGCTTCTCTTGGCTTACGACCGGGCGACGAATTCGTGAGATTCGCAATCCGCTGACCGGTGTTGAGGTGAACCTTGGACCAGCAGAAGATCGAGGCCATTGCTAGGGCATACGTACGGCATCTCTATGAAAGCGCCGATGCGCGCCGCGAACACACCCAGCTGCAGACTCCCGGCGACTTCTTGAACCAGATCAATCAAATCGTCGGAGCCCATGGCAACCTCGCGAATTTCGAACCTCTCACGCAAGCCGATCTCCCGCAATTCAGCGAGTATTTGAAGACGACCCAGGATCCTGATACGAAGGCACTGACTTCGGCGATCGCGAGTGCTCAGGATTGTCCGTGCGACGGGACGGGCTTATAGCCGCTTGCACCGCTGCGCGGCGCGCGGCCAGTCTGGAAACGATCGTCGCCAGAATTCCGCAATACCGCCGCGAGTTCGGCATCACGCGCATCGCGGAGACCACGTATCTCGATCGGATCGCGATCCCCACGATGAGCGCTTTCGTTCCAGCATCGCGCGACACGCTGGGCGTGTACAGCGGCAAGGGCACATCCCGCGAAGAAGCGCTGGTCGGCGCGGTGATGGAAGCCGTGGAACGCCAGGTTGCGGTGAGATACGATCCTGAGCCCACGTTCATCGGGATCGGCGATCTCGAGCGGAGCTTCGATTTCGCGGAGCTAGGAGCCCGGGTGGAAAACCGCGATCCGCTCGCGTGCGTCGCCGGCCGGGATCTGCAATCGTCGCAGGAACTGCACCTGCCTCTTGGTCTCGTCAATCCTTCCCGCGACCGCGAACACTTTCCGCACTGGACGACGAACGGGCTAGCCGCCGGATCGACCGTTGATGAAGCAGTGTACCATGCGCTCTTCGAAGTCGTCGAACGACACTGCTGGTCGGAAGTCGCGATCGCGGCCCAGGTGTGGCCACAGTACTTTCGCGCAACGTACGCGCACCTGATCGGCGCCGAAGGGGCGACCGCACTCGCGACCGACGACGCCGTTGCGCTCGAGATCGAGCAGCCCACCGGGAACGGCGCCGTCGACGATCTGCTGGAGCGCATTGCAGCCGCCGGCGTTTCGACCCGGTTGTTCGTGCACACGCGAGATGGGTGGCCGATTGCGGCGTCTGCCACGGTCTTCGAACGGAACCAACGGCCTCCGATGATTCACGGCGGCACCGGCGCTTCGTGGTCGCCCGAGCACGCCGTCGTGCGCGCACTCTTGGAAGCGGTTTCCAGCCGGAGCATCGACATCCAGGGCGCGCGCGAGGACTTGGTGCGCGCCGGCGAGGACGCGCCGCCCCAGTACCGGCATGGGCGGCGGCTCGAGGAATACCCCGTGGGCCGCTGGTTCTACGACGTCCCGGCGCGGACGATCGCGTTTTCCAGCTTGCGCGACACCTCCACGCCCCACATCGTCGCCGACACGCACCGTTTGCTGAACGCGCTGGAGCAGGCCGGCTTAGGACCGGCCATCGTCGTCGATCTCTCGCCGTCGAGTGGCTCCGTGTGTGTCGTGCGCGTCGTCGCGCCGAAACTCGAGCGGTTCGTGCTCGACCGCACCATGTCGGCGCGCATGACGAAGCGGCTGACGCGGCCGTTCGAATTCTGATGCCGCCGTCCACGCTCGCGGTGTTCGCCGGGCCTTCGCTGCCGGCGCGCGATCGGATCGCGATCGAGGGAGTGACGTATCTGCCGCCCGCGAGCCGCCACGACGTCGGAGCGGCAAGCGAGGAGTATGAGGCGATCCTCTTGATCGACGGCGTCTTTCATCACGACCTGGCCGTGTCGACGAAGGAAGTGTATGCTGCCTCGCGTCGCGTGCCGATCGCGGGTGCCGCGAGCATCGGTGCGCTGCGCGCGGTCGAGTGTCATCCGTACGGGGTACGCCCGTTGGGCGCGATCGCGCGCTGGTATCTGCGCGAGGCGATCGACGGCGACGACGAGGTTGCGGTGCTCGTCGATCCGCGCGACCACCGCGCGCTCTCAGTGCCGCTCGTGAACGTGCGTTATCTGTGCCGGCTCGCCGCGCGCCGTGGGCTACTGAGCGCCGGCGACGCCGCAGCCGTGGTCGCGAAGGCGCGCGCGATCTACTACATGGAACGCGCGTGGGACGACGTTCTCCCGCTCTTCCCGGCCCGCTCGCGCGCCGATGTCAGTCGGCTCGTGCCGAACGCGGATCTCAAGCGCTACGACGCGATCTTCGCGTTGCGCTCGATGCTGCGGGGAATGCGCGCCGGCGGCAAGCCGCGCTGAAGCGAAGCGTCTCCGGCGCGCTTCGCCGCGCGCCGCGGCAGAAAACGTAACTCAACCGGACCATGCAATGCGGGTGAGCGCGCGGCACGGCGATCGCGCACCGTCCACGATCGTGCGGTCGAGCCGATGGTGAATGGAGTCCAGCGCGGGTAACGAAGCAACGGGGACGTTGCGCCTTCGATGATGATGCTATTCGGGGAGAAGTGACAATGCCGGAAATTGGGTTCGAGTTGACGCGGCGCAACGGACCGCTCATCATCTCGGTTCCGCATGCCGGCACGTCCTTGCCCCCCGGGCTTGCGGCACGGCTCACCGACGCCGGGCGAACCGTGATCGACACCGACTGGCATGTCGACCGGTTGTATCCATTCGCCGGCGAGTTGGACGCCACGATGCTGTGCGCGCAATGGTCGCGGTACTGTGCCGATCTCAACCGGGATCCCGGGGGCGGCGCGTTGTATCCGGGCGCCCGGACGTCGGCGTTCGTACCGGTCGAAACGTTCGAGGGCCAACCGCTGTACGCGCGCGGTGACGAACCGGCGGACGGCGAGATCGCCGAGCGCCGCGTCACCTGGTGGGACCCCTATCATCGCGCCCTGCGAGCGGAACTGGAACGCGTGCGAGCAACGCACGGCTACGTGTTGCTGCTCGACGCGCACTCGATCTGGGGACGATTGCCGCTCTTGTTCGACGGTGAACTTCCCGACGTCAACGTGGGAACGAACTCCGGCGATTCTTGCGCGTCCGCGGTGAGCGCGGCCGTGATGAGTGCCGTGGCGAACTCGACCTATTCGACCGTGCTCGACGGACGATTCAAAGGCGGCTACATCACGCGCACGTACGGAACGCCCGGCGCCGGCGTCCACGCCGTGCAGATCGAACTCAATCAACGGACCTATCTGGCCGAGGGTTCGCGAACGGAGTTCGACACGCGCAAAGCCGCAGCGCTCTCACACGTTCTGCGCCGGGTCTGCGAAGCGATGCTCGGGGCGCTCGTCGCGGAGGGGACCAGGCCGGTCAGCGCCCCGCCGTAGCGAGCGGGGCGTCCGCGCGGCATGTCGTACGGTAGCCCATGCGGCTCTTCGCGCGGCATGCTTTCCTGCCCGGCGGTTGGGCCTCCGGCGTCCTCATGGAGGTCGGCCCTGACGGCACGTTCGGTGAGATCCGCGTCGACGCCGAACCCGGCGGCGCCGAGGTCGTAGCGGGCGCGGCGCTGCCCGGGATGGCCAACGTCCACTCGCACGCGTTTCAGCGCGCGATGGCGGGAACCGCGGAGCGGCGCGTGCAGCGGGACGACGATTTCTGGTCGTGGCGCGAAGCGATGTACGCGCTCGCCGCGACGCTCGATCCCGACTCGTTGTACGCGCTCGCGCAAGACGTCTACCGGCGGATGCTGGCCGCGGGCTACACGTCGGTCGCCGAGTTTCACTACCTGCACCGCGACCCCGCCGGCCGATGGTACGGCGACAAAGCGGCGATGGCGCGAGCGCTCGTGGAAGCGGCCAAGGCTGCCGGCATCGCGATCTGCCTGCTGCCGGCGCTCTACGCGCACGGCGATGCCGGCGGCGCACCGCTCTCCACGCGCCAGCGCCGGTTCGAGACCACTGTCGACGATGTGCTTTCGATCGCCGCAACGATACGCCGTGATTATGCCGGCGATCCGGACGTGACCGCCGGCGTCTGCGCGCACTCGTTGCGCGCCGTCACGCCCGGCGAATTGCGCGCGCTCATCGACGGCTCGCCGCGCGACGTGCCGGTCCATCTCCACATCGCCGAACAGGAAAGCGAAGTCGAGTCGGTGCGGCGCACGCTCGGTGCTCGCCCCGTCGCGTGGCTGTTGGCGAACTTTGACGTCGACCGGCGGTGGTGCCTCGTGCACGCGACCCACCTCGACGATCGCGAGCGCACCGCGCTCGCGCAGAGCGGCGCCGTCGCGGGTCTGTGTCCCACCACCGAGGCCAACTTAGGCGACGGACTTTTTCCGCTCGGGCCGTATCTCGCCGCCGGCGGAAGCTTCGGCATCGGCAGCGACAGCAACGTCTCGATCTCGGTCACGGAGGAGCTGCGCTGGCTCGAATACGGGCAGCGGCTTGCGACCCGCAAGCGGCTCGCGATCGCGACCGAACTCGGCGCGTCGTGCGGCGAGGCGGCGTATCGCATCGCCGCCGGCAGCGGGGCCGTCGCAGCCGGGCGCGCAGCCGGCGCGATCGCGCCCGGTCTTCGCGCCGACATCGTCGCCGTCGAAGCCGATGGGCCCGTGGAGAGTCTCATCGACCGGTGGATCTTCGCGGGCGACGGGCGGACGCTCGCGACGTATGTGTCCGGCATTCGCCGGCCGTCGTGAGGCGCCCGATCGCGTTCTTCGTGGTCGCAGCGACGCTGTTCTTACTCCTCGACGGCTCGAACGTCCCCACGCCGCTCTACGATGTCTACCGCCGCGAATGGCGGCTCACGCCGTTGGCCTTGTCGGCCGTGTTCGCACTCTATCCGCTGACGCTCGCCTGCGTTTCGTGGAGTTGCGGGCGCATCTCCGACCGCTTCGGGAGAAAACCGATCGTGCTCGCGGGGCTCGTCGCGTGCGCGTCGGGATCGGTGCTGTTCATGCTCGCGCAGAGCCCGCACTGGTTGTTCGCAGCGCGCGCCGCGCAAGGCATCGCCGTGGGGTTGGCGAGCGGCGCCGGTGGGGCCGCGCTCGTCGAACTCGAACCGCACGGCGACCGCCGGCGCGCGGCGCTGGTCGCCTCGCTGATGTTCGCGGCCGGCGGCGCCGTCGCGCCGCTGATGTCGGGACTGCTCGCGCAATACGCACCGCATCCGCTCGTGCTGCCGTACGCCGTGCATCTCGCGTTACTCGCCCCGCTGCTGGCGTCGGCGTTCTTTCTGCCGGAGACGGCGCCACGGGTGGCCGACACCGCGTGGTTGCCCCGCGTGCCGGTCCTTCCGCCGGACGTCCGCGCGCCCTTTGCGATCGCCGCGCTGACCGCGGGCCTCGCGTGGACGGTCGTCGGACTCTTCTTCTCGCTCGTGCCGTCGTATCTGCGCGCGGAACTCGGAACGACGAGCCTCGCGCTCGGAGGCATCATGGCCTTCGTGATGTTGGGAACGTCGGCGATCGTTCAAGTGATCCTGCGCGGCCGCGATCGGGCACTGCTCTTCACCTCGTACGTGCTGCTCGCGGCCGGCATGGCGGCGGTCGTCTTCGCGGTACCGCTCAACGCCGTGTGGCTCGTCGTTGCGGGCGCGATCCTCACCGGCACGGGACACGGTTACGGCGTCCTCGGTTCGCAGTCGGTCGTCACGCGCATCGCGCCCGCCGCGACGCGCGGCGAAGTGTTGTCGTTGTTCTACGCGGTGATCTTCGTACTCATCGGCACGGGCGTGCTGGCGGTCGGGGCACTCGTGAACGTGTGGGGGTTCTTCAGCGCGTTCAGCGCCTTCGCCGCGGTGGTGGCGGCGACGTCAGCCTGCCTGGCCGTGGCACTGTCGCGCGAACGTTCGCTCTGACGAGCATCGCGCGCGGGCGGCGTTACCTCACGAGCGGCTCGCCGGCGACGACGACTGCGGCGCACAGGTCGACGCCGAGCCAATAGCAGAGTTCGACCGGCGGGTCGACGTCCCACAGCGCGAGATCGCAGCGCGCGCCCGCTTGTGACGTACGTTTCCGGCCGGCGCCGAGCGTAGACGCAATGCGCGAGGGCTATGGCATTTCAACGTACACGTCGTCGCCTTCGATCGTCACGGGGTAGGTGCGCAACGGTTCCTTCGCTGGGCCGCGCTCGACCGCGCCGGTACGCGGATCGAACTTCGCGCCGTGCAGCGCACAGACGATCGCGTCGCCCGCCATGTGCCCGTCGCCGAGGTCGCTGCCCGCATGCGGACAGATGCCGTCACACGCCCAAAGCGCGCCGTACGCGCGGCACACGATGAGCTCGCGGCCGGCCACGTCCACCCGCAGCGGCCGCTCGCGCGACACGTCGCGCACGGCGCACGCCCGAATGCGCTGCACCGTTTTGTTGACAAAGCGTTCGCTCACATCGCTCGCGATCGCCGCGGCCTTCTCGCGCAGGTAGACGACCGCGGAGGTGGGATCGCCGGTGGCCTTCTGCGCGAGCGATCCGTCGAAGTCGACTTTGGAAGCGGCGACGAGCACGTGCTCTTCGGCGGCCTCGACCTCGGCCTCGTTGAAACGCGCCAACGCCGCCGCGACGCCGGCGGGCCACTGTGCGGCGTCGAATCCGTACTGCTCGAACAACGCCTCGATCGCCCGTTCACGCGCCCAAGCCATGCGCGCGTGGTCCGCGTTGTGCGTGCCCGAAAAGCCGCCCCGCGACCCGGCTCGTTCCATCGTCGGGCGGACGACGTCGCGATACACGGCACGCGGGAATTCACTCGCGTACCACATCGCGGCCGGCGTCGCGCGCACGAACGTCGTGGCCGCGCCGAAGTCGGCCGCTTCGAACGCATCGCGCGCGTGGATGGCGCACAGGGCGAACACGTAGTGCCCCGTGCGCCAGCGCAGGAATACTCGCTCGTGCTCGTCGCGCGGCAGTTCGGGGAGGCCGGCTTCGGCGGCCGCGTTCGCGGGCGCCGGCGCGCCGGTGGTGGAGCCGAGACGTTCGAGCATCGCCGCCGCACCGGCGAGCAAGGCGGCGATCTGGTCGCGGCCGACCAGGGCGTCGGCCACGTCGGTGCAAGCGACGCTCAAGGTCGCGAGCAAGCTGGCCGCGATATCGCGCGCCGGCATCGCCGGGACGCGGCGGACGCCGAAGTACGCGTCGTACACGGCAAAGTTGAACAATGCATCGTCGCTCAACCGATGCGGTGCGTCGCGCACGAAGGCGGCGCGCTCGTCGTCGACCGCCGACGCTTCCGGCGGCATGGGAGCGTCGAGCGCGCGCAAACTGCCGGCGGCCGCCCGGGCAACATCGCGCAGCGCCGCCCGCACCGCATGCCCGGACGACGCGTCGCCGGTAACGACGCGATGCGCGTCTGCGATCGCGGCTGCAACCGTTCCCAGCGCAACGCGCTCGTCGCGCGGAGGAATACGTGAACCGACCGGTAGCGCGATCGCGCTCAACGGCGTGGCAAGCAAGTCGCTCACGTGACGAGCGGCTCGCCCGCGACGACGACCCCGGCGCACAGGTTGACTCCGAGCCAATAGCAGAGTTCGACCGGCGAGTCGACGTCCCACAGCGCGAGATCGCAGCGCGCGCCCACTTCGAGCACGCCGCGGTCGCGCAAGCCGAGCGCACGGGCGCCGTTGCGCGTGATCCCCGCGAGCGATTCCTCCGGCGTTAGGCCGAAAAGTACGCAGCCGAGATTCGCGACGGTAGGAAGCGAGCAGATCGGCGATGTGCCAGGATTGCAATCGGTGGCGAGCGCCATCGGCACGCCGTGGCGGCGCAGGGTCGCGACGGGCGGCTTCTGCTTCTCGCTCAGGTAGTAGTACGCCCCGGGAAGCAGCACCGCGACCGTGCCGGCTTGCGCGAGCGCCGCGACCCCGGCTTCGCCGGTGTGCTCGAGATGATCCGCCGAAAGCGCGCCGTACTCGGCCGCGAGCGCGGCCGCGCCGGTGTCGGCGATCTGGTCGGCGTGCAGCTTCACGGGCAGGCCGAGACGTCGCGCCGCGTCGAGCACGCGCGCCGTCTCGGCCGGCGAGAACGCGATCGTATCGCAAAACGCGTCGACCGCGTCGGCGAGCCCCTCGCGCGCGATCTGTGGCAGCATCGTCGTGCACACGAGATCGAGATAATCGTCGCGACGCCCATCGAACTCCGGCGGTACGACATGTGCGCCGAGATACGTCGTGAGTACGGTGATGCCCGACTCGCGGCCGAGCCGGCGCGCTACACGGAGCAGACGCAGCTCGGTCGCGACGTCGAGGCCATAGCCCGACTTGATCTCGACCGTCGTCGTGCCGTGCGCGATCATCGTGCGCAGGCGGCGCAGGCCGGCCTCGAAGAGCGCCGTCTCGCCGGCGGCGCGCGTCATCGCGACCGTGTGCGAAATCCCCGATCCGCCCCGCGCCGCGGCAACGTAGCTCTCGCCCGCAACCCGCCGCTCGAAATCGCCCGTACGATCGCCGCCGAACACGAGGTGCGTGTGTGGGTCGACCAACCCGGGCGTGATCCAACGGCGTCCGGCGTCGACGACCCGCTCGGCAAGACGCTCGGGTGGCGCGGGCAAATCCGTCCGCGCCCCAACCCATGCGATCGACCCGTCGCGCGCGCCGATCGCACCGTCGTCGATGGTCCCGTATGGCACACCCAGCGCGGTCATCGTCGCGAGCCGGGCGTTCACCCACAGCGTGTCATAGGGCAGCATAGCCGCCTCTTCGCGCGGCGGCGACGTCTTCCCG
>CAVVMT010000004.1:0-100769 GCA_963749395.1 Vulcanimicrobiota bacterium
CGCGCGGGCCCGTTTATTTTCCCCGAACCCCGTCAGCGACAGGTAGATCAGTCCGGGATTGGTGGCCCGCAAGGTGTCGTAGTCGAGCCCGAAGCGGGCGGTGTCGCCGGTCTTGAAGTTCTCGGCGAAAATGTCGGCTTTGGCCGCGAGGCGGCCGACGAGGCTCGGGCCGCGCGGATCCTTCAAGTTGATCGCGAGGCTCTTTTTCCCGCGATTCCCGGCGACGAAATAGTGGCTCTCGCGGCCATCGCCCTTCGAACCCCACGTGCGCGTGCCGTCGCCCTCGAGCCCCTCGACCTTCCAGACCGTCGCGCCCAGATCGGCGAGGAACATCGTCGCCATCGGCGCAGCCATGACCCGGGTCAGATCGAGAACGAAGATGTTCTCCAGCGCCTGCATCGTCCGTATGCCCCTATATTGACTTTAAGGTCATAGTATTTACTATACAGTATAGCACGGGCAGCGCGATTCCGCCAGTGCGAGAGGGGTGCAGGATGGCGGCAGTGCGTTGCGAGCGCCGCGGAACGACCGGCTGGATCCGTTTGGAGCGGCCGGAGGCGATGAACGCGATCGACGCGCTGAGTTTGGCCGAATTGGAAGCCGCCATTGCGGCGGCGGAAGGCGATGCCGCGGCCCGAACGATCGCCTTCACGGGAACGGCGCGCTCGTTTTGCGCCGGTGCCGATCTGAAATACGTCGAAAGCGTCCTCGGGCAGGGTGATGGCGCGATCGTCGCCTTCCTGCGCACGGTGATGCACGCGTTCGGGCGCATCGAAGGGATGTCCAAACCGACGATCGCGGCGTTGAACGGCATGACGGTCGCCGGTGGACTCGAACTCGCGCTCTGTTGCGACTACATCGTGGCGGCCAAGGGTGCCAAGGTCGGCGACGGTCATGCGAACTTCGGCATCCTTCCGGGCGGCGGGAGCAGCGTGCGGCTGCCGCGCCGCATCGGTGCGGCACACGCCAAGCGGCTATTGTTCTCGGGCGCGATCGTCTCCGCCGCCGATGCCCTCGCGCTCGGTCTCGTCGACGAGCTGGTCGAGGACGAAACGCTCGAAGCGGCGGTCGAAGCACTCGCCGCGAGCTTCACCGCCCAGAGCCCGCTCGTACTGCGGCGCATGAAAAGCTTGGTTGCGGGCGCGTTCGACCGGCCCGCCGCGGCCGCGCTCGAGGCCGAGATCGCCGCCTTCACCGCGCACGCAAGTGCCCGCGATCTGCACGAAGGGCTGGCGGCCTTCCGGGAGAAGCGCGCGCCCTTGTTCAGCGGCGACTGACTTGTAAGTTTCTACAAAGTAAGATAAAGTAACTGCAAAGTAAGCAGCAGCTATGGAGGCCGATGCCGTGCTCGGGTCGCCTACACTGGCCGGGGAATTGTCGCGAAGCTCGCAGTGCCGATCTTCGCGGCCCCGATGTTCCTGGTCTCGGGTCCCGGACTTCGTGGCCGCGTGCTGCGCGGCGGGCGTCGTCGGCGCGTTCCCGACCCTCAACGCGCGAACGACCGCCGAACTCGGCCGTTGGCTCGAGGACGTCGAACGCCGCAACGCCCTGGCGGCGGCCGAGGCCGCCCCGTCGCCCCGTACGCGCCCAACCTGATCGTGCACGCGTCGAACGACCGGCTGGCGGCGGATCTCGAATTGATCGAGGCGCACCGCGCGCCGATCGTCGTCACGAGCGTCGGCAGCCCGCGTCCGGTCGTCGAGCGGATCCACGCGTACGGCGGCCTGGTCTTCTCCGACGTCGCGTCGCTGCGTCACGCGCGCGCCGCCGCCGAGAGCGGCGTCGACGGCCTGATCCTGTTGTGCGCCGGCGCGGGCGGAAACACCGGGTGGCTGCCGCCCGTTCGCCTTCGTTCCGGAGGTGCGCGCGTTCTTCGCCGGGCCCATCTTGGTGGCCGGCGCAGTGACGGGCGGCGCCGCGCTGCGCGCGGTCGAGGAGCTCGGCGGCGACTTCGGCTACGTCGGCACGCGCTTCATCGCCGCCCGCGAAAGCTGGCCGACGACGCGATCGGGCGATGCTCGTGGAGAGCAACGCCGACGACATCTTGCTGACCTCGGACGTCAGCGGCATACCGGCCAATTTCTTGCGCGCGAGCCTCCAACGGTGCGGCTTCACGATCGACGGTCGCGAGGCGCACAAGGGCTTCGCGGTGGCGCGCGAGCTCGAAGTGTTCAAGAAATGGAAGGACATCTGGAGCGCCGGGCACGGCGTCGGAGCCGTGCAACGCACCGCCTCGGTGGCCGAATTGGTCGCCGAATTCGCGGCCGAATACGCGCCGCATCGCGTCAAGGAGAGCATTGCATGACCTCGCGTTCGATCGTGCGGCAGATCGCCGTCTGCGCCGCGTTCATCCTGACCGGCACTACCGTGGTGCCGGCAACCGACTGCCCGGCGCAGGGCGTGACCGATACCGAGGTGGTCGTCGAGCGCATCACCCCGGTCAGCGGCAACTTCACGGTGTACCACCAAATCACGGAGGGCGCGCAAGCGTACTTCGACATGATCAACGCGCAGGGCGGCATCGACGGGCACAAAATCCGCTACGTCACCCGCGACGACGGATTCGATCCGTCGCGCACGGTGACCGTCGCAAAGCAGTTGGTCGAGCAAGACAAAGTCTTCGCGGTGGTCTCCGGGGTCGGCACGCCCCCAGCAACGCTTCGGTGTTGCCGTACATGCAACGCGTCGGGATACCGAACGTCTCGCCGGTCGGCGGCAGCGACATCTACTTCAAGGACGGGTTCAAGCCGAATTACTTCCCGGTGACCCCACGCTACAAGCAACAGGCGAAGCTCTTGGCGAACTATGCGGTGACGAAGCTCAAAGCGTCGAAGGTGGCGATTGCGTACGTCGACGACGCGGCCGGACAGCCGGGGAACGCCGGCGTCACGGAAGCGTTGCGCGCGCACAATCTTCAACCGGTGCTGGGCGTCTCGTTCGCGCCGTCGGAAGTCGACTTCGCGTCGTACGCGGAGAAGATCAAGGCGTCGAAGGCCGACGCGGTGTTCGCCTGGGCCGGTCCGGCCGTCGTGCCGCAGCTCCAAAAGGCATGCGACGCGATCGGATACAAGCCGCTCTGGTTCGGGCCATACCTCAACGCAACCCCCACCTACTTCCGGCTCGGCGGCCTCGACGGGGCGTACTTCGACAGCTGGCTCGTGCCGTTGACGCAGACCGACGATCCCGCCGTTGTCGCCTTCCTCGACGGGCTCAAGAAGTTCGCCCCGAATACGACGCCGGGGACGCTCAGTGAGACCGGGTGGGTTGGGGCAAAGGTATTCGTGCAGGGCCTCAAGCTCGTGCTCGACGCGAAGAAACCGCTGACGTGGACGACGTTCATCGACGCGATGAACACGATCCACGATTGGGACGCGGGGCTCGCCAAAGGCGTCACCTACACCCCGACCTCGCATCCGGGCGTGACCCGCGAGAGCATCCTGCAGGCAAAGGATGGGAAATTCGTGCAGGTTGCGCCTCCGGCGCCGCTGCCGTAGCGTTCAGGTGAGGTACGAGCTGCGCACGCGTTCGCTCGCGCGCAGCTCGTCGGCGCTCCCGTGCAGCGTGGTGACGCCGTTGGCGAGACTGATCGCGTCGCGCGCGACGTCGAGTGCGACCCCGACGTTCTGCTCGACGAGTAGCACTGCGATGCCCTCGGCGGCTTGAATCGTGCGCAGCATCGAGAAGATCTCTTCCACGATGATCGGCGCCAAGCCTAACGAGGGTTCGTCGAGAGCAGCAGGCGCGGCTTCGCGACGAGACCGCGGGCAATCGCCGAGCATCTGTGCTCGCCGCCGGCTCAGCGTGCCGGCCCGCTGCTTGATGCGTTCGCGGAGGCGCGGAAAATACTCGTAGGCGCGCTCGACGTCGGCGGCCACGGCCCTGCGATCGCTGCGCAGCACCGAGCCCAAACTGATGTTCTCGGCGACCGTGAGGTCGGGAAACACGCCGCGTCCCTCGGGGACGTGCCGATGCCACGGCGCAGGACCTGGGGCGGGCTCATGCCGCCGATCGGCGTGCCGTCGAAGCGCACGATGCCGTCCGCGGGCGCGAGCAGACCGGAGACGACGCGCAATACGGTCGTCTTGCCGGCGCCGTTGGCGCCCAAGAGCGCGGTGAACCCGCCGTCGGCTACGGTGAGCGAAACGCCGGCCAACGCGACGCGCGGTCCGTAACAGGCGTGAAGATTCTCGATCTCAAGCATGATGCCCGGCTCCCAAGTACGCGGCGATCACGTCGGGGTCGCGCTTGATCTCGTCGGGCGTCCCGTGGGCGATGACCCGGCCGAAGTTCAGCACCACGATCTTGTGGCAGAGCGACATGACGAGGCCCAAATCGTGCTCGACGACGATCGCCGAGAATCCGAAGCGGCGTTGCAGGGGCAGCAGCACTTCGCCCAAACGGGCTTTTTCGCGCGTGTTCAGGCCGGCTGCCGGCTCGTCGAGCAGGATCAGTTTCGGCTCGCCTGCGAGGGCGCGCGCCAGTTCCGCCAGCTTGGCGATGCCGTAGGGGAGGCTCGGCGTGTCGTGGTCGGCCCAGGCAGCGACGTCGACCACGCCGAGGATGTCGTTCAGACCGTTCGCGCAACGTGCGCTCCGTGCGAGCGGCATGCGGCGAACCGAATACGCCCGCGGTCGCTTCGAGGAAGCGGCGCTCGCGCTGCGCGACAACGCAATTTTCGAGGACCGACAGCGAATCGAACAATTCAGGATGCTGAAAGGTGCGCGTGATCCCGAGCGCGGGCAGGCGATGCGGCGGCACCAGCAGCTCGGTCCCGCCGTAGACGACGCTACCACGTTGCGGACGTACGAAGCCGCTGACGACGTTGAGCAGCGTCGACTTGCCGGCGCCGGTGGCCGATCAGGCCGAGGATCTCGCCGGGCGCGACTTCGAACGACACGTCCGAGAGTGCGCGCAGTCCGCCGAAGGTGACGTTGACGCCCTTAAGTTGTAGCGCCGGCATTGGGCACGACCTCGTTGAGTTCGGAGGACGACGGCGGCGGCAAGTTCGGTTTCGTCGCGAGCGTAATTTGCGCCAGGCCGACGAGGCCCCTTGGCAGCAGCAGCACGGAGAGGAGCACCGCCGCGCCGAGGACGATCGGCGGAATGGCTGGGATCGCGGAGGAGAAGAACGGGACGGCGGTGATCAGCAGCGCGCGGACCGCGCCCCATGGCGACGCGATGCCGCCGACGACGGCACCGGCCAGGTAGAATACCGAATGCCAGAAGCTGAAGGCCTCGCCAAACGAACGCGACCACGAACGCATACATGCTGCCGGCGAACCCGGCCAGCGCCGAGCCGTACACGAAGGCCGCGATGCGATATTTCGCCGGATCGAGGCCGATCGAGGTGGCGCCGCTCTCGCTGTCGCGCACCGCCTTCCAAGCCCGGCCGAGCGGCGAGGCCAACACGCGTTGCGTGAGAATCAACGCCGCCGCCGCGCATGCTAGCGCAAAGAGATAGAGGGCCGATTGGTCGTTGCCGAGCGTCCAGCCGAAGAGCGACGGCGGCGTGACCTGCAGCCCGCTGTAGCCGCCGGTCAGCGCGCCGCCGTTGACGGCGAGTTCGGGGACCGTCCAGCCGAAGCCCAACGTCGCGATCGCCAAGTACAGTCCCGAGAGACGGCTGGCGGCGATCCCCACGAGGAGCCCGACGAGGGCCGCCACCACGATCGAGCAGAGCATCAGCAGCGGAAACGGTAGCGGGAAGTGCGCGCTCAAGATCGCCGTGGTGAACGCTCCCCAGCGCGACGAAGCCCGCTTGCCCCAGTGATATCTGCCCGGTACCAGGTAGACGATGCAGGCTCAGCACGGCCGGGACGGTGACCGCAACGACGCTCAACAGCGAAAGCTGATAACCGGCGAGATCAGCGGGGCTGCGATCAACGCGAGCGCCAATGCGCCGAACGCCATCCGCTGGGCCGCACGGCCGATGAGTAGCCGAGCGCGAGCGCGCGTGCGCTCCTGCGCGTGAAGCCGAACGTGCGCCGCTCTTCGCGCACGAGCAACTTTCCGCCGAAAAGTCCGTACGGGCGCACGACCAAGATCGCAAGCAGGATGATGAAGATCGCGGTGCTCTGAAAGTGGGTGTCGAGGTAGGCGCCGACGAGATTTTGCATGATGCCGAGGGTGACGCCGCCGATCGCCGCCCCGGGAATGCTGCCGAAGCCGCCGAGCACCACCGCGACGATCGCGGCGATCATGATCTGATCGAGCACGTTGGCGTCGAGATAGTGGCGCGGAGCCAGCAAGATTCCGGCGAGCGCGCCGAGCGCGCCGCCGAGCGCCCAGACGCCGACCGCGACCAGCTTGACGTTGATTCCCATCAGTCCGGCCACCATCGGATTTTGATAGGTGGCGCGGAAGATCATCCCCATGCGCGTGTGCGTGAAGAAGACGTACACCGCCGCCAAAGCGGCGAGCGCGATCGCGAAGGCGGCCAACTCCTGGAACGGCAGCACGAACGCTCCGAGCGAAACGCTGCCCGAGACGATCGGCGGAAACGCACGCGGCTCGGTGCCGAAGAGCGCGACCGCCGCGCCGTTGAGCATCAACGAGAAGCCCAGGGTCGCCACGATGATCTGCATGACGGGGCGCTCTTCGATCGGGCGCACGATCGCGATTTGCGTCAGCACTCCGAACGCCGCGGCGGCCAAGATCGTCAGCACGAGCACGGCGATGAACGGCAGATGGACGACGGTGAAGAGGTAGAAGGCCAAAAACGTCGCGACCATCGCCATGTCGCCCTGCGCGAAGTTGATGACGCCGGACGCCTTGTAGATGACGACGACGCCCATCCCCGCGAGCGCGTACAAGCTCCCGGTGATGACGCCGTCGACGATCAGACGCAGCAACATGGTGGTCCCATCTTGCCTGCAATTTACTTTCAAGTCAATAGGTTGACTCGTGAGTTAAATATGCATATACTCGGCTCATGGCACAGGCATCGATCGCCGGCGTCGGGATGACGCACTTCGGCAAGTTCCCGGATCGTGGAGTCCGCTCGCTGACCGAAGAAGCGGTCCGCATCGCGCTCGCCGATGCGGGCCTCGAGCCGCGCGACGTCGATCACGTCTACTTCGGCAACGCCGTCAGCGGGCTGGTCACGCGTCAAGAGTGCGTGCGCGGACAAGTGGCCCTGCGTCACGCCGGGTTCGCCGGGGTTCCGATCGTCGACGTCGAGAACGCGTGCGCGTCCGGGTCGACCGCGTTCCACCTCGCGGTGCAGGCGGTCGCGTCGGGCGAAGCGCAGATCGCGCTGGTCGTCGGGGCGGAAAAGCTGACCAGCCCCGACAAGGCGCTGACGCTGGCCGCGTTCGAGTCGGCGCTCGATCAGGAAGAGCCGCCGCAGTTTCCCGACGCCGGGGCGGCGCAGGCGCAGCGGTCGGTCTTCATGGACGTCTACGCGATGCTCGCGCGGCGCTACATGGATGCCTACGGCGCGACGCAGGCCGACTTCGCTCTGATCTCGGTCAAGAACCACCGCGCCGGCGCGCTGAACGCGCACGCCCAGTATCGCGACGAAGTGACCGTCGACGAGGTCGTCGCCAGCCGTAACATCGTTTTCCCGCTGACCCTGCTGATGTGTTCGCCGTTCGGCGACGGTGCGGCCGCGCTCGTCGTGACGACCCCCGAACGCGCGCGCCGGCTGAACGCCCGGGCGATCGACGTGCGAGCGTCGGTCGTCGTTTCGGGCAGCGGCGATTCGGGGCTCCCCCCGGCCGCGGAGCGCGCGTCGAAGACTGCCTACGCGCGCGCCGGCATCGGCCCGGACGAAATCGACGTCTTCGAAGTGCACGACGCGACCGCGCCCGCCGAATTGTTGATCTACGAAGAACTGGGGATGTGCCCGCCGGGCGGCGGGGTCGCGCTGTTGCGGTCCGGCGAGACTGCCCTGGGTGGGCGGCGTCCGGTCAATTCCAGCGGAGGGCTGCTGAGCAAAGGCCATCCGGTCGGTGCGACCGGGGCGGCGCAACTGGTGGAACTCGTCGAGCAGCTGCGCGGCGACGCCGGCGCGCGCCAGCGTCCGGGCGCGAAGGCCGGCCTGGCTGAAAACGGCGGCGGCTTCGTCGGCGACGACGTCGCGGCGTGCGCCGTCACGATCCTCGCGGCATGAATCTGCTCGATTTGCACGGCCGGGTCGCGTTGTCACCGGCGCCGGCCAGGGGTGGGCCGCCAGATCGCGTTGCACTTCGCCGCTCACAACGCCGGGGGCGTCGCGATCAACGACTATTTCGCCGAGCGCGCGCAAGCGGTCGCGGCCGAGGTCGAAGCGGCCGGCGTCCCGGCGCTCGCGGTCGCGTGCGACGTCAGCGACGCGGCCGCCGTCGCGGCGACCGTGCGCAGCGTCGAGGAGCGGTTCGGGCGCGTCGACATCTTGGTCAACAACGCCGGAAACGGCGGGGTCAACATCGATCTGGGCAACCTGCGTCCGTTCTGGGAAACCGATCCGAGCGAATGGAAGCAGTGGGTCGACGTCAACTTCTACGGCGTGCTCAACTGCGCGCGGGCGGTCGTGCCCGGCATGCTGGACCGCAAGTGCGGCCGCATCATCACGCTGATCTCCGATGCCGGCCGGGTCGGCGAGCCGCACTTCGCCGTCTACTCGGGGGCAAAGGCCGGTGCTGCGGGGTTCATGCGCGCGTGGCCAAGGCGGTCGGGCGCGCCAACGTCACCGCGAATTGCGTCGCGCTCGGGGCGACCGAGACGCCGGGCATCGCCGACATGATCGCCGATACCGACGCCGTCGCGCGCATGCTGCGGGCCTACGTCATCCGCCGCCTCGGGCAACCGAGCGACGCGGCGAACCTCGTGTTGTTCCTCGCCTCGGACGCGGCGTCGTGGATCACGGGCCAAACCTACCCGGTCAACGGCGGATACTCGCTCGCCGTATGACGGCCGCGCACAAGGCTTTCGACGAGTTCGAACCCGGCGAGGAGATCGACACCTACGGGCGCACCGTCACCGAAGCCGACATCGTCAATTCACGTGCTTCGCCGGTTTGAAGTCGCCGCATTTCATCGATGAGGAGTTTGCGCGCGCGCATCTGCCGTTCGGCGGGCGCATCGCCCCGGGCTTGATGACGGCGGTGTTCGCCGCCGGCATGTCGGAGGACATCTTGGGGCCTAACACGATCGCGGCGCTCGAGATCGTGCGGATGCGCTATCCTGCCCCGGTGCGCCCCGGCGACACGTTGCGCACGCGCATCCGCATCGACGAGAAGCGGCCGTCAAAGGATCCGGCGCGCGGGATTTTGATCGCGACGCCCCAGACGTTCAATCAGCACGGCGAATTGGTCTGTGAATTCAGCATCGTCATCTTGATGCGTCGCCATGCTGCGGCATGACCAGCCGGCGGACGTCGCCGCTACCGTCCAATCAGCGATCGAGACGCGACGTTCGATCCGCCGGTTCTCACCCGATCCGGTGCCGCGCGAGGTGGTCGCGGAGATCATGCGTCTGGGAACGTGTGCGCCGAGCGGCTCGAACATTCAACCTTGGCGTGCGTACGTTGCCAAGGACAGACCCTGGCCCGCCTCAAGCAACGGATGCTGGCGGCGTACCGCTCCGGCGAGGCGTTCGGGCGGCAGTACAGGTACTATACCGAGCCGCTCGAGGAGCCGTATCTGACGCGCCGGCGCGCGTGCGGGTGGGGGCTGTACCAGGTGGTCGGCATCGCGCGCGGCGACCGCGCCGCTTCGGCCGAGTTCCGCGCCGAGAACTACGAGTTCTTCGGGGCGCCCGTCGGCATCATCTACACGATCGACGCCCGGTTGGAACTCGGAAGCTGGATCGACTACGGGATCTATTTGCAGACGATCATGCTGGCCGCACGCGGCTTCGGTTTGCACACGTGCGCGCAAGCCGCGATCGGCGACTTCCATCCGATCTGCCGGGCGGAACTCGGATTCTCCGACGCGGAAAAAGTCGTCTGCGGCATGGCGCTCGGGTATGCCGACCCCGGCGCCGAGGTCAATCGTTATCAACCCACGCGCGATCCGCTGGAGCGGTTCGTCACGTTCCGCGACTGAATCAGGCGCGGTCGATGCGGGCCGCGTAGCAGCCGCGCTTGGCAAAGTGCGCGTGGATGTACGCGACCGCGGGATTTGCGAAGAGCCGTTCGATGACCGGCTCGACGGCGGTCCCGTCGGCGACATCGGCGTCGAGCATCATCCCGGCCGCGTCGAACGCGCGTAGGCTCAGCAGCCGCGCCCGCAGTGCTTCCGGCACCGCGTCGGTCGCGTCGTACCGCTCCGGTGCGCTTTCCGCCACGAAGATCGCGTGACTGGCGCGATACGGCGTCGGCGCGTCGTGATGGACGTAGTTGAGCAGCAGGACGCATTCGCCCGGATCGAGGTCGCGCAGCGAGATGCGGTCGGGGAAGCCCGGCTTGTCGTCGACGACGTAGCGTTTGGCGCCGTGCGCCGCGAGCTGGTCGTCGTCGAGTCCGAAGAGATGCGAGAACGTAGCGGCGTGCAGGCCGGTCATGCGAAAGGCGGTCATGTGCCCTTTGATCTCCGAATGGCGAAGGGGTCGTATCGGCTCGCTAACACCGCCCGCACCCCGGGCGTTACACAGGGAAATCAGGGCGCCGGATCGGACGTAGGATGATGACCTTCAAGCTCTCGCGGCGTGCCGCGTTTACGATGGGCGCCTCCGCCTTTGCCTCGATCGCGGTCGTGGGCGTGCCGGCGCGGGCGGCGACGTTCGAGGGGAAAGTCGGTCACAATCTCCCGGTCGACAGCGCCCTCAACGTGCGGCTCACGCAGATGTGGGAAACCGTCAAGCGGGAAACCAACGGGCGTCTCGACATCAAGGTGTACCCGAACAACCAGCTCGGCGGCGACACCGCGATGCTCTCGCAGCTCCGCTCGGGCGCGCTCGAGTTCATGACCCTCGCAGGTTCGATCCTCACCTCGCTCGTCGTCGCCGCCGGGATCGAAAGCGTCCCGTTCGCGTTTCATGACGCGCACGATGCCTACGCGGCCGCCGACGGGCCGCTCGGCGCTTACGTGCGAGATCAAATTTCTGCGGCCGGGATCTACCCGTTTCCCAAGCCGTTCGAGATCGGCTTCTATCAGATCACGAACAACGTGCGTCCGATCCAGACCGCCGCCGATTTCGCCGGCATCAAGATGCGCACGTCGAACTCCAAGCTCGCCGTCGACACGTTCAAGTCGCTCGGCAGCGCCGTCGTGCCGATGAATTTCTCCGAAGTGTACACCGCGCTGCAAACCCACGTCGCCGACGGCCAGTACAACCCGTACTCGACGATCGAGTCGGGCAAGCTCTACGAAGTGCAGAAGTACGTCAGCGAACTCAATCTCGCGTGGGGCAACTTCTGGCTGCTCTCCAATCAGACGTTCTGGAATTCGCTCGGGCCGCAGATTCAGGCGATCGTGGTGCGCAACGCCAACGCGTACGTCGATCTCCAGCGCCGCGACACCGAGCTGTTCTCGGCCGCCTCGGCCGACAAGCTCGTGCGCCAAGGGATGATCCGCAACGTCGCGGCGCCCGGGAGCTTCCGAACCAAACTGATCGAGTCGGGATTCTACCAGCGCTGGCGCGACGAGTTCGGCGCCAAAGAGTGGGCCCTGCTCGAAGCGGTGGCGGGCAAACTCGGCTAGCGCAAGGCGCACGCCATTTCGCGCAGCTTCGCTTTTTGGATCTTCTCGCCGTTCGCGCTCGGAGTGGTGGGGAAGCGCTCCACGATCACGGCGCGTTGCGGAACCTTGTACGCGGCGATCCGGCCGCGGCAGTACGCGAGCACCTCCTCGGGCGTCAAACCGGGCGCGTGCGGAAGGACGAACGCGACCGGGACGTCACCGCGGTCGCCCGGCACGCCGACGACTTGCGCGACCGCGATCGCTTCGTGCTGCATGAGGAAATCTTCGATCTCGCGCGGGTCGACGAGATAGCCGGCCAGGCGCAGCGAGTCGCCGAGGCGCGCAAGGTACACGAGCGTACGATCGTCGACGGTGAACCCCATGTCGTTGGTGCGGAACCAGCCCGCGGGGTCGAACGCCGCCGCAGTCTTTTCGGGCGCGTTGAGGTAATGCCGTAAGACGTTGTATCCCCGGAATTGCAGCTCGCCCGGTACGTTGTGCCCTAGCGTCTTGCCGGACTCCACGTCGACGACGCGCACCTCGATGCCGTCGTCGACCAGCGTTCCGCCGAGGTGGCTGCGCTCGGCGACGGTCATATGCCGCGGCCAGCACGTCATCAGCGCGAAACACTCCGAGGAGCCGTACGTCGTCGTGAAGCGCACGCCGAGTTTGCGCTCCGCCTCGGCCATCGTGCGGGTGAGCTGGCCCGAGAAGTCGGCGAACCCGCCGTAACGCAGGCGCTCGAGGCGGCCGTCGTCGATACCGGGCACCGCGAGCAGCGCATCGAGGAAGACGTCGCTGCCGAACACGTGCGTCACGCCGAAACGCCGCATCAGTGCGACCGCTTCCTCGACGGCGAACACCGGCTCGACGACGCACGTGGCACCGCCGGCCAGGCATCCCATCAGCGCGCAGTACCCGAAGACGCCGCAGAACGGCAGGTAGCCGAGCAGTGCGTCGCCGGGCGTGAAGTCGAACGCGCGCGCATCGCTCCAGGCGTGCCGCACGACCCCGCGCTGGTCGTGCACGGCGAGCTTGGGTGCCGACGAAGTGCCCGAGGTCGTGAACGCGATCGCATCGTCGCCGCCGTCGTGGATCGGGGCCGCCGGAGTGCCGGAGGCGGGCGCTGCGCCAAGCAACGCGTCGTACGGCGTTGCGGTGAAGGGCAGGCCGCCGCTCTCACCCGTCGTGACGACGGTGCGCACCGAAGGTATGGCGGGCAACTGTTCGGCAAGCAGCGCGGCGAAGTCGACGCCGACGAACTGCGCCGTGAGCGCGATCGCGGCCGGCTCGCACGCGGTGAGCACGCCGGCGAGTTCCGCGGCACGAAAGCGCGTGTTGAGCGCGATCGTGCAAACGCCGAGGCTGGCCGCCGCGAGGTGCAAGACGATCCACTCGATGCCGTTGGGAAGCCACACCACGAGCCGTTCACCGCGTTGCAAGCCGAGCGGCCGCGAGCCCGTCGGCGGCGCGGGCGACCAGTTCGCCAAGCTCCGCGTACGAAACGCACCGGTCGCCCTCCGCTCCGGGGATGACGAACGCCGCGCGCTTGCCGTAGCGCTCGGCGAGTTCGCGCGTAAAGCCGGCCAGCGTGCCGCTCGTCGCGGACGCACGGTCGACGGTCACGCGCGCGCGGCCGCCGCCTCGGACACTTCGCGCAGAAACGCTTGCGTGCGTTCGGCCAAGTCGTCGGGATTGAGATAGTAGATCCCGTGATACGGGGCCGGGTACACCCACAGTTGCGCGTGCGGCATCAGGCGCTCGAGTTCCGACTGCTGCGCCGCGTCGGTGTGCGTGCTTTGCGCCGGTGCGATCAACAGCACCGGTGCCGTCACGCGGGGCGCGTACTCGGCGATGCTGGCGCCGGGGATGACGCGGGCGAGCGCGGTCGCGACGTGCACGGGCGTGCGCGCGAACTCGCCGGCGAAATAGGCGTTCTTGGGCGGATCGTCGCTGAATTCGTTGAGCGCCTTGCGCGTTTCGAGCCAGTGCCCGTGCATCCCCAGCGTCTCGATCGCCTCGACCCAGGTGGGGTAGCCGGTCGCCATCGCGGTCGAGGTGCGCGGCTGGATCGCCAGCGGCGCGCCGACGAGGGTCAAGCTCGCGAAGCGCTCCGGGTACGTCGCGGCGGCCGCCACGCCGGTGAGCGCGCCGAGCGACTCGCCGACGTAGTGGACGCGCTCGATGCCCAGGGCGTCGAGGAACGCGATCGCGTCGGCGGCGAGGCCGTCGAGGCTGTAGGCGTAGTCCGGCCCGGGATCGGAGCTGCGGCCCATGCCGCGCATGTCCATCCGCACCACGCGCCGTTCGCGCGCCAGATGCGGCACCCACGCGCGGTAGAAGTTGCCGTTGCGGCAGTATCCGTGCTGCAGCATCACCGTTTCGCGCGGACGCCACGGATCGCTGAAGTCGTCGTCTTGATAGAAGGCCGTGAACCCGTTGATCTCCACCTGCATGGAGGGCGGCATTCGCGGCGCTTCGCGGCCCGGTCCCGTCGAACAGACGTTCGCACTCGGCGGCATTATCCTCGGTTAAGCTTGTTCTGCTATCGTCGCACGGTAGCTGGAACAGGGAGATGGCATTGAGGATCGAGCGCGTTGTTTGCATGGCGACCGTGGTTGCGTTGGTGCTGGCCGGGAACGGCGCGGCGCTCGGGGCGCCCGTGGACGGTATCGGCGGAACGGACGCCGGGCCCGGGCGAATTCCTACGGGACAATACCTGACGGGTACCGCAGCGCCGGGTGCGGTGTATCAGCGGCTGGCGACCGGGCTGCGTGCGGACGGCAACGCCGACGCCGACTCGGCGATGACGAGCGCGCTCAGTCCCGACGGGACGACCCTGCTGGTCCTCACGAGCGGCTTCAACGTCGCGATCAACCAGCAAGTGCCGCAGACGCCCGCGAGCCCCGTTCCGCTGCTCTTTCCGGCCCTCAACCCGCTGACCGGGACCGACACGCCGTTCACCAATCCCAACGGTTCGAGCAAAGTGTACGATGCGGCCGGGAACGTGCAGAGCGGGTCGCCGGGAACGCAACTGAATCAAGCCGAGTTCGTCTTCGTCTTCGACGTGCGCACCGGCACCCCGGTGAAGGTGCAGCAACTCTACGTTCCCGACACCTTCGACGGGCTCGCCTGGGACCCGAGCGGACGGCACTTCTTCGTGAGCGGCGGCGTCGACGACCGTGTACTCGTCTACAAGCGCGACGGCGCGACGTTCGTACCGGACGCGCCGTTCGTCACCCTCGGGCACGACGACGACGACACCCAGACGCTGCCGCTCTACGACGGCGGATCGCTGCGCTTCACGCCGCTCGGTCAAGTGTTGACCGCGAAGATCCCCTCGGAGAATCCGTACTTCAAGCTCCTTGCCGGCGCGGTCGCAGCCGGCTTCGACGTCAGCCGCGACGGGCGCACGTTGGTCGTCGCCAACTTCGGCGACGCGTCCGCGTCGTTCGTCGATCTAGCGACCCGCAAGGTGACGGCCGAGATCCGGTTCACGCCGGCCGGCGCGACCGCGGCCTCCGACGCGAAGGGCGAGTATCCGTTCTGGGTCGCCGTGCGCAGCGATCCGTCGAGCGGGGCGCTGCGCAAAGCGTACGTGTCGAGTTATCGCGACGACGACGTGATGGTCGTCGCGCCCGGCTTGGCGACAGCTAAGGAGATCAAGGTTCCCAGCGGACCGAGCAAGATGGCCTTGAGCGCCGATGGCGCGACCCTCTACGTCGCCTGCGGACGCGACGACTCCATCGCGGCGATCGACACTACCACCGACACGGTGACGCGCACGATGAGCCTGGCGCGGCCCGGATACCGGTTCAAGGGCGCGATGCCCACCGCGATCGCGGTCGCGCCCGGCGGCAAGACGCTCTACGTGACACTCGGCGGCGAGAATGCAGTCGCGGTCGTCGACGTTCCGTCGGGCAAGGTGTTGGGCCGCATTCCGACGGGCTGGTTGCCAACCTCGGTCTCACTGTCCGCCGACGGAACGCGGCTCTTCGTCGTCAACGAGAAGTCGAATGCCGGGCCCAACCCCGGACAGGTGTACTATTCGTTCAATACCGATTACGGCAAGTCGCTCAACCCGACCAATGCGAACCTCTACACGTGGGAGATCGAGAAGTCCGGCCTGCTGACGATCCCGCTCCCCGACGCGCCGGCCCTAGCCCGGCTCTCGGCCCTCGTCGATACGAACAACGGCTTTTCGGCGCCGCCGCAGGGCGACTCGATGATGGCCGCGCTGCGCCGCCACATCACCCACGTGATCTACATCGTCAACGAGAACCGCACGTTCGATCAAGTGCTCGGCGATCTGAACAACGGCTCGAACGGCGAGCCGCGGCTGACGTTCTTTCCGCGCGACGTCGCGCCGAATCTCCACGCGCTCGCGGCCGGCTACGTGACCCTCGACAACTTCTACGATTCCAGCGAGACGAGCGGGGTCGGGTGGAACTGGGTGATGCAGGGCCATACCGACGACTTCGTCGAGAAGACACAGCCGGTGCAATACGGCAACGCGCGCGGGGCGGGCTTGACGTACGATTGGCAAGGAATCGTGGCCAACATCAACCTCGGACAGCCCGCCGACCATTGCGCGAAGCTCGACATCTTCGATTGCCGGATCACGACGATCGCGCGCGAAGGCAGCGCCGACTCGAACGTCTTTCCCGGGCCCGCCGATCCGTCGGCGACCGAGGGTGCCGGCGACCTGCGGCCCGATGCGCTCGGTGGGTACGTGTGGGAATCGGCGCTGCGCGCCGGCCTCACGGTGCGCAACTACGGCTGGCAGATCGATCTCAACTACTACAACACTCCGCTCGATCCCGATCCGGCGCACACCCGCCATCCGGGAGCCAAGGGCGTCCTCGAGGCCTCGCCCAGCACGCCGTCGATTCAAGCCTTGACCGACCGCTACTACCGCGCCTTCGACATGACGTATCCCGACGTGTACCGCATCGAAGAGTGGCAGCGCGAGTTCGCGCAATTCGAGCGCAGCGGCAACTTGCCGAACCTCACGGTCATGACGATCCCGCACGATCACTTCGGCAGCTTCGGAACCGCGATCGAGGGCCTGCGGACGCCGCAACTCGAGATGGCCGATCACGACTACGCCGTCGGCCGGCTCGTCGAGAGCGTCTCCCATTCGAAATTCTGGAGTTCGACCGCGATCGTCATGCTCGAGGACGATCCTCAGAACGGCCAGGATCACGTGGAGGCGCACCGCTCGATCGTGCATATCATCTCGCCTTACACGAAGACGCGCTACGTCGACCACACGACCTATACGACGGTCAACGCGCTGCGCACGGTCGAAGATCTGCTCGGAATCCAGCCTCTGAGCATGTACGACGCCAACGCCGTCCCGATGAGCACCGCCTTCACGACCGTGGCGACGATCCGGCCGTACACGGTGATCGTGCCCGGTTCGTTGTGCGCGCCGCCGGTCGCGCCCGATCTCGCCCCGGCCTGCTCGAACCCGGGCGTCCCCAAAAGCGCCGCCGTCACCCAAGCGCACGGCGGAGCGTGGTGGGCAGCGATGACCGCGGGGATGGACTTCACGCATCCCGACCGGGTCGACCCGGCCCGCTTCAACGCGTTGCTGGAGTACGGCATCAGCGGTCGCGGGACGGTGCCGCAGCCGCTCGCGGCGCGGTAGAACTGCGCGGCGGATCACAGGAAACGGCCTTCGCTTCTCTCGAGCGCCTTCGTGCGAATCGTTAAAGTGAGCCCCGAGTAAATTCGGGCGGCAATCGCGAAGACGGCGGTCATGTTGAAGCGAATGAGCGTGGCGATGGCCTTGGTTTGCGGCTTGACTTTGTGCCACTTCATCGTCCCGTCGAGCGCCTCAGCGCAGCCCTTGGGGGCCCTCGATCCGCGGTTCTTCGGGACGTGGTGCGCGCAGGGCGTGCCCAGCCGTCAGACGTCGATCGTGCAAACCGGTGGAGGCGTAACGATCACGAACGAGATGGGTCTCACCTCGTCGGGCCACGCGTCGGGAGCAAGCAACGGCATCGTCGCTCCGCAGTGGGCGGTCACGGGCACGCTCAGTCCCGACGGCCGGCGCATCACTTGGAGCAACGGCAACTTCTGGAAGCACTGCGGTGGCGGCGGCGGATCGTCCGCAACGGTCAGCGGCACGTGGTATGGCAACGGCTACGCGAGCCGGGTCTGCTCGGCCTCGCAGCAGTACGGCTCGCTGTCCTTCCGCAACGAGGTCGGGATCACGGCGCAGGGCAACTTCACCGGTCGCCGCACGTTCACCGCGACTTGGCTCGGGACGCCGGTCACCGGTACCTTACGCGCCGACGGCACGCAGATCGACTGGAGCAACGGCACCTACTGGACGCGAACCCCGCAGCGTTAGGCGACCGCGCGATGGTCGATCCGGAGATTCCCTTTGAGATAGAAGGCGCTTACACGCCGCCGGAGTTCAAAAGCATCTGGAACGAGTGTGGCGTCTACGCCGTCTACAACGTCCTGTCGGATTGCCGTTACGTCGCGCGCGCCAAAGGGATGGGTGCGCGCATGCGCGATCACTACGAGTGGTTACGCAAGCGAACGCGTCAGCTGAACGCGCGCATGTTGTGGGATCTGGATCGTCTCGGCAAGGGCGTTGCTCCCTTTCGGTTCGCCGTGCTGCGGCGATGCGGCCCGGAAGCGTACGTCGCGGAAGAGGCCCGTTGGATCAAGACACTCGAGGCCAATTACAATATGACCGGCGGGTTCAAGATGCCGCCCGAATTCTACCGAGCTCCAGAATCGTCTCCGCGATGACGGCGTTCCGCGCATTGGCAAATGACCGCAACTCCGCAATTGGCGCAAAGCCATGTTTCTCGAGGACGCGGAACGAGGCCAAGTTGTCGCTTGCGACCCGCGCGTAGAGGGGCCGAATTGTTTCGATAACGAGAAATTGGCGAAGCGCCTCGCTCGCGTACCCGCAACCCCACTTGGCGGGCGCGATCCAATAGGTGATCTCTCGACGTCCTTCATCCTCGAAGCTCGCAATGTGACCGACGACCTCCCCGCGGTGGACGATCGTTCGGTTCAAGACCGAGGCGTCGCCACGGATCCGCTGCCAGTGCGCGATGAAGGCGCCTTCGTCATACGGATCTTTCGCGGTGAACGCTGCCATGTAAATGGCGCGCGCGTCGCGCTGGTGGTCGAAGAAGTGCGGAAGATCGCCGTCTATGACTTGCCGCAGGAATACCGCGTTCGCCGAGCCTTCGCTTGTCACGGAGCTATCCGGCCAGATCGAGCAAGGTCGCGGTTTGGGGTGACATGGAGAATGCGCACCGGCTCGTGGTGAACTTCACCTTGGCCAATCTGTACTTGCACCGTCGACGCTTGCTCAGGGCATGGTGTCTCTCGAAGTGGCGAAATGCACAACTCGCCCGCTCGGCGAGTGGAAAACAGGGGACGGATCATGGGAAAATCCGCCGTTTGAGCAATGAATACTCGTCTTGTGCCGCTCTCATCAGAGTATCCCTAGATGCAGCGGCCGCCGTCGACTTCGAGGGCGACGCCGGTGAGGAACGCCGCTTCGTCGGAGGCGAGGAACACCACCGCGTTGGCGACGTCCCGAGGCGTCGACAGCCGTCCGAGCGGGACGGAGCTGCGGAATTTTTCGCGCATCTCCGGCGTGTCGGTGCCCATGAAGTGGCGCAACAGCGGCGTTTCGCCGGCCACCGGGTTGATCGCGTTGACGCGGATCTTGTCGGGAGCGAATTCGATCGCCAGCGACTTGGTCAGCGCGATCGCCGCGCCCTTGGATGCGTTGTAGATCACGAGCCCGGGACGCGGGCGCACGCCGGCCGTCGAGGCGATGTTGACGATCGTCCCGCCGCCTTGGCGGCGAAACACGGGCACGAGTTCGAGCGCCGAGAGATAGATCGCCTTGACGTTGACTGCGAAGATGCGGTCGAACCAGGCTTCGTCGACGTCGAGCATCGGCGCGTTGGTGTGCGTGATCCCCGCGTTGTTGACGTAGACGTCGATCCTCCCGCACGCAGTGAGCGTTTCCGCGATCGCCGCTGCGACGTCGGCCCGGTCGGTGACGTCGCAACGCCGGAACGTCGCCCCGCCCTCGTTAATGGCGGAGATTTCGCCGGCGATCCGGCGCGCGCCGTCCTCATCGATGTCGAGCACGGTGACGCGGGCGCCTTCGCGAACCAAGCGGCGGCAGATTTCGGCGCCGAACCCCGAGCCGCCGCCGGTGACGACCGCGACTTTTCCGTCGAGGCGCCGGCTCGCGCCGGTGCCGGGGTGACCGGCGTTCGCTGCATTCGCACTCATCGTCGTTCTCCGTTCGTCAAGGGGTGGGCGGGTTGAGCAAGTCCAGATCGATCGACTCATCGTCGAAGATCGTCTCGATGCGGCGCATCGTCGTGTTGTCGATCTTTCCGTGCAGCCGCAATTCCATCAGGCAGTCTCGTTCGGCTTGGAGAATCTGGCTCTCGACGACGCGGCACACGCGCAAGTGCTCGGGACTGGGACCGTCGGCGCCCGCCCGGGCGGCATACGCCTGCCAGCGCTGCAGATAACGGTTTTCCAGCATGTTGACGAGCTGCGCCGGCAGCGCTCGCGCGCCTGCCAGTTCGTGCAGCTTGTCGAGCGCCGCCCGCGACGTTTCCGCGATCGCGAGCTGCTGCTCCTCGACGTCGATGCGGTCGCCTTCGACGTGCAGCCAGCGCACGAGCAACGGAAGCGTGAGCCCTTGCCCGACGAGCGTCGCGAGCAGCACGCAGAAGGTCAGAAACGTGATCAGCTCGCGGTCGGGAAACGGCCCGTGTTTGGTCGCGAGCGGAATCGCGAGCGCCGCCGCGAGCGAGACGCCGCCCCGCATCCCCGACCACGACACGATCGCGGCGTGCGAGGCCCGGTCGCGCAAGGGCACCGGCGAACGCGAGGGGCTCAGCGTCTGGACGAGCACCCAAACGACGCGCGTGAGGATGACGGCCAGCGAGATCAGGATCCCGTACCCGATCAGCGCCGCAAGGGAAAAGCGCGAGAGCTGGCCGAGGATCGGCCGGAACTGCATCCCGACCAACACGAAGATGCAGCCGTTGAGCGCGAACATCATCACCGACCGGATGCCGTTCGAGCGTTGACGCGCGAGCGGCGTCAGCATCAGCGGCGTGTAGCGGCTCACGTACAGGCCGGTCGTGACG
This sequence comes from Vulcanimicrobiota bacterium, assembly GCA_963749395.1. Taxonomy (GTDB): domain Bacteria; phylum Vulcanimicrobiota; class Vulcanimicrobiia; order Vulcanimicrobiales; family Vulcanimicrobiaceae; genus CAVVMT01. The sequence continues at coordinate 20,767 of CAVVMT010000004.1, forward strand.
ACCGACAGCACGGCTGAGATGCCGAGCCACTGCGCCGGCAGATACGACAGGTACGGCGCGAGCAGGCTGACGAGATTCTGCGTCATCGGGTCGTCGGTACGGCGCCATACTTGCAGCAGCAGCCACCCGACCGCGAAGCCGATCGCGATCGCGCCCAGCGCCGAAACGACGAGCAGCCCGGCCGCCCTGCCGAACTGGAAGCTGCCCTCGACCACCGCGCCGACGGCAGCGGCATACAGGACGAGCGAGGTCGCGTCGTTGATCAGCGCTTCGCCTTCGACGATCGCGGCGGTGCGGCGCGGCATGCGCAGGTCGCGCGCGATCTCGCCGAACGCGACGTCGTCGGTCGAGGCCACGATCGCTCCGAGCACGAGCGCCGTCGTCCACCCCATGCCGGGGATCGCGAGGTGCGCGACCGCCGCCACGACGACCATCGTCAGGATCACCAAGCCGACGGCGAGCGGAGCGATCCACGTGAGCGCGCGCCGGAACTCGCCGGTCGGCGCGGTGATCGACGCCCAGTACAAGAGCGGCGGAAGGAAGATCACGAGCACGAGATGCGGGTCGAGCGCGAACGCCGGCACGCCCGGAACGAAGCCGAGGGCCAGCCCCGCGAGCACCAGCACGATCGGGTAGGCGATGCGGCTCCGGTTCGCGAGCGCGACCAGCAACACCATGACGGTCGCAACGGCGACGACCGGGACGACGGAGTCCATGAGGCCGTGGTATCCGCCAAGCGGCCTCTGGGTCCATCCCGGCGACTACATTTTCGAGGTTTGCATCCCGCTCTGGAGCTGCTCCGCCATCTTCAGGTGATGTTCGAGGATCGGCAACGTCTTGACGGCAAAATTCTTCAGCCCGGCGTTGCTGCCGTCGGCAATTTCGTGCTGGAACAACGCAACGGCCAGTTTGTGATCGGCGACTTGGCCGGAAACGTACGCGCTATCGAAAGCCCTGCCGTGCAGGTTCTGTAGCTGCGCCAGTTGCTGCCGGTCGGCCGCATCGATCGGAATCGCCTCGACCTGCGCGCGTTGCATGAGGTCTTCCTCGTCGAGCAGCGCGCCGAGTTCGGTGTCGGCGGCGGAATGGTCTTGAATCATGCGGTTCGGGAAGCCGCCGAGGCGTCCGGTTCCGTTACGCTCGGCGAGCTTTGCCGCGGCCACTTCGGCGGCGCCGCTTTGCAGCGCTTTGGTGGCGAACATCATATCGAGTTTCGAAGCATGCGCCGCAGGGTCGGTGTTTTGAGCGCGGGCCGCGAACGGCGCCGCAACCAATACGAGGGCAAGCGCTATGCTCGCAAAGCATCGCGCGGGGTGACGGAGAAAAAGAGAGTCGATCATGGTGCGGGGTGTTCCCAGGGGCTGTCCGCAGCTACGCGGGGCGCTCGCCTGAGTGCTGCCGCAGTGAGCAGCAGAGGGACCCAGCGGCCCTGCCGATAAATGTATACATTATGATTCGGCAGCCTGTCCTCACCCGCCACGAGTCGGTGCTCGCCGACCTCCGCGAGGCGATCGTCACCGGTGCAATCGCCCCCGGCGAGCGGCTCCTGCAAGTCGAGCTTGCCGAGCGCCTCGGCGTGAGCCGGATCCCCCTGCGCGAGGCGCTGCGCACGCTGCACGGCGAGGGGCTGGTCATCATCGAGCCCAACCGCGGCGCGATTTGCCGTCCGCTCGACGGGAAGGACGTCGCCGACTTGTACGCGGTCCGCGCGGGGCTGGAGACGATCGCCGCTCGGACGGCGGCCCGTCGCCGCGCCGACCTCGTGAGCATGGTGGAAGGGCTGAGCGACGAAGCCGGCCGGGCGCTCGCGCGGGGCGATCTCGCGCGCCTGATCGAGCTCGACCGGCAATATCACTCCAGTCTGGCAAAGGCGAGCGCCAACGCGCACGTCGCCCACATGCTCGACGGCTGCTGGTCGCAGATCATGCGCGCGATGCACTATTACTTCTTGCACGATCCGTACCGCGGGTCGGTGTGGCGGGAACACCTCGGCATCGCGCTCGCGCGTCGCGTCCGGCGACGAAGACGAGGCGGCGACGCTCGTCGAGCGCCACATCACCGACAGCCGCAACTCCATCCTGCGCGGACTCGAGGAGAACGCACCATGACCGCACGCCTGGAAACGACCCCGGTCGCCGAAGCGCTCACCGACTGGGAGCAATTGACGCTCTTTCCGTTCATGCAAAAGCGCCCCGAACGGCGCGAGGTGTTCCGCACGCTCGGCGGCGAGGCGCTGCGCCGGCTCTACACGCCCGAAGACGTCCACGACGTCGACTATCTGCGCGATCTCGGTTTTCCCGGCCAGTACCCGTACGCGCGCGGTCCGTATCCCACGATGTATCGCGCGCAGCCGTGGACGATGCGGCAGATCGCCGGGTTCGGGACGGCCGACGACACCAACGGGCGCTTTCGCTATCTGATCGCGCAGGGCCAGACCGGCATCTCGACCGATTTCGACATGCCGACGCTGATGGGCTACGACAGCGACGATCCGCGTAGCGACGGCGAAGTGGGCCGCGAGGGCGTCGCGATCGATTCGGTCGACGACATGCTCGACTTGTTCCGCGACATCGACCTCGAGAAGATCTCCGTGTCGATGACGATCAACCCGACCGCCTTCATTTTGCTCGCGATGTACCTGGTGCTCGCCGACGAGCGCGGCTTCGACCGCGCCAAGCTCTCCGGCACGACGCAGAACGACATCATCAAGGAATACATCGCCCAGAAAGAGTGGATCTATCCGCCGCGCCCGTCGATGCGCATCGTCCGCGACACGATCGTCTACGGCGCAAAGCACCTTTCGCGCTACAATCCCGTCAACGTCAGCGGCTATCACATCCGCGAAGCGGGCAGCACCGCGATCCAAGAGGTCGCGTTCACCCTCGCGGCGGGCATCGCGTACGTCGAGGAAGTGCTCAAGACCGGCATCGACGTCGACGAATTCGCGCCGCGCCTGTCGTTCTATTTCGTCTCGCAGATCGATTTCTTGGAAGAGGTCGCGAAGTTCCGGGCGGCCCGGCGCATCTGGGCGCGGGTGATGAAGGAGCGTTTCGGCGCGAAGAAGGCCGAGTCGATGCGGCTGCGGTTCCACTGCCAGACGGCCGGTGCATCGTGCACCGCGCGCGAGCCGTTGAACAACATCGCGCGCACCGCGATCGAGGCGCTCGCGGCCGTGCTCGGCGGCGCGCAATCGTTGCACACGAACGGGTACGACGAGGCGCTCTCGATCCCGAGCGAGCCGGCGATGAAGATCGCCTTGCGCACGCAGCAGATCATCGCCGAAGAGACGGGCGCCGGCTCGACGATCGACGCCCTCGGCGGTTCGTACGCGATCGAACGCCTGACCAACGACATCGAGAAGGGCGCCTTCGCGTACTTCGAAGAGATCGACAAGCGTGGGGGCGTCGTCGCCTGCATCGAGGACAACTACTTCCAAATGGAAATCGCCGATGCCGCCTACGACCTGCACCTGCGCAAAGAACGGCACGAGCGCGAGATCGTCGGCGTGACGAAGTACCGCGACGACACCGGCAATCCCAAGGTCGAACTGCACCACGTCGACGAGGCCGCGGCACAGCGCCAGCTCGACCGGCTGGCCGCCACCAAGGCCCGGCGCGATCAGGCCGCGGTCGACGACGCGCTGACCGAGCTCGTGCGGGTGGCCAAGACCGACGAGAACCTGATGCCGGCGACGATCGAAGCGGTGCGCGTGCGCGCGACCGAGGGCGAGATCGTCAACGCGTTGCGCCCGGTGTTCGGCACCTACACCGAGACGCCGGTTTTCTAAGTGGTCGAAACCAAGGCGATCGCACCGGCGGTCCACCGCGATCTCGCGCGCGCGATCTCGGCCGTCGAGAACGGTTACGCGACCGTCGCACAGGCCGCCGAGCGGCTCGACGGCGCGGCCGCCGCAGCGCGCACGAAGCGCGCCTATGTCATCGGCGTCACCGGCCCACCGGGCGCGGGGAAGTCGACCGTCGTCGACCGGCTGATCGAACAGTACCGCGCGCGCGGCGAAACGGTCGCCGTCGTCGCGATCGACCCGTCGTCGCCGTTCACGAAGGGCGCGGTCTTGGGCGATCGGGTACGCATGCAACGGCACTCGGGCGACTTCGGGGTGTACATTCGCAGCATGGCGTCGCGTGAGGCCGGCGGCGGGCTCGCACCGAGCGCGCATCATGCGATCCGGCTCGCGGAACGCGCCGGCTTCGACGTGATCATCGTGGAAACGGTCGGCGTCGGGCAGGTCGAGCTCGAGATCGTCTCGGTCGCCGACGTGATCGTCGTCGTGACCGTGCCGGCGCTGGGCGACGGGGTGCAGACGATCAAAGCCGGCGTCACGGAGATCGCCGACATCTTCGTCGTCAACATGGCCGACCGTCCCGGCGCCAACCGCACCGCGATCGACCTGCGCCACATGCTGCAGGACGGCGGCCGCCACGTGCCCGTGCTCAAGACGGTCGCGACCGAAAACATCGGGCTCGACGAGCTGCTCGCGGCGCTCGAGGAGGCTCGTAGCGAGGAAGACGGCGGGGCTGCGCGGGCCGTGCGCTTCGAAGTGCTGCGCACGATTCGTGACGACGCATTGCGCGTGGCGACGACCGTCGTCGACTCGCCCGAGGCCAAAGCGATCTTCGCGCGCTTGAGCGCGCGCGACCTGACCCGCCGCGAAGCGGCTGACACCCTGCTGGCGCTCGCGCGCTCGCGTCTCTAAGCGAGGAATCATGGCGATCAAAGTGCTCGTTGCCAAAGCCGGCCTCGACGGCCACGACCGGGGAGCGAAGATCGTCGCGCGCGCGTTGCGCGACGCGGGGATGGAAGTCGTCTACACGGGACTGCACCAGACGCCCGAGATGATCGTCAACGCGGCGATCCAAGAGGACGTCGACGTCATCGGGGTCAGCATCCTCTCGGGGGCGCACATGACCGTGTTCCCCAAGATCATGAAGCAGCTCGAGGAGCGCGGTGCGACCGACATCGTCGTCGTCGGCGGCGGCGTGATCCAAGCCGACGACATTCCGAAGCTGACCGAACTCGGCGTGCGCGGCATCTTCGACGCCGACGCGACGACCCAGGACCTGATCGACGGGATCGAGCGGATCGTGCGCGAGCACGGCCGCCAACGCTCGCGCGCCCAATCGTACACGACCGCTCCATGAATCTCGCCGCGGTGGCGTGGCCGCCGGTCTACGACGCGTCGTACCGGCCGCCGGCGGACGAGCCGTATTGGGACCGCGCGCGCGAAACGATGCCGGCCCAAGAACGCGACGCGCTGATCCTGGCCAAGATCCAGGCGACGATGCAGTGGGCGTGGGAGCGCGCGCCATTCTATCGCAAGCGCTGGGAGGCCGCTGGGCTCGAGCCCGGCGACGTGCGCACCCTCGACGATTTCGCGCGCGTCCCGACGATCACCAAAGCCGACCTGCGCGCCGATCAGATCGCGCACGAACCGTACGGCTCGTACCTGTGCGTCGAACGCGACGAAGTGGCGCGCATCCACGGCACCTCGGGCACCAGCGGGCGGCCGACCGCGTTCGCATGGAGTCGCGACGACGTCGCCCGGATCGCCGAAGCGCACGCGCGCATCATGTGGGGCATGGGCCTGCGCCCGTCCGACACCGTGTTCATCGGCTCGATCCTCTCGCTCTACGTCGGTTCGTGGGGAGCGCTCCTGGGCACCGAGCGGCTCGGCGCGACCGCGTTCCCCTTCGGCGCGGGCGTGCCGGGACAGACGGCGCAGGCCGTGAGTTGGATCGTGCAGATGCGCCCGACCGCCTTCTACGGAACGCCCTCGTACGCGTTGCGGCTCGCCGAGGCGGCGCGCGCGCAAGGGATCGATCCGGCCTCGCTCGGGCTGCGGATCATGTTCTTCTCCGGCGAACCCGGTGCCGGCATCCCGTCGATGAAGCGCCTCATCGAAGAGACTTTCGCGTGCGCCTGCATCGACAGCGGCAGCATGGGCGAGATGACGCCGTGGATGAACCTCGCCGAGTGCACGCATCGCAGCGGCATGCACTTGTGGCAAGACGTCGTGTACGCGGAGGTGCTCGATCCGCAGACGTGGGGCCCGGTTCCCTCAGGCGGCGCCGGCACGCCCGTCTACACGCACCTCGAACGCCGCTGCCAGCCGATGATCCGGCTCGTCTCCGGCGATTTGGCCGAGTGGACCGACGAGCCGTGCCCGTGCGGGCGCACCTATCCGCGCTTCCCGCGCGGCATCATCGGGCGCATCGACGACATGATCACGATCCGCGGCGAGAACGTCTACCCGAGCGCGATCGAAGAGATCGTGCGGACGTTCCCCGAAGTCGCGCACGAGTTCGAGATCGTCGTCACGCGCCCCGTGCACATGGACGAACTGTGCGTGCGCGTCGAGTCGGCGGACCCGCCGGACGGTTTGGCCGAGCGCATCGCTGCGGCCCTGCGCGCGAAGTTAGGCGTGCGCCCGGCGGTGGAAGTGTGCGTGCCGGGCAAGCTGTCGCGGACCGATCTGAAGTCGCGCCGCGTGCGCGACGAGCGCAACCTGGCTTAGAAAAGTCCGCGCTGGCGGCGCATTTCGGCCGCGATGTAGGTGCGTTCCAAGTCGTCGCACATCCGGATGTCGTCGTGGACCGGGACAGAACTGAGGCGTTGATGGCGCGGCGAGACGACGGCGAACAGCGAGCGAAGTGTCGCGGCGAAAGTGTGGCGGTTCATAATGTATACTTTCGCCGATCTGCGGCATTGAATTCAACGACCAAAGCAACACGGTCGACGGAAGTCGCATCCCACGCAAGCAATTCCCAAGAACGCGCGACACAAGGAAAAACGTTCGTTCTGCGATGCACATCCTGGGCTGGAGAAGGGCCGGCTGCTTGGGGACGGCGGGAGAAGGTCCCCGCGGGGGCGCAAGGCATCGCCGATGACCGCCCGAGAACTGCGCGCGACCCTGCACGATGCCCATCCGCCCGCCGGTGCCGGGGCGCCGCGGTGAACGACGTAGGCGCGATCCTCAACGACACGCCGTGGCTGACGCTCGGGACCGCCGATGCGCTCGGCCATCCGCTGGCGACGTATGCGCCGTTCGCGCTCGTTCCGGGCGGGTTGGCGATCGCGGTCAGCGGACTCGCCGCGCACACCCGCCATCTCCTCGAGCAACGCCGCGCGAGCGTGCTCGTACTCGGCGTCGCCTCCGCCGGCGTCGACACGTATGCGCAGCCGCGCGTCACGCTCGAGTGCGCCGTGCGCACCGGTCGCGACGCCGACGAGGACGTGGCGCTGTGGGCCGCTCTGGAGGCGCGCCACGGTGAGGTCGTGCAAACGTTGCGAACGTTGCCCGACTTCCGCCCGCTCGTATTGGAACCGTCGCATGCGCGCCTCGTACTGGGCTTCGGCGCGGCGCTCGATGTCGCCGGGCCAGGCATCCTGCGCGGCATCGAGGAGGTGCTGGCGTTTCAGCCGGACCGGTCGGGCTGAATCTCATCGTGCCATGCGCGGAGCAACGCGGCTTCGCGATCCGGAGCGAGGCCGGCGCGCAGGGTGCGCTCGGGTGGACGAGCACGGTATTCGGCCAAGATGTCGGCGATCGTGTCGGCGAGCGGCCGCAAGCGCAGCCCGGCGCGAACGGCGCGCTCGTTCTGCACGTTGCGTAACCCGCGCAGCTCCGGAGCATCGGCAAGCCAGAGCGGCATCTCGACCCATTCGCCGACGCCGTGGGCCGCCAGGAACTCCGGCGATGCCCAACGCAGCACCGGCACGCTGCCGGACACCGTCTCCGACGTCCCCAAGACGTCGCCGAAGGTCAGCGCGCCGGGCGTTCCGACCGCGTTGAACGTGCCGTGCAGGCCGCGTTCCAAGCCGTCGACGATCCAGCGCGCGACGTCGCGGACGTCGATGATCTGCACCGGCATATCGGGCCCGACCGGTACGAGCATCTCTCCGCCGCGCGCGACCCGCACCGGCCAATACGTGAAGCGATCGGTCTTGTCGTAGGGACCGGCCATCAAGCCGGCCCTGACCGCGATGACGCGCTCCGCTCCGAGAATGTCGACCAGCGTTCGTTCGCACAGCGCTTTGTGAGCGCCGTAGAACTCGGGTGTGAATTGCGCGGTCGAGGCCCCTTCGGGAAGGGTCTTGGTCGCCGAAGATTCGTCGATGCAAGGAGCGCTCAAGTCGTACGCATCGACGCTGCTCATGAACACGTACGAGCGAACGCGGCCGGCGACCGCGCGCGCACTTGCGAGCACCGCGTCGGGCGTGTAGCCGCTCGTGTCGATGACGGCGTCGGCGTCGACCGCCGCCAGCGCGCTCACGTCGCCGGCCCGATCGCCGCGCAGGTGGCGCTGTTCCGCGAACAGCTCCGGATCCGTCACCCCGCGGTTGAAGAAGGTGAGGGCGTGTCCCGCTTCGATCGCCGCCTCCGCGACGTGGCGGCCGACGAAGCTCGTGCCGCCCAAGAACAGGATGTGCATGCGTTCGCGCCGCGCGCTCACGGCACGGCCGAAGCGCGCGGCTGCACGCCGATCACGGCGACCGCGTACGCGAGCGTGCACCCGAGGCCGCAGGCGAAGACGACGTTGGCGACCGCGTGCGAGCTGTGATCGTAGAGCGCGCTGCCCACCGCACTCGCCAGCACCCCGCCCGACATCTGCAGGCAGCCGACGAGCGCCGAGGCCGTGCCCGCGATCTCGGGCACCGGGCGCATCGCCTCGACGATCCCGTTGGCGACCGCAAAGCCGAGGAAGAACGTGTAGCCCATCATCGGCACGATGAAGCCGAGCGTCCCCCCCGAGCCCAGCAGCGCGACCGCCGCCATCAGGGTGGCGGTGACCGCAAGTCCGATCACGCCGAAGCGCAAGCGCGCGTCGAGCGACTGCGTCTTGGCGGCGCGCGCGTTGAGGGCGTTGCCGGCCATCAGGGCCAGCGCCGTCATCCCGAAATACAGCGGATACACGTCGGCGCGCACGTGGAAGACGTCGACGACGACGAACGGCGATCCCGAGATGTAGGCCATCATTCCGCCGAACCCAAAGGCGGTGACGAACGTGTAGCCCATGCTGTCGCGGCGGCGCATGAAACGCGCGTAGTTGCGCGCGATCGTCGCCGCCGCCAGCCCTTGGCGCAGCGCCGGATCGAGGGTCTCGGGCAGCAGCACGATCACGAGTGCGCCGAGCGCGATGCTGGCGACGGCGAGAAACCAGTAGACCGCGCGCCACGACGAAATGTCGAACAGCAGCGCGCCGGCGAACGGCGCGAGCAGCGGCGCGACCGCGACGATCGCCTGCAGCGTCGAGAGCACGGCGCTGCCGCGCGACGCCGGAAAGCTGTCGCGCACGATCGCGCGCGTCACCACGAAGCCGGAGCACGCGCCGATGCCTTGCACGGCTCGCGCCGCCAGCAGGAGCGGCGCGTTGCCGGCCAACGCGCAAACGATCCCGGCGGCCGCGTAGATCGCGAGTCCCGCAATCATCGGCGCGCGCCGCCCGTAGCGGTCGGCGAGCGGTCCCCATGCCAGTTGCCCGAGCGCGAGCCCGAGCACGAACGTCGTGATGCTCGCGCCGATCAGGTTCTCGGGCGCATGGAGCGCGAGCGCGGTCGCCGGCAACGTCGGTAAACTCGAATCGATGCCCAAGGCCCCGAGCGCGGTCAAGGCGCCGAGCAGCGGCACGAGGCGCCGGTCGCCGGGCGCAAGTCGCGTCGTCAACGCAACGGCCGCCGGCTATTCGGCGACGACGAGATCGAGCAGCGGCGCATACTGCTGGCCGCCGAAGACGTCGGAATCGTGCGGGCTGCCCGAGGTGCGCGGGCGCGGGAAACTGACCTTGATGGCACGCGCCGAATCGTGCTCGACGACGACGATCGTCTCGACGGGCACGCGGTACAGGCGCGCGATCAGCTCCTTCGTGATCGCGTTGCTGCGCTTGACGAGCTCGTACGTCGCGTCGTCTTTCATCATGATGTCGAACGTCAGCCAGAATGCGCCCGCGTTCTTCGAGCGCACGAGGGCGGCCACGTCCTTGATCGTCGTCGGCACCGCTACACCTTCTCGAGCTCGATCGGAAAGAGACTGACCGGCGAATCGGGGACGACGACGTGGTTGAGATGGAATTCGTAGACCGGCCCGCGATTGATCTCGGGCGGCGCGAACGGAAACGCGACCCCGGAAATCAACCCGTGCCACTCGGGGATCGGGTAGTGCACCGCCAGGTGCATCAGGCTCGCGCCGACGGAATGGGCGTGTTCCTGCGTGTCGCTGATGCAGTCCCAGAGGATCATCACTTCGTGGCCGTCGATCACCGGCGTCGGTTCGAGCGAACCCATGACGCCGTCGCGGCCGTACACCCGCGTGATCACAGTGTAAGGAACGCTCGGCCCGAGCGATTGCTCCATGCGGATCTTGATCGTTTCGTCGAGCCCCGCGAGCCAGCTGTCGAGTTGCCGCAGGATCAGCGGGTCGCGGATCGCGCCGGGAACGATCGTCGAGTAGCCCGCCAGCCGCGTGCCTTCGAGTTTGTTCGTGTATTCGGCCGCCTTTTGGAACGTCGAGCCGCGGACGCGCACCGAACGGTCGTCGAGCGCTTCGTAGACGCAGTCGCGCGTGTGCAGCGTGCCCGAGGGCTCGACCAAGTTGAACGGGTCGGCGTTCTCGTAGAGCGTGTGCGAGGCGATGCTCTGCGGCGAACAGCGGTAATCGTCGCGCAGCGGAAAGATGTCGAACGAGTCGGCGTTGATGACGCCCATCATGCTGTCGGGCGCCTTGCGCTGCGTCACCGCGGCGGCGCCGCATTCGAGGATCTTCGCCGCGTGCCAACAGTACTCGGGGGCGTACCCCTCGAGCAGCGGCATCGAGGCAAAGATCGACGTGTCGCTCGCGCGCCCGCAGACGATCACCTGCGCGCCCTGCTTGAACGCCTCTTGAATCGGTTCGGCACCCATCATCGCGACCGTGTGCACCGACTCGTCGATCATCGCCTCGGTCAGCGGCGCGCTCGGCGGGAGCGGGCGCGTGCGGCCCTCACGCACGAGCTCGCGCAGGGTCGCCTTGTTCTGTTCCGAGTGGATCGCCGCCATCGTGAAGTGTAAATTGTGCTCGCGCGCGATCTCGCGCACGATGTCGACTTGAAAGGCCAGATTCTCGTCGCCGCCGCCGGTGCCCGAGGAACCGATGATCACCGGCAGCCGGGCTGCGACGGCGCGCGTCAAGAACGCTTCGGTGTCGCGCTTCACGGCCGCGCGCGAGAACTGCGGGGTGCCGGAGGCGAGCGGGTACGGGCCGCCGTCGGTGCTGCCCGCATCGCACCCGATCACTTGCGCGCCCAGCGCGATAGCCTTGTCGATCGACTCAGGTTGAAAGCCCGAGCCCAACATCCCGGTGGCGGAAACGATGCGGAACGGCTTGCTGGACACGGTGGTCAACCTCCCCAGGGATCGCCGGCGCCGGTGCGGATGCCGTAGCGCGCGAGCGCGTCGGCGACCGTCTGCGCGGCGATTGCGCGGTCGTCCGCCAGCGCCGACAACGCCGCGACGGCGACGTGCGCGCGATCGACTTCGAAGTACGCGCGCAGCGCCGCGCGCGTGTCGCTACGGCCGAAGCCGTCGGTGCCCAGGACGACGAACCGCGCGCGCACGAAGGGCGCGATCGACGTGCAGTTGGCACGCACGTAGTCGCTCGCCGCCACGACCGGCGCCCCGCCCGCCAGCGACGTCTCGACGTGGCTGCGTTCCGGCACTGCGACCGGATGCAGCCGGTTGCGCCGCTCGACGTGCTGCGCTTCGCGGGCGAGTTCGGAGTAGCTGGTCACGCTCCAGACTTCGCTGGCAACGTCCCACTCGTTGGCCAGCAGTTCGGCCGCGGCGATCACTTCGCGCAGGATCGCGCCCGAGCCGAGCAGCCGCACGCGCGGGCGGTCGGGCGGGCCGGCGTCGTACGTGGCATAGCGGTACATCCCGCGGATGATGTCGCCTTCGACCCCATCGGGCATCGACGGTTGCGCGTAGTTCTCGTTCATCACGGTCAGGTAGTAGAAGGCATCGTCGCCCGCTTCGAGCATGCGGCGCGCGCCGTGATCGAAGATGACGGCGAGTTCGTAGGCGAACGCCGGATCGTACGCGCGGCAATTCGGCACGGTCGCCGCGATGACGTGGCTCGTTCCGTCTTGGTGCTGCAGCCCCTCGCCCCCGAGCGTCGTGCGGCCCGCCGTCGCGCCGACGAGGAACCCGCGCGCCCGCTGGTCGGCGGCCGCCCAGATCAGGTCGCCCACCCGCTGAAATCCGAACATCGAGTAGTAGATGTAGAACGGCAGCATCGGAATGCCGTGCACGCTATACGCGGTTGCGGCCGCGGTCCACGACGAGAGCGCACCGGCCTCGGTGATCCCCTCCTCGAGCAGTTGACCGTCTTGGCTTTCGCGATAGTAGAGCATCGAGGAGGCGTCTTCGGGTTTGTAGAGCTGGCCGACCGGCGAATAGATTCCGACCTGGCGAAACAAGCTGTCCATGCCGAAGGTGCGCGCCTCGTCGGCGACGATCGGCACGACCCGCGGCCCGATCGTTTTGTCGCGCAGCAATCCGCCGAGTAGCCGCACCGCGGCCATCGTCGTCGACATCTCCTTGCCGGCGGCTTCGAGCGCAAAGCGCGCGTAGTGCTCGCGCGGCGGGAGCGCGAGCGCCGGGGCGCTGCGGCGCCGTGCCGGCACGCTGCCGCCCAACGCCTCGCGCCGCTCGCGCAGATACCGCAGTTCGCGGCTGTCCTCGGGAGGACGGTAGAAGCGCATTGCGGCGACGTCGTCGTCGCTCAGCGGCAGCGCGAGCCGGTCGCGGATCGCGCGGAGCGCGTCGAGATCGAGCTTTTTCTGCTGGTGCGCGGTCATGCGCGACTCGGCGATGCTGACGCCGTAGCCCTTCTTGGTCTTCGCGAGAACGACCGTCGGCGCGCCGCGATGCGCGCGAGCGGCCTCGAAGGCCGCGAACAGCTTGCGCACGTCGTGGCCGCCGCGGCGCAAACCGTCGATCTCGTCGGGCGTCATGTTGTCGACGAGCTCGCGCAGTTCGCTGTCGAGTTCGAAAAAGTGCCGGCGGTTGTACGCGCCGTCGTTGGCGCCGAGGGTTTGGTACGCTCCGTCGACCGTCACCGCGAAGCGGCGCAGCAGTGCATCCTTCGTGTCGCGCGCGAACAGCAGATCCCACTCCGAGCCCCACAGCACCTTGATCACGTTCCAGCCGGCGCCGGCGAACAGCGACTCGAGCTCTTGGATGATCTGGCCGTTCCCGCGCACCGGCCCGTCGAGGCGTTGCAGGTTGCAATTGACGACGAAGGTCAAGTTGTCGAGTTTCTCGCGCGCGGCCAGGGTCAGCGCGCCGATCGACTCGGGCTCGTCCATCTCGCCGTCGCCGAACACGCCCCACACGTGCCGCCCGGCCGTGTCGGCGAAGCCCCGGTGCTGGAGATAGCGCATGAAGCGCGCCTGATAGATCGCGCTGATCGGCCCGATGCCCATCGAGCCGGTGGGGAATTGCCAGAAGTCGGGCATCAGCCACGGATGCGGATAGGAGCTCAGCCCGTTTCCGCCCGTCTCGCGGCGGAAGTTCTCGAGCTGTTCCTCGGTCAAGCGGCCTTCGAGAAACGCGCGCGCATAGACGCCGGGCGCCGAATGGGGTTGAAAGTAGACGAGGTCGCCGCGCCCGTCGCGGTCGCCGCGGAAGAAATGATTGAAGCCGACTTCGAAGATCTCGGCCGCCGACGCGTAGCTCGCGATGTGGCCGCCCAGCTCACCGTACGCTTTGTTCGCGCGCACGACCATCACGAGCGCATTCCAGCGGGCGATCGAGGTCAGGGTCTCCTCGATGCGCACGTCGCCGGGATACTGCCCCTGGCGTTCGAGCGGAATCGTGTTCTGGTAGGCTGAGAAGGGCGCGCTGCGGGTGACGACGCCGAGCCGCTGCGCCTGCCGGTCGAGTTGTTCGAGCAGGTAGCGCCCGCGCTCGGGGCCGCCGGCGGCGACGGCCGCGACCAGCGCGTCGAGCCACTCTCTGGTCTCCTCCGGATCGCTGTCGGCGGCAAGCGAGGGGACCGCGCTCGCGATCGGGACGGCCGGCTCTTGAGCGAGACTCATGCACGACGTGGTACGCCCAAGCGGGCGCAAAACCTAGCCGGGCATCCGGTAGGGGTTTCCCTACTGGCTTGGGGCGGTTCGATGGCCGACACTGGACGCGTGAAGGTAAACGAGCGATTCGTCCCCTGCGCGGGCGTCTCGGTCGCGACGTTTTCTGATGTTCCGCAGGCGCAGTCGCGAGCGTGCGAGCTGATCCGTGCGGGCGTGATGCGCGCCCGCTCGTCGCTCGCGTGCGAGCGCGGGGAGGCGCGGGCCGGCGAAGCGTTCGTCGTCGTCGACGGGGCGGGCGTCCTGCGGTGTATCTGCCGGGTGACGAGCGTGGCGGTCAAAGCTTTCCGCGACGTCGACGCGAGCGATGCGTGGCTCGAGGCGATCGGCGACCGGAGCCTCGAGGATTGGCGTGCCGAGCGCGCGGCGACGTTCGCCCGGTGCGCGCGCACGTTCTCCGAGGTCTTCACCGGCGCGACCGAGATCGTGCTCGAACGGTTCGAAGTGGTCTGGCAAGCTCCGTTTTGACCGCCGAGCGGCTCGCAGCCGGCTTCGGCGAACCAACCGCGCATGGTCTTCGCTCTCGGGTCCGATTTCGCGACCGCGGACGTTCGAGCTGTTGCGCCGTGGCGACGTCGTGGGCGCGCAGCGCGCCGTCGCCGCGGCGCTGACCGGCGGCTACGACCCGGACGACCCACGCTTGACCGCGGTCGTGCTCTACCTGCGGCAGATCGCCGGCGCCGGCGCGCTGCGCGCGCAGGTCGATCCCGCAGCCGCGTTCCGCCGTGCGGAGGCCGACGGTGATGACTGCGCGATGGCTTTGCTGGCCGGCCCCTACGCGACCGGGTTGCACGGCGACGCGCACGTCCAGGCCGCGCGCGAAGTGATCGACCGGGCGCTGGAGGGCAGCCAGGGCCTGGACGCCCTGCACGGCGTCATCGTGGCGGCGGCGCAGTGCGCCGACCCGGCGCTCGACGAACGGCTGCTGTCCGTGCTCGACGAGCTTGCCGCGCGCGAGCGAGGCGACGCGGTGCGCGCGACCCGGGCGCACGTCCAGGCGTTGATCGCGCGCTCGCGCGGGCTGACCGCGCGCGCGCGCGAGTGGGCGACGACCGCGCAGACGGCATACGCGCGCTGCGGGTGGGCGTACTATGCAGCCGTCGCCCAAGAGCTCGCGGGGGATCTTCCGGGGGCGCGGCATGCCTTCGCGCTGATGGGCGCGACGGCGGACGCGAGGCGCGTCGAACCTGCCCCGCCCAGCCCGCTCGGCGGCGGCGCTCTGTCCGACCGGGAAGACGAGGTCGCACGCCAAGCGGCGCGCGGCGCTTCGAACGCGCAGATCGCGGCCGCCCTGCACGTGAGCGAAAAAACCGTCGAGAAGCATCTGTCCGCAGCGTATCGCAAACTGGGGATCACCCGGCGCGTCGAATTGGTCGCGCTGCTCGAGGGCCCGGTGCGGGCGGGAGCGCAGGTGCGCCTGCCGGCCCCGTTCGCCCCGTTCGTGGGGCGCCGCGCCGAGTTGGCCGAGCTCGCGACGCGCGTGCCGGAATACCGTCTGGTCACGCTCAGCGGCGCGGGCGGCAGCGGGAAGACGCGTACCGCGATCGAGTTCGCGCGTCGCCATGCGGCCGCGTTTCCCGGCGGGGTATGGTTCGTCGATCTTTCGCCGGTGCGCGATCTGCGCGCGGTCGTCCCCACGATCGTCGGCACGCTCGCGATTCCCGAGTTGCGGGGCGACCCGCGGTCGACGCTGCTCGCGTATCTCGCGCCGCGGCGCGCGTTGCTCGTGCTCGACAATTGCGAGCAGCTCGTGCCCGAGTTGGGCAGCGTGCTGCGCGACATCCTCGAGCACGCTCCGGAGGTGAAGGTGTTGGCGACGTCGCGCCAACGCATCGGGGTGCTCGCGGAATGCGTCGTGCGGTTGGGGCCGATGAGCCCTCCCGACGCGATCGCGTTCTTCGCCGAACGGGCGGCGGCGGGCGGAGCTCCCGCCGGCGATCCCCGGCGCGTCGCGGCGATTTGCAAGCGCGTCGATTGCATCCCGTTGGCGGTGGAACTCGCCGCCGCGCGCCTGCACGACATGCCGCTGGCCGAACTCGAGGTCGCGGTCGCGGTGCAGCCCGGCGTCTTGCGCAGCGAGGACGCCGGACTCGCGCGGCGGCACCGCTCGATCGACGCCCTGATCGAGTCGGGCTACGCCCTGCTAGACGAGCGCACGCGCGCGGTGTTCCGGGCGCTCGCGGTGTTCAGCGCGCCGTTTTCGGCCGACCGGGCCGCGGACGTGCTGGGCTCCCCCGTCGACGCTGCGCTCGCCGTACTTCATCGCTTGTCGCTCGTCGAACGGCTGCCCTCGGGGCACTACCGCATGCTGCTCGTCGTCCGCGACGTCGCGCTCGCGCTGCTGCGCGTAGAGAACGAGGAACGCGCAAGATTCGCCGCGTTCGCCGCCGCCTACAGTTCGCTGCTCGAAGACGCGTACGAGAGCTGGTTCTCAACTCCGATCGAAGCGTGGCTCGCGCCGTTGCGCGAGGAGACTCCGAACATCGCGAGCGCGATCGAGTGGTGCTTCTCGCGCGACGGCGATCCGGCGTGCGGCGTGGCGCTGACCGCGATCGCGGCGCGAGTGTGGAACGAGCTCGGCCGCGAGCCCGAGCTCGAACGTTACCTCGTCACCGCGCTCGAGCACGAGAGCGCGGGTCGCCGGACCGACGCCGTGCGGCTATGGCTCGCGCGAGCGCGCTACCTCGACGTCGCGCATGCGGCGCCGGAAGCGCTCGCCGCCGCCGAACGCTGCATCGCACTCTGCGACGACGCGACCGACGAACGCGACGCAGCGCTGGCGGTGCTGGCCGCCGGCTGTTCGCACGCCGCGATGGGCGACGCCGCGCTGGCCCGCCCGCTGTTGGAGCGCGCCCTCGCGATGACGCGCAGCTTGGGGATTCGGCGCGCCGTCGCGACCGCGTTGACGGCGCTCGCCATCGTCGCCGACGATCCGCATGAGTCGATCGATCTCCTCGCCCAGGTCCTCGAGATCGCTAAGGCGCTCGACAACCGGCTCCTCGAGGGGATCACGCTCGCCAATCTCGCGGAAGCCTACGGACGGATCGAAAGCCGCGACGTCGCGGCCCATTACGCGCACGAAGCGGTGGCGATGCTGAAGGCGTTGGGCGCGCAGACGCGGCTGATGCGCGCGCAGCTCACCCTGGCGTTTCGCGAAGAGGCACGGGCCGGCAACGGCGCAGCGTGCCGGGCCGCGGCTGAAGCCTTCGTCGACGCCATCGGCGCCGGACACATGACGTTCGCGGTGCGCGCCGCGCTCCTGCTGGTGCGCGGGTTGCCCGATCGCGATGCGGCCTTGGCCGCTCGGCTCTACGGATTCGTGCGCCGTGCCGATGAGGCGCAGATTGCCGCCGCCCAAACGCGCGCGACGCAGATCGAGGCGCTGCTCGGGCCCCCGGCATTTGCTCACCAGCTCGCGCGCGGCGCGCGGATGCCGGACGCGGATCTGGCGGCCGAGGTGCGCAGCTTCACGGAGTAGGGATTCCCCTACTGGCCGGGCCGGCGTGGTCGCGCGATGATGGGCGCGGGCGGCCGGTGCCCGACCGGCGCTCGCGCGGGGTTTTGCTCCGCGGCGATCTTCGCGCGTTCGGGATCCCTGTGGAGGAAGACGCATGCGGCTTTGGGGTCGGGGCATCGCGCAGTTCGGTGTGCTGGGCGCGGTCGTCGCCGCGATCGTCGCGGGGTGCGGGTCGAATTCCGGCGTGTCGATACCGCCCGCCGTCGCGACGGCCGCGCCGGGGGCCACCGCCACCGCTCCCCCGATTCCGCAGCAGACGCCGTTTGCGGCCTCGGCCGCGCAGGCGGTCGTCGTGCAGACCGCGCCTCCGGGCGGCACCCCGCCGCCGCTGCCGGCGACCCTGCCGACCGCGGGCGGCTACTCCGGCGCGGCGACGATCCCGCTGCCGGCGTCGGTTCCGGCCGGCACCGTCGTCGCCCAGGCGGTGGCGAACACGTCGCCGCAGACCGCCGGCGGCGTCGCCGTGCCGCTGCTGCAGAGTGCCTTTCGTGCGGCGCAGAGTGCGAGCCGGTCGGAGCTGGCGGCCGGTATCAGCGTCCTCGTCTACGACACGCTGTCGTTCAACAGTACGCTGACGCTGCCGCAGCCGCCGTCGTTTGCGTTCGGGGTGCCGGGCAACACCGTGCTCCCGAATACCGCCTATTATCTCGCATTATTCGATCCGCTGCGCCCGGGGTTGGGCTGGCAGCTCGGCTTCGAAGGACCCGGGGCGGTGTCGGTGTCGAGCCCATGTGCGATCGCGGGCGCAAGCGCGGTCGCGCCGCCATGCATCCTGCTCGCTCCCGGCGCGAGCGCGGGACCGTTCTCGTTCGTGGCGTTCATCCCCGAACTGATCGCGCTCTACGCGGTGACCTCGGCGGCGCCGCCGCCGACGCCCGCTCCGTCGGTCGCGCCGTCGGTGCCGACCCCCAATCCGGCGGTGACGACGACCCCGTTCCCGACGCCCAACCCGACCGCGACGCCCACCTAAACCCACTCCGTCTCCGTCGCCGTCGCCGACCCCAACGCTCGCGCCGTTCGCCGTGACGCCGTCCAGCGTCTCGCTCCTGGGGGCCGGCGCGACCGCGACCGTCACGATCTCGGATGCGACGGCCTACGCCGGCGCGTATTCCGCCGCATCGTCGAGCACGAGCGTCGCGACCGTGACGGTCAGCGGCAAAACGCTGACGATCACAGCGGTGGCCGCTGGCACGGCCACGATCACCGTTTCCGACACCACCGGACGCAGCGCGACCATCGCGGTCGGCGTCACGACGACGACCGTTCCGATCAACTGAGGTGCCGACCGTGAATTTCCGTTATCCGTCTCTAGCCTTGATCGTTGCCGGAACGCTGCTGAGCGCATGCGGCGGGGGCGGCGCGGGCGGCTCGTCCGCTCCGGGCCTGCCGGCGACGCCGCAGCCGGTCACGGCCGCGCCGAGCGCCGCGCCGGTGCAGGGCGCGGCGACGCAAGGCCCGCTCGTGCAGTCGCAATTCGTCCTGACGATTCCCGCGGCGGCGACCAGCGCGACGCAGCGCCGGCCGCAGTTCGTCGCGACGAGCACGCAGTCGGTGTCGGTGGTGATGACGCCGTCGGGCGGCACTCCGGCGCCGCCCTCCATCATGAACGTGTCGGCGACGTCGCCGAATTGCAAGGCGACGACCGGCGGCCTCACCTGCACGCTCGCGGTGCTGGCGCCGGCCGGGCTCGTCGTGTTCACGATCAAGACCTACGACCAACCCGGCGGCGCCGGGAACGTGCTCGCGACCGGGACGGTCACGGGGACGGTCGTCGCCAACACGGCCAACACGTTCCCGTTGACGCTCGGCGGCATTCCGGCGAAACTGTCGCTCTCGCTGACCAACGCCTACCTTCCCACCGGCGTCAGCGGCACGACGACCCTCAA
This sequence comes from Vulcanimicrobiota bacterium, assembly GCA_963749395.1. GTDB lineage: Bacteria > Vulcanimicrobiota > Vulcanimicrobiia > Vulcanimicrobiales > Vulcanimicrobiaceae > CAVVMT01. The sequence continues at coordinate 40,308 of CAVVMT010000004.1, forward strand.
CGTGCAAGCGTTCGACGCCGACGGCAACACGATCATCGGCACGTACGGCACGCCGGTCGCGCTGAGCGGCGCCCACGTCAGCTTCGTGCCCGCGAGCGTGACCCAATCCGGCACGGCGTCGGTCACGTTCGACGGCGCTACGACGAGCGCGGTTACGATCAACGCCGCCTCCGGCGCCGCCGCCGCGACGACGACGCTGACGCCGACGACGAACGTCGTCAAATATCCGATCCCGACCGGGACCGCCAATCCGTTCCAAATCGTGCAGGGTCCCGACGGCAACATCTACTTCGGAGAGTTCGGGCCCACCGTCTCGCTCACGGCGGGCCAGATCGGCGGGACCGTGCCGAAGATCGCGCAGCTCAACCCCGCGACCGGCGCGGTCAAGGAACTCGGCCTCGGCTACAACTCGCCGGTCGGCTTGTACTTCACGTCCGACGGCGCGCTGTGGATCGCCGAAGAGGGGAATCTCGCACAGGGCGCGATCGCCCGCGTCGTGCCGGCGACCGGAAGCCTCACCGAAGTGCCGGTGCCGATCCCTTCGAGTACGCCGCAGCAGCCTCGTATGATCGCGCAGCTCGCAAGTACCCTCTACGTGAGCGAAGCGTACGGAAGCACGCTCTCGGTGATCAATCCGGCGGCCACGTTCGGCGCCGGCTCGATCCAGTATCTCTACTTCGGCAACCCGTCGTTCTCGAATGCGCCGCGTGGCTTCCAGGGCATCGCCGCCGGCGCCGACGGCAACATCTGGGTCGTCGAAAGCGGCGTGAACGCGGTCGGGAAGGTGACGAGCTACACCCCCGGACCGGCCACGATGACCGATTATCCGGTGCCGCAGCCCTCCGCGACCGGCACGGGCGGCTACACGCCGGTCTTCATGGCGCCGGGCTCCGACGGCAACCTCTACGTGACCGCCTACGGCGCCGGGGTGCCGGGGGTCGCCGGCGGCGAGCTCCTGCGCCTGTCGACGAGCGGAACCTACGCGAACATTCCGCTGCCGACGTTGAACGATCAACCGTACAACATCGTCGCGGGGCCCGCCGGGACGCTCTACTTCAGCGATTACGGAATCGCCGGCGCGATCGGCAAGGTGACGACCGCAGGGGCGGTGTGGGTGTGGCCCGTCACGACGAATCCCGGCAACCCGACCGACGCGCCCAGCGGCGTCGCGGTCGCCTCGGACGGATCGATCTGGTACACCGAAGCGGCCCCGTACGGCAGCATCGGCGGCAGCGGCTACAACGTCGCCGAGAACAGCATCGGTCATCTGATCCTCGCCGCCGGCTGGACGCTTTACCCGCAAACGATCGGCGTCGGGGTCGGGGCCAACTCGGCGCAAGAGCTGGGGATCGCCGAGACCGGCGACAGCTCGCCGTTCACCGTCAAGTCGCTCAACCCGTCGCTCTGCACGACGAGCGCCCTGACGGGCTTCTCGCACAACTTCCTGGTCACCGGCGTCACGCCCGGGACCTGCTCGATCACGGTGACCGACAAGAACGCCCGCGCGGTGACCGCCACGGTAACCGTGACGGCGACCAGCGTGACCGCGCAATCGCTCCGCCGCAGCCTTTCGCGCGGCCAACTCGGAGGCTTCTGAACGATGAACGTGCGTTGGTACGGACTGGCCGCATTCGCGTGCGCCGCGACTTTCGCGGGGTGCGGCGGCGGGGGAAGCAGCGGCGTTCCGAGCGTCCCGGCCGCCTCGAGCGACGGCGTCGCGGCGTCGAAACCGGCCGGCGGGACGCCCCCGCCGGGCGCGGTCGCGGCCTCGATCAGCATCGTGATCCCGCGTCCGTCGGGCACGCCGCTGACGGCCACCCAAGCGGCCGGCCGGAGCGTGCAGTACATCTCGCCGGGCGGGACGTACCTGGCCGTCCAGGTGGCGAACGCCGCGAACGTCAACGGCCAAGGTTTCCTCTGGAGCGCGACCAGCGCCAACGCGCTGTGCACGAACGCGCCGACCGGCACCGCCTGCACCTTGCCGTTCTACGCCCAACCCGGGAACGACACGATCGCCGTGGCCGAGCTCGACTCGAACAAGACCGGTGCGCCCGGGCTCGTCCTCTCGGAAAATTTGTCGAGCCCCGTGCCGATCGTCGCCGGCAGCAGCAACGCGTTCACGACGACGCTCTACGGCGTGGCGCGCAGCTTCGCGCTCTCGAGCGCCGGCGGCTACGGGGCCTGCCCCCCGGCCGACGGCGCGCCCCACACCCTCGCGTTCAATCAGCAATGGCTCGACGATGCCGGATACGCGATCGACGGCACCTTGTGGGCGCCGGTGTCGCTCGCCGAAGTCGATGCGAGCGGCGCGTACAGCGGGCTCGCGCCGCTGACCTTCCAGGTCCCCTCGCCCTCCCCGCCGCCGGTCTCGATCACGTACAACGGCCAGGGCGGCAACAACGTCGGCGAAGTCTATGCCAACTACCGGGCGCCCGACACGGGGAACGGTTCGGTCGCGTTCTTGAGCGTGACGCCGATCTCGACCCCGTCGCCGGCCGGCACGATCGGGCCGCACTACGTGTACGCCGCGCAACCGTCGCTGGGCAACGTGGCGATCGTCGATATCTGCACGCGCCAGATCAGCGGCCTGATCGGCGTGCCGTCGAGCACGGCGCTCGTGAAGAAGCTGTACTTGGACTCCACCAAGACCAACGGCTACATCCTCGCCCCGGGCGACAACGCGGTGTATTACATCGCGGGCATCAACAACACGAGTTCGACGCAGACCGCCGCGACGAAGCTCGCGCTCTCCGGCTCACCGGTGCGCGCGACGCTGAGCCCCGACGGGTCGATCCTGTGGGTCACCGACTCGGTGGGCATCGAACGGATCGTGACCACCGGGACGGTGCCGGTCGTGTCGGGCACGCCGATCCCCGACCCCAACGGCGCCTCGGGCATCGCCGAGTCGAGCGATTCCACGAAGCTCTACGTCGCCGAGACGACCGCCAACGACGTCGCCGTGATCTCCGTGTCGACCGGCACGGCGGTCGCGAGCCCGATCCCGGTCGGCGCCGCACCCAACTTCTTGAACATCAGCGGCGACGGCTCGACGCTGGCGGTTTCGAACACCGGGGCGGGCACCGTCTCGATCGTCAAGACGGCGACCAACTCGGTGACCGCCGTGATCCCGGTCGGCGCGAATCCGGGTCCGCTCGAATTCCAGAAGAGCAACGGCAATCTTTGGCTCGTCAATCAGAATCAAAGCGCGCCGACGTTGAGCCTGATCGCGAGTGCCGGCCAGGCGACCGCGACGCCCGCGCCGCCAAGCACCATCCCGCTCGTCAACGGCCTGTATCCGCGCGGCTTGGCGATCTCACCGGTCACGAACACCGTGATGGTCAGCGGCGGAACCAACGGCATCCAGGACTACAATCGCGCCGGCCCTGCCTTCGCGTGGGGGCGCAGCATCCTGACGTCGCCCGAGGGCCTGACCGCCGGACCGTAAGTTACTCGGCTTCGGCCGGAGGGTGGTGGCGCAACCCTCCGGTCAGGCGGTCGAGCAGACGCTTCGTGTGCGAACTTTCCGGCCCGAGAGCCTGGCGTTCCTCGGGGTGCTGCAAGGTGAAGTCGATCTCTTCGCGGAGCGAGCCGATCGCGTAGTTCGTCTCCAGCACGAGACAGGCCGTGCCGCCGAGCAGCGAGGTGGCGCCCACGACGGTGAGCCCGAGCGCGAACAACGCCGCGTTGTCGCGGAAGATCCGGTCGGCGGCGATCGCGAGGCACGCGGTGACGAAGAACGCGATCGCGGTATAGAAGAAGCGCAGGGCGCGCTCCGCGAGCTCGACCCGCGCGCGGTCGCGGCGTAACCACGCGGCGTACGTCTTCAGCGCGCGATCGTCGTGCGCTTCGAAGCTCTCCTCGAGCCGCGTCATCAGCACGCGCGAGCGGTCGACGACGCGCGCCAAGCGCGAGAGCGTCGAGGTGACGAGATTCCCGCATGCCAAGATCAGGATCGCCGGCGTGACGATCGCGGCGATGGCCGCCAAGTACGGCGACATGCTCGTCGCGACCGCCGCGGCTGCACTACCGATCGGGATGCTCCGCGTCGTCCGCGGCGACCGCCCGGGAAGCGGCCTCGAAACCGAGCGCACTGTGGGTGCCGTCGCAGAACGGCTTGTTCGTCGAGCCCCCGCAACGGCAGAGGGCGACGTTGCCGCGCGAGCGGTCGTAATCGAACTCGTTGCCGTCGACGTCGACGAGCCGAATCGGGCCGCTCACCAAATACGGTCCGTTGGCGCGGACCTTGACCGTCACTTCATCCATCGCTCGCTCCTGTGGCCGCGCGTTTCCGCCGCATAGGCGGTCATCCCTCGCCTCGCAAGGGCGGCCTCGAACGCGGGCCACACGGCCGCGGCGATCGCGGCATGCCCCGCGTCGGAGGGATGGAATTCATCGCCGGCCAGAAAGCGCGCGGGATCGCGCCGCGCCTGCGCGCCCGGCCCGGCGAGGTCGACGTAGCGCGCGCCGGCGGCCGCCGCGGCCGCTCGCAGGATCGCGCCGTCGCGCCGCACGAGCGCCTCGGTCTGCGCGCGGCGGTCGGCGAACAGCGGACTGATCGCGACGTCGGGCATGCCGACGACGACCAGCGGCGCGCCGCCGCCGGCCGCCGCGATCCCTGCGATCAACGCGTTCGCGCTGCGTTTGAAATTCGCGGCCGCCGTGCGTTCGACGACGTCGTTTCCGCCGACGCACAGCAGCACGACGTCGGCCGGGACGTGGCGCAACCGGGGTACTTCCAGGCGCGCGACATCGGCCGCGGTCGTGCCGCCGATCGCGAAGTTCGTCACCTCGGAGCCCGGATGCGCGGCGAGCGCGCGCAGATAGAGCAAGAACGCGAACGCGCGGCGTGGATCGCTCGCGCCGGTCCCCATCGCGAGGCTGTCGCCGAGCACGACGACGTGCACCGGCTTGCCGGCCGTTTGCACCGCGCTCGCGGCCGGGCCGCGCCCGGCCAGCAGCGCGGCGGCGAGCGCGCAGGCCGCGGCGACGCGTCGCGCGCGTTCAGCGATCATCGATCGCTCCGATTCGCCCGTCGACCAGATGCACGACGCGTTGCGCGCGTTTCCACACCGCCGGCGAGTGGGTGACGACGACGAGGGTCACGCCGCGTTCGGCGCGCACGTTCTCGAGCAGGTCGAGGATCGCGGCCGCGTTCGCGCTGTCGAGTTCGCCGGTCGGTTCGTCGGCTAACAAGAGTGCCGGGTCGTTGATCAGAGCGCGCGCGATCGCGACGCGCTGCTGCTGCCCGCCGGAGAGTTCGCCGGGACGATGCTTCATGCGGTCTCCCAGGCCGACCGTCGCGAGCAGTTCGCGCGCTCGCTCGCGCGCCGCGCCTTCCGGCTGCCGCGCGTAGCGCGCGGCGAGCAGCACGTTCTCGAGCGCATCGTGGGTGGGGATCAAGTTGAAGCCTTGGAAGATGAACCCGATGCGACGCGCGCGCAAGCGCGCGAGCTCGCCGCGCGTGCAGGCGGCGATGTCACGTTCTTCGATCGTGATCGAACCGGCGCTCGGCACGTCGAGCGCGCCGAGCAGGTGCATCAAGGTCGTCTTGCCGCTGCCGCTCTCGCCGACGATCGCGCAGAACGAGCCGCGCGCGATATCGAACGAGATGCCGTCGACCGCGCGCACTTCGTTCGGGCGGCCACGGCCGTAGATCTTGACGACGTCGCGCAACGCGACGAGCGCCGGCGTCACGACAGCTGCCGCAACGCGTCGGTCGGCGCGAGGCGCGCCGCGCGCGCGGCCGGGATCGCGCCCGCCAGCACGCTCAAGAGCACCGCGAACGCGAATGCGCCGGCGGCCAGGCGCGGCGTGATCGCGAAGACTTCGAGGTTGCCGGCCGCGGCGTTGCGCACGTCGATGATCCAGGTGAGGCCGACGCCTATGACGACGCCGGCAAAGCCGCCCAGCGCGCCGAGCATCGCCGCTTCGACGACGAACTCGCGCAGGATGTCGCCGTCGGTCGCGCCGATCGCTTTGCGGATGCCGATCTCGCGCGTCCGCTCGCTGACGGTCATCGTCATCGTGTTGACGATCGAGATCGCGCCCACGACGAGGGCCACGAAGGCCGCGCCGAAGACGATCGTGTCGAAGATGCGGGTCGTCGACTGCAACGCGCTCGCACTCTCCGCCGGATCGCGCGCGCGCAGCCCGTCGATCAGGTTGACGCGCTCGGCGAGCACGTGCGTGTCGGCCGCGGGGCGCGCCACGAGCATCAGCGCGCTGAGCGCGACCGCGGGCAGGGCCGGGGAATCCGGCGGGATCGCCTGGTAAAGCAGCGCCTGCGCATCGGCGAACGGCACGATGACCGCGGCGTCGAAGACGGTGAACGATTTGGCGAGGGTGCCGGCGACGGTGTACGAGTTGCCGTAGAGCGAGAGCAAGTCGCCCGGCTTCACCCGTTCGGAGGCCGCGAAGTCGGCGCCGACCAGCGCGCGCCGCGGATGGGCCGCATCGAGGCCGCTTCCCAGCGCCATCCCGGTCACGCGCGCGAGCATCGGGCGGGCCGCGTCGGGCAACCCGAAAATGAATGCGGGAGGGCCGAATCGCGCACGAGCTTCGGCACCGAACTGATACGGCAGGATCACCTCCGGGATGACGGCCGCGACGCCGGGCAGCCCGTGGATTTCACGCAGCGCGCGGGCGATGCGCTGCGACGCGCGAGCGCGATCGCGCTCGCCTTGCTCGGCAAAGGCAAAGACGACTCCGTTGTTGAGCAGCGCCGAGCGCGAGACGATCGTCTGCAAGCGCTCTGCGAGACCGCCGACGACGACGAGCGCGACGATGCCGATCGCGATGCCCGCGACCGTGAGAATGACCCGCGCGGTGCGCCGCCGGAGGTTGCGCCAAACGTCCATCTACGCTAGTGTTCGACGCCGCGTGAGCTGCCGCGTGCAACGCAGCGCGAGCGATGCAGAGCACAACTGCAAGAGATTGGTTAGGCCGAAAGGTTCGCTTGTAGCGGGTTCGGAACGGAGAGAGCGCAACCGCGCACCGGTTCGTAACGAACCGGGGAGCGACTGCGTTATACGAGCGACGCATCCTTGCCGGGCGGCCTATCAGGCGTCAGGTCATCAAGCGTCCTTCATCGGAGGATCGAATGAGGTTCACCGCGCCAAGGAGCGTTTTGCGCTTCGCCCCGGCCGCGTTCGCGCTCGCCGTTGCGGCAGTCGCCGTCGGCTGCGGCGGTGGCGGCGGCAGCTCCGGCGGCGGGGGCGGGACCCCTCCGACGACCGCGCCGACCACGGCGCCGACCGCGGTCCCCACCGCGACGCCGGTCGCCCTGCCGTCGCAAGCCGCATTCGCTCCGGTTTCGACCACCGCCGCCTTCCCGGCAGCGGCGGGCGGCTCGTACGCCGTCGCGGTGCCGACCAACGTGCCCTATCCGACCTCGATCAGCTTCCCGGCGAGCGGCGCGAACGTTCCGGCCGGCACCAACGTCACCAGCACGCTGACCAACGTCCAGCCGGCCGGCTTGCCGGTCATTTCGAGCTTCGCGCGCTCCGTTCAGAGCACGCGCTCGCCGCAGCTCGACGCGCCCCCGACCGTCATCGAGTTCGTGCAGTTGCTCCTGACGCAGACCGCGACTTTCGCGAACGGTCCGTCGATCACGGTGGGGCTCCCGAGCAGCTTCGCCGGCGTGAGCGGCGTCGCGTATTGGGCCGCGCTGTGCCCGGGCTCGTGCACGAGCTGGACGTACGGAATTCCGGCGACGGTGATGTCGGGCAACAGCGTCTCGTTCGTCATCACCCCGCTGACCACGGTCACCGCGAACGTGACCTACACGATCGGCATCTACGCGATCAGCGCCTCGGCACCGACGCCCTCGCCGGCGCCCACCAGCTCCGCGCCGGCACCGACGCCGACGCCCGCGTTCCCCGTCGCCGCGCCGACCACGGTCGCGTTTACGTCGCTGAGTGCAACGCCCGCGCCCGTCACCGTGACCGAAGCCGGGTACACCGGCAACTTCAGCGTGACGATTCCGTCGGGCACTTGCAGTCCGGCACCGAGCGCTTCGCCGGGCCAGCCGGTCACGGTCTCGCCGGCTTCGGCGGCCAATCCTGCGACGTTCAACGTCACCCCGGTGACTGCCGGAGCGTGCTTGCTGGTGTTCTCCGACTCCGCCGGGAGATCGGCGACCGTCAACGCCGGCGTCACGCTGACGACCGGCATCATTCAGGTGGTTCCGCCCGGGAATAAATAGCCGCTCGTGCGTGGCGACCACGGGGCCCGGATCGATCCGGGCCTCGTGGTTGTTTTCGCTACCCGCTCAGTGCGCGGAGGCACGGACCTCGCGGTCGAGGCCCAGGTCGCGATAGAAGGCGTTGGCGGCGGCCGGGCGCCCGACGAAGCGGTCGACCTCGGTCTGCGGATCGTAGCCACGTGAAGGGGCGAACACGATTTCGCGGTAGCGCGCACCGGCGGTCGGGTTTTCGAGTCCGGCGGCGCTGAAGACGGCGAACATGTCCTGGGCGAGCACTTTGTCCCACGCGTAAGCGTAATAGCACGCATCGTAGCCGTCCATCTCGTGCGTCCAGGACGCTTGCGGGTGCGTGCCCGGTTGGAGCGGCAGCGGGGCGTCATGCGCGAAGACGTCTTCGTACACCGCCGTCGTATCGACGTGCGGCCCGGCCGTGTGAAAGTCGAGATCGACCAGCGCCAGCGCGACGTTGCGCGTCCACTTGTAAGCCTCGCCGAAGTTGCGCGAGGCGATCAAACGGGCGATCATCGCGTCGCTCATCGGCTCCCCGGTGTGGACGTTGTACGAGATCTCCTTGATGATCGCGGGGTCCCACGGCCAGTTCTCGAGCATCTGCGAGGGTGCTTCGACGAAATCGCGCACGAACGGCCCGCTGGTAGTTTCGTAAGGCGTGTCGGCGAGCACCGTCGCCATCGCGTGCCCCATCTCGTGAAACAGGGTGGCCACTTCGGCGTGCGAGAGCAGCACTTGCTTCCCCGGCGGCGGCGCCGGGAAGCCGCCGACGACCACGGTTGCGGGCGCGCGCACCGCGCCGTCGGGAAGCCGGCGCGTGGGCAGCAGGCCGATGTTCGCGACGTGCCCGTACTTGCCGGGGCGCGCGTAGAGGTCGAGGTAGACGTAGCCGATCGTGCGCCCGCCGTGGGCTTCGGTGACGACGTACTTGCCGACGTCGGGCGCCCACGCGGAAGCGGGGGTCACCCGCGCGAACGCGATCCCGAAGAGCCGCCCGTAGATCGTCATGATCCCGTCGGCGACATGGTCGAGGGGAAAGTACTCGCGGACTTGGCGCTGGTCGAGGTTATACTCGGTGCGCCGCAACTGCGCGGCGTAATATTGATAGTCGCCGGGCTCGAGGGTGTTGGCGGAATTCCCGGTCAGGCGCACCTTCAAGCTGACGAGCCGCGCGACTTCGGCCTTGGCCCTGGGCAGCAGCCGCTCGTCGAGATCGTCGAGGAAGTGCCGCACGCGCTCCGGCTTGGCCGCCATCCGGTCGGCCGTCTGGTACGCCGCCCAATTCGCGAAGCCGAGCAGGTGGGCGGCTTCGTCGCGTTTGACCAGCGCGGCTTGCAGCAGCGGCACGTTGGCGGCCGCGGCCCGGTTGTTGAAGGCGAGGGTGAACTGGGCGCGGGCTTCCGCGTCGGCCTCGTTGGTCAAGAACGTCGAGAGCGTGCCCTCGTTGACCGGGACCGCGTAGCCGCCTTCGGGCAGGTGGCGCAGCGGTTGGACGAAGTCGGAAGGCAGGCTCACGGCTTCGGCAGCGCTGATCGGTAACGTCGTGCCGTCGTTGTCCAAGTTCTCGAGAAACTCGCCCTCGAGATTGCGCAACTCGTTGAAGTCGGCGACGAGCCGGGCCCGGTCGGCGTCGGGCAACGTCGCGCCGCCGCGCCGCATCCTCGCCAGCCACTCGCCCCGCAGGCGCCGCGCGAAGACGTCGTGCATGCCCTGGGCGGAACGGGGGTCGGCGAGCGTGCGGTAGATGTCGGGGCGCGACTCCAAGTCGGTGAGGAAGCGCGCGGTGCGGTCGCTACAGCGTTGCGATGCGAGGCGCACCGAGGGGTCGGGCGAGAGGAACTGGAGGGATCGCTGCGCGACGAGCCCGTCGTCGAGATCGGCGACGAGCGTTTCCATCGCCCCGGCCGTTGAGCCGAACGTGCGTTGCCGCGGCGGCAAACCGGCCAACCGGTCGGCGCTTTCCTGCGCCCGGGCGATGCCGGCCGTGCAGTTGGCCGAAATGGCAGCCGGATCGGGCGTCCAGTCGATGCGCGGAAAGACCCGTTCGGGCTGGTCGTCGCCGGCGGCCCCGGGAAGGGGCCACGTCCAGAGTGCCGCGAGCATCGCAAGGAGCAGGGCTGACCGTCGGCGATGTGCTATGATGGGTGCTGCCTCGACGAGGGTTGGGCCCCGCGCAACGTAAACCTGTGAACCCCGCCAGGCCCGGAAGGGAGCAACGGTAAGCGGGCCCTTGCGTGTGCCGCGGACCTCCTGATCCTCGTCCTGGCTTTTTGTTTCATGAAAAAGAGAAATCCGTGCAGCCTTTAGCCACCGCTTCCTTCGCTGCTTTCGGCGGCGCGCTGGTCGCTCTTCTTGCCTACCACCAATTTGCGGTAAAACCGGCCTTGGGCCGGCTGGGAGCCGCTCTCGACGCGCATGACGTTCTCCTCGGCGGGTCCGGCGCGCCGGCCACGGCGCGTCTGGACACGATCGAGAAACGTCTGGGAGAGCTCGATGTGTTTCGCAGCAGGACGGATGTTCGCATCGAGGAACTCGAGCGCGTTGCCAGGCTCGACGTCCATCGGGTCGGTTTCCACCGGTATAACGCGTTCGCCGATACCGGGTCCGACCTCTCGTATGCCCTGGCCCTGTTGAACCGCGAAGGCGACGGCGTCGTCGTGTCCAGCATCTGGTCGCGCGAAGAGACCCGGACCTACGGTAAATCGGTCGCGAAGTTCACGACGGTTCAAGATGCCTCCAAAGAGGAACTCGAAGCCATCGAACGAGCACGTAACGGCGCTTGAAGCGAAACTACCTCATCAAGATCATCCCTCCCAAGGGATATAGCGTCTACCGCATCGAGTTCGCCCGGCGCCACATCATCGGCGTCGTCTTGTTCGCGTTGCTCGCAGTCGGTGGCGCGGCCGGTACGCACTGGTACCAGTTGCATGCCGCCCAGGAAGAGGCGGCCCGCTTGGCCGCGGTTGCGGCCGAACAGCAGGCCGCACTGGCGACGATTGACGAGCAGACCCGGCAGCTCGGGGCGCAACTCGACGCGATCCGCAAGCGCAACGAGGAGATCCGGCGCGCGATGGGCATCGCTCCCAAGCACCCTCCCGCCCGCCGGCCGGAGCAGCAGTCGAACGCGGCTTCCGGTGCTCCGACGATGGCCGCCGTCGAGGCCCGCGTCACCTCGTTGCTGCACGCGTCGGCCGCGGCGCACGTCGAAGAATCTCAGTTGCAGCGGGTCGCGTTCCGCGTGCTCAATCTCCGTCACGTCGCGCAAGTGGCGCGCGCCGAGATGCTGGCCGCGATTCCCTCCATCAACCCTGCCGGCGATGCAACCATCGCCTCGGGCTTCGGGTATAGGTCCTCGCCTTGGCCGGAGTTCCATAACGGCGTCGATCTCGACGCCGACTATGGATCGACCGTGCGTGCGGCGGCCGCGGGAACGGTCGTCGCGGCCGGCTGGGACGACGGAGGGTTCGGCATCAAAGTGGAGATCGACCATGGGAACGGCTACCACACGCTCTACGCGCACTGCTCCAAGGTGGAAGTCGCGGCTGGGCAGCGCGTGGTCAAAGGCCAACCGATCGCGCTGGTCGGGGCCACCGGCGAAGCGACCGGGGCTCACCTCCACTACCAGGTGATGCGTGACGGAACGCCGGTCGACCCGGCGCCGTATTTGGATGGAGTGCCGCCGAGCGTGCTCGCGTCGCTCCAGCATTGATGGGTGGAGAAGTGACCTGTTCGCTCTACAACGCACTGCATACGATCATCGCGGTGTACATCGTCATCATGCTCGTATACGCGGTCGTTTCGTGGGTGCCGAGCCTGCGCGGACGGTGGACAGACTTTTTGGCGATGCTCGTCGAACCCGTGCTGATGCCGGTTCGCCGCATCATCCCGCCCATCGGAGGCCTCGATCTCTCATTCCTGGTGATCATCATCCTGCTGCAAGTCGTCAGCCAATCGGTGCAGTCGCTCGCCGCACGGGCCTGTTATTTCTAAAAGGCGCTCCGGGCCTAGCCCTGCGCGCCCCCCACGCCTTCGGCGCGGGGCCCCCCGGCCACGCGCGCGCTCGCGATTCGGGCGCGCGGTACACTCCCCGTGGGCGCGCTCAACGGCGTGATCGGGATTGGCGCAATTGTCCGGGACGGGCTGGCCTACATTGAAGTCTGATATAAGCGTCGCGGAAGGGCACGATGCGGGGAAAGTGACTGCGAGCCGCGTGCGCAATTTCTGCATTATCGCGCATATCGATCATGGGAAGACGACGCTGTCCGACCGGTTGCTCGAGATCACCAAGACGATCGAGCAGCGACAGATGGGCGAGCAGATGCTCGACGCGATGGATCTCGAGCGCGAGCGCGGGATCACGATCAAGGCGCATCCGGTCACGCTGTCCTATCCGGCGCACGACGGGAACGTCTACCAACTCAACTTCATCGACACGCCGGGGCACGTCGACTTTTCCTACGAAGTGTCGCGATCGCTGGCGGCTTGCGAGGGCGCGCTGCTCGTCATCGACGCCGCGCAGGGCATCGAGGCGCAGACGCTCGCGAACTACCATCTCGCGCAAGCGCACAATCTGGCGATCATTCCGGTCATCAACAAGATCGACTTACCGTCGGCCGATCCCGAACGCATCAAGCGCGAACTGGAAGACCTGCTCGTGATCGACGGCGCCGACGCGATCCTCGCCAGCGCCAAAGAAGGCATTGGGATCGAAGAGATCCTCGAAGCGATCGTCGCGCGCATCCCCCCGCCCCAGGGCCGCACCGACGTCTTGCGCGCGCTGATCTTCGACGCGCAGTTCGACCCGTACCGCGGTGTCGTTTCGTACGTGCGGGTCGTCGACGGCGCGTTGCGCGCCGGCTCGAAGTTCATGTCGATGGCCTACGAGCGCGTGTTCGAATGCACCGAAGTCGGGGTCTTCAAGCCGGAGATGCGCAAGACGGCCTTGCTCGAAGCGGGCGACGTCGGCTACGTGATCGCCAACATCAAGTCGCTGGGCGAAATCGCGGTCGGCGACACGATCACCGAGCCCTCGAATCCGGCCACTGAAGCGCTGCCGGGATACCGGCCCGTGGTCCCGATGGTATACTGCGGCCTCTATCCCAACGAAGGCGTCGAGTATTCGGAGCTGCGCGACGCGCTCGAAAAACTCAAGCTCAACGATTCCGCGCTCGTGTACGAACCGGAGAGTTCGATCGCGCTCGGGTTCGGGTTCCGCTGCGGCTTTCTGGGCCTCTTGCACATGGAGATCGTGCAAGAGCGGCTCGAGCGCAACTACAACCTCGACCTGATCGCGACCTCGCCGTCGGTCGTGTTCCGGGTGACGAAGACCGACGGAACGGTCGAGATGGTCGACAACCCGTCGCTGTTGCCGGCGCGCGACAAAATTGCGACGATCGAGGAACCCTACGTCAAAGCGACGATCATGACGCCGCCCGACTACGTCGGGGCGATCATGGAGCTGACGCAACAGCGGCGCGGCACGCTGCAGGACATGGAGTATCTCTCCGACGGCCGCGTGATCCTCACGTACGAGATGCCGCTGATCGAAGTGATCATCGACTTCTTCGACCAGCTCAAGTCGCGTACCAAAGGTTACGCGAGCCTCGACTACGAGCTGATCGGTTACCGCGAAGGCGATCTGGTCAAACTCGAGATCCTCCTCAACGCGGAGGTCGTCGACGCGCTGTCGTTCATCGTCGCGCGCGAGAAAGCGCCGGCCCGCGGCCGTCTGCTGGTGGAGAAGCTCAAGGAGCTGATCCCGCGCCAGATGTTCGAGGTGCCGATTCAAGCGGCGATCGGCGGCAAGATCATCGCCCGTGAAACGGTCAGCGCGATGCGCAAGAACGTGCTCGCGAAGTGCTACGGCGGCGACATCACCCGCAAGCGTAAACTGCTGGAGAAGCAGAAGGCGGGCAAAGAACGCATGAAACGCGTCGGCCGCGTCGACCTGCCGCAAGAAGCGTTCATGGCCGTCCTCAAACTCGAAGAATAGGGTTCAGGCCTTACGCCTTAACCCGTCGCGCTCGCGGTGGCCGCGTGGGTTAGAAGCTGATCGAGACGCCGACCGGGGCGGTGATGCCGTTGGTCAACGTGGCGGCGGGCGTCGCGTTGCCGACGGAGAGCGGCGGATAGACGGTGACGCCGTTGCTGTTCGACACGTACAAATCGCCGATGCCGTCGAGCGCCATTCCGGACGGCGAACTCAAACCCGTGCTGCTGCCGAAGATCGTGCGCGACGGCGTGATGTTGCCGGTTTGGCCGGCGGCGAACACGAGGATGCGGTTGGCCAAGAAATCGGAAACGTAACAGTTCCCGTTGCCGTCGACGATGAGGCCGTTGGGTTGCGTCAATTCGGTCGCGGCGCCGCTGATCGCCCGGATGGGCGCGGTGTTGCCGAACGTGAACGCGGCATAGACGGTCACCGCGCCGGTGGCGTTGGCGACGTAGAGGTTCCCGCTCGTGTCGAAGAACATCCCGTTGGGCTGCGAGAGCTGCGTCAGCGAACCTGCGATCTGCGTGGCCGGGGCGACGTTGCCGCTCGCGCCCTGCGCGAAGACGAGGATTTGGCTCGTCGGATTGGTGCCGGGAATATAGTTGGCGACGTAGATCCGGCCGTAGCCGTCGACGACGATCCCGCTGATCACGCTCATCAGCGTGTTGCTGCCGGCGATGACGCTCGAGGGCGCGCTGTTGCCGGTCGTTCCCGTCGGGTAGATCGTGACGCTCGGGCCGTTGACCGGATCGTTGTTCGTCACGTACGCGTTGCGGTTCGCGTCGAAGAAGACGTACTGCGGATGCGAAAGCTTCGTGTTCGACCCGGCCAGCACGGCGAACGGCGCGGTCGACGGCGACGGGCTCGGGGTGAAGATCGCGATCGAGTTCGAGCCGCTGTTCACGACGAACAGCGATCCGGAGAGGACCGGCGAGAACGGCGTCGGCGACGAGAACGGCGTCGTTGTCGAATTGTTGGCGCCACTGCAAGCGGCGATCCCGCCGGCCAGAACGACCGCGGCGAACACGGCGACGAAAGCGCCGCGCAGCGACGGTAGGGAACGTTTGAGCATCAAGCGCGGTGTACAAAGCCCGAGGCGCCGAGTCCTCTGGAACCAAGCGCGTTCACAGGAAACGCTCACCGTGCGAGCGGAATCCGGCGCGCGATGCAGGTGTTCGCGGCCACGAGCAATCACGGCAAGCTGGCCGAGTTGCAGGCGATCTTCGCCGGCGTTTGGGAGATCGTCGTGCCTTCCGGCTACGTGGCACCGGACGAAGGCGACACCTCATACGCCGACAACGCGGCTCTCAAAGCCCGCGCCCTGGCCGGCGTCTTGCGGTCGCAAGGCATCGTCGCGGGCGTGATCGCCGACGATTCAGGGCTGGAGGTGAGGGCCCTCAACGGGGCGCCGGGGATCTTTTCCGCCCGCTACGGGGGGCTCGACGCCTCGTGGGCCGACCGCCGCCGGGCGATCTTGCGAACGATGGACGCCATGAAGCCGCGCGACCGCTCGGCGCGGTTCGTCTGCGCCATGCACCTGATCGTGCCGGAAGGTGACGAGTTCGCGAGTTTCGGCACGATCGACGGCGCGATTGCCGGGGACGAGCGCGGCGACGGCGGGTTCTCGTACGACGCGATCTTCCTGCTGCCGGACCGCGGCCTGACCTTTGCCGAGATCGGCGATGCGGAGAAGAACCGGATCAGCCACCGCGCCCGCGCGGCCCGGGATCTGCTCGAAAGCTACCGCGCCCGGAGGGAATCGAACCCCCATCGTTCCGCTTAGAAGGCGGATGCCTTATCCGTTAGACCACGGGCGCAAATGGTCGGGATGACACGATTTGAACGTGCGACTTCTTGCTCCCAAAGCAAGCGCTCTACCAAGCTGAGCTACATCCCGCCGGCCGCGAAGCTCACAGTTCTGTGTTTGCCCGGCGAGTCTTTTCCCTACCCTCTGCCGGCCCGCGTAACACCCCTCGGCAGGGGGAGGGGCGGCCGAAAGCCGAAAGGTGGGGGCTGCCGTCGTGGTGATTGTAGCTCAGTTGGTTAGAGCGCTGGACTGTGACTCCGGAGGCCGCGGGTTCGAGTCCCGTCAATCACCCCAACCGCGACCCGCAGCGCCGGGTAGCCCCCTGCTTTGGTAAGGTGACATTTTGTTCGCACAACGGTTTCTCGTCGTCATGGTCGCAGCTTTGGCGATCGCGTGTCCCACGGTCGCGATGGCTCAGGCGCCCACGGCATCGCCCGCGATGGCGATGACCCCGCCGACCTCCGACATGGTCAAGACGGCGCTGAAGGCCACCCACCCCAGCTTGCACCAGATGCGCGAGATGAAACCGATGGTGGAGACGTACAAGAGCCAGACCGCCAACGCCGACCCCGCGACCAAGCAAGCGGCGCAGAAAAGCTTGATGCAGGGCATCATGGGCGTGCTGACGCCGGCGCAGCAGACGACCTTCAAACAGTCGCTCATGACGCAAATGATGGCGGCCGGGCACTAGCTCGCGCCTTTAGCTCAGTCGGTAGAGCAGCGGACTTTTAATCCGTTTGTCCCGGGTTCGAGTCCCGGAGGGCGCACAGTCTCAAAGCCCCGCCACGGCGGGGTTTTGCTTTTCACCGCGGGTCCGGCGTGGCGGCGGGCCGGTGCTGCCGCGGACGACGAGTTCCACGTCGACGTCGCACTGATCGAGCACCGCGCGTCCCGCGACCCGCGAGAGAAGGTAGTCGCCGGCGCGCATTCCGATCTCGGGCGCGAGCACTCGCATCGTCGTGAGGCCGGGCACGACGTACGAGGCCATCTCGATGTCGTCGAAGCCGCACACCGACACGCGTGCCGGCACGTCGACCCCCTGCGTGCGGCATTCGTCGAGCGCGCCGAGTGCCAGGACGTCGTTTCCGCAGATCACTGCGGTCGGCGGTGACGGCGCACGCAGGAGCGCGCGCATGGCGGCGCGGCCGCCGGCGATCGTGTACGGCTGCTCGAGGCACTGTGGCGGCCGTAGCGCGATCTTCGCGGCCGCCAGCGCGGACCGGACGCCGGCGACGCGGTCGGCGGCGCGGTCGTTCCCTTCGGTCACCCCGGCGATCATGGCGAAGCGCCGATGTCCCAGGTCGAGCAGGTACCGCACCATGCGCATCGCGGCCTGGCGGTTATCGAAACCGACGTACGGGTGCTCGCCGCGTGGGTCGGTCGCCCACGTGAGCACGAAGGGCACCCGTTGCGCGCGCAGCCGTTCGTAGACGCGGCGATCGTGCTCGCGGCCGACCAGCATGATGCCGTCGACGCCGCGTTCGAGCAACGCCGAGACTTCGTCGGCCTCGCGCTGCGCGTCGTATTCGCTGGTGGCAACGAGCAGCACGAAGCCGTCGACGTTGATGCGCCGCTGCAGCTCGTCGAGGCAGGCGGCGAAGATCGCATTCTTCAGGGTCGGCACGACCGCGCCGAACGTACGCGAGCGGCGCGAAGCGAGCGCGCGCGCGGCCCCGTGCGGCACGTATTGCAAGGCCGACACGGCGCGCAACACGGCCTCACGCGTGCCGGCGCTGACTTTGGCCGGCTCGTTGAGCGCGCGCGAGACGGTCGCAGTCGAGACCCCGGCCAGGTCCGCGACTGCTTCGACGGTGACCGTCCCGATTTGTAAGCGCTTACGACGTTGGGGCGCCATGCGGACCATTCTGGAGGCTTTTGCGCCGCCGCGCAAGGGGCTGCGCCCCACGCCTTTAGCTGGAAAATGTCACTGCCGGCGACGTCTTGACATGGCAATCAATTGCCATCTAGGATGTGTAATCGCTTACATCCGGAGGGCTCCGTGAAGGCGCTCGTTTATACGGCACCCCACGAATTGACGTGGCGAGACGAACCCGAACCCGAACTTGGGGCTGGCGACGTTCTCGTGCGGGTCGAGGCGGCCGGAATCTGCGGCTCCGACATGCATGCCTTCCACGGCGCCGACGCGCGCCGCGTGCCGCCTTTGGTTCTGGGACATGAGGTCGCGGGCATCGTCGAGTCGGGGGCGCTCGCGGGGACGCGGGTCGTCGTCAATCCCCTGATTACGTGCGGAACGTGTGACGTGTGCCTCGACGGGCGCACGAATCTGTGCGCGCAGCGGCAACTGATCGGGATGAACCGGCCCGGGGCCTTCGCCGAGCGGCTCGCCATTCCGGAGCGCAATCTCGTCGTGCTGCCCGCCGGCATGGACCCCGTCGTCGCATCGCTGACCGAGCCCGCGGCGGTGGCCCTGCACGCGGTGCGGCTGGCCGCGCGCAGCGCGCCGCGCCCGCTGGCCGAAGGACGCGCGCTCGTCTTGGGCGCGGGAGCCATCGGGCTCTTGTCGGGGCTCATGCTCGCGCAGGCCGGCGTGCACGAAGTGGCCGTCGGCGACCCGAATCCGTTGCGCCGCGACAACGCGCGCCGGGCCGGGGTGTTGCGCGCGTACGATCCGCTCGAAGCGGCCCCGCCGGCCGCACGCTACGACGTCGTGATCGACGCGGTCGGCTCGGCCGCGACGCGCGACGCCGCGCTTACCGCCGTGAAAGCCGGCGGCACCGTCGTCCACGTCGGGCTGCACGACTCGAGCGGGTCGCTCGACGTGCGCCGGATGACGCTGGAAGAGATCACGTTCGTCGGCACCTACACGTATACGTTCGTCGACGTGCGCGCCGCGGTTGCCGCGCTGCACCGCGGGCTGCCGGGGGGATTCGATTGGATCGACCGGCGCGCGCTGCGCGACGGTCAAGGGGCCTTCGACGATCTCGACGGCGGACGCTCGGCGGCCGCCAAGATCGTTTTGCTGCCGTCCGCATGAAGCCCAGTCCGCGCCTCCTCATCGGCGCCGCGACCGTCGCGGCCGTCCTGGTGCTCTGGGTGTCGGCGACGCAGCTGACGCACGCGATCTCACCGGGACGTTTCCCGAGCCCCGCCGACGTCTATAAGGCGGCGCTGCAGATCGCGAACCCGCCCGGCTACGCGGGCGCCACCTTGTGGACGCACGTCGGCGCGAGCGTGGGGCTCGTCGTGATGGGCTTCGCCGTTGCCGTCTTGACCGGGGTGCCGCTGGGCCTCGCGATGGGGTGCAATCGCTCGTTCGAAGCGTTCGTCAATCCGGTGTTTCTTCTCGTGCGGCCGATCCCGCCGTTGGCGTGGATTCCGCTCGCGATCGTGTGGTTCGGGCTCGGTCCGGCGGCGAAAATCTTCGTCGTGTGGTTCGCCGCGTTCGTGCCGTCGCTGATCAACACGTACACCGGCGTGCGCACGATCGATCCGACCCTCATCGCGGCCGCACGCGTGCACGGCGCGAGCGACTGGCGCCTGCTGCGCGACGTCGTCGTCCCCGGCTCGCTGCCGCTGATCTTCACCGGCTTGAGGCTCTCGCTGCAAGCGTCTTGGACGACCCTGGTCGCAGCGGAACTCGTCGGCGCGATCGCCGGGCTCGGGCACGTGCTGACCGTCGCGTCGCTCGATATCTATCCGGGCATGATCCTCTATGCGATGGCGTGGGTCGCCTTGCTCGGGGCGCTGATGACGGTCGGCATCGGCATGCTCGAACGCGTCGCGACACCGTGGACGCGATGAGCGGCAAGGCACGCAACGAAGCCCTGTGGTCGGCTGCGGGCTTGATCGCGTTCTTCGGCATTTGGTACGCGGTGGCTGCGAGCGGGCGCGTGAGCGCCTTGGTGCTGCCGACGCCGTTGGCCGTGATCGCGACCTTCGTGCGCCTCACCCACGAGACGTTCGCCGGTTACACCCTGCAGCAGCATCTGTTCTCGAGCCTGGTGCGGTTCTTGCTCGGCTTCGGCTTGGGCGCGCTGATCGGCGTTCCGCTGGGGTTGGCGATGGGCTGGTTTCGCTGGCTCGACGACGTCGTGTCGCCGCTCTTCGAAGCGGTCCGCTTCGTCGCTCCGATCGCTTGGGTGCCGTTCGCGGTGTTGTGGTTCGGCACGGGTATCGGCGCGCCCGTGCTGATCATCTTCGCGGGCGCGTTTCCGCCGTGCCTGATCAACGCGTACCGCGCCGCGCGCCAAGTCGACCGGCGGCTGATCGAGGCCGCCCAAACCTTGGGCGCCGGCGACCGGCGCATCATCTTCGCGGTGTTGCTGCCGGCGTCGCTGCCTGCGATCGTCGCCGGCTTGCGCATCAGCGCGGGGCTGGGGTGGCAATCGTTGATCGGCGCCGAGCTGATCGTCGTGTCGGCCGGCATCGGCTACCTGATGGTTCAGGGACAGAGTAACCTCGACACGTCGATCGTCATGGCCGGGATGATCGCGGTCGGCCTGGTCGGGGCGACGATCGACGTGCTCTTGCGCGTGCTCGAGCGCGTCGTCTCGCGCGGACGCCAAACGACGTGAGCAGCATTCTCTTCGACGGCGTCAGCCGGCGCTTCAGCTCGCGGGGCAAAGACGTCGTCGCGCTCGACACCGTTTCGCTCGCGGTCGCCGACCGCGAGTTCGTCGCCATCGTCGGGCCGTCCGGATGCGGCAAGACGACGCTCCTGCGGATGGCGGCGGGTCTGGACGCGCCGAGCGCGGGACGGGTGGAAGTGGGCGGCGCGACCGTCACCAAGCCCGGCCCCGACCGCGCCGTCGTCTTTCAGCAATTCGCGCTCTTTCCGTGGAAGACGGTGCGCGAGAACATCGCCTTCGGCCTGGAATGCATCGGGGCGTCGCGCGAGCAGCGCGACTCGGCCATCGAGCGGTACGTCGATCTGATGGGCTTACGGGGGCGAGAAGAAGCCTATCCGCATCAGCTTTCGGGCGGGATGCAGCAACGCGTCGCGATCGCCCGCAGCTACGCCCTCGATCCCGGCGTGCTGCTGATGGACGAGCCGTTCGGCGCGCTCGACGCGCAGACGCGGATCACGATGCAAGAAGAACTGATCCGGCTCGCGCGCGTCAACCCGCGCACGGTCTTGTTCATCACCCACAGCGTCGAGGAAGCCGTCTACCTGGCCGACCGGGTCGTCGTCATGACGCCGCGCCCCGGCCGCATCCGCGAGATCATCGACATCAAGCCGATCCGCGAGTCCGACGAGTGGCAACGCTACAGCATCGACGACGTCATGGACCGCGAGGCGTTCGTCCATCTGCGGACCCGAATCTGGAAGCACTTCCGCCATTCGTGAAGGAGTTCAGCACCATGCGCAAACCGATCGTCATTCTCTTGGCCGCCGCGCTGCTCGGGGCGCCCACGCCCGCGGTACGCGCCGCCGACGCGTTGCAGCCGATCAACGTCAGCTATCAGCCGACGAACTACTGGGCGCTTCCGTTCTATCTCGCCACCCAAAAGGGCTGGTGGAAGGAAGTCGGGCTCAATCCCAGCTTCAGCACCTTCCCGGCGGGCGCGCCGCAGGTCGCGGCGGCCGCGGCCGGCTCGTGGGACGTCGGCGCGACGGGTTCGGTTCCGGCGGTGCTCGGCGCGGCGCGCTATAACATCCTCACCATCGGCATCTCCAACGACGAGTCGGCGACGAACGTGCTGATGTCGCGCCAAGACAAGACGGCCGACTACAAGAAGTCGCCGCAGGAGATGAAGGGGCAGCAAGTGCTCCTCACCGCCAACTCGACCGGCGAGTACGCGGTGGTCGGGTGCTTGAAGAAGTTCGGGCTGGCGGAGACCGACGTCACCCCGGTCAACCTCGGGCAAGCGCAGATCCTGTCCGCATTTTCGAGCGGCACGGGCAATCTCGCTGGGCTGTGGGCGCCCAGCAGCTATACGCTCGAAGAGAAGGCGCACGCCGACGTGCTCTGTTCGGGGCGCGACGCGGGCGTGACGATTCCCGGCGCGATGGTCGTGCGCGCCGACTATGCCAAAGCGCACCCCGACATGGTCGCGAAGTTCTTGGCGGTGTACGAGCACGCGGTCAAGTGGGAGCTCGCGCATCCCGACGACGCGCAAGCCGCGCTGATCGCGGCCGACAAGGAGGGCGGCGCCGAGATCTCGCCGGCGTTCGCCAAACAAGAGTTCACCAAGCGGCCGATCTACGATCTGGCGGCCCAATTGAAGACGATGAATCGCGCCGGCGGCGCCTCGGACGCCGACAAGTGGTTCGCCGGCATCGTCGACTTCATGAAGAGCAAAGGCTCGATCCAGGATTCCCCCGATCCCAAGACCTTCATCACCGACGCCTACATGCAGATGGTCGACAAGGACCCCAAGCTCAAGGCGTTCGCCAATAGCGCGAATTAGCCGTGGAGTTCCTCAAACGCGCGACGAAGACGCCGGCTAGCGGCGAGGACGATACCCGCGCGGTCGTCGCAGAGATGCTTTCGACGATCGAACGCGACGGCGAAGCGGCGGTGCGCCGGTACGCGGAGAAGCTCGACGGCTGGAGCGGGGAGATCGTGGTCTCGCGCGCGCAGATCGACGCGACGGCCGCTGCGATTCCGGCGCGCGCGAAAGACGACGTCGCGTTCGCGGTCGACCGCGTGCGGCGTTTCGCCGACGCGCAGCGCGAAAGCATGCGCGAGTTCGAAATCGAGCTCGCACCCGGGATGGTCGCGGGTCAGCGCCTGATCCCGGTCAATGCCGCCGGGTGTTACGTGCCGACGGGGCGCTACGCGCACATCGCCTCCGCGTACATGAGCATCGCGACCGCGCGCGCGGCCGGGGTGCCGTTCGTCGTCGCCGCATCGGCCCCGTTCCGCGGCGGACCCATCCATCCGCTCGTGCTGTACGCGATGGACCTGGCGGGCGCCGACGTGATTCTGACCCTCGGCGGGGTCCAGGCGATCGCCGCGATGGCATTCGGGCTGTTCACCGGCAAGCCGGCCGACGTGCTCGCCGGCCCGGGCAACAAGTACGTCGCCGAAGCGAAGCGCATGCTCTACGGCCGGGTCGGCATCGACGTCTTTGCGGGACCGAGCGAAATTTGCGTGATCGCCGACGATTCCGCCGATCCCGAGCTCGTCGCGGTCGATCTCGTCGGCCAAGCGGAGCACGGCTTCGAGTCGCCGGCGTGGCTGATCGCGACCTCGCGCGCGTTGGCCGAGGAAGTGTTGGCGCGCGTCCCGCGCGTCATCGCCGCTCTGCCGGAGCCGGCCGCAGCCGAGGGCGCGTGGCGCGACTACGGCGAGGTGGTCGTGGCCGGTTCGCGCGAGGAAGCGGCGTCGTTGAGCGACGCGTACGCGCCGGAACATCTCGAAGTGCACGCGCGGGATGCAACGTGGTGGCTCGCGCGGCTCACGACGTACGGCTCGCTCTTTCTGGGCGAGGAGACGACGGTCGCCTTCGGCGACAAGGCGTCGGGCCCCAACCACATTTTGCCGACGAAGAAGGCGGCGCGCTATTCAGGCGGCCTCTCGGTCGGGAAATTCATCAAGACGGTCACCTATCAGCGCATGTCGCGCGAAGCGAACCACGAGCTCGCCCAGGTGACGGCTCGCATTTCACGCCTGGAAGGCATGGAGGCGCACGCGCGCACGGCGGACTATCGTCTGGAGAAGTACTTTCCCCAGGAGCGCTTCGTCACCGGCGCGCAACCGGCTTGAGCGCGGTTCGCTTCCTCGACGAACTGTTCTCGCTGCACGGACGCGTCGCCGTCGTCACCGGCGCCAGTTCCGGCATCGGCGAGCGCATCGCGCAAGCGCTCGCGAATGCCGGCGCAGCGCTCGCGGTCGTCGGCAGCGACGAAGGCCGGATCGGCGCGGCGGCGAGGCGTCTGGCGGCGAACGGTGCCGCCGTCAAGCCGTTCGCCGCCGACTTGCGCGAGTCCGCGAGCGCCATCGCGTTGCCGGAGCGCGTGCTTCGCGAGATGGGCGCCGTGCACGTCGTCGTCAACGCCGCGGGCATCAATCCGCGCAAGCCCGCGACGGAGGTGACGCCGGACATCTGGGACGAGGTGCTCGGCCTGAACGTGCGCGCACCGTTCTTCGTCACGCGCGGGTTCGTGCCCGCGATGCGTGAGGCGGGCTACGGCCGCATCATCAACATCGCGTCACTGCAGAGCGAGCGCGCGTTCGAGAACGGATTGCCCTACGGCGTCTCGAAGGCGGGCGTCGTGCAGTTGACGCGCGCGATGGCGCAAGCGTGGTCGCCGGAGGGCATCACCTGCAATGCGATCGCGCCCGGATTCTTTCCGACGAATTTGACCGCGTCACTGTTCGAGCGCCCGGCCGAGGTGGCGCGGATGGCCGCCGCGACGATGATCGGGCGCAACGGCGAATTGCGCGATCTCGACGGCATCGCCGTCTTTCTTGCCGGCGCCGGCTCAGCGTATATTACCGGCCAGACCATCTTCGTCGACGGTGGCTGGACCGGCCGATAGAGCCGCCACCGCCTCGACGAAGCGGTCGACGTCGTCGACGGTCGTGTAGAGGTGCGCGCTGACGCGCAGCCCGCAGCCGGGCCGGTAGTCGACGTAGATGCGCTGCCGTGCCAGCGCCTCGACTAGCTCCCGCCCGCGGGGAAGGTCGAGGCCGACCCACCCCGTGCGTGCCGCCGGGTCGAGCGGCGTGCTGACCGGCCACCCGCGCTCGCGGGCCGCCTCGGTCAGGCGCGTCGTCAGCCGGCTGTTGTGCGCGCGGATCGCGGCGACGCCGGCCTCCGCGATCAGCGCGTGCCCCGCCATCGCCGCGAGGTAGCCGGGAATCGGCGGCGTGCCGGTCGCCCAGCGGAACTGATCGTCCGTATACGCGATCGGGGCGCGCTCGAACGCGAACGGCTCGCGGTGCGCGAACCAGCCGGTCACCATCGGCTCGAAACGCTCGCGCAGCTCCGGGCGCACGTAGATCCATCCGCAGCCCGGGCCGCCGCACAGCCACTTGTGCGAGCCGCCGACGACGACGTCGAGGTCGAGTTCGCGCACGTCGTACGGCACGATCCCGGTCGTCTGGTAGGCGTCGAGGACGACCAGCGCGCCCACCTCGCGCGCTCGCGCGACGATCGCAGGGACGTCGATGAGGACGGCGCTCTGATAGTACGCGTGCGAAAGGACGACGACGGCCGTGCGTTCGGTGATCGCGGCGCAGATGCGTTCGGCCGGAATCGTCTTGCCGTCGTCGCTGGGCACTTCCTTGACGACGGCGCCGGTGCGCTGCCACGCCGTCCACACGTACGTCAGCGAGGGGAACTGCAACGCTTCGTAGACGACTTCGTTCTTCGCTCCGGCACCGCGAAAGTCAAGCGATGAAGCGAGCGCGGCTTGCAGCACGCTCACGTTGGGCGCAAGCGAGATCGTCCCCGCAGGCGCACCGATCAGCGTGCCGATCGTGTCGCCGATCCGGCAGACGAGCTCGAGCCAGCGCGGCCAGGCACCCTCGGGGCCGTATTGCGCCCACGTGTCGTGATAGGCGACGAGCGCGTCGCGCGCCGCGGCGGGCGGCGCGCCCATCGAGTGGGAAACGAGCCATGCGCTTCCCTCGAGACCGCTGAAGCGGCCGCGGTACGCGAGCGGATCGAGGGTCATGATTGTTTGCCGGCGCCGACCGTCTTCGGAAGCGGAGACCGATTGGCAACGACCGTCGTGACGCGCATGCGGCGTGCTGCGCTTTTCGCCGCAGAGGACCCTTCCGTGGCGCTCGCCGAGGCGCGCGACCGACTCGGCGAGCAGCGCGTCCCAGGCAGCCAGAAAGCGCGGCAGGCCGTACCGGTGCAGCACGTGCGCGCGCGCGCGATTACCCATCGTTCGCGCGCGCTCGGGGTCGCGCATCAAGGACACGATCGCATCGGCGAGCACGCGCGGGTCGTTCGACACCACCCCGGTTTGCGCCGGCACCGCGGCCGGGACTTCGGTGGTGGCGAGCGCCACGACGGGCATCCCGACCGCCATCGCTTCGAGCAACGCGAGCCCGAGCGACGTCCACCGGAACGGGTGCACGTAAACGCGGTGCCGGCCCATCGCTGCGTGCAACGCATCCATCGGGAGATCGCGAGGAGTGCCGATGCCGAAGAGTTCGTACGGCGCCACCGACGCCAGCCACGGCAAGAGATCGGTTCCGGTGACGCGCCCGCGCCGCGCCGCCTCGTTGATGACGACCGCACAGCGTTCGAGCTCGCCGGTGTAGCGGTAACCCGGATCGGGAATGCCGTGTTCGATCACTCGCGCGCGCGTCGTCCCGGCGTCCCAGAAGAGCGCGTTGAAATGCGTGACGTGGACGATCTCGAGATCTTCGCGGTCGGCGAGGGGATGGCGCATCTCGTTGATGCGTCCCTGCGGAGCGTTGTGCTCGACGTAGATCGCGGCGACGTCGCGCCCCAAACGGCGGCTTCCCAACCACTGCTGCGCCTCGTCGAGCTCGCTCGTTCGTTGAAAGACGATCGCGTCGATATCGAGCTCACGCAATTCGGCGGGGTCGGCTTCACGCACGGTCGCCGGCCAATGGGCGCGCCGGCGGCCGCGCGCGTTCCCCGGCGTCACGGGCAGCCAGTATGCATGCGCGCCCTGGACGAACGCCTCCAGCCACGAACCGTGGACGTGCCAAATGACGACATTGTTGGGGGACATAGTGCCCACCGTTCCCCTCGCGGGGCGGAACGACGCGGGCGGGTTGCGCGAAGCGTTCCTTGGGTATAAGCACGAAATAATACACGCGTGGAGAGGTACTAGCATGCCCCGGATTACCAAGAACGGTTCGGCGACTGTGCGCCGCGCAGCGCCGGCCAAGGCGGTCCCGAGCGCCCAGAAGCTCTCCGTCAACGTGTCGGGCGACATCGCCAAACGGCTGAAGCGGCTTGCCTTCGAGCAACAGTTGAGCGAGAGTTCGATCGTCGAGGTGGCGCTGCAACTGCTTTTCGGGCGCAGCAGCGACGCGACGCTGGGGACGCAGTTGCGTGAGCACGGGGCCACGTTGCGCCGGCGCTCCGTCGGCAACTAGCAGGGGATCGCACCGCAGGAGCTGCGAGCGCGCGAAGCCGAGCAAGCGCGCGTGATGGTTGAGGAGCGGTGGGACGCGGTCGTGATCGGTGCGGGGTTCGCCGGCCTCGCGGCCGCGCGCGAACTGGGCAGCGCCGGTCGTCGCGTGCTCGTGCTCGAGGCGCGCGACCGCGTCGGTGGCCGCGTCCGCACGCTCGACGGCCCCGACCTGCCGGTGCCCTTCGAATTGGGCGGCGAATTCGTGCACGGCAGTCCCGCCGTGACACTGCAGCTGCTGCGCGAAGCGTCGATTCCGCTCGTCGATACCGTCGAAGGGCGGTTCGTATTCGAAGACGGCGCATTACGCGAACCGGGCGCCGATCCGTTCGAGGACGGTTCGCGACTGTTCCGGGAAGCCGCCGCTGCGCTCGCCGCGCACGACGAGAGCGTCGCGACGTTTTTGCGGCGGTACGAGGGTACGCCGCGCGAGGGTGCGGCGCGGTGGGCGCGGATGATGGTCGAGGGCTTCGATGCGGCCGATCCCGAGATCGCGAGCGCCCGCGCGATCGCGCTGGAATGGAGTGGCGGGGCGAGCCTCAGCCACGATCAATACCGTCCGCTGGGCGGCTATGCGCGCCTGTTGCGGTATCTGCTCGACACTTTCGCCGAGGGCGTTCATCTGCGGTTGCGCACGGCCGTCACGCAGTGCGCGTGGGACGGCGAGGAGGCCCGCGTCGATGCCGTCAGCGCGTGGGGAGAGGCGGTGCGCATCCGCGCGAGCGCGGTGGTAGTGACCGTGCCCGCCGGCGTCTTGCGCGCGCCGCCGGGCGCGCCCGGGGCGATCGCCTTCGTGCCGTCGCTGCCCGCGCCGACCCAAGATGCAATCGCGCATCTGGCGATGGGGCCGGTGGTCAAGCTCGGTCTGCGTTTCCGGCGAGCGTTTTGGGAGACCGTCGACGACGGGCGCTATGCGGAAGCGTCGTTCCTGAGCGCCGGAAGCGGCCCGTTTCCCACATTCTGGACGCTGCGCCCGCTGCGCGCGCCGATGCTGGTTGCATGGGCCGGCGGTCCGCACGCGAACGCACTGACCGGACTCGAAGAGGCGCAGATCGTCGGTGCGGCGCTCGATCAGTTGCGGGGCCTGTTCGGCGGCCGGGCCGATCCGCACGGAGAACTCGTCGCGGCGTACGTCCACGACTGGATGTGCGATCCGTACGCCCGCGGCGCGTACAGCTTCGTGACGGTCGGCGGCGATGACGCGCGCGAGGTGCTGGCGAGGCCGGTCGGCGGCACGCTCTTCTTCGCGGGAGAAGCAACCGCGGGGGTGGATGAGGGCGGCACCGTGGCCGGCGCCCTGGAATCGGGTATACGTGCCGCACGGCAGGTGCTCGCCGGGAAGAAGGCGCGCCATCCGTGAGCGCGAAGCATTGGCGCTGGCCTTATCGGGCCGCACGCACCGCTAGCTCAATGGTAGAGCAGGTGACTCTTAATCACTTGGTTCGGGGTTCGAGTCCCTGGCGGTGCACTTTCAGAAAACCCCGTAACCACGGGGTTTTCTTCGTTGTCAGGGGCGCGAACGGCGACGATTCGCATCGAGCATTGCGGCCGCGCTTCCTACATCGACGGAATGACATACGAACTCGCCGTGGCCGCTGTCGAGCGCTGTCCGAGCGTCGGCGTACTTTGGCGCAGGTGGGGAATTTGATGACCGGCACTTAGGCGCGCGCGACCGCCGGCGAGAACGAGATGCGATAGAGCTTGCGTACGCGCGTCGTTCGCCTTTGACGTCGGGGAATACACACGGCGGTCGGCGCAACTGCGCGTTGGTGCTCGTTCGTATTGGTGGATCAACGGGCGCTGACCTGATGGCCGCGTCCCGGCTGATGCGCCAAGGTTCCGTCGAAGTCCCAGATGAGCAATCGTCGACTCACGTTGCTCGGCTTTCCCGCGCGAAGACACGTCGCCTGTGGGCTGACTTGCGCCGTAGCGACTGCGGCACGAACCGTGGTTGCGCGCACGCAGGCTCGGTGCCGTCAGGGCGTGAAGCCCTGGCTCTTTGGGTAGTTGCGAGAAGAGGCTTCTCGGGTGAAGTCACCGGTTCTAACGTACCTGTCTCGTCGTGTTTGGCGTCTTGCGCTTTGCGGGTTGCTCGTTGGGCTTTGTTCCGCTTGCGCGGGCCCTGGAATGAGTCTGCCGCGACCGGCGAGTGGCGGCACCTTGTCTCCGGCCACGACCGGCGTCAACGCGTCGCGCGTGTCTGCTGGGGTCATCGCAAGCACCGCCTTCGATACCGCGGCGCAGCCGGCGGTGGGTGACTGGCCGGCTCTGGGGCGTAACAACGCGCATATGGCGAACTCCGACGACGCTTGCGATGACATCGTCGCTGGCACCGTCGCTCGGCGTCCGCTGGATGGCGAACATCTATGCGGCCGACCTCGGTTCGCCGATCGTCGCGTACGACGCTGCTTTCGGCAAGCGCGTCGTGTACGCAGGGAACGAACGCGGCGACGTGTTTGCCTACGATGAATCGAACGGAGCGCTGATCTGGAGCACGAACATCGGGATCGGCGCCTCGGAACGCTCGACGCCGTTGTTCGCCGGCGGAGACCTCTACGTGGGGACGGCATAATCCGACGAACTGTACAAGTTGGACGGCGCGACCGGGAGCGGTGCTGTGCAGCGCACACGGACCAGCATCGTTCTTGGCGAGCGCGATGGCTGCGGAGCCGCCGGGCGGCCACCGATGGTATACGACTCGACCATCGACGAGACGTCGTTCAGCGGTCCCTTCTTCGGACTGTCGCAGAGTAATTGCGGCCAGGTGTTCAAGTTCGTGAACTACGTCACGCAGACGGGGCCGGGGCGTCGCCTGCGTACAGCCTCGATGCGAACGGCAGGCCCTTGGTCGTCTTCGGCACGGCTCGATCCCGGATTCGAAGGTGTACGCGCTCGACGCGCGGACCGGCGCGCTCGACTGGATATTCAAGGTGTACAATCCGTCGCCGCGCACCTACGATATCGGCGCTGCCGCCGACATCGCGGCGCCCGGCGTCAACGGCTATTGCCGACGGCGTCGTCTACGTGCCCAGCAAGTACGGCATCATGTACGCGCTCGATCTCACGACCGGACAGCAGACTCTGGGACTTCAATTTCAACGCTTCTGCGGGCGTGACGGACGGCGGACTCTCGACGCCTGCCCGCTACGGCAACGACATGGTCTTCGGGTACAACGGGGGCGTCTTCGACTTAAATGCGACGACCGGCGCCGTGGTATGGCAGTACAGTCGACCCGACCGGCAGCTTCGGTGATCTCGAGCCCGCGCGATCGCCGGCCCCGAGGGCGCAAAAGTCGTCGGGCTCACGGACGTCGCCGGATACTTTCGCGCGATCGACCGCCTTACCGGCAAGCCGCTGTACGCATATCAAACGCACGGCTACATTTCGGCGTCGCCGGCCGAGTCGGAGGGGACGTTCTTCGTTACCTCGAGCGACGGGTTTCTGTACGCCTTCAGTCCGGGCGGAGCGAACGGAGGGGCGCCGGCAACGGCCATCACCTCGCCGGCATCCGGCGCGGCGGTGGGCGCCGCGGTCATGACGGTCGCGGGCACAGCGACGGGCAACGTACCGGTGGCGGCGAGTGCGGGTCGCCGTCCAAGTGGGCGGCTCCTCAGGCCCCTGGTACGATGCCGCCACTGGTTCGTGGAATCTCGCTCCCGTTGCCAACGCCGCGACGCTGTGTCAGAGCCAGTTTCCCGCCACGTGGAGCTTTCAGATGCCGGCCCACCTGGCGGGTGGCGCGTTGACCGTTTACGCCAACGCCGTCAGCACGTCGAACATCGCGGATACCACGGGCGCGCGACTTTCCTTTACTGCGAATCCGGGGAGCAGCGCGCCCCACCTCGTCGTTTCTCCTTCGATCGTAGCGCCCGGCGGCGGCTTCACGGCCGTCGCGAAGGCGTTTGCCCCGGGCGAGACCGTCACGTTTTCGCTTGCCGGCACGACACTCGGTTCAGGCGTTGCCGGGCCCGGCGGCAACACGCCGGCGGTCGCCTTGACGGTCCCGGTAAAACAAGCGTTCGGGCCGACCTCGCGTGGTCGCCACGGGCACGACATCCGGCGCGACGACCAGCGCGACCGCCGACCATAGCCAACCGATGGACGCAGCTTGGCGGCGGCAGCGCACGCACTTCGTACGAGGCGAACGAGACCACGTTTACGCGGGTGCTCCACACCGGCCCGAATATTTTCATGAATCGCGCGTACGAAGCCACGACGTCGGCCCCCATCGAATCGTCGCCTGCCATCGTTGACGGGCTGGCGTACTTCGGCAATGATGCGGGCGTCATGTCCGCAATCGACGCTTCGATGGGATCGCCCGTGTGGACGTACACGACGCCGGCGGCGAAATCGATCCGTTCGTCGCCGGCAGTCGATGGGGGCAAGGTCTTCTTCGGCGCGGACGACGGGACGCTGTATGCGCTCTCCGCATCCGCCGGCGCACCACTATTTTCCGTTCCGATCGGGGGCGAATTGACCTCACCCGCGGCCGCGAAGGGCACGGTGTACGTCGCTTCGAGAAACGGTACGGTCGCCGCCGTGAGCGAAAGCAGCGGAACCGTGCTGTGGTCGCAACCGTTGGGCGCGCATGTCTCGGCTTCGGTCTCGGTCGATGCGGTGAACAACATGCTGGTCATCGGCGACATCAGCGGGCATGTCAGCGCCTTCAATGCGACGACGGGAACGCGCGCGTGGCACGTTTCGGTCGGCGGCGATCTCATCGCGGCGGCCGCAATCACCGGCGGGATCGTCTACGTCGGCTCGAGCGACGGCAAGCTCTACGCGCTGAACGAAACGTCGGGCGCAACGGTGTGGACGTTCAACGAGGGTTCAGCGATCGCGGCGACGCCGGCAATTGCTCCCGGCGAACCGGGCATCACGGGCGACGCGGTCTACGTCGGCTCCGGCGACGGATATCTTACGGCGCTCGATCAAAACGGAAAGGTCGCCTGGCGGGTACCCTTTGCCGGCTCGGTCGTGGGAGTTGCAGCGGCGTCCTACAACCTCGTCATCGTCGAACTTTCGAACGGCATAGTGGGGGCAACCCGCGGCCCGAACGGCGGATTCAATTTCTACCACTATCAAACGGCGGCCGGCCTCGACACCGCGCCGGTCATCTGCTCGGGCGCCGTGTACGTGGGAGCGGAAGACGGCGGGCTCTATGCGTTCACGCCGTACGGGAAGGATCCCATCGACGGCGTCAGTTCGTCCATCCTCGGCAAGTAAGCCCTGTATCGCTTGATGAGCACCGCGAACGGGCGGCTTTGTAGCTGTACGAAGGACCTCGAACGCGGTGGCGCGCTTCTAATGGCTGTGAGACGGATCGGCGGCGCTGCGATCGTGCTAGTTTGTCTGGCGCTGCTCTGCGTTGCCGGGGGCGCGGCGGACGCCTCGACGCCCGGTCCGGCGTGCCCGGGCGTCAACCAGACGCTGTCGCCGGTTCGCCGGCAAACCTACGCGGCGTTGGTGGCAAACTCGCTGCGGACCAAGGTGGATCCGGCAGCCATCCACGTGACGCGCTTCATGGAGAGTGGACCGTGGAGCCTCGTTTGGGCGAGGCCCCCCAACGCCGAGCAAGGCGTATTCTTCTTCGTACAATCGGCCGGCGTGATGCACTTCAAAGACGTGTGGGGCGGCTATGCGTCGCCGGCCGACAGGGCCGACGTCGTCCATTGGGCGCACGAACGCGGAGCGAGCCTGCCCGATGCGCTGGCGGCGTGCTTCGCCGATGCGGTCACCGGAGGATGAGGCGTTCGTAAATGTTTCGCAAGCGGCGCGACCGGTAAAGGTCGCGCCTCATGCGCGAGTAGTATTGTTGAGCCGTCAGAAGGAGCCGGCGGTGAAAATTCGGATTGCGATCGTCGCTTCGTTGATCGCCCTAGGCGGGCTGCTGGCGGCGTGCGGCGGTGGCGGCTCGTCGCACTCGGCGATGCCGGCGTCGCTTTCGTCTGCCGCTCCGGCGGGGGGCGTGGGCGGCGCGAGCACGGTGCGGTTCACGCTCAAGATCCCGGCCCAAGCGCCCGCGAGTTGGAAGCGCCTTCCGGCCTGGATCTCGCCGTCCGGCCAGGGGCTTGCGGTGTACGCCTACCCAGGCGCGGCTAGCCCGGCCCCATCCGCGACGCCGATCGCGTTCTTCAACGTAAGCCCCACCTCGCCGCTGTGCGCGTCGTCGGGCACAACGCGGACGTGCACGGTCAGCCTCTCGTTGCCGCCCGGCGCAACGTTGATCGACGCCGTGCTCTATGACGCCTCGAGCCTCCCGACGCCGCTGCCGACGACGAGCCCGGCCCCGACGGCCGCGCCGTTCAACGCGCTCGCGACCGCGACTCTGCAGACGACGATCCTGGCCAACGCGGCCAATCCCGTCACCCTCGTCCTCGACGGGATCCCGGCGACGCTCTCGATCGGCACCGTCAAGCTGAACAATCCGACCACGCCCACGGGCACGACGACGAGCCAACCGTTCACGGTGCCGGTCACCGCGATGGACGCCGACGGCAACGTCATCATGACCGACCCGTACGCGTCGCCGATCAACGTGCAGGTCTACGGGCCATCGGGCGTCGTCTCGCCCGCCAGTCCGCAGCCGATCGTCAACGCCGGCGCATCAAGTGCCGCGTTCACGTACTCGGGCGGATTCTTCGCCAACCCGATGGTCGCGGTCGCAAATGACGGCAACGCCAGCATGACCGCGCAAATCTTCGGCGCCAACGCGCCTCCGTGCAGCTACTCCGCCACGGCACCGTCGTATCCCAACCCGCAGGCGACGCCGCCCAAGTCGCCGGTGTGGGACGACAATCTCTACCATGCGAGCTTCGGCATCGCAGGGGCCCCCCTGCAAGCAGCCACGCTCGACACGGGTTCGACCGGGATTCAAGCCGGGCTGAGCGCCCTCGCGCAAGCGAACATGAGCCAGGTGATCGGGCCGGGGCAGCCGTTTTCGATCACGCTGTTCCCGAGCGGCGTGCAGAACATCGGCCACTACTATCTCGCCCCGGTGACGATCGGCGACGCCAACCAGAACGCCCTCGGCACGACCGTGCCGATGGAGATCGAGGTCGTCGAACAGACCTGCAGCCCCTCGAGCGGATGCAAGTCGACGGCCGGCGGCGGCGGTCCATCGTACATGGGGATCGGCTTCGACCGCGCCACCAACAGCTCGTCGGTGTTGGGGCTGCCGCTGGAAAATCCGCTGCTGCAACTGACGTCGGTCGTGACGCCGGCAAACCCGGCGGCGGCGATGCACCCCGGCTACACGATCAGCACGTCGACGATGAACTTCGGGTTGACCGCCTCGAACACCGCGAACTTCCAGTTCGAGCCGCTGACGCCGAGCACGTCGAGCCCCGGCGACTGGAACGGCGCCACCGGGTGCGTCGCGTTCAACTCCGGAACGTGTCAAACCGCTTCCGTGCTCGTCGACATCGGGCAGTCGGCGATGTTGCTCAACGGATTGAGTTATCCGAATCCCGTCAACAAGATCGCGGTCGCGGTACCGAACGCGACCAGCCCCTACATGGCGTACAGCTTCCCGTTCCCCTCGCCCAGCGGCACCCCGCCGGCCCCGAACCCGAACGTCGCCAACACGAACAACGGCGTGCAGTTCCTCTCGACCATTACGAATCCGTTCGCAAACTTCGGGGTCAACGCGATCGCCGCCGCCGATTATCTCTACGACTCGGCGTGCGGCCGGGTCGGCTTCGCGCCGCCTTCGGGCACGTAGCCGGCCCGGGCCGGCTTCAGCCTTCGGGCCGGAACTTCGGCCGCCGGTCGTCGACGCGCTTGGCTTTCGAGATCGCGCGTTCGAGGGTGTTCGGGCGCAGGATCTCGATCGCGAAGTTGACGCTCGTCTCGGTCTTGAGCTTGCGTCCGACCCGTTCCGCCAGCTCGCTCGAGAAAGCCTCGAAATCGTCGCCCGGATTCAGCGTGGGATCGTGCTCGACGCGCACGGTGACGTGGTCGAGGCTCTCTTTGCGTTCGAGCACGATGACGAACTCGACGCCCGTGCCGTCGACTTCCAGCAGCGCGCGCTGCACTTGGCTCGGGTAGACGTTCGCGCCGCGAATGATCAGCATGTCGTCGAGCCGTCCGTAGACGCCGTACGGCAAGCGCGGATAAGTGCGGCCGCACGCGCACGGTTCGTACGACATCTGCGACTCGTCGCCGGAGTAGAAGCGGATCATCGGCTGCGACTCGCGGCGCAGATGGCTGTAGACGACCGCGCCGCTGACGCCTTCGTCGACGCCCACGTTGGGATCGTGCTTGTCGACGATCTCGGTCCACACCTCGTCGTTGATCAAGTGCATCCCGCCGCCTTCGGTGCACTCGGCGTTGGTGGCCCACGGCGTCATCTCCGACGTCGACCCCATGTCGGCAACGCGAATCCCCCAACCGTCTTCGAGCGCGCGCCGCGTGCCCGGAATGCCCGACCCGGGCTCGCCCAGGAAGATGCCCAAGCGCAGCGGCGAGTTCGCGGTGTCGTAGCCGAGTGCGCGCCCCGTTTCGAGCATGTGCAGCGCGTACGTCGGGGTCGTGACCAGCACGGTCGAGCCGACGCGATACATCAGTTGCAGCTGCCGCTCGGTCTCGCCCGCGCCGATCGGGAAGACCGTGGCGCCCAGGGTCTCGCACGCGAGCAGCGCGCCCCAGCCGCCCAAGAACAAGCTGAAGAGCGTCGCGAGCTGCACGCGGTCGGTCGTGCGCACGCCCGCCATGTAGAACGCCTGCGCCATCACGTCGGCCGTGTAGGCCCAGTCGCGCTTGGAGATGCCGTAGAGCGTCGGCGCGCCGGTCGTGCCCGAGGAACCGTGGACGCGCGCGAGCTGATCGAGCTCGACCCCGAGGTACGAGCCGAACGGCGGATGCGCGAGCTGATCCGCCAAGAGCATCTTCTTGGTGACGATCGGGACGCGTTCGGTGAAATCGCGCAGCGAGCCGACCGCCGACGGGTGGAAG
Organism: Vulcanimicrobiota bacterium; assembly: GCA_963749395.1. Lineage (GTDB taxonomy): Bacteria > Vulcanimicrobiota > Vulcanimicrobiia > Vulcanimicrobiales > Vulcanimicrobiaceae > CAVVMT01. Next base: position 76,307 of record CAVVMT010000004.1, read on the forward strand.
CCCTTCTCATCGTAGAAGCGCCGGTAGAACGGCACGTGCTCGTACACGTAGTGCAGCTGCGCTTGTAACGCTTCGAGGATTTTTCTTTCGCGTTCGGCGCGCGGCGCGGTCTCTTTGGCTTTGTTCCAGTAGGTGCCGTCCGGAGTTACGGGCTGTCTCTCTGCAATCATCGTGCTACCTCTGTAGTTGCGGGTACGAGTCGCTTGGCAATCTCTTCGAGCATCACTTCGGTGGCGCCGCCGCCGATCGCGTGGATGCGCGCGTCGCGCGCCATCCGTTCGATCGCCGATTCGCGGATGTACCCGAAGCCGCCGTGGAATTGCAGGCACGTGTACATCACTTCGTTGACGAGTTCGCCGCAGTACGCCTTGACCATCGAAACTTCCGCGACGCAATCGCGGCCGGCCGCGTCGAGCCAGGCGGCATGGTACACGAGCCGCCGGCCGGCCTCGATCTTGGCGGCCAGCATCGCGAGCCGTTGGCGGATCGTCTCGCGGTCGAACAAGACCCCGCCGAAGGCGTGCCGCGCCTGCACGTATTCGAGCGTGATCTCGAGCGCCTTGCGCGCTTCGCCCATCGCCATAGCGCCGAGCACGAGGCGTTCGTTCTGGAAATTGCGCACGATCGCGTAGAAGCCGGCGTTGACGTCGCCCAGGACGTTGGCCGCGGGCACGCGGCAGTCGTCGAAGCTCAGCTCGGCGGTGTCGGAGCAGAGCCAGCCCATTTTCTTCAGGCTGCGCGAGACCGTCAGGCCGGGCGTGCCGCGCTCGACCATGAACATCGTGATCCCGCGCGAGCCCTTCGCGTTCGGGTCGGTGCGCGCGGCGACGAAGTAGAGATCGGCGTGCACGCCGTTGGTCACGTACATCTTGCTGCCGTTGATCGTCCACGTGTCGCCGTTGCACTGCGCGCGCGTGCGCAGGTGCGCGACGTCCGACCCGGTGTCCGGTTCGGTGACGGCGATCGCGGTGATCCGCTCGCCCGCGATGATCGAGGGGAAGAAGCGCCGTTGTTGCTCGGGCGTGCCGTAACGTGCCAGATGCGGCGTGGCCATGTCGGTGTGGACGAGCACCGTCGCCGAAAACCCGCCGAATGTCGAGCGCCCGAGTTCCTCGGCGAGCACGACTGCGGCGAGCGTGTCGAGCTCGCTCCCGCCGTACGCTTCGGGATAGCGGATGCCGAACAGTCCGAGCGCGCCCATCTTGCGCAGCACGTCACGCGGCACCATCCCGGCCGCCTCCCACGCGTCGCCGTGGGGGACGACCTCGCGTTCGATGAACGCCCGGATCTGGTCGCGCAGGAGCTCGTGGTCGGCGGTAAAGTATGGGTCGCGTACGACCCTCTCTGCTACTTGAATGGCTCGTACCCCGTGGGCGTGATCTGCACGACGATCTTCGGCGCGTTGACGTCGCGGTTGGCGTCGAAGCTGAGCTTGCCGAGCACCGTCGTGTACGACCCGGTCTTGAAGGCCGCGCACGTGGCGTCGGGCGTGATCGCGCCGCCTTTGACGGTCTGCGCGACGACCTGCGCCGCCGCATACGCCTGCGCGGCGAACTGGTCGGGATCGCGGCTGTATTTCTTGCGATAGCGGTCGACGAAGGCTTTGTTGTCGCCGAGATTGCTGCCGACGTACCAGGCGGCGCCGATGACGAGCCCGTCGGCGGCGGTGCCCGCGACCGCGCGGATGTCGGGCGAGTTGAAGCCGTTGCCGCCGACGAGGTGCGCCTTGATCCCGAGCTTGCCGATCTGCGCGACGATCTTCGAACCCTCGGCGGCGATCGCGCCCATGTAGATCACGTCGGGATTGGCGGCTTTGATCGCGGTCAGCTGCGAGCTGAAGTCGACGTCCTGTTTGTGGAACGTCTGCACGGAGACGATCTTGACGCCCGCTTTGTCGAGCGCCGCTTTGAACAGATCGTAGTCGGTCTTCGTGAACTGGTCGTCGTCGCCGTAGATGATCGCGGCCGTCTTGTATTTCCATTTGTCGAGCGTCACCGCGACGACTTCGGGGACGACCTGCTCCTCGGCGAGCGCGACGCGGAAGACGCACGGGCCCATCGCGGTGATGCCCTGAGCCGTCGTCGAGGTCCCCACGATCGTTTGCTTGGCGGCGACGCCGATCGGGTCGACCTTCTTGGCTTCCGACGAGAGGGTCGGGCCGAGCACGAGCGCGCTGCCGTCGCCGCTCATCGCCTGCATGAGATTCGCGGCTTGGTTCGGGTCGGTGGCGGAGTCTTGCAAATTGAAGACGAGCGTCGCGCCGCCGGTGTCCATCAGCCCGTTCTTCATGTCGTCGGTCGCCAGATCGTACGCGCTCTTCTGATACGTCCCGTAGACGCCTGCCGGTCCGGTCACGTCGACGATGACGCCGACTTTGACCGTCTTGCCGGCGGCCGGCCCTTGCGTGGCCGCGAACGCGGGCGCGGCGGCGGCCACGGCCCCGATGCACAGCACGGCGAGAATCCTCAGGTTGCTCACAGTCCAGCCCCTCCTACGACGTCGTTGCATCGGTCTCGACGACGGCGAGCACTTCGCCCGATTTCACGCGCGCTTCAGCGGGAAAACGGCGCTCGACGAGCGTGCCGTCGGCGTCGCTGCAGATCTCGACCGTCGCCTTGTCGGTGATCATCTCGACGAGCGGCTGGCCGGCGCTGACGCGCTCGCCGACGGCGACCGACCACTGCGCGATGAACGCCTCGGTGACGCCGTCGCCCAAATCCTCGAGTGCGATTTCCTTGCGCAATCTGTCCCTACGCTCTAAAGCCACGCCGCCGGCGCTTCGATGCGCTCGCGCACGGCAGCGAGAAAAGCGAGCGCGGTCATCCCGTTGACGATGCGGTGGTCGAACGTCAGGCTCAGCGAGAAGACGCTGCCCGCGACGATCTTGCCGTCTTCGATTACCGGCGCCGGGCGCGGCGCGGTGACGAGCAACACCCCGCACTGGCCGGCCGGCAGCGCCGGCGTGCCGGTGATCCCGGGCAGCGCGTGGCCGACGTTCGAGAGGGTGAACGTCGCGCCGCCGACGTCGGCCCGGGCGAGCTTTCCGTGGCGCGCGCGCTCGACGAGCCCGTCGAGTTGCGCGGCGATCTCGGGCAGCGCGAGCGCGTCGACGCCGCGCAGCACCGGCAAGGTGAGGTTGCCGTCGGGCAGCGCGACCGCGATTCCGAGATCGAGCTCGGCGTAGCGCACGATCTGCGCGCCGTCGATCGAGGCGTTGAGCGCGCCGTGCTCGGCGAGCGCGCCGGCGAGCAGCTTCGCGAGCAGCGCGGTCATCGTCACCCGCGGACCGCTCGCGTACGCCGCTTTGGCCGCAGTCAGCGATTCCGCGCGCGCTTCGGCGAAGATCGTGACCTCGAGCGCTTCGGTCCGCGAGCGTTTCATCGACTCGATCGCGAGCTGCTGCAGCGGCGGGATCGACGCGCGCGAGAGCTCGCGTTTGGCGGTGCGAGTGCCGTTCACGAAGCGACGAGTTTCCGGCACGCCTGCGCGACCGCGGGCACCGTCGGGACCATCAAGTCGCGCAGTTGCTCGGCCCAGGGCACCGGCACGCCGGGGGCACCGATGCGCGCGGGCGCGGCCTTCAGATCGCTCCAGGCTTCCTCGACGACGCCCGCGACGAGTTCGGCCCCGATGCCGCCGCGAAGCCACGCTTCGTGCACGGTCAGGAGGCGTCCGGTCTTGCGGATCGACGCCAGGACGGTCTCACGGTCGAGCGGCGCGACGGTGCGCAGGTCGACGACCTCGGCGCTGATCCCCTCGCCGGCGAGTTCCTGCGCGGCCGCGAGCGACGTGCGCACCGCCCGCCCGTAGGTGAGGATCGTGACGTCGTCACCCGCCTGCGCGACGTTGGCGACCCCGAGCGGCACCGCGAAGTCGGGATCGGCCGGGACCGCTCCGCGCGGCGCGTTGTAGAGAAAGATGTTCTCGATGAACAGCACTGGATCGTTCGCGCGGATCGCTGCCCGCATCAGGCCCATCGCGTCGGCCGGGTTCGACGGAAAGACGACGATGAGGCCCGGCGCGTGCGAGAAGAGTGCTTCGTAGTTTTGCGGGTGCAGCGCGATACGGGCCGTCGCCGCCGCGCGCGCGAATCACCATCGGCACGGTGCCTTTTCCGTCGGTCATGTAGCGGAATGCGCCTGCGACTTGGATCATCGACGTCGTCGCGACCGGAAGCAGATCGGTGAACATGATCTCGACGATCGGGCGCAGGCCGGTGAGCGCGCACCCGACCGCCATCGCCGTCATCCCCGACTCGCAGATCGGCATCCCCAGCACGCGCCGCGGACCGAACGCGTCGAGCAGCCCTTCGGTCGACTTGAGCGGGCCGCCGAAGGGCCCGATGTCTTGCCCGACGATGACGACGTTCGGGTCGCGAGTCATCTCGCCGCGAATCGCCTCGAGGATCGCTTCGCGCATGCTGATGTTGCGCGAAGGGGCCGCCACCGTCGCCTCTACGGTGCGCATTGCAGCACGCTCTCCTCGCCGAGCTCGGCGGCGGTCAGCGCCGCGCGCGCGGCCGCTTCTTTGCCCGCGGCTTCGACGGCGGCCGCGATCTCGGCGCGCTGCGCGTCGAGTTCGGCGAGCGACATCCCGCACGCGAGCAAACGTTCTTCCATGCGCAAGATCGGATCGCGGCGTTTGCGCGCGGCGAGCTCTTCGGCCGGCATGTACGGGGCCGGATCGGCGATGAAGTGTCCGGTGAGGCGGTACGTCGAGGCTTCGATGAAGCTCGGTCCGCCGCCGGCACGGGCGCGGGCGATCGCCGCCCCGACCGCGCCCGCCACCGCGACGACGTCGTTGCCGTCGACGCGCGCCGCCGGCATGCGATAGCCGGCCGCCCAATCGGCGATCGACTCGCACGCGAGCCCGTTCGCGGCCGAAGTCGAGATCGAGTACTGGTTGTTCTGCGCGACGAAGACGACCGGCACGTCCTGCGTCGACGCGAGGTTGAGCGCCTCATGGAAATCGCCGGTGCCGGCCGTCCCGTCGCCGAACGACACGACCGCGACCCGCGCTTCGCCGCGCAATTTGAACGTGAGCGCCATGCCGACGCCGATCGAGAGGCTCGGCCCGAGCACCATCGTCACGTAGGGGACGATGCCGCGCTCGATGTCGCCGCAAAACGACCCGAACAGCCGCCCGCGCGTCGGGCTCTCTTGCGACGGGTGCACGCACGCGAGCACGTCGGCGAGCGGCCGCCCGCGCAGCCACGGGATCACGAGGCCGCCGCGGTAGTGCGGCGCCGCCACGTCGCCGGGCGCGAGCATCGAGAACGTCCCGACGATCGTCGCTTCCTCGCCGATCGAGGGATACCAGTGCGGCGAGAGGCGGGTGCAGTACAGTTCGATTTCGCGACTGTGCACCATCGCGCGATACCACTGCCGCAGTTGGGCGACGTCGTCGTCGAGGGTGCCGGCCGGGCTCGTGGTCTCCAGGCGAGTCCACCTCCGTGAAGGAGCGCAAACACCCATCACTAAATGAGCGTTCACTCACGTTACGATAGAATGACGCAAATACCTCGTCAACTGCCGCGCCCCAACAACCGTCTTCGTCCGCTGCTCGATGCGAGCGCGACGGCGTTCGCGCGCCACGGCTTTTCGGCCACCACGATCCGGGCGATCGCCGCCGGCGCGTCGATGACGCCAGGGGCCATCTACGTGCATTTCCCCTCGAAAGATGCGCTGCTGCTGGCCGTGTACGAAGAGGGCGTCGAACGGGTGCTGCGCGCGGTCGATGCGGCGGCGAGCGGGGCGAACGATCCGTGGGCGCGGCTCGAAGCGGTCGTGGCGGCGCACCTGACGACGATCGTCGACGGCGGCGACTACGCCAAGGTGATGACCCAGGTGTTGCCCTCCGACGTCGCGAGCGTCGCGCACGAATTGCGCGCGCTGCGCGACCGCTACGAGCGGCGCATCGCCGCGCTCGTCGACGAACTGGAACTGCCGCCGAGCGTCGATGCGCGGCTCTTCCGGCTGATGCTCTTCGGCGCGATGAACTGGACGCCGGTGTGGTACGACCCCGAGTCGGGCGACGTGGCCGGCATCGCGCGCGGCTACGTCGCGATGCTGCGCGAACGCTGCGGGCCGCCCGCCCGCCGGCCGGCAAAGTGAGCGCGAAGCCCGAGTCGCGGCCGCCGCGCGTCGTGATCGCGAAGATCGGGCTCGACGGCCACGATCGCGGGAGCCGCATCATCGCGGCTTACCTGCGCGAAGCGGGGATGGAAGTGCTCTACACCGCCCCGTGGCAAACGATCGACTCGCTCGTGGGGATCGCGCTGCAAGAGGACGTCGATGTGATCGGCATCAGTTCGCTCGCGACCGATCATCTGATCGTGCCGAAGCTGATGGCGGCCCTGCGCGCCGCCGAGCTCCAGCACGTGCGGGTCGTCGTCGGCGGGATCATTCCCGACGAAGAGGCCGGGATGTTGCTCGAGTCGGGCGTCAGCCGCGTGTTCGGTCCGGGTGCGTCGCGCGACGACGTCGTGCCGGCGATCGCGGCCCTCGCCCAAGAAGCCTTCGCGGCCAATCGCGCCGCGTACCAACGAGGAGCGGCTCCATGAACAACGGGTCCAAGAACGGCCACGCCAACGCCGTCGAGGCGGGTAAGGCGCGCTGGGAGGCGGCTTACGCCGCCCAGCTGCCCAACGATCGTGAAGTGGTCAACCGCTCCGGCATCCCGATCGCGCCGCTCTACTCGCCGGCCGACTGGGACGGTCACGACTACGCCGAGGCGCTCGGGTTTCCCGGCGAATATCCGTACACGCGCGGCATCTACCCGTCGATGCACCGCGGGCGCACGTGGTCGCAGCGGCAGCTGATCGGACTGGGGACGCCGGCCGATTTCAACGCGCGCGTGCTCGACATCCTCAACCTCGGCGCGACCGCCGTCAGTTTGATCCCGTGCAACTCAGGCTTCCGCGGCATCGACTGCGACGAAGTCGATCCGGTGCTGCTGGGGACGTGCGGAACGGTCGTCAACACCGTCGAGCACATGGACCGCGCCCTGCGCGACGTGCCGATCGAGCGCGTCTCGTGCGCGATGAACGATCCCTCGCCGTTCACGTTGCTCGCGTTTCTGCTGTGCGTCGCGCGGCGGCGCGGCGTCGACTGGAGCCGGATCACCGGCACTTCGAATCAGAGCGACTATCTCTCGCACTTCGCGGCCAACCATATGTTCTTCCGGCTCTCGCTGCCGGGCGCGCGGCGCATCCTGGTCGACGAGATCGCGTTCTGCCGCGAGCACGTGCCGGGCTGGAATCCGCTCTCGGTCGTCGGGCAGCACATGCAGCAGGCGGGGGCGACCCCGGCCGAGGCGATGGGCTTCACGCTTTCGAGCGCGATCCAATACGCGGAAGACTGTATCGCGCGCGGGATGGACGTCGACGGCGTCCTGCACCGCTTCACGTTTTTCTTCGACATCTCGATCAGCTTCTTCGAAGAGGTTGCGAAGTTCCGCGCCGGCCGCCGCATCTGGGCGCGGATCGCGCGCGAACGTTTGGGAGCGAAGGCACCGTCGTCGTGGCGCTTCAAGTTCCACGGCCAAACCTCGGGGGTCGACCTGACGCGCCAGCAGCCGCTCAACAACATCGCGCGCGTCACCACGCAGGCGATGGCGGGGATCTTCGGCGGGCTGCAGTCGCTGCACACCGACGCTTACGACGAGGCGATCGGCTCGCCGACCGACCACGCGGCGCGGATCGCGATCGCGACGCAGAACATCCTGCGCGAAGAGGCGCGCCTGTGCGACGTCATCGACCCGTTCGGCGGCTCGTACTACGTCGAGAGCTTGACCGACGCGATGGAGGAGAAGATCCTCGCCGTGATCGCGCGCGTCGATGCGGCCGGCGGCATGTACCGCGCGGTCGAGTCGGGGATGGTGCAAGAGGCGATCGGCGAATCGGCGCTCGCGTTCCAAGAGCGGGTGGAACGCGGCGAAGAGAAGGTCGTCGGCGTCAACAGCTATCGGGTCGAGTCGCACGAAGAGCCGCACGCCCCGGCATACCGCCCCGATTTCGACGCGATGCTCGCGCATGTCGACGACTTCAAGGCGTTCAAGGCGTCGCGCAGCCAAGCGGGCGTCGACGCAGCGCTCGACGATCTGGCGCGCGCGGCGGCATCGACCGACCGCAACGTCTTCGCGGCGGTCGTCGACGCCGCCGACGCCGGCGCGACCCACGGCGAGATCGTCGCGTGCCTGCGCCGCGAGCTCGGCTTCGGCCAACCCCTCGTCGTCGTGTAGTTACAGGGCGATCGAGCTGAAGAAGTCGAGCAGCGCGCGGGCCGTTGCTTCGGGTGCCTCTTCCATCAGGAAATGGCCGCACTCGACGCGACTTCCGCGCACGTCGCTCGCCCAGGAACGCCACGCGCGCACGTAGTCGTAGCCCTTTTTGGTCGTCGGGCCGTCGCCCCAGAGCACGAGCATCGGGGCCTCGATCGTGTTGCGCGTCTCGCGGTCGGCGCGGTCGTTGTCGACGTCGCAGGTGATGCCCGCGCGGTAATCCTCGCACGCGGCGTGGATCGCGCCCGGCTTGCGAAACCACGCGCGATAGGCCTGCATCGCCTCTTCCTCGATGCTGCCCTTGAGGCCGGTCCAGCTGTCGATCGTCCAATCGAGGTAGAAGTCGGGGTCTGCGCCGATCATCCGTTCGGGCAGCGGCGCGGGTTGCGAGAGAAAGAACCAGTGATACGAGCGGTACGCGCTGCGCGACGTCAGCGCTTCGTGGGTGTCGAGGGTCGTGATGATGTCGAGGGTCGCGAGCGCGGCCACGCGCTTGGGGGCGTCGAGCGCGAGCCGGTACGCGATGCGGCCGCCCCGGTCGTGCCCGGCGACGAAGAACCGTTCGTGTCCCAGCGCCTGCATGACGGCGACGACGTCCTGGGCCATCGCGCGTTTGCTGTACGTCTGGTGCTCCACGTCGGATTCCGGGATCGAACTGTCGCCGTAGCCGCGATTGTCGGGCAACACGACGGTGAACCGTTCCGCCAGCAGCGGCGCGACTTTCCGCCACGTCAGGTGGGTTTGCGGATACCCGTGCAGGCACACGAGCGGCGGCCCGCTGCCCCCGACCCGCACGAAGATCTCGGCTTCGGGCGTGACGATGCGTTGACTCGAAAAGCCGTCGAGCATGGGACCTCCGCGGTGTGCGCGCTAGTAGAGCGTGTCCGGCAACCGCCCCGCGAGGTCGCGATCGTACGCGGCTCCGCCTTGCGCCCCACCGGTCACTTCGGCGAGGATGTCGCCGGCCGTGGGGATCGTTTCGCGCGCGACGCGCTCGGCCTTCCAAAGATTGCTTCGTACGAGTGCCCGGGCGCACTGAAAGTAGACGGCGCGCACGTCGATCACGAGCACGACCTTGGGCCGATGGCCGTCGACCGCGAAGCGCGCGCTCAGGTGTTCGTCGACACACAGCCGCGCCGTGCCGACGACCCGCAGCGTCTCATCGACACCCGGAATGAAAAACAAGAGTGCGATGCGCGGGTCGGCGAGCAGGTTGCGCATGCTGTCGAGCCGGTTGTTGCCCCGGCGCTCCGGGAGCAGCAGGGTCCGCTCATCGACCACCTCGACGAATCCGGGCAGGTCGCCGCGCGGCGAAACGTCGAGCCCGCCCGGACCGCTGGTCGCGATCACGGCGAACGGCGACGCCTCGATCATGCGCTGGTAAGCAGGCGTGATGAAGTCGATCTCCTTGGCGATCGATGGCGCTTTGACCGGGTCGTGCAGCGCCTCAAGTTCGGCGGGATCGGTGATGAACGTCGTTCCGGCAGCGATCATGGCGAAACTCCCTTCCACGGCGGGAAGCTACTGCGTTGACAATAACCTAGCCGCGCCCGGCTCCTTAAGACAATTGTGCCCTCATCGCGAGTGCGCGCTCGTAGGCGGAGGGATCGAGGCCCCAATCTGCATAGCCGGCCGCGACCGCGTCCAGGTGGCGCGCGAGCGGCTTGGCGAAGCGCGTCTGTGGTACCGCGACCATCACGTAGACGAGCGCGTCGACCGTTCCGTCTGCGGCGACCACGCCCATCATCGTGCGGTCGTAGAGTTCGGGATAATCTTCGTAGCGGTCGAGGCTCGCGAGGTCGCGCGGGCCGATCTCGAAGAGCGCGCCGTGCACCACGCTGCCCTCGCAGGGGCGGACGTTCGCGAACGCGTGCGTGCCGCTTCCGGTCTCGAAGACGAACGTCCACCCGGGGAGATCGGCGGTGCCGAGCGGGCGCGCGCCGGGGCAGCGCCGGCGCATGCCGGCCAGCTCGAGATTGGACCCGTAGGCAAAGTACAGCAGCGAATCGTTCCTTCTACGGCGATGCGGACGGTGCCCCAACCGTTCGACGAACGGCGGCGGGATCGTGCTCGTCAAGCGTGAACCTACGGGCCCGTGAGTTGCCGCAGAGTCAGGAGGAAACCGTGAGCGAGGGCGTTTCGGTCGCATTCATCGGCTTGGGCGTGATGGGGTATCCGATGGCGGGCCACCTCGCGAAGGCCGGGCACTCCGTCACCGTCTACAACCGGACCGCCGGTAAGGCGGGGCAGTGGACGCGACAGCACGGCGGTGCGGCCAAGCCGACCCCGCGCGAAGCGGCGGCCGGCGCGACGATCGTGTTCTGCTGCGTCGGGAACGACGACGACTTACGTTCGGTGACGCTCGGCGACGACGGCGCATTCGCGGGGATGGACCACGGTGCGATCTTCGTCGATCACACGACCGCGTCGGCGAAGGTCGAGCACGAGCTCGCGCAGGCGGCCCGCCCGCACGGCCTGCACCTGCTCGACGCACCGGTTTCGGGCGGCCAGGCCGGCGCCGAGAACGGCGCGCTCAGCGTGATGGTCGGCGGCGAGCGCGCGATCTTCGACCGGGCGCAGCCGGTGATCGACGCGTTCGCGAAAGCGGTCGTCTACATGGGGCCGCTCGGTTCGGGCCAGCTGACGAAGATGGTCAATCAGATCTGCATCGCCGGACTGGTGCAGGGCCTCTCGGAAGCGCTGGCCTTCGGCATGAAGGCCGGCCTCGACATGGAGCAAGTGATCGCCGCGATCTCCAAAGGCGCGGCCCAGTCGTGGCAGATGGAGAACCGCTGGAAGACGATGGTCGACGACAAGTTCGACTTCGGGTTCGCGGTCGACTGGATGCGCAAAGACCTCGCGATCTGCCTGGATCAAGCGCGCAGCATGGACGCGCAGTTGCCGGTCGCGGCGCTGGTCGATCAATTCTACGCGCGGGTCCAAGCGATGGGCGGGAAGCGCTGGGATACGTCGAGCCTGATCAAGCTCTTGCGGTCGTAACGGTGCCCCGCCGCCGGCGGCGCGCGCGATGACCGGGTATTTTCTCAACCGGCTGCTGAGCGCGGCGGCGACGATCCTGGGGATCGTCACGGTCGTCTTTTTCCTCGTGCGCCTGATCCCCGGCGATCCGGCGCAGTACATCCTCGGCGATTATGCCACGCCCGATTCGGTCGCGAGCCTGCGGCATGCGATGGGACTCGACCAATCGCTGGCCGTGCAGTACGGCCAATTCCTCGCGCATCTCGCGCGCGGCGACATGGGCGAGTCGGTGATCTCGCACGAGCCCGTGATGCAAGAAGTGTTCGCCAACGCGCCGCCGTCGGTGGCGCTGGCGCTGGCGGGGATCGCGGTGGCGGCGTTCGTCGGCATCCCGTTGGGAGTGTGGTCGGCGGTCAAGCGCGGCACGGCGGTCGACGTCGGCGCGATGGCGGCCGCGATCGCGGGGATTTCGTTTCCCTCGTTCTGGATCGGGTTGCTGGCGATCTTGCTCTTCTCGCACCGCTTGGGGCTCTTTCCGTCGGTCGGCGCCGGCGAACCGGGCGAGCCGCTCGATCAGCTGCACCACCTGGTGCTGCCGGCAGTCGTGCTCGGGCTCTCGGTCGCCGCGATCGTCGCGCGGCTGACGCGCTCGGCTATGCTCGAGGTGCTGGGGGCGGAGTTCATCCGCGCCGCGCGCGCCAAAGGATTGAGCGAGCGGGCTGTAGTCTGGGGGCACGCGCTGCGCAACGCGATGGTGCCGATCCTCGCGGTGCTCGGGGTGACGATTGCCTCGGCGATCGGCAACGCGATCCTGATCGAGGTCGTGTTCAGCCGCCCCGGACTCGGCTCGCTCGTGCTCAAAGCCGTCTCCGCGCGCGACTACCCGCTCGTGCAGGCGACCGTCCTAGTGCTCGCGCTCGCGGTCGTCGTGACGAATACCGTGGTCGACGTCATGTACGGGGTCGTCGATCCGCGGGTGCGTTCGCGGTGAAGGCGTGGCTGCGGCACCGCGGCTTGACGGCCGGGGCGGCGATCCTGTTCGCCGCGATCGCGGTCGCGCTGGCAGCCCCGCTGCTCTCGCCGTACGACCCGGTCGCGACCGACCTGACGCACACCCTCGCCCAGCCGTCGCCGGCCCATTGGTTCGGCACCGATCAATACGGGCGCGACGTGCTCTCGCGGTTGATCTGGGGCACGCGCGCGTCGCTCGAGGTCGCGTTGTGGGTCGTCGTCATCTCGCTCGGCGCGGGCACCGCGATCGGCGCGTGCGCGGGGTATTTCGGTGGCGCGGCCGATCGCGCGCTGACCGGCGGCATGGAGATGCTGCAGGCCTTTCCCGGATTTCTGCTCGCCCTCGCGTTCGTCGCCGCGCGCGGCTCGTCGCTGCCCAACGTCATCCTCGCGGTCGCGATCGCGTACACCCCGCGGGTCGCGATCGTCATGCGCTCGGTCGTGCTGACGATCCGGCCGCTGGCCTTCATCGAAGCGGCTCACGCTGCGGGCGCGGGCGCGCCGCGCATCCTGTTGCGGCACGTGCTGCCCAACAGCATGCCGCCGGTCATCGTCGTTGCGACCGTCAGCGCGGCGACCGCGATCCTCGCCGAGGCGGGCCTGAGCTTCTTGGGACTGGGGGTGCGGCCGCCGGCGCCGACGTGGGGCAACGTGATCGGCGACGGGCAGAGTTTCATCGAGACCAACCCCTGGATCTCGCTCTCGGCCGGGCTGTGCATCGCGCTCGTCGTGTTTGGCTTCAACCTCGTCGGCGACGGCTTGCGCGACACGCTCGATCCGAAACTGCGCAATCAAACGAACCAAGGCATCTGACGCCCGTTTGAAGCGCGGCCGCAGGAACGCTGCCCCTCGAGATAAACGGTGACGGGACGACGACTTGCAGGAGAACGATGATGGACGACCGCCGCTTGAGCGACCAAGATGCCTACTACGCGCAGATCGGCTTCACCGGTCGCGTCGGATTCGGAACGAGGCCCGCGATCCTCGTCATCGACATGACGCGCGCGGTCACCGAGCCCGGTTTCCCGATGCACATCGACATGGAGCGCGCGATCGAATACATGCAGCCGATGTTCGCGCTGGCGCGCAGCAAGGGCGTGCCGCTCGTGCACACCCGCGGCTCGGGCACGCCGCCGCACTACGCCGACCGCGGCACGTTCATCAAGAAGATCCCCAACCTGCGCGCGTACGTCGAGGGGAGCCCGCTGACCGAACTCGATCCCCGCACCGGGCCGCTGCCCGGCGAGGTCGTCATCACGAAGAAGTATCCCAGCGGCTTCTACGGGACGAACATGCAGTCGCTCTTGACGTTCCTGCGCGTCGACACGACGATCGTCGTCGGCAACTCGACCAGCGGCTGCGTCCGCGCGACCTGCGTCGATGCGTGCTCGGGCGGCTTCAGGGTGATCGTCCCGCGCGAGTGCTCGGGCGACCGGGTCGCGCTCTCGCATGAAGTGAACCTGTTCGACATCGACGCCAAGTACGGCGACGTCGTGCCGGCGCGCGACGTGATGACGTATCTGGAAGCGCTGCCGCCGTTCGACCAGACGACGCCGTCGGCGATGCCGGCCGGGCGCGGCGGCGCGGAGCTAGCCGTGCAAGATCTTCCCGGCCAGCGCGCCTTCTACGAAAAGATCAACTTCACCGAGCGGATCGGCTTCGGCGAACGTCCGGCGGTGCTCGTGATCGACATGGTTCGCGGCATCACCGAGCGGCCCAACCCGATGTTCATCGACATGGACGCGTGCATCCCGCACTTCCACGGACTGCTCGCGGCCGCGCGGCGCGCCGGCGCCCCGGTCATCTACACGACGGTCGCCTTCACGCCGCCCAACTTCGCCGACGGCGGGACGTTCCTCGCCAAGGTGCCGCTGTGCCGCGACCTCGTCGAAGGGAGTCCGCTGATCGAGATCGATCCGCGCATTCCGCCGATGCCCGGCGAGATCGTGATCACGAAGAAGTATCCGAGCGGCTTCTACGGCACGACGTTGCAGCAGCTGCTGACGTACCTCCAGATCGACACGACGATCGTCACCGGCAATTCCTCGAGCGGTGCGTTCGCGCCACTGCCGTCGACGCGTGCTCGGGCGGCTTCCGCGTGATCGTTCCACGCGAGTGCGTGGCCGACCGCGTGCCGCTCTCACACGACGTGGCGCTCTTCGACATGGACGCGAAGTACGGCGACGTCGTCGCGACGGCCGAAGCGATCGCCTACCTCGACCGGCTGGCCGATGCCCTCGTCGAACCGCTCGGGGCGGCGCGGTGAGGCGCAAACGGTTCATCGGGCTCACGGCGGCCGCAGTCGCGGCCGCGCCGGCCCTGCTCGGCGCAACCGATACGAAGACGCTGCGGGTGCGGATCGGTTCCGACATCTCAAACATCGATCCCAAGCGCATCTTCCAGATCGAAAACCAGACGATCGCGACCAACGTCTACAACGGCTTGCTCAAGTACGAGCAGCAGAGCAACAAGATCGTGCTCGATCTCGCGCGCGCGATGCAAGTCTCCGCCGACGGGAAGACCTACACGTTCCATTTGCGCCCGAACGTCAAGTGGCAGAAGGGCTACGGCGTCCTCACCGCCGACGACGTCAAGTTCTCGTTCGAGCGGATTCTCGATCCCGTCTCTCCGAGTTCGTACGCCGGACAGTTCGAAGACGTCGACCACATCGAAGCGCCGGACCCCTTGACGGTCTCGATCGTGTTGAAGCGCGCCAATTCGGGCTTCGCGAACAAGGTGTGCGCGTTCAACCAAGGCTGGATCGTCAATCGTAAGGCCGTGACCGAGCTGGGCGACAAGTACCCGGTCAATCCGGTCGGGACGGGGCCGTTCGCGTTCGACTCCTGGACGCCGGGGACAAGCGTGTCGCTCGTTGCCCACCCCGACTATTTCGAGGGCCGGCCGGCCCTCGACCGGGTCAATTTTCTCCTGATCAAGGACGAGACCGCGGCCTCGATCGCGTTACAAAACGGCGAGATCGACATCCACTTCGAGCTCAATGCTCCCGAAGTGATCACCAAACTCTCGACGACCCCGGGGATCACGGTCGCGAGCCGCGAGTCGGACGACGTGATGAACTTCGTGCTCAACACGACGGTCAAGCCGCTCGACGACCGGCGCGTGCGCCAGGCGCTGGCCTACGCGATCAATCGCAAGAGCCTTCAAGAGAATTTCTTCAAGGGCCAAAAGAGCGAAGCGTGGTCGCAGTTGACGTCGACGTTCCCGGAGTTCACCAAAGACGTTCCGCTCTATCCGTACAATCCCACCAAGGCCAAGGCCCTGCTCGCCGAGGCCGGCGCGGCCGCGTTCTCGCTCGAGCTCACGTCGCTCGGCCTGCACCCGTACGACCAGATCATCGTCCCGATCGCGGCCGACCTCAACGCGGTCGGGATCAAGACGACGATCACGGTCCTCGAGCGCGGCGCGTACCTGCAGGCGCGGCAGAAGGGCGACATCGCGACCTGCGTGACCGGCGTCGTCGGGCCGCCCGATGCGAACGCGACCCTGGTGACGCTCCTCTCGAAGAAGTCGTTTCCACCGGGGCTCAACACCGCGCACTATACCGGCATCGACGACATGCTCGACCGGGCGGCCGCGGAGTCGGATCAGGAGAAGCGCAACGCGATCTACCACGACATCCTGCGCAAGACGATGACCGACGTGCCGACGATCCCGCTCTACACCGACCGCGTCAACGTCGCGTATTCGAAAGCGGTGCGCGGCATGGTGCAAAACTCGCTCAGCACCCTGAGCGCGTATTCGATCAAACTGGTCGCGTCGTAGCGCCGGCGGCGCGCAGCCCGCGGGCCGCGCGTAGAGCGCACCCTCTGCGGGTATGACCACCGTGTCATGAACGACACGGACGCCGATCCCCGCACCCTGACCGTCCCCGAACTGCTGGCCCGGCTCTCGCGCGAGACGACGTTCCTCGTGCGCCAAGAGATCGCGTTGGCGAAGGCCGAGCTCGCTGAAAAAGGCCGTCACGCCGGCCTGGGCGCGGGCCTCTTCGGCGGCGCCTCGGTGTTTGGTTTGGGCGCATTCGGGGCCCTGACGGCATGCTTCATCGCGGGCCTCGCGACCGGCATGCCGGCGTGGTTCGCCGCGCTGATCGTCGCCGTCGTCTACGGCGTCATCGCAGCCTTCATGGCCTGGCGCGCGCGCTCGGAAGTCAAGCGCGCGGGCTCTCCCGTACCGCAAACGACCCTACAAACCTTGAAGGAGGACATCGAGTGGGCGAAGACCCGACCGCCATCCGTGAAGGCATAGAAGCGACCCGTCAGAGCATGAGCGAAACCCTCGGCGCCCTCGCCTACAAAACCGACGTCCCCGAACGGGTCAAGGAACAGGTGCAGGCCACGGCCACCGCCGTTGCCGGCGCCGCCTCGGACCTCTCAGCGCGCCTGACCGAAGCCGCCACCACGGCCGGCGTGCAAGTGCAAGCCACCGCCGCCGACGTCGCCACGGCCGCCTCGGGCGTCGCGACCCGCTTGACCGAAGCCGCCACCACCGCCGGCGTCCAAGTCCAGGCCACCGCCGCCGACGTCGCGGGCGACCTGACGGCGAAAGCCGGCGAATTCTCCGCCAAGGCGAGCGAGCTCTCCGCGAAAGCCGGCGAACTCTTGCAAAGCCCCGAGGCCGAAGCCGTTGCCTCCCGTCTGAAGTCGATCGACCCCCGCATCACGGCCGGCATCGGCATCTTCGCGCTCGGCTACATCGTCGGCCTCACCGTCGGCCGCCGCTAGCACCCCCACTCGCCCCTCCAAGCGGCCCGGCCGCCGGCGCAGCCCGGCGGCCGGTCTCGTCCTGCCTTGACGCCCGCACGGCGGACTCGTATACTCCCTTGAGTCCTGTGCCGCGCATCGTGCGGGCAAGTGGCGGAATCGGTAGACGCGCTGGATTTAGGTTCCAGTGGGGCAACCCATCCGAGTTCGAGTCTCGGCTTGCCCAGGCACCACCCTCGTAGCCCCGCAGAAACGCAGCCCAGGATTCCCAGCCCACCGCAAGCATCCCCTCGGGCCGTCCTGCGACCCGTCCGCCGAAGGCAACCAGGACGTTAAGCGCGCCCACGGGGAATGCACCTCTCACCTCAAACCGAGAGCGCGCGCGAGCCGGGGGGGCCCCAAACGCGCAAGCGCGTTTGGGGGGCGCGGAGGGCTAGGCCCGCAGCGCCTGTCAAGCGGAAGTAGCTCAGTGGTAGAGCATCGCCTTGCCAAGGCGAGGGTCGCGAGTTCGAATCTCGTCTTCCGCTCCATTCGTACCATGCGCGCGATCCCCGGGCGCGGCTCGAGCCCCCGGCGGATTTTTTTGTAGGATTGCGAATCGTTGTTTCCTCATCCCCGGAGGTTGCCGTAGCGGCTCTGTGACTGCCACCCTCAAGCAGATCGACCCGACCCAAGTCGAACTCGAAATCAACATTTCGGCCAGCGAGTACGAAGCCGCGCGCGAGCAAGCCTTTCGCCGGCTCTCCAAGTCGGCCAAAGTGCCGGGATTCCGCCCGGGCAAGGTCCCGCGGCGTATCTTCGAGGCGCAATACGGGACCGCGATGATCGACGAGCGGGCGATGGAAGACGTCGTCCCGCAGGCCTATTCGAAGGCGGTGCAAGAGCACGACCTCGAGCCGGTCGAGCGCCCGCACATGGAGTTGATGCCGCTCGAGGACGCGGGCCAGGGGCTGCGCGTGAAAGCGACGGTCGCGGTCCGTCCCCCGATCGAGTTGCGCGACTACAAGGGGCTCCCGGTCACCGACGACGCGCCGCCGGTCGACGACGACGACGTCGAGCGCAGCCTCGAAGCGTTGCGCCGCGAGGGCGCGACCCTCGTCCCGGTCGAGCGCCCGCTGCAGCTCGGCGACACCGCCGTCATCGATTACGAAGGCAAGATCGACGGCGTGCCGTTCGAGGGCGGCGCGGCGACGGGCGAGGAAACCGAAATCTCCGAAAACCGGTTCATCCCGGGGTTCGCGAGCGGGATGGTCGGCATGACCTCGGGCGAGACGCGCGAGGTGACCGCCCACTTCCCCGAGCAGTACGGGAAGGAAGAGCTGGCCGGCAAGGACGCGGTCTTCACGATCACCGTGCACGACATCAAGGAACCCGAACTGCCGCCGCTCGACGACGAGTTCGCCAAGCGCGTGTCGCGCGCGGAGAACGTCGAGGCGCTGCGCGCCGATGTGCGCAGCCGGCTCGAGGACCTGCGCCGCCAGAAGTCGCGCCGGGCGCTCTCGAGCCAGATCCTCGAGCGGCTGCTCGAGGGCTACGATTTCCCGCTTCCCGAGGTGATGGTCGAGCGCGAATCGGAGAGCCTGCTGCAAGACAGTAAGGGCTACGTCGCCCGGTTCGGCCGCTCGTGGGACGACTTCCTGACCGAGACGGGCAAGACCGAAGAGTCGCTGCAAGCGGAATACCGCAGCGAAGCCGAGCGCCGGGTTCGCTCGACGCTCGTCATCGAGGCGATCGCCAAGGCCGAGAAGATCGAGGCGACCGAGGACGACGTCGAGCGCGAACTGCTGGCGCTCGCGCGCCAATACCAAGTTCCGGTCGAGCAGATCGTCGAGATGACCCGCCCGAACATGGGCGCGCTGATCGACGGCATCGTGCGGACGAAGACCGTGGACTTCTTGCTTGACAACGCAAGCATCGAGCACGTCGCGCCGGCCGCGGCAACCAACGCGCCCGCAGACGAGTCAACAGAGACGTAAAAACCGGCACACCCCGAAACGGAGAAATTGATGGGTCACCTGGTCCCGATGGTCGTCGAGCAGAGCGCCCGCGGAGAGCGCGCGTACGACATCTATTCGCGCCTGCTCAAGGAGCGAATCGTCTTCGTCGGCGGCCCGATCGACGACCATCTCGCCAACCTGCTCATCGCGCAGCTGCTGTTCCTGGAGCGTGAAGATTCCGATAAGGACATCGACATGTACATCAACAGCCCCGGCGGCAGCGTGACCGCGGGCTTGGCGATCTACGACACGATGCAGGTGATCAAGCCCGACGTGGCCACCATCTGCGCCGGCATGGCGGCCTCGATGGCCTCGATCCTGCTGACCGGCGGCGCCCCCGGAAAGCGGATCGCCCTCCCCTATGCAAAGATATTGATCCACCAGCCGTGGGTCTCGCAGGTGGGTGGCCAGGCTACCGACATTGAAATCCATGCACGTGACCTCATCGCGACGCGGCGGACCCTCGCGGGCATCTACGAGGCGACGACGAAGAAGCCGGTCGAGGAAATCCTGCGGGACATCGAGCGCGACTACTATATGACCTCCGAAGAAGCCAAGGAATACGGGATCATCGACGAGGTCCTACGGAAAGACACGCGCACGGCGCCCCCGCTGTCGTCGACGAGCTAACGAGGCGAGCACCAAGGTATGTTTCGATTCGGGGATGAGAAGGGTCAACTGAAGTGCAGCTTCTGCGGCAAGTCGCAGGAGCAGGTGCGCAAGTTGATCGCCGGTCCGGGCGTGTACATCTGCGACGAGTGCATCGAGCTCTGCAACGAGATCATCGAGGAAGAGCTCTATAAGAACGTCGATGAGAATCTGCGGCTGCGGAACATCCCCAAGCCGAAAGAGATCAACCACATCCTCAACCAGTACGTCATCGGGCAAGAGCGCGCGAAGAAGTCGCTGGCGGTTGCGGTGTACAACCACTACAAGCGGGTCAACTCCGGCGGCACCGCCGACGACGTCGAACTGCAGAAGTCGAACATCTTGCTCGTCGGGCCGACCGGCTCGGGCAAGACGTACCTCGCGCAGACGCTGGCCAAGATCCTCGACGTGCCGCTGGCGATGGCCGACGCGACCTCGCTGACCGAAGCCGGCTACGTCGGCGAAGACGTCGAGAACATTTTGCTCAAGCTCATCCAGGCCGCCGACTACGACGTCAAGCGCGCCGAGAAGGGCATCGTCTACATCGACGAGATCGACAAGATCGCGCGCAAGAGCGAGAACCCCTCGATCACGCGCGACGTCTCGGGCGAAGGCGTGCAGCAGGCGCTGCTCAAGATCCTCGAAGGCACGACCGCCAACGTTCCTCCGCAGGGCGGCCGCAAGCATCGGCACCAAGAGTTCATCCAGATCGACACGACCAACGTGCTGTTCATCTGCGGCGGCGCGTTCGACGGCCTGGAGAAGATCATCGAGGGCCGCGTCGCGTCGAATCGCTCGGGCTTCCGCTCCATGCCGGAATCGAAGAAGGAGCAGAAGGTCGGGCCGGCTCCTGCAGCAGCTGATGCCCGAAGACCTGTTGAAGTTCGGCCTGATCCCCAAGTTCATCGGGCGTCTGCCGATCGTCGTGACGCTCGACGCGCTCGACGAGCTCGCGCTGCGCCGCATCCTGGTCGAGCCGCGCAACGCGCTCGTGCGGCAGTTCCAAAAGATCATGGGGATGGACGGCGTCGAGCTGACGTTCACCAAAGACGCGCTCGTCGCAATCGCGATCAAGGCGCAGGGCCGCAAGACCGGCGCGCGCGGTTTGCGCTCGATCCTCGAAGAAGTGATGCTCGACGTCATGTACGACTTGCCGTCGTTGACCGGCGTCAAGAAGTGCGTGATCAACAAAGACGTCATCGAGAAGAAAGAGCAGCCGACGCTGATCTTCGCCGACCGCCCGAAAGACCAGAGCGCGTAGTCTACGCTGACGGTTTGCGGTAGGCGCGGACCGTGAGGTAGGTGCCGACCAGCATCGTCGCGCTGCCGAAGACGAGGGCGGCGCCGGCGATGTCGAGGGCCAGCAGATACGCATGGGTCTGCATGACGACGAAGCTCGTCACCAGCGGGCCGAGGATCTGGCCGACGCCGTAGGCGGCGGTCAGGATGCCGATCGCGCCGTGGCTCCCCTCGGGGAACATCGCCGCGCGGTCGAGTTCGCCAAGCTCGTGATGCCCATGAACGTCCCGCCGAGCGCGACCGCCGCGAACGCGACCCCGAGCGCGTTGGGCTCCACGACCGGCATGACGGTCCCAAGCGCCTGAAAGAGCTGCGCCCAGATCAAGGTCTTCATGGCGCCGTAGCGCAGCGCGGCGCGGTTCCAGAAGAGCGTCGAGGGAATGCCAACGAGCCCGACGACGATCCACGTCAGCGAGGCGCCGGAGGCCAGCGACGGACGCCGGCGACGAGCGCCACCAGGAACGTCGCCGGGACGATGTAGCCGAAGCCTTGCGCGGCGTAGGCGGTGAGCAGCCACGGGAAGAGCATGCGCGGTGCGCTGAACGGCGTGCGCGCCGTCGCCGGTGCCGCGACCGCGCCGCGCGTGACGGCGACGGCCGCAAAGGCGGCACCGGCGAGGGCGACCGCGCCCAACCCGATCCAGCCGCCTTGCCAGCCGCCGAGCGCCACGAACGGCGGCGTCAGGAGGCCGGTCAGCGCGATGCCGCCCCCGACCCCGGCGTAGAGCCATGGCGCCCAGCTGTGGCGTCCGTCGGCGGCCGCGCGGTCGAGCACGAGGCTCGAGACCGCGACGAAGGCGAATCCGCTCGCGATGCCGGAAGCGGCGCGAAGCGCGAACCATGCGCCCAGCGACGGTACCGCCATCGCGAGCGTCGTCAATGCACTGAGGCCCAGCGCCCAGCGCACGATCGCCGGCCGGTGGTGCCGGAAAACCGGGGCACTGGCCGCCAGCGCCCCGGCAAGGTAGCCGGCGAGATTCGCCGAGGCGACGAGGCCGCCGAGCACGTCGGTCAATCCGGCCTGCGCGCGCATGACCGGCAGCATCGGCGTGTACGCGAAGCGCCCGATCCCCATCGCCATCGCCAGAGCGACGAAGCCGCCGATCAGGACCGGAGTCGAGGCTGCCGGAGTGCGCACCACCGCCGATCGCATGCCGTTAACGTTAGCGACCGCGCGCCGATCTCCGCGCGCACTGTGGTCGCAACGGCCGCCTAGACGCGCCGGTCGCCGGCCTGCGCGCGCTTCGGCGCTTCATCGAGCACCTCGTGGGTCCGCGCGTGTTGGGGACACCACTCGATCGCAAACGCATCTCCGGGGCCGCTGAACGCCACGCAGCCGCACGGAAACGGCAACCGCAGTGCGCGCGGGTCGTTGATGACCGCAGATTGGCCCATCGCTCGTTTCTCCTGGGAAGACACCCTCCGCGCTTACGCGGCTCGCGGCAAGTTCCTCGGAGGCGAATGATCGCTCGACTAGCGTGCGCTCAGGCAAGCGCGCAACACGTGCACGTCGGGAAGTTCCTCGATGCCGAGCACGCCGTCGATCGCTTGCGCGGCGCGCTCCGGGCCCAGGACAGGCGCGAGCAAGAGTGACGCTTTTGCGATGACCTCTTCGCGCGTCATCGGATTCTGCGCCGTGCCGCGCACGTTGGCCACATACGTCTCGCGCCGCTCGCCGTCGCGCGTCGTGAGCGCCACGCCTGCTTGTCGCGTCGGCATCGAGCCGTCCGGCACGAGCGCGATCCGTTCGCGCAGAGCGAGCACGGCCCGATCGTGCATGCGCGCTTCGTCGTGGATCGACTCGATCGTCAGATCGCCGTCGATCGCGAGGACCGCGAGCAGATGCTGCAGACAGATTGCCGGCATCGTCCGGTTGTCGACCACGTGCGCTTCCTTGTCGGAGATGCGCACTTCGAGTCGGGCGATGTCGTCGGGGGCGAGGTGCGCTTCGTGCGCGAGATGTTGCAGGGCGTCGAGCGGCGACTGAATCGGCGAGCCCACGGCCCACTTCTTGATGTCGGCGTGCATCACTTCGTAGCGGCTGCCCAGTTCGCTCACCAGTTCGGCCGGGTCGCCGCCGAAGGCTTCGAAGAATCCGCGCGGACCGCTGAACACGTCGTCGACGCCGGTGAATCCGGCCGCGACCATCGTCGCCGCGGCGACCGCGTTGCGCGCCGTCATTCCACCGAGCACGAACGCCTTCTCGATGTGGTCGCGGTCGCGCGCCCACGACGCGATGCCCGACGCTTGTTGCGCGACGTACGAAAAGCTCCACGCGAGCTGCTCCGCACGCAGGCCCAGCAGCGCTCCCGCCGCGGCCGCTCCGCCGAAGAGCGACCCGAGGCTGTGCGTGCTGCGGTGCTGCTCGTCGTAGTAGCGCCGTACCCCAACGGCGAGCGTGCTGCGCGCGGCGACATCGTAGCCGAGCGCGACCGCGCGCAGCAGGTCGCGGCCCGAACGGCCGGCCAGTTCGGCCGCTGCCAAGGCGGCCGGCACGACGCCGCATCCCGGATGGGTGAACGACCGCGGGTGGGAGTCGTCGGTCTCGTCGGCGTGGGCCGACATCCCGTTGGCGAACGCTGCATCGACGGCCGGGGCGAGGATCTCGGTCCCCAGCACGAGCGCTTCGGGCCGGCCGCCGTGCATGCGCACGTAATCCGCCGCGACCCGCCCCGGCCGCAGCCCCGACCCGGAGACGATCGCCGCGATCGTATCGAGCAGGTGGAAGGCGGACTTCTCCGCGACCTCGGCCGGCAGCGCACGGTCGAGCGCCCCGGCGATGTACGCGGTAAAGGTTTCCATCGTCGTCATAGCAGACTTCTCGGGTGCTTCGCTCCAGCACCGAAATCCGAGCGCGACGAAAGGCAAGGCATGAACCACTCTCGCTCAGCGTTCCTGGGGGGCGCTGCCGCTGGCGTTCGGCTCGATCGGAATCGTCCGGTCGGCGGCGCGGGCGGCCGATTTCACCTTCAAGGTGGGCCTCGACCAGCCGCGCGACGCATCGCGACCGGCGCTGCGCCGCCGTCGAGGCGGCAGACCGCATCCAACGCGAATCGGGCGGCCGCATCGCGACGCAGGTCTTCCTCGACAACGCGCTGGGAAACGACACCTCGATGCTCACCCAAGTGCGCTCGGGGGCGATCGCGTTCTTCATCTGTCCGGGAACGATCTCGCCGAATGTCGTGCCGGTGGCGGCGATGGAGAGCGTCGCGTTCGCGTTCAAGACGATTCCGCAAGCGATGGAGGCGATGGACGGCCCGTTCGGCGCCAACATTCGCGCCGGCATCGTCAGCGCCGGCCTGGACACGTTCGACCGCGCGTGGTGCGGCGGTTTCCATCAGATCGTCAACGCGGTGCGGCCGGTGGTGACGCCCGCCGACTTGAAGGGCCTCAAGCTGCGAGTTCCGCCTGCGCCGCTCGAGACCGCGATGTTCAAAGCGCTCGATTCGCCGCCGCAGCCGATCAACATGGCCGAGACCTACGTCGCGTTGCAAACGCACGTCGTCGACGGCGCCGCCTTGCCGCTGGT
>CAVVMT010000005.1:0-39460 GCA_963749395.1 Vulcanimicrobiota bacterium
TTGTAGCCGCCCTTGCCGAACTTGCCGCCCGCGTGCAGCACCGTCATCGCCAACTCGACCGCGGGCATCTTCTCCTCGGGGTGCATGTCGACCGGGATGCCGCGCCCGTCGTCGTCGACGGAGCAGGAGTTGTCGGCCCCCAGCGTCACCACGATCGCGTTGCGGCGCCCGCCAGCGCTTCGTCGACCGAGTTGTCGACGACTTCGTAGACGAGTTGGTGCAGGCCGCGCTCACCGGTGTTCCCGATGTACATCCCGGGGCGCTTGCGAACCGCCTCGAGTCCCTTGAGAACTTCGATTTGTTCGCCGTTGTAGTTATCCATGGTTCCGCGCATCCATCGTCGTGGTAGAGCAGCGCGTGCAGTTCGTCACCGAGCAGGTTCCGCACGATTGCCGGGGTGATGTCTTCGGGCGCCCGTCCGGTGTGCAAGATCACGTACGAACTCGCGATGCGGCGTTCGCGCTGGTCGGGAGCCAGCTGCCCGCCCAGCCGCACCCGCGCGAGGATGCCCGACCAACGCGCCAGGGCGTCCCGGCGTTCGTGCTCGTACTCGTCGCGAGTCAGACCCTCGACAGCAGCCGCCGTTCCGGCATAGCCCAGCCACGGCGCTTCGTAGAGAATCCGATGCACCGTCTGCGCACGGCGCTCGTCGCGAGCCGCCGTGCACGGCGCGCAGAGCGTCCCGCGGGACAACGCGACCTTGCAAGTCGTGACAACCCTTCCACCCGCCGGTGAGTTTTGCTTGTTCAGCCGCTGCCCATGGGGTCGTGCCACCGCGCTATCTACTCCCCAATGCCCCGAGCCGGGTTGGCGGCCGCCGGCCGGTGCACGGGCGGGCGCGCGGCCCCGCGCTGCGGATCTCGCCCCGGGCTCGGGAGGCTGTTTGACTACGTTGCGGGTCGTGCGAAAGCGCACCCGAGCGAGGTTCTTGGTCGCGTTCGTGTTTTTCGTGCAGCCCGGCCAGGATCTGCGGTTCGAGGAAGGCCAAGTGCTCGCTCCACACCGACGACTGGGTCGCGACGATCAGCGCGTCGCCGTTGATCGCGATGGCCGCGTCGCCTGGGCAAGTTGATCCCCGACCAGTCCCGCCCAAATCGCCGACGCGACCCCCAGCGGGTCCCCGGGAACCCGTCCGCGCGGTTGCCAGCTCGCGATCCGGCCCGAGCGGCCTCAACGCGCCGCAACATCCCCGCCGACACGCTCCAGCAGGCCGCTTCGCCCAGCCCCGCGGGCCGTTCGGTCGCGGTCAGAAACGTCTGCTCGACGCCCTCGAGCGCGCTCAGAAACCGCCCGGCGCGGCCGGCGTCCAGTTCGGAGCACGTCGTCCAGGAGGAGGAGCGGCGCCTCTCCCGTGCGCGCGCGCAGGGTTTCGTATTCGGCGATCTTCAGTGCGAGCACCGCGCTGCGCTGTTGCCCTTGCGAGCCGAAGGCCGCGATGGGCCGCCCGCCGAGCGACACCTCGAGTTCGTCGCGATGCGGGCCGCCCAAGGGCATCCGGCGGGCGATCTCCTGGGGGCGCAAACACTCGAGCGCGGCCAAGAACCCCGCGCCGTCCTGCGGCCCGATGCTCGCCGCATAGTCGAGCCGCAGCCGCTCGCCGGGTTCGCCCCAGCGCGCGTACGCCTCCGCGGCCCGCGGCCCGAGCTCGGCGATGAAGCTCGCGCGGCGTTCGACGAGGCCGCCCCGCTCTCGGCGAGCGCCGCGTCGTACGCGTGCAGCACGTCGCGATCGAGCGCACCCGGGGCCCGCAACAAGGCCGCCTTCTGGCCCAAGAGCTTGCGATAGCGCGCGAGGTGCCGGTAGTACTGCGGGTCGGTCTGCGCGATCGCGCCGTTGAGCAAAGCGCGGCGCCGCGCCGGCGCACCCGCGACGACGTCGAGATCGGCAGGCACGAACGTCACGACGGTGACGCTGCCCAAGAACCGCGCGAACCGCACCGGCTCGCCGTTGAGCGCGTAGGTCTTGCGCGCGCGGTGCGGAGCGATGCGCTCGATCTCGCACCCCAAGCGGATCTCGCCCGACGCGATGCGCGCGGTGCCGGCGATGCGGGCCAGGCCGGCCCCCTCGCGCACGATCTCCGCTTCCCGCGCCGTGCGAAACGACTTCCCGGTACCCAAGAGCGCGATCGCCTCGAGGAGATTGCTCTTGCCCTGCGCGTTCGCACCGGTGACGACGTTGAGACCGCGCTCCGGAGCAAACCGGAGGAGCTCGTAGTTGCGCATCTCGCTCAGCCGCAGCTCGACGAGATACACGCGGCCGCCACTACTGACGCAACGGCATCAGGACGTAAAGCTGACGGGCTCCCTCCGGCGTCTCCAGCGGCTTGATCGCCGCCGGCGAGAGCGGCCCGAGAAACTCCATCTGCACTTGCGGGGAATCGATGTGGTTGAGGATCTCGACCAGGTAGCGCGCGTTGAAGGCGATGACCAGGTCTTCGCCGGTCTGCTCGACCTCGAGCTCTTCGTACGCGTTCCCGGCGACGTCGGAGTTCGCGGTGATGATCAGCTGCTGGTTGGCGATGCTCATCTTGACCATGCTCGCCCGATCGCCGGCGACGAGTTCCGCGCGCCGCAAGCCGCCGATCAACGCTTGGGTGTTGACGTCGCCGAGCGATCGAATTTCGCCGGGATCACCTGCGAGTAGTTGGGGTACTGCCCGTCGACGAGACGGACGACGATCGAGGTCGTCTCGGCCGTCATCGCGAGCTGATTGTTCTGGGCCCCGAGCACCGTCAACTCGATCGTCTCCGCGCCGCCCAGGTTGCGAGCCGCTTCCTGCAGCGCGCGAGAGGGCACGATGAACTTCGCGGAGCCCTCGGTGAGCCCGCGCTCGAGCGTCGTATCCCACTTCGCCAGGCGGTATCCGTCGGTCGCGACCAAGGTCAGCGCGTCGCCCGCGATCTCGAGCAGCGTCCCCATCAGCACCGCGCCGCGCGCCTCCTCATTCGAGGCCGCGAAGATCGTCGCGTTGACGCCCTCGCGAAAACGTTTCCCGGAGAGCGCGACGCTGGCGCCTTTTTGGGCCGCGGGGAGGGGCGGATATTCCTCGGCCGGCAGCGCGTGAAAGTCGTAGTTCGAGCGTTCGCACTTGACGCTGGCACGGGTCGGCGTCCCCGAGAGTTCCAGCAGCCCGGCCGGCAGATTGCCCAAGTACCCGCTGAAGAGTTTGGCCGGCACCGTGACGCTGCCGGCTTCCGCGATCTCCGCCGGAAACGCATGCTCGAGCGTCACTTCCAGATCGGTCGCCCGCACCCGGACGGTCTCGCCGTCGGAGCTGAGCAACACGTTGGACAGAATCGGGACGGTCGTGTGCGCGTTGACGACTTTGCTCGCCGCGCCGACCGCGGAGGCGATGTCTTTCGTGCTACAGGTAAACTTCACTCTTCACCGTTTTCACCAGACTTCGGGGTCGCACAAAGTAAGTATAAGAGTTCGTCGTAACAGTAATAACGCGGTGAACAGCGTGGACAAGCCGCAAACCCCATACCAGTGGCGGCCGCGCGCCCGGCGCGCACTGTGGAGGGGAGGACCCCGTGCATCCACATCCTCACATCCATGCGTGGGCTCAACCTTTATCCACCCCCCGAAGGAGGCCCTGTGCACCGCCCGCGTGGACAGAAAATCGGCCCCCGGCGGGGAGCGCGCGACATAAAGAATGGCCGCCCTTTCGGGCGGCGCGCGGCGGCGTACGAGCGTGATCCGCAGGTCGACTGCGCCCGGCGCGCAGCGCGGGGCCTATTCTGACTGGCAAAGGTTCACGAGCGAGCGGACTTTGTTGCGGTAGGCCTCGTCGATCTCCATCTGAGCCTTGACCTTGTCGCGGGCGTACATGACCGTCGTGTGATCGAGCTTGCCGAACTCTCGCGCGATCGTCGGGAGGGAAAAGCCGGTCAGCTCGGTCGCGATGTACATCGCGATCTGCCGCGGCGCCACGAGGCGTTTCTCGCGCCGCTTCTGATCGATTTCCTTGACCGTGAGCCCGTGCGCCTTGGCGACCTTCTCTTTGATCTCGTTGACGGTGATGCGGCGCTGCGTCGTTTGCGCGACGTCGTTCTTGAGCACTTCGGCCGCGAGGTCGGCGGTGATCGCGGACTTCGTCAGCGAGGCGAACGCGACGACGCGAATCAGCGCGCCCTCGAGCTCGCGAATGTTCGCGTGGATGACGCGCGCGATGAACGAGGTCACTTCGTCGGGCACGGGGACCTTCTCGGTCTCGGCCTTCTTGCGCAGGATCGCTTCGCGCGTCTCGAGATCGGGTGGTTGGATGTCGGTGAGCAAGCCCCACTCGAAGCGCGACCGCAGCCGGTTCTCGAGGGTCTGGATCTCCTTGGGCGGACGGTCGCTCGAGATGACGAGCTGTTTGCTCGCCTCGTGCAAGGAGTTGAAGGTGTGAAAGAACTCCTCTTGGGTCTGCTCTTTGCCTTCGAGGAACTGGATGTCGTCGATCAAGAGCACGTCGGCATGGCGGTATTTGTTGCGAAATTCGAGCGTCTGATTGTTTTTGATCGCGATGATGAACTCGTTGGTGAACTTCTCCGAGGACACGTACACGACGCTGGCGCGAGGATTCTCGTGCAGCACGCGGTGCCCGATCGCGTGCATCAGATGGGTCTTGCCCAGACCGACCCCGCCGTAGAGAAACAGCGGGTTGTAGGCGCGGGCCGGGGCTTCGGCGACCGCCAGCGACGCGGCATGCGCGAAGCGGTTGGAATTGCCCACGACGAACTCATCGAAGGTGTAGCGCCGGTTCAGCCCGCCGGCGCGCAAGTCGGTGACCGCGCTGCGCTGGACGAGCGGCCCCGCGGGGACGACGGCGGTCGCCGTCGGCGCTTCGTTGGCGACGACCAGGCGCACGCCGATCGGGTAGCCGACGATCCCGCCGAGCACGTCGGCGATCTCTCCCTTGAGCCGGTTCTCGACCCAATCGCGCGCAAAGGCGTGGTGGACCGAGAGCACGAGCTCCGAGCCGCTGACGCTGACCAAGCGCATCGGCTTGAGCCACATTTCGAAGATCGCCTTCGAGTACTTCGCTTCGAGCACTTCGAGAGCCGCCGTCCAAAGATCGTTGCGAATCTCGAGTTCCCCAGTCGACAGTCCCATACGTACCTACCGTCAAACAAATTACCGCGCCCGCCTTAGCGAACGGTCGGCGCTCCGGCGATACATCAGAACCGGCGGAGTGAGCGTGGCAAATTAGCGGGGGCGCACGCCGTTCCTGCGTCGGGAGAGACACAAAAACTATCCACTTATCCACAACCGGGGTTGTGCGTAAAATCCACGGTTTTACGGGCTTTTTCGGGCATCGGCGGGGGCTGTTCGCAAGGGCTTCGCGGGCCTCGGAAAGCTTACGGCTGGGGCGTTCGCGGGCGGTGCGAAGCGAGGTTCTCCACAACCTTCTCCACACGTGTGGAGAAGTTGGCAAGCTTTCCTGATTCCCTCCCCGCGCTTGACTGAAGCTGGCCTCTCTGAGTATACTCTTTGGCTGTCGCCCTCGAGGAGTTATCGATCATGAAGCGGACGTTCCAGCCGCACAACCGGCGCCGTAAGCGGGTCCACGGGTTCCGCGCGCGGATGGCCACCAAGAACGGGCGGCGCGTCCTGGCGGCGCGTCGCAAAAAAGGTCGCAAACGCCTGACCGTCTGATCCCGTGCGCCCCTACGACAGCCTGCGCCGAAAAGCGGAGTTCGGGGCCCTCACCCGCCGCGGCCGCCGGCGGGGCGGGCGCCACTTGACCGTGTTCGCGCTTCCCTCCCGGGGCAGGCGGCCCCGGGCAGGCGTGACCGTCGGCAAGGCGGTCGGGACGGCGGTCGTGCGCAACCGCGTGCGCCGGCGCGTCAAGAGCATTCTGGAGCGGCTGCTGGCCGGCGCTCCGGTCGACGTGGTGGTCGTCGCGCGGCCCGGCGCCGGCGAAGCGACGTTCGCCGCCCTTCAAGCCGAGCTCGGCGCAGCGCTCGGCCGGTGATCGTCCTGCGGGCGGGCTCCCAAGTGCTCCGCTGGGCGCTGATGGGTGCGATCGTCGCGTATCAGAAG
Organism: Vulcanimicrobiota bacterium; assembly: GCA_963749395.1. Lineage (GTDB taxonomy): Bacteria > Vulcanimicrobiota > Vulcanimicrobiia > Vulcanimicrobiales > Vulcanimicrobiaceae > CAVVMT01. The sequence continues at coordinate 6,030 of CAVVMT010000005.1, forward strand.
CTCGTCTCGCCGGCGCTGCCGGCCTCGTGCCGTTACTATCCGTCGTGTTCGCAGTACGCTCTTCAAGCCGTGTCGAAGCACGGACCGTTCCGCGGCAGCCTGCTGGCAGCAGGGCGTCTGTTGCGATGTAATCCCTGGAGTCCGGGCGGGGTAGACCCGGTCCCGTAGATTCCTCCGAAAGGTCGACCGTGGAATTCCTCGCGTTTGCGAACCCCTTGGAGCCCGTGATCCATGCGCTGACGACGATCATCGTCTTCATCGACGGCTACGTGCACAACTTGGGCTGGAGTCTCATCCTCCTGGCGCTGCTGATCCGGTTGGCGTTCTGGCCGCTGGTCACGATGCAGTACAAGTCGATGGCCGAAATGCAGCAGATCCAGCCGATGGTCAAGGCTCTGCAAGCCAAGCTCAAGAGCGACCCGCAGAAGATGAACCAGGAAGTGATGGCGCTCTACAAAGAGCACAACGTCAACCCGTTCGCCAGCTGCTTGCCGCTCTTGGTCCAACTGCCGATCTTGTTCAGCCTGTATTGGGCGATCATCGCCGAGAAGGAAACGTTCACCAAGGAATCGTGGGGCTGGATCGGCTCCCCGCTCTCGCTGAACTCACCGCAGATCTTCGGGATCCACGTGCTGGCCCCGAGCCTCGCCCAGCCCGATTTGATCTTGCTCGCGCTCTACATCATCTCGATGTACTTCAGCGTCAAGTTCGGCAGCCCGCCGTCGCCCGATCCCGCGCAGGCTCAGCAGCAGAAGATCATGGCCTTCATGTCGCCGGTCTTCATCGCATGGTTCGGGCGCACGTGGCCGTCGGCGCTGATCCTTTACTGGTTTTCGATCAACATCTTCACGATGGCGCAACAGGTGTTCCTGATGCGCCGCTTCCGCGCCAAGCTGGCCGCGAAGGCCGCAGCCGCAGAAAACGCGCCGAAGGACGTTACGCCCCGCAAGGGCGCGAACGCAGCGCTCGCGGCGGCCGACGACGGCACCGCGGCCGCCACGCGGAACGGCGCGAGCCGGAAGAACCGGTCGCGCAAGGGCGCCTGACGACTTTTTTCTCATTGACCTGCGGGAGAGCTATGGACGACGAAGAGCACGCACAGGATTCCTCGGCGGCCGCTGACGGCGGCGAGGGCGCGGCCGGGGGGCCGCGGCCGTACGGGCGACGGCGCCGCGGACGGCGCGGCGGCAAGGGGGGCGCCGCGGAGCCGGTGGCGACCGCCGGTGCCGGCGCGCCAGCCGGCCCTGCGGAGGGCAACGGCAACGGGAACGGCGGCACCGACGATGCGCGCCGCCGGCGGCGGCGGCGCGGTCCGCGGCCGGCGACCGCGGGCCCCAGCTTGGGCCATCCGGTCGCCGAGCCGGAGGCGGTCAAGCCGATTCGCGAGCTGCTCGAGACGATTCTCGAGAAGCTCGGGGTGCCGCGCCCCGACGTCGCCTACATCCCGCGCTCGGAGGGTGAGTACCTCGAGGTGCGCGGCCCCGACCTCGCCAACCTGATCGGCCGGCACGGGCACACCCTCGAAGCGCTCAACCTCGTGTTCAACAACATCGTCAACGCGGGCGTGCGCAACAACCGGCGCTACTACACGATCGATGCCGAGGGCTATCGCGCGCGGCGCGCCGATCAGCTCAAAGGGCTCGCGCTGGAAACGCTCGAGCGCGCGGTGCGCGAGCGCAAGCCGATCATGCTCGAGCCGATGCTCCCCTCGGAGCGCAAGGTCATCCACTTGGCGCTCGCCGACAGCCCCTTCGTCACGACCGAGTCGACCGGGGTCGAGCCCGACCGGCGCGTCGTCGTCACGCCGAAGTAGGGCTGCACGGCGCAGACGATTGCGGCGATCGCGACGCCTCCCGGCGCGGGGGCGATCGCGATCGTGCGCGCGAGCGGGCCGGATGCCCGGCAGCTCGCCGCGCGGGTCTTTCGTAGCCGGCGCCCGCTGCGTCGCGGGTGGCGACCTACGGCGACGTCGTGGGTCCCGACGGGGATCTGATCGATCGTGGGCTCGCCCTCTGGATGCCCGGCCCGCACTCCGCGACCGGCGAGGATGTCCTCGAGCTGCACGTACACGGCTCCCCGGTGGTCGCGCGCGACGTGCTGCGGGCCCTGTTCGCCGCGGGCGCGCGCCAGGCAGGCCCGGGGGAGTTTACGCGGCGCGCGTTCCTGGCGGGCAAGCTCGACCTCTCGGCTGCCGAGGCGGTCGGCGATTTGATAGCGGCCGAGAGCCGGTCGGCCGCGCGGTCGGCGGCCGCGCATCTCGGCGGAGCGCTGGCGGCCGAGATCGGCGCGCTGCGAGCGCGTCTGAACGGGCTGCTCGAGGAGCTGGCCGCCTCGATCGACTTTCCGGACGAAGTGCCCGATCCCGACCGCGAAGGGGTGTTGCTGACCTTGCAGGGGCTGGCCGGCGACGTCCGCTCGCTGCTGGACACCGCCGAAGTGGGGCGCTTGGTGCGCGAAGGCGTCGGGGTCGCGATCGTCGGGCCCCCGAACGCCGGCAAGTCGTCGCTGCTCAACGCGCTGCTCGGCGAGGACCGCGTGCTCGTGTCGGAGGTCGCGGGCACGACCCGCGACGTGATCGAGGAGTCGCTGGTCATCGAAGGGGTCGCGGTGCGCCTTACCGATGCGGCCGGGCTGCGCGCCGCCGCCGCCGGGCTGGAGGCCGCCGGCATCGTGCGGGCGCGCGCGCAGTTGGAAGCGGCCCGCTTCGCCGTCGTCGTCGTGGACGGCTCGCAGCCGCTCGACGCCGACGCGCGCGCGGTGCTGGCGCAGACGCGGTGCCGCCAACGATTGGTGCTCTTTAATAAGTGCGACGTAGGGCGTAGCGGATACGACCAGCGTGACGCGGCCGAGGCGCAAGCGCACCTCGTCAGCGTGCACGATCCCGGCGACGTCGAGCGCATCAAAGCCCTGCTCGCCCGTGCGGCGTGGGGCTCGCGACCCGATCTCGAGCGGCCGCACCTGGCGAATGCGCGCCACGCCGATGCGGCGCACGAAGCGCTGCGCGCGCTCGAACGCGCGCTCGCGACGCTCGAAGAAGGGCACCCGATCGACTTCATTGCGGCCGATTGCCTGGCGGCGTCGGCGGCGCTCGGGGCGATCACGGGCGAGGCCGCGACCGAAGCCTTGATCGACGCGATCTTCGCCCGCTTCTGCATCGGGAAGTGATCCGCAGGTCACGCGAGCGGCCGCACGCGAATGCCGGGCCCATGCGCAAGGTGAATCTGGCGGCGGCGCTTGCAACGTTCGACGATTGCTGGAATCCGAAGATCGCCGGTGAGCTCAACGACGCGTTCGTGAAACTCGTCAAACTGCGCGGCGCCTTCGACTGGCATCATCACGACGCCGAGGACGAATTGTTCCTGGTCGTCGCGGGACGGCTGCGCATGGGTTTGCGGGACGGCGAAATCGATCTCGACCCGGGCGAGTTCATCGTCGTGCCGCGGTGCGTCGAACATCGGCCGGAGGCGCTCGACGGCGAGTGTCACGTCCTCTTGCTCGAACCGAAGTCGACGCTCAACACCGGAAACGTCGTCAACGAGCGGACGGTGCAACGGCTCGAGTGGGTTCCGGGCTGCGGTCCCGCCTGAGGCGCGGCCCATTCCGCCTTAGCCGCTGCCCCGCGGGTCGCGATTCTGATAGAATAGCGCGGTGATTTCACGCGGAGCGGATGAAGCGGGCGTCGTCGTGGTCGGCGGCGGCCATGCGGGTCTGGAAGCGGCCTTGGCAGCGGCGCGGCTCGGCGTCCCGACGGTCTTGGTGACCGGCGACCCCGAGCGGATCTGCACGCTCGCTTGCAATCCGAGTATCGGCGGCAGCGCCAAAGGGCAGCTGGTGCGCGAAATCGACGCGCTGGGCGGCGAAATGGCGCGCATCATCGATCGCACGAGCCTGCACGTACGGTTTCTCAACGAAAGCAAAGGCCCGGCGGTACGCGCGCTGCGCGCGCAGGCCGACAAGCCGGCCTACGCGCGGACCGCGCGCGAGGCCGTCGCCGCCCAACCGCACTTGCGCGTGGTCGCCGCGATGGTCGACGACATCGACGTCGCGGGCGGTCGCGTTCGCGGGGTCGTGACGAGCGGCGGTCAACGCATCGCGGCGCGCACCGTCGTGCTGGCGACCGGGACGTTTTTGGGGGGCAAGATCTTTCGCGGCGAACACAGCGAAGCGGCCGGCCGTTTTGGTGAAGCGCCGGCGCTCGGGATGTCGCGCGCCCTTACCCGGCTAGGATTTCCGCTCGCTCGTCTCAAGACGGGAACGCCGCCGCGCATCGCTCGCGACAGCGTCGATCGGGGCGCGATGACGGAGCAGCCGCCGAGCCCCGTCCCGCTGCCGTTTTCGTATCGCAGTCCGGCGGCGTTCGCCGGTCCGCAACTGTCCTGTTACGCGACCCAGACCAACGAGCGCACGCATCGGCTCGTGCGCGACAACCTGCATCGTTCACCGCTGTACGGATTGGATCTGATCCGCGGAATCGGCCCGCGCTACTGTCCGTCGGTCGAAGATAAAGTCGTGAAGTTTGCCCACAATCCGTCCCACACGATCTTCATCGAGCCCGAGGGATGGGACGAACCGACGCTCTACGTGGGCGGATTCTCCACCTCGCTGCCGGCCGACGTGCAGGAGGCGATGCTGCGAACCCTGCCCGGGCTCGAGTCGGTGCGCATGGTGCGGGCCGGCTATGCGGTCGAGTACGACTTCGTCAACCCGCTCGAATTGTTTGCGAGCTTGGAGACGCGGCGGATCGCGGGTCTCTATCACTGCGGTCAACTCAATGGGACATCCGGGTACGAAGAGGCGGCCGCCCAGGGGCTGATCGCGGGGATCAATGCCGCCCGTGCGGTGCAAGGCCGCGAGCCGGTCGTCTTGACCCGTGCTCAGGCATACATCGGCACGTTGATCGACGACCTGGTAACCAAGGGAGTCGACGAGCCGTACCGGATGATGACCTCGCGCGCCGAGCACCGGATCGTCCTGCGGCACGATAATGCCGATCTGCGCTTGGCTCCCCTCGGCCGGGCGATCGGCCTGGTCGACGACCAGGCCTTTGCGGCCTTCGAAGAGCGCCGGGCGGCGCTCGAGTCGGGGATGGCGCAGGCGGAGCGAAGCCGGCTCCCGGCGTGCGAGGTGGGCGGCGAGCCCCTGCCCGCGGGGACGTCGCTGGCCGACGCACTGCGCAGGCCGGGGATCGCGTTCGCCGACGTCGCCGGGCGCTTCAGCCCGCCGCTCGCGCCGTCCGTGGGCGAACGGGTCGCCATCGAGATCAAGTGCGCCGGGTATGCGCGGCGCCAGCATATCGCGATCGAACGCGCCGCTCGTGACGAAAACACCGTGATCCCGCAGGGCTTCGCGTTCAGCGGCGTCGCCGCGCTCTCGCGCGAGGGGCGCGAGAAGCTCAGCCGGCACCGGCCGGCGTCGTTGGGAGCTGCGGCGCGGATCCCCGGCGTTACTCCCGCCGACGTGGCGGTGCTGTCGCTCTTCTTGCAGCGCCCCGTGGCGCGTGTCTGACGGGCTCGGAGACATCCTGGAGCAGCGGTTGGGAGGCGTCGTGCCGCCGGCCGTCGTCGCCCGACTGGCCGTGTTCGCGTCGGCCGTATTGGGAGCGGGCTTCAACCTGACCGCGGCGCGGACCGCCTCGGCCTTCGCGGAACAGATCGCGGATGCGCTGACCTTGCTCCCGTTCGTCCGCGGCCCGCTGGTGGACGTGGGGTCGGGGGCGGGCTTGCCCGGGATCCCGCTGGCGCTCGCCGCCGGCATCCGGGTGGTGCTGGTGGAGGCGGTTCGAAAGAAGGCCGACTTCCTGGCCGCAGTTGTGGGGCAGTTGGATTTGGACGCCGCGGTGGTTGCAGAGCGGGCCGAACTGGTGGGGCATCAACCTGCGTACCGGGAGCGGGCGATGACCGCTACTGCGCGCGCCGTCGGCTCTGCCCCGGCGGTTCTCGAACTGACCCTCCCGCTGGTAGCAGTGGGCGGCGTCGTCCTGTTGCCGCGCGGGGAGTTGCTCGATGCGGAGCGGCAGGCCGTTCGGGATGCGGCGCCGATGCTGGGCGGCGAGTTCGTTGATGAGGTCGTCACCGAGGGCCGCCGCCGCATCCTGGTGATCGAAAAGCGCGCGCCGACTCCTCACCGCTTTCCGCGCCGCCCGGGGATCCCCGACAAGCGGCCGTTATGTTTCACGTGAAACAGCGGCCCCGCGAATCGATGGTGCTGCTCCTCGACGCCGGCCGCGCGTCGATGCCGACCGCCTTTTTCCGCATCGATGGATTGCAGCGGGACCCGGGCGCGGCTTTCCGCGGGTCGAGCAATGCGGGGGCGCCGCCATGCTCCGGGATCGCTACTCGCCTGGGTTGGCGCGCTTGCGCGGTGTTTCACGTGAAACATGCGCTCGACGAGGCGTTGCTCGCCGCCCTAGAGCCCGGGACCCTGTACGCCGTGGGCGGCCGCGTACGGGACGAGTTGCGAGCCGAGCGCGGCGAGCCGGTCGAGGCATCAGCGGACCTCGACTACGTCGTCACTGGGACCAGCCTCGAACCTTTGCTGACGCGGCTGCGGACGGTCGGTAAGGTCGACGTCGTCGGGGCGTCGTTCGCAGTCGTCAAGCTCACCTCGGCCGTGGGCAACGCCGACATCGCACTCCCTCGGCGCGAACGGTCCACCGGGGTGGGGCACCGCGATTTCGCGGTTGAGGCGGGCCCCGAGGTGCCCCTGGCCGACGACTTGGCGCGCCGCGACTTCCGCATCAACATGATGGCGCGTGCCGTCGCTACCGGCGAGCTGATCGATCCATATGGGGGCGTCGCCGACATCGAAGCGCGCCGGATCGACATATTGCGACCGCAAGCCTTCGACGAAGACCCGCTGCGGATGCTACGGGCATGCCAGTTCGCGGCGCGTTTCAACTATGCGATCTCCGGCCCGACCGCGGAGGCCATGCGCAAAGCCGCTCCGTCCGCGGCGACCGTGGCGGCCGAGCGAGTGGCCGAGGAACTGTGGAAGCTCTTGCGCGCCCCGCGCCCCTCGTACGGCATCGAGTGGATGCGCGAGTCGGGGGTGCTCGAGTGGGTTTGGCCCGAGCTGCTGGAGGGATTTCGCGTCGCGCAAAATGAGTGGCATGCGTACGACGTCTACCGTCATAACCTAGAGACGCTCGATGCCGCACCCCCAGGCGATCCCGTTCTCCGGCTGGCGGCCCTCCTGCACGACATCGGCAAACCGCGCACGAAGGACGGGCCGCACTTCTATCGGCACGAGCATGCGGGCGAAGGGATGGTGCACGCGATGCTCGGCCGCTTGCGGCTCGCGCGGGAAGTCGAGGATACCGTTGCGCATCTCGTGCGCCAGCACATGTACGCGGCCGACCCGGAGGCGTCTCCCGCGACGATCCGCCGCTTCATCCGGCGCGTCGGGGCGCAACACCTGGAACGCCTCTTTGCCTTGCGCCTCGCCGACGTGGTGGGCAGCGGTCTGCCCAAGCGCGGTGACTCCAACGAACGCTTCGAGGCCCGGGTCCGAGCCGTGCTTGCCGAGAAGCCGGCATTCTCGGTGCGCGACTTGGCGATCGGCGGCGAACACGTGGCGCAAGCGCTGGTCGCGCGGGGGCTTGCCACGCCGGGCTTTCGCGGTGATGAGAGGGTCGGCGAGGTCTTGCGCTATCTGTTCGAGCAGGTCACCGATGAGCCGGGCCGAAACGACCCGGCGCAGCTTTCCGCCCTCGTCGAGCGGTATATCGGCGAGCATTTCAGGTCGTCGCGATAGCGGGTCTCTCGCCGGCGCCATTTCAGAAGGGAGTGCACCTCGGACAGCGCTGTTTCACGTGAAACGCGCCGGGCGCGCACGATTGCAATCGTCAATCAGAAGGGCGGAGTTGGAAAGAGCACGACCGCCGTCAATTTGGGTGCGTCCCTGGCGCTCTTGGGAGTAAAGGTCCTCATCATCGACACCGACCCGCAGGGCAACGCCACGACCGGCGTCGGGGTCGATAAATCGCCGGTGCCGCACGACGTTTATTCGGTGTTGCTCAACGACGTGAGCCTCGACGAAGCGATGGTCGAGACCGCCGTCGAGGGCCTGTGGGTCGTTCCCGCGACGATCAATCTCGCCGGGGCGGAGATCGAGCTGGTCGCGGCCCTATCGCGCGAAAACCGCCTCAAAACCGCCTTGGCGGCGATGCGGCGGCCGTTCGATTTCGTGCTGATCGATTGCCCGCCGTCGCTGGGGCTGCTGACGATCAATGCCCTAACGGCAGCCTCCGAGGTGATCATCCCGGTGCAAGCCGAGTATTACGCGCTGGAAGGCCTCTCGCAACTGACGATGATCATCGGACGCATCCAAGCCGCGCTGAACCCCGCCCTCGTCATATCGGGAGTGCTGATCACGATGTTCGATCCCCGGACGCGCCTGGCGGGCGAGGTCCTCGACGAAGTTCACCGGTATTTTCCCGAACAGGTGTACAAGACGCAGATCCCGCGAAACATCCGGCTGTCGGAAGCGCCGTCCTATGGGAAGCCGGTCGCCTTGTTCGACGGGAAAAGCCGCGGCGCTCAAGCCTACATGGCCCTGGCGCGCGAGGTCGTGGCCGGCCGGCGGGTGGCGCCGTGACCGTCAAGCGGGGGCTCGGGCGTGGATTGGGCGCGCTGCTCGGCGAGCCCGCCGGCACGACCCCAGGGGTTGCGGTGCGGCAGCTATCGGTCGCGGCGATCCGGCCCAACCTCCACCAGCCGCGCAAGTACTTCGACGAGGCCTCGCTGGCAGAGTTGGCGGCGTCGATCGGGGCCCACGGCGTCCTCGTGCCGGTTCTCGTACGCGCCGTCGACGGCGGCTACGAACTGCTCGCAGGCGAACGCCGGTGGCGCGCTTCGACGATCGCCGGCCGGGAGACGATTCCCGCGATCGTGCGCGACGTCGACGACCGCGAAGGCTTCGAGGTCGCAATGGTCGAGAATCTGCAGCGCGAGGATCTCGACCCGCTTGCCGAAGCAATGGGCTTTCAGCATTTGATGGAGAGTTTCGGCCTGAGCCAGGATGACGTGGCGGGACGCGTCGGGCGGAGCCGCCCGGCGGTGGCGAACGCGCTCCGCCTGCTCGCTCTGCCGGACGAAATCAAGGCCCACGTGCGTGAGGGCCGGCTCTCGGCGGGGCACGCCCGCGCGTTGCTCGCGCTGCCCGCGGCGCGGCGCGAACCGGTGGCGCGCGCCGCCATCGAGCGCGGACTGAGCGTGCGCGCGATCGAGCGTTTATCGCATCGTGAAAAGCCGGTTCGCCGGGCGCGTAAGTCTGCCGCCGGTTCGGCGGACGACGCGGGCGTGGTGGAGCGCTTGCGATATCGTTTCGCGACGCCGGTCGCCCTCGCGCGTCGCGGGGCCGGCGGGAGCCTCGAGATCCGCTTTGCGGACGACGAGGAACTGACGCGCATCGTCGATCTGCTGCTCGGAGAGTGAACGTGTTGGTCAACTGCGGATTGCCGCGGATCGTCCTTTCGCGCGTGCTGCGCGCCCTAACGGGGGCCACCGTGGCTGCCGGCGTGCTTCTTGGGACCGTGGGCGCGAGCCCCGCCCCTGCCCCCGCGCCGGCGTATAGCCCGGTCGTGCCCGGCAAGGCGGCCGACACCGTCTCCGCCTACGTGCGCGCGCTCCAGCACAAAGACTACGCAGCGGCGTTTGCGCTGCTCGACGACCCCGAGCGCCAGTACTTCCGCAACGTCGCGAACTACGCGTCGATCTACACGGCCGACGGCCTGGAGATCGGCAACTTCAAAGTCGTCGGCCAGCGTGGCACGCCGGGTCTGCGCCTGTTTTTCGTCCACGAGAGCATCTCGGTGAACGACCTTTTCGACCGGCAAACCGCATCCGCTCGACCTCGTCGTCGCGTACGGTGCGATCAATGAGGCGGCGGGTTGGCGGATCCACGATCCTTCGCATCCGTGGCGGGCGTTTGCGCCGGGGACCTCGGTGACGACGAACGGCCTGCGCGTCCGGGTGATCAAGATGGCCTTCTACACGCGGCGCATCGAGGTCGTGCTCTCGATCGCGAACGTCGGCGACAAGTTCGTGACCGCGCTCCCGTACGGGAAGAGCGTCTTGCGCGACGGCTCGGGCGCGATCTACCGGATCCTGGCCACGAAAGACTGGCGGCTGACGAACCAGCAGTTGTTCCTCGGGCTGCGCTTGGCACCGGACGCCCAATACACCGGCACGATCGCGTTCGAGAGCCCGCTGCTCGACGACGCCGCGCGCACGTGGGAACTGACCCTCGGCCCGGTGCTGACGGACGGCGGCGACGCACCGTTCTCGGTCGTCGTCGGCGGCATCGCGGCGCCCCCTCAGCCGCTCCGTAACGCGCCGCCGCCGGCCCCGCCGGGCTCTGCTCGCCGGCCGAATGGCCTGCGGGTGCTTACCCGTAAAAGGAACACAAGTATCCGGGGCGAAAACGCGCCGGTGCCCGGCGGCGAAACTTTGAGAAGACCGCCGTGCTTTTCTCGTGTCTGCGGGAGTTCATTCACATGCGTCTCGCCCTACGTTTGCTAGCAGCGTGCTCGATCGCGTTGCTCGCCGCCTGCTCCGGGTCGGGCGGCTACGGGTTCAATGGAGCCACTACGACCGGCAATTCCAACAACATTCAATCGATTCAGTTCTACGGGACCGGGAACGCTGAGGGTGTCTTCAAGCTCCTCTCGCCGCCCGGTTACTCGATCACGAACACGTCGGTCGCCACGCCGATCTCGGTGACCGCCACCGGCTACACGGGGGGTGGTACCGTCGCGGTCATCGTCCCGGATACCGTGTACACGTGGAGCATCGGCTACACGTACGCGCCCACGACGTACCAGGGCACGGGCGCCGGCGCGGTTTCGACCTGCCCCGCGAAACCGGCGGCTCCGCTGCCGGGCCTTTCCTCGTTGGGTGTCGTCACCCCGATCGGCTCGGCCGCGCCGAGCACCTTCGACATCCTCCAGCTGCCGACGAACGTCAGCGGCAACGGCGGGACCGGCACCGGTGTCGCTTACGGCTCGACGAGTTTCAGCTCGTATGCCGCTGTGTCGCCGAACGCCGCCACCCAGACGATCTACGTCGATCCAGTCCCTGGCGCGGCCGCTCCATACTGCCTCTTGCTCGTAGCCACCCACACCGGCGACGGCAAGCAGGGTACGCAGGTCATCTACGTCACCACCTCGACCTAGTTCGACTCCGCCCCACCGTTAGAGGTGGAGCATCGGTTTGGACCACGAAGACGGATGGGGTGTCAGTCCACCGTCTTTTTGGTCTTTCCGGCATCTACGCGATCGTCGACGCGCAGAGCACGCGCGATCCGCTCGCGCTCGCCCGCGCTGCACTCGGCGGAGGAATTCGCATCCTGCAGTATCGCGCGAAACGTGGGGTCGATCTCGAGGTCGTCCGTGCGCTGCATGCGCTGACGAACGCGGGCGGCGGGACGCTGATCGTCAACGATGACGTCGAGGCGGCGATGGAAGCCGACGGCGTTCATCTCGGGCAGGAAGACGCCGCGCTCCTCGACCTGGCGGCATTGCGGGCGCGCCTCGCGTCCCGCATCCTCGGGCTCTCAACCGGAAGCCCGGCCGAAGCGCGCGCCGCCGCCGCGGCGGGCGCCGACTACGTCGGCATCGGCCCGATGTATCCGACCGGCACGAAGCTCGACGCCGGCCCTGCCATCGGAGCCGCCGGGGTGCGCGCCGTGGTGCAGAGCGTGACGATCCCGGTCGTGGCGATCGGCGGCATCACGGCGCAACGGCTGCCCGAAGTGCGGGCGACGGGAGCCGCGATGGCCGCCGTGATCTCGGCCCTCGCGCAGGCGCCCGATCCGGCCCTCGCGGCGCGAGCGTTGAACGACGCGTGGGCGGGCGCGGGATGAAGCCGGCCGTCGCGTCGGTGGGGACGACCCATCCGTGGAACGTCGCCGGTGCGGGGCTCGACATCCTGGTCCTTCACGAATTGGGCGTCCGTCCGCTGACGATCGTCGCCGGCGTGAGCGCACAGGACGATCGTTCCGTGCTCGCGTTGCATGCCGTCCCGCCGCATGCGATCCTGGCGCAGTTCGCGGCGCTCGCGGAGGCTCCGGTCGATGCGTTCCGCATCGGCGCGCTCCTCTCGGCCGCCTCCGTTTCGGCGGTTGCGCGCGGGGTCTGGGAGGCGCGCGTGCCGATCGTGTGCGATCCGGTGATCCGCGCCAGCGACGGCGCGGTGCTCGCCGACGAGGCGACCGTTGCAGCCCTGCGGCGCGAGTTGTTCGCGCGCGTGTCGGTGCTGACGCCGAACGTTCCCGAAGCGGAAGTGCTGGTGGGGCGCCGCATCGCCGGCGTGCCCGACATGATCGAGGCAGCCCGCGCGATCGGCGCGTTGGGGCCGCGCGCGGTATTGCTCAAAGGCGGACACGTCGATCCGCCGGTCGACGTCTTGTTCGACGGCGCGGAGATCGAAACGTATGAGAGCGCGCGCATCGACGGCGACATGCGCGGCACCGGATGCGTGCTCGCGGCCGCGCTCGCGGCGCGGCTCGCGCACGGCGACCGGTTGCGCGCCGCCGTTGCGTTCGCGCGCGAATTCGTGCGCGCGAAAATTCGCGCGGCGACCCCGCTCGGCCACGGCCGCAGCGCGTATTAGCGTCCGGAGAAAAGCAACGAGGGCAAGATTTCTCTTGCCCCCGCCTGCGTTTCTCGCGCGCCCCGTGCTACCGGTAGCCGGACCGAACTTTCTGAAAACAGTCGCGGCAATACACGGGTTTGTCGCCGCGCGGCTGGAACGGAACCTCCGCCGACTGATCCGCACTCGCTGCACGTGACGGTGAACATCTCGCGCGCGCTGCCGCCGCCGCCGTAGCCGCCGCCACCGCGCGGTCCGCCGCCGTACGACATGCCGCCGCCGCCTCCGGGACCCGACGATGCGCGCGCCGCTTTGCGCGCCGAACGGCAGTCGGGGCAACGATTGGGTTTGTTCTGAAAACCTTTGCTGGCAAAGAACTCTTGTTCCCCAGCACTGAAGACGAATTCTGCGCCGCAGTCGGTGCAGGTCAGCCGTTCGTCAGTATACACGGCGAGACTCCTTTGGTTCTCCGATGGATTGGTTCGACTCGCCTGTGACCCGACGTGGAGGGCTCGCTCCGACTAGTTCCTAGGACCAACGCGCGGTTCGAATCCGGGCTTTAATGCGTGCATCATACCAAAGGCAAAGTTGGCACGCAAGACGGTGCCGAGGCGCGCGAGCAACGGGCCGCTTGTGGGCTCAGCCTTTGAAGTGCGGCAGCGCTTCCCGGATCCGCTCGAGCGCGGTCTCGATGTTGTCGATCGAGTTGGCGTACGACATGCGCAGATGGCCGGTTCCCGCTGCGCCGAAGCACGAGCCGCCCAGGCACGCGACGCCGCCTTCTTCGAGCAAGAAGTGCGCGAGTGCGTTGTCGTCGCGCGTGATCTTCGAGACGTTCGGAAACGCGTAGAATGCGCCGCGCGGCATGCGGCACGAAACGCCCTCGATCGCGTTGAGCCCGGCGACGATCGCGTCGCGGCGCTTGTGAAAAGTCGCCGACATGTGTTGCACCGGCGCGTCGTCGCCGCGCAGTGCTGCGATCCCGGCGCGCTGCACGAACGTCGCGTGCACGAGAACGTGTTGTTGTTGAAGAGCGTGACGGTATGCGCCAGGCGGGCGGGCATGATCGCGTAGGCCAGGCGCCAGCCGGTCATCGCGTAGGCCTTGAAAATCCGTCGATGACGATCGTGCGCTCGCGCATGCCCGGCAGGGTGACGATCGAGACGAAGTCGCCGTCGTAGAGGTTGCGGCTGTAGATCTCGTCGGAGAGCACCAGGCAGTTGTGGCGTTGCGCGATGTCGGCGACCACCGCCAGGTCTTCGCGCGTCAGTACGCCGCCGGTGGGATTGTGCGGCGAATTGACGACGATGATCTTCGTCTTGTTCGTCACCTTGGCGGCCAGCTCGTCGAGGTCGAGGCGGAAGTCGCGTTCTTCGAGGAGCGCGACCGGCACGGGCTTGGCCCCGAGGTAGGCGGCGCACGATGCGTACGCCGGGTAGGCCGGGTCGGCGTACACCAACTCGTCGCCCGGATCGAGCAGCGCCGAAAGGGTGTTCCAGATCAGCGGCTTGCCGCCCGGGCCGATGACGACTTCGTCGCGTGCGAACGGCTCGACGCCGCGGAACGCGGCCGCATAGCGGGCGACCTCGTCGCGCAACTCGGGGATCCCCGCGGAGGGCGTGTAGTGGGTGTAGTTCTGTTCGATCGCCTCGATGCCGGCCCGCTTGATGTGGGCCGGCGTGTCGAAATCGGGCTCGCCGATCTCGAGATGCACGATGCTGCGCCCCTCGGCCTCGAGCGCGCGCGCGCGCGAAAGAACTTCAAACGCCTTTTCGCTGCCCAACCGGGAGACGGCGTCGCACAAGAACTCGGCGTGATGTGCCGGAGCTATCGTCATCAGAACTCACCTTTTGCGTCAAGGGCGGCGCTCGCATTGCGCCGAACGGACGCCCAACCTGTCAATAGAAGCCCTACAGTGGGAGGTTTCGCGCTGCGAACCCTGACGGAACTCTTCACCGCTGGAGCACCGCCCTTATCCGAGGGCCTGCGGACGCTCGTCGTTTCTCCGGAACGGATCGTCGAACCTGGAGCGACGGTGCGCGCGACCTTCTCGTTCTACAACATGGGCGGCGCCGCCGCGACCGGTTTGCGCGTCCGTTTCGCGCTCCCCGACGGGCTGCGCTATTTGGTCGGGAGCGCGCGCATCGACGAGACGCCGCTCGACGAACCGCGCGGTGAGTGCGCGCTGCTCTCGAGCGCGGGCGCGGAGCTGGGCGAAATCCCGGCCGGCGTCGAGCGCCGGATCTCGCTCGCTTACTCGGTGGCGCCGACGATCGAGAACGGCGCAGTCTTCGAACTGCAGGCGGCGCTGGCGTCGGAAGAGATCCCGCTGATCGGCTCCAACGTCGTGCGGCTCGTCGCGCGCAGCCGGCCCGACTTGCAGAATCCCAAGACGCTGATCGAACTCGAAGCGCTGCGCGAACCGGTGCCGGGCGAAGAGATTCGCATTGCCGCGCACGTGCACAACTCCGGGCAATCGAGCGCGCGCGACGTCGTCGTCGTGCTGCCGGTCCCCGATCGTACGTCGTTCGTGCCTGGTAGCGCGAGGATCGACGGCCGCGAAGTGCTCGACAACGGCCGCGACGATCCGTTCGGCTTCGCGCACGCACCGATCGCGGTGCCGGCGCTTCCGCCCGGAGCGACGCTCGTGGTCGACTATCGGGTGCGCATCGACGCCCCGCTCGAGAACGGCACCCGCATCTACGCGCACGGCGACGTCGCATGCGCCGAGATCCCCGAATTCACGCTCGCGCGCAGCGAACTCGTCGTCCGCTCGAACAGCCGCTTCGACGACGAAGCGACGCGGCTCGTCGTCGAGAGCGACGCCGACGTCGAGCCCGGCGAGCGGCTTCCGATCCGGCTCGTCGCGCGCAACGTCGGCACGAGCGCGGCTTCCGGCTTGCGCTTGCGCATCACGCTGCCTGAAGGACTGCAGTACGCCCCCGGTTCGCGCACGGTCGACGGGCGCTCCGTCGTGGAAGCCGGCGAACCGACGCTGTTCGTCTTCGAGCGCGTCGGCGCCGACCAGCAGGTCGAGGCCGGACTCGATGCCTACGTCGTCTCGCCGGCGCTCGACGGGACCAAGCTCGTCGTCGTCGCGCAAGTCTACGCGCCCTCCGGCACGCTGACGTTCGAACATCCGTTGACGGTTCGCGCGCGGCCGCGCTTCATGCCGGGCCGCAACGGCGTCGAGCTGCTCGACGCGGCGACGGTCTCGCCCGCCAGCAACGTCCGCTTCGTCATTCGCGTCGCCAACGACGGGACGACGAACGCGACCGACGCGCGCCTGCGCGTCAGCACGGACACCGGCCTCGAAGACTTGCGTTTTGAAGAGGGCCAGCGCGGGGCGTCGCGCTTGAACAACGGCGTCATCGATCTGGGCGTCGTCGAACCGGGGACCGCGCGCGAAATCGTCGTGCAAGCGCGGGTCGCGTCGCCGATCCCCGACGGCACGGAACTACGGCTGAGTGCAGTGCTCGAGACGGCCGAAGTGCCCAGCACGTCGCTCGGCACGCAAGCCTTCGTCGTGCGCTCGCGGCCGCGGTTCACGCGCGCGACCTCGTACTTGAAGCTCGCGAGCGACGAACCACTGCATCCCGATCGCTCGCTCGACGTCGTCGTGCGCGTGGAGAACGAAGGCACCGACATCGCGCACGACGTGCGCATCGCGTTGAGCGTGTCGCCCGAAGCCCGCCTCGAAGCCGTCAGCGGGGCGACCCGCGAAGGCGACGCGTTGATCTTCGGCAACGTCGGGCCCGGCGCGTCGGTCGAGGCGACGACACGCGTGCGGCTTGCGAAGTTCGTTGCCCACGGAACGACGCTCGCCGTCGAAGGGCGGCTGACCGGCGTCGGCTTCCTGCCGTTCACCCTCGATCCGATCGCGATCGCGACCGCCGCCGAGCCCGAGTTCCGGCGCGGTGCGTCGTTGCGCACGCACCCGCAAGACGGGATCGACGCCGGGATGCCGGTGCTCTACATGCTGACCGTGCGCAACACCGGCGACGGC
The DNA here is from genome assembly GCA_963749395.1 of Vulcanimicrobiota bacterium. Classification (GTDB taxonomy): domain Bacteria; phylum Vulcanimicrobiota; class Vulcanimicrobiia; order Vulcanimicrobiales; family Vulcanimicrobiaceae; genus CAVVMT01. The sequence goes on from CAVVMT010000005.1 coordinate 22,626, forward strand.
GCGTCGCGCAAGCTGACCGTCACCGTCGACCCGATCGCGAACGCGACCTACGTGCCCGGCAGCACGTCGATCAACGACGTCGCGTTGCTCGACGCCAACGGCGAGTCGCCGCTCTGGGCCGGCGAGGGGCTCGTCCTGCAAGACGTCGATCCGGGCACCGAGATCCGGATGCACTGGTACGTCGTCGTCAACACGCCGCTTCCGGCCGGGACGCTGATCGACGCGGTCGCGCGGCTCGCCTGGGACGCCGGCAAGGAGCTGACCGTCCACGGTACGCACCTGCGCGTCCGCTCGTCGCCGGCCTTCGCGGTGCGCGACAGCGGGCTGCCGTTCAGCGTCGCGGCCGCGACCTTCCGCGGGCCGCTCGTTCAGCCGCCGGCGGTCCCGGCGTTGGCGGCGTTGCCGCGGGCGGTCCCCGTCGTCGCCGAAGCGTACGAGCCGCCCGAGCCGCGGGTCGTGGTCGAAAGCGTCGTCCGCGAGGCGAGCCCGGCCGTCGCCGAGCCGCCCTCGGTCGAAGCCGTCGCGGCGCCGCCGGCCGCGAGCATCGCCGCCCCCGCTCCGGCGCCGCCGTCAGCCGCAGTTGCGGCACCGCCGGCAGCCGCCGCCGCGGAGGCGCACGCCGAGGAAGCGGGCCACGCGATCCCCGCCGAGCCGGTTGCCCCGCCGCCCGTACCCGAACTCCCCGTCACCGCCGAGGTCGCACCGGCGCCGGCCGCCGCGGAAGCGGCTGTCGCCGAACCGGCCGCCGCCGAGCCGGTCGTCGCCGAGCCGGTCGTCGCCGGACCGGTCGTCGCCGGACCGGCCCTCGCCGAGCCGGTTGCCGCCGAGCCGGTTGCCGCCGAGCCGGCCGTCGTGGCGGAGCAGCGCGCGGTGCCGGAGCCGATCGCATTCGCTCCGGCGGTCGCGGCGCAGGATCTGCCCGCGCCGCCCACCGCGGAAGAGCCGCCCGCCACCGCTCCCGAGCCGGTGCCCGCGGCCGCCGACGCGACCGCCGAGATCCCCGCGATCGTGCTCGCCGAGGTCGAAAGCGTGGCCGTCATTGCGGCCCCGCTCACGGAGCCGCCCGTGCCGCCGATACCGGCGCCCACGCCGATCGTCGTGTCGGGCGTCTTCGAGACCTACGTGAAGATGGACCGCGACCGGCTCGTGCGCACGCTGCGCTTCCTCGACGAGGCGGACGGCGGCAACTTGATGACGCATCTGTTCGTGTTGCGCGCGTTCTTCCCCGACGGCATCCTCGGCCTGGAACACTCGAAAGTCAACGTGACGTTGACCGCCCAGCGCGACGCGCTGCGCGGCATCGTCGACCGGCTGTTCATCAAGTTGCGCTTGGCGCGCTATACGCTCACCGTCAAAGACATCGAAGACGGCGAGACGCGGCGCTCGCTGCACGACTTGCTCGAACAGCTCGCGCAAGTCCAACCCGAACCGGAAGAAGCGGCCGTCGCCACGGCCGACTTCGAAATGTGGGCCTCGCTGTCGCACGCCGAAGTCGACACCTTGCGGGCGCTGCTCGAACCGGCGCCGCTCGGTTCGGTCGCGCCGTGGGCGGTGCGGGCGCACTTCATCGGCGTCTCGGCGGCGGGTCAGCCCGCGCTCTCGACGGCGCTGGCGCGCTACCGTGCGTTGCTCATCGGCGCGCTGACGAACGTCGGACCGCTGCCGGTCGAGGAGTTTCATCGCGTGCTCTTGAGCAATACCGACAGCGAGTTGGACGACGCGCTGCACGGCGTCCTCGGTCACATGCGGGACATCGCCGGGCTCGCCGTGAGCGCCAACCGGGTCTGAGCGTTCACGCCGTGGGACGGTAATGAATGCTTTCGCCGGGCTCGGCGGCGTCATCGTGGCGATGTTCGCAGTCGGCTTCGTGCTCGTGGGGCTCTCGATGCGGCCGCGCAAGGCCGTGGTGACGGCGACCGTCGTGCCGGCGGTTGCGGCGGCGCCGCAGATTGCCTGGCCCGCGCTGATCGATCCCGAGATCGGCGCGCTCGACGAAGCGGCGCGCATCGACGTCGTCGCGCGGCTGGGCGTGCTCCCCGGACCGTGGAGCGTCGACGTGCTGGCGGCGGCCTATCGCGAAGAGCGCGCGCCGGCGGTGCGCGACACGATCGTGCTCGCGCTCGCGCGTGGGGGCGACACGCAGAGTGCCGCCACGCTGCGCGCCGCGGCGACCGCAACGCGCGTGAGCGAACGCAGCCTCGCCGTGGCGGGGCTCGCCTCACTCGGTGAGCTGGACGCCCTCGAAGCGCTGCTCGGCGACGAAGCGCTGTCGGTCGCGCTGGCCGCACTGCGTGCGCTCGAAGCCGCGGGCGAACGTGCGCGGGTGGAGCGCTTCATCGCCGGGGCCGCGCCGGTCACTGCGGCCGCGCTGCGCCTGGCGCGCGAAGACGAACGGCCGGCGGCGCTGCTCGCTATCGACTAGGTCCCGTCGTCGGGCAGTTTCTTGTGGAAGTAGTCGGCGATGATCTTGCGGGCAACCGGAGCCGCCACGCTCGCGCCGTACCCGCCGCTCTTCTCCATGTAGACGGCCATCGCGATCTTGGGATGATCGGCCGGCGCGTAGGCGACGAACCAGGTCGTGTTGGCGCCCCTGCCGCCCTCGGTCTCGGCCGTCCCCGTCTTGCCGCCGTACGGCAAACCGGGCACGTCCTCGCCGTAGGCCGTGCCGATCGACGAGGTGACCTTCGCCATCCCGGCGCGCACTTCGCGCAGCGCTTCCTGCGTCACGTCGACGTGCCGGATCGCTTCGGGCGCGAACCGTTTGACGATTCGCCCGTCGGGCGCGCGAATCTCGGCGATGAGGTGCGGGCGGTACAGCGTGCCGCCGTTGGCGACGGTCGCAGTCACGTTGGCCATCTGCAGCGGCGTCGCTTCCATCGCGCCCTGCCCGATCGCGAGGATGCACACGTCGCTCGGTTCGAGCGGTAAGTGGTACACCTTCATCGACCACTCGTTGGTCGGCCAGTTGCCTTCGAACTCGCCCGGGATGTCGATCCCCGACTTCGCGGCCAAGCCGTATTCGAGCGCGTAGCGGCGTAACCGTTCGTGGCCGAGCCGGTCGCCGAGCTGATAGAAGTAGCCGTCGCTCGAGGCCGCGAGTGCGGTGATGAAGTCGGTCGTGCCGAGTCCGCCGGCGGCGAGGTCGACGAACGTCACCCCGTGGCAATAGTGCGCGCCGCTGTCGTAGAGCACTTGGTTGGGCTTGATGACGCCCGAGCTGATCGCTGCCGAACCGGTCACCATCTTGAACGTCGAGCCGGTCGGCGTCGCCGCGCCGATGGCGCGATCGAACAACGGGCGCAGCGGATCGGTGAGGTACCGGCCGTACGTGCTGTCTTTGATGCCGGTTGCGAAGTCGTTCGGATCGAAGTTCGGATACGAAGCGAGCGCGAGCACGCCGCCCGTGTGCACGTCGAGCACGACGACCGCGCCCGCGACCCGGTGCCCGCGCGCTTTCGAGAGTTTCGCCAGCTGCGTCGCGAGCGCCGATTCGGCCGACTCCTGAACGCGCCAATCGATCGTCAGCACCAAACTGTTGCCGGGCGTCGGATCGACGAATCCGAGCTTGCGCACGAGCGCGCCTTGCGCGTTGACCTCGATTTGTTCGCCGCCGAACTTGCCGCGTAAATACTCGTCGTAGGTCGCTTCGAGGCCGTCCTTGCCGATCACGTCGTTGGGCGTGTAGCCGCGGTGCTTGAGTTCTTCGTACTCATCCGACGTGATCGCGCCGACGTAGCCGAGCACGTGTGAACCGGCCTTGCGATACGGGTAGTTGCGGACCGGCTGCTCTTCGAGATCGACGCCGGGCAACTCGCCGAGCGTCTCGGCGAGCCGCGTCATCTGCACGGTCGTCAAGTCGGTCGCCAGGATCACCGGGCCGTACGGCTCGTACGCCGTGACCTCGTCGAAGTTCTCGTAGTTGACGCCGTGGTGGTGCAACAGACGCCGCCACAGGGTCGCTTCGCTGATGTGCAGGATCTGCGAGAGGTTGGCCAGCGTTTCGTCGATGTGGTGCACGTCGGAGGGGATCAGCGCGCACACGAACGACGGCCGGCTGCGCGCGATGACGACGCCGTTGCGGTCGAGGATCAAGCCGCGCGGCGCGGCGACCGGGATGCGGCGCACCTGATTGGCCTTGGCGGCGGCCGCGAACACGGTGCCCTGCACGATCTGTACCTGCGCCAGCCGCGCGACGACCAGCGCCAGCGCGAGCGCGATGCCGGCGACGAACAGGATCGTGCGCACGAGCGAACGTTTCATCGCGTGATGTGTCCCGTGCGCTCGTTCCAACGCGTGCGCACGATGATCGCGACGGCCGCGATGAACGTGGTGTAGAGCGTGTCCCAAAGCGCCCCGTGCAGGTGGGTCGTCCCCATCCCGGGCGGGTACCCGGCGAGCGACATGATCGACCAGAAGATCGCGGCGCGCAGCAGCGTGCACAGCGCGACCGCGCCGAGCGTCACGCTGACCGAGTCGGTGAAGAAGCGCCGGGTCGTCCACGAGGCCAAGACGGCGACCGCGCACGTGGCGATCGTCCAAGCCCCGCCGCTCGCTCCCAAAGCGTCTTCGAGCAGACCGGCCAGGGCGCCGAGCAGCACCGCGGCGGTGACGCGCATGCGGACGGCCGCGAACACGACCGCGATCACGACCAGGCTCGGGACGACCCCGCGCACCGCGAGCCAGTGGACGACGGTCGCCTGCAGGACGACGCACAAAACGACCCATCCGGCAGCCCGGAGGAACGATGCGTCGGCGGCGGTCAGCGGTGAAGCGTTATTTCGGTATGACAAGGACGTGATGTAAACGCCCGAACGGCACGGCGGGTTCGACGATCGCCGTTTGATCGAGCGCGCCCGCCGATTGCGGTTCGACGCTCGCGATCCGTCCGATCAGGATGCCGGCGTGGAACGAACGGCCCTCCCCGGTGACGACCGGGTCGCCGACCCGCAAGTGCGCGTCCTGGGAAACGTACTGGAGCTTGACGCGGCTCGCGGTTCCGTTCGCGAGCGCCCACCAGCGTCCGCGCTGGACGACGGCCGGCAGTTTGCTGGTCACGTCGGTGATCAAGAGAACTTTGCTGGAAAGCGGGCTGACCTCGATGATGCGGCCGACCGCGCCTTCCTCGGCGATGACGCCGTCGTCGCGCGCGACGTGGGCGAGCGACCCTTTGTCGATTTGCACGATGCGCAGGGCGTTCTCGGGATCGTACCCGACGACGGTTGCGGGGATGCCGGCCGGAACGCGCTCCTGGAGGTCGCGCGCGGCGAAGAGGTCGGGCGCTTGGGAGACCTCCTCGGCCAGCGCCTCGTTGCTCCGCGTCAACCGCGCGTTCTCGCTCTCCAAGCGGGCGTTCTGCTGATAGAGCGACGGGAAGCCGACGAGCGACCCGAATCCGCCGCGGACGGCGTCGGTCGCGTCGGACGCGATCAGCTCCAGGTAGACGGTTGCTGAGGAAAGGCCGGCCGAGAGGGGACTGGTCCGCCCTTCACGGGCGAACTCGACCTGGATGAGCGCCAGCAGCGCGGCCACGATGACCGCGCCGATTACCGCGAATAGCTTTCTCTCATCCCGATACGTAAAGATTGATACCACCTCGTGATCCGGTCGGCGGAAGGGCGCAGCCGTTCGAGCAGAGTCGGTGAGCCGAGGATTTCGCCCGCGCCGCGCGCGACGCAGAACAGGGGATCGGACGCGACGGTCGTCGGAACGTGGGTTCTCGCCGAAAGGACCGCAGCCAACCCGCCGATGAGCGCGCCGCCGCCCGTCAGCATGATTCCGGACTCGCAGAGATCGGCCGCAAGGTCGGGCGGGAGATCTTCGAGCACGTCTGTGACTCCGCGAACGATCGCGTCAATGCCTTCGGTCAGCGCCTCGCCGACGAGCGTTTCGCTCACTTCGCGCGCGCGGGGGCTGCGGATGGCCAGGTCGCGGCCGCTGATCCGGAAGGGGGCGCGGCCCGGCGCGCGCCCGGCGTAGCCGAGCTCGATCTTCAGCCGCTCCGCGGTCAGCGGGCCGATCAGGAAGTTCTCGGCGCGCAGCCGGCTTGCGATCGCCGCGTCGAGGTGGTCGCCTCCGACCTTGATCGAATGCAGCGAGACGACCCCGGTCAGCGACAGGACGGCGATCTCAGTCGTCCCGCCGCCGATGTCGACGACCATCGTGCCGCGCGGGCCGGTGATGTCGACGCCGCTGCCGATCGCGGCCGCGACCGCTTGCGGGACGAACGCCGTCGCGCGCGGCCCGGCCGCCCGGACCGCCTCCTCGACGGCCTTGCACTCGATATCGGTCGCACAGCCGGGCACGCAAGCGACGACGCGCGGCGCGACCCAGGCGCGTCCGCCGGCGGCTCGGGTCACGAGCGCCCGGATCAGCGAATGGGCGGCCCGGAAGTCGGAGATCGTGCCGTTGCGCAACGGGTGAACGACCCGCACCCGGCCTGGAGCACGTCCGTCCAGCTCCTTCGCAGCACGCCCGATCGCGATGATCTCGTTGCTCGCGACCTCGTAGGCCACGACCGACGGTTCGCTGACGAGAACGCCCGCGCCATGCTCGTAGAGGACCGTGTTGGCGGTCCCCAGGTCGATGCCCAAATCCGGGCTGATCGTTGCGCGCACCGTTCCGGCAATCGTCATGCTCGCATGCTCCCCGTGGCGACCGGCGCTACGGCTACCCGATAGCCCAGCGCCGGCAGGTGGCGGACGAACGCGCCCAGCGGAAAACCCATGACGGTATAAAAATCGCCGTCGATCCGCGCGACGAGTGCCGCGCCGGGGCCTTGGATGCCGTAAGCGCCGGCTTTGTCGAGCCCGTCGCCTCCGGCGACGTACTCCGCGATCAGCCACTCGGGCAAGTCGGCGAAGGTGACCGCCGTCGTCTCGACCAGCTCCAGCCGCTGTTCGGTCGCCCGGTCGAGCAACGAAACGGCGGTGTGCACCGCGTGCGTGCGGCCGGTCAAGCGGCGAATCATCCGCTCGGCGTCGCGTTTGTCGCGCGGCTTGCCCAGCGCTTCGCCGTCGACGTCGACGACCGTGTCGGCCCCGATGCACAAGCCGCGGCTCGCGGTGAGGGCGGCGTCAACTTTGCCGCGTGCATGGATGCATGCGAGCTCGCGTGGGGCGCAGCCGGAAAGCGGCGTTTCCTGATACTGCGAAGGGACGACGGCGACGTGTAAACCCAGCGAGGTCAAGAGCTCCCTGCGGCGCGGGGACGCACTTGCGAGAACGACGTCGGTGAGAAGGCGTTCGGTGCGTTCGATATGGCTAGTATATCGGCACGGCCACCGGATTGTATATGCATGTAGCAAGAAAAGTGAGCGCGGGGACTTGCTCGGCGGCGGCATAACGCTTACCCCCCGCTTCGATGTAACCGCCGGGATGGCGTCCGCTCGGGTCGTGATGCGTCCAATGGATCACGCCGCCGCGCGGATCGTATTCGTATTCACCGCGCACCGTCACGTCGTCGCCGGGCGCAAGTGGAATCGGCCCGGTGAAGTCGACGTTCACTTCAACGCGGACCGTCAACCCGCGGCCGCCGCTGCCGCGCAAATGCAGGAGAAAGCCTTCGTGCGCACCGCTCGGGCCGCGCCGGATGCCCAATACGCGAGCGACCGAGCCCGACGCTTCGACCTCGACGCGCGAATGCTGTTGCGCCCAGGCGTCGTAGACCGCGGCGTTCGCGTCGCCGTTCGAGGACGCGCCGGGCGCACAGGCACTGAGCAGCGCGATCAGCAGCGGCCCGAACGCGTAGCTCCGCGGTCTCCGCTTCACGTCAAAGGTCGACGGGTTCGCGGACGTCGAGGCGCAACACGTCGTCGTCCGTCTCGCCGCGCACCCCGAGCGCATGGCGTCCTTCGCGGACCATGACGACCGGGGGACGCCCGAAGCGGTTGTAGTTGCTCGCCATGCTATAGGTATATGCCCCGGTCGTCGTCAGCACGAGCAAGTCTCCCGGTACGATGTCGGCCGGCAACTGCGCTTCGACCAGGACGTCGTTCTCGCACGAGCGGCCGCAGACGGTCGCCTGCGCGTTGGCCGCGCGAGCCTGCGACCAGGCGAGCATCGGGTGATGGTACGCATCGTAGAGGCTCGGTCGGGGATTGTCCGCCAGTCCGCCGTCGACGACGATGAACCGGCGGGCGCCTTCGCGTTTCACCGCCATGACGCGATACAGCGAGGTGCCGGCGCGCGCCGCGAGCGCCCGTCCGGGTTCGATGCCCAACCGCGGAGGGGCGACGTTCGCGCGCGCACTCGCCGCGTCGGCGGCCTTCGCGATCGCGCGCATCAGCGCGGGAATATCGAGCGGGCGCGGTTCGCCGGGGCGCGTCTCGACGCCGAACCCGCCGCCGAGGATCCACTGCTTGGCGTGCAGCCCGGCACTGCGCGCGGCCGCCGCGAAGGTTGCGAGCGCCTCGACGTTGGCGACGAACGGCGCCGCGTCGTAGATCTGCGAGCCGATGTGCGAGTGCAGTCCGCTCAGCCGCAGGCTGCCGGCGCCCGCGATGCGCGCGAACGCCTCCGGCAGTTCCGTGGGATCGAGTCCGAACTTCGTATCCTCACCGGCCGTCCGTACGAATGCGTGCGTATGCGCTTCGATGCCGGCGTTGACGCGCAGCACGACCGAAACCGGCGCGACCGTGCTGAGCGCGGCCAAACGCGCGAGTTCGTCGATCCCGTCCACGACGATCGTCCCCGCGCGCGCCGCGGCCACCGCCTGCAACAACTCGTCGCTCTTGCCGCAACCGTGCACCGTGATGCGCTCGGCGGTGACGCCGGCCGCTTCGACGGTGCGCAGTTCGCCGAGCGAACAGACGTCGATGTGCAGCGGGGTCGCGATGAGCCGGCGCGCCAGCGCGATGAAGATCAAGGCCTTGGCGGCGTAGGCGATCTCGATGCCGTGCGGCGCACACGCGCCGGCGAACGTCTCGACCGCTTCGTCGAAGACCCCGAGGTCGAACGCCAAGAGCGGCGTGCCGTAGGCGCGGGCCAACGCGTCGACGGCCACCCCGCCGATCGCCAGCGACCCGTCGTGGCCGCGGGTGTGTCCGGGCGCGACTTCGGTGCGCCAATCGAACGCGATCATGGCGCGAGGGCCTGCGATTGGTACAATCCATGCTCCTCGATGAAGCGCCAGACGGGCTCGGGGACCAAGTAGCGGACGGTGCGCCCTTCTGCGAGGCGGGTGCGCATGATCGTGGCCGACTCGGTGAACCGCGGCAGATCGAGCATCGCGACTTTGGCGCGCAGATCCGCCGCAAACGGGGCCAGCGTCGCGTCGAGCTGGGCCACCGAGCTGTCGCCGCGCGGCGCGACGACGAACGCGTCGACCTGTGCGAGCACTTCGTCCAAGCGCCGCCACGGCGAACGCACGAGCGAGTCGCCGCCGGCGATGAACGTGAAGCGCTCGTCCGGATAGCGCGCGCGCAGGCGCGGAATCAAGTCGGCCGTGTAGCCGGTCGCCTCGGGCGTCGTGTCGGTGAGGTCGAGCGCGAACGCCGGGTTCGACGCGATCGCCAGCCGCAACATCTGGGCGCGGTCGTCGACGCTGGCGGTGATCGACTCGCGATGGTGCGCGTTGAGCGTCGGCAAGAAGATCACGCGCTCGAGGCCGCACTGCGCGCGCACCGCTTCGGCGATGAAGAGATGCGCGTTGTGCACCGGATCGAACGCGCCGCCGAAGAGCCCCACCTTCACGAGTAGGTGAACTCCGTGCCGGCGATGCGCACGGTGTCGCCGTCATGCGCGCCCATCGCGCGCAAGCGCTCGTCGACGCCCAGGCGCGCGAGGACCGACTCGAATCGCGCGAGGGCCTCCTCGCTGTCGAAGTCGGTCATCGCCGCCAGCCGCTCGATCCGCTCGCCGGTGACGACGTACACGCCGCCGTCGACGTGGATCTCGAAGGGCTCTTGCTGGCGCAGGGTGACGTGCGCGGGTTCGGGACGGACCGCCTCGGGGGGCGGCGCCGCCTTGAGTGCCTCCCAGGTTGCGTAGACGAGTTCGCGGACGCCCTCGCCGGTGGCCGCCGACATGCCGAGCAGCTCCGGGAACTCGGCCCGCAGCTCCTCGAAGCGCTCGCGTGCCTCGGGCAGGTCGAGCTTCGAGATCACGAGCAACGCCGGTTTGGCCGCCACCCCCGGATCCCAAGCCGCGAGTTCGGATTCGATCGTCGCTTTGGCGGCCAGCAGCTCGTCGCGCGAGCGGTCGCCGGCGATCAAGTGGACGAGCACGCGCGTCCGTTCGACGTGCCGCAGGAAGCGGTCGCCCAGGCCTGCGCCTTGATGCGCGCCTTCGATCAGACCCGGGACGTCGACCATGACGAACGATTCGTCCTCGGCCACCCGCACGACGCCGAGCTGCGGCTCGAGGGTCGTAAACGGGTAGTCGGCGATCTTGGGGCGGGCCGCCGAGACGACCGAGAGGAGGGTCGACTTGCCGGCATTGGGCAGCCCCACGACCCCGACGTCGGCCAGGAGCTTCAGTTCGAGCCGCAGGCCGTAGCGCTCGCCGGGCTCGCCCTTCTCGGCGAAACGGGGCGCCTGGCGGGCCGCGGTCGCGAAATGCTGGTTGCCGAGCCCCCCGCGTCCGCCGCGGGCGACGAGGAAGCGGCCGGGCGCCGAGAGGTCGGCGATCATGCGCTCTGGCTCCTCGGGTTCGCCTTCGCGGGGCAGCGCCCGCCGGTAACGAGGGTCCCCAGGGGAACGGGGATGATCAGGTCGTCGCCGCTCTTCCCGACTTGTTCGAGGTGCCGCCCGCTTTCCCGGAGTCGGCCGCGAACGCTTTCTTGAAGCGAAAGTCGACCAGCGTGCCCAAGGCGGGGGTCGTCTCGAGGTAGACGTTCCCACCGCGGCCGCCGTCGCCGCCGGCCGGGCCGCCCTTGGGGACATACTTCTCGCGGCGCCAGGCGACGATGCCGTCGCCCCCGTCGCCGGCGGCGACGGTGATCGCCGCCTCATCGATGAACTGCACGGTCGGCCTTCTCGCCCCGGACGGCGACAAACAGAAAAGAGCCCGAAGGCTCTTCTCGCGGCGCGGTCACGGCGCTGATGCGCTCACGACCCCGACGCGACGACGCTCACGTGTTTACGGTTGCGCGAGGTCGAGAAGTGGACTTTGCCCTCGACGAGCGCGAACAGCGTGTGGTCCTTGCCGATCCCGACGCCCACTCCGGGGTAGAAATGGGTGCCGCGCTGGCGCACGATGATGTTGCCCGGGATGGCCACTTGGCCCCCGTACAGCTTCACGCCGAGCCGCTGCGCGTTGGAGTCGCGGCCGTTGCGGGTGGACCCGCCGCCCTTCTTGGAGGCAAACAGTTGGAGATCGAAGACCATCGTCGAATGCTTTCTACAAGGCAAAGCGCCTGGGGTAGCCAGACGAGTCGATAGTATACCAGACGCACGGGGGGCGGTGCAAATACTTCCGTTCCGGCGCTCGGTACTGCAACGGAGCCGCCCCGACCAAGGTTTCCTTCCCAGGGTGCGATAACTCTGGAGGGTTGCCCCGCCCGCGCGGGTGCCGCAATCCACTTTTAGGGGTGTCCGCCGGGACGCCCCGCTGCTTGTGCCGGAAAGCCTGTCCTTGGAAAAACGTCGGGTCGTCGTCACCGGCCTGGGGGCCGTGACGCCGCTGGGAAACACGCGGGAAGCGTTCTGGGAAGCCCTCATCGCCGGGAAGAGCGGGGTCGCTCCGATCACCCTTTTCGATCCGCAGTACCTCACCACACACTTCGCGGCCGAGGTCAAGAACTTCGACGCCGGGGCCCTGCTCGGCAAGAAGGACGCGCGCCGGATGGACCGGTTCGCGCAGTTCGCGGTCGTCGCGGCCGACGAGGCGATCGCCGACGCGAACTTCCCCGAGGATCGCGAGATCCGCGATCAGACGGGTACGATCGTCGCCACCGGGATCGGCGGGATCACGACCCTGCAAGATCAGGTGATGAAGTGCGTCGAGCCGCCGTCGGTGTCGCGCATCAGCCCATTCTTCGTGCCGATGCTGATGGGGAATTCCGGCTCGGCGCAGATCTCGATGAAGCATCATCTGCGGGGGCCGCTCTACGCGGTGTCGAGCGCGTGCTCGAGCGGCGTCGACGGGATTGCGGCGGCGTACGAGACGATCGTGCGCGGCGACGCGATCGCGATGGTCACCGGGGGAGCGAGGCGACGATCACCTCGGTCGCGGTCGGCGGATTCTGCACGATGAAGGCGCTCTCGACGCGCAACGACGATCCCGAGCGCGCCAGCCGGCCGTTCGACGCCCAGCGCGACGGTTTCGTCATCGCCGAGGGCGGCGCGGTGCTGATCCTCGAGGAGCTGGAGTTCGCCAAGGGCCGGGGCGCGCGCATCTACGCCGAGTTGCTCGGCTACGGGCAGTCGGCCGACGCGTACAATTTGGTCGCGGTCGACCCTTCCGGCAGCGGCGTCGAGCTCGCGCTGCGGCGCGCGCTGCGCAAAGCGAACATCACCGTCGACGACGTCGACTACATCAACATGCACGGCACCTCGACTCCGATCGGCGACCCGGCCGAGTCGAGCGCGGTCGAAAAAGTCTTCGGCGAAGCGGCCAAAACGGTCGCGTGCAGCTCCACCAAGAGCATGCACGGCCACGCGCTCGGCGCAGCCGGTGCGATCGAAGGGGTCGCGACCGTGCTCTCGATCCAGAACGACCTCATGCCGCCGACGATCAACTACGAGTACCCCGATCCCGAATGCCGGCTCGACTACGTGCCCAACGTCGCGCGCAAGGGAAAGGTCGACATCGCGATGTCGAACTCGTTCGGCTTCGGCGGCCACAACAGCGTCCTCGTATTCGGCAAGTACAAGGACTAGGATGAGGCGAAGCACACCGGCGCCGGCTGCGCGCGCTCGCGCGCCGCTGCGGCGTAGCGGTCGAACCCGAAGCGATCGAGCCGCATTCGTGCACTAGAGCGCGGTCCGCGAAAGGGCTCGCCGCCACCTCGAACGAGCGCCTCGAATGGCTCGGCGATCCGATCCTGGGCTTCGTCGTCGCGCGCTGGCTCTATACGCGTTATCCGAACGCGGCCGAAGGCGAACTCGCGCGGCGGAAAACGCGCTCGTCAGCCGTGAAACGCTCGCGCTGACCGCGCGCCGGCTCGAATTCGGAGCGATGCTGCACCTTGGGCGCGGGCGAACGCGCCGCCGGCGGTGCCGATCGCACGTCGATCTTGGGCAGCGCCTTCGAAGCGTTCATCGGGGCCGTCTATCTCGCGTCAGGGCTCGACGCCGTCGCAGGCATGATCGAACGCGAGCACTTGCTCGTCGTCGAGCGCCCCGAGATGGCCGACCCCGACGCCAAGACCGAACTCCAAGAGCGCATTCAGGCGCAGCGCCTGGCGACCCCGCACTACGAGGAAGACGCGAGCGGCCCGCCGCATTCGCGCACGTTCACGTCGCGCGTCTACGTCGGCGACCGTTGCATCGGCGAAGGCACCGGCCCGAGCAAGAAACTCGCCCAACAAGCCGCCGCCACCGCCGCGCTCGCTGCCGCGGCGCTCGCCACCGCCGAAGCAGCGGCCCAGGCCCCTACCGCGCACGCGGAAAGCACGGCGGCCGTTACGGGCCCCCACGGGGAATCGAACGCGCAGCACGATGCCGGCGGGCCCGAAAGCCTGGTGGCTCCACGCCGTGGGCGTGGGGGGCGCGGAGCCCGGGGCGCAGCGCCTTTCAACCCGAGCGCGCCGTGAATCTACGCGAACTCCGGCTCTTCGGCTTCAAGACGTTGCCGATCAGACCGTCGTCACGTTCGAGAGCGGGATCACCGCGATCGTCGGGCCCAACGGTTCGGGCAAGTCGAATCTCGTCGACGCGATCCGCTGGGTGCTCGGCGAACAGTCGTCGCGTTCGCTGCGCTCGCAGAAGATGGAAGACGTCATCTTCGCCGGCAACACGAAGCGCAAACCCCTCGGGATGGCCGAAGTGTCGGTGACGTTCGACAACGACGCCGGCAAATTGCCCAGTGAATACAAGCAAGTGCAGATCACGCGCCGCGCTTACCGCGCGGGCGAGAGCGAGTACTTCATCAACCGCAACCACGTGCGGCTGCGCGACGTCGTCGATCTCTTGATGGGCACGGGCCTCGGCCCGGGCTCGTACGCAATCGTCTCGCAAGGGCAGATCGACGCGATCCTCTCCTCGAAGCCGACCGAACGGCGCGCGCTCTTCGAAGAAACGGCCGGCATCGCGCGCTTCCTCGCGCGCAAGGCCGAGGCGATGCGGCGCCTGGAAGGCACCGAGACCAACGCGATCCGCGTCAACGACTTGCTCGCGGAACTCGAACGGCGCATCCCCGAACTCGACACCCAGGTGCGGCGCGCGAAGCGCTATCGCAAGGTCGCCGACCGGGTGCGCGATCTCGAGATCCTCTCGTATCTGCGCGCGAGCGAGAGCCGGCGCGCCGAACGCGTCAGGGTCGCTGCCGAGCTCGAAGCGGTCGAGGCGCGCCGCGGCGACGCGGCCTCGCGCGCCGCGACCGCGGGCGCCGAACTCGCGGCGCTGCGCTACACGCTCTATCAGCGCGAGCTCGAGCTCGACGAAAAGCGCGCGCAGGCGCAAACCGCGCGCGACGAGCTCGCGCGCATCGAATCCGACGCCGCGGCCGCCCGCGCGCGCATGGAAGCGCTCGAGACGCAGCGCAGCGCGACCAGCGCCGATCAGGAGCGCGTCGTCGCGGAGCGCGCCGACCTCGAGGCGGCGCTCGTCTCGCTCGACGAGCGGCTTGGCCCGCTCGGGGCGGAAGTCGAACGCACGCGCGACGCCGAGCTCGAAGCGACCAAGGCCGTCGGGCAATCGCGCAGCGAGCTCGACGCGATGTTCGGCACGCTGCGTGCCGTCGAAGCGGCGGCCGCCGAACGGGCCGCGGCGAAGCCGGCCGTCAAGCGCAGATGCAGAGCGCCCACGCCGATGTCGCCCGCCTCGAAGCGGAGCTGCGCACGGCTGCGGCGGCACGCGAGCGCGCGGTCGCGCAACGCGAGGAAGCGCGCGCTTCGTTCGACGCGCTCGAACGCGAGGTCGACGCGCGCGAACGCGCGCTCGCCGAGCACAGCAGGCCGCGCAGACGGTCGAACGCGTGCACCGCGAGGCCGCGGAGCGGCTCGCCGAACTGCAGGGCCGCTATCGTTCGACCTCGAGCGAAGTCGCGAGTCACGAGTCGCGGCTGCACACGATCGAAGAGCTCGAAGCGTCGCTCGAAGGCCACGTCCCCGGGACGCGGGCCGTGATCGAAGCGGCGCAGCGCGGGTCGCTGCCCGGGATCGTCGGCGTCGTCTCGAGCTTGCTGAGCGTCGACGAGCGCTACGCGCGCGCGCTCGACGTCGCCTTCGGCGCGGCGCTCTCGAACATCGTTACCAAGACGTCGGAAGACGCGGAGCGCGCGGTCGCGATGCTGCGCGAGCGCGAGAGCGGCCGCGCGACGTTCCTGCCGCTCGACACGCTGGCGAATCGCACCGGTCGCGACCTCGGCAATCTCGCCGGGCGTCCGGGCGTGATCGGCTATGCCCACGCGTTGGTCGCCGCGGAACCCGAGTTTCGCGGGATCGTCGCATTCCTGGTGGGCCGCGTGCTGGTCGTCGAGACGCTGGCAGTCGGCATCGCGCTCGTGCGCAACGAAGGCTTCCGCGACTCGATCGTCACCCTCGAAGGCGAACAGATCTTCGGCGGCGGCGCGATCACCGGCGGCCGCTATCGCCGCGAACGTTCGATCCTCGCGCGCCGCGCCCAAGGGCAGACGCTGCGCGAGCTCGTGCCGCAACTTCGCGCGCAGCTCGAAGCGCTCGAACGCGACGGCGAAAGCGCGAAGCGCGACACCGAAGGGGCCGCGCAAGAGCGCGAACGCGTGCGCAAGCAGCAGAACGAAACCGAGCTCGCCCTGCGCGAGGGCCGCACCCAACTGCACGCGCTGGCGACCGAGATCGAACGCCTCGACGGCGAGCTCGGCACGCTGGCGGAGCGCGAGACGCAGACGCAGCACACGCTGGCCGACACAAGCTCGAAACTCGCGCATCTCGAACGCCTCGAACACGGCGGCTCGGAAGCCGACGCGGAACGCGAGCGGCTCGAGGCCGAAGTCGCAATGTTGCGCGAACGAATCGCGCACGCGGATGCCGAGCGGGCGGCGGTCGCGAGCGCGGCGAGCAGCGCGCGCGAGCGTTTGGCGGCGCTCTCGGCCGAGCGCGAGGGCGCGGCGACGCGCTTGCGTTTGCTCGACGTCGATCACGACCGGGCCGCCGAAGCGCGCGCGGCGATGGAGCGCGACATCGCGCAACTGGCGACCCAAGGTGAAACCTATGCGGCCGCGCTCGGGCAAGCCCAGACGCGCTTGACCGGCGCCGAACGCGAGCTCGAAACGATGCGCGCGCAGCGCGAGCGCGAGGCCAACCGGGCCGCCGAGCTCGAGTCGCTCGAACGGGCCGCGCAGGCCGAAGAGCGCGAAGCCGGCGCCGCCGGCGAAGGCGGGCGCCGCCGCTTGGCGGAGATCGACGCGGAGCTCGGGATGCTGGTCGAGACGTCGCGCAGCATCCCGCGACCGATGAAGAACAGGCCGACGTCGTCGCGCGCTACGCGAACGAGAGCGACGACGTGCTCGGCGAGCTGCCGCGCTTGCGCGAAGAGCTCGCGCGCCTGGCCGCCAACGTCAACCTCAACGCCGAAACCGACCGCGAAGAACTCGCCGAACGCGAGCGGTTCTTGCGCGAGCAGCTCGACGATCTCTCCAGAGCGCGCGAGACGCTGCTCGCCACGATCAAGGAGATCGAGGCCTCGACCCAAGAGCAGTTCAACGTCACCTTCGCGCAAGTGAGTGCGGCCTTCTCAGAAGCGTTCGCGCGCCTGT
>CAVVMT010000006.1:0-25570 GCA_963749395.1 Vulcanimicrobiota bacterium
GTCGACCCGTTCATCGGCACGGCCCTGATGGAACTGCTGATCGGCCGCCGCGTCGGCGAACTGTATTTGCGGGGGTCGCGACGAATTACGTCGTCGAATCCGCGACCCGGCATGCGGCCGACACCGGCTTTCGCGTCAACGTCGTCGAGGACTGTTGCGCGAGCTTCGACCAAGCGATGCACGAGTTCTCGATCAAGATATTGAGCGGCTTCGGCACGATCTGCACCGCGGACGACTTCGTCGCGCGCTGCCGCGCCGGCGCGACCACCTGGATCCCGACGGCCCGATGACCGCGCGATTTTCGACCGAAGCGGGCCGGCTCGAAGGCTTCAGTGACGGCGTCATCGCCGTCATCATCACGATCATGGTCCTCGACCTGCGTGCGCCGCAGGGGACGGATCTGCGATCTTTGCTGCCGATCATGCCGACGCTCGCCGTCTACGCGATGAGCTTCGTCTTCGTCGGCAGCTACTGGAATAACCACCATCACATGCTGCGCGCGTCGCGCGGCATCGACGGCCGCTCGATGTGGGCGAATCTCCACCTGCTTTTCTGGTTGTCGCTGGCGCCGTTCACGACGAGTTGGCTCGGCGCGCATCCGACGGCCGCCGTCCCCACCGCGCTCTACGCGGGCGGCTTGCTGCTGGACGCGTGCGCCTATGCGCTGCTGAAAACGGCGCTCGTGGCGGTCAACGGGCCTGACTCGGCGTTCGCGAAGGCCGCCGCGTCCGATTCCAAGGACAAGATCGCCCCTGCGATCTGCCTGTTCGCGATCGGCGCGGCGTTCGTTTCGACCCTCGTGTCGGATGTGGTCTTCGTGATCGTGGCCGTCATGTGGATCGTTCCCGACCGCCGTTTTGAACCGGCGATCGCCGCCCGCGAGTAGCCGTTCCCCTCAAGCGAGGCGGGCGCGCGGCGCGCGTAGAAATCCGCCGCACGCGATCAAGCGCCTAGCGAGGACGCATCTCATGCCTTGCGCTCCGGATGGTTGGCACAGCATCACGCCGCGTCTGGTCGTCCGCGATCCGGCCGTGCTCGTTGCGTTTCTCGCGGCCGCGTTTGGAGCGACGGGCGCCTATCGCGAGGAGGTCCCCTCGTTGATGAAGATCGGCGACTCGATCGTCATGGTGAGCGGTGCGGGTCCGCGCGATCCGACGTCGGCCTTTCTCTATGTGTACGTCGACGACGCCGATGCGACGTACCGGCGCGCCCTGGCCGCAGGTGCCCGCTCCCGGGAGGAGCCGGCGGACACGCCCTACGGGGACCGGCGCGCGATGGTGACCGATGCCTGGGGCAACGATTGGCAAATCGCGACCTACATAGCCCCCGCGGGGGCGCCATGAACCAGCCCTCGCAGAGCCGCGGCGAGGTGTGCGCGGCAACCCTCGGCGACGTGCCGGAGATCGCCCGCGTGCACGTCGACGCGTGGCGGGAGACCTATCCCGGGTTGCTGCCCGACTTCGTCTTGCGCGGCCTGTCGTACGACGAGCGCGAACGTCAGTGGCGCCGGGCCCTAGCGGAGGGCGAAACGTGCTTGTACGTGGCGCGGGTCGACGGCGTCGTCCCCGGCTTTGCCGCCGGCGGAACCAATCGTGACCCGGAGTTCGCCGATGTGTATCCGGGCGAGTTGTACGCGATCTATCTCTTGCGCGCGTATCAGGGTTTGGGGCTCGGGCGATCGTTGTTCGCGGCCGTCAGCATGTGGCTACGGACCCAAGGGTTCGGCCGCTTTCTGTTGTGGGCCGTGGCGGAAAATCCGTCGTGCGGCTTCTACGAACGGCTCGGGGGTATGCGTTTCATCACGCGGCCGACCGAGGTCCACGGCGCGGACGTCGACGAATCGGGCTACGGCTGGAACGAGGGTGCCCTTCAGACGTAGTCTGCCAGCGTCAGCGTGACGTTGCGTTTCGTCCCGTCCTTGGCGGCCACCACGAGGTGGAGCACGGTCCCGGCCGGTTGGAAGAAGAGCTCGCGGACCGCCTGCAAGCCCATGGCGACCGCGTCTTTGCCGTCGATCGAGACGAGCGCGTCGCCCTTGACGATCCCGGCATTCGCCGCGGGCGAGCCGGGGCGCGAGTCGATGACGACGTATTGGCCACCCGAGTTCACTAGAAATAGCCCCGAGCGCTCATAGGTATCGCGGGTGGCGTAGAGGGCGTTGGGCACGAGCGTCATCGTGAGCTTCTGATAGTCGAGGGTCAAGGTGAAGCGCCGCCACAAGTTGCCGCCGACATTGGCGGCAATGAACGGCATCGCGAACGCGCCCTTCGTCTGCTCCGTGAAGTCGCCGACGACGTTGGTGAGCGTAAAGCCACCGAACGCGAGCGACTGCAGGCGCCCCAATCGTCCCAGCGACGGGCCGCCGAAGCCGAAGCCCGTCACGCCGACGGCGGTCAACGTTTTCGGAACGACTTGCGGATGCGCTTGCATGAACGGGGTGAAGAGCGAGATCGAATCGCGTGCGCCGGTATCGACCGTGCACTGACCGTCGATGCCGTCGAGCGCGCAGGCGAACTGCGGCTGGCGCCCGTCTTGGACGATCGGCACGACGCTCGCCTTCGGCGGCGGGGTGTACGTGCCGGGCATCTGCAGGATCACGCGCCGGCCGGCGTAGTCGAACGTCGTGACGAAGCGCGAGAGCACTTCGAAACCGATCAGACCGTCGACCGGACGGCCCGCCGACACGCCGAAGCCCTTGCGGGTCGGTGCGACGCCGAAGAGTTGGCTTTTGATCGTGGCATTGCCGATCTGCATCGTGTCGACGTTCGCGAAGCTGACCGACTCCGTGGTCGAGCCGACGCCGCTACCCTGGACGGAACCCTTGCCGACGGCGCCGATCTCCTTGGCGACGTCGGGGTCGACGATGTTCGCGCCGCCGGTATCGTAGATGAAGCGATAGGGCCCCTTACCGTTGAGCATCAGCGACAGGTAAACGTGATTCTCCGCCAGGTCGAACGGAACGCTCGTCTGGGTCGCGCCGCCGGCGATCGAGAAATCGTGCACGGTGGACGGCGGCTTGGCCAGATGGGAAACGCCGTCGGGCGGATCGGCCGTCACCTGGGTCACCTTCTCGTCGCTCGAGTTTCCGTCGCTCGCTTCGTTGTGGATCGTGTAGGCGACCATGACCCCGTGCACCGGACGGTAATCCGAATAGGTCGCCGTGCCCGTGATCGGCCCGTCGACGATCACCGAACGCGCCGGCAAGTGTGACGCAGCGTCGAACCACACGTCGCAGGGTAACGACGACCCGGGTGCGGTGAACGTCAGCACGTCGTAGGTGTGTCCGCCGTCGGTCTTGGTTCCGGCCGACGTGACGGTCGCTCCGCCGTGATTCGCGGTCCACAAGCCGTAGCCGGCGAGGAACGCCTGGGTGATCTCGAGCGAGCGGCCGTTCTCACCGCCGTCGACCCACACGAGCCCGCTGCCGTCGCTGTTCCACACGTCCTTGCCGTCGTATCCGTCGCCGCCGGCGAGCGGCGGGTTCGAGTACGTTTCGGCGAAGCGTGAGCCGCCGATTTGGCTCCAACTCGATCCGGTGCCGGGAATGCCGCCCTGCGTGAGCGACCCTTGCAAGGCGAGCACCTTGATCGCGTCGATCGCCGCGCCTCCAAGGGCGGTGCGCGATGCGCTCAAGACCTGGCTCGCACGATCGTCGGCGCGGGCCGCGGTTGCAAAAGCCAGCGCACCCGCCACCAGCGCCGGCACGGCGCCGGCCAGAACGGCGCGCTTAAAGAGAACGGATGCTTTGAGCCTCGGCATGGGCGGAGCTTCGCGCCGTCAGCGCCGCCACCCGCCCCAACCGCGGCCCCAGCCGCCGTAGTAGCCGCCCCATCCGAAGTTCAGGTTGATGCTCGGTCCCCAATAGCCGCCCCAGTACGGGCCGTAGCCGTACGCCGGGTAGAGCGGATAGACGGGATACACCGGGTACGCAGGCGCGACCGCGAACGCCGGATACGACGTGTACGGCGTGTCGATCTGGTTGGCCGCAAACGTTTTTCCGCGATTGTAGCCGGCGATCTTCACGCTCATCCCGGCCGCCAGGCGGATTCCGGTCGGGTTGATGATCGTGCCGTCGTGGAGCTGCACGTGATCGATAAATCCGCGATCGTCCTGCACTTCGATGTCGTACTTGCCGGGGATCGAAGCGATCCGTCCGGAGATCGTCTCTTCGTCGCTTGCATAGCTCGGCCGAGCGTACGAGGGCAGCGGCTGATCCGCGTTCTGCGCGCTTGCCGCGAGCGGCACCAGCAGCGCGGTCGCCAACGCCCCCGCCGTCGCGCAGCGGGCCCAGCCGTCTCGATACCATCGTTTCATCGCACGCATCTCCGCCAACGATTATACGGCAAATACTTGCCGATTTGCTCGAGGAAACGCTGGTAACGGCGAAGCCTTACACGAGCACGTTCAGGTTGCTGCGCAAGTTGGCCGGCAGCGCGTTCTGATCGACGATCTTGGCGACGTCGAGCTTCTCGTCGGGGCCGAGCAGGTTGCCCAGCCGCATGCTGTGCGCGACGATGGCGAACGCGTTCGCATTGAGCTGGCCTTGCCCGAAGTACGAGCGCACGCGCTCGTCGGCGAGGGTGATCGCGATCAGGTTCGGGTCGGCGTTGGTTGCGCGCGCGTAGCGGGCGGCGGAGTCGATCGGATGCGACCAGAGGTAGTCGACCGCGCGCGCCCAGGCGCGCACGAACCCGGCCAGGAGCGGCGTTTGCTTTTGCAGCGTCCCGGAACTACAGAGCCAAACGGTCTGCAGAAAGCTCGGCACGTACTCGCGCGCGAAGAAGACGACCCGGAACTCGTCCTTGTGCTGCGTCAGCACCGGATCGACGCTGAAAGCGACGTCGAGGCCGCCGCTGCGCAGCAGCGTCAGGTTCTCCCCGACCCCGCCGGCGGCTTTGGGCGAGACCTTCGCGATGTCGACGTTGTTCGCAAGCAGCGAGAGTTTCAGCAGCGCTTCGCTCGCGCCGCCGGGATTGGTGAAACCGACGGTCTTGCCCACGAAGTCGTGGATCGTCTTGACCGGCGAGTCTTTCTTGACGACCCAAGCGTTGGTCCCGGCAGTCTGCACCGCGCCCGCGAAGATCTTGAGGTCTTCACCGCCCATGATCGCCTTGATGGCGGCCGGCGTGGCCACTTGGCCCATAAGCAGGCCGCCCTGCGAGATGTTGCGCACGGTCGTGCCGCCGCCTTCGGAGCCGGTGATCGAGTTGACGTTGATCCCTTCGTGCGCGAGGTACCCGAGCTGCTGCGCGACGACGACGGGAAGCGCGTAGTCGAGCCCCGGGTAGTGCGTGATCGTGATGTCGATCGAGGTGATCCCGGCGGCCGCGCCGGCGCTGCGCACGAAGAGGCCCGCCGCCGTCGCGGCCGCGCCGCCGGCGAACGATGCCCGGGTCAGTCTGGGTGGGTTCAACGTCGGTCCTCCAAGCGATTGGTGGGGATCATTCCCAGAGGCGTTCGGGCATCGGCAGCCCGGCGTAGATCGAGGGCGGCAACTTGCCGGGCGGGACGATGCCGATCGACTCGAGCAGCGCCGCGAGCTGGCGCGAGTGCTGTCCGGAATGCCACGTCGTGCGCATGAAGTATTCGTGCGTCGACATCGTCGCCCAGTGCGTCGTCATCGATTGCGGCCAAAACTCCGGCGTGCGCGCCGCGTACCACGCCGCCAGCCGCGTGCGGACGGCCTCGCCGGCCCGCGCGATGTCGGCCGGCGTTTGCACCTCGTCGGGGATGTCGATGGCGCCCGAACGCCACGCCTTTCCCTCGTCGGTCGCTTCGATGAAATCGAGCGGGATCATGAAGATGTGGTAGGCGAGGTCGCGCGCGTTGCGCGGCCGGCGCGGCACCGAGACGGTGTGCAGCCGGTCGGGGGGAAAGGCCGATACGTAACGGACCGATGCCTCGAGGATCGCGTCGAGGCGGCGATAGAGTTCGGCCGGCGTGAACTCGGGGAGCACCGGCGGGTCGATCCCGAGCAGCGCGCAGACCTTGTCGAGCGACGGCGCGGCGTGCACCCAGCGCTCGCCGACCATGACGACCGGCGGCCGGATTGCCGACAACGGCAAGGCCGCAAACTCATGGAGCGCCTCGGGATCGTTCGCGATGTCCATCACGACGAAGTCGACGTTGCGGGACGAAAGAAACTCTTTCGCCTTGAGACATCCGCTTCAACCCGGTTGGGTGAAGAACTTAACGGTCTCAGCCATGGCCGTTCATGCTGCGCCCGCGGGTCAGACTCCTAGCGGAAGGCTTCCGCCGGCTATGCAGCGGAGCACCGGCGATGGCGACTGCAGCCCCCTGGCCGGAACTCGAATTCTCTTCCTGGGGGCCGACGAAGCGAAGCCTCCATCTCTACGCGCAGATGCTCGGCAAGTTGCGCTTGGCGCTCGCGCCGCACCAACCGAACTTCTGGTTTGCGTCGCTGGCGCTCGCGCCGCGCGGCTTCACGACCGGCGTCATCCCGTACGGGCGGCGTTCGATTGCGGCGTCGGTCGACGTGTTCGCTTCAGCGCTCGTGCTCGAGGCGAGCGACGGCCGCAGCGTGCGCATCTCGCTCGCGCCTCCGCGGACGGTCGCGGGCGTCTATGCCGAGTTCTTGGCCGCGCTCGAGGCGTTGGCTGTCGACGTGGCGCTCTCGCCGGTACCGCAAGAGGTCGCCGATCAGACGCCGCTCGACGCCGACGATCGCCCCGCCGAGTTCGAACCGCGCGACGCGCAGCGCTGGCTCGCCGTGGTCACCGCGGCGAACGCGACGTTCGACGGCTGGCGGGCGCACTTTTTTGGCCGGACCGGCATCGGGCTATGGTGGGGTGCGTTCGACTTCACGCTGCTCTTGTTCAGCGGCAAGCACGTGGCGTCGCCGGCCGACCGGGGCTATTTGTACAAGTACGATCTCGACGCGGAGATGATGAACGTCGGCTTCTATCCCGGCGACGCGTCGAATCCCGCAAACTTTTACGGCTACGTCTATCCCCAGCCCGCCGGCGCCTCCGGCCTGCCGATCGCGCCGGCGGAGGCAAGCTGGTCGGAGGCGCTCGGCGAGTGGCTGATCCCGTACGCGGTTCTGCGCACCTTGCCCAGCCCCGAACGGGCGCTTGCGTCGTTTCTCGACGCGATCTACGGCGCATGCACCACCGCCGGAGGTTGGGAACGCGAACGCCACGTCTACGCCCGCCCTCCGTTGCGGCGCGCGCCTTAACGCACTTGCGGGAGGTCGAGCGAGAGCCCGGCGCCGTCGTTGGCGGCAACCGTCGTCGGATCGGTGCTCGGTAACACGACCGTCGCCATGCCGACCGCGGTCGTCTCCGCGCGCTGGTTCTCGGCGCGAATGTCGAGGTCGACGAGCGCGTAGCCGTCCTTTTTGTACTTTTTCATGACCGTGCCGCGGCACCACGTCGTGTCGCCCATCGTGTTGAAGCGGCGCAGCTCGGTGCGGATGCGCTTGAGGAACGCGGCGTCGCCCATCCAGTTCGTCACCAGCGAACACAGCCACGACGAACGCTGCGGACCGTAGTCATACGTGCCGGGCACGCCGACCTGGCGCGCGACCGAGTCGCGATGGTGTCCGATGCCGGTGTACTCGACGCCGCCGCCCGCTTCGGGGTTGCGGAAGAAGTGGCCGGGGTGGCGCACGGCGTTCTTGAGCACGAGGCCGTGGGTGTGCCCGCGCCCGCAGCCGACGCAGAAGCCCATCGTGTCCATCATCGAGAGCGGGCCGCGCGCGATCGGGTCGAGTTCCTCGCCGATTTCGGTCTCTTCCCAGGTGCGGATGACGCGCCCGCGGATGCGCTTCTCTTCCTCGAGGACGGCGCGGTCGATGTCGGCGAGCTCGTCGTTCGTGTACTCGTACGCGGTGATGTCCTTGTATTTGCCTTTGTCGCGCGCGGCTTGGCGCTCGTGACGCGTGCACCAGCCGAGCACCCGCGCGATCAAGTCGTCGTGCTGGTTGATGAAGCTCGCCTCGACGTACTGCAGCACGAGCCGGCCGGAGAACTTGCTCTCTTTTTCTTCGACGCCGACGATGCGCTCGATGCAATTGAGCTTGTCGCCGGGGCGAATGTTGCGAAAGATCTCCCAATCGTTGCCGGCATAGAACCCGTGCACGCCGGGCAGGCCCCAGCGCGTGCGCCCGATCCAGCCGTACATCATCGGCGTCATCGGATGCGCGAGGATCGAACCGTACTGCGTGAGGCGCCCGTACTCTTCGTCGCGATAGAGCGGGTTCAAGTCGCCGATGCCGTTGCAGAAGTTGCGGATCGTATCCGGGGTTGCATCTTGCAAGTACGGCCCTTCGGGGCGCAAGCGGACGCCGATCATCGCGCGCGCGGCGGCGATCGCTTCATCGGTGATCTTCGCGTCGACCGGTGCATTGCCCAGGCTCGTCTCTGTCGTGGTGGTCATTGGTCGTTCTCCTCTTCGGTCGTTCGATTCATCCGACGATGCCGGCGGATCGTAAGCGTTGGTATTCTTCCGCGTCGAGGTCCAAAAGCGATCTTAAGACCGCTTCGGTGTCGGCCCCCAGTTCGGGCGGCGGCGCGGGCCGCTCGACCACGTCGTGGGTGCTCATGCGGATGGGGGTGCCGGCGGCGAACACTTCCCGGTCGGGCAGTGCGAGCGTGCGCAGCAAGTGGCGGGCCGCGAGGTGCGGGTGCGCGAGCAGCGAGCCGATGCCGAGGATCTCGCTCGCCGGCACGTCGACCGCGTCGAGCCGTTCGAGCCACTCGCTCGTCGGGCGCCCGGTGAAGATGTCGCGCAGCACGGCGTTGCACTCGTCGCGGTTGCGCTGGCGGTCGCGCACGGTGGCGAACCGCGGGTCGGCGATCAGTTCGGGATGCTCGATCGCGTGACACATGCGCTTCCAAAACGAGTCGTTGAACGCGGCCAGCACGAGCATGCCGTCCTGCGTCGGATACGACGAGAGCGGCACGACCGAAGCGTGTTCCGAGCCGACGCGCGGCGGCTCCTTGCCGGTGATCTGGAACAGCGTCAGATAGTACGTCATGAAACTGACGAGCGAATCGAACATGCTGACGTCGATCTCTTGGCCTTCGCCGGTGCGCTCGCGATGGTAGAGGGCAAGGCCGATGCCCGCGAGCGCGAACGCGCCGGCCGAGACGTCGCCTACCGACACGCCGCTGCGCAGCGGCGGCCCGCCGCGCTCGCCGGTGACCGCCATGAAGCCGCTCATCGCCTGCACGATCGCATCGAACGCCGGCTTGCCGGCGAGCGGGCCGGTTTGGCCGAACCCGGAGATCGCGCAGCGGATGATGCGCGGGTTGCGCGCGCGCAGCACGTCGTAGCCCAAGCCGAGCCCCTCGAGCGTGCCCGCGCGGAAGTTGTCGAGCACGACGTCGGCGTGTTCGACCAGCCGCAGGAACAGCGCCCGGCCCTCCTCGTGCTTGAGATCGACCGCGACACTGCGCTTGCCCCAGTTGACCGCCGCGAAGTAGTGGCTCACATCGCCGGCCGACGGCGGGGTGCCGCGGGTCGTGTCGCCGCGCCCGGGCTTCTCGATCTTGAGCACTTCAGCGCCCATGTCGGCGAGCAGCATCGACGCATACGGGCCGGCCAACACGTGCGTTAAATCGAGCACGCGCACGCCCTGCAGAATTCTCATCGGTTCAGGCATCCTGGAGTTCCTCGCGTGCCTTGAGCCACTGCTGGTACAAGTCGGAGACCGCGGCCACGATGCTGCGCTTCGCATTGCCGCGATAGTAACGATTGAGGTGATCGAGGACCGGCTCCATCGGGTCGGACAGGCACGCGCCGACGAGCACGCCGCGGATGAAGTCGCGCACGGCCGCGGTCAGCACGGTCGCTTCGACTTCGAGGATGACGCCGTGCCGGGTCTCGACGACGGCGACGATCGCGAGCAGATCGTAGGCGGCGCGGACCGACGTGTCGGCCGGAAACTTCGCATGTCCCGACAGGACGACTCGGGGAACCAGAGGACTCATCGACTGCACGTCACGCCAAAAGCTCTCTCACTGCGCCGGGAGCAGAGGTCGGCTTGGCGTCGAGACGATCGCTACGTTCCGTCGTGCTATCAACCGAACAGACCGCTCGCAAATGCCGGGGCGACGACTGCCGAACCTCGGTTCGCCGCGTTGCGTGCGGTTTACGTATGCCCCTTGAGCACCCCTCTCGGGCCCGGCGTTCCCGCGCGCGCCGGGGAGGAGCGGGGCGCTCGCGAAGGGGTGGCGGTGTCTCGCGATCGATCGAGCGATGCCCCCGCCGACCTCTTGGTCGTCGCCGAAACGATCCACACGCTCGAGCCTGGTGGGGCCGAGGCGCGGGCGTTCGCGGTGCGCGACGGGCGGTTCTGCTACGTCGGTTCGCGCGCCGGAGCGCTAGCCTTGCGCGGACCCAAAACCGAGGTGCTCGACGCCGGGCGGCATGTCGTCATGCCTGGACTGATCGATCCGCACGTGCACTTGACGGCGGTCGGAGCCGCGCTGCACGAAGTCGCGCTCGCCGGCGCGAGCTCGTTCGACGAGGTCGTGCGGCGCACCATCGGCTTCGCGGCGACCACGGACGACGCGTGGATCGTCGGGTCGGGCTGGGATCAAAGCCGGTGGCCCGGCGCGGCATTCCCGGTTCACGACGCGCTGAGCGCAGCGTTGCCGGAGCGGCCCGTGATGCTCCGCCGCGTCGACGGCCACGCGGTGCTCGTCAACGCGAAGGCGATGGCGTTGGCCGGGATCACGCCGGCGACCGAGGCCCCGCCGGGCGGCCGCATCCTCCACGACGACGCGGGGAATCCTACCGGTGTCTTCATCGACAGCGCGATCGATCCGATCGTGCGCGTCGTCCCGCCTCCGTCGCACGCGCAGCTCGTCCGCTTCACGCATGCCGCGGTCGCTGCCGCGAATTGCGCCGGCGTCACTGCGGTCGGCGAGGCGGCGACCAGCGCCGCAGCGCTCGCCGCCTTCGAGGAGGTCGCGCGGGAAGGCCGGCTGCACGTGCGCATCCACGCGATGTTGCACGACGAGCCCGCCGTCGTCGAACGGTATCTGGAGCGCGGGCCGGTGTGCGACGCGTTCGACGGCCGGTTGTCGATTCGCGCGCTCAAGGTGTTTGCCGACGGTGCGCTCGGCTCACGCGGGGCGGCGCTGCTCGAGCCGTACGCCGACGAACCGGACAACGCCGGCCTCCTGCGCGAAACGGCTTCGCAGATCGCAGACGCCGCGACGCGCGCGCTCGCTCGTGGCTATCAGCTCTGCGTGCACGCGATCGGCGACCGCGCCAACCGCACCGCGTTGGACGGCTACGAGCGTGCGCTTGCGACCGTTCCACCCGGCGACTACCGGCTACGGATCGAACACGCGCAAGTCGTCGATCCCCAAGACGTCCCGCGCTTCAAGGCGCTCGGCGTCATCGCGTCGATCCAGGCGAGCCATCAGCTCGGCGATGCCGCCTGGGCGGCGGCCCGGCTCGGTCCCGCGCGAATGAACCACGCCTATGCATGGCGCGCGCTGCTCGACACGGGCATCATCCTCGCGAACGGCAGCGATGCGCCGGTCGAGCCGTTCGATCCACGACGCACGTTCGCAGCCGCAATTGCTCCGGCCGGCGGGATGATGCGCGACGAAGCGTTGCGTTCGATGACGATCTGGGCCGCGTACGCAAACTTCGCCGAGCACGCGATCGGTTCGATCGCGCCGGGCAAGGACGCCGACTTCGTCATCGTCGACCGCGACTGGATGCGCGAACCCGTCGATTCGATCGGCGGCACGCAAATGGTGGGCACGTATTCGCGCGGCCGCCGCGTTTAGGAGTATGTTGCTTCAGCCGATCTGCCTGTGCTCAGCCGCGATGCAATTGCGACCTTAACACGACTTTCGCCCTGAGCCGATAGCACCGAATCAGGCTTCTTGGCTCGCATGGCGGCCATTGCCCGGTGACGGAAAACCGTCTCACTTCACTTCAGCCACACTGCCGGAAAGGCTGCCGCTATCGCGAACTGTGCAAGAGTCACGAATATCACAAGGATGCAATTGCGGTGTTTTAGGACCGTCCAAAAGAAGTCCCAACTCGTACTATTCTCGAGATCCTTGAGATGTTTATTGGCCTCCAGTTCAAGCTCAGTGTCCTTGCAGCGCCCAATAAATGCCTGGATCCAATCTTCCGTCGCCTCCATCTCTCTCCATAGAGCCACGTAAACAGAAGGAGCGATATTACGAGAGCCGGCAGCAGCATCAACGACACGGCAAACCGTCCGTACCGTTCCGCAGCTGCGGTTGCCGCACCATGAAAGAGCCATGATTCGAGTAATAGCAGTACAGCCGCAGGGACAAGCACGGAGATGTAATGCGTCCCAACCCGTTTCAGAATCTTGTATCTGCGTCCCCACGAGTTTATCACTTGCTGTAATGCGTGCTTGTCCGCGCGATCCTCTCGAAGCCTCGCTCGTTCATCAACTGCCACCATGGTCCAGACTCGGCGATCGTCGCTAATGCTTCTAATGAACAGCAAGAACACGGGAAACGCCATCCCGAACCACAAGCCGATCACGTAAAGTGAATAATACGCGTACGATCGCCACATCCGCCAATAGGAGGACTCGGCGGTCGGTCCCGCCGGCACTTGCGGAAACAACTTCGTGCCTTCGGCATAAAAGTTGGCCGGCAGCATGTAAAATGCGACAAAAACGACTAGGACGATCGCTACGGCCACCATTGCGCGCTCGTAAGGCGCAATCCGTAAGCTGTTGATCCTACGCTCATCGCCTCTCGAAACGACATCCATTTGTTTGAGTGCAAATAGGCTCAACAGTAGCGCGGCAAAGGCTCGCGAGAGGTCCAATTGCAACATGGAGAGCCCGAACGGCACGCTGTTGATCCTCGATCGCGCCCATTCTCTCCACAGTTCGGACGTGAACTGGCGGTCGTGCAGGTAGGCGCCGAGCAAACAACACAAAAATGCAATGCCATACCAACCATAGACCATAGGCCAAGAAAACAGAACGTTGTTCTTGGCAGACGACTCCGAGCCTGATTCTAACCCGGCTAGATTCACCTTCGGTTCCCGGCCTATCGGGGTGCAATAGAAGAAGGGGTACCCGTACGGTCCCTCTTTCGAGCGAGCGCAGCCTGATTCCGGTCGACCCGACCAGCCAGCGCGTTGGTCGGTTTCCGGCCCCAATGCCGGCGCATAGCTCGCGCCCCGAGGCCGCTACACGAAGTCTTTCCAGTAGAGGAACGGCGAGATCTCGCTGTCGGCTTCGGCCTGCCACATCTCGTCGGCGCGCTCGCGCGCGGCGCGCTCGAGGGCGGCCCGTTGTTCCTGGATCTCGACGGCGATTTGGCGCAGCATCGCGGCGCTGCCGGCGAGTTTGCTCCAGTTTTCCGAACGCTCGCGGGCGTGGCGTCCCTTGATCTCGCGCACGGCCGCGGAGTCGGGGCGGTTTGCGGGGTCGTGCCGGTATTGCCGCGCCATCGCGTAGCGCCAGCTCAGCAGAAAGTACTTCGCCGCCTTGCGCAGCTTGGGCACCCGCGCGATTGCCTGCGGCGTGACGTCGGCGGCGGTCTCGATGCCGTGCTTGAACAACAGGATGCGTGTTTGCGGCCCGACCTCGGGGATGCGGCTCTTCGCGATCCGGAATCCGGCCAGGTATTTCTCGCACGCTTTGATCTCGTGGCTGCGCTGCAGCCCCGCCAACTCGGCGTCGTAGCGCGCGCGCTGGCCGGAGAGGCGCGTCTTGATCTCGCTCAAGCGCGCGAGTTCTTCGGCAAAACGCTCGTTGTGCGCGTTGCGCACCCATTCGCGCTCGGCCGTGCGGAAGGCTCGCCGCGCCTGCCCGCAGCGCTTCCATGCCCGGTCGGCGAGCCCGCGGGCGTTGGGCCGGAATGCGATGGCGGCCAGAAACGCCGCGAAACCCGCGTAGAACGCCGCCAGCGGATGGTGCAGTGCGATCAGGACGGCGAGCGTGACGAAGGCCACGGCCGCCCCGGCGGCGTAGCCGGCGCGCCGGCGTTGCGTGTACAAGTTGAGCGGCGCCTTGACGTACTTGCGGGTGCGCACGATCGCCGAGTCGACGCGCGGCGGCCGGCGCACGGCGACGACCTCGGCCCAAGCACGGTCGACGTCGGCGTCGCTGATCCGTTTCCAGACCGCGTCGTCGAGCCCGGCGCCGGCGTCGGCGCTGTTGAAGTAATAGAGGCCGTCGGCTTCGAGCGCGCACCACGGGCAGCCCATGTCGCGCAGGTGATGGTGCGCCGCGTCGGCGCTGCAGACGACGGTCTTGCTCTTCAATTCGGCGAGCGCGGTGCGCCAGTCGACTGCGCTCGGACGGCGCGCGGGGTCGCCGAGGAACGCGTGCTTGAAGAAGTGCGAGGCCTCGGGCGTGATCGCGCTCAGCGCCAGGCTTCCCGGCGGCGGCCGCAGCCCGATGCGGTGCCCTTCCTGCGCGTAGAAATACCGCCGGGCGGCGACGTTGGCGCCGATCGCCGCGTTGCCGCGCATGTTGGCCGGCAGGATGCCCGCAAACGGATGTTTGCCGACGAACAGCAGCTGGAAGATCATGACCGCCAGCCCGAACAGGTCGTGCTGCGGCAGGCGGTCGACGGTGGAGAAGTCGCGGCCCTGCAACTCGGGCGGCTGGTATTCGGCCACGCCGACGTTGCAGCGGAACACCGTGCTGGGCGTCTGGATCTGAAAGCTGTCGCAGTCGATCAGGCGCGCCGTCGAATCGCCGTAGACGACGACGTTGTTCGAGTTCACGTCGCCGACGACGATACTGCGGTCGTGAACCACTTCGAACGCGCGCGCCAGATTGATCGCGGTGTGCACGAGAAACTTCCAGTGCGCGTTGGGAAAGAGCGCCTGGCGCTGTTTGGGGCCGAACAGATCGTGCAGCGGGTGCTGCGAGCTCAAGCGGGGCATCGTGAAACCGACGGCCCGCGAACCCTTGTACAGGAGCCCCGTCGGCCATGCCGCCACGGCTTCGAGCGTGTCGTCGCCGACGGCGACCATCTGCTCGAGCTTCGCGGTTTGTTGCGCGCTCAGCGGGCGCGAATAGATCTTCGCCACGGTGTCGCTGCGCTCGGTGATCGCGAAGACGATCCCCTCGCCGCCTTCACCGAGCTTCTTGCGAATCGTGACCGGCGCACCCGACGCATCGCGAAACATCAGTCACCGCCCGCCATGCGACAGGCGATCGCGAGCGACTTGTCGTCGTCGGTGCGACCGTTGACCGCCCCGGAGTTCAGGTAGGCCAAAAGCGATTCGCGCAGCTCGCCGTTGGCGCTCGGGGCGGCTGCGCGCACGACCCCCACGAGCGGCTCGAAGAACGGCGCGAACGCGGTGCGCGTCGAAAGCTGCAGCGCCAGCGACTGCAGCCCGTCGGAGAACGCAATCAGGTCGGAAACGTCCGCGACGCGGCGGATCACCAGATGCGCCGCGGCGTCGTCGTCGGTGACGAAGAAAGTCTGGTTGACGTACTCGCCGGCCTCCGGCCAGGTCGCGACCTCGAAGGGCTCGTCGGGCGCGCGGCGCATGACGATCCCGCCGTCGCCGATCTGCGCGAAGAGGGCTTGCCGCTCGCTCGCGACCGCCAGCAACGCGGTGGCGGCGAACTCGCGGATCTCGAGCTGTGCGCCGGCGGCTGCGGCCTCCAACCCTTCGCGCAAGCTGCGAAACCACGCGTGAACGTCGTCGTCGGCGATCGCGGCGAGGTCGCTGCTCGCGGCGACCGCGGCGCGCACGCACGCCATCAGCGTGTCGCAAACGCTCTGCGCCCCGTCTTCCGCGCGCGCCGCGCTGCCGGCGCCGTCGGAGACGACCGAAACGAACACTTCGCCGCCGTCGCCGCTGCGGATCACGGCCGACGCACACCGGTCTTGGCATGGGATCGCCCGTTCCAAGTGCGAGGTGCCGGCCGCGAATCCGTCGACGAAGCGCCAGGTCACGCTTCGGTCGTGGTCCACCCGGGCGGATCGAGCGAGATCGTCTGCCCGATGTTCGAGCGCGACACGGTGCGAATCGACTTCGAGAGCCACACGAACAGGTCGCGGAAGCGCAGCCCGTCGAGCTTGACCGGCGGCCGGTTGGGCGGTGCGATCTGCCCGAGCTTCTCCATGTTCGCGTCGGTAACGCCGACCGCATAGAACGAGAACGCGCCGCGGGCCTCGCCGTCGTGCACCTGCTGCGCGGCGCTCAGATAATCGTCGCTCGCCTCGCCGTCGGTGATCAGAAAGACCCACGGCCGGTAGTAGGCGATGCCGTTGGAGGCGTAGGTGGCTTTGCGGGTCGCAAGCCGGCCCAGCGCGTCGCGAATCGCTGCGCCCATCGCCGTCTGCCCGCCTGCGGTGAGCACGGGTGGCTCGAAACCAGCCGCGTCGGTGAAGTCGACCGCGAGCCGCGGCATGTCGCTGAAGGTGACGACGGCGATCTCGACGCGTTTGGCCGCCAGCGCGTCGGCCAGCAGTTCGTCCTTGAACGAGCCCAGGCCCAAGTTCAACTGCGAAATCGGCGGCCCTTGCATCGAACCCGACGTGTCGAGCAGCAGCACGCACGCGCAGCGCGGCTCGGGGTTCTCGGCGAATTCGACGTTCGCGAACCCTCCGGTCGTCGTTGCCGGCGCTTCCTCGATGTACGGCGTTTGCATGCTCTTATCCACTGCGGGTAACTCCTCGTCTCCACCATCCTAAAGGTGGCTTGCGGGTGGGTCAAGTTGGAAAAGATAGACGCCCGTCGAGACTCTCTGGTTCCTTTCGTGAGATCGCTTTGCTTGCGTTCAAGGGCAAGCGTGGCAAAGCTTTTTTCGCTACTGCAAGGCGGCGATCGCCGCTTCGAAGCGGTGCATCGCGGTGGCGATCGTCGCATCGTCGATGATCAGCGGCGGGACGAAGCGCAGGGTGTTGCCGCCGGCCGCGTTGAGAACGAGGCGTTGCGCGAGCCCGGCGGCGACGAAGTCGGCCGCCTTGTACGGGTCGCGTACCGGCAGCCCGAGCATCAGTCCGAGGCCGCGCGGCATCTCGAAGAGTTTCGGATATTCTTGCGCGATGTTGGTCAACGCGGTTTCGAGCGTGCGGCCGGCGTGCTGCACGTGCGCGTCGAGGTCGAGCCGGTCGCGCACCGCGAAGTGTTCCAGCGCGGCCGCGCACGGCACCGGCGAACCGCCGAACGTCGTGCCGTGGTCGCCGGGCTGCAAGGCTTCGCTGCACGCGCCGCGCATGACGAGCGCGCCGATCGGCAGGCCGTTGGCCAGCGCCTTGGCCATCGTGAACGCGTCGGGACGCACCTCGAACGTCTCGAAGGCGAAGGTCGTGCCCAGGCGCCCCATCCCGGCTTGGACTTCGTCGAAGATCAGGAGTGCGCCGCGTTCGTCGCAGATCAGCCGCGCGGCCTCGAGAAAGTCGCGGGTCGGCGGGTTTGACGCCGCACTCGCCCTGCACCGGTTCGACGAGAAAGGCCGCGGTCTCGGCGTCGATCGCCGCGTCGAGCGCGTCGACGTCGTTGAAGTCGACGAACGCGAAGCCTTCCGGCAGCGGCTCGAAGCCCTCTTTGTACTTCGGGTTGTCGGTGGCGGCGAGCGCGCCGAACGTGCGGCCGTGGAAGCAGCCCTTGGCACGCGAGGATCGTCGTGCGCTGGTACTCGCCGCCGCGGTACGCCGATCTTGCGCGCCAGCTTGATCGCGGCTTCGTTGGCCTCGGCGCCCGAATTGCAGAAGAAGACGCGCGTCGAAGCCGCTGCGTTCGCGCGATCGTGTCGGCGAGCGTGCCGGCCGGTTCGTGAGTGGTAGAGGTTGCTGCACGTGCACGAGCGTGCGCGGCCTGGCGCGGCGATCGCGGCGGTGATGTCGGGGTGGCGTGGCCGAGCGCGCAGACGGCGATCCCGGCCACGAAGTCGATGATAGCGGTCGTCCGGCATCGTCGATGAGTTCGCAGCCTTCGCCGCGCACGAAGGTGACCGGCGCGCGGCGCGTAGTTCTGCAGCAGATGCGAACGCCGAGGCGGCGGCGTGCATGATCGGTCCGCTCACGTCCGGTAGTGCGCGTTGATGCGCACGTAATCGGTGGAGAGATCGCAGCCCCACGCGGTCGCGCTGCGCGTCGCCGATGCCGAGGTCGAGCGCGATGGCGATCGTCGGTGTCTTCGAGCGCGCGGTGCGCCTCGGCTTCGGAGAGCACCTCGATCGCGCCGCGTTCGACCCACGAGCTGGCCGCTGAGGTAGAGCGACCACGTCTCGGGGTCGAGCCCGGCGCGCGCCGCGCCGGCGGCCGCGATCACGCGGCCCCAGTTCGGGTCTTCGCCGTAGAGCGCGGTCTTGACGAGATTGCTAGTTGATCACCGCGCGCGCGACCGTGCGCGCCTGCGCCTCGTCGCGCGCGCCGGTGACTTCGAACGTCAAGCGTCTTGGTCGCGCCTTCGCCGTCGCGCACCATCGCGATGCGCGAGGTCGCGGCACACCGCGCGCAGCGCCGCGCGGAAACCCGGCGGCGCGCTCGCCCTTCCCGGCGCGGCGCGAACGCGTAGCACGCGTCGTTGGTCGACATGTCGCCGTCGACCGAGATCATGTTGAAGCGTGTCGTCGACCGCCTCGCGCAGCGCCGACTGCAGCGCCGCGCGCGACATCGGCAGCGTCGGTGGCGATGAACGACGAGCATCGTCGCCATGTTGGGCGCGATCATGCCCGAGCCTTTCGCGATGCCGCCGACGACGTAGCGCTGCTCGCCCTCGTAGAACGCATAGGCCGCGAGCTTGGGCACGTGGTCGGTCGTCATGATCGCTTCGGCCGCGTCGAAGCACGCTTCGCTGCCGTGCGAGAGCTGCTTTGACCGCGCGTTCGAGGCCCGTTGGCAGCCGGTCCATCGGCAGGTAGACGCCGATCACGCCGGTCGACGCGACGATCGACCTGGGTCGGCTGCGCATGCCGAGCAGCGCCGCGGCCTGGCGCGCCGTCGCGCGCGCGTCGCGCATCGCCGCGCTCGCCGGTGCACGCGTTCGCGCAGCCCGCGTTGCACGACGACCGCGCGCATCGCGTCGCCGTCGAACTCGAGGTGTTCGTCGGCTGACGAGCAGCGGCGCGGCCTTGATCTCGTTGGTCGTGATCACTCGCGCGCAGACGTGCGGCCGTCGAGCGCGATCAGCGCGAGATCGCTCTTGCGCTTCTTGATCCCGGCATGCACGCCGGCCAAGCGGACGCCGGGCACGGCGCCGAGGCCGCCGCGGACTTCGATGAGCCGGATTCGTTCGGTCGTTCAGCCGACGAGGGTGCGAGCATCGAGTCCACGTCTCCTCCGGAAGCCCGAGCATGATGTTCATGTTCTGCACGGCTTGCCGGCCGCGCCTTTGCCCAGGTTGTCGATTGCGCTGAGAACGTGCGACGATGCCGTCGCGCATCCGCGACGCGCATCTGCGCGTGGTTGCGTCTTCGCGACCGCGGACGATACGGTACGCGCGCCGCCGTCGAAGACGTGCACGAACGGGCTGTCCGCGTACGCGCGCGCGTAGAGCGCCGCGACCGCGCCGCGCGATCGGCGCGCTTGCGCACGATCGCGTAGACGTCGGCGAGCATCCCGCGCGAGAGCGGGACGACGTGCGGCGAGAAGACGAACGGCGCCTCGATCCCGGCCGCGCGCAGCTCCTGCACGATCTCCGGCTGGTGGCGGTGGCCCGGCGAGGCCGTACGCGTGCACGTCGTCGTCGACTTCGGCGAACAGCGAGCCGAGCGCGGGGTTGCGCCCGGCGCCGGTGATCCCGCTCTTCGCGTCGATCGACGATGTGCGCGATGCGCCCGGCCGAGCGGCGCGAGCGGCAGCAGCGCAAGAGCGAAGCGGTCGGGTAGCACCCCGGATTGGCGACGAACCGGCGCCCGCGCGATCGCGTCGCGATAGCGTTCCGGAAGCCCGTAGACCGCGTCCTGCCGGGTCGCGGCGAGCCGGAAGGCGTCGGAGAGGTCGATCACCCGCGCGCCGGCGGCGAGGCAGCGCCGGGGCCGCGCCTTGCGCGACGCTCGTGGTTGCCGGCGCAGGAAGACGAAGTCGCCGCGCTGCAGCCGTTCGTGCGCGGCCCGTTCGGCGGCGAACGTCCGCGGATCGATGCGGCAGCGACGGAAAGAGGTCGCACACTCGCTGGCCGGCGCGAACTGCTGCTCTCGAGCGTCGCGATCTCGACGTCGGGATGGGCGGCGAGGAAGCCGGATGAGTTCGGCCGCGGCATACCCGGCTCGCGCCGACGATGTGGACGGCGGTCATGCTGAGGCTCCTTCGGACGGCGTCCGATCTCCGCGGCGTCGGCTGCGATCGACTTGCGACCAGGATCTCGGGCTGGGTCGAGCCGGCGGTGCGCTTGGCCTGCGACCGATGCGGCGCCGTCGAGCGGGGCGCAAGGTCGTCGAGGCCGCTGGCCGCGCGAACGCCGCCAGGTCGTTCTCGCCGAGCGGCGCGGGCCCGCTTCGGCGCGCCGCACCCGCGCGCCGACGAGCCGGTGCGCCTCGCGGGCGGTCTTCCCGCGCGCGATCAAGGCGTCGGCGAGTCGGTCGCGACGGTGTAAAGCCGTCGGTCGCGCGCGCGGTCATCGCGCGCCTCGTCGAACGACAGTTCGTCGAGCGCGCGCGCGAACGCGGCCAGCGCGGCGAGCGCGTGCTCGGTCCCGCGCAAAATCTGCGCCTTGCGACTCCTGCAGGTCGCGGTGGTACGAGAGGCCGACGCCGTTGAGGCTGGCCAGCGCCCCCGCGTAGGCGCCGACGGCGCACGCGCCGTTGGCCCGCACGAGCTCGAACGGGTCGGGGTTTTTCTTTTGCGGCATCAAGCTCGAACCGGTCGAGGCCGCATCGCAGAGGCGCGCGTAGCCGAACGCCGGCGTCGACCAGATGACGAACTCCTCGCTCGGGCGCGAGGCGGCGACGCATGCGCGCGCGACCGCGCCGAGCAGGTCGAGCGCGACGTCGCGGTCGCCGACCGTGTCGAGCGCGTTGCGCGACGGGCGGACGAAGCCCAGGACGCGAGCCGCGGCCGCGCGGTCGAGCGGCAGCGACGAGCCGGCCAGGGCCCCCGCGCCGAGCGGACAGTATTGCGCGGCGTCGCCGGCGACTCGCTCGAAGCGGCGCGCGGCCCGGATGAACGGCTGAGCCGCGGCGTGCAGCCAGAACGCGAACAGGACCGGCATCGCCGGCTGCCAGTGGGTCGTCGCCGCGAGCAGGGCGCCGCGCGGCAGCGCGTCCTGCGCGCGGTGCAGGAAGCCGCGCGCGATGCGCGCGCACGCCGCTTGCCCGGTCGCCGCGCGGTCGCGCACGTAGAGCAGGAACGTCGTCGCCACTTGGTCGTTGCGGCTGCGGCCGGCGTGCAGCAGTTCGCCGGCTACGCGCGGGGGTCAGCTCGCGCACGCGCGCGTCGATCGCCCCGTGCACGTCCTCGAATTTGCCGCGCCGCGCGAAGGCGGCGAACGTGCCGGCGGCGATCTCGCCGGCGACCGCGTCGAGCGCGCCGTGCAGTTCCGCCGCCGAGCCTTCGATCGAGCAGTCCGCCCGCGCGCAACGCCTCGACGTGCGCGTGCGAGCAGCTCACGTCGAACGGCGCGAGCACCAAGTCGTCTTCCAATGAGGAGCCGAACGCCAGCAACGCCGGCATTGGGCGGTGCCGTGAAACGTCCGCCCCATTGCAGCGTCTCTTCGGCCATTTACTTCGCTTCGGTCAGCTCGGGGGCGCGCGGCGCGGCCAGGCGCGCGATGCGCGACCCGACTTCGATCGGCAGGCCCCAGATGTCGATGAAACCCTTGGCCGCGTCGTGTTTGAACGCGTCGCCCGCACCGTAGGTCGCGAGCTTCTCGTCGTAGAGGCCGAACGGCGAACTCGACCCGGTGACGGTCGCGACGCCGCGGAACAGGCGCACCCGCACCTTGCCGTTCATGCGGGGCGAGAAGTGCGCGTTGAACGCGTCGAGCGCGGTCCGCAACGGCGACGACCACTGCCCGTCGTAGATCAACTCGCTGTAGCGCTGATCGACGCCGGCCTTGAAGCGTAGTTCGTCGCGCGTCAGCACGAGCCGCTCCAGCGCCTTGTGCGCCGCGATCAACGTCAGGCTCCCCGGGCACTCGTAGACCTCGCGCGATTTGAGGCCCACGACGCGGTCTTCGATCAAGTCGAGCCGTCCGACGCCGTGTGCGCCCGCCAAGGCGTTGAGCTCTTGACGAACGCGCGCCCGAACTCGCCGTCGATCGAGGGCACGCCGTCGACGAACTCGATCACGACTCGGTCGGGGTCGACGGTGGTCGGCGGGCCCCTTCGTCCAGGCGAACGCGTCCTCGGGCGGGGCGTTCCACGGGTCCTCGAGCACGCCGGCTTCGATCGAACGGCCCCACAGGTTCGCGTCGACCGAGTACGGTTTGTCGACCGTGTGCGGGACCGGCACGCCGTGTTCTTGCGCGTAGGCGAGCGCGTCGGGCCGCGAGAGCGGCTGATCGCGCAGCGGCGCGAGCACTTTGAGGTGCGGGTCGCGCGCGCGGACGCCGATCTCGATGCGGACTTGATCGTTGCCTTTGCCGGTGCAGCCGTGCGCGACCGCGTCGCGCCTACGGCCTGCGCCACTTCGACGAGCAGGTCGGCGATCAGCGGCCGCGAGAGCGCGGCCGAGAGCGGATAGACGCCCTGGTAGAGCGCGTTGGCGCGCAGCGCGCGCAGCGCGTAGTCTTCGATGAAGCGCTCGCGCGCGTCGACGAGCACGGCGTCTTCGGCGCCGAGGTCGAGCGCTTTCTTGCGCACGCCGTCGAGCGCGGCTTGCGCGTCGTCGCCGGCGACCATGTCGCTCTCGCCGAGGTCGGCGGTCATCGCGACGACGTGGTGCCCGGCTTCGATGTACTGCTTGAGCAGCACGGAGGTGTCGAGACCGCCCGAGTAGGCGAGGACGATCGATTCCTTGGACCCGTTGTTGGCGTTCATGCCCCGATCGCATGTCTTCGAAGCGTTGCATGAGCATCGGCAGTTTCTCCGGGCGTCGATCGCGACGAACACGGTGTCGTCGCCGGCGATCGTGCCGAGCACTTCCGGCCATTCGGCGGCATCGACTGCCGAGGCGACCATCATCGCGCTGCCCGGCGGGGTGCGCAGCACGATCAGGTTGACGCTGCCGCGCACGCTGACCGACGAGCTCGGCCACGATGCGGTGCAGGCGGTTGCGGTACACCGGGCCGCCGCCGGTTCGACGTATTTGAACTGCTGGGCCGCGCCGCCGCCGTCTTGAGCGGCACCTTGACGAGCCCGAGTTCCTTGATGTCGCGCGACACGGTCGCCTGCGTCACCTCGTAGCCTTGGCCTTCGAGCAGGTGCGCGAGTTCTTCTTGCGAGCGCACCGGCCGGCCGGCGATCAACGAAAGGATCGCACGCTGGCGGGTCGTCTTGATGTTGTGCGGCGCGGTGGTCATCATTCTTCCCCAAACCCCGCAGGTCGGTGAGCAGCGAGAGCAAGCAGCGCCTTCTGCGCGTGGAGGCGGTTTTCGGCCTGGTCGAAGACGATGCTGCGGGGCCGTCGATCACCTCGGCGGTCACTTCTTCGCCGCGGTGCGCCGGCAGGCAGTGCATGAACAGCGCGTGCGGGGCCGCCGCCGCAAACAGCTTGGCGTCGACCTGATACGCAAGAGCGCGCGGCGTTGCGCTCGAGAACGCTTCGTCGCCCATCGACGTCCACACGTCGGTGTAGACGAATCGACGTCGCGCACCGCCCGGACGGGCTCGTGAACGCGCGCACCGTCGCGCCGAGCGGCTTGCCGAGCTCATGCAGTGCGCTAGGAACGTCTCGGAGGGCCGGTGCGAGGGCGGCGAGGCGAAGTTGACGTGCATGCCGACCATCATCGCCGCCTGCGCGAGCGACGCGGCGACATTGTTGCGCCCGTCGCCGACGAAGGCCAAGCGCAGCCCGGCGAGCGTGCCGAAGCGCTCGCGGATCGTCATCATGTCGGCCAGGGCTTGGCAGGGATGCGCGACCTGCGAGAGGCCGTTGATCGTCGGCACGGTCGCCGCGGCCGCGAAGCGCTGCAGCGGCTCGTGCGCGTGCGTGCGGACGACGATTGCGTCGGCGTAGCGGGAAAGCGACGCGCGCGACGTCTTCGGGTGCTTCGCGCTGTGCCGAGCAAGAAATCGTTGCCGTTCGCGAAGATCGCGTGGCCGCCGAACTGTGCGATGCCGATCTCGAAAGAGACCCGGGTCCGCAAACTGGGCTTCTCGAAGAGCATCGCCAGAGTCCGGCCCGCGGCGGGTCAACTGGTCCTGGGGCCTGCTGAGCTTCCTTGAGGCGCTGCGCGACCACGACGAGCCCCTCGATCTCGGCCGGAGCCAGGTAGAACATCGTGAGGACGTTGCAGCCACGAAGGCGCTGAACCGGCGTGCAGGGCAATCCGTTCTGGTCACGATCTTGCCGACGTGGTGGGGCCTGCGACAGGGCGACCTGTATGGGTTTGTTCGGCGTCACCCTCGTGGCTCTCAACGTAGCACTTGGAGGAAGCCGAGCATGATGCTACAGAGCCCATCGGATGCTGCACATGTTTGCACCGAGCGATACCCACCTGGGAATGGATGAGCGCTCCAAACCTGGCCTCGATCGCGTAGAAGCTCGTGTCAACGTCGACCGTTTGTGATAGTGCTCGAAGAGTGCTTCAAGGCCAGGAAGCCGCCCAAACATCCGACGCTCCTGATCAGCGCTTGCGGCCCTAACGAGCTTCGTTGCTAGGCTGCACGGGCACCTCGCGTTCGAGAACGGCAATGACGCTCGGCCTTTGGGTTCGTCAGAATCATCAAGTGAAGCTTCCATCCAGTGATGATGAAGCCGACGAATTCCATGCTTCATCACTTCATTGAAATCGGCCCCGTCTGAGCTCGTCGGCGATCCACGAGCCGCAAAGGAGATGAACCTATACTCGTTGATCCGTGATTACGGACACTCGAATCCCGCCGACAACGACTCGCGAATCGTCACTCGATCGCCTCGAGCTGGCCTTTATGCCGGCGGCAGCGAGATGTTGAATTTCTACAACCATACCGTGGGTACAGGATTTCCGGTGGCCATGAGTTCCATCACACGAAAGGCGACGTTCTGCAAGCGAGATTCGTCTTTGAGATCGACATGTTCAACCTGGCGATGGTGGTGATACATGGCGCGCCGAGGTTGTCGTCGCGAATCGCGCGACATCTGCAGCCGCATCAATCTTTTGCGCAACTTGATCGAGCAACTTCAATGCAAGGAATCGGGGGTGTTCGCGGGATTCACGAAGCTCGGCGATTCCGACCGTCCCGTCGATGAGATCGAAGGAACTCGCTTCGACGGCCTGATCGACTTGGATGGTCTTGAGGCTTTCGTTGCCGTAAGCGATCGCGACATGGGGCCGAACCATATCAGCCGAGCAAACTCTCGCGGCGGTTTCATTCGGTAGGTGAAGGCGTCAAATCCCAAAGCTAACGCGCGTTCAAATGCTTTGAGTCGCTCACTCAGCTTCCTGGAATTGCCGCCCCGTCCAATCTTTGGTAGTGCGCGCGCGGTCTGCGTATCGAGAACTGGAGAAAGCGCAGCTCCCACACCTTTCAGCTGATAGTCCGCGAGGATGCCCTCATCGACCGCTCGCTGGAGACACCAGAGCACC
>CAVVMT010000007.1:0-355661 GCA_963749395.1 Vulcanimicrobiota bacterium
CCCGGCCGCGCGCGGAAGCGTGCGGGCACGCCACGAACCTCTCTCTACATGTCGACCGAAGCCGAGGCCCTGTTGCAACTGCTTCGAGCGTCGTCGCTGGGCGACGCGGAAGCCGCGGTCGCGCGTCTGGTTGCGCTCGGATTCGGGTGGGCACCGCTGGGCGGGAAAGAAGGCAATTTCGGCCTCGTCAACATCGGCTCCGATCCGACGCTCGCGTTCGTCGAGCGCATCACCAACGCGATCGACGCGGTGATCGAACAGCACGCAGCGGTCGCCGATCCCACGACGGTGGGGGCCCTCGAATCGCCGCGCGACGCGGCCCGCGCGCTGTTCGGCATCCCCGAGGGGACCGCTTCGAACCTCGATCACGATGCGGCGGCGGCCCTCGCGCAACTCGTCA
The DNA here is from genome assembly GCA_963749395.1 of Vulcanimicrobiota bacterium. GTDB lineage: Bacteria > Vulcanimicrobiota > Vulcanimicrobiia > Vulcanimicrobiales > Vulcanimicrobiaceae > CAVVMT01. The sequence continues at coordinate 401 of CAVVMT010000007.1, forward strand.
GCGTCGTCGTCAGAGACGGTGCGTCCCGCGAGCGGCCCACCCTCGAGGTGCGCGACGCAGGCACCGGTGTCGCGCCCGAAGCGATGCCGGACTCGATTCTCAACCTGGCGGGCAGCAACAAGATCGGCAAGCGATATCTCGCGGGCGCCTTCGGACAAGGCGGCTCGACGTCGTTTGCCTTCACCGCACGGCTGCACGATCGCATCGGCCACCGGCGATTCCGGCGTCGGCGTCACGTTCGTCCGTTACCGCGATCTCGATCCGCGCCGCAACAAGAACGGCCGCTACGAGTATCTCACCGGCCGGCGCGGCGCGATCGGGACGCTCGCGCGCGCCCGCCATGCATTCGAGCGCGGGACGCTCGTGCGGCACTTCGACTACGACTTGCCGGCAGGGGTTCGGCACGCAGCCGAACCCGAAGGGCTCGCCGCGCTCCTGGGCGGCGCGCTCTTCGATCCCATCTTGCCGTTCACCGTGACCGAGGCGCGACACTTCGACGGGCTCATGCACGTTGCACCGAGTTCGGTCGTGCGCGGGCGTCTGTCCGAGCTCGCCGTTGCCGGGCCGGGAGTCGCACACGCGCAATCGGTTGCGTGCGTCGTCTCGCATCGCCGCTCGCGCAGCTTCGCGACCGCACGCTATTGGGTGCTCGACTCCGACGACGCGCCGCTTCATCCCGACCGCAAGCACCCCGTCGCGCTCACGTACTACGGGCAGTCGCACGGTTTCGAAGACCGGCGGTTCATCGTCGACGAACTGCGGCTTCCGTTCCTGAAGAACGCCCTCGTCGTGCAAGTGGAACTCGACGCGTTGGCGCCCTCGACCCGGCGCGAGCTGTTCTCGACGACGCGCGACCGCCTCAAACGCGGCGCCGTCTACCGCACGCTGCTCGACAGCGTGCGGGACGCGCTGCTCGAAGACGGCGCGCTCGACGCGTTGAACGCGCAACGCCGCCAACGCTTGCTGGAACGACAGGCGGCGACCGATCAGAAGCGCCTGCGGCGCCGCTTCGCCGAGCTGATGGACAAGTTTCACCCCGGTCCCGACCCGCTGGCTGCGCAGCGCCGCAACGGAGCCGGCGCGGTGGTCCCAGGCGAGGCCGGCGGCACCGGCACCCCCGCCGAGCCGTTGCCGACGCGCGAGCACCCGACGTTCGTGCGCATCGCTGCGAAGCCGCGTCCGATCGCGATCCCGCTGGGGCGCACGGCGCGCATCGCGCTCGAGTCGGACGCGCCCGACGGTTACGTGTCGCGCTACGCGCAGGCGCGGCTGGTCGCCGTCGGCAACCCCGATTCCGCGGTTGAGTTCGTGCGCGCAACGGACGTTCGCGGCGGACGCTCCGCCGTGACGGTGCGCGGCACGGGGCGGCTCGGTGCGAACGGAACGCTGCGCGTCCGGTTCACGCTCGCCGACGGCGCGGTGCTCGTCGACGAGGCACCGTTCGTCGTGGTCGCTCCGCCGTCTCCGTCGGCTGCCGATCGGAACGGTGCGAAGGGCGTGCGGCTGCCCGACGTGTACGAGGTGCAGCGCGACCGATGGCCGGAATTCAACTTCGACGAGGTGAGCGTCGCCTCGGTCAACGCGTCGAAAGACGCCGTCTCGATCTTCGTCAACATGGACAACCAGCACTTGCAACGGCTGATCGCGAGCGTGCACTATCAGGAGGCGGGCTTGACCAGGATGCGGACGAGCTTCCTCGTGCAGAGCGCGTTCTACGCGTATCTCCAGCACGAGGCCCGCGCGGCGTTCGCGGCGATCGACGACGTGGTGCTCGAAACGTACGAACGGCTGGAACTCGACCGCGTCGCGCGCACGATCGTCACCGCGATCGGGTCGGTGGAACGGATCGACAGTTACGCCGCGAGCGACGACGTCGCCGGCGACTGACGGCCGCCGCTACGGGCCGTCGATCATCGGCAGGCGCAGGCCGTGCTCGCGCGCGCAGGCGATCGACTCGGCGTAGCCGGCGTCGGCGTGGCGCGCGACGCCGCTTGCGGGGTCGTTCCAGAGCACGCGTGCGATCCGCGCCCCGGCCGCTTCGGTGCCGTCGCAGACGATCACCGTGCCGGCGTGCTGCGAGAAGCCCATCCCGACGCCGCCGCCGTGATGGATCGACACCCAGGTCGCGCCGCCGGCGACGTTGAGCATCGCGTTGAGCAGCGGCCAGTCGCTCACCGCGTCGGAGCCGTCGCGCATCGCTTCGGTCTCGCGGTTCGGCGAGGCGACGCTGCCGCTGTCGAGATGGTCGCGGCCGATGACGATCGGCGCCTGCAGTTCGCCGCGCGCGACCATCGCGTTGAACTCGAGGCCGACGCGGTCGCGCTCGCCCAAGCCGATCCAGCAGATGCGCGCCGGGAGACCCTGAAACGCGATGCGCTCCTGCGCCATGTCGAGCCAGCGGTGCAAGCCGGCGTTGTGCGGCAAGAGCTCCTTGACGCGCGCGTCGGTCTTGCGGATGTCTTCGGGATCGCCGCTGAGCGCGACCCAGCGAAACGGCCCGATCCCGCGCGTGAACATCGGCCGGATGTACGCCGGGACGAAGCCCGGGAACGCAAACGCATCCGCAAGGCCCTCGTCTTTGGCCATCTGGCGCAGGTTGTTGCCGTAGTCGAACGTCGGGATGCCGAGCCGGTGAAACGCGAGCATCGCTTCAACGTGCGCCACCATCGACTGTTTCGCGGCGGCCGCGACGCCTGCGGATCGCTCGTGCGCCGCTCGTGCCACTGCGCGAGCGTCCAGCCGAGGGGAGGTAGCCGTTGACGGGATCGTGTGCCGACGTTTGGTCGGTGACCGCGTCGGGCCGCACGCCGCGGCGCACGAGTTCGGGGAGCACCTCCGCCGCATTGCCGACGAGCGCGACGCTGACCGCCGCGCGCGTGCGCCGCGCGTCGTCGAGGATCGCGAGCGCTTCGTCGAGCGAGCCGGCGAGCCGGTCGAGATAGCGCGTGCGCAGCCGCTTCTCGATGCGTTCGGGATCGCACTCGATCGCGAGCATCGACGCGCCGGCCATCGTCGCTGCGAGCGGCTGTGCGCCGCCCATGCCGCCCAGCCCGGCGGTGAGGATCCAGCGGCCGCCGAGGTCGCCGCCGTAATGGCGCCGCCCCATCTCGGCGAACGTCTCGTACGTCCCCTGGACGATCCCTTGCGACCCGATGTAGATCCACGACCCGGCCGTCATCTGCCCGTACATCATCAAGCCTCGCCGGTCGAGGTCGTTGAACGCGTCCCACGTCGCCCAACGCGGCACGAGGTTGGAGTTCGCGATCACGACCCGCGGCGCGTCGGGATGCGTCCGGAACACGCCGACCGGCTTGCCCGACTGGATCGCGAGCGTCTCGTGATCGCCCAGTCGCTCGAGCTCGCGCACGATCGCGTCGAAGGCCGGCCAGTTGCGCGCCGCCTTGCCGATCCCGCCGTACACGACGAGATCGTCGGGCCGCTCCGCAACCTCGGGGTCGAGGTTGTTCATCAGCATCCGCAGCGCGGCTTCGGTCTGCCAACTCTTCGCCCGCAGCGCCGTGCCGCGCGCCGCCCTGATCGTCCGGTGCGCCGTCTCTAGCATGGAAGCCACTACGACGTCGCCGGGGCGGGAACCGCTCGCCCCTGTCCGGGTGGCCCGCATTGCGCATGTCACGGCGATGTAGTATTATCGCGTACAAACAACTGTTATAACGGGATGCGATGAACGCACTGAAACTCACCAAGATCGGGAATTCCGTCGGGGCGATCATCCCCAAAGACGTCTTGGCTCGGCTCAACCTCGACGCCGGCGATGTCGTGTATCTCACCGAGTCGCCGGACGGGATGCGGGTGACGCCGTACGACCCGGATTTCAAGCCGCAAATGGAGATCGCAGAACGGGTGATGAAGAAGCGCCGCGCGGTGCTTCGTGAGCTCGCGAAGTAATATTGTTTGGCTGCATGAGAATGTCGTGCTCGCGATTCACGAGGTGCAAATCGCCCAACACGGCGGTGCACCGGGCATCCGGGATCGCGCGCTGCTGCAGTCTGCGCTCGCGCGCCCGCAGCACGCTGCAGCCTACGCCGATGCCGGCGTGCCGGAACTCGCGGCCCTCTACGCCATCGGGGTGATCAAGAATCATCCCTTCTACGACGGCAACAAGCGCGTCGGGGCGATCTTGCTCGAGACGTTTCTGCAGCTCAACGCGTTCACGCTCGAAGCCGTCGATGCAGAACTGTTCCGGGCGATTCTCGGGCTCGCCGCGAACGACCTCAACGACCAGGCGTTCGTCGCATGGGTGCGCATGCACGCCCGCCCGCAGAAGCGTTAGTGCACGCTCGTTTCCCAGATCTTGGGGCAGAGCAGCACGTCGGTTTTTTCGCCCGCCAATCCGTCGACCATGTCGTCGGTGACGTTCATTTGCAGGTGCGAGGGCCAATTGACCGGGAGCGCCGGCAGCGTCATCGGGATGCGCACGTAGTGCGAGAGGCCGGTCGAGGTCTGCAGTTTGAAGGCGAAGACGGGGGCTGCGGCCGCGAGCGACGGGTCGACGTACATCGAGGCGTAGTACGCTTGCTGCGCGTAGTCGACGTCGACGCGCGACGGCAGCGGCGCTCCGACGGGCTGATTGCAGGTGACGCTCTTGTCGAGCAGCACGTACGTCGGCTTCAGATAGATGAACGACATCGGCGCAGTGCCGTCGAGGAGCAGGGTCGGCGGCGCGACCGGCTGTGAAGCGTCGAGCAGGGTCGCGGTCACCTTGCGATTCTGCGCGGGAAGCACGGTCAAGAATTCGGTGCTGCGGCAAGCATATTTCGGAACGTCGACCGTCAAGCGATACGACCCGCGCCCGACGTCGAACTCGACGACCGTTTCCGGTGCGTCTCCGCGCAGGACGGCAAAGGTCTTGTCGAACGGCGGCTCGCCGGCCACGAACGCCATCTGCACCCGCATGGCGACGGTCGTTTGTGCCGGCAGCCGGGCGACCGCATTGCAGAAGGCGACGTGAAGAAAGATGTGGGTGAGGCCGTCCATGCGGAAATCTTCGGCGCTTACGAATCCGCGCCCGCGGTCGCGCCGCAGACCTTTTCGTAGAAGAGGCTTGCGGCGATCGCGGCCTCGGGCATCGACGCATATGCGCCGAATGCGGCGCACGGGCGAAATCCGTAGCGCTCGTACATCCGCACCGCTGCCTGCTGCCGCGTCCCGGTCTCGAGCCGCAGCAGCGCCATGCCGCACGCTAGCGCTTCGGCCTCGAGCCGGGCCAGCAGCCTCCTTGCGATTCCGCGTCCACGCACGGGGCTGCGCACGTACATGCGCTTGACCTCGGCGAAGCCGTCGAAGAGCGCGATGGCGCCGCATCCCACCGCCACGCCGTCCCGCTGTGCGACGAAGAAGCGCACGTGCGGCGCAAAGAGCGCGGAGAGGCTGAGTCCGTGACGCTGCTCCGGCGGATATTCCGCGGCCAACGTGTCTTCGAGCTCCGCGATCAAGGCGCGCACCTCATCGCTCGCGTGCGCGACGCGCGCCACCGTGACCCGCTCGATACCCGCCGCCTCGCTCGCGTCGACCCCGTCAGCCATGGGCGAGCCTTTCGCCGCACTTTCGGGCGCGTCCGCCGGTTCGGCGCGGGCGGGACGGGAGTTGCACGCGAGCTGCGGTAACCTTCACCGAGGGCGGCGCTCGTGGGCGGGCGCGGAGAGGGTCGGGCGATGGAGGTTGAGGAGCCGGTAGTCGAGGCAGCACGCGACCGGTACCACGAAGCGGTGTACGACGAACGCGACGTCGTCGATCTGCCGGTGACCGGCGCGATCCCGCCCGAGTTGTGCGGCGATTACTTGCGCACCGGGCCGAACGCGCGCCCCGATCATCCGACGATCCACGCGTTCCTCGAAGACGGAATGGTGCACGGCGTCCGCCTCGAAGCCGGCCGCGCGACCGCGTACCGCAACCGCTGGGTGCGCACTCGCTCCTTTCTCGGCGAGACGACCTACGTCAACTGGTTCGGCAAGGTCGACTTGACTGCGTCGGTCGCCAATACGAGCGTCGTCGCGCATGCGGGGAAGATCATGGCGCTCGTCGAGTCGTCGTTTCCCTACGAGATCACGCGCACGCTCGGTACGGTCGGACCGCTCGATTTCGGCGGCCGCTTGAAGTCGCCGTTCACCGCTCACCCCAAGCGCGATCCCGTCTCGGGCGAGCTGCTCGCGTTCGGCATGGGGCTCGTGCACCGCGGCCTGACGTACCTGCGCATCGACGGAGCCGGGGCGCTCGTCGAACGGCGCGACGTGCCGATCCCGCGCACCGTCATGATGCACGATTTCGCCGTGACCCAGCGCTCCGCGATCTTCCTCGACTTGCCGCTCGTGTTCGACGTCGGGCGGGCGAAGCGCGGCGAGATTCCCTACTACTGGGACCCCAAGCACCCGTCGCGGCTGGGCATTCTCGACCGCGCGAACGCCGGCGCGAAGGTACGCTGGCTGACGATCGACCCGTGCTTCGTGTTCCACGTCGGCAATGCGTTCGACGACGGCGACGCGATCGTGCTCGACGTCGCGCGCTACGCCGACATCTGGCGCGAGCATCAAGACAGCTTCGGCGACGCGTACTTGCACCGCTGGACGATCGATCGGGCGAGCGGAACGCTGCGCGACGAACGGATCGGCGAACGGCCGGTCGAGTTTCCGCGCGTCGACGAACGGCGCTCGACGTTGCGCCATCGCTACGTCTACGGCACGGGCTATCGCGAAGCGCAGGGCACCGACGTCGTGCGCTACGACATGGTGGCGGGGGGCGAGGTACGCCATCGTTTCGGACCCGGCACCGGGGTGGGCGAGTTCACCTTCGTCCCGGCCGGCGCCGGCGCCGCCGAGGACGCCGGCTGGCTGATCGGTTTCGTCTACGATCCGGCGCGCGACGCGAGCGACCTCGCGATCCTCGACGCGAGCGATCTGGCCGCGCCGCCGGTCGCCTCAGTGCACGTGCCGGTGCGCGTGCCCTACGGGTTCCACGGGAGCTGGATCGCCCAAGCGTAGTTACGCCGGTGCGAGCGCCGGCAAGACGTAATACGCGCCGTCGTTCGCCATGCGGCCCGACTTGATCAGCTTCGCGAGCTCGAGCGAGACGGTTTCGCGCGTGCTGCCGACGAGCGACGCAATTTGCGCGTGCGTCAGATGCACCGCGATGCGCACCCCGCCGTCGACCGGCTCGCCGTGATCTTCCGCCAGGCGCTCGAACACGCGCACGATCCGCTCGGGGACGCGCAGCGACGAGAGGTCTTCGATCGTCGCGAGCGCGTCGTCGCGTTGTTCGCTCAAGTACTTGGCGATGTTGATCGCGACGACCGGATGGCGCGAGAGGATCGCGAACAGATCCTGCATGCGCGAGAGGCAGAGATAGCTCTCCTCGATACAGGTCGCCTGCGTCGTGCGCACGACGTCTTTGGCGAACACGACTTCTTCGCCGAAGATGTCGCCGGCGCCCAAGATCGCAAGCGTGATCTCCTTGCCGTCGGCGGTGACCCGGCTGATGCGCACCTGGCCCCGCTTGACGACGAAGACCGTGCGGGCGGGATCGCCTTGTTCGAACAACACCGCGCGCTTGGGGTACGTGCGCTGCACGAAGAGATGGTAGCAATTCTCCACCACGTCGTCGGTCGCGCCGTCGAAGAGGCGATGGCGCCGCAGATACCAGACCGCGTTCTCGACCGTTGCGTCGGTCAACGGACGAGTTCGTCGAGCGACGGCGTGTCGAGTAGCTTGCGCACGATGTAGCGCAGGTTCAAGGCCGAGCGCGTGTACGGGATCCTAATCACTTCGAGCACGTCTTCGATCGAGCGGGCGACGAAGCAGCCGTCGCCGTCGGGTTCCAAGAGTGCGGCCGGTTGGTTGTCGTCGATCAGAATGACGTTCGTGCCGGCCGCGAGCGCCTCGGCCGCATCGTCGCGTGACGCCGTGACGTACCACACGCAGATCGCCGGCAGCCGGAGGCGCTCGCACAAGGTCGCGAAGCGCTGCGGCCCGCTCGCTGCAACGACCTCACCCTTGAACCAGAGCACCTGCGCGATGCGCCGCTGAAGCCACTCCGGGCCCGCGCCGAGCATCGCCATGCTGATGCCCAATCCTTCGAGTTCGCGCAGCACGATCGGCGTGCCGCTGAACGGGCGCACGAGTTCCTGCACGTAGGGAAGCAGGTCGCGTGCGGGCTGCGGGCCGGCGGCCTCGTGGAGCGATGCGGTCGGCGCGAGAACGCCGTCGGCGGAAAATGCAATCGCGAGCATCAAGACTCCCATGTCTCCGGCTTGTGGCGCTCCTGCCAACACCGGCGAGGGCCATGCACTTCGCCCGTCCGTCGAGCACTTCCCGCGATTCATGTCACGACGGTAGCCGCATTTCAAACCGGCCGCTGTGCGATTCCTTACGGATTTCTTAAGGTAGGCATCACCGGAGGTTGCTCACGAGCGCGTGGCGCGATGCGCGCTGGCCGATGTCTTCACCGAGCGCGAGCGCGCAGGCGGCGCTCATCGAGAGCGCGGCGCCGGCAACGGATTCCTTTTCGAGGGCTTGCGGATGGAGGCGGTCTTCGAGGATCTCGAGCAGCCGTTTCTGCACGACCGCCTCGGTGCGTTCGCGCGGAATGCCGCGCTGCGCGTAGCACGCGTCGACGAAACCGAGCAGCTGCGCTGCGAGCCGCACGTCGCCCAGTCCGGCTTCCGCCAGCGCGATCGCCTGGATCCGGGCCGGGATGCGCGACGTGCGTTCGTAGGCCGACGCAATCGCGAGCGCCTCGCGCCCGGCGGCGCGTGCCCGTGCGTAGTCGCCGTTGGTCGCCATGTACGAGGCGAGGTTGCCCAGGCTGACGATCAGTTCCGACGGCGAGGTGCCGGCCCGCACCGCATCGACCACGAGTTGCCCGCGTTCGATCGCGCGCGCAACGTCGCCGGAGGCAAACTCGGTCTCCGCCAACATCGCTTCGATCGCGCCCGCGATGTTGGGAAAGCCGGCCTCGCGCGCGAGTTGGAGTGCCTGTTCCTGCAGCGTGCGAGCTTCGTCCAAGTCGCCGCCCGACGTCGCGAGCGCATAGCCCAAACTGCTCATCGCGCGGGCCGAACGCGCCGGATTGCCGATCGCCTCGAAGAGCTTCACCGCGCGCCGCAGGTCTTCGATTCCCAACGTCGGATCCGCCCCGCTGACGAAGCGCGCGCGGCCGCGCACGTACCGCGCCTCAGCCACGGCGTCGCGATCCTCGAGGCGCTCCGCCAACGCCAACGCGCGTTCGACGGCCTCGAGGCAACGCTGCAGATCGCGCGCTTCCCATGCGGTCCGCGCGAGGGTCAGCAAGATGCGCAGCGCCGGCGTGCCGTCGGCCTCCTGTTGGCTCAGCGCGTGGAGCGCGGCCGCGCAGCGCGCGTCGCCCTCCGACTGCAAGCCGAGCACCGACCAGAGATCGAGCATGTTGCCGGCGATCGCCGCGGCCTGCGTGCAATCGGCCTTCAGCGACCAGTCGAAGGCGGCCCGGAAGTTGTCGAGATCCGGCTCGTAACGCGCCAGCCAGTCGTTTTCCGGCAGGCGGCCGTACTCCCCGATCATGCGCGCGCTGCGGTCGGCGAAGTATTTCGCGTGCTGCCGGCGGCACTCGTCGGCGGCGCCTTCCTGATCCAAGCGCTCCGCCGCGTATTCGCGCATCGAGTCGAGCAGCCGGAACGTGACCCCGCCGCCCAGCGGTGCCAGCACGAGCGACTTGTCGACCAGCGCCGCGACGCACTCGCCGGTCAAATTCTCCGCGCCGGCGGCACTGGCCACGTTCGCCGCACCCTCGAGCGTGAAGCCGCCGGCGAAAACGCTCAAGCGCCGAAACGTCGTGCGTTCGGATTCAGAGAGCAGGTCGTAACTCCAGTCGATCAGCGCCCGCATCGTCGTGTGACGGGGCAGGCTGGTGCGCTTCCCGAACCCGAGCACTGCCAGGCGCTCGCGCAGCGCCGCGAGCAATTGCGGCGGCGGCAGAGCGTGCACGCGAGCCGCGGCGAGTTCGATCGCGAGCGCGATGCCGTCGAGGCGACGGCAGATCTCGCGCACGACCGGTTCGCTCGCCGAATCGCACGCGAACGTGCGGTCGGCGCGGCGCGCCCGCTCGTAAAAGAGCGCGACCGCCGAGTCCTCGTCGAGCGGGGCGAGCCGGTAGACGATTTCGCCCGCGACGTCGAGCGGCTCGCGGCTGGTGGCGAGCACGCGCACCGAGGGGCACGCGGTCGTCAACAGTTCGGCGAGGCGCGCCGCTTCGTCGATCACGTGCTCGCAGTTGTCGAGCACGATCAGCAGCCGATGCGGCCGTAGCAGGGTCAAGAGCGTCGAGGTTTGATCGCCGGGCGGAAGCGTGAGCCCGATCGCCCCCGCGATCGTCGTCGTCAGCAACGATGCATGCGAGAGCGGCGCTAGATCGACGAACCATATGCCGTGCGCGAAGTCGTCGAGCACGGTCGCCGCCGCCTCGACCGCGAGCCGCGTCTTGCCCAGGCCGCCGGTGCCGACGATGCTGGCCAGCCGCGATTCGCGCACCATCGCCGCGACTTCGGCGATCTCGCGTTCGCGTCCGATGCGCGGGGTGACGAAATGCGGCAGGTTGTGCCGCGTCGCGGCGTGCGGATAGACGACCGGCGCGTTCGAGGTGGCGGCGCGGCCCGACGCGCGATTGCGGCCCGACTGTTTGGCGTCGTACAGCCGCGCGTCGGCTTCGCGCAGCAGATCGTGCGGGTCGCCTTGCTCGGCCGGCACCGCGGTCGCCGTGCCGATGCTGACGGTCACGTAGCCGAGCGACGTCTCGCGGTGCGCGATCGCGAGCTCTCGCACGCGTTCGCAAATCGTCTCGGCGACCGTACCGGCGGCCTCGTCGTCGCATTCCGGCATGACGACCGCGAATTCTTCGCCGCCGTAGCGCGCGACGACGTCCCCCGGGCGGCGCGCGCAATCGGCGATGGCGCCGGCCACGCGCTGCAGGCATGCGTCGCCGGCGACGTGTCCGTAGGCATCGTTGTACCGTTTGAAATAGTCGACGTCGACGAGCGCGATCGCGAGCGGACGCCCCGACCGGGCGCAACGCTTCCACTCGCGCGCGAGCGCTTCGTCGAAGCCGCGCCGGTTCGCGATCGTCGTCAGCGAATCGACTTCGCTCTGCAAGTCGGCATGCAGCCTTGCTCCCAACTGCAACGCAAGCGTCTCGAGCGCGGTGACGTCCTCGCGTTCGAAGCGCTCCCCGTCGGCCGGCCGCACGTAGAGTCGCCCGATCAGCCGGCCGGCGAATTCCACCGGGACGGTCACTTCCGCGACCGGGTCGCCGCCCGATCCGAACCGCGTTTCGGAGCGCCGACCGCCCGCGTCGTCGATCGTGAACACGACGCTCGTCGCCTCGGCCACGTCGGTCAAGAGCTTGGCCAGCTCGGCCAGCAGTTCGGGCAGCGAGACGGCGTTCGAGAAGAGTTGCGCGGCTCGGCGCACGAGTTCCTGATCGCGCTCGAGGCGCTTGTAACGCAGGCTCGCCGAACTTCGGTCGCTCATGGTGCGGATGACGGCAGATTTCTCGCGCAAGCTCACGCGGTTCATAGACGGACGGCCGCATCCCTGCACCGCTGCCCGACCGCAAGGTGAATGCGACTTTTGCTAAATTTTCGTCAAGTTTTCGCCCCGTTTGAGCGCTTCGAGTTCTTCGAGCGTGCGCGGCCAATCGGCTTTGAGCAACCGGGACAAGCTGCGGTCGGCGAGCAGCGTGCCGCCGGTTTGGCAGCGAGCGCAATAGTTCGTTTCGTTGTCGGCGTAGCGGATGCGCTGCACCGGTTCGCTGCAGCGCGGGCACGGCTTTCCGAACCGGCCGTGGACGGCCATGTCCTTACGGAACGCCGTCACCCGTTCGGGGAAGTCGCTGCCCGCTTCGCTGCGCAGCCGGTCGATCCACAGCTGCAACGTCGCCCGGGTCGCCGCGTAGAGCCGTTCCCACTGTTCGGGGGTCAGCCGGCGCGTCAGCATGATCGGTGAGAGCTGCGCCGTGTGAAGGATCTCGTCGGAATACGCGTTACCGATCCCGCTGACGATGCGCGGGTCGGTCAGCGCGCGCTTGAGGGTCCGGTCCTCGGCGGTCAGCGCGCGCCGGAACGCGTCGAGGTCGCTCGCGAAGACGTCGATCCCGCCCGGATCGAGCGCGCGCAGCGCCGCTTCGCCGCGCACGAGGTGCAGCGAAGCGCGGCGTTTCGACCCGGCCTCGGTGAGCACCAGCGTGCCCTCGGGAAAATCGAACGCGGCCAAGTCGTTGCGGCCCGCGAGCTTCGCGGCCGGCGGGCGCCAGTGCAGCCGTCCGGCGATCATCAGGTGCAGCACGAGCCAGAGGTCGCCTTCGAGGCCGAGCGCGATCCGCTTGCCGACGCGCCGCACTTCGCGGACAACGCGGCCCGCGGCGCTCGCGAGCGGCGGATCGGCCGTGCGCAACACCGACACGCTCGCCACCCGCACCCGCTCGAGCGTGCGACCGAGGATGCGCGGCTCGAGGGCGCCGATGTAGGCGGCGACGTCGGGCAGCTCCGGCATTCAGCCGAGTTCTTTGGCGGCTCGCTGAACGTACGAAGCGTCGATGACGCGCTCGATCTGCAGCGTCCCCTTGATGGCGCCGGCGGCCTTGAACACCGGCATCAGCTCCCTGAAGTTCTGCACGCTGAAGTTGCCGTCGGGCGGCCACGCGCGCACGACGGTCGAGAGCGTCTCCCACTGCGGGCGAATCGCGTCCTTGGTCGCGGCCGCGGCGTTGGGCAGCGTCACGAACTTGCGATAGCCCTCGACGTACCAGTCGAGATCGGCGTTCGCGCGCCTGAACGCGACCAATTGGGCCTTCATGAAGTCGACCGCGAGCCGTTGGTTCTCGGGCTTGCGCAGCCAGTCGGCTTGCACCGCCCACACCTCCGTGCTCCACGCGCGGTACTCTTTCCACGGATACATGAACGCTTTGTAGTTGCCGTTCTTCTGGATGTCGGCGAGCTGGTCGATGTGGATCGGCACGCCGTCGACGCGCCCCGACAGCAGCGCCTCGAGGCGCGCGCTCGAGCCGCCGAGCTCGACGACGTTGAGCTTCGCAGGATCGACGTGATGCTTGAGCATCGGCCCGATCAGCATCACGTAGGTGGCGTCTCCGTTGCCGTTGACGGCGATCGTCACGTCGGGACGCGTGAGGTCTTTCCAGTCCTTGACCTTGTCGGCGTTGACGACGAAGATCAGGTCGGCCATGCAGAACACGTTGCCGATGAACTTCAGATTCCCGCCCGCTTCGACCGCGCGCAGGCCGTTGATGGCGTCGCACTGCCCGATCTCCGCGGTGTTCGAGAGCAGCGTCGTCGTCAGCGTCTCGATTTGGCTGTAGCGCTGGACCTTCGGCGCCGCGTAGCCCCGCATCGCGGGGAAGCCTTCGAAGAGGCCTGCGTAGGCGGGCACGTCGATTGCGGGCGACGAGCCCAGCAGGCTGACGTCGATCGAGCGGCCGCTCTGGGCCGCGGCGAGCGACGGTGCGCCGGCGAGCGCGGCCGCGCCGCCGAGGGTTTGCAGCGCGCGGCGGCGCGTCAGCGGCGTCATGACGCGGCGATCAGCGGGCGCAGTTCGCGCATGTCGCCGATCGACTCCGCTGCGCGGATCGCGGCTTCGAGCTGCGCCGCGCGCTCGCGTCCCAGGACCGGTTCGGTGAGGCTGAAGTACTTCGCGCGCACGATCTCGGGCGGCAGCGGGTCGGCGGGCGTGCCGGGCGGCTGGTCCGCGGCGGCCTCGAAGGTTTGCCCGTCGTGCAACGCGACCCGCACGCGCACCGGGAGCTTGCGCGGATAGTCCGCGTCGAGCATCGGGTCGTGCACGACCGCGACGCGCGCCGCCAGCGCGCGGATGCGCGGGTCGGCGATGTTTTCTTCGGTGAAATCCGCCAAGGTGACGGCACCGTGCGTCAGCGCGACCGCCGCGCAGTGCTGATGGCTGGCCGCCGCGTCGGAATGATTGCGCAGCTGCGGACGGTTCGCGACCTCGACCGAATGCCCGTAGGCCTCGATCGTCACGGCCGCGACGTCGCCGGGGGCGAACCCATGCTGCGCGCGCAGCTTGACGAGCGCGGCGATCGGCGCGTGGGTGCTGCGGCACGACGGATACGGCTTGATCGTCGTCGCCATGAACTCGTAGTCGACGCCCAGGCCGGCATCGAGGCGCTCGAGTTCGCGTTCCGGCGAGAGCACGCGGCAGAAGCCGAGTTCGCCGTCAAGGATCGCGGTCGCGCCGGGGAGTCCGGCGAGCCGCAACTGCGCCGCGATGACGCCGGTCTGCGCGGCGCGCGCGCCGTCCATGCTCGTGTCGGCGCGGGTGCCGCCGCGTTGATACTGCCGCAAGCCGGCCGCGCCTTCACCGGCGAGCCCGAGCGCCTCGATCGCGGCCGGCCCGTCGAGGCCGATCGCGCGCGAGGCCGCCGCGCACGCCCCGAACGTGTTGCACGTACCCGTGTTGTGGAAGCCGCTATCGTAGTGCCACGGTGCGACGGCGGCCGACACGCGGGTCGTCACCTCGTAGCCCGCGAGCACTGCGGCCAGGAACGTCTTGCCCGACGCACCGGTCGCTTCGGCGCACGCGAGCGCCGCCGCGACCGCCGAGCTGCCGGGATGCGTGGGGCCCTTCTCGTGCGTGTCGTCGAAGGTGTTGGCGCGGGTGTGGAAGGCGTTGACCAGCGCCGCGGTCGCGGCCGGCATGCGCCATCCCAGGCCGATGACCGTGCTCTCCTCGACGCCGCCCCAGCCGCGCGCCGCACGCTGCAGCGCCCGCCCGTGCCACGTGTCGAGGCCCGCGCACGCGACCGCGAACACGTCGAGCACGTGGACTTTGATCTTCTCGCGCACCGCCACGTCGACGTGGTCCCACTCGATGCGCGATGCCCAGGCGGCGAGCCGGTCGCCCCGGCTCGCGGTCGCGGTGGCGTCAGCGGGCGCGAGCGCCACCGTTACGCCGTCCGTTCGCGAATGTCGCCCAGCAACGGTTTCGCCAGACACTCGAGCAAGAATTCCGCGCCCTGGATCATCACCATGCGCACGCCGTGCGCGTAGAGGTCGGCGACGCGCTTGGCGATCGTCTCCGGGGTCGTGTAAGCGTAGCCCGTGTTCGCCGCCACCAGGATGCCCTTCGCGCGCGCCGACTCGACGATGCGGTCGATCGCCTTCCACACGTCGGGATGCTCGTACTCGAACGCGTGGCCGAGTTCTTTACTGAAGTCGGTCACCGCGATCATGATCGCGCGCAGCCCGTCGATCGAGAGGATCTCGTCGATCTGGTCGATCGCGGTCTTGCTCTCGATCGAGGGCAGGAAGAGCGTCTGGTCGATCACGCGTTTGCTTTGGGCCGCGAACGTATCGCCCGTCGTCGGATACTCGCCCGCGCCCGAGCGGTGCCAGTCCTTGGCGACTTCGACGAGCGCCGCCACCTGCGCCGCGGATGCGACCGAGACTTGCACGACCGGCACCCCGAGCGCGAACGCGCGCGCCGCGTCGACCGTCACCTGCAGCGCCGCCTCGCCGGCGAGCCACGGATTCGACGCGATCCGCAGGCACGTCGTCAGCCCGACCGAGTCGGACGCGCGCAAGATGTGGTCGAGTTCTTTCCAGTCGATCGACGAGAACATCATGTCGGGACGGATGTAGTCGAAGCCCGCTTTGGCGAGCGTGAAGGCCAGGTGCGGGCCGCCCTTGATGTAGGCGCCCAGCGCCAGTTCGTCGGCCGCGATCCGCTCGAAGAGGCGCGTCATCGCGCGCCGCTCGCGCCGGCCGGCACGCGCGGCGCGCACGCTTCGCGCAAGATGCCGATCGCTTCGGGGCCGGGACTCGCGTAGGTCAGCGCTTTGCTGCCGAACGATCCGGTCAGCTGCCGCATCTTGACGGCCAATTCGCCCATCTTGACGAGCAGCACCGAACCGTTGAGCACCGGCGCGCCGGCGACGTTCGTGACGCCGCGTTCGCCCAGGAACACCTGGATCGCGCCGCCGGCCGCCATGACGACTTCCGCGCCGCGTTCGACGCAGCGGGTCGCCGCGCCGATGAAGCCGGCTTCGAGGACCGCGGCCTGCGCTTCGTCGGAGAACGCGGGTGCGATCTCGGGCAAGTGGCGGAACTGCATCTTCTCGACCGCGGCCATCTGCGCTTCGAGCCGGTAGCGCTGCACGTTCTGTAGCACGCGCGCGCTGAATTTGTCGTTGAGGGTGACGAGGCCGTAGGTCGTGCCCATCAGGCACGCGACGTGCAGCGAGGTCTCGCACAGCCCCAACACCGGAATGCCGACCAGCTCGCGGCACTCGAAGAGCCCGGGGTCGGCGATGTTGCCGATCAGGAAGGCGTCGTAGCCCTCGGCTTCGGCGCGCAGCGCGTTGTTCATCACTTCGGCGGTGTCGTGAAACTCGATGCTGCGATGGTGATGGTCGGCCAAGCCGAGCTGCTGCGTCGTGCCCTCGATGCGCACCTCGGTCCCTTCGTCGCGGGCTCGCTCCACCGTTCTCTCGAGCGCCGCCGGATAGGCCCCGAACCGTCCCGCCTTGGCGAAGCTCTGATACCACAATCTCATCGGGCTATCTTGGCGCCCGCGGGCGTTCGTACCCATCAACTGCGAGTATCCGCCAAACCGAGACAGCGGACGCCCGGGAGCTACGCCGGGGTCACGCCGGCGGACAGACGAGCTGGTGGGTCAGCGCGTTGACGAAGCATCCCAGCGACTGCGGGAAGAGCCAGCGGGGCAGCCAGAGCGTCAGGCCGGGGAAGACGACGATCGCGGCGATCACGATGAAGAAGATGACGTAGAGCGGCAGGCAGGCGGCGAGCGCGCGCGTCCATCGCACCTTGGCCAGATTCGCGGCGAGCAGCAGCTGCAGCCCGTAGGGCGGGGTGATGTTGCCGAACGCGAGGGTCACGATGATGACGACCCCCATGTGCAGCGGCTGGATGTGGCCGAGCTTGACCAACGCGAGGATCAGCGGCATGAAGATGATGATCGCCGGGATGCCTTCGAGGAAGTCGCCGACGATCACGAGCATCGCGACGACCAGGAACATGATCGCCGTCCCGTTGTGGCCGGCGATCTGCTCGATCCAGGCGGACACGACGTCGGGCCCGCGCAGATAGGCGAGCACCCAGCCGAACGCCGACGCCGCCGCGACCGCGCTCATCGGCAGCGCGTAGAGCGCGCCGGCCAGCATGAAGTCGCGCGGCAGCTCCTTGAAGTGCCCGCGGCTCTGCAGCGGCAGCAGCACGACGATCACGTAGACGACCGCGACCATCCCCGCCTCGACCGGGGTGAACTGGCCGGTCATGATCCCGCCGACGATGATGAACGGGATCAGCAACGCGAGCGCGGAC
This sequence comes from Vulcanimicrobiota bacterium, assembly GCA_963749395.1. GTDB lineage: Bacteria > Vulcanimicrobiota > Vulcanimicrobiia > Vulcanimicrobiales > Vulcanimicrobiaceae > CAVVMT01. The sequence goes on from CAVVMT010000007.1 coordinate 17,751, forward strand.
GATTTGAAAGCGCCCGCGAGTTGCGGGAACGTCGCGCGCTTCTTCGGCACGCCGGCGGGCCCGAAGAAGTAACTGTAGACCATCAGCCCGATGCCGACCAGCACCCCCGGGGTCGCGCCGGCCAGGAAGAGCCCGCCTATCGACACGTTGCCGACGGCGCCGTAGACGACGGCTAGGATGCTCGGGGGCACCATGTTGGCCATCGTCGACGCGGCCGCGATCAGCGCCGCGGTGAACGCCGGGTCGTAGCCTTCCCGCTTCATCTCCGGCATCAGCACCGAACTCATCGCGACGACGTCGGCCGTCGACGAGCCGGAGATGCCGGCAAAGAAGAGGCCGAACACGGCGACCACTTGGGCGAGCCCGCTGCGCAGATGGCCGACGAGCGCCTGCGCGCAGGCGATGATGCGCACCGTGATGTGCGCCGAGGTCATCAACTCGCCGACGAGCAGGAAGAACGGCACCGCCAAGAGCGTCAGCGTGTTGACACCGTTGAAGAGCTGGCCGGTGATCGAGGCGAGCGAGATGTGCGTGAAGCAGACGACCGTGACGAACACGCTCGCCATCAGCGCGAACGGGACCGGCACGCCGAAGTATCCCAGCGCGATCGAGACGACGACCATGACCGAGATCGCGAGGCCGGCGTTGGTCATTCGTCGCGAGCCGGCGCCGACGTGAAGACCACTGCCGCGCTGTCGACGCGCGAGAGGGTCGGTGCATCGAAGCCGTTGCGGAACCCGTTGACGAGTTGTTCGATGAGGAAGAGCGCGATCAACACGCCTGAGACGGGGATCGCCGCGTACAGCACCGCGATCGGCGTTTCCGACGGCGTCATGAAGCTGCCGAAGCCGTTGAGGTAGTTTTCGTATCCCGCGACGATCAGCACGCCGGCGATCGCGAGCATCGCCACTCGTTTGAAGATCTCGGCCGCGGTGCGCCGGGGGCCCGTCCAACGGTCGCTGATCGCGGAGATGCGGAAGTGGGTGTCGCGCCGCACCGCCACCGCGCACCCCAGGAACACGCCCCAGACGAAGAAGCCCGACGAGAATTCCTGGGCCGAGAGCAGCGGATGGGCGAGGAAGCGCGAGACGACGTCGGCGAGTTCGGAGAGCGTGAAGCCCAGCAGGCAGAGCCCGCAGATCGCCATGAGCGCAAACTCGAGACGGTCGAGCGCGCGCCATTTGAGATGCCGTTCGGACTGCGCCACCACGACGCGTTTACTGCAGGGCGCGAATCTGCTTGATGACTTGCTGCGAGAACGGTCCCAGCGCTTGGCCCTGTTGGTCGACGATCGGGTGCGCGATGTCGGAGAAGCTCGTCTTGTTGACGTTGGTGACGATCTGCACGCCGAGGCCTTTGAGCTTGTCGAGCGCGCCATGGTCGAGCTCGATCGCGCGCGGCACTTCGAGGTGCTGCGCGTACTCGAACGCCGCCATCATCCAGCCCTGCTGCGTCTTGTCGAAGCTGGCGGCGGTCTTGCTGCTGACGAAGACGACGTTCGTGTTCGCTTCGTGCTGCGTCAGCGAGAGGACCGGCGCCACCTCGTAGTGTTTGTTTGAAAGGTAGACGTCGTTCCCGTTCTCGGCCACTTCGACGACCCCGGTCTGCAGCGAGGTGTACACCTGCGTGAACGGCATGTGGACGGGGATCGCGCCGTAGGCGGTCATGAACGTGTCTTCGGTCTTGGTCGCTTGGACGCGAACCTTCTTGCTCTTGATGTCGGCGACGCCCGTGATCGGGAACTTGGCGTACATGTTGCGCAGGCCGCCGAGGGTGATGATCCCGAGTGCGTTCGCGCCGGTGACGGTGGCGGCGATCAGCTTGCGGAAGGTGTCGTTGATTCCTGGATCGAGGACCGACTTGACCAGGATCGGTTCGCCGGAGAACAGGTATTCGAGCGATAGAACCCCGGCTTGGGGCGAGATCGCGGCCGCGTTCCCGGTCGAGTTGATCGTGAAGTCGAGGTCGCCGGTGCGCACTTTCTGCGCCATCTCGGGCTCGGTGCCGAGCTGGGCGTTGGGATACTGCTGGATTTTCAGCGCGCCTTTGCTCAGTTCGGCAAGCTTCTCGCCGAAACGGTCGGCGAAGAAGCCGTAGCCGGTTTCGTGCGGCTCGTCGTACCCGAAGCTCAGGGTCCGGGGTTCGGCCCGGACGACGGCCGGGAAACCGGCGAGCGCGCCGGCGGCGAGGGCGGTCGCGGCAAAGCGCCGGCGCGTAAGCGCGGTGGAAGGTTGCATCGCGGACTCCCCGGTTGAAGTGCGGCGAACGGCGCTCTCGCGAGCGCCGCCTCGAAGGTTGAGCCGCAATTCTCAGGTTCCCGCGTGGAACCTTTCTGCCAAAAGGTAGCTAAGGGCTGCTAGTTTCCGTGACCCGGGAGCCCGGCCCGGCGCCGTTACTGCAGGGCGCGGATCTGTTTGATGACGAGCTGCGAGAACGGCCCCAGGGCCTGCCCCTGCTGATCGACGATCGGGTGCGCGATGTCGGAGAAGCTCGTCTTGTTGACGTTGGCGTTGATCGTTGCGCCGGCCGCCTTGAGCTTGTCGAGCGCGGCGTGGTCGAGTTCGATCGCGCGCGGCACCTCCGCGTGCTGCGCGTACTCGAACGCCTGGGTCACCCAGCGCTGCTGATTCCGCTCGAGACTCGCGATCATCTTGCTGCTGGCAAAGACGATGTTCGTGTTCGCCTCGTGCTGCGTCAGCGAGAGCACCGGCGCGATCTCGTACTGCTTGTTGAGCAGATAGATGTCGTTGCCGTTCTCCGCGACGTCGACCGTCCCGGCCGTCAGCGCCGCGGTGACTTGCGTGAACGGCATGTGCACCGGAATCGCGCCGTAGGCGGTCATGAACGTCTCTTCGGTCTTGGTTGCCTGAACGCGGACCTTCTTGCCCTTGAGGTCGGACACGTTCGAAATTGGAAACTTCGCGTACATGTTGCGCAGGCCGCCGAGGGTGATGATCCCGAGCGCGTTGGCGCCGGTGACCGTCGCGGCGATCATCTTGCGGAACGTGTCGTTGATTCCCGGATCGAGAATGGCTTTGACGAGGATCGGTTCGCCCGAGAACAGATATTCGAGCGACAGCACTCCGGCTTGCGGTGAGAGCGCGGCCGCGTTGCCGGTCGAGTTGATCGTGAAGTCGAGGTCGCCGGTGCGCACCTTCTGCGCCATCTCGGGTTCCGTGCCGGCCGCGGCGGCCGGGAACTGCTGGATCTTCAACCCGCCGTTGCTCAGCTCGGTCAGCTTCTCGCTGAACCGGTCGGCGAAGAACCCGTAGCCGCTGTCGCGCGGTTCGTCGTAGCCGAAGGTGAGGGTTCGCGGCTCCGCACGAACGAGCGCGGGAAACGCCGTGACGGCGCCGGCGCCGAGCGCGGATACGGTAAAGCTGCGGCGCGTGAATTTAGGCGTACAGGTCATCGCAAACTCCGGGTCGTGCGGTTGGAAGCGTTCTTGGAAAGAACGCTTCGTTGCCAGCCGCATCTACTCACGGGCCGATGATCAACCCTGCGCTACGAAGCGCGTGCCTTGTAGTATTTCCGTTAAGTCTTGGCGAGCGCGCGGATCTGTTTGATGACGAGCTGCGAGAAGGGCCCCAACGCTTGCCCCTGTTGATCGACTAGGGGGTGCGCGATGTCGGCGAAACTCGCCTTGTTGACGTTGGCGACGACCTGCGCGCCCGCAGCCTTGATCTTCTCGAGCGCGCTTTGATCGAGTGCGATCGCGCGCGGCACCTCGAGCCGTTGGGCGTACTCGAACGCTTGCAACAACCAGCGTTGCTGATTGCGCTCGAGGCTCGCGATCGTTTTGCTGCTGACGAACACGTAATTGGTGCTCGCTTCGTGCTGGGTCAGCGACAGCACCGGGGCGACCTCGTAGCGTTTGTTCGAAAGGTACACGTCGGCACTGTTCTCGGCGACGTCGATGGCGCCGGATTGCAGGCCCGCGGTCACTTGATCCGATCCCATGTGGACCGGCACCGCGCCGTAGGCGGTGATGAACGTATCCTCGGTCTTCGTCGCCTGCACCCTGACCTTCTTGCCCTTGACGTCGGCTACGCTCGCGATCGGGAACTTCGCGTACATGTTGCGCAGGCCGCCGAGGCTGATCAGTCCGAGCGCGTTCGCGCCGGTCACCGTCGCGGCGATCATCTTGCGGATCGTGTCGTTGATGCCGGGATCGAGCACGGCTTTGATCAGCTGCGGTTCGCCGGTGAAGAGGTATTCGAGCGACAACACTCCGGCCTGCGGCGAAAGCGCGGCCGCGTTGCCTGCCGAGTTGATCGTGAAGTCGAGGTCGCCGGTGCGCACTTTCTGCGCCAACTCCGGTTCGCTGCCGAGTTGGCCGCCCGGGAACTGCTGAACTTTGAGTGCGCCGCCGCTCAGCTCCGACAACCTCTCGGCGAAGCGGTCGGCGAAGGCTCCGTAACCGGTGTCGCGCGGCTCGTCGTACCCGAACGAGAACGTGCGCGTCTGTGCGCGGACGAGCGTGGGGAACGCTGCGAGCGCGCCGCCGGCAAGGGCGGACGCGGCGAAGGCACGGCGCGTGAGCGCTGGTGAGGGTTTCATCGCGTCCTCCGGCTGTCGTGGTAGCAGCACTCGTTCGAGCGCCATCTTCCTTAACGGCCGTAGGGCGTGGAATGCTTAGGCGTGCCGGCGCACACTTCGGGGCGGCTCCGGCCTACGCTCGGCGGCCCTGCCGGGCCGCGCAGGCGTCAGCGGCCGAAGAGCCCGGTCAGCCTTCCGTGCGCCAACGTCGCGCCGCGAAGATTGAACATCACGAAGGCGCCGGTGACATGCTCGCCCAGTCCGAGCTTCTTGTCGACGGCGTAGACGTTGAACTGATAGCGGTGCGGCGGATCGCCGGGCGGCGGAGCCATTCCGCCGTACCCCTGCGCGCCGAAATCGGTGTAGGCGAGAATGCTGCCGGGGGGCTGTTTCCCAGGGGCGCCCGCGCCCTCTTCGAGCGAAACGATCGAGGGATCGATGTCGAGCAGCAACCAGTGCCAGAACCCGACCGTCGTCGGCGCGTCGGGATCGTACAACGTCACCGCATAGCTCTTCGTTCCGGGCGGTCCCGGACTCCAGGAAAGCTGCGGCGAAAGGTTGTCGCCGCCCACGCCCCATTGGTCCAGAAGCATCGAGCGCGGCAGCGTCGCGCCTTCTTGGAACGTCGTGCTGGTCACGGTCAAGGGCGCAATCGAATCGGTCAACGCTCGGTCTCCTCGCAACGGTCGCAGGAAAGTCGGTCCTGCGGCGCTGCATTTCCTCCTCCGTCATGGGGCTCGCGCATTTGAACTCCGTCCTCTCGCCGAAAACCCGGCCGCACGGTCGTCGGCTTCACGCTGACCGCTGCAAGATATGGTAGCGCTAGGATTGCGCCGGCGGGCCGCGGCGTGCGCGCTGCTGGCGTTCGTCATCGCGTTGGGCGCGCCGCTGCGCGCGCAATCGCCCGGCATCTCGCCGCCGGCCGGCGGGTCCGGCGACGCCGGCTTCGCGGCGACCGCGAAGACGTTCTTCTACGACGGCTTTCGCGAAGACCCGGTCGGCGCGACGACCACGGGGTATCACGCCTACGACGATCGCGTCGACGACGTCACCCCGGCCGCGTGGGCGGCGCACTTCGCTCGCGAACGCGCGGTCTTGCGGTCGCTGAACGCGATCGATCCCGCCTCGCTGTCGCCCGAGGTGCAGATCGACCGGACGATGCTGATCGATGCGATTGCCGAGGACTTGTTGCGCGTCGACCGCTTGGCCCAGTGGCGCCACGATCCCGACCTCTACGTGCAGACCGCCTCAGGTGCCGTCTACGGGCCAATTTCCCGCGCGTACGCGCCGCTGGCGAAGCGGATGGCTGACGTGGTCGCGCGCGAACGCGCGATCCCGGCGCTGCTCGCGCAGGGGCGCCGGAACATCACGACCGTCGACGCCTCGACGCAGCAAGCCTCGGCAGAGGACGCCGCGGGCGCGGTCGACTTGTTCGAGACGACGCTGCCGCTCGCGTTCAAGCCGGTCACCGACAAGCGGCTGCAGGCGGCCTTCAAAGCGGCCAACGCGGGCGCGATCGCAGCAGTCGCGGCGTATGCAGCATGGGTGAAGGGCCTCAAGCCGTCGGGGACGTTCGCGCTCGGCGCGCCGGTGTACGCCAAACTGCTCGTCTACGAAGATGCGGTCGACACGCCGTTGCCGGCGTTGCTGGGCATCGCGCAATCCGCGCTGCGCGCAACGCACGCGCAGTACGTCGCCACCGCCAGGAAGATCGATCCCACGCGTTCGCCGGCGCAGGTGTACGCGCGGATCAGCAAGGTGCATCCGGCGGGCACGGCCCTCTTGGCGGCGGCCCAAGCCGACCTCGTACACTTGCGCGCGTTCATCGTCGACAAGCACATCGTGACCGTCCCGGCGGACGCCGACATCAGGGTCACCGAGACACCGGCCTTCATGCGCGCGACGACGCAGGCCGCGATGGATGCGCCGGGGCCGCTCGAAACGGTCGCGACCCGCGCGTACTACTACGTGACGCCGCCCGACCCGAAGTGGACGAAAGCCGAGACCGACGGCTACCTCGAAGGGTTCAGCGACTTCGAACGCCCGATCGTCTCAGCGCACGAAGTGTATCCCGGCCACTTCCTCAACTTCACGGTCGACCGGCAGCTGCCGCTGAGCTTGTCGCGCAAGCTGCTCGGCAGCGGCTCGTATATTGAAGGCTGGGCGCACTACGACGAGCAGATGGTCGTCGACGAAGGCTGGGGCAACGGCGACCCGCGCGTCCGGCTGGCGCAACTGCAAGAAGCGATCCTGCGCAATTGCCGCTTCGTGGCGGGCATCGAATTGCACACCGCCGGCTGGTCGCAAAAACGTGCCGAGCGCCTGTTCGAGGACGAGTGCTTCCAGCCCGCGGCCGTCGCGCAAGAAGAGGCGTTGCGCGGAACGCAGGATCCGCTCTACGGGCGCTACACGATGGGCAAGCTGATGATTCTGAAGCTGCGCGCCGACTATCAGGCGAAGTTGGGCGCGGAGTACACGCTGCAGAAGTTCCACGATGCGTTCCTCGCTCACGGCGATCCGCCGATCCCGCTGCTGCGCAAGCTGTTGCTCGGCGACGCCGACGACGGGAAGCCACTCTAAAGGCCGACCGCTCGGCGGTGGTTTTTGCGCTTCGCGTTTCGGGGAAAAGCGAAGCTGATGAACGATCACCTCCGGCGCCGCGAGTTTCTGACTCGCGTCGCTTTGCCCGCGGTCGCATGCTCCCTGAACCCGAACCTCGTTTCGGCCGCGGAGGTCGCGTCGGTGACGCGTCTTCCGCGCGTCGGGCCGCAGCCGGTGCCGGTGACCCTTTTGGTCAATGGCCAAACCGTCACGCTGCCGCTCGAACCGCGCGAGACGCTGCTCGATACGTTGCGCGACCGATTGCACTTGACCGGGACGAAGAAGGGCTGCGACCAAGGGACGTGCGGCGCCTGCACGGTGCTCGTGGACGGCAAGCGCGTGAACTCGTGCTTCACCCTGGCGATCATGACGCAGGGCAAGCCGATCACGACGATCGAGGGGCTCGCCAAGAACGGCGCGCTGCACCCGATGCAAGCGGCGTTCCTAGAACACGACGGCTTTCAATGCGGCTATTGCACGCCCGGTCAGATCATGTCGGCAGTGGGCTTGTTGGCCGAACGCCGGCCGACCGACGATCCGAACGTGCGCGAGTGGATGGCCGGCAACATCTGCCGCTGCGGTGCATATGCGAACATCGCGGCGGCCATTCAATCGGTTGCAGGCGGTGCGGCATGAATCCGATCCGGTATGCCAAGGCCAACGACGCCGCCGAAGCGATCGCGACCGTCGCCGGGGAACGCGAGGCGCGCTACATCGCGGGCGGCACGAACGTCGTCGATCTGATGAAGGTTCACGTTGAAGAGCCGCTGGTGCTCGTCGACATCACGGGTCTGCCGATGCGCGCGATTGCCGCGACCGCGGCGGGCGGTGCGCGCCTCGGCGCGCTCGCGACGATGGCCGAGGTCGCCGATGCGCCGCTGGTCAAGGCGAACTTTCCGGTCGTTTCCCAGGCCTTGTTGGCCTCGGCGTCGCCGCAACTGCGCAACATGGCGACGATCGGCGGCAACGTGCTGCAACGCACCCGCTGCGAGTACTTTCGCGACACGTCGCAACCGTGCAACAAACGTGCGCCTGGGAAGGGCTGCTCGGCGATCGGCGGCGAGAACCGGTTCCATTCGGTCCTCGGGACGAGCGAGCATTGCATCTGTTCGCATCCGTCGGACTTCGCGACCGCGCTGCTGACGGTCGATGCGCTCGTCCATACGCGCACCGCCGGCGGCGGCCGTACGCTTCCGTTGGAGAGCCTCTACGTGTTGCCCGGTGACCGTCCGAACGTCGAACACGTCCTGCAGCACGGCGAGCTGATCGAAGCGATAGAGTTGCAGCCGAGCGTCTACGCACGCAACTCGGCCTATCTGAAGGTACGCGACCGCGCGTCGTACGAGTTCGCGCTCGTCTCGGTGGCGGCCGCCCTGGCGGTCGAGAACGGCGTCGTGCGCCAAGCCCGCGTGGCGTTGGGCAGCGTCGCCCCCAAACCATGGCGCGCGCACGCCGTCGAAGCGGCCCTCATCGGAAAGCCCGCCAATGACGAGACGTTCGCGGCGGCAGGCGAAATTGCGGTGCGCGGCATGCGCGGCTACGGCAAGAACGACTACAAGATTCCCCTGACGCGGCAGGCCGTGCGGACCGCGCTTGCCATGACGATGAGCGGAGACACAGCGTGAGCGTCAACGAACTCCCGGCGATCGGCGCCCCGCGCAATCGTGTCGACGGGCCCTTGAAGGTGACCGGCGCGGCGCGGTACGCAGCCGACTGGCCGGCCGACCGCCTGGCCTACGGCTACATCGTGCAAAGCACGATCGCCAACGGCCGCGTCACCAAGATCGACACCGCGCGGGCTGCGCGCCAAGCCGGCGTCATCGCGATCATGACGCACGAAAACGCGCCCCGGGTCGATGCGCAAGCCCGAAGCGAGAACGACCGCAAGCTGGCGGTGCTGCAAGACGACGTCGTGCACTACGATCGCCAACCGGTCGCGGTCGTGATCGCCGACAGCTTCGCGCGGGCCAAATATGCCGCGTCGCTCGTCACCGTCGAGTATGCCAAGCAGCCGGCGCGCACGGAGTTCGCGCAGGGAATCGAGTCGAAACCGAAGGCGATCCACGGCAAGCCGCCCGACACGACCCGTGGCGACGCCGACGCGGCGTTGGCCGCGGCCGCGGTCAAGGTCGACAACCTCTACACGACGCCGATCGAACACCACAATCCGATGGAGCCGCATGCGACGATCGCGATGTGGGAAGGCGACCGCCTGCGGCTCTACGACGGAACGCAGGGGACGATTCCGGCGCGCGGCCGCATCGCCGGCGTTTTTGCGCTTCCGGTCGACAACGTCGAGGTAATCACGAAGTTCGCCGGCGGTGCCTTCGGATCGAAAGGCTCCGTCTGGTCGCACACGATCTTGACCGCGATGGCGGCCAAGTTGACGAATCGTCCGGTGCAGATCGCCTTGTGGCGCCCGCAGATGTTCGGGCCGGTCGGCAACCGGCCGGCGACGCGCCAGCGCGTCGCGCTCGCAGCGGGCAGCGATGGCCGCCTGACCGCACAAATCCACGAAACGACGTCCGAGACGTCGGTGTTCGACGACTTCGTCGAACCGTGCGGCGTGCTGACCACGATGCTGTACGCTTCGCCGTCGCTACGCGTCACCCACACCCTCAACCGCATGAACTACGGTACGCCGACGTACATGCGTGCCCCGGGCGAATCGAGCGGCTCGTTCGCACTCGAATCGGCGATGGACGAACTGGCGTATGCCGTCGCGCTCGACCCGATCGAGTTGCGCCTGCGCAACTATGCCGAGCAAGATCCAACCGAGCAAAAGCCGTTCTCGAGCAAGTCGCTGCGCGAATGCTATGCGCGCGGAGCGGAAGCCTTCGGCTGGAAGACCCGCACCCCGCAGCCCGGCAGCATGCGCGACGGCCGGTATCTGATCGGCATGGGGATGGCGAGTTCGTGCTATCCGACCAATCGCAGCAAGGCGAGCGTCGCCGCGACGCTCAACCCCGATGGAACGGCGATCGTGCGTAGCGCGGGCGTCGACATCGGGACGGGCGCGTATACCGCGTTCACGCAGATCTTCGCGGAAACGCTCGGGATGCCGGTCGAGCGGGTGACGATGCAACTCGGCGACTCGACCCTGCCGGAAGCGCCGACCGCCGGCGGATCCCAGCTGACCGCGAGCGTCGGCTCGGCGGTGAAGGCCGCCGCGCAGAGCGCGCGCGCACAGCTTGCGCAACTCGCGACGGCCGATGCGAATTCGCCGCTGCACGGCCTCTCGGCCGACGACTTGGCGACCGCCGACGGGCGGCTGTTCGTCGCCAAGAATCCGGCCCGCGGCGAGCTGTTCGCCAACATCATCGCCCGCAACGGCGGCACGCCGCTGGCGGTGACCGGCGACGCGGCTCCGGATCAGGAGAAGCCGTACTCGATGCACGCGTTCGGGGCCCAGTTCGCGATGGTGCGGGTCGATCCCGATCTCGGTACGGTGCGTCTCGTCAAGCAAGTCGCGGCGTTCGCATCGGGCCGCATCATCAATGCGAAGACCGCGCGCAATCAGTACCTGGGCGGGATGGTGTTCGGCATCGGGATGGCGCTGCTCGAAGAGACCCGGCCCGATCTGCGCACCGGGCGCTTCATGAATGCGAACCTCGGCGAGTATCTCGTCGCGACCCACGCGGACGTCGGATCGATGGAGGTGATCTTGGTCGAGGAGAACGATCCGCACGTCAATCCGATCGGCGTCAAGGGCATCGGTGAGATCGGGCTAGTCGGCGCGGCGGCCGCGATCGCGAACGCCGTGTACCACGCCACCGGCAAGCGGATCCGCGATCTGCCGATCACGCCGCCCAAGCTCGTGGCGTAAGGGCTCACAGATTAGCGCAAGCATCGCGGGGCTATGATGCGCGGGTCGCTCGCCGCCGAAAGGAGCACCCGCGATCATGAGCCCCACGATGCGCCCGACGTGGATTGCCGCCGCGCTCGCCGTCGTTGTTGCGTGCACCGCATGCGGCGGCGGCGGATCGAGCGCGACGCCCCCGGTCGTCCAGGCAACGGCCGCCGCGCCGTCGTCGTCGACGGCGTCACCCGGCGTGACGGCGACCGCGGCCCCGTCCGTCACGACGGTCTCGCCGGCTGCCTACACGTGTCCGTCCGCGCTGACGTCGTCGGGGATGCTCGACTGCACGAAGTTGCCGCTGGGCGATCTCAAAGTGAGCTCGACGCCGAAGGCCGGATACGTCGAAGATTGCACGACGCCGAGCGGCTCGCCCGTCGTTGCGACCGCACCGTGGCTGAGCGCGTCGACGAACACCTGGAACGCGCTCGCCAAATTGGCCGTGCAGGGAAGCGTCACGTGGACCGGTTCGTTTACGGCCGCCGTTTCCGGAAGTACCCTCGACGTCAGCGCCAACGGGTTGCCGATCGACTCGATCCCCACCGGGACGTTCCCGATCGCAGCCTCCGATCCGGCGTATCAGTACGATCGCAACCCCAATAGCATCAAGGCGCAGAACGACATCTTCGCGCTTGCGGCCAACCCTGCGCCGGCTGCGTCGCCGTCGTGCTTGAGCGGCGGCACGATCGGGATCACGATCACCGGCGTCGCGATTTACGACGCCTTCGACGGCGCCGGCTACGACGCAGTTGCGCGCGAGATCCAAGACGGCTGTCACGGGCACCCCGATCAGTCCGACACGTACCACTATCACGGCTGGCTGCAAGCGTGCGTCCCCGACGCCGGTTCGGCCACGCAGAACTCGTCGCTGCTGGGCTACGCGCTCGACGGGTACGGCATCTACGGCGCGTGGTACAACGGAAAGGTCCTCACAACCGCCGACCTCGACGCCTGTCACGGAACGACGAGTCCGGTCGTGTGGAACGGGAAGCTCGTCTCAATGTATCACTACGTCTCGACGTACGACTTCCCGTACACGCTCGGGTGCTACACCGGGACGCCCGTGCGCACCGGGCCAGGGTCGTAGCTCTTCGGCGGCGGCCGCCGCGCGGGCGGTCACGCCTTCGCGGTCGAACCGTCGCGCGAATGAGCCTTCGACTCCTGGCCCTCATCGCGATCGTCGTCGTCGTCGTCGGCGCGGCGCCGGCGGCGGCCGGGCCGCCGGTGCTGCGCGTCGAGGCCGGCGCCATGAAGCGCGCGTTCACCGCGACGCAGTTGCTCGCCGATCCCGCTACCCGCACGCTGGAGATACCGTACGACGTCGCGTACGGGCGTCCGATGCGCTATCGCGCGATTCCGCTGCGCCGTTTGCTCGACGGACTACCGGCGCAGGGAATCGAGACCCTCGAAGCGCGCGCGACCAACGATTTCGTCGCCCAGATCCCGTGGCGCTTGATCGGGGCCGCATCACGCGGTGGTGCGATCCCGTGGATCGCGATCGACGATCCCGCGCATCCGTGGCCGCTGCTGCCCGGCAAGACGATTTCCGCCGGGCCGTTCGCGCTCGTATGGCAATACCCCGAGCGTTCGAAGGTGGCGCAAGAACAGTGGCCGTTCGCGCTCGCGTCGCTGTCCGCGGTGGACGATCCGGTGAAGCGCTGGCCGCAGCTCGCGCTTCCGGACGGCGTGCCCGCCGGCGACCCGGCGCGCCGCGGGCAGACCGTCTATATCGAGGAGTGCTTGCCGTGCCATCGGATGGAAGGCGCCGGCGCGAGCGATCGCGGCCCCGATCTCGGCGCACCGATGCCGGCCACCGCGTACATGACGAAGGCCGGGCTGGCGGCCTTGATCCGCAACCCGAAGGCCGTGCGGACATGGCCGCAGCAGCAGATGCCGGGCTTCGCTGTAGCGACGATGTCGGACGCCGACGTCGCGGCGGTGATCGCCTATCTGAGCCGCCGCTCCGGCGTTCCGGCACGCTGAGGTGGCGTTCTACGGCGTCGGCATGTTCCTGGCGGTCATGATGGGGATCGCCGTCGGCAAACCGTTGGCCGAGCAGCACGGGCGGCGCGCGGTCGTCATCGCGGTCGTGTGCACGCTCGTCGCGGGCTTGAGCATCGGCTGGGCGCTCAACACCTGGTGGGCGATGATCGAGGTGCTCGGGCAGTATCATCCCGCGACGTGACGGGAGGCGCGAGGCGCTACTTGAGGACGATGTCGAGCGTGACGTCGGCAGTGTTGCCGATCGCCGGATCGAGGCGAGTTCCTTCATGCCGAACGCATGGCGGTCGATGTGGCCGACCGCGTGATAGACGGGGTGCGACGCGTCGCCGCGCACCGTGACGTCGAGATGTTCGGGCTGCGTGACGCCGTGAATCGTCAAGGTGCCGTCCATCCCGAAGGCGGCCGGTCCGCCCGGGGTGATCTTCGTGCTCGTGAAGGTCCACGCCGGAAACTGCTTGACGTCGAAATAATCGGCGCTCTCGAGCGAACTGTCGCGATCTTTGTCGCCGGTGCTGATGCGCGACGGATCGAGCACCGCGGTGGCGCTTACCGGCACGGGCGATCGGGGGCAAACGTCAGCGCGCCGCTCACCACCGGTACCGTCCCGGTGACGCGCTCGACGAAGACGTGCTGGATGCTGAACTGCGCCGACGACTTGACCGGGTCGATCGCGCGCTCGTCGCCGGCCGGCTGCGCGAGTGCCGGCCCCACGAGCGACGAGCGCAAGAACGAGGGCGGCGAGGAAACACGCCGCGCGCATCAGTAGGCGATCGAAAACTGGATGTACTGTTCATCGTATGGGTCGTTTGCGGAACGTGAGATATGACATCCTCGATCGTCAGGCGCGTGTTCTCGGTCGGCCCGTATCCCAAGAGCACGACGCCGTCGCGCACGAATCCGTTGGTGGGATCGTTCGTCCCTTCATAACGCCCGAGCACGAAGAGCTTCTTGTTGAATTGATAGCGCAGTTGCTCGAAGCCGCCACTCGACGAGCAGCCGGCGAACGGCGTGACGCCGCAGGTCGAATCCCAACCGGTCTGCAGCACGGCTTCGCTCGAGAACCGCCCCCACTGATCGTAGACGAGGCCGTACCCCATGCGCCAGAAGTCGTCCGCGCCGGCGGGCGTCGGCCGCACGCCTTCGTAGCGATAGCCGGTCAAAGTCACGGGGCCGATCACGTCTTGCACGTTCTGCATCGTGTCGGTTCCGGTCGTCGGCAATCCGCTCTGCCGGTCGTGGCCGGGCCCGGCGAAGAATTGCGCGCTGACGCCTTTGAGGGGATCGCCCACGCCGATTCGCGCGCCGATCTTGGGATCGAAGAAGTTGAACGGGTTCGCGCCGACCGTCTGCGTGTAGACGATGTAATTCTGGTAGGTGTCGCGGAACGTTTCCGGGTCGACGGGAAGCGGGAGGGTGAACGAACCGCCCTGCACGTAGAGCGGGATCTTCGCCGGCCACGGGTTGATGCGATCGTTCACCCACGCATCGCGCGTCAGGCCCGGCAGACCGCCGTCGACGATGTATTGCTCGACCAGATAGCTTGCGCGCGAGCCGATCGCCCCGGCGGTGAACACTTCGATCTCGTCCACGATCGCTTTGGGCAGGCCGGCGCCGTCGGGGCCACTGCCTTGATACTCACTGGAGTCGACGAGGTTCGCCTTCGAGGAGATCGGAAACGCGGGTCCGGGCTGGACGCCGGGGATGCGATACCCGCTGGCCATGAAAGCCGCCCCGAACTCGTTGAGGTGCGGGATGACGGTGTGGCACTTGTCGCACGTGACCTGATACTGATGCGCGAAGATCGGGATTGCCGGCGCCGGCGCCGGCTTGGACGCCAATCCCCACACTGCGATGAGCAACGCCCCGCACGCGACCGCGATACGAACCACCGAACCGTCCTTTCACTGGCGGACAATTAGGTGTTCCTAACATCGAGATTAGTCCTTCCATCTGCTCGACTTAGCTGATCCGATCTCTCCGTGGCCGGCCCCGGGCCGCCCGGCGGCCGCTATGAGGCTCCGGCGGGCACCAGCTGCCGCTGGCCCTCGAACGTCTTGTCGCGGGACGCCTCCTCGAGGTCGAGACCGTTGGGTTCGGGCAGCAGCGCCCACGTCAGCGCGAAGCCGGCGATGCACGAGGCGCCCGCCACCCACATCGGACCCGGCAGCCCGAATTTGGCCTGCAGCAGCGGAAAGCTGAACGTCCCGACGGCGGCCCCGACTTTGCCGACCGTTGCGGAGATGCCGTGGCTCGTCGTGCGGACCGAGGTGGGGAAGATCTCCGCCGGCAGCACGAACGTCGTCGTGTTGGGGCCGAACTCGGTGAAGAAGTAATTCAAGCAGTAGAGGACGACGAACGGGACGAGGATCGACTTCGCGTCGCCGAGGAACGCGATCCCGACGAAGCTCGCGGCCATCATCGCGAAGCCGAGCAATTGGATCGTTTTGCGCCCCCACTTGTCCATGCCGTAGATCGAGAGCAGATAGCCGGGGAAGGCCGCGAACGCGAACACGAGCAGCGAGAGGAACAGGTCGTGAATCTGCGAGCCCTGCGGGCTGACGGCGGTGACGAACGCCTGATTCGAGATCGTGTTGCCGTAGTACGCGAGGTCGAGGAAAAACCACGCGAGCGACGTGCCGACGAGCCACTTCTTGAGATGATCGTCGTGTCCGAACGCCTCGCGCAGCGCGGTGACGAAGCCTTTCCGTTTGGCTTCCTTGGCCACCGCGTCGCCGGCGCCGCCTTCGGCCAACTTCGCGAAGCGCGGCGTTTCCTTGAGGTGACGGCGCGCCCAGAAGACGGCGAGCGGTGGAATCGCGCCGGCGGCGAGCAGGATGCGCCACACGAGGTCTTGCGGCACGTGCGCCGCGAGCAGCGCGATCGCCAGCAGCGGTCCAACGATCAAGCCGATCCCCTGCATCGCGAAGACGGTCGAGATCATGAAGCCGCGCGTCTTCTTGCCGGCGAACTCGCTCGCGATCGTCGCGCTGACCGGATAGTCGCCGCCAATTCCCAACCCCAGGATGAACCGGAACGCGACCAGCCACCAGATGTTCGGCGAGAATGCCGAGGCGATCGCCCCGGCGCCCAGCACGAGCACTTCGAACCCGTAGATGTACTTGCGGCCGAAGACGTCGGCGATGCGCCCGAACACGGCCGAGCCGATCGCCGCCGACACGAGCGCGGTCGCGCCGACGATCGCCGTCTCGAGCGCCCCGATGTGCCACTCCGCTTTGAGGAGCTTCAGCACGACCCCGATGATGAAGAGGTCGTAGGCGTCGGTGAAAAATCCCATCCCGGCGATGAAGACGATGCGCCACTGCGCGGGACTGATGTGCTCGTCGTCGATCTCCGAGAAGCGGGCCGCGGAGAAGCGCGCTGCTTGTTGCATGTGAAGCTCCTTCGCAGCACCGCGTTTCCGCACGGCCCGGGCGCAAAACATTAAGCTTGTTTAACGTCGCGCCGGGTACGCCGCCGGCAGCGCCCGGCCATCAAGGAACGGCCGTCTTGCTGGTCGGAAGGCGCCGGATGAACGTTTCGACCCGCGGCGGATTTTTGGCGGGTGCGGCCTGCGCCGCGCTCGTGCGGCAACCGGCCTCCGCCGCCGAATTCAGCTACAGGCTCTCGTGCGTGCTCACCGCCGACCATCCGAATCCGCTCCGGCTCGTCGAGGCTGCCGGCCAGGTGCGCGCGGACACCGGTGGCCGGCTCGACATCACGGTGTTTCCCAACGGGACGCTCGGCGGCGACGCGGCCGTCTTCTCGCAAGTGCGCTCGGGCGCGGTGCAGATGATGCTCGTCGGCGGTCCGATCGTCGCGCAGACGATCCCCGTCGTCGGCATCGACGGGACCGGCTTCGCCTTCCCGGGCTACAAAGCGCTCTGGGCCGCGCTCGACGGCGACTTGGGCACCCTCGAACGCGCGGCGATCTTACAGAACGGGCTCTATGCGCTCGCGAAGGCGTGGGACGGCGGCTTCCGCCAGGTGACGACCGGCACGAAGCCGGTCGCTTCGCCCGACGATCTGCGCGGGTTCAAGATCCGCGTCCCCGAGGCTGCGATCCCGGTGTCGCTCTTTCGCGCGCTCGGGGCGTCGCCGACCCCGATCGCCGCGAGCGAGATGTACACCGCCTTGCAGACCAAGGTCGTCGACGGGCAAGAAAATCCGTTGATCAACATCGAAACCAATCGCATCTACGAAGTGCAGAAGTATTGCTCGCTGACGAGCCACATGTGGAACGGTCATTGGCTCGTCGTCAACGGCGACGCGTGGAACGCACTGCCCAAGCCGGTGCAAACGTCGGTCGAAACGCGCTTCAACGCCGCGGCGCTCGCCGCGCGCGCCGACATCGACCGGCTCAACCGCACCCTCCAGGACAAACTCAAGGGCCAAGGTTTGGCGTTCAACGCCGTCGATCAAGGGCCGTTTCGCGAAACGCTGCGCAAGGCCGGTTACTACGCACAGTGGCGCACCACGTTCGGCGCGGGCCCGTGGGCGACGCTCGAGAAATACAGCGGCCCGCTGACGGTTTCCAGCACCGGCCGCCAAGGACTGAACCGGCCCGCGTCGTAGCTCGCCGGGTGCGCGCGATCGTCGTCGGTGCCGGCCCGGGTGGAGCGTCCGCCGCGCTCGAACTCGCGCGCGGCGGCGCTGCGGTGTGCCTGGTCGAGAAGAGCGCGTGGCCTCGCGCCAAGACGTGCGGCGACGGCGTCTCGCCGCTGGGGATGCGCGAGCTGGCTGAGCTCGGGGTGACGCTCGACGGCTACTTGCGCCTCGATCGGGCGCTGGTGACGACGCCGCGCGAGACGGCCTTTCGCGGCGGCTGGCCGGCCGATGCCCCGTACGGAACGATCGTGCAGCGGCGCGAACTCGACGCCGCCATCGTCGATGCGGCGGTCGCCGCGGGCGCGACGTTCGTGCCCCGAACGGCCGTGCGCGCGCTCGAACGCAAAGCCGGCGGTATCGTCGCGACGCTGCGCAGCGGCGGCGAGGATCGCCGCGAACGCTTCGACGTCGCGCTCGTCGGCGACGGCGCGACCGGTTCGCTCGCGGCCCAACTCGGGTTTCCGCCGCACCGCTCGCGGCTGGTCGCGGTGCGCGGGTACGTCGACGCGATTCGCCCGCTCGCGCCGGAATACGGCATCTTCTACGACCGTGAAGTGAGCCCGGGCTACGGGTGGATCTTTCCGCTCGGCGCGCACCGCGCCAACGTCGGGCTGATTCTCGACGAGGCACTGCTCGCGCGCCGCGGCGGCAATCTGCGCGCGCTGACGGCGCAGTGGCTCGCGCGCAGCCCGATCTGCCGCGAGCATTTCGGGCTTGCGCCGGTGCTCGACGACGTGCACGGCGGGGTGATCCCGAGCGGCCGCCGCCGCCGCACGCAGCCGGGCATCTTCCTGATCGGCGACGCCGCCGGGGTCGCCGATCCGTTCACCGCCGAAGGGATCTTCGAGGCGATCCGCAGCGCGCGGGCCGCGGCCCGCGCGATCCTCGATGAACCCGATCTCGCGGCGGCGGCGGCGCGCTACGAAGCGGCGCTCGGCGAATTCGATCGCAACGAGCGTGCGGCGCGCTTGCTGCGCTTGACCTTTCCGTTGGCCATCGAGCCGTTCGCGCTGTTGGCCGCGAAACGGCCCGCGCTCGGCGCATACATGAACACCGAAGTGTTCTTCCTCAAGAAGAGCTTCGCCGGGTTCATGTGGGGCCTGATGAACGCGACGGTCGCGGCCTTGAGCGCCCCTGCCTGAAACAATCGCGACAGATGTCCTCTACAGACGGGTGAAAGCACTTCGGGAGGGGCGCCGTATGCGCGGGTACGCGATCCTGTTGGCCGTTGCGCTCGCGAGCGTGCGTGCGCCGGCGCTCGGGCAGACCGCTATGTTTCGCGCCGACGCGGCGCACACCGGCATCTACGATTCGCCTCCCCCGGCGCTCGCGCACGTCAAATGGCGCTTTCATGCCGGCACGGAGTTCTTTTCGTCGCCCGCGGTGTCGGGCGGCATCGTCTACATCGGCGGCGAGGGCGGGAACCTCTACGCGGTTCGGGCGCGCGACGGCACGCTGCTCTGGAAGTTCGCGACCGGCGGCCCGATCGACTCGTCGCCCGCGGTCGATCGCGGCCTGGTCTTCTTCGGAAGCGCCGACGGCGCGGTCTACGCGTTGGACGCGGCGCGCGGCACGTTGCGCTGGCGCTTCGCGACGCGCGGCGAGCGGCGCTTCGCGGCGCGCGGGATCCACGGGATGGAACCGCGCGACCAACTGATGGCCGATCCGTTCGACGTCTTCGCATCGTCGCCGGCGGTCGCCCTGGGGACCGTCTTCATCGGCAGCGGCGCCGGCCGCATCTACGCCCTCGACGAACGGACCGGGACGCAACGCTGGGCGCTGCGCACCGGGGACGTCGTTCACGCCTCGCCCGCGGTCGCCGGCGGCATCGTCTACGCCGGAAGCTGGGACCGCTATCTGTACGCGCTCGACGCGCGCACGGGCGCGCTGCGCTGGAAATTCGCGACCGGCGCCGACCCGCGGCTGCACAATCAAGTCGGGATCGCGAGTTCGGCCGCGGTCGCCGGCGGCTCGGTCTATGTCGGATGCCGCGACAGCTTTTTCTATGCGCTCGACGCGCGGACGGGGCGCTTGCGCTGGAAACACGACGACAAGGGGAGCTGGATCATCGCCTCGCCGGCCGTCGCGAACGGAACGGTGTACTTCACCACCTCCGACCAGCAGCGGTTCTTCGCGCTCGATGCGGCGACCGGGCGCGAGCGCTTCAGCGTGCCGTACGACGCGTACGCGTTTTCCTCGCCTTCGCTGGCCGGCGGACGCGCGTATTACGGCACGTTCGACGGGTTCGTCTACGCGGTCGACGCACGCGACGGGACCGTGCGGGCGCGTTTTGCGACCGACGGGTCACGCCGCAACCGCGCCCGCAATCTCGACGCGCACGGAGCGCTCGACATGAATGCATTCTATCGCTCGAACACGCTCGCCGGGGTCGAAGCGGGACTCGCGCGCATCTACGCGATGGGCTCGATCGCCGGCACCCCGGCGATCGCCGGCGGGGTGCTCTACGTCGGCAGCACCGACGGGACGCTCTACGCCCTCGACTAGAGTTGAGAGCGCTAACAGGGAGCCTATACCGCGCCGGGCAGGTTCCGGCAGGTCTCTTAACCCGCAATTAAGCCGGGTCTGCTACGAGTGTCGAGAGGCCGCGGCATCCGCTACGGCGACTGTTCCTCACACCATGGAGCCGGAGATGAGCATCGACACACTGACCGACGGAGCCGTCGCGGCTCCGAGCGAAACCGAGGCGGCGCGACTCCTAGCCCAGTACGGGCCATCGTCCATGCACTTCATGGGCACCGACGACGCGCTGCTCGACCGGCACCTGGCCTTCGACAAAGTGATCGACCCTTCGACCGCGAGCGTACGCGAGATGTTCGAAGCGGTCGCGCGTTCGGTGCGCGACGTGATGGCCAACCGCTGGGTGCGCACGAAGAAGACCTACGAGCGCGAAAACCCCAAGCGCGTGTACTATCTCTCGATGGAGTTCCTGATCGGCCGATCGCTCGCGAACAACGCGATGAATCTGCTGATCTCGCCGCTCGTCGACCGGGCGGTCCGCGAAAAGGGGCTCGACTGGATCAGCGTGCTCGATCAGGAGCCCGATGCGGGCCTGGGGAACGGCGGCCTCGGGCGCCTCGCGGCGTGCTTTCTCGAGTCGATGGCGACCCTCGAGCTGCCGGCGATGGGCTACGGCTTGCGCTACGAGTTCGGCATGTTCCGGCAGTCGATCGCCAACGGCTGGCAGCGCGAAGAAGCCGACAACTGGCTGCGGCGGACCGACCCGTGGGAAGTGCACCGGCGCGCCGACGCGATCAACGTGCACGTCAACTGCTCGTTCGCGATCCACAACGGCACGGTGACGACGATTCCCAACCGCCCCTCGACCCTCGAAGCGATCCCCTACGACCGCCCGGTGGTGGGATACGGCGGCAAGACGATCGGCACGCTGCGGCTATGGGCCGCGGGTGGTTCCGAGTTGTTCGACTTCCAGGAGTTCAGCCACGGCGACTTCGTCAACGCGCTCGCGAGCAAGTTGTCGGCCGAGTCGATCACGCGCGTGCTCTATCCCGACGACTCGACGAGCGAAGGGAAAGCGCTGCGCTTTCTCCAGGAGTACTTCTTGGTCGCGGCCTCGCTCGGCGACCTCGTGCGCCGGTTCCGCCGCTTCAACGATCGTTGGGAAGACCTACCCGACAAAGTCGCGATCCAGATGAACGACACGCATCCGTCGATGGCGGTGCCCGAGCTGATGCGCATCCTGCTCGACGAGGCGCAACTCGACTGGGACGTCGCCTGGGATCTCACGGTGCGCACGCTCGCGTACACGAATCACACGCTACTGCCCGAAGCCCTCGAACGCTGGCCGGTGGCGTGGTTCAAGACCGTGCAGCCGCGGCTGCTCGACATCATCTACGAGATCAACGAGCGCAATCTCGATAAAGCGCGCAAGCTCTTTCCGGGCAACAACACGGCGATCGCGAACATCAGCATCATCGAAGAAGGCGCCGAGCAGCACGTGCGGATGGCAAACCTCGCGATCGTCGGCTCGCACAGCACCAACGGCGTCGCCGCGATCCACTCGGAGCTGCTGCGCACCACGACGGTCAAAGATCTCGCGACGATGTTCCCCGAGCGGTTCAACAACAAGACCAACGGCGTGACCCCGCGCCGTTGGCTGCTGCTCGCGAATCCGCCGCTCGCCGCTGCGATCACCGCGGCGATCGGCGACGGCTGGGTGACCGACCTCGCGGAACTCGAACGCCTCAAGCCGCTCGCCGAAGACAAGGGCTTCCGCGCCGAGTTCAGGGCCGCCAAGCACGAGGCCAAGCTGCGCTTCGCGGCGTGGCTCGGCACGAACGCGGCGCTCACCGTCGACCCGCTGAGCATCTTCGATTGCCAAGTGAAGCGCATCCACGAGTACAAGCGGCAACTGCTCAACGCATTGCGTATCGTCGTGCTGTACAACCGCATTCGCGCGAACCCCGACCGCGAAGTGTTTCCGCGGACGTTCTTCTTTGCCGGCAAGGCGGCGCCGGCGTACCATCTCGCCAAGCTGATCATCAAGTTCCTCAACAATCTCGCAGGCACGATCGACGGCGACCCGGTGGTGCGGGGCCGGCTCAAGGTGCTCTTCCTGCCCGAATACAACGTGTCGCTCGCCGAGCGGCTGATCCCGGCGGCCGACGTTTCGAATCAGATCTCGACCGCCGGCTACGAGGCGAGCGGGACGAGCAACATGAAGTTCATGATGAACGGCGCGCTGACCGTCGGAACGCGCGACGGCGCGACGATCGAGATGGCACAACAGGCCGGCGAGGAGAACTTCTTTCTCTTCGGGCTCACGGCCGAGCAAGTCGCGACGAGCCGGTCGTGGTACGACCCGCACTGGCACTACAACAACGATCCGGAGATCCGCGCCGCACTCGACCTGATCTTCTCCGATTACTTCAGCCGCTATGAACCGGGCATCTTCGCCCCGATCCGCGACGTGCTGCTCAACAGCGGCGACTTCTACATGCACCTGGCCGATCTGCGTTCCTACCTCGACGCGCAGGAGCGGTTGGGCGCGCTCTACGCCGACCCCGAGGAGTGGACGAAGGTCGCGATATTGAACGTCGCCAGTTCGGGTATGTTTTCGAGCGATCGTACGATCGCGCAATACGCCAAAGACATCTGGGGGGTGCGCCCGTGCCCGATACCTTAGAGAAGATCTCGCCGCTCGCCGGGAAGCCGGCGCCGGCCGCGCTGCTGATCGATCCCGCGCGGTTGATTCACGATTACTACACGCGGCAGCCCGACATGGACGACCCGGCGCAACGGGTCGCGTTCGGCACGAGCGGCCATCGCGGGTCGGCCTTCAACGGCGCGTTCAACGAGGCGCACATCCTCGCGATCACCCAAGCGATCTGCGAGTACCGTCACGCGCAAGGCTACACCGGCCCGCTCTTCATCGGCAAGGACACCCACGCCGTCTCGGGCCCGGCCCAGCAGACGGCCTTGGAAGTGCTCGCGGCCAACGGCGTGACGACGGTGCTGCAGGCTGACGACGGTGTGACGCCCACGCCGGTCGTGTCGTTCGCCATCTTGCGCTACAACCGAGGGCCGCACGGACGGCCTGGCCGACGGCATCGTGGTGACCCCGTCGCACAACCCGCCGGCCGACGGCGGCTTCAAATACAATCCGCCCAACGGCGGCCCGGCCGACACCGACGTGACGCGCCGGATCCAAGACCGCGCGAACGATCTGCTCCGCGCGGGGAACGTCGCGGTGCGGCGCATCGCCTACGAGAAAGCGCTGGCTGCCGAAACGACGCGCCAAGACGACTTGATGATGCCGTACGTCGAGGACTTGCGCACGATCGTCGACATGGACGCGATCGCCCGGTCGGGCTTGAAGATCGCAGTCGATCCGCTCGGCGGCGCGTCGGTGCACTACTGGGACCCGATCAATGCCGTGTACGGCCTCGATCTGGCGATCGTCAACCGCACCGTCGATCCGACGTTCGCGTTCATGACCGTCGATCACGACGGGAAGATCCGCATGGACCCCTCGAGCCCGTACGCGATGGCGCGGCTCGTCGGCCTGCGCGACGCGTATGCGCTCGCGGTCGCCAACGACACCGACGCCGACCGTCACGGCATCGTCGCGCCGAGCGGGCTGATGAATCCCAATCACTACCTCGCGGTCGCGATCGGCTTTCTGCTGGGACACCGCGAGCGCTGGAGCCCGGAGGCCGGCATCGGCAAGACGGTCGTGAGCAGCAGCATGATCGACCGGGTCGTCGCCAAGCTCGGGCGCAAGCTCGTCGAAGTGCCGGTCGGCTTCAAGTGGTTCGTCGACGGGCTCTTCAGCGGCAGCTGCTGCTTCGGCGGCGAGGAGAGCGCGGGCGCGAGCTTCCTGCGCATGGACGGCTCGGTGTGGACGACCGACAAGGACGGCATCATCATGGCGCTCTTGGCGGCCGAGCTGACCGCGCGCACCGGCCGCGCACCCGACGAGCACTATCGCGACTTGACGGCCGAATTCGGCACGTCGTACTACACGCGCATCGATGCGCCCGCGACTCCCGAGCAGAAGGCCCGGCTCGCGGATCTCGCGCCCGACGACGTCAAGGACGCCGAGTTGGCGGGTGAACCGATGCTCGCGAAGCTGACCCACGCGCCGGGCAACGGCGCGCCGATCGGCGGCTTGAAGGTGACGACGCAGAGCGGCTGGTTCGCGGCCCGTCCGTCAGGGACCGAGAACATCTACAAGATCTACGCCGAGAGCTTCCGCGACCAGGGGCATCTCGACGCGATCGTCTCCGAGGCGCAACGGATCGTCGACCGCACGATCGGCGGCTGAACCGTGCCGCGCGGGACGAACGCGTTCGTCACGGTGTTTGCGTCGCCCAGACGTTCTGCAGCGCCGTCAGGGTTGCGCGCGGGTTCAACTGGTTGGGCGTGCCGGGCGCAACTTGGTTGAGCCCGTACCACCCGGAATCTTCGTTGCATCCCGGATACGCGCCGTTGAAGGCGACGCTGCCGAGGTGGACGCTCGGATTGCCGGCCTTCCACCACTCGTCGAGCCACTCGAAGTAGAAGCCGCCCGACACGACGCCGCCGTTCTGGTATCCCGAATAGAGCAACGCGGCGTTGTTGGTCACGTAGTCGACGAGCGCGGCCATGTTGCGCCCGCCATTCCCGGTGTCCGGCAGCTCGGCGACGTCGGTCTGCGACGTGATGCCGTTATACGACGAGGGCGGATTCGGCACGGGGTTGCACGCCCCGAGCGCCGTCGGGCCGGTGCCGTAGGTGTACGAGCCGGTGTAACCGGGATGGTAGGCCGCCGTCGAGCCGTACTCGGTGAGCATGACCGGCTTGCTCGTGAAGGCTTGAATCTGGCTGAAGAGGTTCGTGAACGTCCGGCCGCGGTAGATGTTGACGCCCCAGACGTCCACTGCGGCATGGTTCGCTTCGCCGGTTTGCACGACGATCAGGTTGCCGTCGGCCTCGGACGTCGTGACGATCTTGCTGCCGTCGCCGCCGTCGCGGAAGCCCTGCTTGGCGGCGGTCGCGATTTGGTTGAACGCGGCCCACCAATTCGGGTTGCCGATGTAGTTCGTCGCGCCGAGTTCGTTGCTGATCGCGGTCCCCATGACGGCCGGATACGCCGCGTACTTCGCGTCGAGGTCGTGATACTGTTGCGCCAGCGAGTTGACCGAATTCGTGTTGACCCCGCCGCTCGCATTGACGAGCACGTCGGGGGTGAAGTACACGCTCATGATCACGTAGACGGGGTTGACGCCGCCGTTCCAGGCGGCGTTGAGGAAATTCGTGATCCCGCCGACGTTGTATTGCGTGTCATACGGGGGCGGCGTCACGTTGTACACGTGGATCGCGTTGACGCCCATGGCGCGCATCAGCGGCAGGTCGCGCGACCAGATCGCGACGTTGCTGTCCTTGAGCGGGCTATCGAACGTCGTCTGTCCGATCGGCGAAGGTGAATAGACCATGCCCTTGATGAAGAATTTTTGGCCCAATGCGTCCGTCTTTCGCGTGTTGCTCGCGCTCGGTCACCGATCCGAGAGGGGCCTCGGATTCGTACAGATAGCGCCCAGAGACGCTGAAGTCACTGTCCATTCCTTGCGTTTGCTGCGGCCCGGCGGTCGGCACCGGAGCGGGCGGCACGTTGACGCCGCTCGTCCCTCCGGAGCAGGCGCTCAGCGCCAAGATCGCACCCAATGAAAAGCCCAGTAGACGCAAAGCAGCTGCTCCATTCTTCCTGACCGACGCGGAAACGGACGTCGCCGACGAAACGCTTATCGAGGAAACGAAATGAGTCCCCTGCTCGCTCCGGACGACTCGCTCGTGTGAAAATGCTCAGTACGAACTGCGAGTCAAGCGTTCACAACGAGCCCGCGTCGAACGCTTCCGGCAGGAGTTCGCGCAGGCGATAACGCCCCGTGCAGCGCTCCATGTCGCCGAGCACGACCTCGATGTCGCCGCAGAGCTCCCACAGCACCTGACGGCATGCGCCGCACGGGGTCGTGGGGCGTTCGGCGGCGGTCACGACGGCGACGCGCACGAAGTCGTGCCGTCCTTGGGCGACCGCGGTGAAAGCCGCGACGCGTTCCGCGCACATCGCGAGGCCGTACGATGCGTTCTCGACGTTGCAGCCGGCGACGATCGCGCCGTCCGCCGCTTCGAGCGCCGCACCGACGGCGAAGTGCGAGTAGGGGGCGTGCGCGTGGGCGCGTGCTGCCCGGGCCGCGTCGAGCAGAGCGCGCTCGGGCAAGGTTTCTGCGCCGTCCGGGAAAGGATAGGGCACGATGCCGCCGCCTCCGTGGGATTGATGCGTTCCAATCTATCGTCGTCGGGTTCGAAAGACCTCGGGCGCAGCCGCGCCGAGCTCACCGTGCGCGGGATCCTTCTCGGGGCGGCGATCACGCTCGTGTTCACGGCCGCAAACGTCTATTTAGGACTGAAGGTCGGGTTGACGTTCGCCTCGTCGATCCCGGCGGCGGTCATTTCGATGGCCGTGCTGCGCGCGCTGCGCAACGGCACGATCTGGGAGAACAACATCGTCCAGACGATCGCCTCGGCGGCCGGAACGCTGTCGGCGGTGATCTTCGTGCTGCCGGGGCTGATCATGATCGGATGGTGGAGCGGCTTCGACTACGGGCCGTCGTTCGCGGTCTGCGCCCTGGGCGGAATCCTCGGCGTCATGTACTCCGTGCCGCTGCGGCGCGCGATGGTCACCGAGTCGGATTTGCCCTATCCCGAAGGGGTAGCGGCCGCTGAGATCCTGCGCGTCGGAGCCGCTTCCGAAGATCCGCACGACGCGGCGGCGGAGGAGAACCGCGCGGGATTGAGCGCGGTCGTATGGGGTTCGATCGCATCGGCCGGGCTTGCGCTGGTGGTGGCGACCCAGGCGATCGCCGACGGTTTTGCGCGCTACGTTCGCATCGGCACGGCGCTGAGCGGCGTCAGCTTCTCGTACTCGCTCGCGCTGCTGGGCGTGGGACACCTCGTCGGCATCGCGGTCGCGGCGGCGATGTTGACCGGGATCGTCCTCGCGTGGGGGATCGCGACGCCGCTGTTCGCAGTGTTGCATCCGCATGCCGGACCGGCGGCCGCGGCCGCGGTCGCGGTGTGGAGTAAAAACGTGCGCTTCATCGGCGCGGGGACGATCGGGGTCGCTGCGATATGGTCGCTGCGCCGGCTCGCCGCGCCGGTGGTCGGCGGGGTGATCTCGTCGCTGCGCGCATCGCGCCGGCGCGCGAACGGCGATGCCGTGCCGATCGGCGAGCGTGACTTGCCGTTCCCGATCGTGGCCGGTATTTCGGTCGTGGTGCTGCTGCCGCTGTTGTGGGTGCTGACCGCGATCGTCTCCGCCGAAGCGCCGGGGCGGCTCGTGTTCGCGCTCGTCGCGGCGGCGCTCGGGTTCATCGTCGTCGTCGGCCTCGTCGTCGCCGCCGTGTGCGGTTACATGGCCGGGCTGATCGGCTCGTCGAACAGTCCGGTGTCGGGGCTCGCGATCCTGACGGTCCTCGGCGCCTCGGTGATGGCGGTCGCGATCGTGCACCCGGTGCGGCCCGGCGGCATGCTCGCCGTCACCGCCTACGCGCTCTACATCACCGCCTTCGTGCTGTGCGTGGCGACGATCTCCAACGACAACCTCCAAGATCTCAAGACCGGGCAACTGGTGGGCGCGACGCCGTGGCGGCAGCAAGTTGCGCTGATGATCGGCGTCGTCTTCGGCGCGTCGGTCATCCCGCCGATCCTCGACCTGCTCAACCGGGCCTACGGCTTCACGCCGATCGGCGTCGGCGCGGCCGCGCACGCTTCCGCGCTACCGGCGCCGCAGGCGACCTTGATCACGCTGCTCGCCAAAGGCGTGATCGACGGCCGGCTCGACTGGTCGCTGATCGGTGTCGGAGCAGTCGTCGGAATCGCGGCGGTCGCCGTCGACGAACTCTTGCGCCGCGGTGGCCGCCAACTTCCGCCGCTCGCCGTCGGCTTGGGCCTCTACCTGCCGATGGCGACGACGTTGACGGTCGTCTTCGGGGCGTTCGCCGGCGCGCTCTACCAGCGCTACGCCGACCGCCGGCCCAACGCGCAAGCCGCGCGCCGGCTCGGCACGCTGCTCGTCTCGGGCTTCATCGTCGGCGAGAGTCTCTTGGGCGTCCTGCTCGCGGCGGTCATCGTGGCCACCGGCAACGAAGCGCCGTTCGCGATCGTCGGCCGATGGTTTGCGGCCCCCGGCGAGTGGCTCGGCCTGGTCGCGTTCGCGCTCATTCCGTACGTGATGTACCGCGCGATCGCCGCCCGCGCCGCAAAGCTCGAAGCGCCGCCTTATTAGGGCAAGACGGCGACGCTCTGGATCTCGATCATGACGCCGGGACGACCGAACGCGCCCGCGGTCAGGAGCGCGCTCGCCGGAAAAGGTCCCTCACCGTAGATCTCCTTGCGAATTTCGCAGAAGCGGTCGCCTAGTCTCGGATCGATGATAAAGACCGTCATCGTCACGATGTCGCGTAGGCTTCCACCGGCGCGCTGCAACGTCGCCTCCATCAATGCGAACGTGCGCCGCGTTTGACCGTCGAAATCATACA
Source organism: Vulcanimicrobiota bacterium (assembly GCA_963749395.1). GTDB lineage: Bacteria > Vulcanimicrobiota > Vulcanimicrobiia > Vulcanimicrobiales > Vulcanimicrobiaceae > CAVVMT01. The sequence goes on from CAVVMT010000007.1 coordinate 46,413, forward strand.
GTAGTGAAGAGCCGTCCTCGGCAGCGTATGCCAAGTGACCGGCGAGCCACACGACGCGGCCTCCTTGGCTGAGGACGGCCGGCGAATACGCCCGCGCGTGCTGGGCCTGATTCGGTTCGAGGTGGGTGATGACGCGTCGTTCGCTCATGACTTCCTCCTTGCGGGCTTGGCGGGCATCGCTATGCTGCCCGCTGCAGATCGTCGCGCCGCACGACGCCGCTCTGGAGCACCAGCCTGACGCCTTCCTGCAGCGCGCGAACGTCGGAAAGTGGATCGCCGTCGACGGCGATCAAGTCGGCGACTTTGCCGCGTTCGATCGTACCGACGCGTCCTGCGACGCGAAGCAGGCGGGCCGACTCGCGGGTCGCAGCGATCAGCGCGGCCATCGGGGTCATTCCGTTGGCGACCAGCAGTTCCACTTCGAGCGCGTTGCGCCCGTTGGGCATGCCCGACTGCGCGCCGCAGTCGCACCCCATGGCGATCGGCACGCCGTATGCGAGGGCCGTCGAGAACGCTTCGCGATGGCGCGGCAGTAGTTCGCGGGCACGAGCCGCGCGCACCGGGTCCGCGTCCGGCGACGAGAGATAGTAGTGCGCGGGCGAAAACGTCGGAACGAGAAATACGCCGCGCTCGCCCATGCATGCGGCTTGCTCCTCGTCGAGAAAGAAACCATGCTCGACGGAATCGACACCGGCCGCAATGCTCGTGCGGATGCCGCCCAGGCCGGTGGCATGGCTCGCGACCGGCTTGCCCGCGCGATGCGCCGCGGCTACCGCCGCGGCCGTCTCGTCGAGCGAGAACTGCGCCTGCTGCATGGCGCCCGGGTCGCCCGCCATGCTCGGTGAGAGCATGAGCTTGATCGTGTCGGCGCCGCGCGCCACATGCTCGCCGACGGCCGCTTCCAGCGCGCGCTCTCCCCGTGCCTCGACGCATGTGTGATGGTAATGACCGCCCGGGGCCGTGATTCCGCGCCCGCAGGCTATCGTGCGGGGCCCGATAGCTGCGCCCGCGGCGTTCGCGTCGCGCAGATCGATGTCGAGGTAAGCGCGCGACGCGCAGACGCGGATCGTCGTGATGCCCGCCTCGAGCGTGCGCCGCGCGGCCTCGGCGGTTCGCATCGCGGCGAGCCCGAGAGATTCATGCTCGCGCCCGGGAGCGTAGTCGCCGCCCGCGAGATGGACGTGCGCGTCGACGAGCCCCGGCATCAACGTGAGCCCGCTGCAGTCGACGATTCTCACCCGCGAGTCGCGCGCGTGCGCGCCGAGGCGCGCGGCGTCGCCCGTGTCGGCGATCAGTCCGTCGACGACGAAGACCGCTCCACGCTCGGTGACCGCTCCGTTCCCGTCGAAGACGGTAGCGCCGTGAAGCAGCAGCGCTTCATGCACCGTGTGCGGCGTCGATTTCGAGCGTCCAGTCCCAAGCCTTCGTCGGCTCGCCGGCGGCGGATGCACGCAATTCCCGCGTCCACAGTTTGCGCAGCGCGATCAGTTGCACGTCGGAGCGCCCGAGACGGTCGGGCGGGCGCTCGGCGATCGAGGGTTGCGCCCGCAGGGCTACCGTGTCTTGAATGTAGACGATATCCGGGCGTCGCTCGCTGACCTCGTCGATGTGCAGGTCGCCGCGCAGAATCGCTTCGACGACATCGTCCTCGGACGGCAGTTGCGTGAGCAGAGCGTCGCGGTTGCGCTTTGCTTCCAGATAGCGCCTGAGCGCGCGGCCTTCGAGCTCGATGAGGTCAACGGTGAAACTCGTGTTCGAATCATCATCGTGCGGCACGCGCCAGGTGAGATGCGGCATCCATCCCGCGTCCGTGTCGAAGACGGTCGTGAACGCTGCGTTCGGCATCAGAGTGTACGAAACGCGTTCCTTTCCGTCGCTATAGCGCGCACTTTTGCGCAAGCCGTAGGCGGTCTCTTCGGCGCCCAGCTCGGGGATCTCGCGATTGATGCCCGAAACGGTAAACTCGGAGCGCCCGTGCGCGAAGTTGATGTGCACCTGGTCGTGGTTGTTCTCGATTTGATTGAAATAGTTCGTTCGCCGCGTGACCGCGAACGAAACGAGATGGCCCGCTCGTTCGAACGCGGGGACGCGCGGAAATTCGGGCGGCTCGCCATTTCCAAGATACGCGAACACGAATCCGAGATACTCGCGGGTCGGAAAGGCGGGGATCGTTACTTTGCTCGCAAATCCCGGCTCCTCAGCCGGTTGTTCGACGCAGTGGCCACGTTCATCGTACTTCCAGCCGTGATAGAAGCAGCGCAGACAATCGTCCTCGACCCAGCCGGTCGACATCTGAGTGCCGCGGTGCGCGCAGCGAAAGCCGACCACGTGCGGCTTTCCGGTCGCGCCGCGGTAGAGCGTGAACCATTCGCTCATGATCTGGATCGGCTTCGCCCGTCCCGGCGCGACATCGTCGAGGAGCGCCACCGGTTGCCAGAAGCGACGCATATACGCACCCGCGACCGTGTCGGGTCCGGTGCGCGCGAAGTCGCTCGGATCGATGACTAAATGGTCGGCTGGGCGAGGCGTCGTTGAGGCCATGGACTCGCTCGACTTTCTGGCGGCGTTTGCGGAGGAATGCCCATCCGGGACGCGCGCTAAATTCTAGAATATATATTATACTGATCCGAAAGCAAGTCCGGGTCGTGCGACGACGTCGGGAACGGAGGGCTCCGATGCGAGTGCTATCAGACGGTCGAGTTTGGCGTTGGACGGCGGCGGCACTCTGCGCGGCGCTCGCGCTGGGCGGCGGCGGCGCAGCGTCGGCCGACGTGCAAGGCGTCACGCCGACCGAGATCGCGATCGGCACGCACACGCCGCTGACCGGGCCGGCCAGTTCGATCGGACAAGGCTTCAAAGCCGGGCTCGACATGGCGGTGGCCGAGATCAACGCGCACGGCGGAATCAACGGGCGCACGATCAAGATCGTGTACGAAGACGACGCGGGTACCGCCGAAGGCGGCATCTCGGCGGTGCGGCGCTTGATCGACCAAGACAAAGTCTTCGCGATCTTCGCGGGCGGCACCAGCACCTCGACGGCGCCGGTCATTCCGCTCGTGCAGCAATCGCAGATCATCTACTACGACTCGGTGGCCTCCGATCCGCGCGTGCTCGAAACGTTCAGCCCTTACGTGTTTAGCGGGACCGCCGTCGTTCGCTCCGATTTGGCGCAGTTCGCGGTCACCGCGTTGAACAAGACGCTCAACGCCAAGACCGTCGCGTTCATGATGAGTGACGAGGCCGCGTGCCAGGCCGGTTTGAAGCTTTTGCAGCCACTGGTCGAAAGTGCGGGCTTGCGGGTCGTGAGCGTGCAGCGGTTCCGGTCGGGCGATACCGACTTTACCGCCCAGACGATCGCGCTCAAGGACGCGAGCCCCGACGCCGTGTATCTCTGCGGCTTGCCCGCCGACGGCGGCCGGCTGATCCCACAACTGCGGCGCGGTGGCGTCAAGGCAAAATTGGTCGCTGACGGACTGCTTGCCGACAGCGTACTGCTGACCAACGCCGGCGGCGCGGCCGAAGGGCTTTACGCGCTATGGACGCCGGCGCCGCAGTACATCGATGAGAAGACGGGGCCGATGGCCGCCTGGCGCGTGCGCTTCGCCAAGATGTATCCCAATCCGGTACAGGGCACGCCTAACGGCTTCTCGGTAGCGAGTTACGCCGACTTCTACGATTTTGCGGAGGGCTTACGCCTCGCAGGGCGCGACCTCGACTCCCTCAAGGTCATCGCCGCGCTGGAGACCCTCCAAGCTTACGTCGCCGGCCGCGACAAGGGCTTTGCGTATGCCGTCCCGGTCGGAAAGCCGCGCAGCTTCAGCAAAACCGATCACAAAGGTTCGCGCGAAGCGCATCTGCTGATCGTCAAGAACGGCGAGTTCGTCGGGACGTAGCGCGGCTAGCCCGGATTCACGTTCTGCCCGACCCACTGGATCACGCTCGGACTGCATTCGATCTGCGTGTGCTGGAGCGGGAACGTCTGCCCGGTCAGCGATGGGATGTCTTTGCTCAGTGAGGCGATCGTCTCGACCACGCCGTCCCACGGATAGGTGATGTACCAGTAGAGGACAGGATAGAAGTACGCTTCTTCAGGATACTCGACGGTGCCGCCGGTCGCGAAGAAGTTCGGCTTGGGATAGGGGATCGCGGAGATCGCCGACTGGATCGAGATCAATTCGGGGCTGTTGGTGCCGGTCGATGCGACCATGCCGCTCTTGAAGGCGGCGTCGATCTCGCTCGGCGTGCCGATCGTGTACTTCGCGACGATGCCCAGGATCGTGCGCATCAGCCAGCTCTTTGCGAGCGGCGTGCCTTCGAAGGGCAGCGGCCCGTCGAGCAGCACGACGTTCTTCACCGACTTGGCGACGCTCGGCACCGCTTGCAGCGTGATCAGCGTGCCGTAGCTGTGCCCCTCGACGTCGATACTCGCCACGCCCGAGCCCAGGATCGTATTGAGAAAGCTCGCGAACAGCGGGCCTTCGGTCTGCGGCGGCTGCGTCCAGTTGTAATCGAAGCCGAGGATCTGCTGGTAGCCGCCGGCGGTGCCGATGCTGCCGGCGCACGGGAACGCCGTTTCGACGCTCGAGAACACGCCGTGGATCAGCACGAGCGTTTTGAGCCCGGGCTTGATCGAGCCGGTCGTGCTCCACGAACTGCCGTTCCAGTAACGCGGCCCCGTCTGGATCACCGGCGTCGACGCGCCGTCGGTCGAGAGATAGAGCTTGATCCCGGTCGCATTGCCCAAGATCGCTTTGGGGACGCTGACCGTCACGGTGTCTGCATTGGTGTCGATCGTGCCTTGCAGCAGCACGCGTTCGACGCTCCCGTCGGCGTAGGATATCGCGACCGTCGGCGCGTCGGCGCTCGCGATCGCGGTGCTCTGCGCCGCCTGGAACGGCATGCTCAGCACCATCGCGGTGGTGGCGGAATCTTGACGCGACGAAGGACTGGCCGCGGCGAACGGCTGCGCGAAGGTGACGCTGAGGACGCCGCTCGCCACGCCCCACTGGGGCGCGGCCGGCGTTTCGAGCGCCGCCGGATCGTGGGCGACGCTCACTTGGGTCGGGGGAAAGAGCGACGTGTCGACCGTCACGCTTGCGCCCGTCGCCAGTGACGACGTCGCCGCGTTGTTGACCGGCAGAAGGCTCAACGGCGGGGCTTGCGTGGGCGCCGCATTCGGCGGAATGTTGACCCCGCCGCTGCCGCCGCAAGCAGCGAGTGAGACGGCACAACAAAACAGCAGCGAACCAAAGACGTGTCGCATCATGGTGCAGCAACGTCCCACGGGCGCGGGATGTTCCCCTCTCGGCCCTCAGCTCTCCAGGTTGACCGGTTCGGCCTCGAAGGCCATTTTCATGAGCCGCCTCGCTTCCACGCGCGCGTCGTGTCCGGCCAACGATCCCGACGCGACCTGTCCGACGAACCGTTCGCGCGCGCGGTCGGCGAGCGCGAACAGCGCGACCCCCACGTGCACGCCCAGCGCGGTGAGCGCGGCACGCTCGTCGGGATCGTACACCTCGAAGTCGTGGCGCGGGCCGCAGGCGATCGCGCCGAGGAGCCGTCCGCCGACGGTCAGCGGCACGACGACGCCGTCGGCCGCGATCCGGCTGTGCATCGCGTCGAGATCGAGCAGCTCGCCCGTCGCGCGCAGCTTCACCAGCGCGGGATCGTCGGCGTCGAGCGGTTCGGCCGGCGCGAGCCCTTCCTGCGCGAGCGGCACGTAGGTGGTGCCGCCGCGCACGTACACGGTCACCCACTGCGCTTGGAACTGGGTGCGGATCGCGGCCGCCACGCTTGCCAGCAGGACGTCGTCGCGTTCGTAGTACGACGCCTGCGCGCCCAGCTGTTCGAGGGCGCTCAGCGCGTCGTACTTCCGGCGAAACAGCGTCCGTTCGACGCCTTTCTGGATGCGCGACTCGAGCGTGCGCAGCGAGAGCGCGACGCCGATGCTGACGCCCAGGTCGAGGAACGTGCTCGCGAGGCCCCCGAGCCCGCTGACGTAGCGCGCGATCGCGCCCTTCAAGGCGACGAAGATCGAGACCAGCCCGACGATCATCACCGCGTACACGATCGCCCGATTGGCGACGAATTCGACGTCGAAGGTACGGTCGCGTACGGTCGCGATCACGTACCCGATCGGCAACGCGAGCAGCAAGAAAGCCGAATAGCCGTTCGCGGGATCGGGGAAGTGGCCGACGGCTGCGAACAGCGCGTAGAACACGCCCCCCAGGCCGACCACGCTCGACCAGAAGATCCATCGCGCGCGCTGGCGGCGTTCCGGATCGCTGCCGAACACGGCGAACGCCATGCCCAGCAGCGCGCACGCCGTGCCCGTGAAGTCGCACGCGAGCTCCACGTTGTCGGCGTAGATCAGGCGGCATCCGGCGCCCAGCACCGACCACTCCTGCGCGAGGCCGATCAGCGTGCCGACCGCTGCCGCCACGCCGACGATCGCGCGCAGGAGCGTGCGCAGGGGCATCTCCGGGCCGGCGAGCTGCTCGGTCAGCAAGTAGAGCGCGACGAAGGCCAGCACGTCGAAGGCCGAGACGACGGCGAACGCGACGTCGCCGAGCGGCGACTGTCCCACCGGCACCGCGGCGTACGCCGCGATCGTGATCAGGGTCAGGAAGATGCCGACGTACTGCGAAGCCGCATCGCGCCCGAACCAGAGCGCGATCACGCCGAAGAACGTCCACGCGATTGCGATCGCGATCAACAGGGTCGCGTCGCGGCGCTGCGGCGCCGACCACGGCGTCGCGGTGACGTTGACCGTAATCAGCCTCCCGTCGCGCAGCACCGGCAGCGAGAAGACGTCGGTATCGGCGATGGTCCCGAGCAGGAAGGCGCCGCGTTCTGCGGCCGGCATCCGCTGGTATTCGATCGTGTCGCCGGGGCGCAGGCCGGCCTTCGCAATGCCGCGGTCGGCCGCCGTCACGCTCACGCCGCAGGACCCGATGTGCGAGACGTCGATCGGCAGGCTTCCCGAAACCGGGAGCCGGTCGATCGCGGCCACGAGCGTGAAAAGCGCGAGGACCGTCATGATCACCGCGACCGCAGCGCGTTGGTTCACGACGCGAGCGGTTCTCGCCGGGCGCGAGGCGCACCCGTTGCGCGCCTGGAATGGCGGGCCGGTGAGTTTCTACGACGGGGCGACGCGCTTTGCGGAGCTTCGCGCGCGCGAAGAAGCCGACGCCCGTATCGCCCCGACGGGCTATTCGCGGCTCTTCGACCACGGGGTGCGGACCGCGCGCGTCATCGTGTTCTTTCACGGGCTCACCAACTCGCCGGAGCAGTTCGTCCGCCTCGCGGAACGGTTCTCGGCGGCCGGCGACACCGTGCTGATTCCGCGCCTTCCGCGGCACGGCTTTCGCGACCGGCTCACGCGCGAACTGGCGCAGCTCACGGCCGCCGAGCTGAAGGTCGCGACCCTCGAAGCGATCGCTCTGGCCACCGAGTTCGGTCGCTCGGTGCACGTGTTGGGGCTCTCGTTCGGGGGTCTGCTCGCGCTGTGGGCCGCGATGCGCGTCGAACTTTCCAGCGCGATCGGGATCGCGCCGTTCGTCGGCATCAACGGCGTTCCGCCGCCGGTGCACCGCGTGTTGCGCCTGATGGCCGGGATCGACCGCGACCGGTTTCATTGGTGGGACCCGTTCGCCAAAGAACGTAACCCGCGGACCCCGCCCCACGCGTACCCGGGCTTCCCGCAAGGGGCGCTCGCCGCGTTGCTCGAGGTGCGCGAGGAATTGCTGCGCGACTCCGTCGCGCGGGCCCCCGCCGCCCGCACGCTCGGCCTGCTGCTCAATTGGCGCGATCCCGTCGTCAGCAACGCCGCGGCGATCGCCTTGTTCGACCGCTTCCGCGATCGCGGGGCCACGATCGTCGAGCACCGCCTGCGCACCGACGGGCTGCACCACGACATCATCGACCCGTGGCACCAGCATCTGCCGCTCGACGACATCTACCAGGCGGTGTTCGAGATGGTCCCGCCAGGGTGAGCCTGCGGCCCTCACGAACGCGCGGGATGGACGCCAGGGCGATTAGCTCAGCTGGGAGAGCGCCTCGTTTACACCGAGGATGTCGGCGGTTCGAGCCCGTCATCGCCCACGTTCGTCTTCCGCTTGCGAGTCGAATACGGGTGTTTGCAGTGCCGATGACCGTGCCCACCATCTTCCGTTGCGCCGTCGCCGCGGCCGCCGTCGTCGCGCTCTGTGCGCCGGCGGTCGCGCCCGCGCAGACGCCCGCGCCGGCGGCCGCGAGCGCTCACGCCGACGCGAACGTCACCCGCGCGACCCTGGCCAACGGGTTGCGGGTCGTCATCGTGCGCGATCCGCTCGCGCCGGCCGTCTCGGTGTACGACAACTATCTCGTCGGTGCCGACGAAACGCCCGACGGCTTTCCCGGGATGGCGCACGCGCAAGAGCACATGGCGTTCCGCGGCTGCGCGGGCATGACCGCCGATCAGACGGCCGCGATCTTCGCGCAGCTCGGCGGGTACGGCAACGCCGACACGCAGCAGACCGTCACCCAATTCTTCACCACGGTCCCGTCCGCGTATCTCGACGTCGAACTCCACGCCGATGCGGCGTGCATGCGCGACATCGTCGATTCGCAAGCCGAGTGGGACAAAGAGCGCGGCGCGATCGAGCAGGAAGTCGCGCAGGACTTGAGCTTTCCCATCTACAATGCGCTGACCCGGCTCTTCGCCGACCTCTTCGCCGGCACGCCGTACGCGCACGACGCGCTCGGCACGCGCGAGTCGTTCCAAGCGACGACCGGCGCGATGCTGAAGTCGTTCTATCGCGACTGGTACGCGCCCAACAACGCGATCCTCGTCATCGCGGGCGACGTCGATCCGCAGAAGGCGCTGGCGAGCGTGACGTCGTTGTACGGCTCGATCCCCGCGCATCCCGTGCCGGCGCGGCCGCAAGTGCAACTGCAGCCCGTCAAGAGCGAGTCGTTCACGCTCGATAGCGACCTGCCGTACGCGCTGACGGTCACGGCGTATCGCACGCCGGGGACCGACGATCCGGATTACGCGGCGACGGAAGTCCTCTTCGACGTGCTCGGAAGCCAGCGCGGGAACATCTACGCGCTCGGCCCCGCCGGCAAAGCACTCCAGGCCGGAGCGCAGTTCGCGCTGGCGCATCCCAAAGCCGGCCTCGGCTTCGTCTACGGCGCCTTGGCGCCCGGAAGCGATCCGAAGGTCTTCGATGCGACGGTCGCCGGCGTCGTCACCGACTACGTCAAGAACGGCGTGCCCGCCGACTTGGTGGAGGCCGCCAAGCGCAGCGAGATCGCGCAGGCGCAGTTCGCGCGCAACTCGATCCAAGAACTCGCCAGCACGTGGTCGCAAGCGTTGACCGAAGGCCGCCGGTCGCCGGACGAAGACGTGGCGGCGATCGCAGCGGTCACCGTCGCCGACGTCGACCGGGTGGCGCAGAAGGTGCTCGACCCGGCCAACGGCGTCACGTGCGACTTGGTCCCCAAACCGTCGGGCAACGCCGTAGCCTCGCAGGGCTTCGGCGGGGGCGAAGTGACGACATCGGAGCCGACCAAACCGGTCACGTTGCCGTCGTGGGCCGCCGCCAAGCTCGCGCAGGTCGAGGTGCCCAATTCCACCCTCTCCCCCACCGATACGACCTTGCCCAACGGCCTGCGCCTCATCGTGCAACCCGAGAGCACGAGCGATACCGTGACCGTCTACGGCTCGATCCGGCATCAGGACGGCATCCAGACCCCGCCCGGCAAGGACGGTGCCGAAGAAGTGCTCGCGCGGCTGTTCGAGTACGGCACGACCTCGCTCGACCGCGTCGCGTTCCAAAAAGCGCTCGACGACATCGCCGCGCAAGAGTCGGCCGGCACGAACTTCAGGCTGCAAGTGTTGAGGGCGAGTTTCGACCGCGGCGTGCAGTTGCTCGCCGACAACGAGTTGCACCCCGCGCTGCCTGCCTCGGCGTTCGCTTTGGTGCAACAGCAAGACGCGCTCGTCGTCGCCGCTCAGCAGAAGAGCCCGCTGTACATCGCACGCCGCACCGTCACCGACGCGCTCTATCCCGAAGGCGATCCGGAGCGGCGCGAGGCGACGGCGGCGAGCGTTTCAGGGCTCTCGCTGGACGACGTGCAGAAGCAGTTCGCCACCGTGTACCGCCCCGACATGACGACGGTCGTCGTGATCGGGAACGTCACGCCGGCCGATGCGCGTACGACGATCGAGAAATACTTCGGCGGCTGGACCGCAAACGGGCCCAAGCCCAACGTCAGCTTACCGAAGGTTCCGCCCAACAAACCATCGGCCGCGGTCGTTCCCAACGCGAGCCGCGTGCAAGACGAAACGTCGCTGACCGAAACCGTGGGCGTCTCCCGTTTGGAGCCAGCCTATTATGCGCTCGAACTGGGCGATCACGTCCTGGGCGGCGGCTTCTACGCGACGCGGCTCTTCCACGATCTGCGGCAAGTCGCGGGCTTGGTGTACACGGTCAACAACACGCTCTCGGCGGGCCGCACGCGCGCCACGTACCAGGTGACGTACGGGTGCGACCCGCCCAACGTCGCCAAGGCGCGCGCCATCGTCGAGCGCGACCTGCGCGCGATGCAGACGACCGACGTGACTGCCGGCGAGCTCGAGCAGGCCAAGGCGATCTTGCTGCGACAGCTGCCGCTGCAAGAGTCGAGCGAAGATGCGATCGCAGCGTCGTTCGCGCGCTATTCGCTCTTGGGCCTCCCGCTCGACGAAACGCATCATGCCGCGACGGTCTACGCGAAGCTGAGCGCGGCGCAGATCCGCGCGGCGTTCGCCCGGTACATCCGCCCGGCGGGGTTCGTCCAAGTCGTCCAAGGGCCCAATCCTCCGTAGGGCATCACTTCGGCGTGGCCGGGCCTATCGTGAGAGCGGCGCGAAGCCAATCCACGTCCTAAAAGCTGATCGAATCGAGCTTGGTCAACGTCGTGCGCGCGGCGACGGTCGGCGCATTGGCGAAGTTCCACGCGGTGTAGAGCTCGGGGAACGCCGTTTCGTTCGACATGCCGTCGACCGGCACGACGACATTCATCCCCATGAACGCGGCCTGGCTGCCCGTGTAGAGCACCGCGCCGTTGGCCGAGGTCCCGGTGACGATGACGGTTTTGATGCCGCGGTCGGCGAGCAGCTTGTCCAGATTCGTGTTCAAGAATTTGTTCGGCCCGCTCTGCACCCACGGCTCGCTCGGGCCGATGGCGAGGTCGGGCAAGATGTCGGCGGTCGTCGTGTTGGCGATGATGCTGTAGATGACCGGCATCCCTTTGGAGCGCGCGGCGGCCAACAGCTTTTTCACGTTCGGGACGGTCGCGAGGCAGCGCTGCCGTACGCCGCAGTTTTGCTTCATGAAGTCGAGCATCAAGAGGGCCGTCGTCTTCGCATCGACGGCCACCGGCTTGAGCGGCGGCGGCGTAGGCACGGCAATGCCGGTCCACTGGTCGACGATCGTCTGCGCGTGCAGCGGCGGTGCCGCGAAGCAGAACGCGAGCGCCGCGACGAGACCGAGCGTGATCCGTTTCAAAGCCTGTTCCTCCGAAGGGAGAGGGATGCGCAGCCGCAAGGTGCTCCGCGCCGTCCCCGAGGCCCTCGTGCCCGGTTGCATGCGACCAGTGTGAATTGCCTCCATGCAACCGACACGGAGCAAGCACCCGCTGCCGCGAAACCGCGGGCGTGCTGTTCCCACGCCGTTCGACATCTTGCATGGCACGCCGCATCGTCTGGTGTGCGCTCCTGATCGTTTGGGCCGCCGCCAGCGGCCGGGCGGGCGCGCAGGTCGCCGCTGCCGGGCCGTCTCCGGCGGCCGCCGCCCCGACCGCACCGGCGCAAGCGCTGCCCGCGGCATCCGCCTCGCCGGGCGCGGAGGCTGGATCCAACCCGAGTTTCGGCGCGCTCGGCGACCTGGGCGGGGCGCGGCAGAAATGGCTCGACCACGGCGTGTCGTTATACGGGCGGTACGTCGGCGAATTCGCCGCCAACGCGAACGGCGGTTTCCAGCAGGGGAGCGCGTACGCGAGCGAGTTCCAACTCGGGCTCGACTTCGATTTCGGCAAGATGACCAAGAGCAGTGCCGGCACCCTGCACTTCATCTTCACCCAGCGCTGGGGTAGCGGCCTGAGCACGAACGCCATCGGCAACATCGGCTCGGTGCAAGAGATCTTCGGCGACGGTTTGACGTCGCGCCTGACCGAGCTCGCCTACGAACAGCCGCTCGACGACAAGCGCATCAACGTCGTCGCCGGCCGCGTGATCATGCAGAACGACTTCGCCGCCGCGTCGCAGTACTGGGGCGCGAATCTCTACTGCTTCTTTCAGAGCAACGCGATCTGCGGCACCCCCCTCGGCGCGCCGAACAACTCCGGTTACGGTTACTACCCCTCGTCGGAATGGGGCGTGCGCGTCAAGGCGATTCCGTCGAATGCGTTCTACGTCGAGAGCGGCGTGTATCAAGTCAATCCGACGTACGCTGCGCGCGGTCAAGGCTTCAACCTCGGATTCTACGGCAGCACCGGCGCGATGTTTCCGTTCGAAACCGGGGTGACGTTTCACGACAAGGACGGCGGCGAACGCGGCAACGTGCGCATCGGCGGCTACTACGACACCTCGAGCGTCCGCACCGCGCAAGCGAACGTCGCGAATTACATCCCGCCCTCGAATCCGGCCAACGCGGTGCTGCCGACGACGACCTACCGCGGCCGCAGCGGCGGATGGTTCCTCGCCGACGCGTTGCTGCAGGGCAGCGCCAAGCCCGGCAAGATGGGGACCGCGATGTTCGTCGCCTACGAGTACGGCGATCCGCAAACCGCGTTGATGAGCAACTTCGCCGATGCGGGCATCGTGCGGCGCGGGACGTTTCCCGGGCGCGAACAAGATACGATCGGCTTCGGCTTCGACTACATCGAACTCAATCCGCGCATGCGCGCGCTCGAGATGTCGCTGCAGCAAGCCGGATATGCTGTGCCGCTGAACGTGCAAGAGACGGCGCTCGAGTTGAATTACGGCGCGACTGTCACCAACTGGTTGACGATCCGCCCCGGCTTGCAGTACGTGTTCCATCCGGCGGGCGAATCGTACATCGTCTATCCGGGCGGCTTCGTGGGCTTGGGCGGCGCGATGGTGTACGGCTTGGGGCTGTACATGTCGTTCTGAACCGCCACCGGACGGCTGCTCGTGCGGGGCGAATCCGCCCACCGTCGCGAAGTATCCGGGCGTGATCTCAGAACTTGCTGCAACGATCCCGACGCCGCTCGACCGGGCTGGGCTGGTGGCTTGGTATAACGCCAACCGTGCTCGCTCGGCCTCGATATTCGGGCTGATCGATCCCGCCGGCTTCTACGAAGCACCGATTCCGTTGCGCCACCCATTCGTGTTCTACGTGGGCCATCTGCCGGCGTTTTCGTTCCTGACGCTCGTGCGCGACGCGCTGCGCCGTCCGTCGATCGACCGGCCGCTCGAAGACTTGTTCAATCGCGGCATCGATCCCGATTCGCTGGCGGCCGCCGAGGAGCACCGGCGCAAAGCGTGGCCGTCGCTCGAGGCGGTGGCGGACTTCGCCCGGCGCTGCGACGAAGCCGTGATCGACGCGCTGCTGCATGCCAAGCTCGACGATCCCGGCGTGCCCAATCTCGTGCGAGCGCAGGCCGCCTACAATATCCTCGAGCACGAGGAGATGCATCACGAGACGCTGCTCTATATCGTGCATCAACTGCCGGAGGGAGGCAATCGCGCGCCGCTGCCGGAGGTGCGCGACGTGATGCCGCCGCCGCGCGAACCCGTCGCGATCGCGGCCGGGACCGCCACCCTGGGGGCCCGGCGCGACGGGATCGCCTTCGGATGGGACAACGAGTTCGAAGAAACCCAGGTCGCCGTCGGAGCGTTCGGCGTCGACGTCTACGATGTCACCAATGAGCGATATCGTGCATTCGTCGATGCCGGCGGCCCGGTGCCGCCGTTCTGGGTGGAACGTGACGGCGCATGGGGGCTCCGGGTGCTCGGCGGCGTCATCCCGCTCCCGGCCTCATGGCCCGTCTACTGCTCGAACGACCAGGCGGCGCAGTTTGCGGCCTGGTCGGGCGCGCGACTCATGACCGAGGCGGAGTACCACCGGGCCGCGTACGGCACGCCGGCGGGCGAAGAGCGCGCGCAGCCGTGGGGAACGGCGGACGCGGGTCCCACGCGCGGAAATTTCGACCTGCGCCGTTTCGACCCGGAGCCGGCCGGCTCGTATCCCGCCGGCGCGAGCGCCTGGGGCGTCTTCGACCTGGTCGGCAACGGCTGGGAGTGGACGTCGACGCCCTTCGCACCGTTTCCGGGCTTTGCGCCGATGGCCTCGTATCCGCTGTACTCCGCCGACTTCTTCGACGGCGAGCATTTCGTGATCAAGGGCGCCTCGCCGGTCACTTCGCGGCACTTCGTGCGGCGCAGCTTCCGAAACTGGTACCGCCGCGGCTACCCGTATATGTACGCCACCTTCCGCCTAGCCTACGACCGCTGAGCGAGGGGCTGCTTTGGCCCAGGGCGTCGTTGCGGGCGGCCTTATGTACTCCATCCGTACACTGCGGCCGCCCGCGCCTAGCCCTGGGCCAAAGCAGCCCCTCGCTGCCTGGTCCTGAAAGAAAGCGGGCGGCGCTTAGGGCGCCGCCCGCTTTTTTGCGTCGGATTCCGAGGGCGCTTGGTCTACTGGTTGGCGGAGAGCTTGCCGGCGATCATCGCGCTGGCAGCTTCCGGGGCAGTCAGACCGAACGAGAGCTTCTCGCCGTTCTCGAAGGAGACGGTGGCCGTCTTCTCGTTGTCATCCACGGAGGCGACCGCCGTATCGCGGCCGTACACCCACATGGCGGAATCCCAGGACAGCTCGGTGGTTTTCACCGCCGCGCCCAGGCGCCCATGAAGCTGGGCGTCAACGGCGTCAATCCATTGGTCGAAAGTCATTGTCGTTATTCTCCTGTCTTTGGCCGTTTGGCCCATCAGTAAGCTTATGATAGTTGTTTATTTGGCCAATTGCAAGAGCCATGGAATAAATTTTCATAACGTTGCCTTGCGCCCGGGAATGGGGGGATAGCCATGCTCGAGACCCGTCAGTTCCGGTATCTGCTGCGGGAGAGCCACGACGGCGTCGCCGTCATCACGCTCAACCGGCCCGACAAGCGCAACGCGCTCTCGCTCGAGGTGATGGGCGAGTTGATCGCGGCCCTCGACGGGGTTGCGGCCGACCGTACCGACCGGGTCGTCGTCTTGCGCGGGGTCGGCCCGGTGTTCAGCGCCGGACACGACCTGCGCGAGATGCTCGACCGCGACGTCGTCGAGTACCGGAACGTGTTCGACGTGTGCGTGACCCTGATGCAAAAGATCCAGACCATTCCCCAACCGGTGATCGCCGAGGTCGCCGGCATCGCGACCGCAGCCGGGGCGCAACTCGTCGCGACGTGCGACCTCGCAGTCGCTTCGACCCAGGCCAAGTTCGCCACGCCGGGCGTGAAGATCGGACTGTTCTGCACCACGCCGATGGTCGCCCTGACGCGCAGCGTCGGGCGCAAGCGCGCGATGGAAATGCTGTTGACAGGCGAGTTCATCGACGCGCGAACGGCGCTCGACTGGGGCTTGGTCAACCGCGTGGTCGAGCCCGACGCGCTCGCGGCCGAGACGATGGAACTCGCGGGAAAAGTCGCGCATGCGAGTGCGTTCGTCGTGGGGCTGGGCAAGGCAGCGTTCTACGCGCAGATCGACTTGGACCAGCAGAAAGCCTACGCGTACGCCAAAGAGGTCATGAGCATGAACGCACTCGCGCACGATGCACAAGAGGGCATGAGTGCGTTCGTCGAAAAGCGCGCTCCACGCTGGGAAACCCGCGGCGTGTAACTTTCTTGTAAACGTCGAGGAGTGCGGCTATAATCGAAGAAGAGTCGCCGGGCAGTGGGCAGCGCAACGATCGTGCGCTTTACGACGTCGCCCACACCCGGTAGTGAGGAAACTCACTACGCGACGGCAGAAGGCTCGCCTTACGGCGAGCCTTCCTGTTTCTCACGGTACGCGCGGCGCCGGCGAGCGCCGTGCGGCCATCCAAGGCGTCAAGAGCGATGCGAGCGCCGTCGTCTCCGCCAAGAACGCGTCGTGGCCGTGACCCGTGTGCATCTCGAGGTAGTCGGCGCGTAGGCCGGCGCGCGCCAACCGTTCTGCCGCGCGCCGCACGTAGGGTGCCGGGAACAGCCAGTCGCTGTCGATGCCGACGAACGCAAACGCGGTGCGCACGCCGTCGAGCGGATAACGCCGCGCATCGAACATGTCCATCGCGCGCGTCAGCACGAGGTACGCGTTCGCGTCCATGCGGGCAACGAAGCGGTCTCCCTGCACGTCGAGATAGCCTTCGACGTCGAACTTGTCGCCCTTGTTGCGAAACGGATCTCCGCCTTTGCGATCGACCTTGTTGCTGAAGCGTTCTTCGAAGAGCTCGTCCGACTTGTACGACAGCATCGCGATCTTGCGCGCCAGCGCCAAGCCGAGGCCGGGCGGTTGCGCGGCGTAGTAGTCGCCGCCGTTGAAGTTGGGATCATTGAAAATCGCTTCGCGCGCGACCGTGTTGAGCGCGATGCCCATCGCCGAGATCGCGTCGAAGGCACCGACGACGATCGCTTCGTCGACCCGCGCCGAGTAGCGCAAGCCCCAATCGAGCGCCTGCATTCCGCCGAGCGAGCCGCCGATCGCGACCGCGATGCGCTCGATGCCCAGCACGTCGAGTGCGCGCGCCTGCGCGTCGACGATGTCGCTGACCGCCACGAGCGGAAAGCGCGAGCCGTACGGCCGGCCGTCGGGCGCCGGCGAGGCCGGGCCGGTCGAACCGTAGCAGCTGCCGAGCGTGTTGACCGAAACGATCGCCCAGCGCGCGGGATCGAACAAGCATCCTGGACCGACGAGGCCGGCCCACCAATCTTCGGGATGACTGTTGCCGGTCAGCGCGTGCGCGACCAGCACGACGTTACTGCCGTCAGAAGCGGGTGTGCCGTCGATCGTGACCCGTTGCTCCACCCGCTCGAGCACCGGTCCGCTCGCGAGCGCGAGCGAACCGATCTCGACGGTGCGCTCGATCAATTCGTGAGCGCAGCTGCGCGCGTTGCTTCGCGCGCTTTCGCCAACGCCTGATCGATGTCGGCGATCAGATCGTCGGCGTCTTCGAGGCCCACCGAGAAGCGCACCATGTCCTCGGTAACGCCGCTGTCGATCTGCTCGGCCGCGGTGAGCTGCTGGTGGGTCGTCGTGGCCGGATGGATGACGAGCGACTTCGCGTCGCCGACGTTGGCGAGCAGCGAGAAGATCTCGAGCGCGTCGATGAAGGTCTTCGCCGCGTCGACGCCGCCCTTGATCCCGAAGGTCAAGATCGCGCCCGCGCCTTTGGGCAGGTACTTGCCGGCACGAGCGTGCGCGCGGTCGTCTGCCAGTCCGGGGTACGACACCCACGCAACGTCGGCGTGATCGCGCAGATGCGTGGCCACCCGCAGCGCGTTCTGCGAGTGCCGCTCCATGCGCAGGCTCAAGGTCTCGAGCCCCTGCACGAACAGCCACGAGTTGAACGGCGAGAGCGCCGCGCCGATGTCGCGCAGCAACTGGACGCGCGCTTTGATGATGTAGGCCAGCGGGCCGACCGCCGCCGTGTAGCTGACGCCGTGATACGACGGGTCGGGCTCGACGAGGTCGGGGAACTTGCCCGACGCGGCCCAGTCGAACTTGCCGCTATCGACGATGATGCCGCCGATCGAGGTGCCGTGGCCGCCGATGAACTTCGTCGCCGAGTGGGTGACGATGTCGGCGCCCCACTCGAACGGCCGGCACAGGAACGGCGTGGCCAGCGTGTTGTCGACGATCAGCGGGATCCCGTTGCGATGCGCGACTTCGGCGATCGGCTCGAAGTCGAGCACGTCGATGCGCGGGTTGCCGATCGTCTCGGCGAAAATCGCTTTCGTGTTCGGTTTGATCGCGCGTTCGAAGTTCGCCGGATCGGACGGATCGACGAGCGTCACCGTGATGCCGAGCTTGGGAACCGTGTGCACGAAGGCGCTGTACGTGCCGCCGTACAGCGACGCCGAACTGACGATGTGGTCGCCGGCGCGCGCGATGTTGAGGATCGAGTAGATGTTGGCGGCTTGTCCGCTCGCGACCCCGAGGGCCCCGACGCCGCCTTCGAGCGCGGTGATCCGCTGCTCGAACACGTCGGTCGTCGGGTTCATGATGCGGGTGTAGATGTTGCCGAACTCTTGCAGCGCGAACAGGCGCGCGGCATGTCCGGTGTCGTCGAAGTTGTACGACGTCGTCTGGTAGATCGGGACGGCACGCGCTTTGGTCGTGGGATCGCCGCTGTGTCCGGCGTGCAGCAGTGCCGTGTCGAAACGAAAGTCAGCCATGATGCTCCTTGTGTGCCGGCGGTGAGTTTGCGGCCTGGGCTTGCGCGTGGCCGTCGCCGGAGAAACAGAGTCGTGGTGCTGGGGCAGTGATGTGCGCGCAGTATACCGAACCCCGCGCTCGTGCGTCAAGGCGCTTCCGCGCAGCCGGTGCTGCTCGACTCGGGCAGCGTGCTTCATCAGAGCGGGCCGCCGAGCCCCAACGCGCTGCTCTTCCTCCACGGGATGGGTGGCGCGGCCTGGTCGTGGCGGCCGCAGCTCGAGGCCTTCGGCGAGCGCGTGCGGTGTTACGTCTGGGAATGCCGCGGGCATGGCGGAGCGCCGCCGCAGCCCGACGTGGGTCTCGGCGATTTCTATCAGGATGCGGGTGAGGCGTTGGCCTACGCGGTGGGCGCGGAGCGCTCGCCGGTGATCATCGTCGGGCATTCGATCGGCGGCCTGTTGGGGTTGGCGCTCGCGTGCGAGATGGGTGGAGCGGTCGCAGGACTCTTCCTGATCGATCCGCTGGCGGTGCGGCGCATCGGCCCGTTCGCCGGGGGCGCGATCGACCTGCCGGTGCGGGCCGCGCTCGAGCCGTTCATGGCCTCGTACCGGCGCAACGGCCGGCTGGGCCGCGCCGTGACCCGCACGGTCTTCGAGCGGATGTTCGCCGACCGGGCGGCGATGGAGCGCGCCTGGGCCGATCAGAGCCGCCAGGTGCCGCTGGTCTATCGGGGGGTCATCCGCGAAGCGTTCGAAGGGACGCCGCGCTTTCCCAAGCGCGACTTCAGCGAGGAGATCGCGATTCCGACGGTCCTCCTGCAGGCGGGCCGGCCGACGAAGCGCTACGCGCACGAGATCGCGGTGCTGTCGGCGCGGCTGGGAGCGGCGTTTTCCTACGAGGCGATTCCGGGCGGACACTACTTGCAGCTCGACCGCCCGGCCGAGGTCAACGCGCGGATTGCCGCCTTCGTAGAGCGAATCACGGCGCATCAATGAGGTATCGCTGGGTTCTCGTCGCCGTCATCGCCGTCGCGCTGCTCGCGGCGCTCGCCGTCGCCTACAAGCGCCACGTCTACGAAGCCGAGAGCCGGCGCGTCGAGATCGTGATGGACGCGACCGACTTCCTGTCGCTCGCGCGCGCCTACAACTACAACCCCGCGACCTTCCTGATCGAACTGCGGCGGGCGGGCTTGACGTCGTTCGCGGTGCAGGAAGAGCTCGGCGCGAACGTCGGCGCCAACGGCGACGCGCTCGCGATCACCGGGCCCAGCCTGCTCGAGCAAGCCCGGCTGACCCCCGTCGCCGACCCGTCGCTGGCCGCGCTCGTCGCCACCCACCGCGTGTCGCCGAACGAAGTGTACCTCAGCGTCTACGACAAGCCGACCTACCTGCGCTACCTGTGGTCGCTTCCGATCCACTTGGGCCGCTCGTCGGTCACCGTGCTGCGCAACCGGCTCCCGTATCTGATCGCGGTGCGCACCGACCCCGACTACTTCAGCTCGCTGGCCCTCGGCCTGCCGGCCGATCAGGTCGCGCTCTCGCGGCGGCTGCACCTGTTTCTCGTGCCGCGCATTCAGAACGACGAGCGGGTGAAGCCGTGGGGGATCGCGGCGATCTTCGCCCAGGTCGCGCGCGAGCGCCCGGTCAGCACCGTGATCTTCTTCGGGCTGCGCAATCAGGTGCTCGGCTTTCCCGACGACGTCGATGCGACCGCCGATGCGTTCAAGGCGACGAAGCTCAATTTCGGCGCGATCGAAGTCTACGACGAAAGCCTCGCGCAGAAGGGCACCGAGGAGCTTGCCAAGGGGATCCCGGGCCAGACGACGCGCGTTCAGGCGATCGCGAAGGCCGAACAGGACAAGCTCGACCCGCAGACCCTGATCCAGCGCTATCTCCTGGGCGTGCGAGAGCGCAACATCCGGGTCGTGTACTTGCGGCCCTTCTTGCACGAATGGGACGGCCGTTCGCTCTTCAAGACCAACGTCGAGCTCGTCAAGCAACTGCGCGCGGGGCTGCTGGCCGAGGGCTTCAAACTGGGGCGCGCCACGCCGGTCCCGCCGTGGCACGTCCCGGCGCTCGTGCTCTTCGTCATCTCGCTCGCGGTGCCGGCGGTGTTCTTGCTGCTGCTCGACCTCTACGGCATCAGCAGCCTTCCGATCGCGGCCGCGGCGTTCGCGCTCGACCTGGTGCTGATGGCGGCCGGGTTCGCGGTGCATCACGACATGCTCGCGCGCAAGCTGGTCGCGCTGACCGGCGCACTGCTCTTCCCGGTCGCCGCCGCGTTCGCGATCGCGCCCGCGTTTCGCGAGCGCGCCGGGGGCGGGTTCGGCGGGGCGGTCGTCGCCGGCCTGCGCACGGTCGCGATCGCGGTCGGGGTAACGCTCGGAGGGGCGCTGGTCGTCATCGGCCTGCTGAGCACGCCGCTGACGATGGAAGAGATCGACCGCTTCTCCGGGGTCAAGGCGGTGCTCGTGATGCCGCCCCTGCTCGTGCTCGCCGCCTATTTGACGAATGGACGATTCGGCACGGCCGCGGGCGAAGCGCGCGGGGCGTTCGCCTCGCCCGTCCGGCTCTATCAGCTCTTGCTCGGCATCGTCCTGATCGCGGCGGCCGTCCTGATCGTGAGCCGCAGCGGCAACCAGAGCGACATCGCGCCGTCGAACCTCGAGCTGGCGCTGCGCGCCCATCTGACGACGTGGCTCAGCGTACGCCCGCGGTTCAAGGAGTTCGTGCTCGGATTTCCGCTGCTGATGCTATTGCCCACCTTGCTGCGTTCGGACGTCAAGACGTTCGGGTGGCTGGTGGCGCTGGGCATCGGGGTTGGGCTGGGCGACGTCGTCGACACCTTCTCGCACCTGCACACGGCGCTCGACGTCTCGGTCCTGCGCCTGGTCAACGGCCTGGTGATCGGCGCGGTCCTGGGGATCGTCGCGATCGCCGTCTACCGGGCGGTGCGGCGCGCACCGGTGCCCGCCGTGCCCCCCGGACCGCCGCCGGCCCGAACCCCCGTCGCCGCCGGCTGAATCTGGCGCGGCGCACGTGACGGGCAGCCCGCGCTTTTTGCTCTCGGGATACTACGGGTTCGGCAACCTCGGCGACGAGGCGCTGCTGGGCGTGATCGTCGCGCAGCTTCGGGCGCGTCTGCCGGGGTGCGCGATCGACGTGCTCAGCGCCGATCCGGCGGCCACCGCCGCGACCTACGGGGTCGAGGCGACGCCGCGCATGGACGCGCGGCTGGTCCGCGCCGCGATCGCCCGCGCCGACGCGGTGCTCTCCGGCGGGGGCGGCCTGCTGCAGAACGCGACCAGCACGCGCAGCTTGGTCTACTACTGCGAGATCCTGCGGCGCGCCGTGCGGGCGAAGAAGCCGGCGATGATCTTCGCGCAGTCGATCGGCCCGCTCGACCTGCGCGGGCGCGCGATCGTGCGTTGGTGGTGCGGTGGGGTCAGCTCCGCGACCGTGCGCGACGAGCGTTCCTTCGCGCTGCTGCGCCGGCTGTTACCGCGCGTCCCGGTCGAGCGCGCCGCCGACCCGGTGTTCCTCGTCGACGCTCCGGCCGAGCCGTACGACTTCGGTGCGCAGGGGCTCGACCCGGGTGCGCCCTACGTCATCGTGTCGGTCCGGCGGTCGCCCGGATTCGAGAACGGGATCGCGACCTTGGCGGCCGCGGTCGACCGGCTGGCGGGGGAGTACGGCGCGCTGGTCGCCTTCTTGCCGCTGGGCGGCGCCGCCGACGCCGAGGCGTCGACGCAGGTGATCCGGCGCTGCCGAACCGCGCCGACGCTGCTTCCCTCGTGCACCCCGGCCGAAGCGGCGCAGGTGATCGGTGCGGCCCGCGCGGTGATCGGGATGCGCCTGCACGCGGTGATCTTCGCGGCGCGGTTCGGGGTGCCGTTCCTCGCGATTCCGTACGACCCGAAGGTCAGCTCGCTGACCGCCGACCTGCGTTATCCGCTCGCGCCGCTTTTCGAGCCCAAGACGGCGCGCCGCGACGCGGCGGAGCCGCAGACCGCGGCGCTCGTCGACCGCCTGTGGAACGAGCACGACGCGCTCGCGGCGCTGCTCCGCGAGGGAGCCGCCGAGCAGAGGATCTTGGCGCGGCGCAGCTTCGACGCCGCAGAGTCCTTGCTCGCTCGACCTTGAGCGGCCGAAGCGCTCGACGTGACGGCAGGCGCGCTCGGCGTACGCGAGAAGAGTTGCGTTTCTCAATGGTCAGCGCACTCTCCGTCGGCCGGCTCTACAATATCGAGCTGGGCGTCCATCCTTCTTGGGTCGTCGTGTACGCTTTGGTGACGTGGTCGATCGCTTCGACCATCGACGGCGTGCCGCGCGTCGTGTCGCTCGCGCTCGGCGGGCTTTGCGCGCTGCTGTTGTTTGCGAGCGTGCTCGTGCACGAGTTCGCGCACGCCCTGGTCGCGCGCCGGTTCGGCGTGCGCACGCGCGGGATCACGCTGTTCCTCTTCGGCGGGGTCGCGACGCTCGAGTGCGAACCGCCGTCGCCGCGCGCCGAGATCGCGATCGCACTCGCCGGTCCGGCGATGAGCGGCCTCGTGGCGGCCGCCGCCGCCGGCGTGATGTTCGGGTTCGATGCGTTGGGCGATGCGACGTTCGTCGCCGCTGCGGGGCTGGTCGCGTCGTACGTCGCGATCGCCAACGCGGTGCTCGCGCTGTTCAATCTCGTGCCGGCCTTTCCGATGGACGGCGGGCGCGTGCTGCGGGCGCTGCTGTGGCATTGGACGAAGCGGCGTGCAAGCGCGACCGCCACGAGCGCGCTCGTCGGCGCCGGCTTCGCGGCCGTACTGGTGGCGGCCGGCGCGGCGATGCTCGGTTCGACGCGCACGTGGCAATTCGGCTGGTACGTCGTGTTGGGAGCCTATTTGGGAACGATGAGTTGGCGTAATTTCACCGCCGCGCAGCGGCTCGTGCGCTTCGAGCGCACGCAAGAAGCGGCCGCCGCCGCCCAAGCCGCCGCCCTCGCCGGTTTGACGGCGCGAACCCGCGTGACCGATACGGCGGCGCCGGCGAAGCGCGATTATCGCAAGACCCTCAATCTGCCCAAGACCGCGTTTCCGATGCGGGCCGAATTGCCCAAGCGCGAACCGGCGATGGTCGAGTGGTGGAAGCAGCACGACACGTATCGCAAGCGGCTCGAGCGCAACCATGCGAACGGGCGCCCCTGGATCTTGCACGACGGCCCGCCGTACGCCAACGGCGAGCTGCACATGGGTCACTTCCTCAACCGCTTCCTCAAGGACGCGTTCGTCAAGATCCATCTGCTCGACGGCGAGTGGGCCGACTTCATCCCGGGTTGGGACATGCACGGGCTGCCGATCGAACTCGAGACCCTGCGCCACCTCAAACTCGACTTTCATCACGTCGATCCGATCGAGCTGCGCGAGAAGTGCCGCGACCGCGCGCTGTTCTGGCTCGACAAGCAGCGCGCGACGATGCTGCGCATGGGCGTGTTCGGCCACTACGACCGGCCCTATCGCACGATCGACCCGTCGTACGAAGAGACGATCGTCGCCACCCTCGCCGACTTGGCCGAGCGCGACCAGATGTACAAGAACCTGCGCCCCACGCTGTGGTGCCTGTACGACGAGACGGCGCTGGCCGAAGCGGAGATCGAGTACAAGGACCGCACGTCGGCGCAGATCTACGTGCACTTTCCGGCTACGCAGGCGCAGAAGGAAGACGTGCTCATGCGCTTCGGCGCGAGCGACGTCGAAACGCCCGAACGGCTCTCGGTCGTGTGCTGGACGACGACCCCGTGGTCGCTGCCGGGCGTCGTCGGCGTCGCCTTCAACGCCGAGGCTGAGTAGGGCTCTATCGCGTGCGGCGCGAGGGCGTCTCGCAGCTGATCGTCGTCGCGACCGCGCTGGCCGCCGACGTGTTCGCGCGTCCGGGTGGCGCCGAGTGGGAAAGCATCGCGTCGGTGCCCGGCGCGGCATTGCTGGGCGGACATTTGCGCCATCCGTTCCTGCCCTTCGACGTCGAACTCGTGGTCGCCGACTACGTCGAGCTGGACACCGGCAGTGGTGCGGTGACGACCGCGCCGGGGCACGGCCCCGACGACTTCGCCACCGGGCAGCGCTTCGGGTTGCCGACGCTCTCGCCGGTCGACGACGAAGGCCGGTTCACCGCCGATGCCGGGCCGTATGCCGGGCTCGTCGTATTCGACGCGAACCCGAAGATCGTCGAAGACCTCGCGCGCGCCGGCGTGTTGTGGCACGACGCAGCGTACGAACATTCGTATCCGCACTGCTGGCGCTGCAAGAATCCGGTGATCTACCGTGCGACCCAGCAGTGGTTCATCGGGATGGACCGCAACGGCTTGCGCGAGCGGGTGGTCGCGGAGGTGCCGCGCGTCGGCTGGATCCCGCCGTGGGGCGAGACGCGGATGCGGCAGATGATCGAGAACCATCCCGAGTGGTGCGTCTCGCGGCAGCGGACGTGGGGCACGCCGATCCCGGCCGTCGATTGCACGGCGTGCGGAACGTCGGTGCTCGATGCGGGCGTCGCGCGCAAGACGGCCGCGATCTTCGGCGAACGCGGCGCCAACACGTGGTGGACGGAGCCGGTCAGCGCGTTTCTGCCCGAGGGATTCCGCTGCGCGCAGTGCGGCGGCACCGAATTCCGCAAAGAGATGAACATCGTCGACATCTGGTTCGAATCCGGGGTGTCGAATCGCGCGGTGCTCGGACGCGACGGCATCCCGTGGCCCTCGGACGCGGTGCTCGAGGGCAGCGATCAGTACCGAGGCTGGTTCCGCAGCCCGCTGATCCTCGCGGTCGCAACCAAGGGCGCAGCCCCGTACAAGCAGGTCGTGTCGACCGGCTGGGTCGTCGACGCCGACGGTCGCGCGATGCACAAGTCGGCCGGCAACTACATCGGCGCGGTCGACGCGATGGAGAAGTACGGCGCCGACGTGCTGCGCTTGTGGGTGTGCTCGGTCGAATATACGGCCGACGTGCGGCTGGGCGTCAACCTGCTCGAGAACGTCGGGAACGTCTATCGCAATTTTCGCAACCGGCTGCGCTGGCTGCTCGGCGTGATCGAAGACCTCACGCCGGCCGCGCTCGTGGCGCCCGAAGCGATGGCCCCGTTCGACCGGCTGGCACTCAACGCTACCGCGTCGCTCGCGGCGCGCGGTCGTCGAACACTACCGTGCGTACCGCCTCCACGAGGCGTATTTGGCGCTGGTCGCCTTCGACACCGAGGACCTTTCGCGATTCTACGTCGATGCGCTCAAAGAGCCGCTCTACACCGAAGCGCGCGACTCCGCGCGCCGGCGCAGCGCGCAGAGCGCCGCGTACGCGATCCTCACCTCGCTCGCGGCGTTGCTGGCTCCGGTCCTTTCCTTCACGGCCGAAGAAACGTGGCAGCACGTGCCCGAGGCGTTGCGCGCGGATCGCGAGAGCGTGTTCGACCTCGCGTTTCCGCGCGGCGTCAGTCGATGAGGAGGCGCTCGCCGAGTGGGAGACCCTCAAGGCGTTGCGCACGCAGGTCGCGGCCGCCGGCGACGTCGCCCGCGATTTGGCCGCGGCCGCGCACGTGCGCGTTCCGCGCGCGCAGCTCGACGCGATGCGGGCGCTCGGCGACAACCTGCGCGAGGCGCTGATCGTCTCGCAAGTGCGCTCGCTCGAACTCGCGCACGACGGCAATCCGGCCGCGACCGTCGAGCCGGCGAGCGGCGAGAAGTGCGCGCGGTGCTGGAAGTATCGCGAGCTCGGCGCCGACCCCGAACACCCGGCGCTCTGCGCCGACTGCGCGGCGGTCACGCGGGCGCTCGAGGGCACGGCATGACGATCGTGCCCTCGTCGACGTCGCCGATGCGCTCGTACTCGCCCGCGAGATAGAAGAGGCCGACGAGCGCCGCCGTCGCGGCGTCGAGTTCGTCGTGCGAGGTGCGTTGACGCGCGAACGCGCCGCGCAAGCCGGCGCGATGGAGTCCGCGGCGCAAGCCCTCGACGCTCGTGCGCTTGCGCGCGATGCCCAACACGTCTTGCGCACCGCCCGGATACGCTTCGATCGTCTCGATGCCCGCTGCGGTGAACGCACGTGCGAGCGCGATGCCGCGCAGCGTCAAGGCGCGCATCGACGGCAATAGGCACCAATAGACGCCGATGCCTCGCCGCCGCAGCGCGAGCTCGCATGCCCGGTAGATCGGAAGGCCGGCGCACTCGTCGAGGCTTTGTTTCGCGCCGGGAAGCGTCAGCGGCGCGTCGATGGAAATCAGCGCCGGATTCGTCGCGACGGTCTGCGCGATCAATTCCGCGTCCGACTTCAAGCGCAGTGTCGTCAGGCGCGCGCCGTCGAGCAGCGCCCAGCCCGACGCGCGCCGTTCGCTGCCGGTCAGATCGAGCCCCACGATGCGCGGTGCGTGACCCGCTGCTGCGGCCTTCGCAACCAGGGCGGAAAATCGCCCGATGGCCGTGCCCCTCCCTCAAGAATTGTTAAGAAACGATGCTTGTGATAGGGAAGACGGACTGCAAGAAGAACTGCGCCGCTTCCCGGTGAGATCGAGGTCGGTTCGTTCGATGCGCTGTCCCCTTATGGCATGGGTGGTTCTGGCATGTGCTTTGATCGCCGTCCCGGCGTGCTCGCAGCACAACGGGACGGTGAGCCAGGTGCTGCCGCAGACGCCGTCGTTCAACGGCGAATCCGAGCAGCTTCGCGCGACGGATGTATCGCAGGCCGCGACGGCGACGGCCGGGCCGATCTATTTCGGCGCCTTCGTCAACCCGAACTCGCCGTCGCCGGGGCCGTCATGCACCGCGCCGCCGGCAGGCCTCACGACGCAAGAGTGCCAGACCGAGGCTCTCGAATCGCTGATCGGCCGCCGCTTCGCGCTGCACATGCACTATCGGAGTTTCTTGGGGCCTCTCGTCACTGCCGACGAGTTGGCGGACTGGAGTTTCGGCCGCATACCGGTCGAGTCGTGGAACTGCTATATCGGGAAAAATACGCAGGGGCTCCCCGCCGGCGGGGCCTCGAATTTCGACATCGCCGGCGGCAAGTACGACGCGCAGATTTCCGCCGCAGCCACTGCTATCGCCGCCTATCATCGTCCGATGTTCATCCGCTACCTCTGGGAAATGAATCTGCCGAAGTCGAGCAACGGCCGCTCCGCCTGCAACGATACCCTCGGTGGCGACCCCAGTCCCGACGGCGCGTACTTCGACCCGGGCGCGTTCGAACGCGCTTGGAACCACGTCGTCACGCTCTTCGCTGCAGCCGGCGCGACCAACGTGACGTTCGTTTGGAATCCGAATGCCGACGTCAACAACGGGTCGACGGTCGGGCATGCGTTGAGTGGGTATTTTCCAGGCCCGAACCCGTCCTCCAACATCGCGGAAATCGCGGGGATCGACGTCTACGACAAAGCCGGTCAACCCGCGACGTTCTGGCAGAACGCTTCGGGCCCGCAATACACGTTCGCCACGCTTTACCGCGAATTGAATTCGGCCACCGGCGGTTCGCACGGGAAGCCTTGGCCGATCCTCATCGGAGAAACGGGCGAAAGCCTCTCCCCGACCAACGGCTCCAGCGGCGCCGCCAATCAAGTGTCGTTCTTGCCGAATGCGGGAGCCGAACTGCCGTCCTATCCGAATGTGATCGGGTTCATGTACTTCGATGCGCTCGGCACCGTCGCCGACTATACGTTATTCGGCAGCGACGACCCGCGTTCGTCGCAAATCGGTGCGTTCCGCACGTTGGGGGCTGCCGCGTATTTCGGTCGCGCCGCCGTCGCGGTGTGTGCGACGCCGCCACCGCGAACGACGCCGTTGACCGCGATACCGGACGCGCCGCCCGGAACCGGGAAGTGCAGACTATGAAGGGCGGACGTCAGCGGCGCGGCTTGCGGGCGGCGATCAAGATCTTGTCGTCGCGATAGCTGACGGCGCGGCCATCGCGTTCGACGATATCGAGCGCGGCTTTGTCGTCGGCGCCGGCCTCGAGGAACGCGCGGTGCACGGCGGCGCGCTGCGCGCCGTCGATCGCAGAGCGGCCCAGCCAGTCTTCGACGTCGCGCACGAGCGCGTAGCGTTCGACGCGCTCGACCGACAGGCCGGCCGCGGCGATCCACGCAAGCCACTCCGATGGCGTTGCGTTGTGCACGTGCGACGGGTCGCGCACCGCTTCGAAACGATTGCGATATGCCGCCGCTGCCGGGTCGTCGGGCGAGGAATTGTCCTCGATCGCGAAGATACCGCCGGGCCGCAGCACGCGGGCGACTTCGCGCAGGAAGCCCGGCACGTCGAGGAAGTGGTGCGCCGCGATGCGGCACACGACGCCGTCGAACGAGCCGTCGGGCACGTCGAGGGCTTCGCCCGGCATCAGCCGGGTCGTCGCGTTCGTGATGCCGCGCTTCGCGAACAGTTCGCGCGTGCGCGCCAGCATGTTCTCGGCGATGTCGGCGGCGACGACCGCGCGCACGAACGGCGCGATCGCGGCGGCGGTGTTGCCGGCTCCGGTCGCGACGTCGAGCACGCGCCACGTCGGGCGTGGATCGAGCATTGCCACCAGCAAGTCGAGGTCGGCGCCCTTCGCGTGCGTGCGGCTCTGCGCGTAGAGATGCGAGGTGCGGTTGAACTGGGCGGCGACGTCCGCGCGGGTGAGCGTCGTCTTCATCGGCGCGGCGGCTTGCGCAGTGCCTTGACCGGACGGTCCTCCGCCCGGCACACGGTCAAGGCCTTGCCGTCGATTTCGAAGCCGTCGAACGTCGCGATCGCCGCGTCGCACGCGCCGTCGCTCTCGAGCTCGATGTAAGCGACGCCCTTCTTGCGGCGCGTCCTGCGGTCACGCGGCAAGACCGTATTCTCGTCGCGCGCGCCGAATTGGCGGAAGAGCTTTACGACATCCGCTTTGACCGCGTTAAGCGGGAGTCCACCGACGTACAGCCGTCTCACGTCGTTGCTAGTACGCCGTCGCGGAAAGAATTCCAGGTTCCGGCGGCGATCGATTTTCGCGCCCCATCCATCAGGCGCAACAGCACGCGCAGATTGTGGTACGACAAAAGTCGCGGCCCGAGACTTTCTTTCGCGCGGAACAGGTGCGCGAGGTAGCCGCGTTCGTACGTCGCGCACACCGCGCAGTCGCATGCCGGGTCGAGCGGCCGCTCGTCGCGCGTGAAAGCGGCGTTGAGCAGATTGCGTTCGCCTTCCGACGTCAAGGCGCGCCCGTGGCGCCCGCAGCGCGTCGGATAGACGCAATCGAACATGTCGATCCCGGCGTCGACTCCGTGCATCAGATCGGCGACCGTTCCCACGCCCATCAAATAGCGCGGCCGGCCGGCGGGCAGCTGGGCCGCGGTGAACCGTGCCAGGCGCACCATGTCTTCGCGGGATTCGCCGACCGACAATCCGCCGATCGCGTAGCCCGGCAGATCGAGCGCCACGAGTTCGGCCGCGCTGGCCGCGCGCAGGCTCTCGTCGAGACCACCCTGCACGATCCCGAACAGCAGCGTCTGCGCGCTGCTGCGCGCGGCCGCGCTGCGCCGCGCCCACGCACCGGTGCGGCGCACCGACGACGCGACCGCCTCGCGCGGCGCGGGCAACTTCACGCACACGTCGAGGGCCATCGCGACATCGACGCCGAGCCGTTCTTGAAACGCGACCACGCTCTCGGGAGTGAACCGCTGCGCGCTGCCGTCGACGTGCGAACGGAACGTGACCCCGTCGTCGTCGAGATCGCGCCGGCTCTCCAGACTGAATACCTGGAAGCCCCCGCTGTCGGTGAGGATCGGACGGTCCCACGCCATGAAGCGGTGCAGCCCGCCGAGCGCGGCAATCGTTTCGCCGCCCGGCCGCAACCAGAGGTGGTACGTATTGGCGAGCACGATCTGCGCTTCGACGGCGCGCAAGTCGTCGGGGGTGAGGCCCTTGACCGTAGCCGCGGTGCCGACCGGCATGAAGGCCGGCGTTTCGATGCGGCCGTGCGCGAGCGCGAGCGTGCCGCGCCGCGCCGCGCCGTCGGTCGCGTGCAGCGTGAAGTGCCCGCCGTTCGTCACCGGCGCAGGGCCTCCAGCGTCGCTTCGTAGTCGGGCGGCGGCGCCGCCTCGAAGGCGAGCTCTTCGCGCGTGCGCGGATGGCGGAAGGCCAGCCGCCACGCGTGCAGTGCTTGTCCGGGCACGCGGACACGCGGGTCGGAGCGGCCGTACACGGGATCGTTGAGCAGCGGGTGGTGCATCGCGGCGACGTGCACGCGAATCTGGTGCGTCCGCCCCGTCTCGAGGCGGAACGTCAGTTCGGTCGCGCCGCTCAAGCGCTCGCGCATGGCGAAGTGCGTGACCGCCGGCTTTCCGTCATCGCGAATCGCGTAGCGCAGGCGGTGCTGCGGATCGCGGCCGATCGGACCCTCGATCGTCCCCTCGTCAGCCTCCGGGCGGCCGGCGACGATCCCACGGTACTCGCGCTTTATGAAGCGCCGCTGCATCGCTTTCCCGAGCGCCGACAACGACTCGGCGGTCTTGGCGACGACCAGCAGCCCCGAGGTGTCGCGGTCGAGCCGGTGCACGAGTCCGCCACGGGTCGCTTCTCCCGGGAGCGGGCCGGTGTGCGCGAGCAGGGCGTTGACGAGCGTGCCGCCGCGCGAACCGTGCGCCGGATGCGTGACCATGCCGGCCGGTTTGTCGACGACGAGCAGGTCGTCGTCCTCGTACGCGATCGCCAGCGGAATCGCTTCGGGCAGCACGACCAGCGGCGGCCGGAGGCGCAGTTCGAACTCGACGTCGTCGCCGTCTTCGAGCGGCGTGCTCGGTTTGACGGCGACCCCGTTGACGTGCACGCGCCCGCCTTTGATCGCGTCGGCGACGATCGAGCGCGGCGCGCCGGCGACGCGCGCGACGACGACGTCGGTGCGCTGCCCGGCGTCGTCCGCGCCGGCGACGTAGCGTGCTATGGCGTGGACGTCGGGTTCGGCGTCGCCGCGTGCGCGTCGGCGGCGACCCGTTTGTTCGCCGCATCGCGCGCGAACGTGCCGAGCACGAGCACGCACACGCCGACGGTGATGCACGAGTCGGCGACGTTGAACACCGGCCACCAGCGCAGATCGATGAAGTCGACGACGAAGTGGTGCTGCAACCGGTCGAGGATGTTCCCCGCCGCGCCCCCGACGATCGCCCCGAACGCGATCCGCACCCAGAGCGACCGCGCCGCCAGATCGCGGAAGGCGAACCAGAAGATCGCCAGCACCCCCAGCGCCATCGCGATCAGGAGCCACGCCGAGTCGCCGAAGAGCCCGAACGCGCCGTGCGTGTTCTGCACGTACGTCCACCACAGGACGTGCGGGATCGCGATGCGGCTCTCGCCCGGCATGAACGTCGTCGCGACGTAGTGTTTGCTGAGCTGGTCGAGCACGAGAACGGCCAGCGCCGTCAGCCACAGGGTCATAGGCTCGGCGGTTTCACGAATTGGTAGAAGAGTCCCGCGATGCGGGTGAAGGAGCCGGTGATCAGCACGATGCCGGCGGCCACCAGCACCGCCCCGGCGCCGGCTTCGATCGCCGGCAAAAAGCGCTTGATCCGGTTGAGGGCCGAGAGCGCCGGCACGATCGCCGCGGCGGTGACGAAGAACGGGACCGCGAGCCCCATCGAGTAGACGAACAGCAGGAACGCAGCCTGAGCGACGTGCTCCTGCGAGGCGAGCAGGATGATCCCGGAGAGGATCGGCCCGATGCACGGCGACCAGCCGGCGGCGAATCCGATGCCGACCATGAACGACGCGGCGAGCGAGCGGTTCGCGCTCTGGACGCGCACCCGCTTGTCCATCATCAGGAACGGGATCTTGAAGACGCCGAGCATGTTGAGCCCGAGCACCAGGATCACCGCGCCGCCGATCCGCGCGATCAGCATCTTCTGTTCGGCGAATGCCGACCCGACGGCGCTCGCCGAGAGCCCGATCAGCATGAAGATCGCGGTGAACCCGGCGATGAACGCGAGCGCGTGCGCGAGCACGCGGCGGCGGGTGGCGGCGTCGCGCTGCACCTTCAGCTCCTCGAGGCTCGAGCCGGTGAGAAAGCACAGGTACGCCGGGATCAGTGGCAGGACGCACGGCGAAACGAAGGAGACGAGCCCGGCGAGGAAGGCGGTAGCGACGTTGAGCGGCATCAGCGCCTCATTCTACCACGCAAGCCGGCGCGGTGTTCCGCGGCCGCTTGCCGTCGCGTGGGCGCCGTCACACTTCGCGCCGACGACGACGCCCGCAAGGCATGCCGGCGCGGTCCACCGGGTGTCGAGCCTCGCGCGCGACGTAGACAAGGCAAGCGAACAAGAGGGCCACGCCTCCATCTTCATGTAGAACCGCCTCAGCATGCGTCCGTCCACCCTCGGGCTGCGCTCCTACGTGGCCGCGATCGCTTTGATTTTCCTGGCTGCCTGCAGCGGGGGGCGCAGCGCCACGTCCCTGACGCCGGCGGTCGCGCCGAGTGCCGCGCCGGCCGCCGCCGCCCGCGCCCCGATGCAAGTGAAGATGCATGTCCCGGCGCGGGCGACCGCACAGGCGAGCCGCAACCCCGCGACGATCTCGCCGAGCGCCGCGGGCCTCGCGATCACGGTCGCTTCGGTGCTCGCGCCGAGCGGCAGCGGAACGACGACGGTCTACGACATCTCGACCGATGCCGGCAGCGTGTGCACCAGCAACGGCGACGGTTCGCGGGATTGCACGGTGACCGTGAGCGCCCCGGTCGGCAACGACGCGTTCACGGTCGTCGTGTACGATCGGACGCCCTCGGGCACGACGATCCCCGTTACGGCCAACGTCCTCGGTCAGACGACGACCCAGGCGACGATCGTTGCGAACACGACGCAGACGCTCACGTTCACGCTCGGCGGCCAGGTAGCATCGCTGCAGGTCACGCCCTCGACGGTCGTCTTCACCTCGGGAGTCGCGTCGAGCACGACCGTGTACGTGACGGCGCTCGACGCGGACAACAACATCATCACCGGGACGGCGAAGGAACCGTACACCAACCCGATCACGGTCGGTGCGAACGGTTCGATGTTCTCGGTGCAACTGGCCGGCGGGAGCGCGGCGCCGTCGGTGACCCTGAATTCGCCGGCCCAATCGACGGTGACGGTCAACTACAGCGGCGCGGCGCTGACGACGACGTACCAAGTGCAAGCCTCGGCGACCGGCACCACCGGGGCCGTGGCCAGCATCATCAACAGCACGGGGAGCGGCTCGGGCAGCGTGACGGTCCCCGGCACCTCGTCGGGCCGGTTGATCGCGCTCGACAGTTTCGGCACCGCGGGCGCCGACCTCGTCGGCATCCCGGCCAACGCCGCAACCTCGGCCGTGACGATGACCACCCAACCCGTCAACGTCCCCGCGATCGGGTCGATCGCCATGGACTCGAGCGGCACCGGCACGATCTACGCGATCGTCACGGGCACGCCGGCGATCGACGTGTTTCACATCGACGCGAGCAACCCGGCGCTGGCGACGCTCTCGGGCGTGATCACCGGCACCGCGACCCACTTGACGAGCCCGGTTGCACTCGCCGTCGGGCCGGGCGGCGTCCTCTACGTGGCCGACGCCGGCAACGCGCACGGC
Source organism: Vulcanimicrobiota bacterium (assembly GCA_963749395.1). Classification (GTDB taxonomy): domain Bacteria; phylum Vulcanimicrobiota; class Vulcanimicrobiia; order Vulcanimicrobiales; family Vulcanimicrobiaceae; genus CAVVMT01. The sequence continues at coordinate 80,348 of CAVVMT010000007.1, forward strand.
GTCTCCGGCGGCTCGATATTGGCCTTTTCGCCGGCCACCCTCGGGGGCTCGCCGGCGCCGTCCCTCGAGTTCTACGGCTCGTCCCATGGATTATCGGCGAACGGGCCGACGTCGATCTCCGTCGATGCGACCGGAAACATCTTCGCCTTCGTGCCGGGGACCGGCGTGATCGAATACCCGCAGGGCGGAGGAGCGACGACGACGTTCGCGACCGATCAGGCCGGGAAGACGAACGTCGGCATCGTCGTCGATCAGAGCGACGCCGCACTCTTGCTCGTCGACGGCCAAGAATATCCCTCGCTATCCGGATACTGCAGCGGCGGCTACGATTGCGCGTTGGTCTACGCCTATCAGATCGGCGATCAGTCCGCAGCTGCCCAGTACTCGTATCAATATAACATCGCGTATGGCGCCTCGCGCGGCATCGCGGAGTCGGCGAGCAACTACTACTTGGAAACGACGTACAACAGCACTGAGGCTTTGATCGCGGCTATGCCTACCGCCATATTCAACAGCTTCAGCTCGGGGCCGTACACCGCTACGTTCAAAGCGACGACGTCGGGTGTGAATCCGCCCTACAACGGCATCACGGCCGACCGGGAGGCCTCCGGGGCGCGCGCCGGCCAGGTGTACTACTCCGCCGGCGGCGGCGGGCTGTTCACGCCCTACGGCGGCGGCGGGCTCTACGGCAACCAGATCCTGCAGACGACCGGCACCGGAGCGACCGCCGTCACCTTCGATTCGAGTGGAACCTCCTACGTCGCCAACGCGACCGCGAACTCCGTCACGACCTATGCGTCGTTCCCGTACAACGGCTATCAGTACGCCGCGCAAACGTTGAGCGGCAACAACACCGGCCTCTGTTCGCCCTCGAGCATCGCGACCGATTCGTACCGCAACCTCTACGTGCTCAACACGTGCGGGAACGGCACGGTGACCGTCTACAAGCCGCTCGGTCAATCGTCGGGGAACGTCGCTCCGATCCTGACGATCAACTTGCCCTCGGGGTCTTCGCCGTACCAAATCGCCGTCGATAGCGGCAACCGTCTCTACGTGAGCGACAACGCCCAAGGCCACAGCGACATCTACATCTACAACGCGTCGTCGACGACGGTCGCAGCGACGTTCTCGATGGCGGGCTACGGCTATCCGAGCGGCGTCGCCGTCGCCCCGAACGGGACCCTCTACGTGTACTGTCAGGCGCTCGGAACGGCCGGGATCCTCGGATTCAAGCCGTCGGGCACGTCGTTCTCGACTTCGCCCGCGACGATCGTTGCGGGCGCCAACGCCGGCCTCTCGGCGCCCGCCGCGCCGCTGGCGATCGACGCCAACGACCTCTACGTCCCCAGCGGCACGGGCATCCTCGTCTTCAACAACCAGGCCAACGGCAACGTCACGCCGGCGACGATCGCGCAGAGCGGCGTCGAGTTCGGGAGCATCGTAGGGGTCGCCGTCGCCCCCTGATTCAGGCGGCCGCCGGAAGATGGGCGCGGCCTGCGGGGCGTGAATAGGTCGGGTCGTGCAGCACTGGTTCACCTACCCGAACATCGATCCGATCGCCCTGCGGCTTGGTCCGCTCTCCGTCCATTGGTACGGCCTCTCGTACCTGGCGGGGTTCGTCTGCGTGTACCTCTGGATGGCGCGCCCGGCCGGGCGCTACCGCCTCGGGCTGACCTCCGAGCAGATCCAAGACTTCCTGATCTACGCGCTGGCCGGCGTAATCATCGGCGGGCGCACCCTGTTCGACATCGCCGACATCTTGACGCGCCACAACCTGGCCGACTACCTGGCGCACCCGATCAACTTCATTGCGATCTGGAACGGCGGGATGGCCTTCCACGGCGGCCTGGTCGGCGTGATCGTCGCGACGTTCCTCTTCCTGCGCAAGCACCGCCAACTGCCGTTCCTCGTGCTCACCGACGAGGTCGTCGTGCTGCTGCCGATCGGAATCGCGCTGACCCGCATCGTCAACTTCATCAACGACGAGCTGCCGGGGAACGTCTGTAATCCCGACCGGCCGTACTGCATCAACTTCCCGAACTTCGACGGCCCGCGCTATCCCTCGCAGCTCTTCGAGTGCGTGCTCGACATCGCGGTGCTGCCGATCTTGCTGCTGCTCTACCGCCGCCGCCCGCCCGACGGCGTGGTCGCATGGACGTGGTTCACCCTCTACGGCGTCACCCGTTCGGTCGCCGAGATCTGGCGCGAGCCGGGGCTGCTGTTCTTCGGCGTGATCACGGGCGGTCAATTGCTCGCGCTGCCGATGATCGTCATCGGCCTTGCCGGATTGTGGTACAGCATCCGCCTCGGGCGCCACACGCGGCAAGATCCGCAGGCCCCCGCGCTGCACCCCACGGCGGACGCGCCCACCTCGTAGCAGCGGGGATTGTTCGCGCGCGAGCGGAACAACGCAGTCCATGAAGCTCGACCTCGGAGCGCGCGACCGCTCTCCGAAGACGATCCGCGAGCGTGTGATGCAGCTTCGATCCGACATCGAAGAAGCCACGCGCGATTCGGGTCGAGAGCCCGGTGCCGTCACGATCCTGGCGGTCACCAAGCGACAACCGAGGGAAGCGGTCGTCGAAGCGATCGACGCAGGCATCACCGCGGTCGGTGAAAACTACCTGCAAGAAGCGCGCGACAAATACGCCGGTCTCCCCCCGGTGCGCAAGCATTTCATCGGCCACGTGCAGACGAACAAAGCCAAGCCGATCGTCGCGACCTTCGACGTCGTCGAGAGCGTCGATCGGCTCGAAGCCGGAGCGGCGCTCGCCAAAGCGGCGCGCGCGCTCGGGAAATCGTTGCACGTGCTGGTGCAGGTCAACGTGTCGCCCGCCGAGCGCTTCGGCATCGCCCCCGGCGATGCGCGCGCGCTCGCCGAGGCGCTGCGTGGCGACGGACTGATCGTCGACGGGATCATGGCGATCGGGCCCAACACCGGCGACCGCGCGGAGATCGCGAAGGCGTTCCGCACCGCGGCCGACGTCGGACGGGCGGTCGGGGGCGGGACGCTCTCGATCGGGATGTCGGCAGATTGGCGCGAGGCCATCGCCGCCGGTTCGACGATGGTGCGCATCGGAACGGCGATCTTCGGACCGCGCACGGCACAACCAGAGAGAGGAGCTGGACCATCATGGGCGTCCTAGGCAAGATCGGTTCGTTCTTCTCGTTGCACGACGACGAAGAAGAACTCTACGGCAACGAGGCGGCGGCGACGCGCAACGTCGTGCCCTTCACGAACAGCCGGCGGCCGGCCGGCTCGGAAGTCGGCGTGTTCGCGCCGCGCAACTTCTCCGAAGTGACGGAGATCGCCGACGCGCTGCGAGCGCGGCAGGTGGTGATCGTCAACTTGCAAGGCGCGGACCGCACGCTCTTGCAGCGGGTCGTCGACTTCACGTCGGGGGTCGCGTATACGATCGACGGCCGCATCCAGAAACTCGCCGATGCGATCTACCTGGTCGTGCCGGCGGGCGTCAACGTCAGCGCTGCGGGGCTGCGCGAAACGGTCGACGACGCGATGCTCGATTTCAACGCGAATACGCGCTCGCCGTTCGGCAACGCTCAGCGAGGCTAGCCGATGCAGAAGCTGACCGTCGTCGACATCCAGCACAAGACGTTCAAGAAGGCGCTGCAAGGCTACGACCGCACCGAAGTCGACCAGTTCCTCGACGAAGTGATCGAGACGATCGAAGACGAGGCGACCGCGCACGCCGCGCTCGATGCCGAGATCGCCGATCTCAAGGAACGGATCAGCCACTTCAAGTCGATGGAAGAGTCGCTGCAGAGCACGCTCTTGCTCGCGCAGCGCACGGCCGACGAGGTGAAGGCCAACGCGCACAAAGAGGCCGATCTGATCAAGGCCGAGGCGCGGATGCAGGCCGAGCGCGAGCTCACGACGATCGCCGACCGTATCACCGAGGCGCGGCGCGAGTACCAGCGCGCGATCGAGACGTCGGAGAAGGCCAAGAGCGAATTGCGCAGCTTGCTGATGACGCATCTCGCGCTGCTCGAGAAGACCGGCGTCCCGGCGCAGTTCTCGGGGCCGGCCGCGCTCGCGGCCGCGCCGGAACCGGCGGCCGCCGAGGCGGTGCCCATCAACGGGACCGTCACCCAGCACCAGGCATGACGAAGGCGGCGCTCTCGGTCGAGCGCCCCGTGTACCCGGCAGGCCGGGCGGTCCACTTCTTTGGTGCAGCCGACGAAGCGCTCGCCGGCCGCCGCTTTCACGTCAGCGGTCAGCGCGCCACGACGCTGCGCTTCGGCCGGCTGGTCTTGATCGTGCGCTACGTCGACGCCGCCGAGTGGGCCCCCGAGGAACTCGAGCGCAAGCGCGCCGACGAACCGTGGCTGCGCGGCCAAGCCGCGCTCCAGGAAGCGGTTCTCGAACGGGCGATGCTGCGCGGCACGGTGATCCCGGCGCGGCTATTGGCCGTCTACCCGCACCTCGACCGGCTCGAGGACGAAGCGCGCGCGAGCTACGGCCGCTGGCGGCGCGCGCTCACGCGCTTGGCGGGCAAGGAAGAGTGGACGCTATCGGTCTTCCGCGGCCCGCACGGGGTGCCCGACCCGGCGCCGTACCTGTTGCGTGCGACCCGGCGTGCGGGCGCGGCCCGGCGCCCTGCGCCTCCCCAACGTCGACCGCGCGGTGGCGGAGCAGTTGCAGGCGATGTGGCAGGCCGGATTGCTGCACGCGACGGCGGCGCGCCAAATCCTCGCGCTGCCGCACGAACGCAACGTGTTCCGGGCGGCGTTCCTCGTGCCGTCCGCCCGGCTCGACGCCTTCCGCGCGGCGGTCGCCGCATGCGCAGAAGCGGGCCGCGCCCTGTCGCTGTCGAGCTACGTCGAAGGACCACGGCCGCCGTATACGTTCGTGTGAGGCGCTATTGGCTGGTGAACGTCCCGATGATCGGATAGCTGTTGCAACTGCTGGCGGTGTTGTTGAGACCGACTTGGAACGCCGTCGCCCCGGGCAACAGCGTCTGAGCGAAAGAACTCGCCTGCAATACAAGAGGGGTAGCCGAGGCGCTCGGGCTCGGGGTCGGTACGACATTCGGGGTCGGCAGCGGCGACGGGAGTGTCGTCGTCAGATAGCCCCCTCCGATGATGCCGTACGGCGGCAGCAGGACGACTTGCCAACCTGACGGCAGGGCCACGTTGCTTGCGGTGATGACGTTGCCGAGATTGTCCGGGACCAGCGTCGCGCCCGGAATCGGGTATACCATGCTCACCGTCGTTCCCGTCGGCAGCGTGCACTGGATGACCGGCACGTTGTTGTTGTTGCCGGAATTGCAGCCGGCGGCGATCAGGCTGAGCACCGCCAACGCGAGCGGAGCGATGAAGGGAAGAAGCTTTCCGCGCATGAGAAGGATGTAAGACGAGGGCCCGCGATGCTCCTGGAGATGTTACGGGGAACGCTGGGGTACGACGACGAACCGCCCGAGCCCATGGCCGCGAACGATCGTCCCTGGCGCGACGGCGTCTCCGCACGGCCGTGGAAGGCCAACGAGCGCCGCGTCGTGGTGCGCGGGTTTCTCGGGCGGCTTGCGATCGCCGTCGAGCCACTGCTGGTCGCGCTGTTCTTCATCGCGTTGCCGATCGGGCTGTTCGCGCGCAAGATGGAGACTGCGGTCTTCCTCGCGCCGATCTTCGGGTTCGGCGCGGTCGCGTTCATGATCTACGCCATCGTGCTGATCGCGCCGTCGGCCCGCGCCGTCGTCGAGACGTTCGGCCGCATCTACGTCGTCGACGGTTACGTCCGCTATCGTGCGCACGAAGAGCCGGACACCCCGACCGCCTATTTCGTCGCGGTGCTCGACCACGACCGCCACCATTTGCGCGAGTGGCGCCTGAGCGAACGCCCGAGCGCCCTCGACAAAGCCGACGTCTGGCCGGCGCTCGTCGAGTTCAGCCCCGGCGGCATCCATCGGATCGACGGCCGCTCCACCGGCGTCCTCCCCGAAGAGATGCCGCCCCTCGGAGTCGGAGCCTCGACGAAGATCCGCTAGTGCGGTAGGACGACCTTGGTCGAGTCGATCGAGGGCCAGATGCGGCCGAAATTCGAGAGCACCACGACCAGCGTTCCTTGAGCGAAGATGACCGCCAGTGCGACGATTAGGAGACGGACGATCGTGTTCGGCGGCGGCAGGGTCTCTTCGGGCTCGTGCTCGAGCGCGGCGGCTCCATTCGTGTCATGCATCGTGCGATCGTGCCTCCCTCAAACCCAAAGATACAAGATGCCGAACAGCGCGACCCAGATGACGTCGACGAAGTGCCAGTACAGCGCTCCGGCGGTCAACCCGAAATAGTGCGAGCCGTCGTAGACGCCGCGATTGGACTGGATGAACAGCACGATCAGGTAGATCACGCCGACGAACACGTGGAAGCCGTGCAGCCCCGTCAAGGTGAAGAACGCCGTGCCCATCGAGTTGCCGCCCGACCAGGTCATGTCGGCGCTCAGATACTCGTGCGCCTGGCCGCACAGGAAGAGCGCGCCGAGCACGATCGTCGCCAGCAGCCAGGCGTTGAACGCGCCCTTTTTGAGGTGCTTCCAGTTTTCGAGCGCGAAGTGCATCGTCACGCCCGACCCGAACAGCACGACCGAGTTCAGCGCGCCGAACGAGACGTCGAGCCGTTCGAGCTGATGCCCGTTGACGAACGGCGGCCACGCCGGCGCCGAGAGCCGCAGGTAGAAATAGGCGAAGATGAACGACGCGAACAGCACGCAGTCGGCCACGAGGAAGAGCACGAAGCCAAAGAGCCGGATGTCGCGTTGGGTCGCATAGGAACGGCTGACCGCGTTGTAGCGCGCCAGGGTCGCGTCGACGTCGCCGACCGCAGCGTGAGCCACGCTTACGCCCCCGCCCCGACCGCGGTCGTGCGTAACGATGCGGTGGTCGGCGCCGGATAGAGCGGCGTCGACTCGTCGTCGAGCCCCTCGTACGGCAGCGGTTCGCCGAAATTGTACGGCAGCCCGGTGACGGTCGGGATGTGCTTGAAGTTGTAGTACGGCGGCGGCGAGGTCGTCATCCATTCGAGCGTGCGCGCGCCCCACGGATTGTTGCCCGCGACCTTGCCGAACTTCAGGCTGGCGAACAGGTTCACCGCGAAGATGATGACCGAGGCGACCATGAAGAACGACATGACCGTTTCGAACCGGTTCCAGAACACCGCGTCGGGATAGGCCGCCGCGAACGCCTCGTACGAGGCGTACCGGCGCGGCATCCCTTCGAGCCCGAGCCAGTGCATCGGCAAGAACGTGCCGTTGAGCCCGATCATGAAGATCCAGAAACCCCACTTGCCGAGGCGCTCGCTCATCATGCGCCCGGTCACCTTCGGATACCAGTAGGTGACGCCGGCGAAGAAGCCGAGCACCGCGCCGCCGCCGACCACGTAGTGGAAGTGCGCGACCACGAAGTACGTGCCGTGTTCCATCAGATCGGCGGGGACCGAGGCGAGAAAGATGCCGGTAATCCCGCCCATCGTGAACGTGACCAAGAAGGCCGTCGCGTAGAGCATCGGGGTGGTGAACTGGATGCGCCCGCGCCACAGCGTTGCGAGCCACGAGAAGATCTTGATGCCGGTCGGGATGCCGATCGCGTACGTCAGGATCATGAACGGCAGCTGCAGCCAGGGCGAGATGCCGCTGGGGAACATGTGGTGCGCCCACACCGCGAAGCCGAGGATCGCGATCGCCATCGAGCTGAACGCGATCAGCTTGTAACCGAAGATCGGTTTGCGCGCGAACGTCGGCAGCACTTCGGAGATCACCCCGAACGCCGGCAAGATGAAGATGTAGACCGCGGGATGCGAGTAGAACCAGAACATGTGCTCGTAGAGCAGGGCGCTGCCGCCGCGGGTCGCGTCGAAGAACGGCACGTTGAAGACGTGTTCGAAGAAGAGCGCGAGCAGCACGGCCGAGAGCGCGACCGTCGCGATCATGTTGATCAGCGCGGTGGCGAACGTCGCCCAGGTGAACAGCGGCATGCGCATCCAGGTCATGCCCGGCGCGCGCATCTTGACGATCGTCGTCGTGAAGTTCAGCCCGGTCAGCGTCGAGCTGAAGCCGACCAGGATGATCGCCAGGCACCACATCGCGCCGCCGACGCCGTCGGCGAGCGAGATCGGCGGATACTCGGTCCAGCCCGCTTGCGGCGCGCCGACCAGGAACGAACTCATCAGCACGACCCCGGCGACCGGCACGAGCCAGAAGCTCACCATGTTCAGCCACGGGAAGGCGACGTCACGGGCCCCGATCTGCAGCGGCATCACGAAGTTGCCGAGCGATCCGGTGACCAGCGGAATGAGCACCAGCCACACCATCGCCGTGCCGTGCATCGTGTACATCTGGTTGTAGGTGGTGAAGCTCATGAACGATCCCTTGGGATCGGTGAGCTGCAGGCGCACGAGCTCGGCGAACGACCCGGCGATCATCAGGAAGAGGATGCCGGTGACGAAGTACTGGACCCCGATCACCTTGGCGTCGATCGAGAAGACGTACTTCCGGATGAACCCTTGAGGCTCGGGATGGATATGGTCGTCGGCGTCGTGCTCGACGTGAACTGGCGCGGCGTGAGTATCCATATGCTCTACTTCTGGCTCGCAAGGTAGGCGACGACATCGGCGAGATCCTGATCGGAGAGCCCGAGCATCTGCCGGTTCGGCATGGCGCCGATGTCGCCGGTGTAGCCCTTCGTGATCAGGTCGGCGATGTTCGCCGGGGTGGCGGGGTTGCCGTTGACGAGGTTGGGATGCGCCGGATCGTCGAGGATGTGCGCGAGACCGGGCCCGACGATCTTCTGGGAGAACGGCCCGATCGCGTGACAGGCCGAGCACTTCGACTGGAACAGGGCTTTGCCGGCCAGCGCGTTGCCCTTCGCGAGGTCGACCGAACCCGCGGCCGCGGCGACTTTCTCACCCTTCATCTGCGCGAGCCAGGCGTCGAAGTCGCTCGGGGTGTCGACGATCAGCTTGCCCTGCATGCGGCTGTGATTGATCCCGCAATACTCGGCGCAGATGATGTCGTACTTGCCGGTGTGCGTCGGCGTCAAGTTCAAGTTCTGCACGAGCCCCGGGACGGCGCCGGCTTTGACGCGGAACTCGGGCACCCAGAAGCTGTGCAGCACGTCGGCCGACGAGATCAGGATCCGCACCGGCTTGCCGGCGGGCAGATGCATCGGGGTCTGCGACGTGTAGATCGAGGTCTTCAGCCCCGGATAGCGGACTTCGAAATCGAACTGGTGCGCGACCACTTCGGTGGTCAGCGCCGTGCCGCCCGAGCCGAACTGCACCTTGTACCACACTTCGATCGAGAGGTACACGAGCACGATCAACAGGAGCGTCGGAATGACGGTCCACCAGAACTCGAGGCGCGGCGCGTGATGGATCTGCGTGCCGATCGTGTGCCGCGACTCGCCCGGCTGGCGGCGAAAGACGGTCGAGAAGTACAGCACGTAACCGAAGACGTACACGAAGATCGCCGAGCCGAACGCGGCCATGAACTGGAACAGGCCGTCGATGTCGCTCGCGCTGTTCGAGGCCGGATTCCCCGCCGAGGGAAGCACCCAACCCATCGCGCCGCCGAACACGATGGCGTACGCGACGACCAAGTTGATCGCGGTCATCAAGGTAGTGACGAACCAGAAGTGAGGCCCGAGGCCTTGCTGATCGTCAGGGACTCGTTCTGGCGCGGTCATCTCCGACACGAATAGGGTCGCCTCATAAGGGAAGGGCCGAGTGGTCCGCTGGTCAGATTATCGTCCGCCGGTGCTTTGCTCCTGTGCCCTCGCTTGATTTCTTGTTCGGTGAACCTCACTTGGCGGCGGCCGCCCGGTCGATTTCGGACCGATGTTGCGCGCGTGCGCCCACAGTTTGGGAAAATCTTCCGCCCCCGCCGCTCGCTTAGACGCCGTGCGAAGCGAGGGTGACACATCGGCGTCATCTCCTCGTAACCTGAGGCCCCTACGCTCGGGGCATGGATGCGATGCAATGGATGTCGAGCGCGATGCAGGCCGCCCGCGCGCAGCTCGACGTGGCGACGACGAATCTCGCCCACGCCTCGAGCGGCGCGTTCCGCACGCTGGCCGTCGACGCGCGCTTGAGCGCGCGCGGAATCGTGATGCGGACCCACGAGAGCGCCGCCCAGGGCGGCCTGCGCCACACGGGGCGCAGCCTCGACCTCGCGATCGCCGGGCCGGGGACGTTCGAGGCCGGCGCGTCGCGCACGCGCGACGGCGCGTTCGTGCGCGACCGCGAGGGCTACTTGGCCGACCGGGCGGGCCGGCGCGTGCGCGGCACCGCGGGGCCGGTCCGCGTCGGCCCCGACACGACGTTCGGGAGCGACGGCACGGTGCGCGAGCGCGGCCGCACCGTCAACCGCATCGCGTTGCCGGCCGGCTCGACGCTGCGCGCCGGCTTTCTCGAGAGCTCGAACGTCGACGCGATCGGTGAGATGCTCGCGGTCGTGTCGGCGCAACGCGCGTTCGAAACCGCGCAGAAGACGCTGGTCGCCGTCGACGAGACGCGCGCGAAGGCCGTCTCCGACGTGGGGCGGCTCAAGTGAACCGCGCGATGGCGGCCGCCGCGTCGGGGATGGCGGCGCAACAGTCGAGCCTCGACGTCGTGACCGACAACCTCGCCAACGCCGACGTGCCCGGCTTCAAGGGTTCGGTCGCGGTCTTCGCTCCGCTCGGCTCGCCGGCGCAAGGTGCGCTCGGGACGCAGATGCTGGGCGCGCAGCCGGTGTTCACGCAGGGCAAGCTGATGAAGTCCGGCGGCCCGTTCGACGTCGCGCTCGACGGGCCGGGTTTTCTCGTTGTCGAGAAGGACGGCGTCACCGGCTACACCCGCGCCGGTTCGTTTGCGCGCGGTGCCGACGGTGCGATGCGCGACGCAGCCGGGTGGAAGCTGCACGGCGTACGCGTGCCGGCGGATGCGCTCGCGCTCGACGTGCGCGCCGACGGCGCGGTGTACGCCGACACGCGCGAGGCCAGGGGCCGCGCGCTCGGACGGATCGCGCTCGCGTCGTTCGCCGCGCCCGACGCGCTGCGCGGTGTCGATGCGACGCACTACACCGCGACCGCGGAGTCCGGCCCGGCGCAGCGATTGCGCGCCGGCGGCGACGGCGAAACGCACGTCGCCTTCGGCATGCTCGAAAAATCGAACGTGTCGATCGTCGAGTCGATGATGCAGATCCTCGGCGCGCAACGCGCCTATGAAGCCAATGCGAAAGGAGTACAAGCGGCCGATGAGATGCTCCGCATCGCCAACAACATCCATCGCGGCTGAAGCATCGCCCGACGCGGCGCGCGCGGCGCAGAGCGCGGTCGAGGCGCTGTTGTTCGCGCAGGTGCTGCGTCCGCTCGCGGGCGCACTTGGACCGCTCGGCGACGTCTTCGCGAGCGAATTGGCAGCGAAGCTCGCAGCGCCGCGCTATGCATGACGCGGTTGAGCCCGAGGACGAGCGCACGCAGCAGATTCGCGCGCTGCTGCCCCTCGTGCGCGTGCTCGCGAAGCGGATCGCGCGGATGATCCCGCACGTCGACGTCGACGACTTGATCGGCGAAGGCTGCGTGGGCGCCATCCGCGCGGTCGACACGTACGATCCCACCCGCGGCGTCCCGCTGCGCAGCTACGCCAAACGCGTCGTCGCGGGCGCGATCCTCAACGGCGTGCGCAGCGTCGATCCGGTGTCTGAACGCGTGCGCCGCACCCTGCGAAGGGCCGATGCCAAACGGATGCGGCTCGCCGGCGAACGCGGCGCGATGCCGACGAACGCCGAACTCGAAGCCGGCGATCCGGCGCTGCGGCGGGCGCGCGCGGCAGCTGCGCGGAGGATCCCGATCTCACTCGAAAGCGTGACCGCAAAGCGCGAAGGCTGCGAAGCGGACCCCAGCGCCGATCCGGCGAGCTTGCTGGTGGAGCGCGAGACGCTGCGTGCGCTGGCGGCCGCCTGCGACGCGCTCCCCCCGCGCATGCGCGATCTCGTGCGCCGCCACTATTGGGGCGATACGCCCTTGCGCACCGTCAGCCGCGACTTGGCGGTCACGCCGCAACGCGTCTCGCAACTGCACCTCGCCGCGCTCGCCAAACTGCGCGCACAACTCGGCGCACCGTGAGCAGCACGACGCTCGATGCGACACCGGAGGCGGCCGGCGCCGAGCGCGCACGGCTGGCTGCGTTCCCGGTCGCCGGGCCGGACGACGATGCGGGACTCTCGATTCTCGCCGCGCTCCCGCGCGACCACGCCCCGTGGGCCCGCGACGCGGTCACCCTCTCCGCGCGGGCCCGTGCGCTGATCGCCGCGCTCCGGCCGATCGCGTTCGCGGTGCTGACGTTCTGGGATCACGCGAAGCGCGCATGCACCGCCGGCAGCCGCGCTCTGCGCATCGACGCAAGCGGTTCGTACCGCATCGAGTGACCCTCGTGACGGCACGGCTGGCAAATTTTGGATCGAATGTTAGGCTAGATCAATGAAGACCGTCGGCGTGTTCGAGGCTAAGAACCGCCTCTCCGAGCTCATCGACAGCGGCGAAACGATCACGATTACCAAACATGGCAAGCCGGTAGCGACGTTAGCACCTTTCAGAACATCAGCTGTGGAGGCCGCGGCCAGAATCCGCGCTTCGAGGCGTGGCGCCGGCCTTACGTTGACGGAAGCAGAGATCGTGAACTTGACCCGCTCGGATCGTCGCTGATGGCGATCGTCGTCGACGCAAACGTTACCATTGCGCGGTTCCGCTCGTCGGGAAGTCGATTGGCCGACGCGGCGCTCGACAAGAAGCTGATCGCTGCCGCACGCCAAGCGGGAGCCGCGTTCCGTGCCGCTGCGACGCTAGGGCGTCGCGGGGCGCGGCAGCGGGAGGCCGTCGGGGCCGAAGCGCGTCCCGACCCACAGATCGATCAGTTGATCGTAGTTTTCGACGCCGGCTTGGACGTGGTTGCTCTTGAGGTAGCGGTCGTAGGCGCGCCATTGGAAGTGATAGGCCGGCAGGCTGAGCTTTCATGATGCGCGCGCGGATCGCTTCGAAGTCGGCGATCACGGCGGGGCTGAGCTTGACGCCGCGGATCGACGACGGGGGGAGATATTCGTAGAGCCCGATCCACCCTGAATAGCGCAGCGCCGGATTCGCGGCGTGCAACGTTGTGAGCACGCCGATGAAGTTGGCCTCCGACTCGGATGCGAAGGCGCCGAGATGGCCCCACTCGTGCGCCTGCGTGAACGGCCGCTCGGTCCAGAGCAGATCGACGTTCAACACGGTTTCCAACCCGTAGGGATCGATGAAGCCGGTGATCCCGACGGCCGACATGTAGGGATTCGCGAGCGAAACCTTCGGCACGGTCGGCACCGGATCGAAACGATCGCCCAGGCTGTGTACGACGTCCTCGTACGACGCTTGCAGCGGCGCGCCCATCGCGAGCGCGTCGCTGCCGTCCGCGTGCGCCGCGTGCGCGGCGGCGACCGTCGCGTTGAGCTGGTCGGCGACGTGCAGCGCGAGTGCGTGCACGGCGGCCGGGGTGATGCGCGCGGGATCGTAGTCGATGCGGGTGGCGACCGACGGACGCGAATAGTTCCATCCCCAGAACACGTAGAACCATGCATACAGCAACGCCGCGACCGCGAGCGCGTGCACGGCGACTGCGGCGGTTTTGCGCCGGCGCTCCCCGCGTGCGCGCCCGATCTGCACCCCGAACCACACCGGCAGCACGATCGCGACGACGATCAAGAGCGCGTCGCACACCGCGAAGGGCAAGCGGTTCGTCAGCGGCGTGACGACGTGCTGTAAGTTCGCGTAGAAACCGTTGGCGTACGCTTCCTCGACCCATGCGCCGCCGGGGTGGAACGCGAACACGCCCAGGGCCGCGGCCAGGCAGATCGCATCGAACCAGAATGCCCGGAGAAGGCGGATCGCAACCGGCGCGCCGATTGCCTGCGGGACGGTCGCCATCGGCGGTGTCAACCGCCGTTCAAGCCGGCGACGATCGCATCGAGCACGCCCGTGATCTTCGGCGCGCTCGTGCGACCGGCTGCCACGACGTCCTCATGCGTGGTCCCGGCCGCCTCCGCGGCGGCATTGGTGATCAAGCTCAAGCCGAGGACGCGCAGGCCGAGCGCGCGCGCCGCGATCGTTTCGAGCACCGTCGACATGCCGACGGCGTCGGCGCCGAGCGCGCGCAGCATGCGCGTCTCGGCCGGCGTTTCGTACGACGGGCCGGCGACCGCCGCGTAGACGCCTTCGCGCAGCGTCACGCCGGCCGACTCGGCCGAGCGCTGCGCGTGCGCGCGCAAGTCGCGATCGTAGGGGAAGGCCATGTCGACGAACAGATCGGTGCGGCCCCACTCCGCCGGATCGGTCCCGGTCAGCGGGTTCGCGCCGGTCAGGTTCAGATGGTCGACGATCAGCATCGCGTCGCCGGTGCGATAGACGGGGTTGAGGCCGCCCGCCGCGTTGGTCAAGAACAGGGTGCGCGCGCCGGCGGCCGCGGCGATCCGCACCGGCATGACCGCATCGAGCGGCGTCGCGCCTTGATAGAGGTGGAAGCGCGCCCCGAAGACGACCGCGCGCAGGCCATGCCACGTGCCGGCGAAGGCCTCGGCGCGTTGGCCGGGGATGACGTTGCGGTCGAGCCCGGGCAGCTGGGCGTAGGGGATGCGATGCGCCGCGAGTGCCGGCGGCAATGCTTCGGCGAATCCGCTGCCCAGGATGACGGCGACGTCGATGTCGCCACCGGCCGCGCGCCGCAGCTCGGCGGCGGCGGGCCCCGTCACCGCTGGGCGGTGACGGCGTCGCGCGCGAGCAGGTTGCGTCCGGTCATCGCGGCCGGCACGTTCAGCCCCAGCAGAGTCAGCAGGGTCGGCGCGACGTCGCCGAGCTTCCCGCCCGCTTCGAGCGCGCCGACCGGTTCGCGCGATACGAAGATCAGCGGCACCGGGTACGTCGTGTGCGCGGTCAGCACGTTGCCGTCCGCATCGATCTTCTCTTCGGCGTTGCCGTGATCGGCGGTGATCACGAGGACGCCGTCGAGGTCGAGCACCGCTTGCTCGAGCCGTCCGAGCGCGACGTCGATCGTTTCGCACGCCGAGATCGTCTCGTCCCACTTGCCGGTGTGCCCGACCATGTCGGCGTTCGCGTAGTTCATCACGATCACGTCGTGCCGGTGCTCGCGCAAGTCTTCGAGCGCGGTCGTCGTGATCTCCGGCGCGCGCATCTCGGGCGCGAGATCGTAGGTCGCGACCGTGCGATCCGAGGGAATCAAGATGCGGTCTTCGTGGGCGAACACGTCTTCGCGGCCACCGTTGAAGAAATAGGTCACGTGCGCGTATTTCTCGGTCTCCGCCAAGCGCAGTTGGCGCAGTCCGGCGGCCGCGACCACTTCGCCGAACGTGTCGGACTGCGGGCGCGGGCCAAACAGCACCGGATTGGGGAAGTACTCGTCGTACTTCGTCATCGTCGCGAACATCAGGTTCGGCAAGTGCGCGACCGGAAATTCGGCGAACTTCGGATCGGAGAACGCGACCGTCAGCTGGCGCGCGCGGTCGGGGCGAAAGTTGAAGAAGATGCACGCGTCGCCGTCCTTGACCGGACGCGGCTCCCCGACGATCGTCGGCTGCACGAACTCGTCGTTCTCGTCGCGCGCGTACGCGTTCTCGACCGCGGCGCGGGCACTCGGCACGCGCAGCTCCGACTCGCCCTTCGCGAGCGCGTCGTAGGCGCGCCGCGTGCGCTCCCAACGCTTGTCGCGGTCCATCGCGTAGTAGCGCCCGGTGACGGTCGCGATCGCGCCCGCGCGCCCCGCACGGGCAAGCTGCGCTTCCAGCGCGTCGATGTAAGTCAGCGCCGAGCGCGGCGGCGTGTCGCGGCCGTCGAGGAAGACGTCGACGGCGAGCGGCACGCCCGCCTTCGCCGTTGCCTCGACCAGCGCGTCGACGTGGGCTTGCGAGCTGTGGACGCAGCCGTCGGACAGCAGGCCCATCAAGTGGACCGTGCCGCCCGACGCGCGCACGTGCTCGAAACAGGCGTGCAGCACCGCGTTCTCGGCGAACGTGCCGTCGGCGACCGACGCGTTGATGACGACGACGCCTTGCGGAACGACCCGTCCCGACCCGAGGTTCATGTGGCCGACTTCGCTGTTGCCCATGATCCCTTTGGGCAAGCCCACCGCCTCGCCGCTGGCCTCGATGGCCGTCCAGGGATACCGCGCGAGCATCGCGTCGTAGTGCGGCAGGGCCGCGGCGGCGATGGCGTTGCCGTGGAGATCGCTGCGCAGTCCCCACCCGTCGAGGATGGCGAGGACGAGGGGCTTGTATTTCACCGGACGCGGGGACCTTTCAGTGAAGCGAGGCGGCGGGCGCCGTGGCGGCGATGAGGTCGGCGAAGTGCTCGGGCACGAGGCTCGCGCCCCCGACGAGGCCGCCGTCGATGTTGGGCTGGGCGGCGAACGCCGCCGCGTTCCCCGGTTTCATGCTTCCGCCGTACAGGATCCGCACGTCGGCGAGCGCGGGGAACGTCCCACGGATTGCGCCCATCACCGCGTTGGCGCCTTCCGGCGTGTCGGGCGTGCCGCTGCCGATCGCCCAGATCGGTTCGTACGCGAAGACGCAGCGCGCGATCTGGTCGTCGTCGAGCCCGGCGAGCGCCGCCTTCGTCTGCGCCGTCACGTGTTCGATCGTCTCGCCGGCGGCGTGCTGCTCCGAGGTCTCACCGACCGCGACGACCGGCGTGATCCCCGCCGCGAGCGCCGCCGTCACCTTGAGGTTCACGGTGTGATCGGTTTCGTCGCAATACGCCCGGCGCTCCGAGTGCCCGACGATCACGTACTCGACCCCCACCTCCAGAAGCATCGGCGCGGATACTTCGCCGGTGAACGCGCCGTGCGTGCCCCAGTGCATCGTCTGCGCGCCCAGTTCGATCGGGAGCCCGCGCAGCTTGGCACCCAGGAACGCCAGCGCCGTGAACGCCGGCGCGATGACGACTTCGACTTCGTCGCGCGGATGGTACACCCGCACGAACTCGTCGACGAACGCATCGGCTTCGGCGATCGTCTTGTGCATCTTCCAGTTGGCTACTACCAGCCGGCGTCTCATCGTGCGACCCCCGTGCGGCTCGCGGCCGCGTTGAGTGCGGCCACGCCCGGCAGCGTCTTGCCTTCGAGGAACTCGAGCGTCGCGCCGCCGCCGGTGCTGACGTGGGTCATCGCATCGGCGAAGCCCAGTTGGTGCGCGGCCGCGGCCGCGTCGCCGCCGCCGACGACGCTGGTCGCGCCGCCCTTGGTGGCGGCCGCGATCGCTTCGCCGACCGTGCGGGTGCCGTTTTGGTACGGCGCCTTCTCGAAGACGCCCATCGGGCCGTTGAAGACGATCGTCTTGGCGCCGCGCAACACCGCTGCGTAGGCGCGCGCGGTCTCCGGGCCGATGTCGAGGATCATGCCGTCACCGACCTCGGCGATCGGGACGTCGCGGGCGGTGTCGTCGGCGTCGAACGCATCGGCCACGACCGCGTCGGTCGGCAGATGCAGCGTGACGTTCGCCGCCTTCGCCTTGGCGACGATCGACTGCGCGGGCGTCAAGTCGGGATCGCGCAAGCTCTTGCCGACGGCGACGCCCTGCGCGGCCAGGAACGTGTTGGCCATGCCGCCGCCGATGACGAACGCGTCGACGCGCGCCAGCAGGTTCGTGAACACGCCGACCTTGTCGGCGACCTTCGCGCCGCCGATCGCGCATACGTACGGCCGGGCGGGATCGTGCAGCAACCCGTCGAGCGCGCGCAGTTCGGCTTCCATCAAAAAACCGGCCGCAGCCGGGAGATCGGAGGCGACCCCGGTCGTCGAGGCGTGCGCGCGGTGCGCGGTGCCGAACGCGTCGTTGACGTAGAGTTCGGCGTTGGCCGCGAGGTCGCGTGCGAATTGCGGATCGTTCGCTTCTTCACCGGGATAGAAGCGCACGTTTTCCAGCAGCAGCACGTCGCCGTCGTGCAGCGCCAGGCTCGCTTCGCGGACCTTCTCGCCGACGCAGTCGTCGACGAACCCGACGGTGAAGCCGAGATGCTCGGAGAGCGCGGCCGCGACCGGGCGCAGCGAGTATTTCTCGACGCGCTTGCCGTCGGGCCGGCCGAGGTGCGAGACGACGATCGTGCGCGCGCCGCGATCGTGCAGGTAACGCAGGGTTTCGAGGGACGCGAGGATGCGCGTTTGGTCGGTGATCTTGCCGTCCTTCATCGGGACGTTGAGATCTTCGCGCACCAGGACGCGACGGTGCGCGACGTCGAGGTCGCGCACCGTCAAGAAATCGCTCACCTGACCGTACTCTACACGCGCGCCGGCAGCGTGGCGAGGACTTTGTCGGCGAGGTCGGCGAGGCGGCACGAGTAGCCCCACTCGTTGTCGTACCACGCGCAGATTTGGATCAGGTCGCCCTGCGCGCCGGTCAAGCCGCCGTCGACGATCGAGCTGTACGGCGACTGCTTGTAGTCGCTCGAGACGAGTTCTTCGTCGGTGTAGAGCATGATGCCGTGCAGCGGTCCCGATGCGGACGCTTGGCGCAGGATCTCGTTGAGTTCGGCCTTCGTCGTCTCTTTCTTCGTTTGCACGACGAGGTACACCATCGAGACCGTCGGCGTCGGCACGCGCAGCGCGAAGCCGTCGAACGTGCCCTTCACTTCGGGGATCGTCAGGTAGAGCGCCTTGGCCGCGCCGCTCGAGGTCGGGATGATGTTGGTCGCGGCGTTGCGCGCGCGGCGCAGATCCTTGTGCGGGCCGTCGAGGATGTTCTGGTCGTTCGTGTACGAGTGGATCGTCGTCATGAAGCCGCGTTCCCATCCGACCGTGTCGACGATCGGTTTGACCGCGGTCGCCAGGCAGTTCGTCGTGCACGACGCGTTCGAGATGACGTTGTGCTTCTCAGGATCGTACTGATCGCCGTTGACGCCCAGGACGAGCGTGACGTCTTCGCCCTTGGCGGGCGCGGAGATGATGACTTTCTGGGCGCCGCCGCCGTCGATGTGCGCGCGTGCCTTGGCCGCATCGGTGAAGAGCCCGGTCGACTCGATCACGACGTCGACGCCGAGCTGTTTCCACGGCAATTTGCCGGGATCGCGTTCGGCCAAAATCTTGATGTTGCGTCCGTCGATCGAGATCGCGTTCTCCGACGACGTCACCTCGCCGGCGTACGTGCCGTAGTTCGAGTCGTACTTGAAGAGATGCGCGCTTTCTTTGGGACTGGTAAGGTCGTTGATCGCAACGATCTCCACCCCCGGATACCGCTCGATGAGCGATTTTGTGAAGTTGCGGCCGATGCGGCCAAACCCGTTGATTCCGAGTCGCATAATCCGTCCTTTTCATGTCCCCGCTAGCGGGGGGCTTCAGGGCCAACATTAGTGCTGGAAGCGTATCGGGGGCAAGCGCTTTTCTCGCAGGACCTTAGGGGGCGAAGAAAGGCTCCACTCAATACCGGGCGGCGGCCCTTCGGCCCTGCGTTCAGATGTCGCTTTTTGCCGGCCGCGGGCCATGGTAGCGTTGTCGGTTTTAGTGCACGCTCGACCGCATGCGGCGCGCGAGCCGCATCAGGTGCATGATGCGCCCGTTCATCGTCGATTTGCTGATCGGCGGGTTCGCGCGGCGGCCCAATTCGGCCAGCGTTTCTTCCGGGTGCGCAAGCCGCAGCGTGGCCGCCTCGCGCAGCGCGGCGGAGAGGTTGCGCAGCCCGTACGCGTCGACGAGAAACACGATCGCGTCGCGCTGCAGCGCCGCGGCGCCCGCGGCCCGCTCGACGTTGGCGGCTTCGCTGTTGACCAGCCGGTGAATGCGATTCTTGGTCTCCTTCATCGCACGCACGTCTTCGAGATGGAGCACCGCGCCGAACGCGCCCATCGAGGTGAGCGCGGCGGTGATCGTGTCGAGCTCCTTGTAGTACAGGATCGTGCGCCCTTTGCGGGCGACCCGCTTCGGCGCCGCCACCGTCGTGCGCAGCACCCGTTCGAGCCGCTCGAGCAACGCCTCGTTCGGCGGCACGAACTCGAGATGATACCCGTGCGCCGGCGCGGCCACCGAACCGCACGCTAGGAACGCGGCGCGAATCTCCATGCGCCGGTCGCATTTGGCCGCCGGCTTCCATTCCGCGACGAGGATGCTCGCCGGAACGTCGATCTCGTACACGGCCGTGCGGTAGAGGCGTGGCGCGATCGTCTTGCGGATCGGATGCGCGGTGCGATCGTCGAGCAGCGAGCGGAAGAGGCGCGCGACCGCCGGACGTGAGGTGCGAAAGACCACCGTGCCGGACACCGCCGAAGCGCCGTAGAGGGCGAGCCCGGCGCGCAAGGCCGCGCGGCAGTGTTCGGCCGCGGGGAGGTCGCGCGCGAGCGCGTCCTTCGTGTCGGCGGACAGCGAGACGCGCACGGGCGCCATCAGCGCGCCCAGTCGAGCGGATCGTCCCGTCGCTCTTCGACGATCTCGTAGAGGTCGAGCGGTTTGAGCGAGGGCAGCACGCGCTCGGGCACCGCGAGCACGCGCACGGTGAGGAACTTTCGCGTGTAGTGGATCACGAGCACGTCGCCGGCGCGCACGTCGTAGCCCGGCTTGAGCGCCCGGCCGTCCTTGGTGACGCGCCCGGCCACGAGCGCGTCGTGCGCTTCGGCGCGGCGCTTGGCGAGCCGCGCGACCTTGAGGAACTTGTCGAGCCTCAGCGCGCGGGGCCCTTGCGCTGCAGCGCCGCGGGCGTGACGCACGTGCCGCGTGCGCGGCATACGACGACCGGTTCGGCCAGCACGTCGGCGGCGCTCGGCCCGAGGTCGGGGCGCGCCGCGATCACTTTGCGCGCCTCGAACTCCATCGTGCGCGAGGTCGTGCCGAAG
The DNA here is from genome assembly GCA_963749395.1 of Vulcanimicrobiota bacterium. Classification (GTDB taxonomy): domain Bacteria; phylum Vulcanimicrobiota; class Vulcanimicrobiia; order Vulcanimicrobiales; family Vulcanimicrobiaceae; genus CAVVMT01. The sequence continues at coordinate 101,188 of CAVVMT010000007.1, forward strand.
CGCACGATGCGCCCTTCGGCCTCGATGTAGTCGCCGGCGTACACCGGCGCCTTGAACTCGACCAGATCGTAGGCCGCGAACAATCCCTCGTCGCCGTCGGCGCGGATCAGCAGTTCGGTCGCGACGTCGCCGAAGAGCCCGAGCATCCGCGCGCCGTCGACGAGATTGCCGCCGTAGTGGGCGTCGTGCGCGCTCATGCGCAAGCGCAGGACTACGCGGCCTGGATCTTCGCCAGCTGCCACAGTTCTTCCAATTCGTCCAAGGTCAGGTCGCCGAGCACGCGTCCGGTCGACTGCGCGCGGCGCTCCATGTAGCTGAAGCGGCGGTAGAACTTCTCGTTGGCCTCACGCAGCGCGCCCTCGGCGTCGACCCCGAGCGAGCGCGCGAAGTTGACGACCGTGAACAGCACGTCGCCCAGCTCTTCGCGCACGTGCGGATCTTCTTTGCCGCGGGCGTCGCGCTGGGCCACCGCGAGCTCCGCCAACTCCTCGGCGAGCTTTTCGGTGACCGCGCGCGCGTCGGGCCAATCGAAGCCGACCCGCGACGCTTTCTCTTGCATCTTCTGACCGCGTTGCAGCGCGCCCAGTGCTTTGGGGATGCCGTCGAGCCGGCTCTCGCGCGTGGCCGCGGCCGCTTCCTGGCTCTTGAGCGCTTCCCAATTCTGCCACACTTCGGCGACGCCGCTGACCGCGGTGTCGCCGAAGACGTGCGGGTGGCGGCGGATCATCTTGTTCGCCAGCCCGTCGATCACGTCGGCGACGGAGAACTTGCCGGTTTCGGTCGCGAGCTGCGAGTGGAAGACGATCTGCAGCAGCAAGTCGCCGAGCTCTTCGCACAGCGCGCTCTCCTCGTCGCGCTCGATCGCTTCCGCGACCTCATAGGTCTCTTCGATCAAGTACGGGATCAACGAGCGGTGGGTCTGCTCGCGGTCCCACGGACACGAACGGCGCAGCCGCGCCATCACCTCCACGAGGTCGTCCCAGGTATGGTGCGCCGACCCGGGCGGCAACGGAACGAGCGGCATCGTGATCGCGGCTTGCAGCGTCGCACGCGGCATCCCGGGCACGAGTTCGGTCGCGATTCCGCGCGTTTCGACGGCGCGCAGCAGCATCGGCAAACCGGCGAAGTCGGAGAGCGGGTTGCCGAGGACGCCGAGCGCGAGATCCTCACCGTCGAGACGCTCGATGAAGCCGTCGATCACCTCGCGCGAGCCGCGCACGAACAGGGCCGGATCGCTGATCCACCCGCGCAGCACCGCGATCCCCTCGCTCTCGAGGAAGAGCGTCAGTTCGGGAGGGGCTTGGACGGTGACCGCGCGGCCCACCGCGCGCAGCGATTCGAGGCTGCCCAAGGTGAGCAGATCGGGGTCGCCGGGGCCCAGCCCCACAACACGCAACATCCCCTTTGCTTTCGCGGGGGAGGCGCAGATTTACCGCATGCCGTCGTTGCCGGAACCCTCATGCGGATTCGCCTTCGGCGAATCCAATAGCCCACTTCGGGTTCCGGCGCCTAGGCCTGCGCTAAATCTGCGCCTCCCATCGGGGTTACTGGCTGGCTGCGGGGGACGCGGCTGCCGGCGATGCGGCGGCCGGTGCTGCGGATGATGCGGCGGCGGGGGAGGCGGCTGCTGGGGCTGCGGCGCCGCTGGCGGCTGGGGCACCGGCGGCGGGGGCGGCGGCGGCCGGGGTTGGGAACGCGCCTTGCAGGGCCGGGTCGTAGATCACGATGTCGGCTTTGGAGCGCAGGGTCTGCAGGAAGAGCGGGATCTGCTGCGCTTCCTGCTGCTGCTTGAGCTGATCGCGGATCGACGCCGAGCTCGAGGCGAGGGTCGCCTTGATCGCGGGCTTCTTCTCTTCCACCTGGATGATGTGATAGCCGAACGGCGACTTGACCGGCTGGCTGATCTGGCCGACCGGGAGCGAGAAGGCCGCGTCTTGGAACGCCGGCACCATCTGGCCCTTGCCGAAGAAGCCGAGCTCGCCGCCCTTGTCCTTGGTCGACGGATCGGTCGAGTATTGCTTGGCGAGCGCGGCGAAATCGCCGCCCGCCTTGAGCTTCGCCTCGACCGTGGCCGCGGTCTTGGGATCGGGCACGAGGATGTGACGCGCGCGCACCTGCTCGGGCTTGTCGAGCGTCGCGTGGTTCTTGTTGAAGAAGTCCTTGACTTGCGCGTCGCTGATCGTGATGTTCTTGCCGACGGCCTTCTCGATGATGATCTGCTGGCGCAGGATGCGGTGGACGTCGTCCTCCGTCAATCCTTGCTGCTTGAGGATCTGCTCGAACTGTCCGGGCGGATATTTCGCCTTGATGTCCGCTTCTTTTTTCGCGACTTCATCGTCGGTGACCGTGATGTTGTTGTCCTTGGCATACTGATCGATCAGGATGCCTTGGACCATCTGCTGCAGCGTCTGCTTGCCGGCAGGACCGGCTTCCATCCGATTGTCGAAGTCGGTCTTTGAGATTTTCTGGCCGTTGACGGAAGCGACGTCTCCGCCGCCTCCTCCGGACGAACAGGCGGCAATCGAGAGGCCGAGGGTGAGGGTCACGAGCCCCGCAGCGAGGCGGCGGGCATTGGGCATACTGTGCTCCAGACGGGTGAAATCAAAAAAAATCGGAGAAAAACTCCGCAAACGGCCTCCGGATTCTTGACCGGACGGGCTAGTCCTTTCGAGGCTGGCGGGCTTCGGCGGCATCTTCCGCCAGCATCTCGGCGACGGTCTCGACGTGCCGTTCGTCGAGCCGGTCAGCGATCGCTTGCGGATTGGCCGCCTCGAGCATCCGGTCGAGCTCGGGGTCGTAGCGATCGCGGATGGCCGGCGAGTCGCGCCGCAGCTCCTCGAGCATCGCCATCAGCTTGGTCACCTTGCGTTCGGTGAGCAGGTTGATCTGCAGGTCGAGCTGAGCGCGCCGCTCCGCCGTCGCGCCTTGACGGTTCTCGGTGGCGACGATCAGGAGGGTCATCAAGAGCGCCCCGACCGACGCGATCGTCTCGAGCCACATGAACGGCGGCGGGTCGGGAGGGCGTCCGCCCAAGGCGGAGATCGATCCGTTGACGGCCACCCAGGCGAGGGTGACGGCCAGGGCTACGAGCGCAAGCCGCGCCGAACCGAGCCGGAACGTCCAAGTTTCGACCGTGCGCTGCGCCGGTGACGCCCGCCGTTCCGCGCGCCGGTGCAGTTCGACGATCGACTCGATCGTTTCGTCGACGTGATCGGGGGGCTCGGGCACTACATCGCGTCGAGGAGCCGCCGGAGCAACGGCATCCACGCCTGCGGATCGCCGCCGGGCAGATCGACGACGATCTTGCCGTCGGCAAACCGGAAGCGGTTTTTGGTCAGCGACTGAAACTTCGGGATCGTGGCCGGGTTGAGGGCGAATCCGCTGCCGACGCCGAGCGTCAAGCGCGCTTCGTCGACGACGACGCGGGTGACGCTCTTGGCGATCGCGACCGTACGCAGCTTCGTGATCTCGACGAGGTTCTCGAGCGGTTTGGGCAGCGTGCCGAAGCGGTCGCGCACGCCGTCGACGATCGCGTCGACCTCGGCCTCGCTGCGGGCCGCGGCCATCTGCTGGTACACCGCGATCTTCTGCGAGACTTGCGGGATGAAGTCGGTGGGGATGAACGCGTCGAGCTTCACGTCGATCACCGCTTCGCGGCGCTCGCCGGCCGCGCGTGCCTTCCCTTGACGGTCGGCGATCGCTTCGGCCAACAACTCGCAATACGTTTCGAAACCGACCGCGCCGATGAAGCCCGACTGCGCGGCCCCGAGCAAGTTGCCGGCGCCGCGAATCTCGAGATCGCGCATCGCGATCTGCAGGCCGCTGCCGAGGTGGGTGAACTCGCGGATCGCTTCGAGCCGCGCCTTCGCGTCTTCGGTCAGCTGCTTGTGCGCTTGATACAGCAGATACGCGTACGCCTGTTGGTTGGAGCGCCCGACGCGGCCGCGCAGCTGGTAGAGTTGCGCGAGGCCGAAGCGGTCGGCGTCGTTGACGACGATCGTGTTGACGTTGGGGATGTCGATCCCGTTCTCGATGATCGTCGTCGCGACCAGCACGTCGATCTCGCCCTCGATGAAGCGCGCCATCACGGGTTCGAGTTCGTGCTCGGTCATCTGCCCGTGGCCGACCGCGATGCGGGCGTTGGGCACCAATCGCTCGAGCGCGCGCGCGACCGCGTAGATCGACTCGACCCGATTGTGCAAGTAATACACTTGACCGCCGCGGTCGAGTTCGCTCGCGATCGCGCGCTGCACGATCGCGTCGCCGGCCGGGATGACGACGGTCTTGATCGACATGCGGTTGCGCGGCGCGGTTTGGATCAGCGAGAGATCGCGCACGCCCATCAGCGACATCTGCAGCGTGCGCGGAATCGGCGTCGCGGAGAGCGTCAGCACGTCGACCGACGCGCGCAGCTGCTTGAGCCGCTCTTTGTGCATGACGCCGAAGCGCTGCTCTTCGTCGACGACGATCAAGCCGAGATCTTTGAAGACGACGTCCTTTTGCAGCAAACGATGCGTGCCGACGACGACGTCGACCTTGCCGTCGGCGACGTCTTTGAGGATCGCTTGTTGCTCCTTGCGCGTCTTGAAACGCGACAGCTCCTCGACCCGCATCGGGAAGCTCGCGAAGCGCGCGCTGAACGTGCGGAAGTGCTGCGCGGCCAGCAGCGTCGTCGGCACGAGGACCGCGACTTGCTTCTTGTCGAGCACCGCTTTGAAGATGCCGCGGATCGCGACCTCGGTCTTGCCGTAGCCGACGTCGCCGCACACGAGCCGGTCCATCGGGCGCGGGCGCTCCATGTCGGCTTTGAGGTCGTCGATCGCCTTCTGCTGGTCGGGCGTCGTGTCGTACGGGAAGCTCTCTTCGAGCTCGCCTTGCCACGGGCTGTCGGAGGCGAATGCGTGGCCGCGGGCCACCTCGCGCTCGGCGTAGAGCTCGACGAGCCCCTCGGCGATCTTCGCGAGTGACTCCGACACGCGCGACTTCGTGCGCGCCCAGTCGGCGCCGCCCATCTTCGAGAGGCGCGGCGCGACGCCGTCGTTGGCCGTGTATTTCGTCACCTGGTGCATCTGATGCACCGGGACGAGCATCCGGTCGGTCCCGGCGTATTTGAGGTCGAGATAGTCGCTGGTCGCGCCGAGGATCGTCTCGGTGCGCAGACCGAGGTATTGCCCGATGCCGTGGACCGCGTGCACCACGTAGTCGCCGACTTTGAGATCGGCCAGCGTGACGGGCACGCCCTCTTTGACCGCGCGCAGCTTGACGCGCTTGGCGGGCTGGCCGTAGATCTCGCGGTCGCCCAGCACGCGCAGGCGCAGGCCGGGGATCGCGAAGCCCGCTTCGATGCTGCCCTGGTCGACGAACACCGTCGACGTTTGCGGCTTGCCGTTGGGCGCGATGGGGCGAATGCTGGCCCCGTCCGAGCCTGCGGCGCGCAAGTGCACGAGCTGCGCGCTCCGCTCGACCGGGATGTTGGCGGCGCGCAGCATCTCGGCCAGTCGCGACGCGCCGGCCGCGACGAGCCACACCGTGTCGCCGGCCGCGGTCCACTCGCGCACCGCGGTCAGGAAACGCTCGAGGCCACGGTTGAAGTGCTCGGCGGGGTGCGTTTCGAGCGCGAAACCGTCGAGCACGGGCGGCACCCACGCGAGCTCGCCGCCTTCGATGCCGCCGGTCATCACGACGGTGCGGAAGGCGCGCAGCGGCTCGCCGAGCGCGCGCAGCGACGGATGCGGCGCGGCGACCTCCGCGAGCAGCGCTTCCCCAACTTCGTCGTCGCGCACCGAGAGTTCACCCGACTCGACCGCGGCGAGCAGCACTTGCTCCTCGCGCGCGCGTTCCTCTTCGAGGTTACGGTCGATCGTGGCCATCATCGAGGGCTCTTCGAGCACGACGATCGCGTCGGCGGCCAGGTAGTCGAAGATCGTCGCGGGGTGTTCGTGGGCAAGCGAGACCCACGGTTCGGGCACGTCGGTGCCGCCGGCGAGGAAGGCGCGCAGCGCCGAGACCACGTTCGCCTCGCCGGTGGCGCCGGCGGCCACGCGCGCGCGGTAGGCCTCGTCGCGCGGAATCTCCGACCACGGCCCGATCGTCAGCGTCTCGAGGTTGCCGTCGCTACGCTGCGACTGGAGGTCGAAGGGCCGGATGCTTTCGACCGCGTCGCCGAAGAACTCGACGCGGGCCGCGCACGCGGCACTCGCCGGGAAGACGTCGAGCAGGCCGCCGCGGACGGCGTACTCGCCGGCTGCGGAGACGACGTCGGCCCGGTGGTAGCCCAGCCGATAGAGACGCTCGATCAGCGCGTCCCAGCCGGGCTCGTCCCCCGGCCGCAGCGTCAGGCTGAGGTCCCGCAGGAGCGTGGGCGGCATCAGGTATTGGCGGATCGCCCCGACCGGCGCGACGACGATCGCCGTCGTCCCCGCGACCAAGTCGGCGAGCAGCGACATACGCGCGCTCTTCTCGGACGGGCTCTCCAGCGCGCCGACCGTTTCGTCGCGCGGGCGGAAGAGTGCGACGCTGCGGGCGTCGGCGTCGGTTTCGCCCAGGTAGTACAGGAGGTCGGCGTAGGTCCGTTCGGCCACGTCGGCGGTGGGGACAGCGACCAGCATCTGCCGGCCTAGCGCGCGGAAGAGGCCGGCCAGCAGGTAGGGGCGGGCCGCCGCCGTCGTTTCGTGCAGCGCGAAGGCGCCGCCGCGCAGCTCGCTTCCGGGCGTGCGAAGGCGCTCGAGCAGCCCGGCGAGGGCGCGGCTGGAACTAGGGAGGGCGCGAACGAGGGAGGGGGCGAGGGTGGCGATCGGCGGGGTTCCTTGTGGCGGTGAGTGTGGCCGCGCGGAGGCGGCATATCACTATACCAGGTCGAACGAGGCCGCAGAAGGGTCCTAGCAGTTCTGGCACTCTATTGACAAGAGTGCCAGAAAGGGGTAGCCTTTGAGCATAAGATTTCGCGCTCGCGGACGGTCCAATCCACCGCTGCGCCGAGCGATCGCCGTAACTCATGGAGGTTCACCCGCATGACCAATTTGACAGCCCGCGTTGCGAACACCGGCGGCACCGCCGTCGTCCGCTCGCCCCTGAGCGAGTGGCTCGGCTTCGACCCGTTCCGGAACTTCGTCGCCTCGACGTCCGGTCTCTCGACCGGCGTGGAGATCACCCGCACCGACACCGGATTCAACGTCGAAATCCCGGTCGCCGGCTTCAAGCCCGAAGAGATCGACGTGACCCTCGAAGACAACGTCCTCACGGTCACCGGCAAGAGCGAGAAGCGGCAGTTCTCGCGCTCGCTGCTGCTCCCCGAAGAGATCAACCCGGAAGCGATCACCGCGAAGGTCGAGCACGGCCTGCTGCACCTGACGCTCGCGGTGTACCCGAAGGTTCAACCCCGCAAAATCACCGTCGAATCGTAAAAGGCCAGATTCGGCGCGGGGCGTCGTTGCCGGGCGGCTCATGGGCTCTAGCCCACTTCGCCACCCGGCGCCTAGCCCCGCACCGAATCTGACCTTTTACGCGCTACGAGAATCAGGATAGGCTCCGCTTTTGCGGGGCTTATTTTATGCCGACGGGGATGGTGACGGAGGTGCGGCGGCCGGTGTCGGTGGCGGCGATGAAGTCGACGTTGTAGCTGCGGCCTTTGAAGAAGAACGGGATGTCCGGGATGTCTTCGTCGGCGCCGAACACGCCGGGGGCGACCTTCGGGAGCGCGACTTCGCGGCCGAGGGCGCGGATCGAGACGGCCGAGACGTTCGCCGTCGTCAGCACGCGGACGGCGAGATGGCCGGGCACGACGATCGTCTGGTCGGACAGGTCGACCTCGAGGATCTGGCCGGCGTCCGCCGGCGGGTTGACCAGCGGTGGCGGGGTGTAGGAATAGCGGTAGGGATTTGGCGTCGGGGTCGGCGCGACCGGGCTCGGCGTTGGCGGCACGGGAGCGGGCGTCGGCGGCGCGGGGGCGGGCGTCGGAGGCACGGGAGCGGCCGTCGGCGGGGCGGACGGAGCGACCGGTAGGGGCGACGGCGTTTGCGGCGGGGCGGGGACGGCGGACGCGGCCGGCGCGGGCACCGCGGTCGGGACGGCGCTGGGCGCGGGGACCGGCGCCGGCACCGGCTGTGCGGTCGCGGTCGCAACGGAGAGGACCATCGCCGTGACGCCGGCGAGCATGTGTTTCACCGTCACCTTGTTTCCGTCCGCAGGTCTCCGCTACCCAGGAGCATCGCGGCGGCGGCGCCGATTCCGAGCAGGATGAACCAGAGCGTCCCTACCTTTGGGTAGAAGACGAGATAGTCGGTCGCTTGGTGCAGCACGAACCCGGCGCCGGCGGCCAACGTGCCGCCGACGAGCCAGTGGCGGCGCGCATCCGCCACGAACACCAAGATCGCCGCGGCCGCCAGGAACGCGGTCGCGACGATCAGCGGGATGCCGCCCTCGACCAGCGACTGCAGGTACCAGGAGTTCGCGTGCGTCCGGATCGCCGGATCGCCCACGACCCCTCCGATTTCGCCTTCGTAGTTCCCCGCGCCGATGCCGAAGACGGGGTGTTCCCGCCACAGGGCGAGCGCCCCGCGCCACAGCTGCGTGCGCCGCCCCACGCCGCCGCTGCGCTGAACTTCCCCGTTCGAGACGACGTGCGAGAGCGCGGCCGCCGAGTGGGCTGCCCAGAAGCTCTCGATTCCCAAGACGATTGCCCCGGCCGCCGCCGCCCCTGCCGCCACGGCCGAAACGCGAACCCGGTCGTGCGACCCGAGCCAGATCGCCAGCGTCACCGCCAAGGCGGTGGCGAGTATGCCGGCCCGCGACAAGGTCAAGACGAGCGCGAGCGAACCCAAGCCCAGCGCGACCGCGGTCGTCCAGTGCGCGCGGCCGAACGAGAGCGCGGCCGCGAGCATCGGCAGCGCGAGCCCGAGGTAGCCCGCCAGCTGGTTGGGGCCTTCCAGCGGACCGGCGACCCGCACGATCGCCCGTTCGCCGATCGGATAGAACGAGGTCGGGAACAACGACGAGCTGCGCGATGGCCAACAGCGACACGATCGTGACGATCGTCGTCAGCGCGAGCGCGATCGCATCTTCGTCGGGATCCAAGGCGAACGCGCCGGCCGCCAGTCCGAACACGGCGAGGTACTCGACCCACTTGAGCGTCTCGCGGATGACCGGGACGTGCTCGGCCGCGTGCCAGTACGTCAACGCGGTCGCCGCCGTGAAACAGACGATCGCGGTCGCCAGCACCGCCCCGGCAGGATGCCGCTCGGGCGCGAACAGTTTCCCCGCCTGGCTCCCCGCCGCGACCAGCACGCCGGCAATCGCGCCGAGCAGCGCGGCCTTGGGAAGCGTGAGCGTCGTCCCGCCGACATAGCGGTAGAGAGCGAACGGCTCGATGACGATCAGCGCCGCCAGCGCGGTCACCGGGCGCCGCGACCCGACGAAGGCCACCGCGAGTCCGACGGCGAGGTCGAGGACGCCCACGAGCAGGTCGAGCACCGGATAGGCGGGCGCGGCTTCCACGAGGGGCCCAATCGGTCATGGCAGACGGGCTATCCTCCCGTCGAGGGGGCGACCGCGCAGCGCCGGAACAGACGGGAGATGAATGCTTCAACGGTCAGGCGCTGGATCGAACGCAAACGTGACGGCGGCCGTCTGGAGGCGAGCGAATGGGAGGCGCTGGTGCGCGGCTTCGTCGCCGGAACGGTCGACGACGCCCAGATGGCCGCGTTCGCCATGGCGGTCGTCCTGCGCGGGATCGATCTGGAGGAGACCTACGCCCTGACCCACGCGATGGCGCACTCGGGCGACGTGCTCGACCTGGGGTTCGCGGCGGTCGACAAGCATTCGAGCGGCGGCGTCGGCGACGCCGTGTCGCTCATCGTCGTGCCGTGGGTCGCCGCTTGCGGCGTGCCGGTTGCCAAGCTCTCGGGCCGGGCCCTCGGCCACACCGGCGGGACCCTCGACAAGCTGGCGGCGATCGGCGGCATGCGCACCGATATCGAGCCCGCGCACTTCGTCGCAACGGTCGCCCAGGCGGGCTGCGCGATCGCCGCGCAGACGCCGCGCCTCGTGCCGGCCGACAAGAAGCTCTACGCCTTGCGCGACCGCACCGGGACGGTCCCCAGCGTCGGCCTGATCGCCTCGTCGATCGTCGCCAAGAAGATCGCCGGGGGAGCCTCATCGATCGTGTACGACGTCAAGGTTGGGGCCGGCGCCTTCCTGGCCGACCCGGTGGTCGCGGGCGAACTCGCACGCACGCTCGTCGCGGTGACCGAGCGCTTCGGGCGCCGCGCGGCGGCGCTCGTGACCGACATGGACGAGCCGCTCGCGCCGGTCGTCGGCGACGCGCTCGAGATGCTCGAAGCGCGCGACTTCCTGCGCGGAACGCGCCGCGATCCGCGGCTGGCCCGGGTCGCGACCGCGGTCGCCGAGGCGATGCTCGAGGCCGCCGGGGAGCCTGACGGTGCCGCGCGGCTACAGCGCGCGCTCGACGAGGGCCGCGCGCACGAGACGTTCGTGCGCATGGTCGAGGCGCAAGGCGGCTCGCAGGCGGCCCTCGAGGCGCTCGCCGCGCACGAACGGCGGCACCCGGTCACCGCCGGTCGCGACGGTTACGTGCAGCGCATCGACGGGGTCGCGATCGGCGAGCTCGTCCGGTCGCTCGGCGAACGCGGGGGACCGGGGTGCGGCGTGCTGCTCGACGTGCGCGTGGGCAGCGCGGTGACGCGCGGCTCGCTGCTCGGCACGGTCGTGGGCGGCGAGGACGGCGACGAGCGCGCGCTGCGGGCCGCCTTCACAATCGGCGAAGCTCAGCCGTCGGAGCGGCCGTTGCTCGTCGATGCGATCGCGCCTTCGTCGCTGCGCTCCACGTCGGCGACCAGGTAGAGCGGACGGCCCTTGATCTCGTCGTAGATCCGCCCGATGTACTCGCCGAGGATGCCGATGCCGATCAGCTGCACGCCCCCCAGAAAGAGGATCGCGAAGATCGTCGACGTGTAGCCGGGCAGGTTGTAGCCGGTGAACAGCCGGATCGCGATCTCGGCGACGGCGACCACGAAGGCGACGATGCTGACGAAGAACCCGAAGTACGAGGCGAAGCGCAGCGGGATCTCGGAGAACGACGTGATGCCGTCGAGCGCGAAGCCGAGCATCTTCGAAAACGGATACTTCGTGGTCCCCGAATGGCGCTGGTCGCGATCGTACTCGACGCCCACTTGGCGGAACCCGACCCACGACACGAGTCCGCGCAGGAAACGGTGCCGCTCGCGCGTCTGGCGCAACGCCTCGACGACGCGCCGGCTCATCAAGCGAAAGTCGCCGGTGTCGACCGGGATCGAGACGTTGGTCAGGCGCCGGATCACGCGATAGAAGGCGCGGGCCGTGAACAGTTTGAACGCGCTCTCGCCGCGGCGCGACCGGCGCACGGCGTACACGACGTCGTACCCTTCGCGGTAGCGTTCGAGGAAGTCGGCGATCAGCTCGGGCGGATCTTGCAGATCGCCGTCCATCAGCACGACCGCGTCGCCGCGGGCGACGTCGATGCCGGCCGTCGCGGCGAGCTGGTGCCCGAAGTTGCGCGACAGGTTGACGATGACGAGGTGCGGCGTCGTGCGCGCGATCGCGCGCAGGGCTTCGAGCGTGCCGTCGCGGCTGCCGTCGTTGACCAGCACCAGCTCGTAATCCGGGCGGCCTTCGAGGGAGTCGAGGATCGAACGCAAACGCCGTACGAGTTCGTGGACGTTCCCTTCTTCGTTGAAGAGTGGAACGACGACCGAAACGTCCATCGGCGTCAGGCCAGCCGTTCGCGCACGGCTTGCCAGAAGAGCGGAAACATCAATTCGTGGTGACCGGTAAACGAATAGCCCTTGCCCGCAGTTCCCAAATGCGGGCGGCGCACGACGTTGGTCGAGGGCCGGTACTGGCGGATGAAATCGAAGTCGGCGGTCGTGAAGTCGCCGCCGTACCCGAGGTTGCGCGCGACGCTGACCGCCTTGAGGAACGCTTCGGGCAACACGACGGCCGAGCCGAAGTTGAGATAGACGCCGCCGTCGAGCAGGTCGGCCACGACCGCACAGAGGGACCGGAAGTCGCGCAGCCCGCCGGCGCCCAGGGCCGCGCCGTCGGCTTGCGGGTGCGCGTGCACGATGTCGGTGCCGATCGCGACGCAGACCGCCAGGGTGACGTCCTGCGCCGCGCACGTCGCGAGGACCGAGGTCGCCGCGTAGGGGGCCTGCGCGCGGTTGAGGGCGTCGCCGAGCGCCCGGCCCAAGCCGACGCGTGGACCGTCGTCGTTGATCGCACCCAAGATGAACCCGGCGGTCGCGCCGGACATGCCGAACGTGCCGTCTTGCAGCGCCGTGTCGACGTCTTCCGACGTGCGGCCCACGAGCGCCAGCTCGACGTCGTGGATCGTCACCGAACCGTTGGAGGTGACGGCACTGATCAGACCGTCACGCACCAGATCGCACACGAGCGGAGCCAGGCCGACTTTGATGACGTGGCCTCCCATGCCGAAGAGGATCGGCCGCTTCCGCTGGAGGGCGAGCACGGTGCGGTCCACCAGGTCGCGCATCGCTCCTCCGGCCAGGATGTTCGGCAGCGCGTCGAACCACTGGCTGAATGAAGCACTTGCCCCAACCGTCCGGCCCGCGTCGTCTCGGCGGACTTTCGACGGCCGCTCGTCCAGCGACGTCACCGCGACGCGCGACAGATCGATCGGCTCGTATCCCATTGGCGGCCAGTTAGCGCGGTGCGGCGCTTCGCCCTGTTGTTCCTCGCCCTCGTCATCGCCGCCGTCGCCGGGGCGGCCGCCGGCTACGGCCTGCGCTCGCTGCGGCCGGTCGCGGCCGCTCCCGGGGCGGCGCCGCCGTCGGTCGCCCCGGCGACCTTGACGCCGCTGACACCGGCCCCGGTCGCCGCGGCCACGCCGGTCGCCACCCCCCCGCCCGCGCCGCCCGCAGCCCCTACCGCGCCGCCGGCAGCCGTATCGGCCCCGGCCCGAACCGCTGCGCCGCCCGCCGCCGTGCCGGCCGCGCCCGCCACGCCGGCCGCAGTGGCGACGCCGGCCCCAGTCGCCGCCGCCACGGCATCGCCCGCTCCCGTCGCCGCCGCCACGGCCGCGCCCGCGGGCCCCCAAATCCTCGCGGTCGACCTCCCGTCGGTCGTGCACCCCGGCGGCAGCATCTCCGGAACGGTAACGACCTCGGAGGACGTCACCACCGTGTCGGCAGGCGCCCAGGGCTACTCGATCCCGCTCTCGCGCATAGCGCCCGGCCGCTTCGGCATGAGCTTCCAGATCCCGCCGATCCCCCCGCTCTTCAACGGCAAGTACACCGTGACGCTGACCGCCCGCAACGGAGCCGGCCAATCCGCCTCCCGAACCCTAGGAATAGCCCTGCAATAAGGGGTCGCCAAGCGCCGCGAAACGATGCCGGCGTTGGGCGGGTCGACCAACGGTGAACCGCAGGTCGACTGCGCCGAGCGCGAAGCAGGCCCACGGGCGGCTCGAAGCGCCAGAGGCGCGAGAACGCAAAGGATTCCGGCCCAGCCTTGGAACCGGCGTAGAGCCGGTTCCAAGGCGAGGACCGGAATCCATTATGGTTGATCGTTCCAGTGCTGCACTTGCGAGAGGGCGACCTCGCCGGCGCGGGCGACGAGCAGGCGCGCGGGGATGACGCCGTTGGAGAGGTCGCGCTCGACGGTCTGATAGCTGCCGCGCGTGAACTGGTAGTGCAGCGACGACCCTTCGGGCAGGGCCAGGGTGATCGTCCAATGCACCGCGTCGACCCGGTTCATGCGCAGCTCCACCGGGCTGAACGTGCTGCGGTCGGTGCTCAGGTAGATGTCGTCGCCCGGCGGGGTCTGCGGCGGGACGGTCACGGTGATGCGCACCTCGACGAGCGCGACGACCTTTTCGGCCGCGTCGCGGTCGGGACGGACCGAGCGCGGGTCCATCGCGAGCAAGCCGCGCGGGATGCGGGTCGCCGACGGCAGGCTCCCGTCGCCCGGCGCGGCCGGGCGCACTGCCGTCACCGCTTCGCGCGCGAGGTCGACCGTCACCACGACCGGCGCACCGCTCGGGAATGCTCCGCACGCGCAGTCCGGCGCAAGCCGCACCGTTTCGCCGCCGGTGAAGGTCAAGCGCCCCGGCGCCATCGTGAGCACGTTCCCGCGATACGCCGTCGGCACCGCCGTCGCCATCGGGCTGGGGGTTGCGCTCGGCGGGGCCGCGGTCTGCGCCGGGGTGGGGAGCGGCGCCGAGCCGAGGAGCAGCGCCACGACGGCGAACGTGCCGAGCGTCCTCATCACTGCGAGATCGTCAGCGACCATTGGGGCGACCACGTTTGGCCGCCCCAGTTGAAGAGATACGAGCGGCCGAGGTCGACGCTTAGGTTCGCGCCGAGGCGCACGCGCACGTCGCCGCCGAGAAAATAGAGCGGCCGCCCGTAGCCGTGAAACTGCGGGAAGTCGTCGGTGCGCGCGTACGAGAGCCGCGCGCTCAGCGCCGGACCGGTCGTGTAGTACGTGTCCAATTCGTACGAGCGGTACGAGTTCGCGCCCGAGTACGCGAGATATCCGGGCCACGGCGTCCCGTCGGGTGCGAAGTACGGCAGTGCCGGCGGCGGATAGAAGAGGATCTGTTTGTTGAAGTAGCTGTCGCTGTTGAAGGTGCCGACGTAGTTGAACACCGCGTTGAACTGGCGGTTGAGCTTGCGCGACGCGGTCGACGTGAGCGTCACCGAGTCGCGGCGGTGCGGGTACGCGTACCACGTGCGCCCGGCGGTCACGGTCGCGTTGGCGGTCACCTTCGCCGGCAGCTTGAACAGCGGCGAGGCGAGGTAGCCTTGCGCGGTCTTGCGCCAAATGAGGTCGTACTTCACCGGATCTTCGCTGGTCGCGTACAAGCCGAGCGAATTCTGATCGAAGCCGAAGTCGGCCAGCACGTAGTACGTGAAGCCGTACGGCAACGGCCGGTTGTACGTTTTCCACGTCAGGTCGAGCGTCGTCGAGGTCGTGAAGTTCGCCGCGGCGAGCGAGAACGACGACCACTTGAGGCCTTGCGTGATCTGGTACGACTCGGTGTTGTACGGGCCGACCGTGGCGCTGAACTGCTGCGTGAGCTTCGGCGCGATCCGCTCGTAGGCGAGGACGCTGTAGAGCGCGTTCTTCGAACCGAGCGCACTCGTCGACCCGACCAGGAAGCCGCGCTGGCCGTAGACGTAGTGCTGATCGAGCGCGAGCGAAAACCCGCTGCCCGAGAGATAGCGGAAGTGTGCGGCCGTCAAGGCGGTATCGCTGCCGTCGAGCACGTAGGGCTGATCGAAGTTTGCCGGGGGCAGCGTCGTCGCGCCGAAATTCGGGTTGGCGTTGTACCAGTACACGTACATCGGCGAGGGCCCGGTGATGCCGATGCTCGTCGGGAACAGCGCCGGCACGAAGCGCACGTTGGAGTGCGGCACGATCGACGCGTGCCGGCTGCGGATGTAGGGGCGCACCCCGGCGAGATCGGGGAAATCGAAGGCGGTGTCGGGCGCCGCCGTCACGCTGCCTTCGAGGTCTTGCGGCGTGATGAGCCGGGTGACCGCGACGTCGTCGATTTCGAGCGCGTAGAGGCGGTTGTGTTCGAGATCGACCGACAACGCCGCGGCGCGCAAGCGCGCGCCGTGCGCCAGCGCGCGCACCGACCCGGCCAGCACGTAGACGTTGCGCCGCAGGTCGGCGTAGAGGGAATCGGCATGCGCGCGAATGCCGTCGGGAAAGCTGACCTCGACGCCGCCGCGGGCCACCATCGAGAGCCGGTTGGCGAAGAAGTCGATCGCCGGCGCGTGCACGTCGACGACCGCCTTCGCTGCCGCCGCGCCGGTCAAGGCCAAGCAGAAGGCCGTGGTCGCGAAGACCAAACGCGACGCGCGACCGGCGCTCAACGGCGTTATTTCCGCGGCGGCGGCGTCGGGAAGCCGAACGGCACGGGATTGAACGGCGTCGGGATGCCGTCGGGTCCGGCGGGCGGCCCGCCCGCCGGATTGGCCGCGTTTTGGTCGGCCCAGTAGTACACGACGTCAGCTTCGCGCTGCGCGTCGGCTTCGGCGACGCGGAAATGACGCGGTGGTCCTTGGATCCCGTTCTCGCCGATCTCTTGCGTCGTCCACGTGCCGCGGGTGTACTTGTATTGATAGTCGGTTCCCGAGGGGATCATCGAGGTGACGCGATAGTGCAGCCCGTCGATCGCGGTCGAGACGGATCGCTTGCGGGTTCCAGCCGCTCTGGTCGGTCGTAATGTAGACGAGGTCGGTCAACCCGGTCGTCGCCGGGACGCGCACGACGAACGTCACCGCCACGAGCTTTCCGGTGACGCCCTTCTTCGGAGCGAGCTCGGGATTGGGCGCCGGCGTCGAGGTTACGATCGCATACCGTCGCACGTTCTCGAAGTCGACGTAGGTTTGATCGGTCTTGAGTTTGGTCTTCGAAATCGCAAGCTGGACCACTTGGCCGGTCTGAGAGTTGAACGTCGCGGCGGCGAACGCGCGCACCGGGATCGTCGCCGGCGCGACCGGCGCGCCGGTTTCCAGCGTGACGATCTTCGCGTCGGGGGCGAGCTTGAACCCGTCGCCCGAGGTGAAGAAGACGAAGCCGTCTTGGATGTCGAGCAGTTGGCCCTGGGTCTTGAGCAGCGTGCCGGGGAGCGGCGTCGCGGTCGCTTCGACCGGCGGCAACGAGATCTTCGGAACCGGCGTCGTCTCGGTGGGTGGAGGCATCTGCGCCAAGGCCGCCGGCGAGGCCATCACCGCGAGGGCGAGCATCGCGGTGGCGAAGCGCGTGCGCGCCGCGCGCATCACGGCCCCACCGTGATCAGGAAGTTCGGGCTCCAGTTCTCGGTCCCGAAGTGGAAGTAGTACGTGCGCTGCAGGTCGACCGTGATGTGCCGGGCCAGGCGCGCGCGCACGTCGCCGGTCACTTGATACGGCGCTTGACCGTAGAAGCCGGGTATCGGTTGCGGGAAGTCCTTGTTGCGCTGCGCGCTCAACGTGAAGCTGAAGTACGCGCTCGGCGAGATGACGGCCGAACCGAGCAGTTGCCGCTGCGTCGCTTTCCCGGTGAAGGCCAAGTAGCTCGGGTAGAACTCGAAGTTCTGCGGGCTCTGCGGAATCTGCTGCGGGTACTGCGTGGCTTGGAAATTCTGGCCCCAGATGTCCTTTTGGTTCGTGACCCGATACGCGATGAAGACGGCGGCTTTCGTGCGGTACGTCTTGCTCAGCGAGATCGTCGTTTGCTGCTGCTCGGTGTAGTGCGGCTGCACGAACCAGTTGCGCTGAACGTCGAACGAGGCGTTGATCGAGGGACTGTCGATCGCTTGGCCCAGCTTCAGCGGGCTCGTCTGCAACGTCCCGCCGAAATAATGCGTCCACGTCGACGAGTAGTTCACGCCGTTGAACGAGCCGAGCGGGCTGATCGAGTTGTGCGCCGTCCCGACTCCCGAGCGCAGCCGGAACAGCAGCGGCAAGTCGTTGATGCGGTGTTCGAAACCGAGCCACGAGAGCTGGCTGTCGTTGGGGTGCTGCGGCGACCAGTAGTAACGCGTGTGGTTCCAGTTGTAGTAGTAGGCCCCGCCGACGCCTTCCTGGTTGATCGGCTGCGAGAGCAGGCTGGCGTTGTTGAAGTCGGCATTGTACTGGAAGAACGAGCGCTGCATCGCATACGTCGGTTGCAGGTTCACGTACGAGCTCGCCACTTGCGGTTGATAGAACCACTGCTGGCTGAGACTCGCCTGAAAGAACGCCCGAAACTGGAAGCGCCGCGTGTGCGCCAGCCCGATCAGGTTGTAGACCTTGTTCCGCGTCGTCAGCGGGCTGGCCGCGAAGGCGAGATACTGGTTGGGGCCGGCGATGTTCTGCTGGAACGCCGGATAGAGATGGTTCACGTTGTCGTACCGGATGAGGAAGGCCGACTGCGAGGTCGTGCTGCCGTTGAACGGCAACCCGATGCCGGCGATCGCTCCCGGGAGGGCGTTCTGCACGAAGTTGGGGTTGCGCGAAAAGCTCTGGAAGTAGCGCGGCGTCGGAATCCACAGCCCACCCGCGTAGACCCGCGCGCCGAGGAACAGGGCGAAGTTCTGGGGCGAGATCTGCGCGCTGCGGGCGCGCAGGAAGGGGCGGTCGGTCGACACGTCCGGGAGCGCAAAGGCGTCGCCCGGCATCTGCCGGCCGGGGATCGGCACCTTATAGTTGCTGTCCAGAAACGTCCAGCGGTCGGGTTGAGTGAGGATCGGGACGAAGTACTGGCGGTCGAAGTCCAGGAAGTTCGCAAAGCCGGCGCCGGCGTACGTCTGCCCGGCGGCCCGCAGCGCACCTCGCCCGCGACCACGAAGCGATTGAGGCGCAGGTCCATCGAGAAGGCGCGCCCGGTCAAGACGGTGCCGTCGCTGAGCGTCACCCTCACGTGGCCGTCGGCCTCGATCAAGAACCGGTCGTAGTAGAAGTCGACCGAGTCCGCTTTCACGCCGATCGCCGTCGGGGCCGCGGCCAATGCCGGCTGCCGCCCGGCGACGCCGGCCGTCACGAGCGCGAGGATGAGAGCGATCAGGGGACCGGCCGGCGGAACCCGGCGGGCCAGGGCCGTGCAGAAGGGCATGAGCGGCGTAGGAGTTCCACCACGGACGCCTCGTTCATGCACCATTACGGCTGAAGGCGTGGCGAAACTTCGACCCGAACGGCGGCGCGGGATGGCCCGTTTCGTCACATTGGTCCTCGACTCGGCAGGCGTTGGAGCCCTTCCCGATGCGGCCTGGTACGGTGACGCGGCCGGGGCGAATACGATCGGCAACGTCGCCCGCCGGCTGGGCGGACTGCGCCTGCCGACGCTCGAGCGCCTGGGTTTCGGCGCCTGCGCCGACATCGCCGGCGTCCCGCGAACGCGCGCCCCGCAGGCGGCGATCGGACGCCTGGCAGGCCGCTCTAGAGGTAAGGACACGATCACCGGGCACTGGGAGATGGCCGGAATCGTGACCGAGATTCCGTTTCCGACCTATCCGGAGGGTTTTCCGGCCGAGGTCGTCGAGGCATTCGCGGCGATAACCGGGCGTGCGCCGTTGGGAAACGTCGCCGCTTCGGGTACGGAAATCATCGCCGCGCTCGGGGCCGAGCACCAGCGTACCGGGCGCCCGATCCTCTATACGTCAGCCGACTCGGTCTTTCAGATAGCCGCACATGAAGAGGTCGTAAAACTTGCAACCCTCTACGACTGGTGCGAGCGTTCGCGTGCTATGCTCGTCCCGCCCCACGAGGTAAACCGCGTCATCGCCAGGCCGTTCACCGGGACCCCAGGAGCTTACATGCGGACCGCCAATCGACGTGATTACGCGCTCGAGCCGCCTCCGAGTGTTCTCGACCGGCTCGCGTTTCGCGGGGTTACCGTCCATGCGGTCGGCAAGATCTGCGACATCTATTGTGGACATGGCATCCGTACGTCCGTCCGGGTGGCTGACAACGCCGAGGGGATGCAGCGCGCAGTGGAACTCCTCGACGGTCTGGAGCACGGTCTCGTTTTCGTGAACCTGAACGACTTCGACAGCAAGTACGGCCACCGCCGCGATATCCGCGGTTATGGCGCGGCGCTCGAATCGTTCGATGCCGCCCTGCCCGAACTGCTCGCGAAATTGCGCCCCGGCGACCGGCTTTCGATCACGGCCGACCACGGCTGCGACCCGACCGCTCCCGGCAGCGATCACACGCGCGAGTACGTGCCGTACGTCGAAGTGGGTGGCCCGGAGCCGGGCGAGCTCGGCACGATCGAGGGCCTCGACTACGTGGGCGCCCGCATCGAAGCCGTGTTGGCGGCGAGCGCATGAACGCGGCGCGGCGCGAACTCTCGACCCGGGAACTGGCGAGCCGGATCCGTCCGCGCGCGGTCCCGGCGTCGTGGCACGCGGTCAAGCGCGCGATGGACGTGGCGGTGTCGGTTACCGTGCTTGCCGTCACATCCCCGATCGTCATGCTGGCGGCGCTCGGCGTCGTCTGCGTCTCGCGCGGCTCGCCGATCTTCACCCAAGAGCGCGTCGGGTTGGGCGGGCGCTCCTTCCGGATGTTCAAGCTGCGCACGATGGTCGACGGCGCGCATCTGCTCCACGAGGACGTGCGGCACTTGAGCGAGGTCAGCGGGCCGGTTCTCAAGATCCGCGACGACCCGCGCTTGCACCCGTTCGGCAAATTCCTGCGCCGCACGAGCATCGACGAGCTCCCCAACTTCATCAACGTCCTGCGCGGTGAGATGTCGGTCGTCGGTCCGCGGCCGCCGCTGCCTTCGGAAGTGGCCCACTACGACGTCAACGCGCTGCGGCGCTTGAGCGTCAAGCCCGGTATCACGTGCCTGTGGCAGATCTCGGGCCGCTCGAACGTCTCGTTCGAAGAGTGGATGGAGCTCGACAACCGCTACATCGACACCTGGAACCCGCTCGTCGACCTCTCGATCATCGTGCGCACGATACCGGCCGTCATCGGAGGGACAGGCGCCCATTAGAGCCCATCTCCGCGTCGTCGTTCCGCCTCCAACCACCTCGCTTGCGGCTTCGACGATCATCGTCATGGCAGCGACCCTGGGATCGACGGTCCTAGGCTTCATTCGTGAAGTGATCAACGCGCGGTACTACGGCACCCAATGGGAGATGGATACGTTTCTGGCGGCGGCCACTATCCCGACGATCCTCTTCGGGCTCTTCAACGGCGCGCTCGTCTCCGCGCTCGTGCCGACGTTCTCCGAATACCTGGCGCGCGGGCAGGAAGAAGAGGCCTGGAGCCTCGCCAGCACGATCTTCAACTTGCTACTGATCGTCCTCTCGCTCGGGGCGGTCGCCGGGTGGGTGCTGGCGCCGTGGTACGTGCCGCTGATCGCGCACGGCTTCCCGCCGCCGCAGATGGGGATCGCGGTGCGGATGACGCGCTGGCTGATGCCCAGCATCGTCGCGACGAGTTTGGCCGGCGTCGTCGCCGCGATGCTCAACGCGCACCACCGCTTCCGTTCGGCGGCCATTCAGGGCATGGCGATCAACCTGGTGACGATCGCCTGCATCGTCGCTTTCAACGCGCGGATGGGGATCTACGCGCTCGTGCTCGGGACGACGCTCGGCCTCGTGGCCCAGCTCGCGGTGCAGATGCCGGCCTTCCTGCTGATGCGCAAGTACCGCCTCTCGCTCGACCTTCACCATCCCGGCCTGCAGCGGATCTGGATGATGCTCGGGCCGATCATCGTCGGCTCGGCGGCCGGCCAGATCGCGCTCTTCTTCGACCGTTTCTTCGCCTCGACGCTGCCGCCGGGCTACATGGCGGGCATGAACTACGCGACCAAACTGGTCGGGTTCCCCCAGCAGATCTTCGCCGCCGCGATCGCGACCGTCATCTTCCCGCTGCTTGCGTCGCAATTCGCGAGCCGCAACCGCAGCGGGGTGCGGCGCAGCGTGGTCACCGGCCTGCGGCTCGTCAACTTCATCACGATTCCCTCGGTGGCGGGACTCGTCGTGCTCGCCGGGCCGATCGTGCAAGTGCTGTTCCAACGCGGTGCGTTCCGCGACAGCGCGACCGCGCTGTGCGCGAGCCTGGTGCCGTACGCGGCCTGCGGGCTCCTGGCGGTCGCCGCGAACGTCGTGCTGACGCGCTGCTGTTTTGCGTGCAAGGAGACGCGCTGGACGGTCGTGATCTCGGTCGCGTCGGTCGCGCTCAACGTCGTGCTCTCGATGCTGTGGCTGCCCACGCTCGGCGCCCGCGGGCTGTTGCTCGCGAACTCCGTCAGCCAACAGGTGCAGATGTTCTGCTTGCTGGCGCTGGTTTGGCGGCTCGTGCACGGGCTCGACATCGGGGCGATCCTGCGCTCGGCGCTCGGCGTCGGGGTCAGCACCGCGGCGATGCTCGGGGCGATCACCTGGATCCATACCCTCGGGGTTGCGCCCGGCAATACGTTCGCGATGCAGGCATGGTACTTGCTCGGCCAGCTGGCGATCGCTTCGGCGGTCTACGTTGCGGCCGCGCGGTTGACCCGGGTCGAGGAACTGAACCTGATCGTGTCGTTGATCGTGCAGAAATACAAGCAGCATCTGCCGAGCCCGCCCGAGAACCGCAGCGTGCCCATTGCCTAGAAGCCGGTCGTGACGGCGTTGCTCGAACGGATCGCGGTCGTCGGAGCCAACGGCCAGCTCGGCCGCGACCTGATGCGCGCGTTCGCCGACCGTGCGCCGGTCGGGCTGGAGCACCGCTTCGTCGACCTCGAGGATCCGGCGTCGCTGGCCGCGATGCTGGCCCGCTACCGGCCCACGCTGGTCGTCAACACGGCCGCCTACCACCAGGTCGAACTGTGCGAAGTGCACCCCGAGCGGGCGTTCGCCGTCAACGCGTTGGGCGTCGATGCGCTCGCGGGCGCCTGCGCGCTGGCCGGGGCCGCACTCGTGCACGTCAGCACCGATTACGTATTCGCGGGCGATGCGACGCAGCCGTACGACGAACGCGACGCGGCCCAACCGGTCAACGTCTACGGCGCATCCAAGCTGGCCGGAGAACTGTTGGTGCGCCGGCACGGCGAGCGCCACTTCATCGTGCGTACGAGCGGTCTCTACGGCCGGGCCGGCAGCTCGACCAAGGGGTACACGTTCATCGAGCGCGTGCTCCAACAAGCCGAACGGGGCGAGCCGGTGCGGGTCGTCGACGACATCGTCTTCTCGCCGTCGTACACGCTCCACGTTGCGCAGGCGATCCGCCGCATCGTCGAAAGCGGCGCGTTCGGCACCTACCATGCGACCAACGCCGGGCTCTGCTCCTGGTACGAGTTCGCGCGCGAGGCGTTCGCGTTAGCCGGGCTCGAGCCCGACTTCGAGGCGATCAAATACGACGGCTACAACACCTACGTGAAGCGCCCGAGGTTTTCCGCGCTCGAACATGGGGAAATCAGCCGCCAAGGAATCGCGCCGGTCCCGGACTGGAGGGAAGGGCTGCGCGCCTATCTCGCGGAGCGAACGTAACCTCGTGCACGATGCCAATCTCGACCACGGGCGAGCCGACCGGACCGGCGTCCCCGAGGTCATCTACGCCGAAAGCAAGACGTTCGAGCAGACCGCGTTCATCGCGCGCGAATTGCTCGCGCGCAACGGGTTTGCGCTCGCCACGCGGGTCGCGCCCGAACATGGCGCGCGGCTGACCGAACAGATCGCCGGCTCGCGCTACGACGCGCGCGCCCGCTGCTTCTGCGCCGGCAGCCTACCGCGCACCGGTCGCACGGTCGCGGTCGTATGCGCCGGCACGTCCGACCTGCCGGTGGCCGACGAGGCCGCGTTCACCGCCGACGCGCTCGGCGACGACGTGCTCCGGCAGACTGACGTCGGCGTCGCCGGCTTGCACCGCTTGCTGGCCGACGTCGACCAGTTGACGCGCTGCGACGCCGTCATCGTGGTCGCCGGGATGGAAGGGGCGTTGCCGAGCGTGGTGGCGGGACTGATCGCCCCCCCGGTGATCGCCGTCCCGACCAGCGTCGGATACGGCGTGGGCGTCGGCGGCTTCGCGGCCCTGGCGGCGATGCTGACGTCGTGCGCGCCGGGAGTCGCGGTCGTCAACATCGACAACGGTTTCGGCGCCGCGGCGCTGGCGCACAAGATCGCGTTGCGGGGAGCGCTTAGCCCCCGTACGTCCTGACGTTGGCGTACCCGAGCCCGTTGAACGCGGTCTCGGCCGCGGCGCGCTCTTCGCCTTCCGCATAGTAGACGACGATCGTGCGCCCTGCCTCGACGGCCTCGACGTAGTTGTCGAGCACGGAGTCGGGGATCTCGAGGTCGGAGATCTGATCGGCCAGCCCGTGCTCGCGGAAGAACTCGCGTTGTCCGGACCCCGACGTCAGCCCGGGGACGCCGGTGCCGCCGCCGCCGGTGATGATCCCGTCGCCGCGGCTCGTGACCGCGTCGAGGCCGGGATCGATCACCGTGATGTCGGAGCCGATGGGGCCGTCGGATTCGTACTCACGCGATAAGACCGAGGCGCGCGCGGGCGCGAGGCCGGCGTCACGCAGCGCCTTGTCGAGCGCGCCGAGATCGAAGGTTTGGACGATGCCGGTGACAACCTGACCCACGAGAAAACTCCTTTGACTCGAACGCTGTGCCGCGCGCTTCGCGCTCGGCGCCCCGCCGCCTTTCCGCTCTTCTCCGCCGGCGTTAGGCCGGGTTCATCGGCGGTCCGCCGGCGGGCGCGCCCTGCCGCGCGCCGACGTTGAAGTAGCCGGTCCCGCCCGCCCCGCGGATGAAGGCGAGGATCGCGGCCCCCAGGCCGACCAGCCAAACGAGGATCGTGACGAACCAGCCGACCACCGGGACGATCTCGGCGGCGCTGACGACGACCAATCCGAGGATCAGCGCACCGAGCGGCGTCGGCGTGGCGCGCGGCAACATCAGCTCGTAGAGCCGCCGCCCGACGAGCAGTGCGATCGCGCCCTGCCCGATCCACAGCCCCGCGAAGAGGGCCGCGATCTCGACCGCGATCAGCGGGATGCCGATGATGCTGCAGCAGCAGCAGGAGCGCAACCGGCAGCACTGCGACGATCGCCACCAGCCCGGCGGCGGCCGAGAGCCCCGGATGGCGTTCGACGCGCTCGAGCGCGATGCGCACCCGCACCGGGAAGAGCAAGAACACGAACAGGACGATGATGCTCGAGGCGACGCGCAACATCAGCTTGTGGTTCTGGTGCGCGAACGGCATCGCCAGGGTCGACCCGGCGACCCACGGCGCAGCTTCGGCGAGCTCCTGGCCGCCCAAATAGGTGACTTTTCCGTCGATCTCGCTGAACGGGCCGCGGTACAGGTGCCCGCCGATCACCGTGACGTCGCCGCGCACCGTGCCGAGCACCGTCGCGTTGCCGCCGATCACCGTCAGATCGCCGTCGACCACCTCGTCGGGGCCGACGGTGACGTTTTGGAACAGGATGTTCGCCCCGCGGCTCTCGTCGTGGGCGCTGGCGGCGGCCAGCGAGAGGGTGAAGAGCGCCACGACGATCGCGAGGAGCGCTCCGCAACGCTTCATCGCGACGCCTCGGAGCGCGACAGCCGGGCCGCGAGCCGCGGCCGCACGACGGTGTACACGAGGGCGATCGCGAGCGCGAGCGCCGCGTCGAACACGAGGACGCCGATCGTCATCGCGGTCAGCGAACTCAAACCGTGACCGAACCCCCGCAGGCCGGCGTGCACGAGATGATCGAGCCCGGCGGCCGCGGCGGCGCTCGCGTTGGCCGCGCTCGCGAAGGTCGCGCCGATCAGATGGCCGCCGAAGACGGCCGCGGCGAGGATCGCCAGCCACGCGACGCCCAAGTACGCCGCGACGTACAGCGACCAGCGCAGGCGGCGCGTCCGCGGCGGCGGCATCGAACGGATCTCGGCCATCGCGCGATAGGTGAAGTTCTCGGCCGGCTCGATGCGGCGCGCCTGCAACAGCAACCCGTCGACGATGCGCACGTCTTCGAGCAGCCGCGCGCAGACGGTGCACGCCTCGACGTGCGCCAGCACGGCCGCGCGGTCGCGCGGCGTCAGCTCGCCTTCGACGAGCGGAACGAGTTTGGGTTCAAATGAAGAGCAGTTCACCGTGTCCACTCCTGCGCGGCGCCGGCGCGGGGACTGCGTCCCCGGCAATGGCGCGTAATTCGCGTTCGCGCATCTTTTGCGCGAGCGCCAACTTGCCGCGATGGATCAGCGTCTTCACGTTGCCCAGTGACAGCCCCATCGTCGTGGCGATCGTTTGGTAGTCCATATTGTCGTAGTAGCGTAAGGCCAGCACCGCGCGGGTGCGCTCGGGGAGTTCGGCGAGCGCCGCGCGCACTTCCGACTCGGCCTCGGCGCGCAGCACCCCGCCGGCGGGATCCGCTTCGGCCGAGAGATCGGGGAGGGTGTTCTCGAGGGTCCGCTCTTCCCCAAATCGGCCGCCGCCGGACGGCGCAAGCTCTTGCCGAGATGCGTCCGCACGACGTTGCGTGCAATGTGATAGACCCACGTCGAGAAGCGCCCGAGCGCCGGATTGAAGGTGCCCAGGTGCGCGTACGCCCGCAGGAACGTCTCCTGGGCGAGGTCGGCGACGTCTGAAGGCGTGCTGACGCTGGCGCCGATGAAGTTGGTGATCCCGCGCTTATACCGGTCGACCAACCCCGCGAACGCTTCGCGATCGCCGTCCAGTACGAGGCGGACCAGCGCCTCGTCGCTCAGATCTCCGATGGCCGTTCTCCCTGGCACGATGTCTGTTGGCTCCTTACCGCGGCGTCCCGTGGAAAGTTACACCGGCACGGCAGGCTCGTCGGGCGGCGAGGGCCGGACGGAACCGCGCGCGCGTGGCCCGAAAGCGGCCCGGATGCACGTGTTGGTGACCGGCGGGGCCGGCTATATCGGGTCGGAGCTCGTGCGCGCTTTGGTGGCGCGCGGCGACCGGGTGCGCGTGGTCGACCGGTTGTTCTTCGGCGCCCACGCGTTGGCCGAACTCGGCGCGGTCGAGACGATCGCCGGCGACCTGCGCGACTGGGACGACGCCTGGCTCGAGGGGGTGGACGCGGTCTCCCACCTCGCCGGGCTCTCGAACGATCCGACCGCGGAGTACAGCCCCGAAGCGAACTGGCAGATGAACGCGGTCGCGACCGAGCGGCTTGCCGCGGCCTGCAAGCGCTGCGGCGTCGAGCGGCTGGTGTTCGGTTCGAGCGCGTCGATCTACGACGGCATCGGGCCGGGGATGTACGACGAACGGACGCCGGTGGATCCGCGCGGCGCGTACTCGATCTCGAAGAAATACGCCGAAGAGAAGCTGACCGAAGCCGCCGGCGAACGCTTCACGCCGGTCATCCTGCGCCAAGGCACGGTCTACGGCTACAGCACGCGCATGCGCTTCGATCTGGTCGTCAACACGTTCATCAAGGACGCGCTGACGTACGGCAAGCTGTTCCTGCACGGCGGCGGCTGGCAGTGGCGGCCGCTCGTCGACGTCTCCGACGTCGCGCGCGCGCACCTCGTGTCGCTCGACGCGCCGCGCGAGCTCGTGCACGCCGAGATCTTCAACGTGATGCAGGAGAACTATCAAGTGCGGCAGCTGGCGATGCTCGTCGCCGGCTCGCTCTCGCTGATCGGCAAGCACGTGCAACTCGTCGACGCGCCGCTCCCCAAGCTCGTGCGCGATTATCGCATGAGCAACCAGAAGATGACCGAACGGCTCGGCTTCACCCCGGCGGTCACGGTCCTCGAGTCGATCGACACGATGCTCAAGCGGCTCCCGGTCGACGACCTGCAGTCACTCGCGCACCCGCGCCACTACAACATCGCCTGGATGACCCTGCTGGAAGAAATCCACGCCTCGCAACGCGAGTTCGAGCGCATCTATTAATCCTTCGCGTTCTGGAGGGTCTGGCGCTTCGATCCGCCCTTGAAGGCGCCATTGCTCGGAGCGCGTGTGGCGGGGTTGGGTGCTGGGCTGAAACCTTCAAGGCGCGGACGATCGTTGGGCGCGAATGATTCGGCATGGAGTTGCGCCTGGACGCCGCCACGGTCGACGACTGTCGTGCTTTGGCGGAGCGGATCGTGGAGCCCGTGGACGCGTTCATCGCCGCGCATTCGACCGTGGCCGTCGAGCGCTCGGTTCTGCGGCTGCTCGGGGCGGACGGCGTGGGGCCGAACGATGCGCCCGTGCCCAACCTCGTCGTCGACGCGCTCGACGCGCGCTTGCGGGGGCGCGGGGTGGCGGCGGTCATCGGGGCCGGCGTGGCGGAGACCGGCCGCGCGCCGGCGGAGTTGTGCGCCGCGATCGCAGCCGGCGGCGGCGTGCCCGCCGATTGGACTCACACGCCGCCCGCAGCGGCGCGCGCTGCGCTGGCGCCGTACGTCGCGCAGGCGCTCGCGCGCATCGACGCGCGGCGCGCGGAGCGCGACGGGTGGCTCGCGCGTCTGCCCCAAGCGCCGCCGCCGCTCTTGTACGTGATCGTCGCCAGCGGGAACATCTACGAAGACCGCACCGCGGCCGTAGCTGCGGCCGAAGCCGGCGCGCAAATCATCGCCGTCATCCGCTCGACCGCGCAGTCGCTGCTCGACTTCGTTCCGTACGGCGCGACGACCGAAGGGTTCGGCGGCACGTACGCGACTCAAGAGAATTTCCGCATCATGCGGGCCGCGCTCGACGAGGTTTCGGAGCGCTTGGGCCGCTACGTGATGCTGACGAATTACGCCAGCGGCTTGTGCATGCCCGAGATCGCGGCGATGGCCGCGCTCGAGCGGCTCGACATGCTGCTCAACGACTCGATGTACGGCATCCTGTTCCGCGACATCAACATGCGGCGCACGTTCGTCGACCAGCACTTCAGCCGCATGCTCAACGCGCGCGCGGGCATCATCATCAACACCGGCGAGGACAACTATCTTACGACCGCCGACGCCGTCGAGCAAGCGCCGGCGGTGCTCGCGTCGCAGTTCATCAACGAAGCATTTGCGCACCGCGCGGGGATGCCCGACGCACAGATCGGGTTGGGTGACGCGTACGAGATCGATCCGGCGCTCGAAGACGGCTTGCTCTTCCAGCTCGCCCAAGCGCAGCTCGCCCGGCAGATCTTCCCCGACGCGCCGCTGAAGTACATGCCGCCGACCAAACACATGACCGGCGACATCTTCAAGGGCCACTTGATCGACGCGATGTTCAACCTCACCTCGGTGATGACGCATCAAACGATTCATCTGTGCGGCATGCCGACCGAAGCGATCCACACCCCGTTTCTCGGCGACCGCGCGCTCGCGCTCGACGCCGCGCGCTACGTGATGACGACCGCACGCCATCTCGGCGACGAAATCGAGATCAAACCCGGCGGCAAGATCGAAGCTCGCGCCGTCTACGTGCTCGCCCAGGCGCATGCCCTCTTGGAACGGGTCGCGGCGCAAGGTCTCATGGCGGCGATCGAGGCCCGCGCCTTCGCCGACGTGTCGCGCACCCCCGGCGGCGGCCGCGGTTTCGACGGCGTCTTCGAACGCAGCGAAGAATACTGGAACCCCTTTGCCGATGCGCTGCGTGCCGGCGAGCGCCGGGAGCACGCACCGCTTTGACACACCTCGTGCGCCCGTACGGCGATACGTTGGACGACGGGGCGGTGCAGCTCTCGTTCACCCTGCCGGTGGCCTGGAGCGAAGCCGCCGACGAAGCCGCGCGGCAACTCGTGACGGCGATGGGTTTCGGCGACGTCGCGGTCGTCGAGGGCCGCGCGATCGCCGCCGGGTTTTCGTTCTTCGTCGTCTACGCGCGCACCGCAGCGGCAGTCGACGTCGCGAACATCGTCGCCCCGTCGGCCCGCGGCGACGCGCTCTCGATGGACCAGGTCGACGCGCTCGTGCTCGAACGCGCGGGCCGCAAGCTGCGGGTCGCGGGCGCGTGCATCGGCACCGACGCGCACACCGTCGGCATCGACGCGATCATGAACATGAAGGGCTACAAGGGCGACTACGGCCTGGAACGCTATCGTGCGTTCGAGACGCACAACCTCGGCTCGCAGGTGTCGGTCGAGGATCTCGTGCGGTTCGTCAAGGAGCGCGCGGTCGACGTCGTGCTGGTCTCGCAAGTCGTCACCCAGAAAGGCAGCGACGTGCGCAACTTCACGCAACTGGCGGAACTGCTCGAGGCCGAGGGGTTGCGCGACCGCGTGCTGTTGCTCGCCGGTGGCCCGCGGATGACGAACTTGCTTGCGGCAGAACTGGGTTACGACGCGGGGTTCGGGCGCGGCACGTTGCCGAGCGACGTGGCGACGTTCATCGCGCGGCACGCGGCCGACCGGCTCGCGGCCTAAGCCGGCTGTGCCGCTGGGTCGCATCGCGCGCGCGGGGTGCTTCGCGCTGGCCTGCGCCGTGCTGGCCGCGCGCGGAGCCCTCGCCGCCTCGCAGGTCGAGGTCGTGGCCCCGGCCGACGGCGGGGCGCCGTGGACCGCCGCCGACATCTCCGCCGTCGGCGCGAAGATCGACGCGCTCTTGGCCTCCGCGCCCACGCTGCGGGGCGCGCACATCGGGGTGCTCGCGCTCGGCGCCGACGGTTCGACCGTCGTCTACGGCCACGCGCCGGCCGGCACGTTCGCGCCCGGGTCGACCTACAAGATCGTCACCGCCGCGGCCGCGCTGCGCGTGCTCGGTCCGCAGTTCCGGTTCCATACGGTGCTCGGCGCAGCAGCCCCGCCGGCCGGAGGGCGGATCGACGGCCCGGTCGTGCTCCGCGGCGGGGGCGATCCGACCCTCGAGGCCGCCGACTTGGACGCCGCCGCCGCCGCGGTCGCGGCCCTTGGCGTGCGCGAGATCCGGGGCGGGGTCGCGGTCGACCAGAGCGCCTTCGCGCCGATGCGCTACGCGACCGGATGGACCTGGGACGACTTCGTCTACGCGTACGCCGCCCCGGTGACGGCGCTCTCGGTCGACGAGAACGCGGTCCGTTTGACGGTCGCGCCCGGGGCGGCGCCGGGTGCGCAGGCGCAGATCACCGCGGATCCTCCCGTCCGCGGGGTGCCGTTCGACGACGCCGTGACGACCGGGGCCGCAAACTCGCCGGAGACGGTCGCGCTCGACGAGGGCTCGCTGCGAACGGTGCGGATCGTCGGCAGCATTCCGGCCGGAGGATCGCCGGTGAAACTCCACGCCGCCGTCCCCGACCCCAGCCGCGCGGCCGCCGCCATGCTTGCCGAACGGCTGGCCGCGCACGGCGTCGCGGTGCAGGCCGCGACCGGTACGGCCGAGGCGGCGGTTCCCCAGCCGCCGGCGGTACCGTGCTCTGGAGCCGCGACTCGCCTCCGCTCGAGCAGTTGTTGCCGCGATTTTTACTTCCGAGCGACAACTTTTACGGCGAGGTGCTCGTTCGTACGATGGGCGCCGCGCGGAGCCAGGGCCCGGGCACGGTCGACGGGGGCCTGGCGGCCCTGACCGAGGAAATCGAGCGAGCCCACATCGACCCGGCGACCGTCACCTTGGCGGACGGGTGCGGCGTGTCGCAGTACGACCGTCTCACGCCGGCCGCGCTGGTCGCGCTCTTGCAAGGGGCGTGGGCTTCGGGGAACCGGGCATTGTGGCTCGACGCCTTACCGATATGGGGAGTACGGGGCACGTTGGCCGACTGGCCGGCGGCCGCGCTCGTCCAGGGCAGGGTATTTGCGAAGACCGGGAGCTTGATGCACCAACGAGGACTGGCCGGATACGTGCAGACGGCCCGCCATGGGCGGGTGACGTTCGCCGTGCTGCTCGACGATTGGATGGGGACCGACGATGCGCCCTATCAGTCGCTGATGGCCGACGTGCTCGGCGCGCTGGCCGGCGCATGAGCGAGCTCGGCGTCGTCTTCGAGCGGGAGATCCGCGAACAGCCCGCCGTTTGGCGCCGGCTCGCCGGCTCGCGGAAAGCCCACGACCTGGCCGAGGCCCTGGGCGGGGCGCCGGTGTGCCTGGTCGCGAGCGGCAGTTCGCTGTGCGTCGCGCGGCTCGCGGCGCTGGCGCTGCGCCGCCGGGCGGTGCGCGCGCACGCGCTCGCGGCGACCGAGGCCCTCTTCGACGCGACCCTCTATCGCGGCGGGACCGTCGTCGCGCTCTCGCAGAGCGGCCACTCCGCCGATTTGCTCGCGGCCCTCGACCTGCTCGCCCCGGGCCGGCTCGTCGCGGTGACGAACGACCCCGCCTCGCCGCTCGCGGCCCGGGCCGACACCGTGATCGACGTCGCCGCCGGCGCCGAACGCGCGGTGCCGGCCAGTAAGAGCGTCACCGCGATGATGGCGCTCGTGCTGTGGGCCGCGGCGCTGCGCGGCGGGGGCCCGAGCGGGCGCGACGCCGCTGCCTTGGAGGGCGTTGCCGGCGCCGTCGAGCGTTGGCTCGACGATCCCGATCTCGACGATGCCGCAGCCGCGGTCGCGGCCTCGCGCAGCGTCGCGATCGTCGGCGCGGGCTACGGCGGCCCGGTGGCCGCCGAGCTGGCCCTCAAGTTGAAGGAGGCGACGTACGTTCATGCCGAGGGGTTCGCGGCCGGCGAATTCCGTCACGGGAGCGCGGCGATGCTCGACGCCCGCGTGGCCCTGATCGGCGTGGTCGACGCCGCATCGCGGGACATCGTCGCCCGGCCGCTCGCCGAAGCGGCCGCGGCCGGAGCGCTGCGCTTGACGATCGGCGCCGAACTGGAGGGCGTCACCCGCCTGGGGCCCCAGGTAGAGGAAGCGTTCAACACCCTCGCCTGGACGGTCACCGGGCAGATGTTAGCGCTTGCGGTCAGCCGTTTGCGCGGCATCGATGCCGACGCCCCGCGCGGTTTGCAAAAGGTTCTGCGGTGAAGGTGCTCGCGCTGTGCGTGCTGCTGGCGCTGGCCGGCGGGGCGCTTCCCTCGCCCTCCGGCGCCGATGCGCCGCCTGCGCCGGGCGCAGTTCCGGCGGTCGTGCGCAAGGCGGCCGACGTGTGGGAGCGTTCGACGCGCGGCGTGATCGCGTTCGACCGCAGCGTCGACTTCACGCTGCGCGCCGGCCCGGTGAAGTATCACGAGCACAACGATGCGACGCTCGTGCTCGAAGACGGCGCGTTCGCGAAGATCAAGGTGCTCGTGATGACCCGCGACGGCCGCGACGTGGGCGACGACGCACGGCAAAAGTTCGCCGATAAGACCGAGCACGACTGGAGCGCGGGCAAAGGCTTCCTACGGCCGCCGTACGATCCGCGCTACCTCTCCGAGTACAGCTTCGACAAGGTCGCGCCGGCGCCCGACGGCCCGGCCGGCACGCAACTCGTCACGTTTTCGAGCGCGCTGCGCGACGAAGAGCACGGCTCGGGAGACATGACGATCGACCCGGCCGGCCACGTCGTGCGGCTCACGTACACGCCCAACGTCATGCCCAGTCACGCCAACAGCGCCACGACGACCCAATACAGCGAAGAAGTCTTGCCCGGCGTCTGGCTCGTCACGCACGTCGACGGCGTCTTCTCCGGACGCGTCATGGCCTTCGGCGGGAGCGCGTCACTGGCTGAAGTGGAGAGCCATTTCCGCCGTTTCAGCAGCATCGTCGCCGCCACCGCCGCGATGGGCACCGTTCCTTAGCTTCCTCCTCGGTCGACTGCGCCGAGCACGAAGCGCGGGGCTCAAGCGACGGCTTCGGCGGCGATTCGCTCGAAGGCGGTCAGGGCCGACGCCACGACCTGATCCATGTTGTAATACCGGTACTCGGCGAGCCGGCCCACGAAGGTGACGTGCCGCTGGCGCGCGGCTTTGGCCGCGTATTTTGCGTACAGGGCACGGTTTTCCGGGCGCGGCACCGGGTAGTACGGATCGCCCTGCCCGGTCGCGTATTCGCGCGCGATCGTCGTGCCGGCGTGATGCTGCCCGGTCAGGTGCTTGAACTCGGTGACCCGGGTGAACGGTTCGGGCCCCGGATAGTTGACGCACGCCACCGGCTGGTGCCGCGCCTGCGCGAGGTGGACGAACTCGAAGCGCAGCGAGCGATACGGTAAAGGCCCGAAGCACGAGTCGAAATACTCGTCGATCGGGCCGGTGTACACGACGTGGGCGAAGCGCGCGCGGTCGGCGGCCTCGCGGAACGTCGTCGACGTGGCGACGTCGATGCCGGGCCGGTCGAGCATCCGACCGATCATGGCGCCGTACCCGTCCGCGGGCATCGCTTGAAATCGGTCGGAGAAGTAGCGGTCGTCCCGGTCGGTGCGGATCGGAATCCGGCCGCAGACGCTCGCGTCGAGCTCGCGCGCGGGGATGCCCCACTGCTTGCGCGTGTAGCCGGCGAACAGTTCGCGGAAGAGGTCGCGGCCGACCCGTGCGACGATCGCGTCTTCGGAGTTCTTGATGCTGGTGACCCGCTCGGCGCGTGCGGCGAAGAACTCGGCCATCTGGCGCTCGTCGAGGTCGAGCCCGTAGAGGGCCGCGATCGTGCGGGCCGAGATCGGCATCGGCACCAGGGTCCCGCGCACGTCGGCCATCACGCGATGCTCGTAGGGGCGCCAGCGCGTGAACTGCGAGAGGTACTCGACGACCCGTTCGCTCGAGGTGTGGAAGATGTGCGGGCCGTACGCGTGGATTCTGACGCCGTTTTCGTCGAGCGGGTCGAAGGCGTTTCCGGCTACGTGAGGCCGCGCGTCAACGACGAGAACGCTCGCGTCCAATTCGGTCGCGAGGCGTTCGGCAAGGGTGGCACCGGCGAAGCCGGCGCCGACGACGAGGTAGTCGTAGGGGCGGGTCACGAGATCAGGTACAGCTCCCACGCGAGGGGTGGACGCTCGTTCGACTTAACCAAGCGTTGTTCCGTTGCAGTAGGCGCGTGAGCGGCTCCCGGCGTATGTCCACGCTTGGATGCTTCCTGAACTCCTAGCCTGGTTTACCGGAAAGGAACAGAACCGGCGCAAGTTTCCTCGTAAGCGCAAGCCCTATCGGGCCACGTACGCGACGGAAGCCGGGGCTGCGCCGCGGCCTGCAATCGGGCTGGACATCAGCGGCGGCGGCCTGTGCGTGCTGACGCAAGAGTCGGTGATGCGGGACGAGTTCGACATCCGCGCAACCCTCGACAACAAGAGCGTGCGCATGCGGTGCCGGGTCGTTTGGCAAGACAAGGTCACGCATCAGGGCAAGACCGTGTTCCGGTACGGAATGCGGTTCACGGGAATTCCGGCCGACGATTGGGACACGGTCATCCGCTATACGACCGACAAACCGGTCGCCGAGTCGAACAAAGCTCAAGACGAACTCGTCACGGTGCGAATGACCGCCGACGATACGGCGCGGCTGATTCCCAAGGCTTTGCAAGACCGGCTGCTCAAGATGCTGGTCGAGCGCCGCCGATTGGCGCCGCTCGATCCGAAGATCACGCCGCTCGTGCAATACTTCTACTCGGGTCTGGTTCGCCACAACGGAAAGTTGATGCATCGCTTAACGATCCAGTCGAAGCTCGTCGGAAGCGATACCGACGAGATGTTCGAGACGCGCTTCGTGTTCGACGACAACGGCGAGCAGGTCTTCATCCTCAATTAGGTAGTTCATGAAAACAGCACTCATCACGGGTATCACGGGCCAGGACGGTTCGTATCTGGCGGAATTCTTGCTCGGGCGCGGCTATCGCGTCGTCGGCATGACGCGGCGCACGAGCACCGACGTGCACGGGCGCATCGAGCACATCATCGACGACGTCGAGATCCTCTCCGGCGACGTGCTCGATCAGAGCTCGATGACGTCGATCATCGCGGCCGTCCAGCCCGACGAGGTCTACAACCTGGCGGCGCAGTCGTTCGTGCCCGCATCGTGGACGCAGCCCGTGCTGACCGGCGAATTCACCGCCCTGGGCGTCACCCGCATCCTCGAAGCGATCCGCGCGGTCAACGACCGCATCCGCTTTTACCAAGCCTCGAGCTCGGAGATGTTCGGCAAGGTCCTCGAGACGCCGCAGACCGAGCGCACGCCGTTCTATCCGCGCAGTCCCTACGGGGTCGCGAAGGTGTACGGGCATTGGATCACCGTGAACTACCGCGAGTCGTACGACATGTACGCGGTCAGCGGGATTCTGTTCAATCACGAGTCGGAACGCCGCGGGTTGGAGTTCGTCACCCGCAAGATCAGCGACGGCGTGGCGCGCATCAAGCTCGGACTGGCCTCCGACCTGCGCTTGGGCAACCTCGAAGCCAAGCGCGACTGGGGATTTGCGGGCGATTACGTGCAAGCGATGTGGCTGATGCTGCAGCAGGACGCGCCGCAAGATTTCGTCATCGCGACCGGGCGCACGCACTCGGTGGCCGAGTTCGCGCGGCTCGCCTTCGAGGCCGTCGGTTTGGATTACCGCGACTACGTCGTCGTCGATCCGCGCTTCTACCGCCCGGCCGAAGTCGAACAGCTCATCGGCGACGCGAGCTCCGCGACGCGGTTGCTCGGCTGGCGTCCGCAGACGTCGTTCGAAGAGCTCGTCACCCGCATGGTCAGGGCCGATCTCGACCGGTTGCAGCCCCTCGCCCCGGTGTGATGGCGTGCGCGTCGCGTACTTTGAAATGGTGGGCGGCGCCAGCGGGAACATGATTCTCGGGGCCCTGGTCGACGCCGGCGCCGATCTCGACGCGATCGAGCGCGCGTTGCGCACGATCCCCGTCGACGGTTGGCACATCGTTCGTTCGCGGGTCAACAAACGCGGTATCGCCGCGACCCACCTCGACGTGGTCGTCCCCGGCGAGGACGACCACGCCTTCGAACCGCGCCCCGATCGCGATCGCGGCCCCGATCATCACGACCACGACCACGACCACGACCACGATCACGACCACGACCACGACCACGATTCGCCCGCCGCCCGCGCCGGGCCGCCGGCACCGGCACGAGCACGAATCGCCGCGCACCTTGGCCGACGTCCTGGCGATCGTCGACGCTTCGGGTCTGGGTGCCGCTCAGAAGGCGCGTGCCGGCGCGATCTACTCGCGGCTGGCCGCCGCCGAAGCGAAGGTGCACGGCACGACGGTCGAGCGGGTGCACTTCCACGAAGTCGGCCAGATCGACGCGATCCTCGACGTGGCCGCGGCGTGCCTCGCGCTCGACCAGCTCGGAATCGAGCAGGTCTATAGTTCGGCGTATCCGTTGGGGACCGGTTCGATCTCGATGCACCACGGCCGTTACCCGAACCCGCCTCCGGCGACCGCCGAGCTGATGCGCGACGCACCGACGATCTCGACCAACGTCCGCGGCGAAATGGTCACGACGACGGCGGCCGCGATCTTCGCGACCCTGGTCGAGCGCGTCGGCGAGCGGCCTTCGATGACGTTCGACCGCATCGGTTACGGAGCCGGAACCAGCGACTTCTCCATCCCCAACGTCCTGCGGGTGGCGATCGGCGAGACGCAAGCGCCCGTGGCCGGCGAGCGGCCGGCGGACGGGGACGGCCTCGAGCACGACCGGGTCGTCGTGCTCGAAGCGAACGTCGACGACATGTCGCCCCAGCATTTCGAACTGGCCTTCGAGCGGGTGTTCGCGGCCGGGGCGCTCGACGCGTGGTGCGTGCCGATCGCGATGAAGAAATCGCGCCCGGGGCTGCTGTTCGGGGTCATCGCCAAGCCCGAGGACGCCGACCGCTGCGCGCTGGCGATTCTGCGGGAGACGACGACGCTGGGGGTGCGGCGCCGCGAACAGGAGCGCGACGTCTTGGCACGCCGGATCGACCGGCGCGAAACTCCGCTCGGCACCGTGCGGGTCAAGGTGGTGCGCGTTGCCGGCCACGAGCGCTCGTCGCTCGAGTACGACGACGTCGCCAGGATCGCGCGCGAGAGCGGGCGTCCCGTTGCCGAGGTTGCGCGTGCGCTCGAAGGGTATTTGTCACCGGGATGATCGTTGTTGAATCGCTCGCCGTGAAGGAAGCGCGCCTGCGCGCCGTCATGCGCGAGCTCGGGAGCGTCGTGGTCGCCTTTTCGGGCGGGGTCGATTCGGCGCTCGTGCTGAAAGTCGCGAGTCAAGAGCTCGGCGACCGGGCCCTGGGCATGACCGCCGACTCGGAGAGCCTGCCCCAACGCGAGCTCGACGGGGTGATCGACTTCGTCGCCGGGATCGGGGCCGAGCACGAAGTCGTGCGAACGCACGAGCTCGAGGACGAGCGCTACGCCGCCAATCCGGCCAATCGCTGTTATTTCTGCAAGAGCGAACTCTACGGCGTGCTGACGCAGATCGCGCGCGAGCGCGGATTCGCCTACGTGGTCGACGGCTTCAACCTCGACGACGCGCTCGACTATCGGCCCGGGCGCAAGGCCGCGGCGGAGAACGCGATCCGCAGCCCGCTCGCCGAAGCCGGTTTCTCCAAGGCCGACGTGCGCGCGCTCGCCCAGAAGCTCGACCTGACGGTGTGGGACAAGCCCGCGCTCGCGTGCCTGTCGTCGCGCTTCCCGCACGGCACGGCGATCACGCTCGAGTTGCTGCGGCAAGTCGAGCGCGCCGAAGACGCGGTGCTGGCCGCCGGACTGCCCGAGTGCCGGGTGCGCCATCACGGAGAGATCGCGCGCATCGAGGTGCCGCTCGACGCGCTCCCCACGCTGCTCGCGCCGGGCGTCCGGGAGCGTTTGGTGGCGGGCGTGCGCGCGGCGGGCTATCGCTACGTCACCGTCGACTTGGCCGGCTACGTGCGTGGGAACCTGAACGGCGGGGCGCTGCTCGGCGGCGCGTCGTGACCGAGCGGAGCGGCGACGGGGCGGGAATCGAGGCCTTCGTCTTCGCCAATCGCGGCACGCTGCTCGCGTTGCCCGCGCTCGCGCTGGGCGCGTTCGGACGGCCGTCGGCATTTTCGATCGCGACCGGTTTGCCGCTCGCGTT
The DNA here is from genome assembly GCA_963749395.1 of Vulcanimicrobiota bacterium. Classification (GTDB taxonomy): domain Bacteria; phylum Vulcanimicrobiota; class Vulcanimicrobiia; order Vulcanimicrobiales; family Vulcanimicrobiaceae; genus CAVVMT01. Next base: position 139,448 of record CAVVMT010000007.1, read on the forward strand.
CTTGGGCGAGGGCATCCGTTGCTGGGCCGTCGGGTATTCGGGGGTGACGACGCGGGGCGATACGGTGACCGCCCCCAAGCTGATCACCGCGGGCCCGTACGCCTACGTGCGCAATCCGCTCTACATCGGAAACGCCGTCACCGGCTTGGGGTTCGCGCTGGCGTTCACCGGGAAGCTCGCGCCGGCGGCGCGGCTGGGGTTGGTCGGCGGGGCGCTGGGCGTGATGCTCGGCGTCTACGCGATCATCGTTCCGCATGAAGAAGCGTACCTGCGCGAGACGTTCGGCGACGCCTTCGACGCCTACGCGGCGCGCGTTCCGCGCGCGATTCCGACCCTCGACCCCGTCTCGCATCCCGAGGGCACCTACGATCCCGGGGTGATCGCCAAGGCCGAAACGCGCACGTTCGTGACCTTCGGTGCGATGGTGGTTGCGCTGGCGCTGCGCGCGCTGCGAGCCTGATCGGCTGATGGGCGATCACGACCACGACGACGGCCACGCGCACGGCCACGGAGCGCACGGTCACGGCCACGCGCACGTACCGCGCGACCCGGGGCGCCTGCGGATCGCGCTGGTCTTGACCGCGTGCGTGGCGCTGATCGAGTTCGCGGGCGGCTTCGCGTCGCGCTCGCTGGCGCTGATGTCGGACAGCGCGCACGTCGCGATGGACGTCGTGGCGCTGGCGATCGCGCTTGCGGCTCAGGTCCAGGCGACGCGGCCCGCGACGATCCGTCAGACCTTCGGTTTTGCCCGCATGGAGATCATCGCGGCGCTCGTCAACGGCGGACTGCTCTTGGGCATCACGTTGTTGATCGCGATCGAGGCGGCGAAGCGTTTTCTCCATCCGGAGGAGCCCGAAGGCCAATTGATGATCTCCGTGGCCGCCGCCGGCCTCGCGATCAACGTCGCGATCGGGATCTTGTTGGCCGCCGGAGCGAAGTCGAATCTCAATCTGCGGGCCGCGCTGATGCACGTCTTCGGCGACGCGATCGGCGCGCTCGCGGTGATCGCGGGCGGGGCGCTGATCTTGGCCTTCAACATCGCGTGGATCGACCCGCTGCTCTCGCTGCTGGTCGCGGGGATCATCGTCTTCGGCGTGATCGGCATCGTGCGCGACGCGACCGACGTGCTGCTCGAAAGCGCGCCCGCGAGCGCCGCCGTCCCCCTCGTGCGCGCGGAGATGCTCGGCGTCGCCGGGGTCGTTGGCGTGCACGACTTGCACGTCTGGCAAATCGGCAGCGACTCGTGCGCCCTGACCGCGCACGTGCAACTCGAGGACGCGATGATCAGCAAAGCAACGAAAGTCCTCGAGTCGATCGACAAAAATCTCCGCAACCGCTTCGGCATCACCCACGTCACGGTCCAATTCGAATGCGAAGCCTGCCACCCCGACGACACAATCGTCTGCACCCAAGTCCCCACCGCCTAACCCCGAACCGCTCCGCCCCCTCACGTCCAGACCGCCACACAACTCGCCATCGAGGGCGGCTCGAAGGCGCGCAGCGCCGAGAACGCGATGGGTTGCGGCCGCTGCACCGAACCGCCACACAACTCGCCATTGAGGGCGGCTCGAAGGCGCGCAGCGCCGAGAACGCGATGGGTTGCGGCGTCCAGACCCGCAACTCGCCATCGAGGGCGGCTTCGAAGGCACGCACGCCGAGAACGCGATGGGTTGCGGCGTCCAAACCGCACTCGCCATCGAGGGCGGCTCGAAGGCGCGCAGCGCCGAGAACGCGATGGGTTCAGGCGTCCAGACCTGAACCCACTAGGTGCGAATCGCCGGTAAACCGAAAAGGCAATTCCCCTTCACGTTCCCGGAGCAAGCATGAAATCAAAGACCGTCGTTTTGTCCACCGCGCGCACGCCGTTCGGTCGCTTGGGCGGGGCGCTGGCCTCGCTCGAGGCGACGACCCTCGGGGGTGAAGCGATCCGGGCCGCCGTGTCGCGCGCGGGGATCGATCCGGGCGACGTCGAGCACGTGATCATGGGGCAGGTACTGCAGGGCGGCGTCGGGCAAGCGCCGGCGCGGCAGGCGACGTTCAAAGCGGGACTGGCCAAGACGGTCACCAGCGACACCGTCAACAAAGTTTGCGCGTCCGGCATGCTGGCGGTCGTGAACGCCGCGCGTTTGATCAACGACGACGTCGTCAAGGTCGCGGTCGGCGGCGGGATGGAGTCGATGTCGCAGGCGCCCTACCTCGTGCCGAACGCCCGCTTCGGCTACCGCTTCGGCGACGGCACGATCGTCGATCTGATGATCCACGACGGCTTGTGGGATTACTTCTTCGATACGACGATGGCGTCGCAAGGCGCGAAGGTCGCGGCCGAGCTCGGGCTGACGCGCGAGATGCAAGACCGCTTCGCGCTCGCCAGCCACCAGCGCGCGCACGCCGCGCACGAAGCCGGCGCGTACAAAGGCGAGATCGAGCCGCTGAGGGTCGCGACCAAAGCGAAGGGCAAACTCGTCGTCGAGCGCGTGCCCGAACAAGCCCGCGCGCGCGTGCCGGTGCACGCCGGCGCCAACGGCGCGTCGTCGCGCGTGTGGGATCACACGCCGCCCGCCGAGATGGTGACCGACCTGCGGAAGTTTTCGCCCTACGTGAGCGGCGACGTTCCCTCGACGCTCGTCGAGCGCGACGAACCGATCCGCGTCGACGCGAGCATCGAGGCGATGGCGAAGCTTCCGGGGCTCGACAAGAACGGTACGATTACCGCGGCGAACGCCCCCGGGGTCAACGACGGGGCGGCCGCGCTCGTGCTCGCCGACGCCGATTGGGCCAAGCAGCGCGGGTTCGAAGGGATCGCCACGATCGTCGATCATGCGACGGTCGCATGGGATCCGCCGTACCTCGCGCTCACCCCCGCGATGGCCGCGCAGAAGCTGCTCGATCAGAACGGGCTCAAGGCGGCCGACATCGCGGTCTGGGAGATCAACGAGGCGTTCGCGGCCGTCGCGCTGACGTCGGCGGCGCGGCTCGGCCTCGATCCCGAGGCGATCAACATGCACGGCGGCGCGGTCGCGCTCGGCCATCCGATCGGCGCGTCGGGCGCGCGCATCGTCGGGGCGGTCGTGCACCAACTGCGCAAGCGCGGCGGCGGTCTCGGCATTGCGGCGATCTGCAGCGGCGGCGGCCAGGGTGACGCCGTGCTGGTGCGCGTCGGATGAAAGTGCTCGTGATCGGGGCCGGCCAGATGGGGGCCGGCATCGCGCAAGTCATCGCCGCGGCCGGGCATGAAGTGCTGCTCAACGACGTCACCGAGGCGCTGATCGAACGCGGGATCGACGGGATCGCCAAGCGGCTCGATCGCGCGGTCGAGAAGGGCACGATGACCGACGTCGAGCGCGGACGCGTGCTCGAACACATCGATCCGCGTCCGCGATTTCACGAACCTCGACGTCGACATGGCGATCGAAGCCGCGACCGAACGGCTCGATCTCAAGCTCGAGCTGTTTCGCAAGCTCAACGAGTCGACGCCGCCCGAAGCGATCCTCGCGACCAACACGTCGTCGATCTCGATCACGACGATCGGCGCGGTGACGACGCGGCCCGAGCGCGTGATCGGGATGCACTTCATGAATCCCGTGCCGGTGATGAAGCTCGTCGAAGTGATCCGCGGTTTGGCGACGAGCGACGCGACCACGCACGCGGTCGTGGAGTTTGCCAAGGAACTCGGCAAGACGCCGGTCGAAGCGCGCGACTTTCCCGGCTTCGTCGCCAACCGGATCCTGCTGCCGATGATCAACGAAGCGATCTACGCGCTGTATGAAGGCGTCGCGTCGGTCGAAGCGATCGATACGGTGATGAAGCTCGGCATGAACCACCCGATGGGGCCGCTGACGCTTGCCGACTTCATCGGGCTCGACACGTGCTTGGCGATCTTGGAAGTGCTGCACGAGGGGCTCGGCGACTCGAAGTATCGCCCATGCCCGCTGCTGCGCCAGTACGTCGCCGCGGGGTGGTATGGGAAAAAGACCGGGCGCGGCTTCTACGACTATCGCGCCGCCGTCAACGGCGCCGCGCCGGTCGCGTCGAAGACGTGATCGAGACGGCCGCGTTCTCGGCGTTCGAGCCGAGCCCGGAACAGCGTGAGATCGCGGAGCTCGCGGCCGATGTTGCCGAACGCGAGATCGCGCCGCACATCGCGCAGTGGGATCGCGAGCACACGTTCCCGGTCGACCTGTATGCCAAGCTCGCGGCGGCGGGCGTGCTCGGCATGCTCGTCGGTGAGCGCTACGGCGGGGGCGGCGTCGACTACGTGTCGTACGCACTGGCGCTCGAAGAACTGGCGCGCGTCGATGCGGGCACGGCGGTGACCGTCTCGGTGCACTCGATGATCGCGACCGTCATCGACCGGCTGGGTACCGACGCGCAGAAAGATCGCTATCTCCCCAAGCTCGCGCAGGAAGCGTATCTGGGCGCGTTCGCGCTGACCGAACCCGACGTCGGTTCGGACGCCGGCAACCTGCGGGCGACCGCCCATGCCGACGGCGACGGTTACGTGCTGCGCGGCCGCAAGCAGTGGTGCACGAACGGCAGTTACGCCGGGGTCGTCATGGGGATGTTCCGCACCGGCGGCGCGGGGCCCAAAGGCATCTCGGCGTTCTTGATCGAGCCGGGGACGCCCGGCATGGTCGTCGAGAAGCGTCACCGAGAAGCTCGGCATCCATACCAGCAACACCGTCGACCTCGCTTTCGACGACGTGCGCGTGACGCGCGACGCGATGCTCGGCGAGCCGAGGCGCGGGCTTCGTCGGCGCGATGACGGCGCTTGCGGCGGGCCGCATCGGGATCGCGGCGCAGGCCTGCGGCATCTTGCGCGCGTGCCTCGACGCGTCGGTGAAGTTCGCCGCCGAGCGGCAGGCCTTCGGCCGCCCGATCGGCGCGTTCGAAGGGATCTCGTTCAAGATCGCGCAGATGGCGACCGATCTCGACGCCGCGCGCTTGTTGACGCTGCGCGCCGCGGCGCGCTGCGATCGCGGCGAACCGTTCGCCGTCGAGGCGAGCAAAGCGAAGCTGTTCGCGTCGACGGCGGCGCGCAAGCACGCGGCCGGAAGCGGTGCAAATCCATGGCGGCTACGGCTACACGACGGAGTTCCCCGTCGAGCGCTACTATCGCGACGCCAAGATCACGGAAATCTACGAGGGCACCTCGGAGATCCAGCAAATCATCGTCGCCCGCTCGTTGCTCGGCCGCATCGACGGGTAAAAACAAAGAAACCGCATGGTAGCGGTTTCTCTGCGTGCTCGAACGGATCGAGCGCCCCTCGTGTAAGGCGCCTTCATTGAAGCACGGGCAAGCAACCGCTGAAGGCACCCTGCGATTTCGCGGAGACCCCTGCCCGGTACTCGAACCCGGAATTCCCCCTTGCGAGAGGGGCGCTTTATCCAGCTTAAGCTACAGGGGCACATCGCAGCGACGTCAAGCAGCTTACGCCCAAAGCATCACGCGGAAACCCGTCCCGATCAAGACCTGCGACAAATATCGCTCGCTCGGGTCGCAGGCCAGACGATGCCGTGGTGCAAAGTCAGCACGCCGACATTGCTCGAAAACGAATGGTGACAATACCGCTATGAAGTTGATGGAATATCAGGGCAAGGAGCTCTTCGCGGCGGGTCGGCATCCCGGTGCCGCGCAGTTCGTACGCGACCACCGCCGCCGCGGTGCGCGCGTTCATCGAAGAGAACTCCGGCTCGTGGGTGTCAAGAGCCAAGTGATGATGGGCGGCCGCGGAAAAGCCGGCGGCATCAAGTTCGCCGATGCAGCCGCCGAAGGCGAGAAGATCGCAAGTGAACTGATCGGCAAGACGCTGCAGAGCGTCCAGAATCCCGCCGGCGAGAAGTGCGCGTCGCTGCTCGTCGAGGAGAAGCTGCCGATCGAGTCCGAAGCGTACGTGTCGATCACGCTCGACCGTGCGACCAAGAAGCCGGTCATCATCGTCAGCGCCAAAGGCGGCATGGACGTCGAGGAGGTCGCCGAGCACGATCCCGATGCGTTGGTCAAACATTACGTCGACGTGCCGATCGGTTTTCAGCCGTTCATCGCGCGCGAACTCGCGTTCAACGCGAAGCTTCCCGCCGGCTATCTGAAGACGTTTCCGAAGATCGTCGAAGGGCTGTACCGTTTGTTCTTCGAGTACGGCGCGAACCTGGTCGAGATCAACCCGCTCGTGCTGACGAAGACGGGTGAAGTGTACGCATCCGACGCGAAAGTCGACCTCGACGACAACGCGCTCTTCCGGCATCCCGAGTTGAAGGAATGGTCGAGCGACGAAGCCGCCGAGGGCGACGAAGCGGTCGCACTCGCGACCGGCTTGGGCCGCAACAACTACGGCAAGCTTCCCGGCGACGGCGCGGTCGGGACGATCGCCAACGGCGCGGGCCTGGCGATGGGCACGATGGACGCGATCCGCAACGCCGGTGGTCAAGCGGCGAACTTTCTCGACATCGGCGGCGGCGCGAAAGCCGACCTCGTACGTAAGAGCTACGAACTCGTGGTGAGCAACCCCAACGTCAAAGCGCTCTTCATCAACATCTTCGGCGGAATCACGCGCGGCGACCAAGTCGCAAGCGGCATCGTCGAAGCGCTCAAGGGCGAGGGTTTGCGCAAGGTGCCGATGGTCGTGCGGCTCACCGGGACCAACGAAGAAGAAGGCCGCCGGATCTTGACCGAGGCGGGAATCACCGCGGTCGAAACGATGGACGAAGGCGCGGCCAAAGCCGTCGCCCTCGCGAACGGATGAGGACGAACGATGTCGATTTTTCTCGATAAGAACAGCCGGGTGATCGTGCAGGGCATCACCGGCCGCGAAGGCGCCTTCCACACCGGCCGCATGATCGCGTACGGCACGAACGTCGTCGGCGGCGTGACGCCCGGCAAAGGCGGCACCACGATCGAGACCGGCCAGCCGGTGTTCAATACGGTCAAGGATGCCGTCGACGCGACCGGTGCCACGCACTCGATCATCTTCGTGCCGCCGCCGTTCGCGGCCGACGCGCTGTACGAAGCGTATGAGGCCGGGATCACGCTGGCGGTGTGCATCACCGAAGGCGTTCCGGTACACGACACCTTGCGCGTCGTCAACACGACGCCCGGCATGCGGATCATCGGGCCGAACTGTCCGGGCCTCGTCTCACCGGGCAAGTCGCTCATCGGCATCATGCCGGGCCACGTGTTCAAGGCGGGGAACGTCGGCATGGTGTCGCGCTCGGGCACCTTGACGTACGAGATCGTCGACATCCTCACCAAAGCGGGGCTCGGGCAATCGACCTGCGTCGGCATCGGCGGCGACCCGATCATCGGGACGACCTTCGTCGACTGCCTGCGCGGGTTCGCCTCGGACCCCGAGACCGAAGGGATCGTCCTGTGCGGCGAGATCGGCGGGTCGGACGAAGAAGACGCGGCCGCGTTCATCAAGGAGCACCTCTCGGGCAAGCCGGTCGTGGCGTTTATCGGTGGCCGCTCGGCCCCCAAAGGCAAGCGGCTCGGTCATGCCGGCGCGATCATCTCCGGCAATACGGGGACGCCGGAGAGCAAGGTGAAGGCGTTCCAGGAAGCCGGCGTACCGGTCGCCGACCGCCCCTCGCAGATTCCCGAACTGCTCAAGGCGCGGCTCGCCGTCGCCGCCCGCTGAGCCCGCGCGCGGGGTACAACCGCTAGCGTGCAGTACGGCTATCAATGCGAAGAGTGCGAAACGGCGGCGTGGCCCGCAACGTCGCGCCAGGAGCTGGTCTGGCTGAAGAACCGCGAGCACATCGTGCGCGAGGTCGCCGGCCACGTCCAGACCGGCCTAGACCAATGGATGCTCGACGCGCTGGAATTTTTGGATAAGCACCACGGCCATTCAGTAATCATCACCCGCCGGGGGCCGTGATCCCGGGGGCCGGGATTTCGTCCAGCCCTTCGTTGCCGGCGGCCTTATGTACTTATGTGTACACTGCGGCCGCCGGCGCCTCGGTCTGAACGAGATCGCGGCCCCCGGCACCCGGGTGGCAGGCCGGGGGCCGCGATTTCGTCCAGCCCTTCGTTGCCGGCGGCCTTATGTACTTAAGTGTACACTGCGGCCGCCGGCGCCTCGGTCTGAACGAAATCGCGGCCCCCGGCACCCGGGTGGCAGGCCGGGGGCCGGGGTGGGGTGCCGAGGTGCGGGGCGTGGCTGGGGTGATCGGCTATGGAGGCGTATAAAAGCAAAAAGAGGCGCTCGCCAGAGTGCCTCTTTTTGGCGCGTGTGAAGACTTTTAGATGTTGGGGATCGTCAGGTGCTGGCCGGGCGTGATTTTCCCGTCTTTGATCCCGTTCACGCGGGCGATCTCGTCGACCGTGTCGGAGACGTTGGCTTCGCTCGTCGTATGCCGTTCGGCGATCGTCCAGAGCGTGTCGCCGGGGTGAACCAACACCTTCGCGTACTGCGCGCTGGGGGCGGCGTAGATGCGTACGTTGGAGAGGACCGGTAGGGTCGCCATCAAGCTCAAGGTCGCCACCGCGATGAGCGGGGTGAGCGTTGGTTTGCGGCGACGTCTTGCGCTGATCATGTCCTCGACTCTCTCAAATGATCCGGTATATTGTGGCAAACGTCTGTTCGTCCACTAGATTTTAGCATCCGGGCAAGCGCGCGTCAAGCGAAATGCGAACATATGTTTGCCTCAAGTCGCGAAACATGCTATGCTGCGGCCAACCGGGCATGTGACGAGTTTCGCTCGTCGGTGTGCCCACTGTATGGCATTGCATCCGAAGTGTTTGCAAGGCCACGCTCGCGCGGCGGAATCGGCGCCGCGCTTTGCAAGAAGTGAGGGAAGTTCATGGCCGAACGGGCCGCCACCACGGAGCGACAGCAACGCATCCTCGACGTGATCCGCGAGTTCACCAGCGAGCGGGGGTACCCGCCGTCCGTGCGCGAGATCGGCGAGCGGGTCGGGCTGTCGTCCTCGTCCACCGTCCAGTCCCATCTCAAGACGCTCGAGCGGCGCGGACTGATCCGCCGCGATCCGACCAAACCCCGTGCCCTCGTCTCGCACGAGGACCGTCAACACGACCCCGCCACCGCGCGCGAGGACGTGGCGTTCGTGCCGATCGTCGGCAAGGTCGCGGCCGGCGTCCCGATCACCGCGACCGAGAACGTCGAAGGGCAATTCGTGCTCCCGGCCTCGGCCGCACGGCGTCCCGGAACGTTCATGCTGCGGGTCAGCGGCGACTCGATGATCGAGGCCGCGATCCTCGACGGCGATCTGCTCGTGGTCAGCCCGCAGCCCGACGCGAAGAACGGCGAGATCGTCGTCGCGATGATCGACGGCGAAGCGACGGTCAAACGCTTCTACCGCGAGGCCGATCGCATCCGGCTGCAGCCCGAGAACGCGGCGATGGCGCCGATCTACGCCGCCGACGTCACGGTGATCGGGCGCGTGGACGCGGTCTTCCGCTCCTTGTAGCCGCGTACGCCGCGCAGCCTGGCGGGCGGCCCCGCCAGCGCGACGACGCCGGCGCTCGGGGAGGAGACCAGGCCCGGGCGCCGATGTTGTAGTCCATGAGGACCAGCGATCGTCCGGCGAGGGTCCCCTCGCCGCGCACCTCGTTCGTCGGCCGGGACGGCGAACTCGAGACGACCGTCGAGCTCGTGCATTCGACGCCGCTGGTCACGCTGGTCGGCGCGGGCGGGATCGGGAAAACGCGGCTGGCGATCGAAGCGGCCGGAGCGCTGCGCGATGCGTTCGACGACGGCGTCTGGTTCGTCGACCTGAGCGGGCTGCGGCGCGGCGCGCCGGCGGCTCCGGCGGTGGCCGCGGCCCTCGATGCCGCCGCCGGCGCCCGGCCGGCGAGCGCCGAGGCGGTCGCCTCGCACCTGCGGTATCGCAACTTGCTGCTGATCCTGGACAACTGCGAGCACGTCGTCGGGCCGGTAGTCAATCTCGTCGAGGCGATCCTCGACGGCGCTCCCGCCGTCCACGTACTGGCGACGTCGCGGCTGGCGCTCGGCATTCCCGGCGAGCGGGTTCTCGCGGTCGCGCCGCTCGCGCTCCCGGCCGAGGACCGCGATGCGGCCCGCCTCCCGCTCGCACCCGCGATCGAACTCCTCGTCGAGCGTGCCCGCGCGGTGCGCCCAGGCTTTGCCGTGACCGGCGACAACGCGCCGGCGTTGGCGCGGATCGCGCGGCTCGTCGACGGGCTGCCGCTGGGGCTCGAACTCGCGGCCGCGCGGCTGGCGACGGTCGAGCCGGCGGCGCTGGCCGAGGGGATCGCCGGCTCGCTCGATGCGCTGCGCGACGACGCCGCTCCGATCGAGCGGCATCGCACGATGCGCGCCATCGTCGAGTGGAGCTACAACGAGCTGACGTTTGCGGAGCGCGCCTTGCTGCGCCGGCTCGCCGTGTTCGGCCCTACCGGCTGGACCCTCGCAGGCGCGACGGCGGTCGCCGGGCCGGCCCCGCGCCGGGGGGAGACGGCGGCCGATCTGCTCGCCACGCTCGTGGCGCATTCGTTGGTGCTCGAACGCGAACGTGACCCGGGCGGCGCCCTGCCCCGCTACCGGTTCCTCGGAGTGACGTACCGCTTTGCCGAAGAGCGCTTTGCCGGGAGCGACGACGAGCCGTTCGTGCGCGATCTCCACGCCGCGCACTACCGCGAGCTGGCCGAGACGCGCATCGGTCCGCACCGCACCCGCGATCGCTGGCGCGACCGCGCGCCCTATGCGATCGAGAAGCCCAATATCCGAGCCGCGCTCGCCTGGACGCTGCAGGGCTCCGGCCGGCGACTCGACGGCGTGCGGCTGGCGATCGCGGCCGCGCCCCTGTGGGATCATGGGCCGGACACCGCGGAGATCGAACCCTTCCTCGTCCTGGCGATCGACTTCGCGCCCGATCTCGAGCGGCGCGCGGAGGCGCTCGTGATGCTGGCGACGCGCAAAGATCTGAGCGGACGGCATGCCGAAGCGCGCGAGGACGCGGCCCAGGCGGTCGCGATCTTCCGCCGCTCGAGCAACCCTTTTTGGCTCGGCCGGGCCTTGATGCGCTTGTCGAGCGCGACCCATTTCTGCGGCCGCTCGGGGCCGGCGCTCGAATACGGCCGCGAGGGGCTGCGTTATTCGGAAGAAGCCGGCGACCTCGCCGGCCGGACGATCGCGCTGCTGAACCTGTACGTCGTCGCGTCGGGCTCCGACGTGTGCTCGCGCGAAGTGACCGACGATCTCTTGCAGCGCACCGAGGAAGCCTTGCGCGAACTCGACGACGATCGGCGGCGCGTCGTGCTGTGGACGAACGCGGCGTACCATTTGTTCCGCAGCGGCTTGCCGCGCCGGGCCGCCGAGGCCGCGCGGCGCGGTTGCGAGATCGCGCAGGCGTCCGGCGACGCCAGCGCGAGCGCGATGAATCTGCTGAACCTCGCGTGCTACGAAGTGAGCTGCGGCGATCTGGCCGCCGGGCGCCGGGCGCTGCTCGGCGCGCTCGCGACCTACGTCGCGTGGAACGACGAATTCGGGAAGCTCCGCTGCACCGAAGTGGCCGCGTACGTCGCCGAAGCGACCGGGCGGTACGGCGACGCGATCGCGCTGCTCGCATTTGCGGCCGCGTTCCGCGAAGGCCGCGCCGACTATCAAGCCGCGACCGCCCACTTCGTCCAACAACAGTACGCGCGGCTGCGCGCGCTCGCGGACTCTCCGCTCTGGGAGCGTTCTTGCGAGCGCGGCCGCGCGATGACGCTTGCATCGGCACTCGACCTCGCCGCCCTGGTGTGAGGCAAACGGACTTCGGCCGCCTGACGCCAATGTAGGCGGCGATGCTCCCTGCGCTCGAGCGCCGCGTCGTCCCGGCGCTGCGTGCTTTCGGAGAAGCGCCCGTCCTGCTCGCGATCCGAGAAGCGCTCCCCTGGAGCTTCATCGGGCTGGTCGTGGACTGGCGTACTACATGGCCTTCGTCGCGGGCGGTTCGCTCTTCGCGCGGCTCAACGCATCGCTGCTGCCGGCCCTCGCGGTCATGGGCGTCTGCCTGACGGTCATCTTGGCGTTCTTTCTGGCTCGCCGCCTCGGCCTCAATCCCTACGTCTTCGTGCCCGCGTGCATCGTCGCGTTTGCGCTCGGAATGCCCCGTCCGTTCGCGCCGGCCGATCCGGTCTACGCGCGCGAATTGGGTTCGAGCGCGCTGTTCCTCGCGCTCGTCGTCGACTTGGTCGCAGCCGGCATCGTGGTGCTCGCCGAACGGTTCGTGCCCAAAGCGTTCGCGACGCTCGCCGGGGCGGCCGTGGTGGTCGCCATCTCGGTGGGGCTCTACGGGGCCGGAATTTCGCTGGGCGCAGAACTGCTGGGGGCGATCCGGCCGCTTGGCACGCTCGGCGACACGTATCTGGCCCTGGTCACGATCACCTTCATCGAGGCGGCCTTGTGGATGCTCGGCATCCACGGTCCGGCGTTGCTCGCGGCGGTGGTCACCCCGGTGTACCTCACGCTGCAATTCGCCAATACCGACGCCTTCGCACACCACCGGCCGCTGCCGCACATCGTGACCGTCAGTACGTTCTTGTTCGTGTTCCCGGGCGGCGCGGGCGCGACGCTGCCGCTCGTCCTCCACTTGCTGCGCAGCCGCGTCTCGCGCATTCGCAAGGTCGCGCTCGCCGCGCTCGTTCCCGGCATCTTCAACACGAACGAGCCCTTGATGTTCGGGTTGCCGGTCGTGCTCGAACCGATCCTCGCGATCCCCTACATCGGCGTGCCCTGCGTGTTGGCGACCACGACGTACTTCGCCATGGCGTACGGATGGGTCGGCCGCCCGGTGCTCTACATTCCCTCGACGGTGCCGACCCTGGTCAGCGTCGTTTCTCGCTACCTACGATTGGCGGGCGATCGTGCTGGCGGGGCTCAACATCGCGATCGGCTACCTGCTGTATTGGCCGTTCGTGCGCGTCTACGAACGGCACGCGCAATCGGTGGCGGCCGAGCGCGCGGCCCGCGCCTCGTGATCCTCGATGCGCTGCTCGCCCGGTTCCCGGTCCACGCGCGCATCGCGGCCGCGGCCCGGCGCGGCGTCTGGAGCGTTGCCCGATCGCAGCGGCGTGCGCGCGCTCGTCAGCGCAAAGGTGCTGCGCGCGTTCGCCGACGAGGGCGTCAGCGACGCCGACCTCGCGGGCACGACCGGCTACGGCTACGGCGACCCGGCCCGCGCGCGCTACGAGTCGTTGTTGGCGCGGGTCCTGGGCGCGGAGCGCGTGCTGGCCCGGCTCTCGATCGTCAGCGGCACGCATGCGATCGTGGCGGCGCTGGCGGCATGCACCGACGCCGGCAACACGATCCTCGCCGCCGCCGGCCGCCCCTACGACACGCTGCACCACGCGCTGGTCACCGCGCCCCACGCGCTGTGCGCGCGCGGCCGGCGTTACGTGGAAAGTTCCACCGCGCCGGGATGGACGTCGACCTCGCCGCGCTGCGCGAGGCGTGCCGGGCGCAGCGGCCGGCAGTCGTCTTCGTGCAACGGTCGCGCGGTTACGCGTCGCGCCGCTCGCTCTCGGTCGACGACTGCGCCCGCATCGTCGCCGCGGTGCGCGAGTCGGCGCCCGATGCGATCATCCTGGTCACAAGATCGCTGCTACGGCGAACTCGTCGAAAGCACGAGCCGTCCGCCGCCGGCGCCGATTTGATCGCCGGGTCCCTCATCAAGAACCTCGGCGGAGGGATCGCGCCGGCGGGCGGGTACGTCGCCGGACGATCGGCGCTGATCGAACGGGTTGCGGCCGGGCTCTACGCCCCGGGCTTGGGAGCCGGTCTGGGCCCGTCGCTCGACTACGGACGGCTGCTGATGCAAGGGCTGTTCTACGCGCCGCTGGTGGTCGCCGAAGCATTGCGCGGGCTCGACTTTGCAGCCGCGCTGTTCGCCGGCCTCGGCTTCGCGGTCGATCCGGCCCCCGGCGCGCGGCGCAGCGAATCGTGCAGGCGATCGGCCTGGACACGCCCGAGCGGTTGATCGCGTTCGCGCGCGGGCTGCAGCGCGTGCTCCCGGTCAACGGCCGGTTCGCGCCCGAGCCGGGGGCGGTGCCCGGGTACGTCGATCCGGTCATCATGTCGGGCGGGGCCTTCGTCGCCGGCGCGACGATCGATCTCTCGTGCGACGCGCCGCTGCGCGCGCCGTTCGAAGTGTACCTGCAAGGAGGCACGACCTTCGAACATGGTATACTCGGAGCGTTATCGGCTGCCGATGCGGTAGCCGCGTACGATCGGGAGCACGGATCGCAGTATGGATGAAAACCGGCGTCGATTCCCACGGGCCGACGTCGCCGTCGCGGCCACCTTTCAGCGCGACGGCGAGGGCGTCGACCGCGAGGGAACCATCGTCGTCCTCGGCGGCGGCGGCCTGCGGCTGCGCCTCGAGTCCGACGTGCGCCAGGGGTCGGTCGTCACATCGCGTTCCGTCTCTCACCCGAATACGGCGAAATCCGGGCTTGGGGCAAGGTCGTCATGTCGTACTTCAATGCCGGCGACCACGCGTTCGAGCACGCGATCGCGTTCACGCGGATCGCGCCGGCCGATCAGGACGAAATCGTCCGCTTCATCGAGGGCGCTCAGGATTCCGGGGCGGCGTCTTCCGGCTCGTCGGACGCTTCGCTGCGGTCCTCACCCATGAAGCCGTAGAAGAAATACTGGCAACCTTCCTCGGTCGTGAGGACGATGCGGGTGTCCTCGACGTTGGCGGACGCGATGCGTTTGCCGACCAGCGTGTCCAAAATGAGCTGTGCCTGCGTGAATTCGGCTTCGCGCCACGCATCCGGCTCGATGTCCACGAGGTCCAACAGTCTGTCCATTCGGCTTTCCACGGCGGCGGCGGTCGAGACCGCGCGAGTGATTCTTCTAGTATCGGTCGCGGTGCTAGCGATGTTACCCATTTCGGGTGCCAAGCAACCGAAAGGACCAATTGTCCGCGGCGGTAGAAGGGCACTGTCGTGTACGTCCTAGAGGTGATGAGCGGTCCGCTCGACGGAAAGAGCTGGCCCTTCGAGCGGGAGATCACGATCGGCCGCGACGACGCGGTCGCCACCGCTTGTATCACCATCGACCGGTACATCTCGCGCCGCCACGCGCGGCTGCGCGAAGACGGGGGCGAACTGCGCCTGGCCGACCTCCAGAGCCGCAACGGCACCAAGATCGACGGGCGCCCATTACCGACGAAGCCCCGCTCGAACTGGGCAAGACCTTCGTCGTCGGCCGTACCTGGCTGCGCGTCACGCGCGACGGCTGATCGATGCTGATCGCCCGCACGATCGACGAGGCGCGGGCCTGCTTGCCGCGCGCTGCCGCGTCCGCTCGGGTTCGTCCCGACGATGGGCGCGCTGCACGCCGGCCACCTGGCGCTGGCCGACGCGGGCGCGACGCGAGTGCGCGAGCGGTCGTGGCCTCGATCTTCGTCAACCCGCTGCAATTCGGTCCGCACGAGGACTTCGCGCGCTATCCGCGCGCGTTCGAAGCGGACTGCGCGGGCTCGCGAGCGCCGGCGTCGATCGCGTGTTCGCGCCGAGCGTCGAGGCGATGTATCCGCCCGGTTCGCGAGCCCGTCGATCCGGGGCCGATCGGCGACGCGCTACGAAGGCGCGCTGCGCCCGGGGCACTTCCGCCGGCGTCGCGACCGTGTGTCGCGAAGCTGCTCATCGCGTCGTCGAACCGACGTATTTCTACATGGGACAGAAGGACGCGCAGCAGACCGCGGTCATGCGCGCCATGCTGCGCGACTCGGCGCTGCCGTACGCGATCGTCGTCGCGCCGACCGTGCGCGAACCCGACGGCCTCGCGCTCTCGAGCCGCAACGTCTACCTCGACGCCGAGCAGCGGGCGGCGGCGCCGGGATTCCACCGCGCGCTCGCGGTGCTCGCCGCGGCGGTCGCCGAACGCGCCGCCGACCGCGACGGAGCGCTCGCCCGCGCGCGCGCGTGCTTGACCCCGCCGCTGCGCGAAGCGTACCTCGACGTCGTCGAGCCCGCGACGTTCGTGCCGCTCGGCGCTGGGACGGCGCGCCGCGCCGTGGCCATCGGCAGCGATGTGGCTCGGCGCGACGCGTTTGCTCGACAATCTGACGTCGCCGTGCCCGGCGAACCGATCCGCTGCTGACCCCCGAGCTCCGGACGCGTTGCGCGGATGAGCGCGTGCTGCTCGGCGTGTGCGGCGGCATCGCCGCCTACAAGGCGGCGGCGCTGACGAGCCGCGCTCGTGCAGCGCGGCGACGACGTCGACGTCGATCCTCACCGACGAAGCGCAGCGCGTTCGTCGGCCCGCTGACCTTCGCGGCGCTTGACGCGGCGCCACGTCTACACCTCGCTGTGGGATGCGCCCGAACGGATTCCGCACATCGCGCTCGTGCGCGAGGCCGACGTGCTGGCGATCGTGCCCGCGACCGCCAACGCTCATCGCCAAGCTCGCGCACGGCATCGCCGACGATCTGCTCGACCAACGCGGCGCTGGCCGCGCGCATTCCGCTCGTCGTCGCGCCGGCGATGAACGCGGCGATGTACGAGCATCCGGCGACCCGGCGAAACCTGCGCGACGCTGCGCGCGCGCGGCGTGACGATCGTCGAGCCCGGGACCGGGTTTCTGGCCGAGCGCGAAAGCGGCATCGGGCGGCTGGCCGACGAGGAGCGATCGTCGCCGCGACTCGAGCGCGTGCGGCGCGCGCGCCGAGCTGCGCGGCGAGCGCGTGCTGATCACCGCCGGCCCGACGCGCGAAGCCGATCGATCCGGTGCGTTTCATCTCGAACGCGTCGACCGGAACGACCGGCATCGAACTCGCGCGCGAGGCCTCGCGCGCGGCGCGCAAGTCGACCTCGTGCTCGGGCCCGACGCCTGCTCGAGCCGCCGGCCGGCGCGCACGTCGTGCGCGTCAAGACCGCGCAGGAGATGTACGACGCGACGCTCGCGCTCGCGCCGGCGCGCCGACGTCGCGATCGCGACCGCCGCGGTCGCCGACTGGCGCCCGGCCGCCACGTCGATCCAGAAGGTCAAGAAAGCGACGGCGCCGGCGACGCTCGACACTCGTGCGCAATCCCGACGTCTTGGCCGCGCTCGGCGAACGCGCAAGAACGGCGACGTTCCTCGTCGGCTTCGCCGCCGAGACCGAGCGACGCTCGAGGCGAACGCGCGCGCAGAAACTGCGGCCAAGCACCTCGATGCGATCGCGGTCAACGACGTGTCGGGCGGGCGCGGCTTCGGCGACGGCGAGAACGAGCTGGTCGTGCTCTTGCGCGAGCGAGCGGCCGCATCGCGACTCGGGCACGCGCGACAAGGCGGCGCTGGCGGCGCGCCTGTGGGATGCGCTGCTGACCCTCGACCGGAGGCGCGCTGACATGCTGCTGGTGATCGACGTCGGCAACACCGAGACGAAGCTCGGCTTCTTCGAGCGGCGGCTGCGCCGTCGGCGCGAGCTGACAGACGTGGCGCGTCACGACGGCGCAGCGGCGCACCGCTGACGAGTACGGCGTCCTGTTCGCGGCGATGTTCCGGCGCGCCGAGATCCCGCTCGAGGCGGTCGACGCGATCGTCGTCGCCAGCGTCGTGCCGCAGATCGACCGGCCGCTGTCGCGAAGCGTGCCGGCGTTACTTCGGCCTGCGAACCGTGTTTCTTCGACCGCCGCGCGACCAGGACCTGATGGCGATCCGCACCGACCGGCCGCCGAGGTCGGCGCCGACCTGGTGGCGGCGGCGATCGGCGCGCGCGCGCGGTACGGCGCGCCGCGCGATCGTCGATCGGGTTCGGCACTGCCACGACGTACTGCGCGGTCGCGCGCGACGGGGCGTACGTCGGCGCCGCGATCGCGCCGGGCATGCAGATCTCGCTCGACGCGCTCGTCGGCCCGCACCGCGAAGCTGCCGCAAGTGGCGCTCGACGCCCCGCCCCACGCGATCGGACCGATACGGTATCGGCCCTCCAGTCGGGCGTCGTCTTCGGCATGGTCGGGCAGACGGAGGGGATCGTCGCGCGGATGCGGGCCGAACTCGGCGGCGAGGCGCACGTGGTCGCCACCGGCGGCCTGGCCGACGTCGATCGCCCGCCACACCTCGGCGATCGAGGCCGTCGATCCCAATCTCGACCTGCGAGGGGCTCCGCCTCTACTACGAATCGCTGCGCTGAGGGCTTCACCTTGCCCGCGCGTGGTATAATACGGCGTCATGGCTGGGTTCGTCCGCGTTGCGAATCGGTGACATCGAAATTTGGCCGCCGATCATCCTCGCACCGATGTCCGGCGTGACCAACCGTACCTTGCGCGCCCTCTACAAGCCGTTCGGTTTCGGGCTGACCGTCACCGAATTCGTCTCCTCGAACGCGGTGCAGTACGGCGGCAAGCGGACGATGGAGATGATCGACCAGCACGGCGTCGAGCAGCCGGTCAGCACCCAGCTGTGGGGCAGCGATCCGGCGACGATGGCGCTGGCCGCGAAGGTCGTGCGCGAGTGCGGAGCCGACATCGTCGACATCAACTTCGGCTGCCCGGCGCCCAAGGTGACGAAGACCGAGGGCGGCAGCGCGTGCCTGCGCGACGTCGACCGCTGCGAGGCGATCATGAGAGCCGTCGTCGCCGCGGTCGACTGCCCGGTGACGGTCAAGATGCGCCTGGGCTGGACGGAAAACGACCTCGTGTTCCTGGACGTCGCGCGGCGCGCGCGAGGCCGCGGGCGTCAAGGCATTGACATTGCACGCGCGCACCGCGCGCCAGTTCTACAAGGGCGCGCCGACTGGAAGCAGATCGCCGAGCTCAAGGCCGCGGTCGGCATCCCGGTGATCGGCAACGGCGATCTGGCGGAGCCGCACGACGCGTTGCGCCGCATGCGCGAGAGCGGCGTCGACGCGCTGATGGTCGGGCGCGCGATCTTGGGAAACCCGTGGCTCGCCGGCGCGCTGCGCGATTTGATGGAAGGGCGCGAGGCCCGGCCGATGCCGGCCGCGCCGGAGCGGCTGCGCTTTGCGGTGCGGCACTATCACACGATGGTCGACGAGTGGGGCGAAGCGCGCGCGGTGCCGCAGATGCGCAAACATCTGGGCTACTATCTCAAGGGATTTCCGGGCGCGGCCGAGTTGCGCGAACGCTTGATGCGCACCGTGACGGCAGCCGAGACCGTCGCGCTCGTCGAAGCGGCGATCGCGCGCCTGGAGGCGGAGACGTTCGTCACGGTCGCCGCTTGATGAGCGACGGAGCGCGCAACGGCGCAGGCGCTGTTCGACGAGACGTTCGAAAACTACAAGCGCTTCGTCAACCCGCCGCTGGCCCGCGTGATGAAGCTCTCCGGATGTCCGGTCGAAACGGCGGCGCACGGCACGACGATCGTCGATCACGCCGGCAAGGAGTATCTCGACTTCGCCGGCGGGTACGGCGTGTTCACGCTCGGACACCGCCACCCGCGCGTCGTCGCGGCGGTGCGCGCGCAGCTCGATCGTCATGGCCCTCTCGGGACGCACGATGTTCAACCCGCTGCTCGGGCGGCTGGCCCGCCGGCTGGCCGAATTCACGCCCGGCGACTTGGAGATCAGCTTCTTTACCAACAGCGGTGCCGAAGCGGTCGAGAGCGCGATCAAGCTCGTGCGCGCGGCGACGCGGCCGCACGAAGATCGTCGCGACCCACGGCGCGTATCACGGCAAGACGCTGGGCGCGCTTTCGGTCAGCGGCCGCGAATCGTTCCGCGCGCCGTTCCACCCGCTGGTCGGGCCCGTCGAGCACGTGCCGTTCGACGATCTCGAGGCGCTCGAACGCGCGCTGCCGGGAGCGGCCGCGTTCATCGTCGAGCCGGTGCAAGGAGAAGGCGGGGTCAACGTTCCGGCCGCCGGTTACCTCGCCGGGGCACGGCGGTTGTGCGACCGTTTCGGGGCGCTGCTCGTCGCCGACGAAGTGCAGACCGGCTTGGGGCGGTGCGGGGCGCTGTTCGCGTGCGATCTCTTCGGCGTCGTGCCCGACGTGATGACGCTCGCGAAGGGGCTCTCCGGCGGCGTGATGCCGATCGGCGCCTCGATCGCGCGCCCCGTAGTGTGGAACGCGGCCTACGGCAAGGCGCCGCTGCTGCACACCTCGACCTTCGGCGGCAACGAGCTCGCGTGCGCGGCCGCGCTGGCTGCGCTCGACGTGCTCGTCGATGAAGATCTTTGCGCGCGGGCCCGCGATCGCGGCGCGCAACTGCTCGCGGCGCTGGGCGAGATCGCGCTGCGGTATCCCGACGCGATCGCCGCCGTGCGCGGAGCAGGGTTGTTGGCGGGAGTCGAGTTGCGCCACGAAGGGTACGGCGGCACGATCATCCCCGAGACTCCTCAAGCGCGGCGTCACCGCCGCGTGGACGTTGAACGATCAGCGCGTGATCCGCTTGGAGCCGCCGCTGATCGTGTCCGAGGCGGAGATCGACCGCGCCGTCGCGGCGTTCGCGGAAGCGACCGCGGTCGCGGTGGAACGGCTCGGTACGCTCGCTCCGCCGCCGCTCGGCGTGGTGCGCTGATGCCGTTCGTCGAGGCCGAGATCACGATCGACGCGGCGGCGCGCGAAGTGTACGAGTTGGCCAAGGAGCAAGAGCGCTTTCCGGAGTTCATGCCCGACGTCGAAGCGGTCACGGTGCTCGAACGCGGCGCCGGCCGCATGGTGACGCGCTGGAAGACGCTCGTCGAAGAGGCGCCGATCGAATGGACGGAAGAAGACCGCTTCGACGACGCGGCCTTGCGCGTCGACTACAAGCTGATCGAAGGCGATCTCGACACGTTCGAAGGCACCTGGACCTTCGAAGACCGCGACGGTGCGGCGTACGTGAAGCTCGGCGTCGAATTCGACTTCGGCGTGCCGACGCTCGCCGAACTCATCGGTCCGACGCTGGCGCGCAAGGTGCGGGAGAACAGCGAGATGATGCTCGCCGGGCTCAAACGCGAAGCCGAGTCGCGCGTGCGGGCGGTGCGTTGAGTGGCGAAGTTCTGCTTCGTCATCCACCCGCTGTCGTTCGACGACGTCGTGCGCTACGAGCCCGGCGCCAAGGGCAAGGGGCGTCCGATCGTGGCCAAGATCCTCGAGTGGATGCCGTCGTACGCGGCCGCGCACGTCACCGGCGTGCGCACTCCCGACGGCCGCGAGACCGAGGGCTGGTTCGTCGCCGCGCCGCTGCTGCCGGCGCAGATGCTCGAGTTGCCGCGCGAGGCCGTCTACGAACGGATCTTGCGCGCGATCGACGTCGGGCGCGACCTCGGCGCGCAGATCGCGGGGCTCGGGGCCTTCACCGGCGTCATCGGCGACGGGGGCGTCACGATCGCGGCGCGGGCTTCGATGCCGGTCACGACCGGCAACTCGCTGACGATCGCCGCCGGCATCGCGAGCCTCTTTCGCGGCGCGGATGCGATGGGCATCGACGCGCCGTCGGCGACCGCGGTCGTGGTCGGAGCAACCGGATCGATCGGCTCCGCGTGCGTGCGCCTCATCGCCCCGCGCGTCGCGCGCGTCGTCATGGTGGCGCGTAACGCGACCCGCCTCGAGAAGCTGCACGCGACGCTCGCCGCCGAGCTGCCGTGCGCGCTCGAGTGGACGACCGATCTGAGCGCCGCGGTGCGGCGCGGGGAGCTGGTCCTGACCGCGACCTCGTCGACGCAGGACGTCGTGCACCCCGAAGATCTGGTGACCGGGGCGGTCGTGTGCGAGCTGTCGCTGCCGCACGACGTCAGCCGCCGGGTCGCGCTCGAGCGGCCCGACGTGCTCGTGATCGAAGGCGGCAACATGCGCGTGCCGGGGACGCCGCGCTTCGCGCGCGTGCGCGAGCCCGAGCGCGACTTCGATCTCGGGCTGCCGCCCTCGACCGCGCTCGCGTGCATGTCGGAGACGATGGTGCTGGCGCTCGACGAACGGCTCGAATCGTATACGCTGGGGCGCGGCATCGACGTCGAGAAAGTGCGCGAGATCGAAGCGATGGCGCACCGCGACGGGTTTGCGCTGGCCGACATGCGCGCGTTCGACGCCGCGATCAGCCGCAAGCAGCTGGCGCGGATTCGCGCGGCGGCGGAGGAGCGGCGCGCCGCGACCGCGTGAAGCGCGTCGTCTCGGTTTCGCTCGGTTCGTCGCGGCGCGACCATCGCGCGCGCATCGTGCTCTTCGATACCGAGATCGACGTCGAACGCATCGGCATGGACGGCTCGCTCGAGCGGGCGCTCGCGAAGTTGCGCGACCTCGACGGCACGGTCGACGCGATCGGCCTGGGCGGCATCGACGTGTATCTCTACGCGGGAACGAAGCGGTTCGCGTTGCGCGACGGCTTGCGGTTGATGCAGGCCGTCACCACGACGCCGGTCGTCGACGGCAGCGGATTGAAGAACACGCTCGAGCGCGACGCGGTCGCGTTCATGCAAGACGAACTGGGCATCGCCTTGCGCGGCGCGGCGCGTGCTGATGGTCAGCGCGCTCGATCGTTTCGGCATGGCGCAGGCGCTGGTCGCCGCCGGGGCCGACGTGCTCTTCGGCGACTTCATCTTCGCGCTCGACCTCGACAAGCCGGTGCGCGACCTGGCGACGTTCGAAGCACTGGCGGAGAAGTATCTCCCCGACGCGTGCAAGCTGCCGTTCCAGTTCTTCTATCCCACCGGCAAGAAGCAAGACCGCCCGCCGCAAGCGAAGTATCCCGAGTATTACGCCGAAGCCGACATCATCGCGGGGGACTTTCACTTCATGCGGCAGTTCATGCCGGAACGGCTCGACGGGAAACTCGTGCTGACCAACACCGTGACGGCGGACGACATTGCGGATCTGCGCGCGCGCGGGGTCGCGCGGCTGATCACGACGACGCCGGAGTTCGCGGGCCGTTCGTTCGGCACGAACGTCGTCGAAGCGGTGGCGGTGGCGCTCGGCGTCGAGCCCGGGCGCTTGGGGCTGCGCCCCCGCGTCGTCGACCTCTAGGGCGCCCAACGTGGCGCCGCCGCGTTTGCGCAGAGTGTTGGGACTGTTCGATCTGTGCGTGTTGGCGGCGGCCGCGATGGGCCCGGCGTTTTCGCTCGCGGGGACGATGGGGCCGATGGTCGCCGCCGCGGGACGATCGGCGCCCTACGCGCTGCTCGCGGTCACCGCCGTCATGATGTTGATCGCGGTCGCGTTTTCGCGATTGCTCGCGGTGTTGCCGAGCGCCGGAACGTCGTACGCGTGGATGTCGGCCGCATTCGGCCCAGGCGCGGGCGCCTACGCCGCCTGGGTGCTGCTGTTGGGCAACTTCTTCGCCACCCTCGCGACCTCGCTGCCCGCCGGGACGTACACCTTGGACCTGATCGCTCCGTCGCTGGCGCAGTCGCCATGGTGCGACCGCGCTCGTCGGCGCACTATGGATCGCCGGTTGCGCGCTGCTGTTGTATGCCGGTGCGCGCCCGACCGCGCAGGTGGCGACCGCACTGCTCGTGCTCGAGTTCGCGGTGCTCGCGGTGGCGGCGGTCGCGTCCGCCTTGCATCCGGCGCCGGCCGGCGCGGCCGTTCACGCGCCGTCGGCCGGCTTTTCGCAGTGGATCGCCGCGATGGTGATCGGCATCTGGATGCTCGACGGCTGGGAAGTCTCGGCGTCGGTTTCAGAGGAGTCGTCCGGCAGCGGGCACGCGGCCGGCGAAGGCGGTATGGCCGGCTTGCTGATGACGAGCGCGGTGCTCTTCGCGTGCATGCTCGCGTTCTTGCACGTCGGCACGGTACAGGGCTTCACCGACCATCCCGAGGACGCCATGGCCTACGTTGCCAACCAGCTCGGCTCGCCGATTTGGCACTTCGCCATCGTCACGGTCGTGCTGATCTCGGTCGCCGGCGCGCTGCAAACGACGCTGCTGTACCTATCGCGCAGCGTGTTCGCGATGGGTCGCGACGGCGTGCTGCCGGCGGCGCTCGGGCGGCTCGACCGGCGCAACATCCCGACGCCCTCGATCCTCGCCATCACCCTGGGGGTGCTGCTGGCGACGCTCGCGACCGGGATTTCGGCGCGCGCGCTCGACGTCTATACGGTCGTCATCGACGGGAGCGGCGTCTTCCTCGGCGCGCTGTTCGTCTTCAGTTCGATGTCGGCGGTACGGCTCTTCATCACCGACAAAGGTCGCAAGTTCTGGACCGGCGTCGTCATTCCGGGCATCGGGACGCTCCTCTTGGCCGGGATCATCGTCGCTATGGTGCGCGGCGCGGACGGAGCCACGGTGCTCTTCGTAGTCGGCGGTGCGTTGGCGGGGGTGCCGTTCGCGCTGTGGCGGCGCCGCAGCGCGGCGGCCGGCATGGCCGCGGCGGCGGGAAGAAAGGCGTCTCCTGCGCAGGCTGCTTCGGAAGGATAGCCGGGAGGCAGCGCGGTATTCGCGGGTTTTCAGTTAGCCCCGAGTTATTGTAGGGTGCGAGCCGAGCGTTCGCTCCGAGGGTGGACACCGTGAACGACAAGGAAATTGTACTGACCCAAGAGGGCTTGCAGAAGCTCGAAGACGAGCTCGACGACCTCAAGAGCGTACACCGTCGCGAGGTCAACGAGCGCATCCGCCAGGCGAAAGAATTCGGCGACATCACGGAAAATGCCGAATACGAAGACGCCAAGCAAGAGCAGGCGTTCGTCGAAGGGCGCATCCTCAAGCTCGAGTCGATGATCCGCAACGCGCGGCTGATCGACCAGTCGGATTACGTCGCCGACGAAGTGCACCTCGGCGCGACCGTCAAGGTGAAGGACGTCAAGTCGGGCGAGAGCCACGAGTTCACGATCGTCGGTTCGACCGAGTCGGATCCGCGACAACAAGCGGCTCTCGAACGAGTCGCCGCTGGGCGGGGCCTTGATCGGGCGAAAGCGCGGCGAGACCGTCGACGTAACGACCCCGCGCGGCGTCGTGCAATACAAGATCGAAGCGATCAACAAAGCCGCAAAGAAGACCAGCAAGAAGGCCTCGTGAACGAAGCTGCCGAGGTCGGCAAACGAGAAGCGGAACTGATCGCGGCCAGGCGGAACAACCTGGCCGCGTTACGTTCCCGCGGCGCCGACCCATTCGCGCAAACGCGCTACGACGTCACCGCGCACGCGGCCGGCCTCGCCGAACGCTTCGCGGGGCTCGCGACCGACGCGCACGGCCCCGAGGACGAGCCGTTCGGCATCGCCGGGCGGCTGATGTCGGTGCGCAAGATGGGGCGCGCGTTCTTCGCCGACGTGCACGACCGCACCGGGCGGATGCAGCTCTACGTGCGCAAAGACGTCGTGGGCGACGACGCGTTCGCGTTGTTCGACCAGCTCGACCGCGGCGACCTGATCGGCGCGCACGGGACGGTCTTTCGCTCGAAGACCGGCGAGCTGACGCTGCGCGTGCAGTCGTTCGCCGTGCTCGGCAAAGCGCTCGTGCCGTTGCCCGACAAGTGGCACGGCCTCACCGACGTCGAGAAGCGCTACCGCCAGCGCTACGTCGACCTGATCGTCAATCCGCACGTGCGCGACGTGTTCGTGGCGCGCAGCCGCATCGTCGCCGAGATGCGGCGCTTCATCGACGCGCGCGGCTTCTACGAAGTCGAAACCCCGGTCATGCTGCAGATCGCGGGCGGCGCCGCGGCGCGCCCGTTCCGCACGCACCACAACGCCCTCGACATCGACCTCGACCTGCGGATCGCGACCGAGCTGAACCTCAAGCGCCTGATCGTCGGCGGGCTCGAGCGCGTCTACGAGATCGGCCGCATCTTCCGCAACGAAGGGATCGACACGCGTCACAATCCCGAGTTCACGATGCTCGAACTCTACGCCGCGTACTGGGCGGTCGGCGAGATGATGGACTTCAACGAAGAACTGTTCGCGCATCTCGTCGAGCACGTGCACGGCACGACGGCGCTCGTCTACGGCGACGATCAGATCTCGTTCGCGCGCCCGTTCCGCCGCATCGCGTATCTCGACGCGATGCGCGACTGGGGCGGCTTGGCGCGCGAGACGCTGCTCTCGTTCGAAGGCACGCAGGGCGCGCTCGAAGCGTTCGGCATCCCGCGCTCGCCGACGCACGCGCACGCGCTCGACAAACTCTTCGAACGCATCGTCGAGCCGCATCTGCTCGAACCGACCTTCGTCTACGACTACCCGGTCGTGCTCTCGCCGCTCGCCAAACGCAAGCCGGGCGATCCCGACCTCGTCGAGCGTTACGAACTCTTCGGCGCGCACATGGAACTCTCGAACGCGTTCACCGAGCTCAACGATCCCGACGACCAGCGCCGGCGCTTCGAAGCGCAGCTGCTCGAACGCGCCGCGGGCGACGACGAAGTGCCCGAACCCGATTGGGACTTCGTGGCCGCGCTCGAGTACGGGATGCCGCCGACGGCCGGCATCGGCGTCGGCGTCGATCGCTTGGTCATGCTGCTGACGAACAACGCCTCGATTCGTGACGTGATTCTGTTCCCGTTGCAGCGCCCGCTCGCGCCCGCCGACACTGCCGCCATCGTCTAGCCGTAGCGGACGCGCGGCGCGCGCGCAGAAGAACGGGCGATGAACACGCCGCCGTCGCTCAGCCCGCATCCGCTCGCCCGGAGTGCAAGCGAGGCGCTCGAGCGCATCCGGCACGACGATGCTGACCTGCAAGCGTGGGTGTTCGTCGATGGGGAGGCCGGTGGGATCGTGCCCGCGCCCGGGCCGCTCGACGGGATGCCGTTCGGCGTGAAGGACGTGATCGACGTCGCCGGTTTGCCGACGCATTTCGGTTTGCACCGCGGCAAAGAGTCGGCCGACGTCGATGCGTGGTGCGTCGCGGCGCTGCGCGCGGCCGGCGGCGTGCCGATCGGCAAGACGCACACGACGGCGCTCGCGTTCAAAGATCCCGCTCCGACGCGCAACCCGCACGACCAAGCGCGCACGCCGGGCGGTTCGAGCGCCGGCAGTGCGGCCGCGGTGGCCGCGGGGCACGTCCCGCTGGCGCTCGGCACGCAGACGATCGGTTCGATCCTGCGGCCCGCGTCGTTCTGCGGCATCGTCGGCTACAAACCGACGTACGGCATGGTCCCAATGCAAGGCGTCTCACCGCTCGCGCCGAGCGTCGATCATGCCGGCGTGCTCGCCGCCGACGTCGAGGTCGCGGTGCGGTTCGCGCAGGTTTTCTCGCCGGGGCTCGTGGCGGCGCCGATGATGCCGAAGATCGGGTTTGCTGCGGCGCAGTTCGCGCAGCGTTTCGATCCCGAAGTCTTGATGATGCTCGAACGGTCCGTGGCCGTGCTGCGCGCGCTCGGCGCTCGCGTCGAACAGATCGCGTTGCCCGCGTGCGTCGACGAATCGGTCGAAGCGTTGCAGACGTTGCTCGCCTTCGAAGCGCATGCGGTGCTCGCGCCGCTTGCGCTGCGCGGACGGCTTCCGGAGGGGATCGGCAAAGCCTTGGACGACGGTGCGGCGATCGCGCGCAGCGAGTACGACGCGGCGCAAGCGTTTCGCGTCCGTTCCAGGGCCGAGATTACGCGCGCGATCGCGCCGTACGACATCGTCATCACCGGCGCCGCCAACCCGGCCCCCGGCCGCGAGTCGACCGGCGATGCGGCTCCGCTGGGCCCATGGACGTTCTGGGGCATGCCGTCGTTGGCGCTCCCGGTGACGCGCGCGGGGAACGGCATGCCGATCGGCATGCAAGTGGTCGCCGCTGCGGGCGCCGACGAAACGCTGTTGGGAGCGGCGCGCTGGATCGCAACCGCACTAGCCGACGCCAGGTTGTAACGCCCGCGGGCCTTCGGGCCCAGCTCATCGACCGCTTCAGCAGAGGTGTCCCAATGGATCTTACGACGTCGTATCCCCGCAGCGTCAAAGACAAAGTCGCCGGTCTCGTGCAAATCGGCCGCACGCTCGACAAGGGCAAGGCCGTCGCCCACGGCAACGTCGGCGAGTATCACTACAACTGCCCGATGGACAAGGCGGTGTTCGAGTTTCTGGGCATCGATCACGAGCAGCTGCTCGAGGTGATCAAGAACGCGAAGAACGACAGCGAGATCGAGGCTTACGTGACGACCTTCATCGCGAAGAAGTCGCCCGCCGAGATCGAGCAGTGGAACGCCGATTGGCTCAAGAGCGGACCTCCCGAGGGCTCGGAAGGCCACAAGTACTTCGTCGAACTGCGCAATGAAGTGGCACCCGACCGCACCGACGTGACGGCGTGGGCCGATCTGCTCGACCTCGACGAGAAGCGCCCCGTCCCGCATCGCGTCGCCGCATAACCGGTTGACGCACCCGCACGTAACCCGGCATCGGGAGCGCTGAGCGCTTTCGATGCCGGTGTTCCGCTGCGTCGTCGAATACGACGGGACCGACTTCCACGGCTTTCAATATCAGCCCGGGCGCCGCACGATCGCCGGCGAATTGGAACGGGCGCTCGCGCAGATCTTCGCCGAGCCCGTCAAGCTGACCGGGGCCGGCCGCACCGACGCCGGCGTACACGCGCGCGGCCAAGTGATCTCGTTTCGCGCCGAACGCGGCTTCGATGCCGGACGCCTGGTGGCGGCGCTCAACGGCAACCTGCCGCGCGACATCTCGGTGCGCCGCGCAGACGTGGTCGACGACGCATTCAACGCCCGCAACTCGGCGCGTGCGCGCACCTATGAATATACGATATTTGCGCGCGAGCAGCGCTCCGCATATTACGCGCGCACCTCGCATCACGTCTACCGCGCGCTTGACCTCGCCAAGATGCGGATCGCGGCGAGCGCGCTGCCGGGCGAACACGACTTCGTCGCCTTCTGCGGCAGCCCGCCGGACAACGGCATCACGGTCCGCACGGTCGCCGGCGTCGCGATCGACGAACGTCCGCCGTTCATCCGCATCCGCATCACCGCCGACGGCTTCCTGCACCGCATGGTGCGGATCACCGTGGGAACGCTCGTCGAAGTCGCCGCCGGCCGCCGCGACCCGCACGACATCGCCCGCATCATCGCCGCCAAAGACCGAACCCGCGCCGGCTACACCGCCCCCCCCGAGGGCCTAAGCCTCATCGGCGTCCGCTACGAAGCCTTCAACTCAGAACCCCCGGACAACCGCTAGTGCCGTCGATGCAACCGAGCCAAGAGCGAAATGGCGCCTTCAAGGCGCTCAAAGCGCATCAACAGACTGCCATGACGCCTTCAAGGGCGGATCGAAGCGCCTTAGGCGCGAGAACGCGAAGGGTTCCGGCCTAGCCTTGGAACCGGCGTAGAGCCGGTTCCAAGACGAGGACCGGAACCCACCACCTATCGTCCGCCGGCGAGCTGCGCGAACATCTCGCCGCGCTCGAGCGTCGAACGCCCGTTCTTGGGGTCGATTTCGGCGAGCATGCGGGCGCGTTCGCGCAGCGCATGGGCGGCGTCTTCGATCCCGGCGCTGGCGTCGAGGCTGAGGCTGGCGGCGGCCGCGAGCCGCGTCGCGGCGTCGTCGATCGAGCGGAATGCGGCGCGCTGGCGTTCGACCGCGCCGCTGACCGAATCGGTCAGCCGCTGCATGCTCGCGATCGTCGCGAGCATCTGCGCGTTGCTCGTGTTTTGTTCGTCGAGCGACCGGGCTGCTTCGCGCATCAACTGATTCATCATCTCGACGGAGTTGACGATCGCGGAACTGCCGGCTGCCTGTTCGCGCGCGGCCGTCGAGATCTGTTCGATCAGGCGGCTCGCTTCGGCGACCGCGGTCAAGATGTCGTTGATCGCGCGGCCGGCGAGGTCGGCCATCTGCAAGCCGGTCGTCGCCTTCGCGCCCGACTCGGTCGTCGAGCGGACGACCTCGACCGTCTTGGCCTGAATGTCTTTGATCAGGTGGCCGATCTCTTTGGTCGACGCAGCCGAATTCTCGGCGAGCTTGCGCACTTCGTCGGCGACGACCGCGAAGCCGCGCCCGTGTTCGCCGGCGCGAGCGGCTTCGATCGCGGCGTTGAGCGCGAGCAGATTGGTCTGGTCGGCGATCGTATCGATCACTTCGACGATGTTGCCGATCTGCGCCGACGCCGAGCCGAGCTCTTCCATCTTCTTGACGATCGAACCGATGTCGTTGGCGATCTCGCGCGTCGACTCCACCAATCGTTCCACCGCTTTGCCGCCGTCGCGGGCCTTCGTGTCGGCTTGCAGCGAGAGGGTGTTCGCTTCTTGCGCGTTCCCCGCGACCTGGCTGATCGAGACCGCGAGCTCGCCGATCGCCGAGCTGACGCTGTTGACGGTGTCGGCGAGACCGCCGATGTTCGAGGAGACCATGCGGATCGAGCTCACGGTCTCTTCGATGGCGGCCGAGGTTTCGACGACGTTGCGGTTGAGCGACGTCGACGCTTCGGTCACGTGGGTGAACTCGACCGACGCTTCTTCGATGGCGCCGCGCTGGTCGCTGCGCGCCGACTCTTGCGACCGCAGCGCTTGACCGAGCTTCTCGTGGCGCGACACGACCTCGTCGGCGGCGCCTTCGAGGGCATGCAGCCCGTCGGCGTACGCGCGCTGGTCGGTGCGCCCGCCGGCGACGACCGAGCCGAGCGCCGCCCCGTCGGGGCCCAGCAACGCGGCGGTGGCGCTGAAGTCGGCGTTCCCGCCGTCCTTGAGGGCGGCGAGCGCGTTCGACATCGCGCGCCGCCCGGCGCCGACCGAAGCACTCACTTGATACGCGACCCCGGCGCCGATCAGGAACAGCACCGCGCCGGCGACGCCCAGCCCCTTAGCCGCCGCGGAAGGGTCGACCACCGCTGCCGCGGCGCACACGACGACGCCAACGATGCAGACCCAAAGACCGGTCGTACCCAGCTGTCGGACGTCCATGTGAAGCGCTCTCTCCGTTTATCGGCGCGGGGTGGTTACTTTTCGTCGTATCGGTTGACGAGGATGCGGATTTGACTGTTCTTCGCGCTGCGCAGGAAAGTGATGTGCACGTACTGGCGCCCGAACGGGAACGGAAAGACGAAGTCGAACGACTCGGCGCCGTCGCCCGGCTCTTGAGCGAACCGCTCGAATCGACCTTGAAACTCCTGAACGGCCGAGCAGGGCGCGACGTCGCGAAAGAAGTTTCGCCCGATGACCCGCTCTTTCGCGAGCCGCGCCATCTTGGATTCCCAACTGTTGTACTGCTGAATGTTTCCTTGTTGGTCGACCGCGATGAGACCGAAGGGCAAGTCATCGATCTGCGACTCGTCGAGTTCGAAGATTTCGTCGTGCGGAGTCGACACGTCGAGGGCCGTTCGCCTTACCGCCGAACCCTTCATGCCCGATGAAGGGCCTCAGCAACGACGATCTCGACGGCCTGGCCGCCGCCGGGCGCGTGGAGCGCGTCACGCGCCGCGAGGCGATCGCGCTCGACGGCCCGATGCTCACCGTCGTACTCGACGGCTATTTCCGCGTGTTCCGCAACGCCGCGTTCGTCCGCGACGTAACCCTCGGGCTCGCTGCGCGCGGCGACATCCTGGCGCCGGGGGCAGCCTCGGGAGACCGCTCTGCGGAGTCCGGAGCCGAAGCCCTCTCGGCCGCCCACGTCGTGTTCGTGGCCCGCGACGCGTTCGAGCGTTTCGCCGGCGAAAACCCGGCGATCTACCTCAAGATGGCGCAGTCCCTCGGGCTGCGGCTGAGCCGGATCCAAAAGCGCCTCGAGCAGTACAGCCGGGCGGGCGTCGAGGCCCGGGTGGCAGCGATCCTGCTCGAATTGGCGGATGACTTCGGGACGCCGGCGCCGGGTGGGGTCCGGCTCGACCTCCCCTTGTCGCAGGAAGACCTCGCGCGCCTCGCCGGGACGACGCGCGAGTCGTGCTCGTCGACGGTCGCCGCCTTCGCGCGCGAAGGGCTGGTGCGCGGCGGGCGCTTGAAAGGGCTGCTGATCCTCGACCGCCGAGGCCTCGCCGCGATGGCCGGCGACCCGGTCCATTGACTTCTGGGTGCAAGGCCCGTAGAATACGAAGGTTGTCGCCGGCCCCGTTCCGGGGCCCATTTCACCGCGTAAGCCGTAGACAGTAGAAACGATGCGTACCTTCAGCCAGAAAACCGCCGAGACCCAGCACGACTGGTATGTGGTCGATGCCGCCGGGCAGCGTCTTGGGACGCTCGCGGTGCGGATCGCGCGCGCCCTTTCCGGCAAGCACAAGCCCACTTGGACCCCCCACATCGACGACGGCGACCACGTGATCGTGCTCAACGCCGACAAGGTCGAACTCGGCGGCAACAAGTGGACGCAGAAACTCTACCATCATCACAGCCGCTATCCCGGCGGCCTGCGGACCGAAACCGCCCAGGAAGTGCGCGCCAAGCACCCCGAGCGGCTCGTCGAGCGCGCCGTGCGCGGCATGCTCCCCCCCAACCGCATGCGCGAGTAGCAGCTCGCGCGGCTCAAAGTGTACGTCGGCGCCGATCACCCGCACGCGGCGCAAACGCCCGCGCCGCTCGCGTAGGAGGTCTTTGGCGGATCTGTTTCTCGGCACCGGTCGTCGCAAGCGCGCAGTCGCGCGCGTGCGGCTCGACACTCGGCCAGGGCGTCATCACGATCAACAAGAAACCGCTCGACGAGTACTTCCCGCGCGACAGCCTGAAGCAGATCGTGCGCCAGCCGCTCGAAGCGACCAACAGCCGCTCGCGCTTCGACATCAACGTCAAGGCCGAGGGCGGCGGGATCGCCGGCCAGGCCGGCGCGGTGCGTCACGGCATCGCCCGCGCGCTGCTCGACATGGACGAGTCGCTGCGCGAGCCGCTCCGCCGCGGCGGATTGCTGACCCGCGATCCGCGCGAAAAAGAATCGAAGAAGTACGGCCGCAAGCGCGCGCGCAAACGCTTCCAGTTCTCCAAGCGCTAGTTTTTGGGCCCGCTCGACGCGGATCGCTGCGTCACCGGCGGGCTCATGGCCTTGAGGCCACTTCGCCCGCCGGTTCCTTGCGCTCCGCGCCGATCGGGCCCAAAAACGGGGTGATGTGACTACGAAGAAGTCCGGTTGTTCTGCCGGGCTTTTTCTTTGGGGGGGCTTTCACTTAAGGGCGGGTTATCTTGATGTTAACCTCTCTTTGGTTTCGTTGCGCGCGCGCCGATGATTTGTTAGGTTTTCGTTAGGGTCGATTTTCGCTTCTTTGTCGGGGTGCGTATAACTGTGCGTCGTTGTATCGCGGGCCTTGTGGCCGCGCTTGTTTCGTCATTATCTTTGGGCGGGTGTTCGGGCGGCGGCTCGACTCCGGGCGGCGTGAACGTCGCACCGGGTACCGGTCAAACCGTGCAATCGTTGGTCAAAGGCAAGGTCAAGCACGTGTTCGTTCTGATCCAAGAGAATCACACGTTCGACAACTACTTCGGACTGTATCCCGGCACCAACGGCCAGTCGGTGGAAAATCTCGCGAGTCGACCGCGCAGGCCCTCGACTGCGTTCCCGATCCGCAGACGGGCGGCTGCCAACGGCCGTTCTTGATCTCGGCGAATCCGAACAGTCCGAGTTACGTCGTCGACGCGCCCGACATCACCGGCGGCAACAACGGGCGCTACGATCAGCAGGCGTCGATCAATCGCGGTGCGATGAACGGCTTCTTGGCCGACGTCGAGGGGCCGAACCCGCCGCCGATCAACGCGGGTTCGACGGCCGCGCAGATCGCGGCCCACAACGAGTCGATCGGCATCATGTCGACTTACGACTGCGACACGGTGCCGTACTTGTGGTACTACGCGAAGAACTTCACGCTCTTCGATCACTACTTCCAAGCGACGACCGGCGACTCGACGCCCAGTAACATTCAGCTTTTCGCGGCGCAAACCGGACAGACCGAGGCGGCCAATGGCCAAGGCGTGCTTTCGGTGCCGGTTGCGGGCGGCGGCTATAGCGACGGCGTCCCGATCTCCAACGACAACAATCCGCCCGCGTCGCAGCTTTCGTTCGTCCCCGCGTACTCGGCCGACAATGCCACGTACCAAAGCTACTCCACGATGCCCGTGCTCCTGAGCCCCGGACAGGATCAAGCCGCCGTCGCCGCCGGGATCGTCGGCTTCATTCCCGACGATCTCAAACAGCAAGGGGCCGCGCTCCGCGCTCCGACGCCGTGGGGCTGGTACGAGGAAGGCCTCTACACCGGAAACTTCGGGTTCAGCGCGCATCACACCGCGCCGCTGTACTTCGACTACATCAACAAGGCCGGCTCGCCGTTCGCCAACACGACGAACTTGCGCGACAACACATTGAGCAACGGTTTGATCTCCGACATCCAACAAGGGAATCTGCCGTCGTCGGGCGTCTTCTGGGTCAAGGGCGGTAACGCGAACTCGTATGGATTCCAGCCCGCCGATCCGGTGTTCAACAGCAACTCGAGCGGCAAGAAGTATTATCAGGGCGACGACGATCATCCGGGCAGCGGCAGTTCGGACCATCAGGTCGGCGAAGCGTACCTCGCAACGGTCATCAACGCGATCGCGCAAAGCCAGTACTGGAAAGACTCGGTCATCATCGTGACCTGGGACGACAGCGGCGGGATGTACGATCACTATCCGCCCCCGTCGTGGGGCAGCACGTGTCCGCAGGATCAGAGCGGACCGGAAGCCGGTTACACGTGCGGTTCGGGATTGCGCATCCCGACGCTCGTGATCTCACCGTTCGCCAAGACCGGCGTCGTCGTGCACGATCAAGCCGATCATGGTTCGGTATCGAAGTTCATCGAGACGGTGTTCGGTCTGCCGACGCTGGCCTCGTTGCCGGACGAAGCGCGCGGCGTCGGGGCCGGGCTCGCGCCGGCCGACGCCGACCCCAACACCTCCGATCTGACCGACGCGCTCGATTTCGGGAAGCTCGCCGGCAACGTTCCGCTGCTGCCGGCGTCGCTCGCGACGATCGGAGCCCCGAGCGTGCCGCCCACGATGAACTGCGCCTCGCTCGCGATCACGCCGGTTCAGGCGCCCGCGCCGCTGCCCGCCGGATACCAAACCGCCGGCGGTTACCTCCACCTCTCGCTGACCGGATCGTTGAGCTTCGGGCGGCTGGCGCAAGCGCGCCGAGACGACGGCGATTAATCGACACATCGAGCGTTGAGCCGGCGCTCGAAAACGGTGTAAGCGGCTCCCGGCCCAGGCCGGGGGCCGCTCTACAACTTCAGGGAGTAGATCGTCACGTCGTCGGTGCGGCCTTTGATCCGGGCGGTCATCACCTCGGCCGGCCAGTTCAGGCCGGATTTCTTGTACGTGTCTTCATCGACGAAGACCGTGCCGGGTGGGGCCGCGGCCTGCAGCCGCGACGCGAGATTGACCGCGTCGCCGATCACGGTGTAATCCATCCGGCGGGCGCTTCCGATGCGGCCCGAAACGACCTCGCCGGACGCCATCCCGATGCCGATTTCGATCGGGCGTAGCAAACGCGGGGCGATCTCCTTGACGACGCGGTGCAGGGAGACGGCGGCGCGCACGGCGCGCGCGGCGTCGTCGACGCGTACCCGCGGGGGGCCGAAGACCGCCATCAATCCGTCGCCGTAGAACTTGTCGAGCAACCCTTCGTGCGCGAAGATGATGCCGACGGCCTCTTCGAGGTAGCTGTTGAGCAGCTCGACGACGGCTTCGGCCCGCATCGACGCGGAGAGGGCCGTGAACCCGCGAATGTCGGCGAACAAGATCGTTGCCGGCTGGCGTTCGCCGCCGAGCTGAACGTAGTCGGGATTCTGCATCAGCGACTGCACGATATGGGGCGCGAGATAGCGCGAGAACGAATCCTCGATCTTCTTGCTGCGCTCGACTTCTTCGGCGTGCTGCCGCTCGAGTTCACGCTGCGTCGTCAGATCGCTCAGCGCGACCGCGATGCCGCGGGCGTTGTCGAGGTCCATCGGTGCGACCCGCATCTCGACGACCAGCGAGCCGCGTTGCGGATGGCGCCCTTCGAGTTCGTGCCGCGTGCTCGTCCGGCCGTGGGTCGCGAACTGTTCGATCACTTGCGAGAAGCCGGGAATCGGGCCGTCGAGCGCTGCCGCCGGTTTCCCGACGATCGATGCCGCGCTGACGCCGAACGTTTCTACCGCCGCGTCGTTGAACGTGCGCACGACGTTGGCCGTGTCGAGCGTGATGACTCCGCTCGTGATCGAACTGAGGATCCGGGCTTGGAAGCCTTGCAGCCGTTGGATTTCGTGCAGCTGCTTTTCTTGCTCTTTGAAGAGCCGCGCGTTGTCGAGGGCCATCGCGGCCTGATTGGCGACGGCGAGCAGCAGCTCGGGATCGTTGCGGCTGAAGACGCCGGTCATCAGCCGCGAGTCGAGGTAGACGACGCCGATGTTACGGTCCTTGCGCTTGAGCGGCACGCACACGATCGAACGGATGTTCAGCGAAACGATCGAATTCTGCGAGCTGAAGCGCGGATCGTTTTGCGCGTCCGTCGTGAAGACCAGTTCGCCGCTCTCGTAGACGCGGCGCACGATGCTCCCCGAAACGCGCAGGTCGTCCGACTCGACCGTCGGCCGGTCGAGGTTGTGCAGCGCCGCGAGCTCGAGTTCACCCCGTTCGTTCGCGAGCATCAAGAAGCCGCGCTCGGCTTGCATCACTTCGACGGCCAAGTCGAGTACGCTGTTGAGCACTTCGTCGAGGTCGAGCGACGAGTTGATCACCCGCGAAGCGTGGTCGAGCAGCCGCGCTTTCTTCTGTTCCCGTTCCAGCTGGGCGGTGGCGGCGCTCAGCTTGCTTGCGAGCGCGGTCGCGTCGAGCCCGAGCGCATCCAGCACTTCGCGCAGGCGCGCAACTTCGGCGGCCGCAGACGGACCGGTTCGCGCTGCGAGCGCGTCGAGCGCGGCCTTGGCGTCGTGAGGTTGCGTACCTTTCACGGTGTCGGCGTTCATCTCGGTCACGAATAATACAAACAGCAGTACACGATCGGATGCCCTAAGTCGTCTTGCCAGTTCTTCGGGAGAAACGAGAAGTCGCCCCGGTGGAGCGCCTCGGGCACCAGAAAGACGACGTTCGCGCGATAGCGCTGGCTCGGGCCGAGCACCATGCCGTCGGAGAGGTCGAGCGCGTAGCCCGGCCGTGCTTTCGGGAGGTAGATCGTGCCGTCGGGCGCGGTCAGCCGGAAGTCGTCGAGCGTGAAGGCTTGCGAGAAGCGCGCCGACGGGTTCACGATCACGAGGTCGCTGACGACGACCCACTTGGCGCCGTCCTTGGGACCCGGCTCCGTGTCGATGAACCCGGTGACGCTCAGGCCCACCGGCACGCGCACGGTCACGTCGGTGGCCGCCCACGCGGGGGACGCGCACCACACGATCAGGGCAACGAAGAGCGTCAACCGGCCCATAGTCGTGCCTTCCCGGGTGGAAAAAAATAGAAGACAGCGGTGGTGGAGGGGTCCGCTGCCTTCCAGTCCGTTGGACGGCGGCGTCCGCGGTCAAGTTCCTCCGCCGCCGGAGTAAGGGCCTGCGGCCCGGTAACGCGACGGACATGATTCGCTCACCTTTGCCGGCTATTGTGAGCGCATGCACACGAGCGATGACCCGATTCTCCGTGCGGCGATCGACCGCAGCGCACGCTTGGATGCTTTCGCCGGCGGTGTCGCGCGCAGCGTCGGGGGCGCGCCGCGCGGGGTCGAACGTCCGATGGCCGCGGTGGCGCAAAACGCCGTGTTCGCCGAAGCGTTGCTTTCGGCGCTGCGCGCCCGGCTGAGCGAACTGCGCGCGGTGGCGCGATGAACGAGATTCCGATGCTCGCGGCAGCGGCCGCGGGGATGGCGGCCGAACGCGACCGGCTCGACGTGGAGGCCCGCAACGTCGCCGCCGCGGCCGCCGCCGGCCCGGGGCATGAATACCGCCGCCTGGTCGCGCAATTCGCGGTCGCGCCGGCGCCTGGCGACGACGCCGATCTGCCGGATCTCCCCGATCCCTTCGAGGCCCTCGAGGCGCGCGATGCTTCGGGCGGCATGGCACCGGCGGTCCGCTTCACCGGTGCCGTACCGGCGCGCGATCCGGCCGACACGATGGCTGCGCTGATCGCGATCCTCGATGCCGAGCGCGGGTACGAGGCCAATGCGTCGATCTTCGACGTCGGCAAGCGGTTGGCCGAGCGAACCCTCGACGTGGAGCGCTCGTGACCGGGCAACTGGCCTTTCCCGCGGCCGGCCCGGGCGTGCCGGACGCCCCGCTCGCACCCGGCGTGCCGGGGGAGGCGGCGGATGCGCAGCCCTTCGGCGAGCTGCTCTCGACGGCGCGCAACGCGCTCGACGCGGCCGCCGGCGCGGAGGACGCCTTCGCTCGCGGCGCCGGCAACTTGACCGCGATGGTCGCCGCGCGCGCGCAAGCCGACGTCGCGGTCGCGATCGCGGCGGCCGGAACGCAGCGCGCGGTGCAAGCGCTCTCGACCGTCTTCGGCATGCAGGTCTAGCGATGCCGGCGCGTTCGCTCGAAGCGCTGCGCGCGCGTTGGAACGCGCTGTCGCGTGGCGCGCGCGTGGCCGTTGCCGCGTTGCTCGCGGTGCTGACCGCGGGCGCGCTCGTGGTGGCTTCCGCCACCCACGACGCCCGCACGGCGCTCTTCGCGACACCGCTCGACGCGGGGCAAGTCGCGGAAGTCGATCGTCAGCTGGCCGCGTGGAACGTGCCGTTCCTGGTCACCGCCGACAACGTGCGCGTCGACCCCGCGCGGCGCAACGACCTCTTGCTGCGCCTCGCGCTGGCGGGCATCCCTGCATCCGCACCTGCGATCGTCGAACGAAGCGCTGGCCGCCGCCGGCGCGCTGACGCCGCAGACGGTGTTGGACGCCCAAAGCCGCGCCGGCCTCGAGGGCGATCTCGCACTCGCCCTGCGCGGGCTCGACGGGGTGGCGGATGCGCGGGTCATCATCGCGCCGGCCGCCGATGGGATGTTCGCTGATGAAGGCGCCCGCCAGGCCAGCGCGAGCGTGAGGCTGACCCTCTTGCCGGGGGCGCGGATCAGCGCGCAGTCGGTCGGAGGCGTTCGCGCGTTCGTCGCCTCGGGCGTCCCGGGGCTCGATCCGGCGCGGGTGACGATCCTCGACGATCGCGGCGTCGCGCTCGGCATGCTCGACGCCGACGGCGGCGCCAGCGACGTCGCGGGTGCCCTGCAGAGCGCGCTCGACGAGGCGTTCGGCGCCGGCAGCACGATCGTCCGCGTGCACGTCGATCCCGACGTGCGCACGCGCGAGATCGACGACGTGCGCAGCATCCCGGCGGGCGGCTCGATCCGCAGCGCGACCAGCGGCGAGACCTACGCGAGCGACAAGAAGCACTACGCCAAGTCCAATGCCGTGCAGGATCGCGGAACGCAGACCCATGCGGAGCGGACGGCGATCCCGCCGGGCGCGGCGGCGCGGCTCTCGATCGCGGTGTTCGTCGATGCGCAGCGCGGGCTGGACCGCGCGAAGATTCGCGCCTTGGCCGCCGCGACGGCCGGGTTCGACCCCGCCCGCGGCGACCGGCTGGCGGTGGAAGCCGTGCCGTTCGCGCGAGCGGCGGCTCCGCACGGCGTGCTCGCCTCAGCGCTGGTGGCGCTGGTGGCGGACGCGCTGCCGGCGTGCCTCGCGGTGTTGGCGGTGGTTGCGGTCGCGCGCGCCGTCGTCCCCGCGTGCGTGCCGCTCTTGGCGCGGCTCGCGCACCGCCGGCCCTCGCTCGAGGGCGCGGTGACCGCGGGCGAGATCCGCCGCCGGCTGGCCGGAGAATCGCCGGCCGCCGCGGCGGCGGTGCTCGGCGCGCTGCCCGCGGCGATCGCCGCGGCGGTGCTCGAACTCTACGCGCCGGAGGAGCGGGCGACGATCGCGTGCCGCCTCAGCCGCCCGGTGTCGCCGCTGCTCGCCGACTGGGAGGAATTCCTTGGCTTCGACCGCCGCCCGGGCTGAGCGCTTCCGCCCGCTCTCCGAGCGCTTGCTTCCGCCGGCCGTGCCGCCGGTGGAAGGCGGCCCCGTCGCGCCGCCGGCATATTCGCCCTTGGTCGCGGCGGCGCCCGACGCCACACCCGTCGCGGGCGGCGATCCGCCCGCCGAAGCGGAACTCGCGAGCGACGTCCGCCTCTTTCGGGCCCGGCTTGCCGATATGCTCGAGGCGCACTCGCGGCGGCTGTTGCCCGAACTCCTCCGCCGGGTGGTCGGGCGCGAACGGGCGGCGGCGCCGTGCGACGTGGCGCGCCTCGCCGGCGAACTGCTCGCCGCGCACGCCGCGCGGGGGCCGTTGCGCGTGCGGGTCGCGCCCGGCGATGCGCGCAGTTTGCGCCTCGACCTGCCGGTGCTCGCCGATCCCGCGCTGGCCCCCGGCGACGTCGCGATCGACGTCCGCGACGGCACGGTCGACGCGAGCTACG
Organism: Vulcanimicrobiota bacterium; assembly: GCA_963749395.1. GTDB lineage: Bacteria > Vulcanimicrobiota > Vulcanimicrobiia > Vulcanimicrobiales > Vulcanimicrobiaceae > CAVVMT01. The sequence goes on from CAVVMT010000007.1 coordinate 179,541, forward strand.
TCGCGCGCCTGGCGGCTTTCCTCGAAGCACTCGCCGCCGGGCCCGGGTGACGGCCGAGCTGGGGACGGCCGTGGGGACCGCGCTGTTGGGCCGGGCGCTCGACGCGCGAGGCCGCGCGCTCGACGGCGGGGCAGCGCCCGGCGGCTTGCCGCGGCCGTTGATCGCCAGCCGGCCCGATCTGCGCGACCGGGCACCCGTGGAGCAGCCGCTCTGGACCGGGGTGCGCGTGGTCGACGGGCTCTTGACCCTCGGGCGCGGAGCGCGGGCCGGGATCTTCGGCGCGCCCGGGGCCGGGAAGTCGACGCTGCTCGAAACGATCGTCGCCGGCGCCCGCGCCGACGCGTGCGTGGTGGCGCTCATCGGCGAACGGGGCCGCGAGGCCGAGCGTTGGCTCCGCGCCGTCGGGCCGCGCACGACGCTGGTGTGCGCCACCGCCGACGAGCCGGCGGCCGAGCGCCGGCGAGCGGCCTACGTCGCCTTCGCCCAGGCCGAGCACCTGAGGACCCGCGGATTGCACGTGCTGCTTGTCGTCGACAGCCTCGCCCGGTTCGTGGCCGCGCTCCGCGAACTCGCCGCGGCGCGCGGCGAGCTGCCCGGCCGCGGTGGTTACCCACCGAGCGCTTTCGCAGAACTGGCCGCGCTGGTCGAGCGGGCGGGGGCGTTCGCGCAGGGATCGATCACGTTGCTCGCGACCGTCCTCTCCGACGGCCCCGACCCGCGCGAGCCCCTCTCCGACGCCGCCAAATCGGTGCTCGACGGCCACCTGCTCCTCTCGGAAGAACTCGCCCAGGTGGGCCATTTTCCGGCCGTGGCGGTGACCCTGAGCGCAAGCCGCACGATGGACGGCGTCGTCGCGGCCGGCCACGCGGCCTCCGCGCGCCAGGTGCGAAGCGCCTTGAGCCTGCTCGAGCAAACCCGCGAGGCGCGCATGCTGGGCGTCTTGGCGGCCGCCCCCGGATCGCCGTTGGCGGCCGCGGTCGCCGCCGAGCCCGCGCTAACCGGCTTCCTGCGCCAGGACGCGGCGCCCGCCCGCCCGGGCGAGACCCTTCAGGCGCTGGCGCGGTTGGCCGATACCCTATGAGCATGGACATCGCCGCCGACATTTCATCCGTCCAGAGCCGGATCGCGCAGATCACCGGAACCGCCCCCGACGTTGCGCCGCCGGCGCCGGTCGCGCTTGCGCCGGGCTCGTCCTCGGCGTCGCCCTCCGCAGCGGGCGTCGACGGCTTGCCGGTGTACGGCCCCGGCGGCCTCTCGCCGTCGGCGGCGGGCCCGTTTTCGGCGCTCGTCGCGCAGATGCTCGAGCAGGCCGGAGCGGCCGCGCCGTCCGCCGGCGCGACCTCGGGAGCCGCCGGTGCGCCCCACCCGATGGCGTCGGAAGAGCTCGAAGCGCTCGTGCAGCGCAACGCCGCCACGTGGCAGGTCGACCCGGCGCTCGTCAAAGCGGTGATCGCCAACGAGTCGGCCTTCAATCCGGCCGCCACCTCGAGCGTCGGCGCGCAGGGCCTGATGCAATTGATGCCCGAGACCGCGGCCTCGATGGGCGTGCGCGACGCCTACGATCCGGCGCAGAACGTCGCCGGCGGCACGCGTTATCTGCGCGGCTTGCTCGACCGCTTCGGCGGCGACTTGCACTTGGCGGTCGCGGCGTACAATGCGGGACCGGGTGCGGTCGAGAAGTACGGTGGGGTTCCACCGTATGCCGAGACTCAACATTACGTGGCCAACGTGCTCGGCTCGTACGAGCAATACCGCAAGACGCCGTAAACGCATCGCGTTCGCGCTGGCGAACGCCCTGGCGCTTCTCGCTTGCGGCCGCGCGACGTTCGGCGCGCCGTCGCCGCTGCCCTCAGCGCCGCTGACGGTGATCTTCGCCAACGTCGCGCACGCGCTCGGCTTCGATCCCAACCGCGTCGAAACGCCGCTCGAAGAGCAGGGCACGATCACCGGCGAAGGCCTACGCGGCACCTTTCATACGTGGCGTGCGGGCGACCGCGAGCGCGAAGATCAAGTGCTCGGGCTGCGCCTCGAGCGAACCCTGCGCATCGGCGACCGGATGTGGGAGGAAGACGAAAACGGTGCGGTGCGCGAGCTGCGCGGGACGCTGCGGCGCCGTGCGCTGACCGACGCGTACATCGACAGCGGCGCGTTCACCCGCGACCCCGAGCGCGCCCGCTATCTGGGGACGGGAACGGTCGACGGCCGGCCGACGTACCAAGTGGAAGTTTCGGCGCCCGGCGGCGACCCGGAACAGATCGACATCGATTCCGAACGTTGGCTTCCGGTTCGTTTGCAGTACGTGCAAGGCGACGGCGTCGTGTCGATCGCGCTCCGCGATTGGCGAACCGTCGACGGTGAAGCCTATGCGTTCCACTCGACGATTTCGAACGGCTCGCACGCGTACGATCTCGTCGAGGCGACGACGCGCGTCGTGACCGGGGCCGACATCCCGCCCTACGTGTTCGCGCCGCTCGTGGCGCGGACGATCGACGCGCCGGCGGTGCAAACCGTGAAGCTGGGCGAACGGAGCGCGCATTACTTCTGCGTCGTGTCGATCGGTGAACGCCCGTACCGTTTCTTGCTCGACACCGGAGCGCAAGGGCTCGTGCTCGACAGCCACATCGCAGGCGACTTGGGACTGGTTCCGCAAGGCTCGATGCAGGCCTACGGCGCCACCCGCACGGGCGGGCTCGGGTTGGTGCGCCTCGCGGATCTGCGCATCGGTACGGCGCATCTGCGCGACGTCGTCGCCGCCACCTTGCCGCTGGAGACGAGCACCGGCGGGATGCTGCACCTCGACGGCATTCTCGGTTCGTCGTTCTTCGCCGCCGCGACCGTCATGCTGAACTTTCCCGCGCAGACGATGACGTTCGGCGTGCCGGGTTCCTTCGAACCGTCCGGCGCGCGCGTGCCGCTCGACACCGACCGCGAAATTCCCGAGGCGGTGCTCACGTATAACGGCTCGCACACCGCGCCGTTCATCATCGACACCGGGAACAGCGGTTCGCTGCTGTTGTACCGCCCGTTCGTCGACGCCAATCCCGGCGTCGTGCCGTTCACCGGCGAATCGCGCACGAGCTTCGGCATCGGCGGGACGACGAACGAATACGCGACGACGCTGTCCGAACTGCAACTCGGGGACCTGATCTTCTCCGACGTTCCGACGCGCGTCGTGCTGTCGACCGAGGGGGCCTTCGCCGACCGCTTCGATGCGGGCAACGTCGGCTTGGGACTGCTGCGCGACGCGGTGGTGACGTTCGACGAAACGAACGCCGCGATGTACGTGCACCGATAACGCGGGCGTCACATCGCGGTCATCGCGGCGGCGTACGATCGGCGGCAGGAGGGTCGTTCGTGAGCCGAGTTTCTTCGCCGTTGACCGTCGTCGCCGCGCCCGTTCCGTACACCGACCGGCGGGCGCTTTCGCAAGCGTGGTATTCCGCATTGCACCTGTCGTCGCGCGCGGTGGCGCAAGTACACCGTCAGGCGCGCGGCTCGCCGGACGCCCCGCGCGCCGCGCCGCCTGCGACGGTGCCGCCGAAAGCCGCGGGGGCGCGGCCTGCTGCGCTCGTGCGCGTCACCGCGCGCGCGACGGCCGGCGCGGCCGGAGCCGGCGGTGAGCGCCGCGCCGCGCCCTCGCCGCTCGCGCGGCGCATCGTGCGTACCCTGGCACGGGTCGCGCCGGCGCGCGTCACGGCGCCGGTGACGGTGCGCGCCGGGAACGGACGCGTGGCGGTGCTGATTCGCACGACGCCGCGTGCGGTCGAGCTGATCGCGCTCTGCGTTCCGGCCACCCGCCCCGCGGTCGAACGCGCGCTCGCGGAAGCGCGCTACGCGCTCGCCGCGCGCGGCGTGCGGCTCGAGAGCGCGATCGCCGAGACGCGGCCATGCTGAACCCCGCCTCGCTGCACGCGCTCGCCACGATCGCCGCGCGCGCCGACGACTTGCTGCGCGCCACGCCGAGCGGCTACGCGGGCGCCTTCGACGATGCCAACGTCCGCGCCGCGCCGCTCGAACCCTCGACCAACCCGCTCGCGGTCGTTCCGCCGAAAGACGCCTATCTGATCGTGCAAGGCCCCGGCGGGGCGCGGCGCTACACGCAAGACGGCGAGCTCGCGCTGCGCGACGGCGTGGTGACCAGCGCCGGCCACGCGGTGCTCGGCTTCGTGCCCGGTGCGCGGACCCTCCAACCGCTGCACGTCGACGCGGTCGACGAAGCGCTCGGGCACGTCGCCGGCCTGCGCGTCGAGCCCGACGGGCAGCTGACGTATGCGCGCACCGCGATCGATCCCGCGACCGGAACGCGCTCCGCGGAGCGCGTTTCGCTCGGGATGCTCGCGCTCGCGCGGTTCCCGGCCGGCGCGCGTCCGGTGCGTGAGGGGCCCGCGCTCGCGCGCGCGCCGCACGGCACCGAGCCCGGCGTGGGGCGCTCCGGCGACGCCGATTTCGGCGCCCTGACCTTGCATGCGCGCGACCGCGGCCGCTTCGACGTCCTGACCGGCATCGAACGCCTGCAAGAGGCGTACCTGTCGTTCGAGGCGCTCAGCGGCGCACAGCGCGGGCGCGGCAACACCGACCGCACCGCGATCGACTTGGTCAAGTGACGAAAGAGTTGTGCTTCGGCGAAGGCCGGCCGCACGGGGCGCGCGTCGTGCGCGCGGCGGCGTTTGCGGTGCGCCCGGCGTTTGCGCTCGGCGCGTTGTGCTCGGCCGCCAACGCGGTTGCCGCGGGTCTCTCGGCGGCGCTGGGGCGCACGGTGAACGTCGTCCTCGGCGAGCCGGTCGCGGTCGAACCGGCCGCTTGGCGAAAACTTTGCACGGCCGCCTGGGCCTACGGCATCGACGCGACGACGACGTGCCTGATCGACCGCGCGAGCGCGAGCAACGTACTGGCCGCCGTTATCGGGGAATCGCCTGCGACGCCTCCGACGCCCCTGGAGATGCGCGCCTTGGACTGCTTCATGGCCCGAGCGTGGGAGCAAGCGTCCGTTGGGTCGCAGGGTCGTGAAGTGCCGAAGCGTCTCCGCGAAGCGCCGGCGCGCACGTGGGTGGTCGACATGCGCACGAGCGGGGCATTGCGGGCGACGCTCGTCGTCGGCGGCTCGGCCCCGCCGGACGCGCCGCGCGGGCCGTCCATGGGAGCGCGACTGCTGGCCGGCATCGAGGTCGACGTGCGCGTCGAGCTTGCCTCCGGCATGCTCGCCGCGCGGGAACTCGGAGCGTTGACCGTCGGCGCTCTCGTCCCAATGCGCACGAAGGTTCGCGATTCCGCAATGCTTAAAGTGGCGGACGCGACGATTGCCTACGGTGAGTACGGCGAAGTCGAGGGCGAGAATGGTGCGGGACGTCCGGCATTCCTCGTCCGAGAAAATGTGAGATGAGCTCAGACAACGGCAAGCAGAACCTCGACCTTCTGATGAATGTCCCGCTCCGCATTACTGCGGAGTTGGGTAAATGCCGCATGCTCGTCCAGGACGTGCTCAAGCTCGGCACAGGTTCGATCGTCGAACTCGATCGCCTCGCCGGTGGGCCGGTCGACCTGCTCGTCAACAACAAGCTCGTCGCCCGCGGCGAAGTGGTGGCGATCGACGAGAATTTCGGCGTCCGCATCACCGAGCTCATCGAAAAACCCCAGTGAATTCCGGTCCTCGTCTTGGAGCCGGCTGTACGCCGGTTCCAAGACTGGGCCGGAATTCTTCGCGTTCTTGCGCCTAAGGCGCTTCGATCCGCCTTCGATGGCGCGATTTGCGGTGGCGCGATTTTGGCGGTAATGGGGCGGACACAAATCCCGTCATCCCTTGCGCTTAGGGTGGGGGGGTGGATGGGGTTTTTGCGTTGGCGGGGCATTCGCGGGGGGGATTGCCGCTCGACGTGCTGGCGGGGTTGGCGCTGTTGTCGGTCGCGCCGTTCGTGCTGGTGCTCACGACCTCGTTCGTGCGTATCGTCGTCGTGCTCTCGCTCGTTCGTTCCGCGCTCGGCACGGCTTCGTTGCCGCCGAACAGCGTGCTGACGGGCCTTGCGCTGGTGCTGACTTTCGTCATCATGGCGCCGACGTGGGCGCACGTTTCGCGCGATGCACTCGAACCGTACGTCCAGGGACGCATCGATCAACCGCGCTTCTTCGAGCGGGCGACCGCGCCGCTGGCCGCCTTCATGCGCCGCCAGACGCGCCGCGCCGACGTCGTGCTCTTTGCGGGGATCGCGCATGTGCCCGTACCGCCGCGCGGCGCAGCCGTGCCGCTGACGGTCTTGCTGCCCGCGTTCGTCGTGGGCGAGTTGCGCAGCGCGTTCGCCATCGGAGTCGCGCTCTATCTGCCCTTCGTCGCGATCGACCTCGCGGTCGCCGCAATTCTGATGGGCCTCGGGATGTTCATGCTGAGCCCACCCGTCATCTCGCTCCCCTGCAAGCTGCTGCTCTTCGTGATGGTCGACGGCTGGGCGCTGGTCTGCAGCGGCGTCGCCGCAAGCTTTAGGTAACGGTTTCTCGGCATCCCGTGGCAGCATGTCGTTGCGCGGGCCCGCGGGGAATGACGCCCGTGCCACCATCGCGAGCCCGCGCGCAGCCGGGGGCCCCGCCGCACGCAGTGCGGTGGGGGGCGCGCAGAGCTAGGCTCGGAGCGCCTTCAAACCGAAAGCGGCGTTATGCGCATTAGCGATGCTTTCCGGGCTGGGCGCCCGTACTTTTCGTTCGAGTTCTTTCCGCCGCGGAACGAAGCCGGCGCCGAGGCGCTGTTTGCGACCATCGACGCGCTTCGCAGCCTCGAGCCGGCCTACGTTTCGGTGACGTACGGTGCCGGCGGATCGACGCGCGACCGCACGATCGAACTGGCCAAGCGCATCCGGAACGAGATCGGGCTCGAAGTGATGGTCCACGTGACGTGCGTCAACAATACGCGTGACGACTTGCGGCGGCTTTTCGACGAGCTGCGCGACGCCGGCTTCGAGAACGTCATGGCGCTGCGCGGCGATCCCCCGAAAGGACAGGCGCGTTTCGAGAAGGTCGAAGGCGGCTTCAGCTACGCTTCGGAGCTGATCGCGATGCTCTCGAACGAATACGATTTCTGCGTCGGCGGGGCCGCCTATCCGCAAGTCCATCCCGAAGCGAGCGACGCGCAAAGCGATTTGCGAGCGTTGATCGCCAAGGTGGAGGCCGGCGCGGACGTCCTGGTCACCCAGATCTTCTTCGACAACGCCGACTACTTCGATTTCGTCGCGCGGGCCCGCGCGGCGGGCATTACGGTGCCGATCGTCCCGGCGATCATGCCGATAACGAGCTACGAGCAAATAGCAACGATTACGCGCCTCTCCGGCCGTCCGTTGCCGGCGCGGCTGCAAGCCGAACTGGAAGATCGGGTCGACCAGCCGGAGGGAATCGCGGAGCTCGGGACGTCGTATGCCACCCTCCAGTGCGCCGAACTGATCGAGCGCGGCGCGCCGGGCGTGCACTTCATCACCTTCAACAAGTCGCCGGCGACCCGGGCGATCGTCTCGGCGCTGTTCGCGGCCGGCGTATGGACGGCGCGCGACCCGATCTCGATCGGCTAGCTGGAGTCTGCCACTAGACCGGCCCTAGCGGCCGGTGTATCCTGGATCCACTTCATGGACAGCCCTCCCGCGAAAATCGACTTGTCGGTGGTTCCCCTGCGCGAGCGCGCGGCCGCGGTGTTGCGAGCCGAGATCTTTCAGGGACGGCTGCGGGCCGGCTCGGAAATCACGCAGGAAGAGATCGCCGCCCGGCTGGGCATCTCGCGCATGCCGGTGCGCGAGGCGTTCCAGATCCTCGCCCGCGACGGACTGATCAGTTCGAAGGCCGGTAACCGGGCCGTGGTTCGCTCGTGGAGCGCCGACGACGTGCGCGACCACTATGAGATTCGCGCCTTGATCGAGGGCGAGGCCGCGGCGCGCGCGGCCCGCAATCCCGGCTCGCTCGGCGCCATCCGGGCGGCGTTCGAAGAGGCCGACGCGGTCGCGCGCACGAGCGCCGACGTCGCCCGCTACAGCGCGCTTTCCGACCGCTTTCATCGCGCCATCTGGGCCGCGGCGCAGAGCGAGCGGGTGTTGACGATCGCCTCGCAACTCTTCATCGGTTTACCGCCGCACCTTCACGAACTCGTGCCCGGCACGGTGATGCCCTCGACGAAGGACCACCGCACGATCCTCGACGCGATCGCCGCCGGCGACGCGGACGCGGCGCGCGCCGCGATGTCGAGCCACATTCTCGCCAGTTTCCCCCGCTTCTGGTCGCACTTCGAGCGGCACCGCCGCCCCGAACCGGTCCCCGAAGCCATCTGAAGGAGGACGCCCCGTGAGTATCACCCGGTCGATGCTGTTCACCCCCGGCAACCATCTGCGGCGCATGGAGAAGACGCTCGAGCTTCCCGTCGACGGCGTGATCCTCGATCTCGAAGACGCGGTCGCGATCGCCGAAAAGCCGGCCGCGCGCGCGACGATCGTCGAATGGCTGCAACGTCCGCGCGGCCATCGCAAAGGCTTCGTGCGCATGAACGCGCTGACGACGCCGTTCGCGTTCGGCGACATCGAGGCGGTCGTCGGGCCGGGTTTGGACGGCATCGTGCAGCCGAAGGTCGAGGCCGCGTCCGACGTGCACACGGTCGACTACATCATCTCGCACTACGAGCGCGAGCGCGGCCTCGCGCCCGGCGCGGTCGAGCTGATGCCGATCGTCGAGACCGCGCGCGGGATCGAGAAGTTCGGCGAGATCGCACGCGCGAGCAAGCGGGTGAAGAAGGTCGCGTTCGGCAGCGGCGATTTCTCCAACGACACCGGCACGCCGTGGATTCGCGAGAACCCGCTGCTCCTGTGGGCGCGCGCGCAGGTCGCGATCTTCAGCCGCTCGGCCGAACTCGAGCCCCCGATGGACAGCGTGTGGGCGCGATTGGACGACGAGGACGGCTTCGTCGCCGACTGCCGCGAGGCACGCAACATGGGCTACCAGGGCAAGATGCTGATCCATCCCAAGCAAGTCGACACGATCAACGCGACCTTCTCTCCGAGCGCGCAAGAGATCGCGCACGCCCGCGAGATCTGCGCGGCGTTCGACGAAGCCGAGCGCAACGGCTCGTCGGCGATCGTCGTCAACGGCGTCTTCGTCGACTATCCGATCGTGTACCACGCGCGCCACGTGCTGGAAGCGGCGACCGAACTCGGCCTGCTCGAGCCGGCGGTCACCTGACGGCCGCATCGCGGTAACGATGCCGTAACCGCGCGCCGCTACCGTCGAGGCGTGAACGCCTTCGACGGTTTGCTGCGCGAGGCGCTGCTCGTCACCGCGATCGTCGCGCTGCCGGCGCTGGCGGTCGCTACGCTCGTGGGGACGGCGGTGGCGATCCTGCAAGCCGCGACGCAGGTGCAGGAGCAGACGCTGACGCTGCTCCCGAAGCTGGTCGCGGTCGGCGCGCTGCTCGCGCTCGGCGGGAGCTTCGGCATGCGGCTCTGCGGCGCGCTCTTCGTCGATGCGGTGCGCGCGATCCCATTGCTGCTGAGCGCGCGATGACGCAGGGCGCGATGCTCGTGTTCGCGCGTTCGATCGGCTTCGTTTCGCGCGCGCCCGGTTTCTCGCATCCGAGCGTCCCCGCGCTCGTGCGGGTCGGCCTCGCGCTCGCGCTGACGATCGCGATCGCGCCCGCGCAGCACCCGCGCGCGCTCCCGCTCGCTCAGCTCGTGCTGGCGCTCGCGGGGGAAGCGGCGATCGGCGTGGCGATCGGCTTGGCATCGTCGCTCGTCTACGAAGCGGCGTACGACGGCGGGCGGCTCGTCGACGACTACGTCGGCATCCGCGGCAGCGTCCCGCACGCGTCGCTCGCGGGGTCGGTCGGCTTCGGACGGCTGTGGTCGTCCGCGTTCGTGGTCGTCTACTTTCTCGCGGGAGCGTACGGTCCGGTGCTGGCGGCGTACGGGACGTCGTTCGCACGGCTCCCGGCCGGCGCGCCGCTCGACGCAGTGGCCCTGCGGGCGTTCGCGATCGCGTTTCCGGAGGCGCTCGCGCGCGTTGCGCTGGCGGTCGCCGGGCCGGCGATCGCGGTCGCGGCGATCGTGCACTGCGCGTCGGGGGCGATCGGGCGGCTCGTGCCGCGCATGAGCAATTTCTCGCTCGCGTTTCCGGTCGTGTTCGGGGCGGCGCTGATCGTCACGTTGGCCGGCGCTCCGCTGCTGCTGCCGCTGGCAGCGCACCCGCCGCTCGATCTGCGTTTTCTCCATGGCCGATAAGCCGCACGCGGCGACGCCGTCGCGCCGAGCGAAGGCACGGCGCGAGGGCAACGTGCCGCGTTCGCCGGAGCTCGTCGCGCTGGCGGCCTTCGCGTGCGCCGCCGTCGCGCTGGCGCTCGCGCGTCCGTGGCTCGCCGCGAGCGCCGGAGCCGCGTTCGCCACTTCCGCGACGGCGGCGGGCTCCGATGCGATCGCGGATGCGTTCCGTCACGTGGTCCCGCTCGCGCGCGTGGCCTGTCTTCCGGCGCTCGCGGCCGCCGCCGGCGCGGTGGCGGCCGCTGCCTTCGAGGGCGGCGGCCTGCGGCTGGCGCTGCCGGCGCCGTCGCTGTCGCGCATGAATCCCGTGGCCGGGCTGGCGCGGATGTTCTCGCGCGACGCGCTGGTCGGCGGAGTGCGTTCGGGCTTCGTCTTCGCGGCCGTCGGCGCGGCGCTCGTTCCGGCGGTGCGCGATGCGATCGCGTCGGCGGCACGCGGCGCGGCGCCGCAGACCGCGCTCGACGGCGTCACGCGCGTCGTCGCGACGGCGCTCGCGGCTGGGACGCTGTTCGTCGCCGCCGACTACGCGCTCGCGCGCATACGCTGGCTGCGACAGATTCGCATGACCCACGACGAATTGCGGCGCGATCTGCGCGAACACGACGGCGATCCGGTGCTGCGCGGCCGCCGGGCCGCGCGCCATCGCGCGCTCGTGCGCGGCGGCGTGGCGCGCGTGTGCGACGCGACCTTCGTCGTGACCAATCCCACCCACATCGCGATCGGCATGCGCTACGCTCCGCCCGCGGTCGAGGTGCCGGAGCTCGTCGTGCGCGCGACCGATGCCGCGGCGCAGCGCGTGAAGGAGCTCGCGCGCGAGTACCGGATCCCGCTCGTCGAGAACGTCGCGCTCGCGCGGCTGCTGCTGGCGCAGGGGCGCGACGGGGCGCCGATCCCGCGCGAGGCGTACGTCGCGGTCGCGCAGGTCGTCGCGGCCTTGATCCACAGCGGCGCGCTCGCTGCCGGGGAGCCGTGAGCTCGCGCGCGACGACCTACGCGTTCGCGGCGATCGTGCTCGCGATCGTCGGGATGCTGATCGTGCCCTTGCCGCCGGCGTTGCTCGACGTGCTGCTCGCGCTCGATGTGCTCGGCTCGGCCCTGATCCTGCTGCTCAGCATCCGGGTCGAGGAGCCGCTCGATTTTTCGGCCTTCGCGCCGACGCTGTTGCTCGCGACGTTGTTCCGGCTCGCGCTCGACGTGTCGGCCACGCGGCTCATCTTGACCCAAGGGCACGAAGCGGACGGCGTGGGGGCGGTGATCCCAGCGTTCGGCGCGTTCGTCGTGCGCGGCAACCTCGTCGTCGGCCTGATCGTGTTCGCGATCCTGATCACGATCCAGTTCGTCGTGATCGCGACCGGGGCGCAGCGCGTCGCCGAAGTGTGCGCGCGCTTCACCCTCGATGCGATGCCGGGCAAGCAGATGGCGATCGACGCCGATGTCCACGCGGGCGCGCTCGACGCCGACGGCGCGCGGCGGAAGCGCGCGCGCGTGCAACGCGAGGCCGACTTCTACGCGGCGATGGACGGGGCCGGAAAGTTCGTCAAGGGCGATGCGGTCGCTGCGCTCGTCATCGTCGCGCTCAATTTGCTCGGCGGCATCGTCGTCGGGGTCGCATATCACGGGCTCTCGCCCGCGCAGGCCGTGCAGACGTTCGCCTTGCTCTCGATCGGCAACGCGCTGGTGACGACGCTTCCGGCGCTGTTGATCTCGATCGCGATGGGGCTGCTCGTCACGCGCGTCGCGGGCGACGGGGCGCTCGGCGTCGACCTCGCGCGCCAGTTGGTCGAGCGCCCCGACGTGCTGCGTTCGGGCGGCGTGCTCGTGTGTGCGCTCGCGTTCGTCCCGGCGCTGCCGGGGCCGGTGTTCTTTACGCTCGGCGCGAGCATGTTCGCGGTCGCGATGCTCGCCGACAAACGGCGCCGCGCCCGCTCGCGCGACGAAGAGCGCAGCCGCGCCGGCGCCCGCCGCGACGCGTTGCGCCGGCCGGAGACGGCGCTCGGGCTCGTCGGCGTCGACGTTCTCACGATCGAGGTCGGCACCGACTTGCTCGCGTTGCTCGCGGCGCCCACCGTCGATGCGCTGCTCGACCGGATCGGCGACGTGCGCCGCGCGCTCGCGACCGAACTGGGCTTCGTGCTCCCCGGCGTGCGGCTGCGCGACGACCTGACGCGGGCGCCCGCGACGTACGCGATCCGCGTGCGCGACGAATGCGTGGCCGAAGGCAGCGTGCAACTCGGGATCCTGCTCGCGATCGGCGATGCCCCGGTGCTGGCGCGGATCGCGGGCGCGCCCGCACGCGAACCGGTGTACGGGCTCGAAGCGCGCGCGATCGATCCGGCGGCGCGTGAAGCCGCGGTCGCCGCGGGGGCGGTGTGTTTCGACGCGGTCTCGATCCTCGGTTCGCACCTCGCCGAGGTCGCGCGGCTGCACGCCGCCGCGCTCGTCGGACGGCAAGAGTTCCAAACGCTCCTCGACGCGCTGCGCGCGCGGGTGCCGGCGCTGGTGAAGGACATCGGCGGCGAGTTGCTCCCGGTCGCGACCGCGCACAAGGCGTTCGTCGCGCTGTTGCGCGAGCGGGTGTGGCCGCGCGACGCGGTGGCGACGTTCGAGGCGATGCTCGACGCGGCGCCGGCCGGCCGCGAGCCGCGCGACCTGACCGACGCCGCGCGGCGGGTCCTCGTCCCGGCGCAATTGCGCCGCCGCGGGATCGCGACGCTGCGCCCCCTGACGCTGGCTCCCGCGTTCGAGCGCCGCCTGCTCGACACGTGGTCTGCGAGCGGCCTCGCTCCCGAGCCCGAAGTCGCCCTGCGCTTGCGCGACGCGGTCGGCGCGCACGCGAGCGCCCGCGCCGACGACGCGACGATCGTGTGCTCGGCCGCGATGCGCGCCCCGCTCGCGGAGTTCTGCCGGCGCGCGGGCCTGCGGGTCGACGTCTACGCGTTCTCCGAGATCCCGCCCGACGTCCGGTTCGCCGACGTCGAGATCGTCGACGCGGGCGACGTTCCGGGAATCGGCGGCTCCGCTCGCTAACGTGACGCCTCGATGCTCCGCCGCATGCTCGCCTCCGTGTTTGCCGCCTTGACGTGCTGGCTGGGGGCCGTTGCGGTTTCAGCGAATGCGGCGGAGGTGACGACGGCGGTATTCGATCGCATCGGTGCCGACGCGCTCGCGACCAACAAGGCGCCGGGCTTCTCCTTCGCCGTCGTGCGCGACGGGCGGATCGCGTACGCGAAGGGCTTCGGGTTCGCCGACGTACAGCACGAGGTGCCGGTCGGCGTCGATACGCGATTCGCGATCGGTTCGATCACCAAACAATTCACCGCGGCTGCGATCCTGCTGCTCGTACAACGCGGCAAGGTCGGGCTCTTCGATCCGGTCGCGCGGTATTTGCCGGCGTTCCCCAACGGCGCCGCGATCACCGTCGGGATGTTACTGAACCAAACCTCGGGTCTGCATAGCTATCCCTTTCTCGGCGAACATCCGTGGCCGCTCAGCGGCCCGGTCGACGTCGCCGCCGTCGTCTCGCTGCTCGCGACCGACCAGCCGGACTTCGCGCCCGGCACGCGATGGGAGTACAGCAACGCAAACTACGCGCTGCTCGCCGCGATCGTCGCCAAGGCCGGTGGGGTGAGCGAAGCAGAGTTTCTGCAACGCAACATCTTCGATCCGTTGAAGATGAACGCGTCGGGGTTCGGGTATGTGGCGCAGCAACGGCCCGGAGTGGCCACGGCCTATCAGGGAGCAGCGCCGTTCGTCGCCCAATCGCCGATCGGCCTCGACCTCTACTCGGGCGCGGGCGCGATGATTTCCAACGCGCCCGACCTCGCGGCGTGGGACATCGCGCTGATGAACGGCAAACTGCTCGACGCCGGTTCGATGCAGGCGCTTTGGACCGCGGGGACGCTTCCCAGCGGCGCGCCCGTACCCTACGCGATGGGCTTCGTTCCGACCGCACTTGCCGGCCACCGCGAGGTGTGGCACAACGGGCTCGCGCCCGGCGCCGGCGGCTACTGCTTCAACGCGATCTTTCCCGACGACAAACTGGCGGTGATCGTGTTGAGCAACGGGTACGACTTCGACGGCGTCCCGGAACGGATGGTCGCCGGCGTGCTCGCCGCGTACGATCCGGCCGCCGCGGCGCAGATCGCCGCGAGCGCGCCGCCGTCACCCGCGCCGGGAGAAGATCCGGAGGTGACGGCGCGCGCCAAAGATTGGTGGCATCGCTTGCAAACCGGGACGGTCGATCTCGCGCGAGTCGATGCGCGGTTCGCACACATGCTGACGCCGGAGTTCTTGGCACAGGTCAAAGCGAGCCTCGCGGGCCAAGGCACGCCGACGGATTGGATCTATATCGGGTCGACGGCCGTGCCCGGGGCAACGGTCTACCGGTACTGGGTCCGCGTCGGTGGCGTGCCGCACGTCTGGAGCGTCGGCCTCACGCCCGGCGGCATGATCGCCGGCTCGCAACTTCAATGAACCTTGCCGAAAGCCGCTAGCCGGATCGCACGCTCGCTCGGACGGCGGCTGCGACCTCGGCGTCCTGGCTGTCGCCGACGATCGTGGCTTTCAACCTTCCCGAGCGGTCGAAGACCAACTGCGTCGGCCACGCGGTAATGTTGTAGGCGTCCCAAATGCGATGGTCGTTATCGATCGCGATCGGCCACGGCAGCGCATTGACGTGCGTCTCGCGCTCCAGATACGTGACGCTCTTTTGGTAGCTCGGCACCTCGGGCGTATGGACGGCCACGATCGCGAGGTCGGCTCGCGAATACGCCGCATAGAGCCGTTTGAGGTTCGGCGTCACGTTCGTGCAGTTGATGCATTCGAACGTGAACACGTCGATCAGGACGACTCGGCCGCGCAGACTCGCCGGCGTGACCCGCACACCGAGCCAGCCCGAGGCGAGCGACAACGGCTGCAAGCCGGGCGCGGACGCGGCGCGCGCCGCGGTCGCAAGCAGCGGACTCGCGAGGAGACCCGCCAGCGCCGCCCGACGGTTCATCGTTCTAGGTGCCGTGCGGGCTCGGCGAACTCATCGCATGGCTCATCGCTCCGGGGCTGGCCATCATGTGCCCGGGGCTCGCCATGCTGTGGCTCATCGCGCTATGGCTCATGGCGCTCGGGCTGGCAGTGCTGTGGCCCATCGCGCTGTGGGTCATCGCTTTCGGGCTCGCCATGCTGTGCATCGCGCCACTCGCAGCGGGAGTAGGGCTGGACTGAGACAGGGCGGCGATCGGCGCGGCGGTGAGGGCCAGGGTCAGCAATGCGAGGCTCAGACGGTTCATGGCGTTCTCCGGAAGAGTGCGGTGATCGCATTGTCCCTCCGGCTGCCGCGGCTGGCTGTAAGTCGGCTTACGTCGGCTGCGGCGCTGCCCGGCCTTCGCGCAATGCGTTCCCGTGCTCGTCGTAGCGGGGCCCCGGTTGCGCGACCGACGGCCCCCACCAGCCGGCGATCGGCGTGCCGAGCGTCTTGACGCGGCCGAGCGTGGGGTGGTCGTACTCCACGAGCAGTCCACGCTCGCGGGGGATCTCGCCGCCCTGGAGCGCTTCGCTGACGGTCGCTACCGGTTCCGACGGGACGCGTCCGCGCATCCGCTCGATCCAGTGCGCGGTCGATGCGGTCTTGAACTTCTCCGCGAGCTGCGTGCAGACGTCGTCGCGATGCCGTCCGCGTTCCGCCGAGGTCGGGAAACGTGCGGCCAGTTCGGGGATGCCGAGAATCTCGCACAATTCGGTAAAGAACTTGTCCTTCACGCACGCGACGATCAGGTGTCCGTCGCTGGTCGCGAACTCTTGGAACGGCACGACGCTCGGATGCGCGGAGTGGGCGAGCCGCTCCGGTTCGAAGCCGGCGGTCATCGACCACGTGCCGACGTAGGTCAGCATGTTGAGCGCGGTGTCGTAGAGCGAGACGTCGACGTCGCCGCCCTCGTTGCGCTCGCGCGCACCGAGCACCGCCGAGACGATCGCAAGCGCCGCCATGATGCCGGTCGAGAAGTCGACCAGCGAGAGCCCCGACTTGACCGGGTACGAGTTCGGGTCGCCGGTCAGGCTCATCCAGCCGGCCTTCGCCTGAAAGAGATAATCGAATCCGGGCAGGACGGCCTGCGGGCCGTGCGAGCCGTACGCGGTCAACGCCGCGCAGACGATCCGCGGGTTGACCGCCCGCAGTGCCGCGTAGTCGAACTTCAACTTGCGCGCGACGTCGCCGCGGTTGTTGTGGAACACGACGTCGGCGTCGGGCACGAGCCGCAGGAAGAGCGCGTAGTCGGCCGGGGCCGAAAGGTCGAGCGCGATCGACTTCTTGCCGCGGTTGAACGTCTCGAAGAACAGGTTGCCCTCGCCCTGTGCGAACGGGGCCGGGATGCGGCGCCCGATGTCGCCGCCGTCCTGCGGGCTCTCGATCTTGATCACCTCGGCGCCGAGGTCGCGCAGCAGTTGCGTCGCATACGGCCCGGCGCCGTATTGCTCGACCGCGAGGATCTTCAGGGAGCGCAAGGGGGCGGCGCCGGCGGCGCCGTTCGCGTGGTGGCTCGTCATAGCGGTGCAGGTCAATTTTCGAATGGACCTTAAATTCCGCCTTCCCTGGCAAAGCGGAGAAGACCATGGCGAACAAGGCCGGCTGGCAAGGCCGTTGCTACGACGATTTCGAGGTGGGAGACGTCTACGATCACCGCCTCGGGCGCACGATCACCGACGCCGACAACATCTGGTTCACCCTCTTGACGCTCAACACGAACCAGTTCCATTTCAACGCCGATCTGGCTGAAGATTCAGTCTTCAAGAAGCCGATCGTCAACAGCTGCTTCACCCTCTCGCTCGTCACCGGGATGTCGGTCAGCGATCTCTCGGAGAACGCGATGGCCAACCTCGCTTGGACCGACATCTCGATGCCGCATCCGGTGTTCCACGGCGACACGCTCTACGCGCGCAGCGAAGTGCTCGGCAAGCGCGAGTCGTCGTCGCGGCCGTACGCCGGCATCGTCGACGTGAAGACCGAGGGCTTCAACCAAGACGGCGACCTCGTGATCTCGTTCAAGCGCACGTTCATGGTGTACAAGCGCGAGCATCTGCCCAAGAAGAAGCTCCCCGCGAAGAAGACGGAGGTGGCCGCGACATGACGGTTGCAACGTGGCACGGCGACGCGACGGTCAACGACGACATCGTCAGCGAGGTCGCGCGATTCGCCGAACGCGAAGTCAAACCGATCGCCCACGATTTCGAAGCGCGCGACGAGTATCCGCAACAGCTCGTCGACCGGATGCGCGACATGGGCCTCTTCGGCGCGATCATCCCCGAAGAGTACGGCGGCGCGGGCCTCAACATCAGCACCTACAGCGCGATCGTCGACGTGATCTCGCGCGCATGGATGAGCGTGACCGGTGTCCTGAACAGCCACCTGATCATGGCCTACGACATCTGGAAGGGCGGCACCGAGGCGCAGCGCCGCACGTGGCTGCCCGAGCTCGCGTCGGGGCGCAAGCACGGCGGCATCATGCTGAGCGAGCCCGGTGCCGGCTCCGACTTGCAAGCGATCACGACGACCGCGCGCCGCGCCGGCGACGGCTACCTCATCAACGGCACGAAGATGTGGGTGACGAACGGCCGCACCGGCAACACCTTCATCGTGCTCGTGAAGACCGACGTCGAGGCGAAGCCGGCCCATCGCGGCATCAGCTTGTTCGTCGTCGAGAAGGGCACCGGCCCCGGCTTCGTCGTCAGCCGCGACATCCCCAAGCTCGGCTACAAAGGCCTCGACACGTGCGAGGTCGTGTTCGACAACTTCCACGTTCCGGCCGAGAACTTGATCGGCGAAGCGGAGGGCCTGGGGTTCAAGCAGATCATGAGCGGGCTCGAGCTGGGCCGCATCAACGTGGCGGCGCGCGGCGTCGGGGTCGCGCAAGCGGCGCTCGACGACGCGGTCAAGTACTCGCAGCAGCGCGAGACGATGGGCAAGCCGATCTGCCAGCATCAGGCGATCCAAGTGATGCTTGCCGAGATGGCGACCCGCGTGCAAGCCGCGCGCCTGCTCACCCAGAACGCGGCGCAGAAGAAAGACCTCGGCGAGCGCTGCGACATGGAAGCCGGCATGGCGAAATACTTCGCGAGCGAAGCGGCCCACTTCTGCGCGATGGAAGCGATGCGCATCCTGGGCGGCTACGGCTTCACGCGCGAGTTCGACGTCGAGCGCTACTACCGCGACGCGCCGCTGATGATGATCGGCGAAGGCACGAACGAGATCCAAAAACTGATCATCGCCCGGCAACTGATCGAACGCAACAAGCTGACCAACTGAGCTGTAGGCCGGCCCGTGACGCGCCGGCGGCGAGCTCGACTGCAGCGGTGCCGGCGTTCGAGCCTTCGCTCACGCCCAGTCTAGTGCGAGCAAACGACGCTCGGACCGTAAGCCTGTAGCATTCTGATCGACTCGAGCATGAGGTCGTCTGGATAGTACGGGTTTCCGGGAAGCACGAGCGGCCCGATTTTCAAGACGTCCAGCCAGTGAGCGACTGCGTGCTGCTTATCGCCCAGGGCGAGGTCTACGACGGCCAACATGAATGTCGCAAGACCAAAATCCCGCCCATTGCCTGAGGCTCGGGCAAACCGCTGCTTCGCATCGACGAGTTTGCCGGACGAGATCAGATTGAGACCGTCAAGCACCATGTCGGCCTGCCCATGATCCTCGAATGCCGGATTGATGCGATTGCTCCAGGGGATGGCGGCATAGGCTGCCATCGCGTCGCTCGTCCTCCCGCTAAGCAAAAGCGTACCGGCCTCGCCGAGCGCGGATTCGTTCGCTCGCGCGGGAAGCGCGCGCGTTTGCTCGATCGCGAGACAAGGGTCGCCGTTCGAGAGCGTCTCGACGGCCCGAAGTACCGTCTGGCCTTCGGAAACCATCGTGTCGTGCGAGGCGCCCGTCACGGCGTTCATCGTCGAAAGCAACGAAAGAACGGCGAGGAAGGCGACTCGTCGTACCATGCGCAAACGCGCGGCGGCGCCGTCAAGACTCGTCGGCATGCTCGGCACGACCGGCACGTTCGTCGAAAATCGTTCCCTGCATCGCTCGCCGTAGGCTGCGCCCGGCAGAAGGCGCTAGGCTTCCCGCGGTTCGCTCTCCGCTTGGCCGTTGCGCACGCAGTCGGCGCACTTGCCGACGATGACGAAGAACCCTTCCACTCGCTCGTAGCCGTGTTCGCGGGCGATCCGGTCGGCCGTTTCGGCGACGCTTGGGATCGTGACGTTGCGCAGTTCGTGGCATTGGCTGCACACGAGGTGGTGATGCTTTTCGATCACCGCTTCGTAGCGCGCGGCGGTGCCATTGTGCGAGAAGGTCTGCACGAGACCGATCTGGCGCAAGATGTCGAGGGTGCGGTAGACGGTGCCGAGGCTCACCCCGGGGAGCGTCTGCTCGACCCGCTCGTGAATCGCTTCCGCACTCAAGTGTTCGCCGTCCTCGAGTGCGCGCAGAACGGCCGCCCGTTGCTTGGTCAGGCGGTATTTCGACTGGAGTAAGCCGGCGTCGACGCCTCTCGAATCCATGTCCGCGGCCCGCCCTCCCTGGTGGCGCACGTCGTTTGACGGGGGTTCCCGAGCCTGCTACAATGCGTGGGTTCTCCCCTTCCCGGAACTACTGCCACGATGTGGATGAAGCTCAAAACGCCGCTGAAGGCGGTCCTCCTTCTTGCCGTCGTCGGTCTCTGCGTCTGGGCTATTTTGCCTATTCAGCAGAAGATCCACCTCGGTCTCGACCTTCAGGGCGGCGTGCGCGTGCTGCTCCAGCTCGACACGTCTAAGGAAGTCCCGACGATCACCTCGCAGGTCCAAGGGCAAGTCGAGCAGGTCATCCAGAACCGCATCAACGGCCTGGGCGTCGCGGAACCGGTGATCACCCGCGTCGGCAGCGACCGCCTTCTGGTGGAACTGCCCGCGGTGAAGAACCCCGACGAAGCGGTGAAGGTCCTGCGCGACGTCGCGATCCTCGAGTTCAAGATCGTTCCGGAAAAGGTCGCCGTGCGGGCCGAAGCCGATCCGAAGTACGCCCAGGATCCCAACGGCGCCTACAAAGACTCCGGCGAGGTCGTCTACTCGGGCGCCGACCTCAAGGGCGCGCAGCCGGGCTTCGGCCAGAACGGCCGCGCCGACATCCTCTTCCAGACGAAGAACCCGGCCAAATTCGGAAAGCTGACGCAGGACAACCTCGGCAAGCCGCTGGGCATCTTCCTCGACAAGCACTTCGTGTCGGCGCCGACGATCAACGGCGTCATAACGACCGACGGTGAGATCACCGGCAACTTCACGGAAGACGATACGATCCGCATCGCCAACGAGCTCAACGCCGGCGCGCTCCCGGTCCCGGTGACGATCCTCGAGAACGACACGGTCGGCCCGATCCTGGGCAAGATCGATCTGGAGAAGTCGCTCTACGCGTCGATCGCCGGCCTGGGGCTCGTGCTGCTCTTCATGGTGATCGTTTACCGCCTGCCCGGCGTGCTGGCCGACCTCGCGCTGATCGTCTACGTGCTGATGATGCTCGGCCTCTTGGCGCTCAACAAAGCCGTGCTGACGCTCCCCGGGATCGCCGGCTTCGTGCTCTCGATCGGGATGGCGGTCGACGCCAACGTCCTGATCTTCGAGCGCATCAAGGAAGAGTTGTGGGCCGGCAAGACGCTGCGCGCCGCGATCCGCGTCGGTTTTTCGCGCGCGTTCTCGGCGGTGTTCGACAGCCACTTCACGACGATCGTCGGCGCCGGCGTCCTGTTCGTCCTGGGCACCGGCACGGTGAAAGGCTTCGCCTACACGCTCTTCTGGGGCACGGCGTTCTCGCTGATCACGGCCGTGTTCGTGACCCGGTTCTTCGCCGACGTCGTCGTCGACAACGACCTCGTGACCAACCCCAAGGCCTACGGGGTCTAGCGCAATGTTTTTCCGCCGTCAGAACTGGAACGTCGTCGGGTGGCTGAAGATCGTCTCGGCGATCTCGTATGCCGTCATCCTCGCCGGCCTGCTGATGATGTGCTACAACTTCGTCACCCACGGATATTTCCTACGCCTCGGGCTCTCGTTCACGGGCGGCACCGAGGTGACGGCGAAGTTCACGCGCCCGGTCACGCAGGACGCGATCCAAACCGCGATGACGTCGATCGGCGCGACCGACGTTCGCGTCAACACGATCTCGAAGTCCGGCGACGACCAGCCCAACGAGCGCTACACGATCGCCACCCAGACCGCGTTCGGCAACGATACCGGCAAGCTGTGGACGGCGCTCGGCACGCTCGCTCCGGTCGATCGCGCGCAGTCGCAGATCAGCTCGGTCGGTCCGTCGCTCTCGCACGAATACCTGATCAGAGCGGTCGAGGCGCTGATCATCGCGATCGGGATCCAGTTCATCTACATCGCGTACCGCTTCGGCTGGAACTACATCTTCGGCCTGGTGACGGTGATCGCGCTCGTGCGCGATTCGCTGATGATGATCGGCATCTACGCGCTCGCCGGCAAGAGCGCCGACGACGCGTTCCTCGCCGCGGTGCTGACCGTCATCGGATACTCGGTGATGGACACGATCGTCATCCTCGACCGGATCCGGGAAAACACGAAGCTGATGGCCGGCGAGGCGTACGCCAAGATCGTCAACACCTCGATCCTGCAGACGATGACGCGCTCGGTCAACACGCTCGCGACCGTCGTCATCACGCTGGTCGCGCTGCTCGCGTTCGGCGGCGGATCGCTGCAGAATTTCGCCTTCGCGCTGCTCGTCGGCATCTGCTCGGGCGGCTACCACTCGATCTTCTACTCCGCGCCGCTCGTGCTCGTGTTCCGCGAACGCCAGCTCAAGCTGCAGGAGAAGGCCCGCGAGCGCGCGCGCGAAGCGGGGACGGCGCTGCCCGAAGGCCGCAAGCCGCGCACGGTCGCCGAGGCGCGCGCGCAGCAGCGCACGGCCGCGGAGCGCGCCGAGATCGCCGAGAAACGCCGCGAGCGCCGCGAGCGCGAGAAGGCCGCGTCGTCGCGGCCGGCGGCCGGCCCGGCGCGCTACAAGCGCAAACAGCGCGGCGGCGGTACGGCCGCAGCCGCCGCGGCCGGGATGGCGCTCGGCGCCGCGTCGGTCGAGCCGGCGGAAGTGCTCGAGGCCGAAGAGGCCGATGCTTACGAGGCCGACGCGTACGAGGCGGATACCTACGAGGCGGATTTGGCGCGCGAAGTCAATCGGCTCGATCCCCTCGATGCCCAGAACGCGGGTCTGCACGACGAAGAACTCGAGCTCGGTCACGAAGAGATCGTGCTGAATCTCGACGCGGTCGACGCGCCGCACCTCGACGCACACGCGGAGACCGCCGGTGACGCCGACGAGGCCCACGCGCACACCAACGCCCCGCGCGCGTAAACCCAAAACCGCGAAGACGCTGCCTCCGCCGACGCCGTCGGAGGCCGCGTTCGAACGGCTCCTCGCGCGCTTCGAGGCGGGCGAAGAGGACGTGCCGGAGATTGCCGCGCCGGTAGCGGCCGCGCCGCCAGTGGCGTCCGGCGAGCCGGAAGTCGGCATCGACGCGTTCGTCGAGCAGCTGTTCGCGCAGCGCGAGCGCTATCTCGCCCGCGACCGGTTCGCGAGCATCGGCGACGCGGGCGAATTCTTCACCAAGGTCGTCGGCGTCACGTTCGAGGGCCGCCAAGACGTCGTCGCCGGCTTGGTCGAGGGCGCGACCCTCGCCTTCGAGCGCCAGCCCGACAACCCGCACGACCCCAACGCGATCGCGGTGCGGTACGGCGCGCTGCAACTCGGCTACCTCAAGCGCGAGATCGCGAAGCACTTGGCGCCGAAGTTCGACGAAGGCGTGCGCTATCGCGCCGCGGTCGCGAGCATCACCGGCGGCGGCAACGCGCAGCGTCGGGGTCAACATTCGCGTCGTGCGCGAACGCGACGTGCTTGCCGCCCCGGCCGGTGCGGCGTCGTCGGCGGCCGGCCGCGACGACGTGCGCCGCGCCCTGATCGGCGAGCGCGAGCTGCGCGAGCCGCAGCGCGCGGTGCTGCAGCGCCTCGAGGCGGGGCATGCGACGCTCGCCGTCTTCGGGACGGGACGCGGGAAATCGCTCTGCTTCCAGTATCCGGCCGCGGTCGGCGCGCTCGAGCGCGGGGCGCGGACGCTCGTGATGTATCCGCTGCGCGCGCTCGCCAACGACCAGTACGAAGCGCTGCGGCGGCGGCTGGGCCCGCTCGGCCTGCGGATCTATCGCGCCAACGGCGCGATCGACGAAGCCGAGCGCGCCGACCTCGATGCCGCGCTCGCCGACGGCTCGTGGGACATCGTTTGTTCGACGCCTGAGTTCGTGCAGTACCATCGCGAACGTTTCGGCGCGCCGCACAATCGCGCGTCGCTCGTCGTGATCGACGAGGCGCACCATCTCTTCGAGTCGCGGCACCGGCCGGCGTACGCCCATCTCGGCGCGACGCTCGACGCGCTCGGGCGCCCGCAAGTGCTCGCGCTGACCGCGACCGCGAACCGCGACACGTTCGCGCATTTGCGCGAGACTCTGCGGCTCGCCGCGTGGGTCATCGACCCGACCGTGCGCGAGAACCTGCACCTGGTCGACGCGCGCGGCACGCGCGACAAAGCCGCGTACCTGCTCGAAGCGCTGGAAGCCGGCGGGAAGGCGATCGTGTACTGCAACTCGCGTTCGGAGGCGATGAAGGTCGCCGAACGCTTGCGGGCGCGATTCGGCAACGAAGTCGCGTTCTACCACGCGGGGGTTCCGTCGGCCGAGCGCAGCGCGGTGGAAAACTACTTTCGCGCGGGCGAACTGCGGGTCGTCGTCGCGACGTCGGCGTTCGGCGAAGGGATCGATCTCCCCGACGTCCGCAACGTGTTCCTCTATCACCTCAACTTCGACTTCACCGAGTTCAACCAGCAAGCCGGGCGCGCCGGCCGCGACGGCGCCGACGCGCACATCCATTTGCTGTTCGGCGAGGGCGACCGGCGCATCAACGACTTCATCATCGCCAAACAGGCGCCGTCGCTGCACGTGTTGCGCGAGCTGTACCGCGTGATTCGCGGGACCGCCCGCGACGCCGTCGTGCGCCTCGACAACGCCGAGCTGGCCCGCATCGCCGACATGGACATGGTCGCTCCGGAGACGATCGGCACGGCCCTGCGCATCTTCGACGACGCGGGCTTGGTGGAAACCGGGATCGACGACGACGGCCGCTACGTGCGCTTTCTCCCGGCGGCGCAGAAGATCGACATGACCAAGAATGCCCGCTTCGCCGAAGGCGAGGCGGAACGCGAGAGCTTCCAAGGCTTCTGCGAGCTCGCGCTGGGCGCAAAGGTCGACCTGCTCCAGTCGGTGATCGACCGGCCGATCTATCCTGACGGCGTCGCGCTGCACGCTCCGGCATAGGCGGCGCGCTCGATCGCTCTGCACTCAGGAAGCGTTCGACGCTAGGACGGATTCGCGGGCGTTACGAAGGGCGAAACGTGGCGAACGAAGCGACAACTCGCGCGATGGCGTTCGATCGGGCCGGTAGCCGGGGATTGCTCGTCACCATCGGTCTGATCGCGCTGACGGTCGTCGTGCGGGCACAGTCGCTGACGTGGCCGGCCACCGATGCCGACGTTGGCTCGTACCTGCTCGTTGCCCGTTCGCTGCAACACGGCGTGCTGCCTTACATCGACGTCTGGGAGTACAAGCCGCCGGGTGCTTTCGCACTTTACGCGCTGGCGATGTGGTTGACTCCGACTCCGGGCCTTGCACTCGCGTTGCTGGGCGACGTCGCGGTCGCCGCGAGCGCCTTGCTCGTGCGCCGGATCGCGGTTCTGATCGATCCTGGGCGCGGAGCTGCGATCGGCACGGTCGCGGCCACGCTGTTGATCTTCTGCAGCATCGAGAACGAAGGTCTAGCCGGTGACGTCGAACTCTTCATCGTCCCGCTGACGGCCGGCGCGATCGCCTTGTTGGTGCCCCTCGATCGCCGTGAAGCTGCCGTCTGGCGTTATGCGGCTATCGGGCTCTTAGCGGCCGCAGCCGTGCAACTGAAGCTGACCGCGCTGCCCTTCGCGCTGTTTGCGTTCGTCTCCATCGCGTGGAAGGAGCGCCGCGCCGCGTTCGCGCCGCTGGCCGCCGCGGCGACGGCCTTCGTCGCACCGTGGGTCGTCGAAGTCGCGGTCTATGCTGCGCGTGGTCAGCTCGCATATCTGCTCGATGCAAATGTGGGCGCGACCCTGCGGCGCTTGGGTTCGCGCAGTGCGGCGCCGGCGCGCTTCGAGCGTTGTTTGGAGGAACTGCGCGTGCTCGGTCCGCCGATCGAGCTTGCGATGCTGGCGTTCGTCTTGCGCCTGCAGCGCATGCGGTTCATGCTCGCGTGGTTCGCCGTGGCGGTGGCGACGATCGTCGTCACCAACGAGTACGACGCGCGCCATTTCTGCTCGTTGCTGGCGCCGATGTCGCTGCTGGCCGCGTTTGCGCTCGACCGCGTCGGCACGTGGCTGCGGCGCCCCGCGCTCGTGACTGGGCTCGTCCTCGCCGTGACCTTCGCCATGCACGACTACTACACGCTGGTGCAAGCGGCGCGATACGCGTATCACCGCGCGGTGCTGCGCGATCCGCAATGGCGCCGCGCCACGGTCGAGAAGATCGCCGACGCCGTTCGCCCATGCACGGATGCCGAGCCGTCGCTCTACGTCGTGCGGCAGTCGCCGATCCTCTACGATATGCTCGGCGTGAAGCCGCCGACGCGCTACGTCTTCCCCACCAACCTCTTCGACAGCTCGAAGTGGGCGATGCTCGGTTTCGACGGATCGGCCGAGATCGACCGGATCTTGCGCACGCAGCCGGTGACGATCGTCGTGGGCGGGGCCCCGAGCGTCAGCGGCCGCGGCGACGACGATCCCGCGGTCGTCGCGGCGATGATGCGCGACGTCGACGCGCGCTACATCCCGGTCGCGGTGGTCGAGGGGGCGACGATCTACCGGTTGAAGTCGGCCGCGAAAGCGGGTCTCCGGCATGCCGCGCGACCCGGTTGCGTCCCGAACCCTTGGCCTGGTACAGCGCCGAATCGGCCATCTGAACCAGGGCCGACGGTTTCGTCGCGTGGTCAGGCACGATCGCCGCGACCCCGATGCTGATCGTGACGATCCCGCTCGGCGAATCCGGGTAGGGCAGCTTGCGCAGCGCGATCGCCTCGCGCACGCGCTCCGCCACCTTCAGCGCGCCGTCTTCGTTGGTCTCGGCCAGCAGCATGACGAACTCTTCGCCGCCGAACCTGGCCGCGATGTCGCCTGGGCGCCACGCTTGCAGCTCGAGGATGTCGGCCACTTCGCGCAGCGCGCGGTCGCCGGCGAGGTGCCCGAGCGAATCGTTGTAGCCCTTGAAAAAATCGACGTCGCACATCAAGAGCGCGATCGGGCGCCGCTCGCGCGAGGACCGGTCCCATTCGCGCAGCAGGGCCGCATCGAAGGCGCGTTTGTTCGCGATCCCGGTCAGCGCGTCGTGATAGGCGAGCTGGCTCAGCGCTTCGCTGCGCGCGGTCAGCTGCGCGGTCAACGCCATCAAACTCCCAACCAGCACCGATAAGACGATCCCCGAGGCGACCAGAGAGTCGATGCGCGCGACGTACCAGCCGAGCGAGAACCGGTTGCCCGCATACATCGTCAGCAGTAAGTCGAGGCCGTTGGCGATCAGTGCGACGGCCAAGAACGACATCATCGTCGTGCGCCGCATGTGCTTGACGAACGCCCACACGATGAGGATGCAGATGACGGCGGCGCCCGGCAGCAAGACCGTCATCAGGTGGGAGTAATCGTTGCCGTTGACGACCAGCGGTGGAAGCGCGGGTGCCAGCATCGAAAGCAGCGCCATCATGGCGACGGCTCCGACGCCGGCTCCAATCGTCGACATCGCGGCCACGGAGTTGCGCGACGTGCGGGTGACGGTGAATCGCTGGCCGAGCAGGACGCCGCCGAGCAGAAACACCCCGAACCCGACGTGCCAGCTGGTGAAGTACCAGGCCGGGACCGACTCGTTGCCAAACGCGCCCGCCAGGGTGATGACGCCGGGGAAGCTGAGGACGTAGCCGATCTTCGTGACGCCGGTCCACACGTACGCCGCGCTGTAGAACGCGAACTCGGGCGCGTTCGAGATCATGAACCGGTTGTAGAAGATCAGCGCGGTCAGCAGCTCGGCGAAGCTCTCGACCGAGACGACGGCGGGCCACAGGGCCGGGTACTCGGGGCCGATGACACGCGCGGACGGGATCGCGCAGGCGGTGACCGCGCCCAGGACGAGCACCACCAGGACCGCGGCATTGCGTCCGCCGCGATCGATCTGGGCAACCGAGGCATCGACGTTCCGAAGTCCCAGCGGCATCGTTGGTAGACTCGTCAATCCGTATGAGGCGTTAGGTTGAGCTGCGCGCCTGCAGAGAGTAGGGCAACGTTCGCTGAGTCCTGCCGGCATGCCGGGCGCCGGAATGCGGCTTTCGTAAACTTTTGGTAATCATCATGAACCATGTGATAGCTGTTACTTCGGACATTCCGGCAAGCGTGTCAGACCGTTGGCATCGGTATACCGTAGGGCGTACTGCACCGCGAGGGGCTCGCGCGACGTGTCGTATCCGGGCGGCGGCAGCTGGATCGGAATGTCGAAGTCGCGGCCTATGTTGAGCCGGGAGAACGGGTTGTCCGCTTCGCTCCGATAGACGAACGGGTAGCCGAACTCGCCCGATATCGAGGAGCCGTTGCGCTCTTCGACCGTGACCCGAACGTATTCGGAAAAGGTGCCGTCGGCCCGGTTGTATCGGGAGAGGAGGCCGACGAGCGCCACGCTCCCGCACGGCGCGTCGGCCGCACCCGCGGTGCCCGCGCCGCTTCCGTTCCCCCCCGTTCCCGAGCCGCTTCCGCCGAGGCCACCGGTCCCGGCCCCCGGGCCCGAGCCGGTCCCCGCGCCGGCGCCCTCCCCGGAGTTGGGGACGGGGGCGTTGGCGACCGAATGCGTGGGCCGGTCGGTCGAGATGTCCCACGGCGGACGGGCGGCGCCGCCGGTCTTCGCCGCGACCGCGCCGGCCAGTTTCGGAGCCGCGGTCTCGGGATGCGGTACGACGGTCGGAGCGATCCGCGGCGTCAGTGCGACCACCGGCGCCGGGGTGGGGGGCGGCGGCGTCGGAGGCGGCGTCGGCGGGGGGGTGGGGGCCGGCGTCGGGGTCGGGCGGGGGGTGAGCCGCACGAGCATGACGGTCGTGGTCGCGACCGGCTGCTCGCGCGGCGGCGGGACGCGGAAGAGGTTGAGCAGCCCGGCGAGCACCTCGACGAAGGCCACCGCGAAGGCCAGCGCGATGACGATCCGGCGCGGAAAGAGCGGGTCGTCGCCGGCACCGCTGATCGACTTCGCCCAGCGATTGAACGGCCTGCGACGACGATTCACTGGCGGACGCTTCGGCGTGGAGGGAAGGTAGCCCCACGATGTGCGCGAAGCGGCGGCGTCGTGGAAGTCGAGAGTTTTATTCGCGCGATTCCGGACTTTCCGATTCCGGGCATTTTGTTTCGCGACATCACGCCGCTGCTGCGCGACGCGGGCGGGTTCAAGGCGTCGATCGATCTGTTCACGCAACATTATCGCGCCAGCGACATCGACATCGTCGTCGGCATCGAAGCGCGGGGCTACATGTTCGGTGCGCCGCTCGCGTACGAGTTGGGCGCGGGCTTCGTCCCGGTGCGCAAGCCCGGCAAACTCCCGGGCGCGACGATCAGCGAAGAGTACGCGCTCGAGTACGGCACGAACTCGCTCGAGATCCACGCCGACGCGATCGACCACGGGGCGCGCGTCGTCGTCGTCGACGACCTGCTCGCCACCGGCGGGACCGCGGCCGCGACGCGCCGGCTGCTCGACAAACTCGGCGCGCATCTCGTGGGCTTCGGTTTCCTGATCGAGATCCAGGCCCTCGGCGGCCGTGCGCTGCTCCCGGGCGTCGAAGTAAGCAGCTTCATCAAATATTGAGCGCGTAGCGCCAAGCGCGGGGCGCCGGGCGCTTGGAGGCATCCAACCAAGCGATTCTTACCGGCCAATCGCAGGTACATGGTTTGCTTCTGGGGTGCGAATATGTAACAATATCGCTCAACCCATGCCTATCACTCAGCTGATCGCCAAGGTACGGCAATACGATCCGACGATCGACGCGGCGTGGCTGCGACGCGTCTACGATCTTGCCGACGCGGCGCACGAGGGGCAGACCCGCGCATCGGGCGAGTCGTACATCGAGCATCCGTTGGCGGTGGCGGAAATTCTTGCCGACTTGGAGATGGATCGCGCGACAGTCGCTGCCGCGCTGCTCCACGACGTCGTCGAGGACACGGTCGTCACGAGTGAGGAAGTCGCCGACAACTTCGGCGCCGAGATCGCGACCCTGGTCGACGGGGTCACCAAGCTCACCCGCATTCCGTACCAGTCAAAAGAAGATGCGCAGGTCGAGAACCTGCGCAAAATGTTCATGGCGATGGCCAAGGACATCCGGGTCATCATCATCAAGCTCGCCGACCGGCTGCACAACATGCGGACGCTCTCGAGCCTCTCGCCCGCGAAGCAGCAGCAGATCTCCCGCGAGACGGTCGAGATCTACGCGCCGATCGCGCATCGCCTGGGCATCTGGCGCATCAAGTGGGATCTCGAAGATCTCGCGCTGCGCTATCTCGATCCCGAGGCGTACCGCGACATCGCCGAGCGGGTCGCGAAGAAGCGCACCGAGCGCGAAGCGGCGGTCAAGGCCGTGGTCGACGAACTGCGCGACCAGTTCACGAAGATCAACGTCAAGGCCGAGATCACCGGCCGCCCCAAGCACTTCTATTCGATCTACAACAAATTGCGGCGCGGGCGCGAATTCTCGACGATCTACGATCTGACCGCCGTGCGCGTGATCGTCGATTCGGTCAAAGACTGTTACGGCGCGCTGGGCGTGATCCACTCGTTGTGGAAACCGCTGCCCGGGCGCTTCAAAGACTACATCGCGATGCCCAAGCCGAACATGTACCAGTCGTTGCACACGACGGTGTTCGGCCCCGGCGGCGATCCGCTCGAAGTGCAGATCCGCACCTGGGAGATGCATCGCACGAGCGAGTACGGGATCGCGGCGCACTGGCGCTACAAAGAGGGCGGCAAGTTCGACGCGGTCGAGACCAAACTCACGTGGCTGCGCTCGCTGCTCGAGTGGCAAAACGACATGCGCGACTCGCGCACGTTCATGGAAAACCTGAAGATCGACCTGTTCGAGAATCAGGTTTTTGTTTTCTCGCCGCGCGGCGACGTGTTCAGCATGCCGGCGGCGGCGACGCCGCTCGACTTCGCCTATCAAGTGCACACCGGCGTCGGCAACCACTGCGTCGGCGCGAAGGTCAACGGTAAGATCGTGCCGCTCGACTATCAGCTGCGCAACGGCGACATCTGCGAGGTGCTCGTCAACAAGACGTCGGCGCGGCCGTCGCTCGACTGGCTCTCGATCGTCAAGACGTCGGGCGCCAAGCACAAGATCAAACAGTGGTTCCGCAAAGAGCGCAAAGAAGAGAACGTGATCGCGGGCCAAGAGGCGATCGAGAACGAACTCGCGCGCCAGCACTTGCGGCTCGACGCCGCACGCGGCGAAGCGATCGAGAAGATCGCACACAAGTTGAACTACGCGAGCGCGACCGACCTGTATGCCGCGATCGGCTTCGGCGACGCATCGGCGTCGTCGGTCGTGCAGCGGCTCAAGGACGAAGTCAAGAGCGACAACATCGTCGAGCTGGCCGCGGTCGCGCGCACGCCGGTCGGGCGCCGGCCGGCGCGCAACGCGAGCGGCATCCGCATCGCGGGCGTCGACGACGTGCTCGTGCGGCTCTCGAAGTGTTGTAGCCCCGTGCCCGGCGATCCCATCATGGGGTTCGTGACGATCGGGCGCGGGGTATCGGTGCATCGCGCCGACTGTCCCAACGTCGCGTACATGTCCGCGACGCCCGAGCGCATCCTTCAAGCCACCTGGATCGACGCGACCGACATCACCCACGCCGTCGACATCGAGATCGAAGGCGCCGACCGTCCGGGGCTGCTGCAAGACATCATGGGCGTGTGCGCCGAGTCGAAGACGCAAGTCTCCTCGGTGACCGCACGCGTGAAGCGCGACGTCGCGGTCATGAGCCTGACGGTGCAGATCAAGAACCTCGACCACCTGCACACCCTGCTGCGCAAGTTCGGCAACGTCAAGGACGTGCGCAACGTCTACCGCGTGACCAAGCGCGAGACCCGGGTCAGCTCGAGCTCATAAGGGGTTGGGGCCTTGCGCCTGATCCCGTCGCCTCGCGCTTTCGCGCTTGGCGCAGTCGACCTGCGGTTCGCGGTGGTGCTGAGGCCGGCGGGAAGGGCGGATGGGGCTTGCGCGGGCGTAGCGAAAGCGTGATCTGCCGTGCGTGACCGCGCGAACGGAGAGGGCGGATGGCGACGCGGATGGTCGTTCCCGAGACGAAGCCGGCGACCGAATGGGTTCGGGGCCGATGGCTGCAAAAGGTGAGCCCCAAGACGACGCATTCGCGGCAGCAGAAGCGTTGGCTCTACGCGCTCGACGCGTGGGCGGATGGCCGGGGGATGGTGGGGCCGGAGTGGCGCTTCTGGGTCGGCGTCCGTGGCGAGGCCGAGCGGCCGCTGACGCCCGACGTCGCCTACGTCGCCTACGATCGGCTCGACGCGCTCGACCCGGCCGATCGGGAAGACCCGCCGCTCGCCCCTGACGTCGTGGTCGAGGTGCGCTCGCCGAGTGACCGGCAGGCCGACGTCGAGTGGAAGATCGCAGCGTACCTGCGCGCTGGGTCGGCGCTTGTCATCGTCGACGATCCGGAGCGCGCGGTGATATTGGCCTACGATGCCGAGCACGATGTGGAACGCGGCCCGCAGATCTTCGAGGCCGGCGCGACCTTCGTGCACCTTGCGCTGCCGGGCATGGTGCTCGACGTCGCCGGTCACTTCGCGCCCGAGGCTCGGCGCGCGCGCGACTAGCCGGCCGGGGTGCCGGTTCGCGCTCGATGCCCCGCGCCGATCGCGTCGCGGAGCGAACTGAACCCGTCGACGCGCAAGTGCGCCGCCAATTCGTGGAGGATGCGCGTGACGACGGCCGGCCCTTCGTATGCCATCGCCGTGTAGAGTTGCAGCGCCGTTGCGCCGGCGCGAATCTTCGCATACGCATGCGCACCCGTCGCGATGCCGCCGACGCCGACCAGCGGGATCGCGCCGTGCGTCAGTGCGTAAACGTCGGCCAGCATCTGCGTCGAGCGCTCGAACAGCGCTGCCCCGCTGAGGCCGCCGCGATGCGCGTGCGCCGGATCGCGCAAGTGATCGGGTCGTTCCAAGGTCGTGTTCGATAGGACGATCGCGTCGATGCGGTGCGCGGTCAGGACGCCTACGAGTTCCGCGAGTTTCTCATCGTCGACGTCAGGCGAGAGTTTCGCCGCGAGCGGGCGGCGCGGGGCCGTGCCGTAAGCGAACGCGGCTTCGATCCGCGTGAGGAGGTCGTCGAGTGGTTCCTTGCACAGGAACACCTGGCCGTTGGCGGTGTTCGGACACGAGACGTCGAGGGTGAGGAAGTCCGCGAGCGGCGCGAACGTGCGCACGAGCGCGACGAAATCGTCGGCGGGATCCGCGCTGTCGGCGTTGGCGGCGAGGTTGACGCCCAGCAGCCCGGGCGCGCGCGTCGCCCGCAGGCGCGCGGCGACGCGCTCCGCACCGTGGTTCGGAAACCCCATGCGATTGACGACGCCGCGATCGTGGGGTAAGCGGTGCACGCGCGGGCGCGGGTTGCCCGCTTGCGGGCGCGGCGTCACGCCGCCGACTTCGACGAAGCTGAAGCCCTGCCCGAACATTTGCGCGAAGACGCGCGCGTTCTTGTCGAAGCCGGCCGCCAGTCCGAGCGGGTGCGCGAGTTCGTGTCCGAACAGCGCCGTCGCGAGGATCGGATCGTTCACCGGTGCGCGGGCGGGCACGAGACCGGTCTCGAGTGCGGCGAGCGTCACGTCGTGCGCGGTCTCCGGCGGCAGCCGGTGGAGCACGTGTTTCGCGATGCTGAACGGATCGAAGGTCACGGCATGGCATCTTCGCGAGACGCGGCCGGCCGCCCCGTGCGCGCTTGTCGCGGAAGAACGGCGCGTGATAGCCTGGGCGTGAGGACGACATGCTTTCGATCGACGCTTGGTTGGACGAAAAACCCTACAAGGAAGCCTACGACGGCGCCATCCACCCGAAGGTGAGCTCGCGGAGCACGCACGCGATCGTCGCCGGCGAGCTGTACGCCGCTTTGCGCGCGTGGGGATCGGCGACCGGCTCGACCGGCGTCGAGTGGCGGGTGCATCTGGCGCCGGGCATCACGCTCGTTCCCGACGTTGCGTATTTCGCACGCGGACGCCTTGCGCGCCTGGTCGGCGAGGAGCGCGAGAAGCCGCCGTTCGCGCCCGACATCGCGGTCGAAGTGCGCTCGCCCGGCGATTCGGATCGGCACGTGAAGCGCAAGAGCGAACTCTACCTCCGGCACGGCGCGGCGCTCGTGCTCGACGTGGATCCGGCAACCCGCACGATCGAAGCGCGATCCGTGACTGGGTCCCGGATGTTCCGGGCCGGCGAGACCGTCGAACACGATGAGTTCCCCGGCTTGGCGGTCGCCGTGCACGACGTCTTCGCGCCGCTCGACGGGCTTTAGCTAACTCGCGGCGTCGTGTTGACGCTGCGCGCCGACGAGCTCGCGCACGTGCGTCTCGATCCACGCGACCAACGCGTCAACGTGGTCGGCGACGCCGATGCCGAGCGCCGTGAGGCTGTACTCGACGTGCGGCGGCACGGTCCCGAGGCTGCGCCGCGCTATGACGCCGTCGCGTTCGAGCTCGCGCAACGTCTTGGCGAGCATCCGCTCCGAGACGCCTTCGATGCGGTCGCGGAGCTCTGAAAAGCGCAAGGTCCCACTCTGGCGGAGGGCCGCGAGGATCAATGCCGCCCAGCGGCTCGCGATGTGCGACAAGACGGCGCGCGTGGCACAGCCGCCGCTGAAGCAGTTCCCTCGCGGCGGGAAAGCCGACAGCGGCGCAGTCGCCGGATCGAAAGTGGTCATCGTCGCTCTAACTTACTAATTTGTAAGTACTTCCTTTTTGTAAGTATGTGGGGTAGACTCGGGCTTGTCAACCATTGACACCCACTATCGAGAGGATCGCGAACCACCATGTCTACCAATCGGGTCGCCGTCGTTACCGGCACCAGCACCGGCTTCGGCTTCGAGACCGCCCAGCTGCTCGCCGGCGCGGGCTTCCACGTCTTCGGCACCCTGCGCGACGCCGCGGGCCGCAATGCGGAGCCCAAGCGCTCGCTCGAGGCCGCCGGCGTTACGGTCGTCGAAATGGACGTGACCGACGACGGCTCGGTCGAGCGGGCAGCAGCGGCGATCCTCGAGCGCGCCGGCCACGTCGACGTGCTCGTCAACAACGCTGGGACCGCGCATATGGGCACGGCGGAAGCATTCACGGCTGCGTCGCTCGAGCGGCAGTTCGCGACCAACGTCACCGGGCCGTTCCGCGTGAGCCGGGCGTTTCTGCCGTCGATGCGGGCTCAAAAGAGCGGGTTGGTCGTCTTCGTCAGCTCGGTGGTCGGGCGCTACGTCGTCCCGTTTACTGGCGTCTACACCGCCTCGAAATGGGCGATCGAGGGGCTCGCGGAGTCGCTTTCCTACGAGCTTCGGCCCTTCGGCGTCGACGTGGCGATCGTGGAACCGGGGCCCTACTCGACCAACATCTTCAACGCGATCATCGGTCCCGACGACCAGGCTCGCCTCGCCTCGTACGGCGAGGTCGCGAACACGATCGAGACGATCGGCGCTGCGCTCGGGGCACAAGCCCGCGATCCGCATGAAGTCGCGGAGGCGATCGTCGCGCTTGCGACCGCCCCGGCCGGAGCCCGGCCCTTGCGGACGCCGGTTCCCAGCGGCTCACCCGCCGATGCGATCAACGCGGCGATCGAGCCGATCCAGCGCGCGACCCTCGAGGCCTTCGGCCTGGGCGCGTTCCTGCCGAAAGCCTCCGCTACGGCCTAGCGCCCTTGCCGCGGATTTTCCCGGCGTGATACAATCGGCGGGTTGTGGCGGTCGCTCTCGCGGCCGCACCCGCCGGGGTATCCGGCGTCACTCACCCGCTGCCCGGGCGCGTCCCGGGCCACCGCCGATCGCGGTGTCCAGAGAGGGAAACCATGGCAACCACCCTGACCGACTACGAGATGACCTACATCCTGCGCCCCAGCCTCGACGAGGCGCAGGTCGAGGAGCGCATCTCCCAGATCGCCGATCTGCTGCGCAACGCCGGCGGCGAAGTCGGCGACATCGACCGCATGGGCAAGCGCCGGCTTGCGTACGAAATCGACGATGTGCGCGAGGGCTACTACGCGATCATGAAGTTCAAGGGCGACGCCGCCCAAGCCAAGGAACTCGAGCGCCAGCTCCGCTTGGCCGACGACGTGCTCCGCGCGCTCTTGATCCGCGTCGAGGACTAGTTTCCTAACAGGTAGCGCGCGAGGAACTGCTCGGTGCGCTGTGCGGAGTCGAGCGTCGCGCCCGAGTCGTAGCGAATCGGCTCGCCGTAGAACGTCCCGTTGAAGCCCGGGATGTTGAAGGCGTGCGTCACTCCGGGATAGGTCGTGATCGTCGCGGTTTTGCCGGCGTCGGTCGCCGCTTTGACGAGCGCCGCGCACGGAGCAGCCGGCGTGATCCGGTCGGCATCGCCGTCGAAGATAATGAGCGGAACGGCGACGTTGGCCGTGCGGTTCTCGCAAGCGGGATAGAAAGCAATGGCGGCGCGCAGCCCTGCCGGGACGTCGGCCGCGCCGGTAGCGCGATCGATGAGATCGAGCGTCGCGCTGGCGCCCATCGAGAAGCCCATCACGGCCAGGCGGTCGGGCCGGATGTACGGTTGCGCTCGCATCCACGCCAAGGTCGCGCGCGCGTCGGCGGCTTCGGTCGACGACCCCTTCGGATCGACACAAGCGCCCGGGGCGCTATGCGGGCCCTCGGAATCGAGCGCGACCGCGACATAGCCGCGAAACGAAAGCCGGTCGGCCGCGACCGCACCGAAACCGGTGAAGCCATCGCACCCGTGCAGGAGCAGCACCGCCGGAAATGGTCCCGCTCCTTCGGGGCGAGCGATGTAAATGGGTACCGCCGGGGTTGTCGCAGTGGGAGGGACCGCCGTCATGCCCCCCGCTTCGGCGGGCGCAGCCGCGGAGGCCGCGGCGAGCGCACAAACGAGGGCGGCCAGGCGCATACGCGAGCACAGCATGGATGGGGTGTACTCGGTCCCGCTCCCGGCCCCTACGGCCATAGG
Organism: Vulcanimicrobiota bacterium; assembly: GCA_963749395.1. GTDB lineage: Bacteria > Vulcanimicrobiota > Vulcanimicrobiia > Vulcanimicrobiales > Vulcanimicrobiaceae > CAVVMT01. Next base: position 216,142 of record CAVVMT010000007.1, read on the forward strand.
TGCCACAGTGTTGGCACCGGGTAGAGAGATTGTTTAGGCGAAAGCAAGACGCGACAGTTTTGAGAGGATACGAGCATGGCAGGCAGCTACAATCGCGTGATTTTGGTCGGTAATCTGGTTCGCGATCCGGAGATCCGCTACGTCGGCAGCGGCGCCGCGGTCACGAAGTTTACGCTGGCGGTCAACCGCCGTTCGAAGCAAGCCGAAGAGACCGACTTCATCGACATCGTCGCTTGGGACAAGCTCGCCGAGACCTGCAACACGTACCTGAAGAAAGGTTCGAGTTGCCTCGTCGAGGGCCGCCTCTCGATTCGTTCCTACGAAACGAAGGAAGGCGAAAAACGCAAAGCCGCCGAGGTCGTCTGCAACGTGATGCAGATGCTCGATCGCCGCAGTGGCGGCGGCGACTTCAACGGCGGCGGCAACGGCGAGTATCGCGCCCCCGCACGCGCCGCAGCCGGAGCCGGCGCAGGCGCGGGCGACTTCGCAGAAGGCGAACTCGAAGACGAAATTCCGTTCTGAGGCTCACGCACAATTCGCTCCATTTTTCCAGAAATGGTGAAATGGAGTTTGTATCCGGCTTCCGCCAGACATCAAATCGACCGAACGCATGCCAGCGGGTTCTGCCGTGCTCGTCTTCTCTTGCCCCGACGCGCGCAGCCCGTCGGCGAAGTTCGGTCACCGACCAGTGGACCGCCCGGCCCGGGTTGGCCGCGTTTCCGAGCCGGCCACGTCGGCGCAGTTCGGCGACCATCTGCTTTTCGGAGACACCCTTTTTGCCGGCTTCCTCCAGCATGTCGGCGATGATGGCGATGTTGGTGTCCGGCCGTAAGTGCCAGGCATCTGGCGGCGGAGCCGCGTCGTACTCGGCCGGCTGAATTCCGACCGCTCTGGCGATATCCGGTATTTGAATCCCGTGCCGAAACAGATGAATCTTGGGCTCGGAATGCTGTGTCTTTGATCCCTCATTATAGCGTGTCGTGAAATCATGCTGCCCCGTATGCTCGCGCCGAATGGGGCCCAGCGAACGTTGGAAAGATGATTCGCGAAGCTAAGTGTGCAAGCCGAAGCCGACGCTGAATCGCTCAGCCGCCCCAAGAACGACTCCCAGCTTTGGCCGGCCACCAGCCGTGCCCCCGCTCCTCCCCAACGAGCACAAAACAGTTATTTGTGCTTATTAGCAGGGCCTGGGAGAAGCACCCTAGCCGGCGCGGCGGCTTAAGACGGCGGCGGCAAATAGACCGGAGCAATGCGGGTCGGCCCAGTACTAGCGCCTGGCCCGAACGCCGACGTCCCGGTCACGTTTAAAATATACGGAGAAAAAGCAGCGCGACCGAGAGGAACACCAGGGTAATCGGCGTTCCGATCGGGGCCTGGCTTGGAACTGCCATATGTTCCTTGAACTCGAGGATCGCAATGAGCGAGGCCTCGAGGCCCAAGAGATACGACCCGCCGGTCACGAGTATCTTTAACGGGGTGAGACTGTCCGTGATGTCCGTCGCCTCTCCGCCAACGGTGGTGGACATAATCCGCCGCGCTGAGGATTGCAGATAAGGTACCGAGCAGATCCGCCGGCCGCGGCGGGGCCGCCTTGAGCGGGAGCGGTCTGTGCCGACGCCTGGGCAATCGGATTGAAGGACGAATCGCACAGATCGACGGTCAGCGTGGTCGCGCTCGTATACGACACCGCAACGACGTAGCCGCTGGCGTCGTCCTGGAATAACACCGGCAGCCCGGCGCTGTTGAAATACGCATGCACGCTGCCCGGCGGCGTCGCGCCGTATTCGATGCCCAGGACCTGGGCCTCGGTGATTTCGCCGATGATGCCGGTCGTGGCGCTCTTCGTACCCCAGAACACCACCTCGATCGGCCCGAGGTTCGTCTCCACTGCAGGCAACTCGAACAGCGGCAGGATCGGCTGCCCGCTAACGGTGCCAAGGGGGACGGCGCTCGTGAACGGCACGGCTTCGGTCGTGCCGGTGGTCGTGTAGAACGCGGGCAGGCTCGGAGCGGGCTGCGGCTGGACGGGCGGGACGCTGATCCCTTGCCCGCACGCCACCAGGGCCAATGAGCAGACCAAGCTCGAAGCCGTCGTTCGCAAACGCCACAAGGACCACATGCTCGCTTAGGGTTCGCTCGAGCTTGCGACTTTCCTCAAGGGCAACGCCGCGGCTGCGACTTGCCGACGACGGCCTCGAAGGCCGGACGCTCAACAAGGCAGGTTCCGTACGCGATGATCGTCGCCGGCGTCGACGGCAGCGAGTGATGCTCGTACGTCGTATAGAACCGCACGAAGGATGTCCACCCGGCGCGGGAGCTGCGGAGCGTGTTGGGCGACTCTGCCGCCAACAACAGCGCCGCAGCCCGATCCGCAAGTTCCGGCCCTCCGATCGCGGCTGCGACGGGAATCCGAATATCGCCAGCGTCGGTCAGGACCTCGCTTGGAGCGTCCTTGTGTTGCTCTAGACCGGTATGTTCGCCACGGCGGGCGACGAACGCGCGGCGCTCTTCCTTGGCCCACTCGATCCCACCAACTTGTCTTTGAATCTCGCCCTGCTCATCGCAGTCGTAGGCCGAGCTTTGTGCATTCTGGGCGACCTTCTCTGGCAGTGGTGGCAAACTCGCACGGCTGGCTCGTGGAGCGTTCAAAACCGCCGTAGCTTCCATAGCGTGATCCATCTCCACAAAGATCTTCTTGACGCCCGCGGCAGGCCGGTCTCATGTCACCACAATATTTGGCGGGTCACAGACGACGTCACACGTTTTCACCCGAGCTCCGGCCTGAAAGAGAAGCCTGCGCGGTGCGCGTAGGCTGCGACCGCGCTGAAGATATCGTGCTCCCTGCGCTTCCAGGAAAGCGGTATGCATTCGATCTAGGCGAGTCCGCACCGTGTTCGACGATGGCGTCCGTCCGCGTGATGTCGGTGAGCGTTCAGCATGCCCAGGACTTACCAGGGGTGCCGCGATCGCGGACGTAGCGCTAGCGAGCGCGTCATCGTCGTTGGCATAGCTTGCTCTGGTCGCCGGCATCGCGCGTCGGTAGCAAATCGGGCTGCACGAGGAGCCGTCAGGCGCCAAAGTGCGCGGGCGGTGCTGATCTCATGCGCACTGGGTCCCAGCATGCCGGGGGCACTGCCGCCTTCTCGGTCGCGGCGGGCGATGCTACGGAGTCATTCCACCAGGAGGGAAGGGCATCCACGAAGCGCTCGGGTCAAGCGTCGGGTCGCCGTACTGATAAACGGCATAGGTCTTCGACGTATCACGTTTCATGGTCAGCGAGATGTACGTAAACTGATTCGGTCTAAATCGTCTTCTCGAGCGTTATTGGTTGCGTGAACGTCAATGGGACAAAATCGACGAGCTGGGGTTAAACGCACAGTCGTGTTATGAGGGGCCACGTGGGCCCGCCGAACAGCTCGCAATTATGCAAGCGCTGCCTCAAAGGCGTTGACCGCGCCGCCAATGCTCCGCGCAACGGATGAGATCGTGTCCCGGGGCGTGGTGTATGACCCCGGCCGCCTCATAGGGTAGAGGGCGGCCATCGTGGCTCTTGGCGAAGGTTGTTTTTGCACAGCAACTTTCCGCGAAAGGACACCACGATGGCCAAGTTCAGTATGGCACTCGCCGAGCTCGTTGAGAAGGGGGCCGCAGGACGAAATCGTTCGCGAGACTCCTTGCCCACGTCGCCGAGCGCCTCATGGAATTCGAGGTCGAGCAACGTACGCGGCGCCGAGTACGGCGAGCGAACGGCCGAGCGTACCAATAGCCGTAACGGATACCGCGATCGGCTCTGGGAGACACGCGTCGGGTCGGTCGATCTGCGCATACCGAAGCTCCGCCGCGGGTCGTACTTGCCGGCGTTCCTCGAGCCGCGCCGGACGGCAGAGAAAGCGCTGGTGGCGGTGATCCAAGAGGCGTACATCCAGGGCGTCTCGACGCGCTCGGTCGACGAGCTGGTCAAGGCGATGGGCATGACGGGGATCTCCAAGAGCCAAGTGTCGCGACTGTGCGGCGAAATCGACGAACGGGTCAACGCGCTTTCTGATTCGCGTCCGCTCGAAGGCGAATGGCCGTATCTGTGGATCGACGCGACGTACGTGAAGGTGCGTCAAGCCGGGCCGAATCGTGTCGGTTGCCGTGATAATCGCCGTTGGCCGTAAACACCGATGGCATAAGGGAAATCGTTGGGCGTGGCCGTTGGCCCGAGCGAAGCCGAGCCGTTCTGGATTGAGTTCTTGCGCGACCTCACGCCGGCGCGGATTGCGCGGCGTCAAGCTGGTGATCTCCGACGCGCATCGTGGGCCTCAAAGCGGCGATCGCTAAGGTGTTCAAGCGCGACGTGGCAACGGTGCCGTGTGCACTTCATGCGCAACGCGCTTGGCCTATGCGAGCAAGGGCCAGCGGCAGATGGTCCTCGCGCTGATCAACACGGCATTCGCGCAAGAGACGACTGAAGCGGCGCACGAGCAGTGGCGCGTCGTCGCCGATCAGCTTCCGACGAAGCTGCCGAAGCTCGCCGCGCTGCTCGATGAAGCTGAGAACGACGTACTCGCCTTCATGAGCTTCCCGCGAGCGCATCGCAAGCAGATCGCCTCGACCAATCCGCTGGAGCGCGCTCAACGCCGAGATCAAGCGGCGCACCGACGTCGTCGGCATCTTCCCGAACGACGCCGCGATCGTGCGCCTCGTCGGCGCGCTGCTGCTCGAGCAGAACGACGAGTGGCAACTTCAGCGCCGCTACCTGTCGCTCGAAGGACTCGGCGCGGTCAGCGACAATCAAAAAGCAACGGCTCTCAGCGGTAATCACCGGCTGAGAGCTCAACCCGCGTCGAGAGTCGACTCGTACACCACTCCGCGGGGCACGATCGAGTCAAACTGCTTGGCGGCCACACTTGTGCATGCGTAGGCGGTCTGAAAGCGCGACTGCTTGGGGCGTCGTCCCAAAAGACTGCACGAGCGGCTTCTGTCTCGAATTGAGATCCGCCGTCCGCCATACTGAGTCAAAACGAGATGCGCAACTTCGGAGGACCGCCCTCGCTCGCACCTCCCGCTGGCCTCGATCGACGACCTCGACCTCGCGTTGACCCATGAACCCACCGCCGACCTTGCGACAGCGGTCCGCAATTCCCGAGCGCAAAGCACGCAGGACACCGCACCTAGTCGCGGTCCCAGGCCGCGCGAAAACAGGCTTGCCCAGGGTGCCGGAATCGGTTAGACTTCTATTATGGAACCACAAACGCTATCGAATGGGATCGAAAACGGTCCAATCAGTAGCGATCCCGGACTTGTCACTCGCCAGGCCCTCTTCGGGTCTTCAGGCCGGACGGATGTCCTCGTCCTCATCGCAGGGCTCGGCCGCAGTTTTCCAAGCGAGCTCAGCCGACTGACTGGCCTGCCAAAGACGACCGTGCTGCGTACTCTGGACGGTTTTGAGCGCGCCGGTGTGCTGGTGAGCACTGAACTTGCCAACGCCCGCGAGGTGCGGCTCAATCCGGACTATGTCGCGGCACGTGAGCTACGCGTCTTGCTCGAGGCGCTCACCGAACGCGAGCCCCGCTACCGTGCGTTGCTTACTCAAGCAACGCGACGACGACCGCGTCGGGCTGGGAAGCCGCTTTGATCGACGAGAGGACACCATTGGCCGATGTCGCCGGCGCCGTCGCCGCGGCGCTGCGCGAAATCGACCACGATCCCGTCGTCGTAGGTGGAAGTGCCGCTACGGTTCACGCTCCGGAGGCGTATCGATCGGATGACGTCGACATGGTGGTCATCGGTGGCGTCGACGACCCGCGTGCGCTGACTGGCGCGATGGAGAGCATCGGTTTCCGGCTTGCACCCGGACATTTCTTCGAGCATAAACGTAGCCCGTACACCGTGGAGTTTGTCCCTTCACCGGTGGCCATCGGCGGCGATGTTATCAGCGAGTTCGCGACGGTCCCGACGGTCAATGGCGATTTGAGGGTGCTCCACGTCGAGGACGTCGTCAACGACCGTTGCATCCCGCGGCGCGCTGTTCGCAGGCACCGCGCCGCGCGATGACAATTTCAAGCTTTCATCTGAAGTGTCGATCGGCTCCGAGCCCTCGGCGATTGTCGATCAAAGGGCACTGCCGATTGTGATGCGGACATGAGCGCGGTCGCCTAGTAAACGACATAAAAGGAGGCCACATTGGGACCAGTTACGCTTTTTCACGTTTCTGGTTGAGCGACTTGCGTTGTAGTTGAGGAGTTCCTCGACAAGAACCAGATCGCGTTCAAATCGGTTAACCCGTTAGCCGACGAGCACAGCCGCGAAGTGTGGACAAAAGCAGGGTCGCCGCTGGTGCCGGCGGTCATGGTGAAGGACGCCGTCGTTCCGATCATTCACGTGTCCCAGCTCTATTCCGTTTTGGGCTTTTCGTCTCCAACCGACGATGGTGAACTGCGGTATGCCAGCGACCTTGCCAACATGATGGAGGCGTGGTGCGGCATCGTGCGGTCACTAGACTGGGAGACGTTGGTCGCGCCGACGCCGGCGCGTAATCGCTCCACTCGCGACTTGCTCGTGGATGCATTTGAACGGATTCGAGAAGCTCCAAACGCCCGGCGAACCGGTCAATACCGGATCGTACTCAGCACAGAGCACGTCGTTCAGAGGTTGACGACACGTGAGGAAGCCGTTGATTACGAGGCGCATCCGGAGCGTGTCAATGGGTATGATGCCAAGCTTATCGGATAATTCTATGCGGCTTCCGGCGGGTTGATAAAGATCGCCGGCGCGATCGTTGGCGGTTCAGGTCTACCGCGCACGAAACGTTCGGGATGTGCCTCCCAGGCTGCGCGTAGAACGTCTCGGCGTGCGTCGGTTCGGGCTTGAACGCGACCGAAGTGCACGTCTGCGGGTGTGAGCAACGCAATGCCGCTGTGGCGGTGCTCGTCGTTGTACCACGGGAAGAATCGACGGCAGTGAACGCGTCCGTGCTCGATGTTCGCAAAGTGCGTCGGAAAATGCGGGCCGTATTTGAGCGTCTTGAAGTGCGCCTCGCTGAAGGGGTTGTCGTCGGAGACGTGCGGCCGCGAGAAGCTTTTGATGACGCCGAGATCGCTGTAAAGCTGTGCGACGGTCTTCGACGTCATCGACGTTCCGCGATCGGCGTGAATCGTCAGCTGCGACGGATCGACGCCTTCGCGCGTGATCGCTTCTTCGATCATCTCTCGCGCCAACGTTGCGCTTTCTCGGTACTCCAGACGCCACGCGACGACGTAGCGGCTGAAGATGTCCAGGACGACGTAGAGGTAGTAATAGGTCCACTTTGCGGGCCCCAGCAGCTTCGTGATATCCCAGGTCCACACTTGGCCCGGTTGCGTCGCGACAAGCTCGGGCTTGACCAAGGCCGGATGCGTCGCTTGGCGCCGACGTTCGCGCGTTTCGCCGGCGGCGCGAAGAACGCGATACCAGGTCGAAATCGAAGCCAGGTAGACGCCCTCGTCGAGCAACGTTGCGTAGATCTGGCGCACACTACGATCGCAGAAGCGCTCGCTGTGCGCATGATCCAAAATCGCGCGTCGCTCGATCTCGCTCAGGCGCCGCGGTGTGCGCCGCGCTTTCGGGCGCGGCGTTGCGTCCAACGTTGCGTCGACCTGCGGCTTGCGATGTCGCTGCAGCGTCGCACGAGGCGATCCCAGCAGTGCGCACGCAGCACGCTCGCCGACGCTTTCCGCCAACGCGTTCACGACGACTTCGACCGCTCGGAATCCGCTTCGCTCTCGCCGGCGATCATCTGCAAGAGCGCGTGCGCTTTTCCCAGCGCGTCGATCGTTCGTTCGGCTTTGGCTAAGCGTCGCTCCAAGCGTTCGTTTTCTTTGCGAACGCGTGTCAGCTCGCTCGAGAGTGGATTGCCGGGCCGACCGCGTTTTCTCGGCGGGGCTTTCTTTGCGAGCTGGCCGCGCCAGTTCGAAAGCAGAGAACTATATACACCTTCGCGACGCATAAGAGCGGCGCGTTCAAGCGGCGTCGCAGCTGCCTCGTACTCGGCGAGAATGCGTGCCTTCTCTTCGGCTGAAAAGCTCCGTCGTTGCTTGACGGAGCGGACTTCTGGATCGGATGCCACGAGCAAGTTCCTTACCCGCCCTCATGAGTTTTACTTCTACGACCCGGCATCACCCATTATAGACACAGAGGGGGCTGAACGTTTTGGACACAAAGGTTGAACGCGTCGGAATGAGCCTCAGCTCGTTCCGTGATGATTTCGACCGGCGAATCAGGCCGCTCGAAGCGTAAGCACTGGGCTTTCCACGTCTGAGCCCAGTCGTCAATGCGTTAAATCAGATCACCTGAATCTCGCCCTGCAAGACGAGGACGGACTCGTGATGAATGCGGTGTGCCCGCAGGGCGTTCGCAGCTGGATAATGACCGAAGCCAGGAACTTCGAGCTTTGTCGTGCGTAGAAACGCGCGCCGTCGTCCGATCCATGACGGCCGCCTGCTTTCAATAAGGGCCATTGGTTGAGCGAACGCTAAGTGAGGGAGCATGTCGCTTGAAAGTGTGCGTTTGTGAATTGCTTGTTGCGGTCGCCCTTTTTGGGGTTGAGTCTGTCTCTCGTGCTCGGCGTTGCATTCCTTGGCGGATGCGGAGGCAGCAATTCAGACGTAACGCTTCCGAGCGCGAGCGGCGCGCCCACGCCGGTTGCGTTGCCTTCAGCCGCAGCCTTCATATCGCAGCCGCTCGTGGAACCGCTTCCTGCTCCGAGCGCGGGCCAATACATCTACACGCTGCCGGCCGATGGGAACTACGGGGGGCAGATCGCAATACCCGTCGCGGGCAGTGTGCTTCCTCCGGGCGTCACGCTTACCATAACAAGCCAAAACTCTCTGCCCACCAGCGTACCCGTGCTCCAAGCGCAGGCGCGCGCGCCGCAGGGTCGTCTTGCTCAGCAGTCTGCGCCGATCACGCCGTTCTACTACTTGACCTTGGTGTGGTCAGCGGCGGTACAACTCGGCACCGGGGCGACCTTCACGGTGAAGCCACCGGCTGGAACCGTCTTGTCGGGCGTGTCGTATGACGTGGCGTTTTTCGATCCATACAATGCAGACGGCAACTGGATCACCGCTTCCGCGGGTACGACGCTAGCGAATGACCCGGTGGATCCCTACCTTTTCTCGGGGCTTTCGTCAGGAACGTACTACGTTGGGCACCAGCCGTACACGATCGCGCTCTACGCGGTCAGCCCGGCAGCACCGCCGCCGACGCCGGGCCCCGTCTCGCATCCTTAGGCGCGGCGGCAATTGCGGTCGCCGCCGCATAGGAGGCGAGCTCGACCGGGCCCGCTGCAGCGTGAGGGCAAATTCGCCTGGATGGCCAATCTCTCGTCGATGCCGTCTGGCTTTCTAACAAGACGTGCGCGTTTGGCATTGTGGGCGGCGATCGCGATGCTCTTGTGTTCGTGCGCCACGGCTGCCAAGACCGATCGGGGGCCTGCGCTCCCTCGCGATGAGAATCAACGGGCTGCGATCGCCGCGATCGCGCGTGCCGATCGTGAGGTCGGCACGACGCCGTTCGTGGAGGAGCGCGGCACGCCGCGCGTCTTGGAGCCCGCCACTCTCGCACCCGGGGATACGCCCCCCGACGTCGGAGCGATCGAACATCGGCACGAGTTCGTGGTCGCGATGCTCGGCCAGGATAACCCGCCGTTCTTCTGGCACGATGGAAGCGGTCGCCTGACCGGGCTCGACGTCTTGCTCGCGCGCGACATCGCGCTCGGTTTAGGGGTCAAGCTTCGGATCAACACATCGGCGAAGACCTTCAACGAGGTCGTCGAGGAGGTGCGCGATCGCCGAGCCGACGTGGGGATCTCGAAGTTGAGCCGCACGCTCGGGCGCGCGCAGGCCGTTGCCTTCTCTGAACCTTACGTCGACCTGCACCGGGCTTTGCTCGCGAATCGGCTCGCACTCGCGCGCTACGCCCCGGACCGGCTTCTCGTGCCGGCAATTCAAAATTTCAACAGTCGGTTGGGCGTCATCGAAAAGTCTTCGTATGAAGCATACGCGCTCGATAGCTTCCCGCATGCTACCCTCGTGCGCTTTCCCACCTGGGACGGCGTCGTGCGTGCGGTACGCGAAGGGACGGTGATCGCCGGCTTTCGCGACGAGCTGAAGTGAACCGGATCCTCGACGGTGACCCGAGCGCGTCGCTGACGCTGCGCTCGATCGTCTTCTCCGATTCATCGGACGCCATCGCCATCGCGATTCCCTGGAGCAATTCGCAGACGCGGTTATTCGTCGACGTGTTCCTCAAGAGCCATCAACTCACGAACCTACCGGCGGCCGCGATCCTCTACTCCTTCCCGCAAAGCTCGGCGAAGACGTGATGTCGCTGACGCGAATCATGCGTCACCCGCTCGCGATCGTCAGTGGAATCGGAATCGGCATCGCCGTCGGCGTTTGGTCGCCCGCGGTAACTCCGGCGATGCGCGCGATCGGCGACGGCTATCTCCTGCTCTTCAAGATGTGCGTGGCCCCGATCCTCATCTCACTGATCACCGCGGCCATCGCGCGGATCACTGGGCTGCCTGAGTCGGCCAGGCTGGTCCGCCGCATTGCGATCGTCTTTCCGATCGCAATGGTGCTCGTTTCCGCCTTCGGCGCGCTCGTCGGGGTCGTCATGGGCCCGGGGCGCTCGCTTACGGCGGCCGCGCGTTCGTCGCTGGGCGTGGTGCTCGGTGCGCAGCAGAATACCTTCACGATGCCGCTCTTTTCCACGGCGGCGAGCGATGACGCGCCGCCTGGTGCGGTCGCATTCTTCCACACGATCGTTCCGGCCAACGTGTTCGCGGCACTGTCCTCGGATGCAGCACTGCAGATCATCTTCGTCGCGGTCATCTTCGGCGCATCGCTCGGCTACGCTAGCGCGGCACGCAAAGCGGTGCTCATCGACTTCTTCGAAGGCGTGTTCGAAGCGTTTCAGACGATCATCGACCGGCTCATGCTGTTCTTGCCGTTGGGTTTGATCGCGCTCACTGCTGCCAGTGTGGGCGAATTCAACAGTTCGACGATCGGCGCGATGAGTCGCTTCGTGCTCGCCGCGACGATCGTGCTCGGGGGCGTCACCGCGATCGCGGTCGTCATCGTGTGGCGCCGGCAAGGCGGCCGCTTGATCGACGCCTACGTCGCCCTGCGGCACACGCTGATCTTCGCCTTTGCGACGCAGAACAGCTTCGCGAGCTTGCCCTCCGCCATGGAAGCGTTGCGCTTGCTCGGGTTTTCCGACGACGTCGCCGATCTCGTGGGGCCGCTGGCCATCACGACATGCCGTCTGGGCGCGGTCGGTTACATCGCCGTCAGCTCGGTCTTCGTGGCACAGATCTACGGCGCGGCGCTCGGGCCGAGCGATCTCGTGCTGATCGTGGTCGGGTCGGTGATCGCGGGGCTCGCAACCGCCGGAACGACCGGCGTCGTGCAGCTTAGCCTGATCGGCGTGGTGCTCGCCCTCGTGCACGTGCCGTTCGATGCCGCGCTGATTCTGTTCGTCTCGATGGACGTCATCGCGAACCCGCTGCGCACGATCTCCACCGTGGCGGGAGGCATGGCGACGGCCGTGCTGATCGAGCGAACCGCCCTGCAGCCGGAGGCCATCCTCGGGCCAACGGCCGCCGCAACGTGAATCCCTGGCTCAGCTTCGTCGGCATCGGCTTAGGCGTCGCGATCGGCCTCTGGTCTCAGCCGGCCGGGATCGCGCTCGGTTATGTGGGCGACATCTACACGCGCCTGCTCGACCTCTGCATCGTCCCGATGCTTGTGACCTTGGTGATCACGAGCGTCGCGAAACTGCGTGATTCGCGCGTCGGCAAACGGTTGGCTCGCCCGCTCGTCATCGTCGTCGCTTGCGCGGTGTTGGCGGCTGCCGCCATCCCGATGCTACTCGGACTCGCGATCGACCTCGGTAGCCGGCTCTCGCCCAGCCTGCTGCTCGCGCTCGGGCGATACGTGCACGTGTCGAGCGCTGCACTGCAAATGTCACTGGGAGCCGTGCAGATGCAAGCCGACCCTCGGCCCCCGCTCTATGCGTTGTTTTTGAGCTTCATCCCCACCAACGTTTTCGCGGCCTTCGAAAATTCGGTACGCAGCCAGCTCCTGGTGTTCGCGCTTATTTTCGGGCTCGGCCTCGCGTCATCGAGCGAACGTGCGCGGCGCAGCGTCGTTGAGGTGCTCGACATCGTCTTTGCCGGATTTCGTGGGATCTTTCGGTGGCTTCTGGTCATCTTACCGGCCGGCCTAGCCTGCAAGATCGCACATGAGGTCGGCGAGGTGTCACCCGTTGCGTTCGAAGGGATGTGGCCGTTCCTCGCGCTGGCGCTCGCGCTGTTCCTGGGGCTCATCGCAGCCGCGATTTGGGGGCTAGGCTTCCGCGCGCGCGCTTCGGCCGGGCTCGCCGCTCGCACGATGTTTCGGCCCATGATCGTCGCATTCGCGGCGAACGACGGGGGCGCCGGGGCTCCCGCGGCCGTGGAGGGCATGCGACACCTCGGGTTTCCACCACTCTCGTCCGACGCGATGACGCCGTTGACGATCTCGTTCGGCAAGGTCGCCGCGATTGCGTATGCAGCGTTCGCGGTTGCATTTGCGATCTCGCCTATCACGAGCAGCTGGGCCCGAGCGCGATCGTCGCGTTGATGCTCGGTTCCATCGCCGCGGGGATCGCCGCGCCGCCCGAGGGAACGAGCGGCGTCGTGTTGATCGGCGGCACGCTGGAACTGGCGGGTCTGCCGGCCGACGCAATGATCATTCTGTTGGGCGTCATCGACCCGATCGTCAAACCGTTTCGCGCCGCCGCGAACGTCGCCATGGGCATGCTGCTGACGTCCCTCGTGTTGCCGCGGCTGCACCGTCGCTCGCCCGTCCGTATCCGTTCTTCAAAGGCCGCATGAACCATGGAATCTGTGCGATCCGTCGCAAGGTCGCTGCGTCCACTCGTGATAATATCGACGCGCATGTATGTGATCGCTTTCCTTCTCGCTCTCACCCTCGGCGTAACGCCGGCCCTGGCGGCCGCAGCCGACGCAAATGCCCCGGCGCCGGCGGCAAAACCCGTCAGCGGTTCCACCGCGCAGATGAACGTCCCATTTGCGCTGGACTTCTTCAATATCCGCATTCAAAAGATTGAGTGGTGCGCCGACGGCACGCCGACTTACAAGAAACTGCAGTTGAGCCCATCGGACGAAGGCCTCGGCACGCTTGTTATCACGGCGGCGGTAAAAGCGAACGGAAGCGACAAGCACGTCGTCCCCACTTCGAGTACGCAATTGATCTACAAAGACGGCTCGTCTTCAACCGAAGCGAACCTTCAACCCTATACGCTCTCCGGCCGGCAGTCGGAGGGCGAGTATCAAGCGGGTGACGGGGGTACGATCATGTTCGTCCTCCCGAACATGGCGCCACCGACGGCCACCAATCCGATCACCAAGATCGTCTTTCGCCAATCCTGGGAAGACCTGCAACCAAAATTGATCAGGCTCCTGAACCCGCCGGTCACAATCGTCCGTTAACGCTTGCCGGCGGTTGTTACAGGGCGAACGAACGTAAAGCGCGTTTCACGCCGGATCTGAAATCCGAGCTTCTGGTAAAGCAGATCGCGGGATCCCGGCGGCGACGTCCACACCGCACGATCGAGCGCGCAATCTTCATCCGGCAGCGTAGCCACCCGCGTCACGCATGCCAGGTGAAGACCGTCGCGACGCCGTCGCGCGGTGCTCCGGCCGGCGGCGTCGACAGCGTCGCGAGCAACAGCACGAGGACGAAGCGAATCGGCGCCATGGGAGGCTCAATTCCCGCGCACTTTCGAAAGGTCCCAGTCGTGCCGGGTTGACTCACGTCTTGGGGGACGGAAACTGGCAGGAATGTTCATTATATACGGAAATATACGGACGTATATGGCGCTCTGACGCGCCTAGGAGGCCCGCCCATGAAGTCCGCATCGTTCGTCGATCCGCAAACCCGCCTCGAGGTCGCGATTTCCGATCCCGCGCATCGGCCCGGAGCGCTCGCGGGTCTTCGGGTTGGCTTCGTCGATAACAGCAAGCTCAACGCCGACCTCTTCATCGACCGGCTCGTGACGCGGCTGCAGGAAGCGCATGCGATGACGCTGGGCGCGCGCATCCGCAAGCTCGCGCCGAAAGACCGGCTGACGTCGTCCGATCTCGACAGCCTGCGCGGGTGCGATGTCGTCGTGCAATGCTTCGGCGATTGCGGAACGTCGACGTCGATGACGATCGCCGACAGCGTCGTGCTCGAACTCGACGGGATTCCCACCGCCACGGTCATCAGCACTGCGTTCCGGCGCGCGGCCGGCGCGCAAGCTGCCGGGCATGGGATGCCCGCCTTGCCGATCGTCGAGATTCCGCATCCGATGCACACCGCGGCGGCGGCGCAGGTCACCGACCGTGCCGACTCCGTGATCGCCGCCATCGAAGCCGCGCTCACCGGACGGCAGAACGTTCCGCCTGTCGAGAACTCCGGCGCCGCGAGCCTGGTCGTCTCCGTGGAAGACCCCGAATCGTTCTTTGCGGCCGGGTGGACCGACGGCTTACCGGTCGTGCCCCCGACGCGCGCGAAGGTCGACGCGATGGTCGCCACCGTGGCCCGCGATGCGGGCGAAGCGATCGGGCCGATTCCGCCCCGCATGCGCACCGCGACGATCGAGCAACTGGCCGCGAACGCGGTGCTCGCCGGTTGCCTTCCGGAATATTTCCCGGTCGTGTTGACGGCGCTCGAAGCGTTGCTCGAAAAGGACGTTCAGCTCTACGGGATTCAAACGGCGACGAACATGACGACGCCGCTGTTGATCCTCAACGGCCCGATCGTGCAGCAACTCGACGTCAACGCGTGCTCCAACGCGTTCGGGCAGGGATGGCGCGCGAACGCCACGATCGGGCGCGCGGTTCAATTGATCTTGCGCAACCTCGGCGGCGACATCGCCGGCGAGACCGATATGTCGACGCAAGGCTGGGCCGGAAAATTCACGTTTTGTGTCGCGGAGAACGAAGCGGCGAACCCGTGGACGCCTTTCCACGTCGACGCCGGATACCGGGCTGATGAAAGCACGGTGACGGTCATGGGCGGTTCGGCGCCGCAGAACATCTTCACGTACGGGTGCGACAGCGGCGCCGACGTCCTGGAGCACATCATCGGTTCGTTGACGGCGCTCGGGAACAACAACATCATCTTTCCGAGTGGCCCGTTGCTCGCACTGTCTCCCGAGCACGCCCACACGCTGGCGCGCGACGGCTACTCGAAGACGGATCTGCAGCGTGAGATCTTCCTACGCGCGCGCATTCCGCTCGATCGCTTTGCGGCGCGAACGGTGCGCGGACTGCACCACCGCCGCTCGCGTTGGTTCGAAACGGTGGGCGACCCCGCGCACATCGGCGTCGCCGATCGGGCGGAAGACGTCTACATCATCGTCGTCGGCGGTGCCGGCATCCACTCGCAATTCATCCCGACCGGCTTCAGCTATCATCCGGTGACGCGCCCCATTGTCAGTGCCCGGTAGCGACGGCGTTCCGTACGGCGAGCTGATGGCGCGGTACAGCGGCGTCGGCAATGCGGCCGACGTCGTCCACGCCGTCCTGCGCCATAGCATCATCCACGGACAACTGCGGCCAGGAAGCCGGTTTCGTGCCGAGGAGATGGCCAAGCAACTCGGCATGAGCCGCACGCCGGTGCGCGAAGCGCATCTGCGCCTCGAAGCCGAAGGACTGCTGACCGTGAAGCCCGGCGTCGGCCTGGTCGTTGCCGAGTTTTCAGAGGAAGAAGTCATCGAGACGTACGCGATAAGAGAAGCCCTCGAAGGCATGGCGGCGCGTCTGGCCGCCGAACATGCCTCGGCGCGCGATCTCGATGTCATTCGCAGCGTCGCCGCGGAACTGAAGGATGCATGCAAAGCCTCCGACTTCGCGCGCCTCCGCGAGGGCAGCGGTGCCTTTCATCTCGCGGTCGCGCGAGCGGCTCGCAACGCTCGCCTTCATGCCACGATCGCCGAGATCCAAGATACGTTTCGGCGCTTCGTTCCCAGCACGATGACCAACGCCGAACGCGGTGCCGAAGCGGTCGCTGAACTCGAAGCAATTCTGCACGCGATCGAAACGCGCGACCCCGAGGCCGCGGAGCGCGCCGCGCGCGCGCATCGGCGCCGCACGCTCGTGCTGCACGTCGCCGCGTCGCGACCCACGTGAATCGGCGTTCCCTCGTCCTTGGGTCGGCCGCGACCGTCGCCGTGCTCTCGTGCGAGCTGTCGTCTTCGCAGCGCGCCGCCGCAGCCGCGATGACTCCGCCGAGGACACGCTCTACGCGCAAGCGCGCAAAGAAGGGACCGTCGTGTGGTGGGGCGCCCCATACCCCCAAGGCACGGCCGATGCGGTGCGGCAGGCGTTCGTCGCGAAGTATCCCGGCGTCGACGTGCAGTTCATTCGGCAGACGGCAGAAGTCGTCCATCAGAAACTCAATCAGGATCTCGCTGCCGGCGTTCACGAAGTCGACGTGATCTGCGTGTCGGACGAGCCCGGATTCGCGGCGTGGAAGAAGTTGAACGTGCTCGCGCCGTACGTGCCGCTTGGAATCGACGTGCTGCCCAAGGCCTTCCGCTCCATCGATCCCGACCAGACGTATCACGTCGGTGCGATCGGCTTCGTCATCATCGACAACAGCCCCAAGGCGGCCCCGCCGCCACGTTCCTGGCAAGACTTGCTCGCGGCCCGTTGGCAGAACCAGCTCACGATCGGGCATCCCGCATATTCGGGGCACGTCGGCCAATGGGTCGTCGCGATGACCGATCGTTACGGCTGGGACTACTTTACGAAGCTTGCCAAGCTCAATCCGAAGATCGGCCGTTCGATCAACGAATCGGTCACCGACATCGTCAGCGGCGAACGGCTCGCCGGCGCCGGCCCCGATAACTACACGCTCGAGATGAAGGCGGCCGGCAATCCGGTCGAGGCGCAGTTTCCCACCGACGGCGCGATCCTCGTGATCGCGCCGGTGGCGGTGGTGAAAGACGCGCCCCACCCCAACGCGGGACGGCTCTTCACGAGCTTCATGTACAGCAACGAGTACTCCCAGGTGCTCGCCAAGCACGCGAACTATCCGCTGCGTTCCGACGTCCCTGCGCCCAGCGGCACGCCGCTCGACCGCGTGAAGTACCTGCGCAACTCGGTCGCGCACCTCGAAACCGCCCTTCCGGAAGCGATCGCCAAATGGCGCGAAACGTTCGGCGTTTGAGCGCACCCGCTGCGAGGCTATCGATCGTAACGCAGCTTGCCCTCGAGGATGCGCACTCCCGAAGTCAACTGGTGCGGCCGGAGCGTGCCGTCGTGCATCAAGTGCCGGATCTCGACGCTGTGCAATAACGTTGCTGCATCGGAGATCAGCCGGCGGTGGCACCGCCACCAAAGCGTCTCCGAACACATGACGGCAACCAGTCCATCTCCCGGAGTGGCGAGGAGCTCGCGCAAGGCACCATCGAACTCCGGCGTTTCCATGTAGTCGGCGTAGGCGCGAAAAGACGGATGGCGGAGCGCGACGTTTCTGCTCTCGGGATTGCGTTTGCGAAATCCGCCCAAGGCCGGCTGCCATTGATATGCGCTGCCGGCGAGCTGCGGGAGCCACTGCTCCAATTCTTCTCGCCGGTACTGATGATGCCGGCGGCTCTCCGGGATCGCGCGCACGTCGACTATCCGTTCGATGCCCGCATTCCGAATGAGGCTTGCGAGTTCGGCGGCGGTAGCCGTCCCGTGTCCGAGCGTCAGCATCATGCCGGAAGCGCCAGGTGCCCACGAACGAACGCCGGTAGCACTGTATGCACGAAACCTCCTCCAATGGCGGTCTCTGCGAGAACACGGTGGAATCCTGGTGCGCAGTCCGAAGGAGCGAACATGAAGGGCAATCAGGCGAAGGAAAGCTTACGCGCCGGCAAGCCGGTGCTCGTGATCAACTTGACCTTCGTGCATGCGGGGATCGCCGAATATCTGATCCGGCTGGGTTTCGACTGCTTCATGCTCGACGCCGAACACGGCGGCTTGAGCGATCGCGACGTGGAAGATCTCCTTCGCGTATGCGAGCCGTCGGGCGCAACGCTCCTCGTGCACATGCCCTTCGACCCGCCGCGGCTGCAGCGCTTTCTCGCCATGGGCGTCAACGGCTTTCACGTCGCGATGATTCGCTCCGAAGCGACGGCGCGCGCAGTCGTGGAAGAGGTGAAATTTCCGCCCGCCGGCCTGCGCGGTATCGGCACGTACCGGGCCGCGGACTACGGCTTGACGGCGTCGACGTGGCCGGAGCTGATGGCCGCCGGCAACGCCGCGAGCTTGATCTCGCTGTCGGTCGAAGATCGAGACGGCCTCGCCATCGCGCCTGCCTTGGCGGCTATGCCGGATGTCGACGTGATTCAGGTGGCCGCGTCCGATCTGTCGTCGAGCCTTGGAGTGCCGGGCCAAACGAAGCACGAGCGCGTCGTCGCCGCGGGAGATACGGTGATTGCGCTGGCTCGCGCTGCCGGCAAAGCGGCCGGGGTCGCGATCGGAGCGCCGGCGGAAATCGAGCAGGCCTACGCGCGCGGAGCGCGCTTCATCATCGTCTCGATCGCTCGCGTCCTACGCTTTGGAACCGATGCGTTCTACGCGGCATGGCAAGACGTGCGGCGCGCTTCGGTCGGCGCTACCGATCGTGGGACGAACGCTCAGTTAGCGGCGAGGAGCGCCTCCCTCGGGCGGATGTCGTCGGGGTCGTAAAGGCGTCCCGAGACAGGGGCCGCTTGGGTGCATCGTTGCATGCGGCGCAGTTGCCGGTGGTCGTAATCGCCGATGGGGAAATGCAGCGTACAGCGATTGTCCCACATCACGAGGTCGCCCGGCTCCCAGCGGTGGCGATAGACGAACTCGTAGCGCGTCGCATGCGCGTTGAGGAAGTCGATCAGCGGCCGCGATTCCGCTTGCGTCATGCCGTCGAACTGGCGGAGCCGGCAGCCTACGAACAGCGACTTGCGTCCCGATTCGGGATGCGTCTGCACGAGGGGATGCACGACCGGCGGATTGTCGCGAATGCGTTGCGCGCGTTGCTCCTCGGAGAGCCGCTCGACGCTGTTGGAGAGCCGCAGATCGTGAACGCCCTCCAACGTCTCGGCGATGCGCTGCAGCGCGGGCGAGAGCGTCTCGAAGGCGGCGTACATGTTCGCGAACATCGTGTCGCCGCCGACGTCGGGAAGATCGAGCGCGTGCAAGAAAGTGCCCGTGCCCGGACGGATCGTGTACGATTGATCGGAATGCCACTCGTCGCCGAAGGCGCTTCTGAATGCGACCCCTCCGATCTCGATCGGCCGGCTCACGACGTAATGGATCGCGGGCACATCGGCGCGGGCATCGAGCACGCTGGCCGTTCCCTGATGGAGTGGGCCGAAGCGCTCGGCGAATGCGACTTGTGCTTGCGGACTCAACCTTTGGTTGCGAAAGACGAGCACCACGTGGTCGAGCCACGCCTGCCGGATCTCTGCGACCACCTGATCGTCGAGCTGCGCCGACAGATCGACGCCGTCGACGCGAGCCCCTAAAGCGTAGCCGAGACGGCGAATTTCCAGCATGGCGATGACTCCTTGCGCGCGAGGTTCCATCGCGAGCCCCGGCCTTTCCTTGCCGTCCAGAAGGCGAGCCGCTGATCGCACGATTCGCTTGCCGGCGTCAGGCGCCGGTGGATGTAGCTTAGCCGGAGGGCTCGATCTCGCCCGGACGCCACGTGCGGTCGAACCAAGGCGCGAGTGCTCCGTGGAGGCGCAGGATGACGTTCCAGCCCGCGCCTGGGATCGTCTGCACCCAGTTCACTTTCCCCGGCGGCCGTTTAGGAGCGAAGTACACGTCGACCGACTTGTCGGCATTGACGACGACGTCTTTGGACAGGCTGTCCGCACCCGGGAAGCGTTGCCCGGTCTGGAGCATCGAGCGAAACTGATTGTCGTACGCGAGGACCGACCAGCCCGCCTTGACCGGAACGTGGGGCGGGAGGTGCAGCTTGTAGGTCTTGGACCCGTCGAGGGCGTTGCCGGCAGCATCGCGCGTGGCCCATGCATACTGCGGGCCTTGGCCGGCGCGCTGTTCTGCCATCGCCGGCGTAACGCTGGTGGCGACGAACGAATACATCGCGTAAGCATCGAGGTTGCGCACGCCGGGAACCACTTCGAACTTGTACCCGCCGACGAACGCGCGCTGCCACGCGCTGTGCGGATAATAGTAGACCGCGGGTTCGCGCGGGCGGAATGCGAGCGCGCGTGCCGTTGCGTCACCGACCGCGGCCGCTTCGGTGAGGATGCGCGTCATGCGTGCGCCGGGCGCGAACGGCCGGCCTTTGACGATCCCGATCGAGGCGTAGAGCCCCAGCGTGTTGGCATCGAGCGAGTCGCTGGGCTCTTCCTGGACGACTTGGTTGAGCAGCTTCCAATAGCCGAAGTCGGCCCGGTTGACGAAGTTTGCGTACACGCCCGAGGCGTTGGGGAAGCGCATCGGCGGCGGGCCGGCCGCGTGACCGAGCCGGTAGATCTTCAGCATCGCCTTGACCCGAGCGATCGCCGGACGCGAATCGCCGCCCGTCACCAAGCTGACGAATGCGAACCAGTTCCCGTACGTCCGCGAACGCAGCACGTTGTAACCGGAGGGAACCGGGCCGGTGTAGCCAGGAGGCAACAGCAAGTACTTGCCGCCGCGGCCTCTGTCGGGCCCGGTCACGCCCAGGTCGCTGACCCAGCGATACCAGAAGTCGTCGATCGTTCCGAGGATCAGCGGCGGGACGTTCAGGACGAGCGGGCCCGCGTGCGTGTCGAGCCAAACGAAGCTGTAGAGGTTGTCGTTCGCAGTCAGCTCGATCGTGCGTGCGTCGACGAGCTGTTCCCACATGACGTCGGTGACGTTGTCGGGGCCGAACCGGCGTATCCCCGCGCGCATTCCGGCCTGGTTCACCGGTGCCAGCGCCATCAGATATGCCTGCACCGCTCGCTCGAAGTCGAGGTTGTCGTAGAGCTTCTGCACCGTGGCCGCGTTAGGGACGCCGCCGGGCAGCGAAAGCGTGCCCAACCGCGACTGGATCGTCGCCGGCGCGGCGATGCCCGGCGGCTGCTGCGTCGTGTACGTGTAGGGTCCGGCCGGCGCGGCCAAGAGCGATAAGCCCAGGCAGAAAGCGGCGATGCGTGTGTCCATGACACCACGCTACAACGGTTGGAAGCCAGACAGCTACGTCAAATGCACACCAGTGACGTCCGCCGTGCGCGTCGATTCGATGAGCTACCCTTTGGTGACCGGTGGGAGCGCCGCGTAGTCGAGAGCGCTGTAGACCGTCGAACGCGTGATGAACCGCACGCCCGCGCCGTTCTCGAGTGAAAACATGCCGCCGCGCCCTTCGACGACGTCGATGATCAACTTGGTGTGCTGCCAGTACTCGAACTGCGACTCGCTCATGTAGAACGGCGCGCCGCCGATCTCGCCGAGCTTGACATCCGAGTCGCCGACGATGAAGTCGCCGAGCGGAAAACACATCGGGCTCGATCCGTCGCAGCAGCCGCCCGACTGATGGAACATCAGCGGGCCATGCTTGGCGCGAAGGCGCTCGATCAGCTCGAGCGCCTTCGCCGTTCCCTCGACCCGCGTCACCGCGGTGGATTCCGCCATCTAGAAGAAGCCCAACGCGTTGTCGCTGTAGCTCTGCAGGACGTTCTTGGTGTGCTGGTAGTGGTCGAGCATCATCGCATGGTTCTCCCGCCCGATGCCCGACTGCTTGTAGCCGCCGAACGCCGCGTGCGCCGGGTAGGCATGATAGCAGTTGACCCACACGCGGCCGGCCTGGATGCCGCGGCCGAAGTTGTAGCACGTGTTCGCGTCGCGCGACCACACGCCCGCGCCGAGGCCGTAGAGCGTATCGTTGGCCATGTGCAACGCTTCGTCGGCGTCCTTGAAGGTCGTGACCGAGACGACCGGCCCGAAGATCTCTTCTTGGAAGATGCGCATGCGGTTGTTGCCCAGGAACACCGTCGGCTTCACGTAGTAGCCGTCTTTGAAGACGCCGTCCATCTCGTTGCGCTCGCCGCCGGTCAGCACTTTCGCGCCCTCTTGTTTGCCGATGTCGATATACGCGAGGATCTTTTCGAGTTGTTCGCTCGAGGCTTGCGCTCCGAGCATCGTGTTCGGGTCGAGCGGATTGCCCTGCACGATCTTTTCGACCCGCGCGATCGCACGCTCCATGAAGCGATCGTAGATCCGCTCGTCGATGAGCGCGCGCGACGGGCAAGTGCACACCTCGCCCTGGTTGAGCGCGAACATCGTGAAGCCTTCGAGCGCTTTGTCGAGGAAGGCGTCGTCTTTGTCCATGACGTCGGCGAAGAAGATGTTCGGCGATTTGCCGCCCAGTTCGAGCGTCACCGGGATCAGGTTCTGCGACGCGTACTGCATGATCAGCCGGCCGGTGGTCGTCTCGCCGGTGAACGCGATCTTTGCGATGCGCTTGCTCGACGCGAGCGGCTTGCCCGCCTCGAGTCCGAAGCCGTTGACGACGTTGACCACGCCCGGGGGCAATAGATCGGCGATCATCTCCATCAGCACCATGATGGACGCCGGCGTCTGCTCTGCCGGTTTGATGACGACGCAGTTGCCGGCAGCCAGCGCCGGCGCGAGCTTCCACACCGCCATCAGCACCGGGAAGTTCCACGGAATGATCTGCCCCACCACGCCCAGCGGCTCGTGGAAATGGTAGGCGACGGTCGTCGCGTCGATCTGCGAGATGCTGCCCTCTTGCGCGCGAATGGCGGCGGCGAAGTAGCGGAAGTGATCGATTGCGAGCGGGATGTCGGCAGCGGTCGTCTCGCGGATCGGCTTGCCGTTGTCGATCGTCTCCGCGAGCGCGAGCACGCCGAGCTTGGCTTCCATGCGATCCGCGATCTTGTTGAGGATCACCGCGCGCTCGGCGACCGACGTGCGGCCCCACGATTCGCGCGCGGCGTGCGCGGCGTCGAGCGCGAGATCGATGTCGGCCGCCGTCGAGCGCGCGATCTCGTTGATCGGCTGGCCGAAGACCGGGCTGACGTTCGAGAAATACTGGCCCTCGGACGGCGGCACGAATCGGCCGCCGATGAAATTGTCGTAACGTCGCTTGAACGGATTTTCGACGCCGAGTGTCCCGAGGTCGAAGAACGGGGCGGTCTCGAGTACGGCAGTCATAGTCGTCTTTCTCCTTCGGTCGTCTCGTACGGCAAGGGGGCCGAAAAGATTCCCTTCGGCGGCGCAGCCAGCCTTCCGGACATTTCCTGCACGCACGCCTTGCCAGGGGCGCTTACCGGCCGCCCGAACCGAACCCAGGTGTCCAAGACGTTGCCGGCGTCACCCGTCTCCGAACCGTTTCCGCCCGGCTTTCACGTGTTGCCGGGCTACCTCGACGTCCGCGCACAGGCAAACTTGCTCGCCGCCGTGAGGAGAGGTGCTCGATCGAGCACCGCTGTTCGTGCAAACGATGCCGAAGACCGGGGCGCCACTCAGCGTGCGCATGAGCAATGCGGGGCAGTTCGGTTGGGTGACCGATCGCACCGGCGGCTACCGGTATCAGGCCACGCATCCTGAAACCGGCGAACCGTGGCCGCCGATTCCGGCTGCGCTCCTGGAGATGTGGTCGACCTTGACCGGAGAATCCGTGCCGCCCAATCTCTGTCTCATCAACTACTACGACGGCGACGCGCACCTCGGCATGCACCAAGACCGCGGCGCATCGAGCCTGGAAGCGCCGGTCGTCTCGATCTCCCTCGGCGACGACGCAACGTTCGTTCTGGGCGGCCTGACGCGCAAGGCGCCGACGCGGCGATTCACGATGCACTCGGGCGATTGTCTCTGGTTCGGGGGGCCGTCGCGGCTCGTGTTTCACGGCGTCGAACGGATCCGGCTCGGGACGTCGACGGCGCTGCGGGACGCGGGCATTGCGGAGGCCGGCCGGATCAATCTGACGCTTCGGCGCATCGACGGCGACGGCCGGAACCCCGGCCAACCTTAGTCGCTTTAGCGCTTACTCCACGGCGGCGTCGGCAGCTGATACTTTGCCGTCGCGACGTCGAACGGCCACACCACTTGCTTGGCGCCGTTCTGCCATTGCACGAGAAACAGCTTGGCTCCGATCTGCGCGCCCGTGTCGTCGACTTGGAAGCGATTGAAGACCGTCAACTCGTTGGCGCGGGCCACCGCGTCGCGCAGCTTCTGCTGATCGAGCGAGCCGATCTTGCGCACGCAGTCGCCGAGAACTTGCAGGGCTCCGTACGCCTGCGCGGCGTGGTAATCCGGCGGGCGTCCGTACTCTTTGGTGTAGGCCGCGACGAATTGCTTGTTGCCCGGAGTATTGACGCTGGGCTCCCATTGCACCGACGCGAAGACCCAATTTCCGTCCTTGCCGACGTTGGCCGGCCAGTCGGGCTGCGAGGGGCCGATCCCCATGACGATCATGCGCGGGTTGGCGTCTTGTCCGCGCAGCGAATGCAGCACCGAGATGTCTTCGGGCGGGTACCCGGCATTGAGGAACACGTCGGGATTGTCGCTGACGACGTGCTGGATGAAAGCGGAGAAGTCGGAGGTCTTGACCGGATAGAACTGCGAGTAGAGGGTCTTGATCCCGTTCTTGTCGGCATACGCGGTGGTCGCAGGGACGGCCGAGTTGGCGTAGTCGCTGTCTTCCCCGATCACGTCCATCGTCTTGTAGCCCATGCGCTTGGCGATGTCGATCGCCCCGACGTAATAGTTCTGCGACTGGGCGGAAACTTGAAAGATGTACTTGTAGCCGCGCTTCCAGATTCCGGGGGCGGCGGCGGCCGCGGCCAGCATCACCATTTGATATTTTTCGGCGACCGTGCTGGCGGCGCTCGTGACCGCACTCGAATACGGCCCGAGGAGCAGGTCGACCTTATCTTGCGTGATGAGCTTTTCGAAGAGCTTGGCCGACGTTTGCGGATCGCTCTGGTCGTCGTAGATCTTCAACTCCACCGGCCGCCCGAGGAGGCCGCCCTTGGCGTTGGTGTCCTTCACCCACAGGTCGTAGCCTTGCTTGAGGAAGCCGGCGCTGTCGGCATATTCGCCGCTCAGGGCGATGGAAAGGCCGATCACGATGGGCTTGCCGTTCGGCGCGGAGCGCGCTCCCGAGGGGATGAAGAAGACCGTTGCGGCGACGAGCAACGCGATCGCGACGAAACGTTTGGGCATCAAGTACATCCTTTCATGCAATTCATAACGTTGAGTCCTAGGCCCGCGCCCACTCCGGCACGCGGAGGCCGGGCTGGATGACGTCGAAGTCGCGGGAGGGCAGCTCGACGCGCGCCGTTCCGCCCGCGATCCGCTCGCCGCGTTGGTTCTCGCAAAGGAGCGCGAGCGACGCGTAGGTGCGGGCGTTGTCGCGCACGAGACCGGTGACCTCTCCGCGCAACCACGCAGTGTCGGCATGGAGCATGGGACGTTCCAACCGTACGTCGATCGCCGCGAGCATCCCGAGGTCGCCCATCCAATTCGTGATCAGGCAATCGAACCACGCGACCCGTTGTAAGCCCGTGTCGTGCGCTCCGGGAAAGCCGAATTCGCGCGCGACGTCGTCCTGCAACAGCGAGGCGTCCCAATGGTCGGGCATGTTGTACGCCGGATGCCAATACACGTCGGCCGGGTGGCGCCGCATGTGGTCGACGAATTCCTTGAAGAAGTACGGTGCGTGCACTTCACCGACGAAGAAGTTCATGTCTTCGGTCGTCAACGGACCCTTGACGATCGGCGGCAGCTGGTCACCGACGGCGACGTCCTCGAAATACCGGGGCTTGCTGCCCTGGACGTGCTCGTCGCGATAGGCACTGAGGATCTTGTCGAACTCGACGGCCGTATACGCGTGCCGCTCTATGCCCGAGTACTTGGCCATCGCGCGTGCTCGGTCGCGCGGCGTGCGGAGCACCCGCGGACGCGCGCGCGCAACGAGCGCGCCCGTCGCGTCGGCGTAGGTGATCTCGCTCTCCTGCAACACCATCGGGCCGCAGAAGCGCCCGGTCTTTTCCTCCACCTTGGTGAGGGCGGCGGACGTGGAAATCTGGTCGCCGGCGCGCACTTGGCGGAACCACTCGATCGTCACCCCGGCATAGATCGCGTGGATGCCGGGCAGTTTCGGCGCCACCACGGTGTTGTCGAAGCCGAAGATGCTGGTCGGGTGGCCGACGACCGAGCCCCAAGGCGTGTTGAGGGTGCCGTGCGCGAGGTCGGTATAGAGCGGATTCCGGCAGCCCAGCGCCTTGGCGTAGCGGAGCAAGGTTTCGGTGGTTGCGCCCGAGTACATCGGGCGCCGCCGCAAGGGGACGCCGATCAGCGTGCGGGCGTCTTCAACGGCTTCCGCCGCCAGGTCGGGATACTTCGTCGACATCGTCATCTCGCTTGCAATCAGCCTGGAACCACGGCGCCCGGCGCGCGTGCCGGAAGGATGACGGAGCCGCCACCGGTCGTCGACACCTCATCGCGCTGGTTCAACGTGCGGATGTCGATGTCGACGATGTGCAGACCGCGCTCGACCCGCTTGCCGGTGACGGTCCCGTGCAGCCACGTGGTATCGCCCTCGACGTTGAAGAACCGAAACTGCGAGTTGACCGAGCGCACCCAACCGTCGTCGCCGGCCCAGTTTGTCATCAAGGTCGTCATCCAAGCCGTCCGCTGCACGGCGATGTCGTAGATGCCGGGGACGCCGATTTTACGCGCGAACGATTCCTCCCAGTGGCCGCGGTGCGGGTGATCCATCACCCCCGTACCTTCTTCCACTTCGGCCATGCCCGGACGGCGCAGATACTCCTCGAACTGATAGTAGTGGCCGCCGTAGGCCATGCCGCCGGCGCCGGTCAAGACGCCGCCGCCGGCCCAGTTGCGGAAGCTGATCTCGACGACGCGCAGCGGCCCACGGACGATCGGGCCGAGCGTATCACCGACCGCGACGTCTTCGAAGTAGCGCGGCTGCGCACCACGGATCTCTTCGTTCTCGGCGACCTTCCAGATCGCTTCGAGCTGTTCGCGCGTGTACGGTTCCTTTTTCTGTTCGGCGTACTTGCCGCGCGTGCGCGCCGTTTCGCGCACGACGCGGAAAACTTCGCCGTGCGCGACGGCCACGAGCTCGTCGCGCTGGTTACGATAGACGATCTCCATGTCCATCGTCACCATGCGTCCGGCGAACTTCCCGGTTTTCTCGCCCACCTTCCACGGCCGGAACGTCGGCCCGATCACGTCTCCCGGCCGTACGGGAGCGAAGAATTCGACCGCGTTGCCGGCGTGGAACGCATGCACGCCCGGCAAGCCGCCGATCATCGTCGAAGTATAGTGCTTGATGAGGTCAACGTACGTCGGCGGAGCGATGATACCGCCGAAGCGCGTGCGCGCCGCGTACGCCGCGTCCGAGAAGAGAGGATTGAGGTCGCCGTTGGCGGCCGCGTTGAGCCGGATGTCGTCGGCGGTGACGACCAGACGGTACGGGCCGCTGCGATAGTACGAGCCCAGCCGCCGCTTGAGATCCGCCACGCCCTCGTCGGTGATCGTGCCCGGGGTGAGTTGCGGCCGCTGCTTGGTCTCCATCGTCCCTCCGCCCGCTCTATACGATATTAAATATAATTTCCGCGTCTTATTCTGCTACGCGAGGGAACCCTGCCGCACCTCACTCTTCGAGTTTCGTCACCACGCTCGTGCCGAAGTCCGCGCGCGTCGCCGCCAGGAACGCGTCGGCGGCCGGGTTGTGGGATGCGCCGCAGCGCGTCGCCAGCACGTATTGCCAGACGAGCCGGGGCGCGAGCCGCACCGTGGTGACGCTGGGCCCGGGCGACTCGAAATGCAGGCGCGGGGCCAGCGCGATCC
This sequence comes from Vulcanimicrobiota bacterium, assembly GCA_963749395.1. GTDB lineage: Bacteria > Vulcanimicrobiota > Vulcanimicrobiia > Vulcanimicrobiales > Vulcanimicrobiaceae > CAVVMT01. The sequence goes on from CAVVMT010000007.1 coordinate 244,022, forward strand.
CGACGCCTTCGTTGATCAGCGCGCGCATCGTGGTGGAGTTGGTCGTTTCGCAGACGATGCGCGGGCTAAATCCCGCCGCCGTCGCGGCGCGCACGAGCATGCTCCGCACGCCCGAACCCGACGGGTAGGCGATGAACGGTTCGTCGCGGAGATCTTCGAGGCGCAGCCGGGGCCGCGATGCGAAACGATGGGTGGGCGCAAGCACGATGCTCATATCGTCGACGCCGATCGGCTCGATGCCCAAATCCGGCGCGTGGCTCACCGCGTCGGCGTGCACGATCGCGAGGTCCAAGAATCCGTTGCGCAGGCCGTCGAGGAGCTCGGCGGTGACGGTCTCGCGAAGGAACACTTCGACGCCGGGGTGCCGGCGGCGGAAGGCGGCGATGATGGCCGGCAGCCGGTATTCGCTGACCGAGCGGATCGTTCCGACGGTCACGCGGCCGCGCAGCGTGCCGCTGTATTGCGCGACCAGTGCGGAGAGATCCGAGACGTCGCTGAGAATGCGGGCCGCGCCCGCGATGAACGCTTCGCCGGCCGGCGTCAGGCGCACGCGCCGGCTCGTGCGCGAGAACAGCTTCGTCCCGAGGTCGCGCTCGAGCTCGCTCAGAGCCTTCGAGAGCACCGGCTGGGAGATGCCGAGATTCTCCGACGCCATCGTGAAATGCCGCATCCGGGCGAGCTCGCAGACGAACCGCAGGTCGCGAAGATCCATGCCTACAGATTATGGTATCTATCGCGTTTATTCCCTTGATGGGCCCGATCCGCTATGCAAGAATAATCTTCAACAAGATATTCGAACGTTGCGGTCGATCCGTTCAGTGTGGGCTGGCCGGCCCGGCCCATAGAGGAGACCCGCATGTCTACGACGCTGCCGCCCGAGCCGCCGGCCAAGCTCGAAATCGGTACGGAAGCCGCCGAAGCCAAGATCACCGACGAGTCGATCGCGGCCGCGCGCCGGCTCATCGGGGCCAAGCTCCGCCCGGAGCAGTACCTGCGCGACGCGAGCATGGACTCGATCACGATCTTCGCCAACGGGATCGGCGATCTCAATCCGCTCTACCGCGACGTCGAATACGCGCGCTGGACGCGCTTCGGCGGGCTGATCAGCCACCCGTGTTTCCCCTGGACGCATCACTGGCCCGGGCGCTCGTACTGGGGCCTGCCCGGCGTGCACGGCTTCGGGATCGGCATCGACTGCGAGTTCTTCCGCAACGTTCGCCCCGGAGACCGGGTCAGCGTCTGGAATCGCGTGATGGATATCCGCGAACGCCCGTCGCGCTTCTCGGGGCGGATGGTCATTCAGTATCTCGAGTCGACGTACACGAACCAGCGCGACGAAGTGTTGTGCGTGGCCTTGGGCCTCACCGCGCGGCACGAGCGTAAGGCATCGCGCGACAAAGGCAAATACAAAGAGATCAAGCTGCATAAATACACCGCGGAAGAACTGGAGAAGATCGACCGCGCGGTGCTGAGCGAGCCCGACCGCATCCGCGGCGCGCTGACGCTGCACTGGGAAGACGTCAACGAGGGCGACGACCTGCCGGAGATCGTGCGCGGGCCGCTCTCGGCCTCGGATACGATGGCCTTCACGATCGGTTCGGGGCGCGGCGCCGCGCACGGCGCACTGCTCAAGCACGCGTCCAAGCATCCCAAACACTACATCCGCAACGCCGAGGCCGGAGGCGGCCTCGAGTACACGGGCATCGGTCACCACCGCGAAGACTTCGCCAAAGAAGTCGGCGTGCCGGGGATGTACGATTTCCTTCCGCAACGGGGCTGTTGGATGGCGAGTCTGGTGACGAACTGGATGGGCGACGACGCTTTCCTCAAACGCCTGCGCATGGAAGCGCGGCAGTTCAACCTGCAGGGCGACACGACGTTCTGCCGCGGGAAGATCGTCAAGAAATACGTCAAGGACCGCGCGCCGCTGGTCGACATCGAACTGCAAGGCGTCAATCAGCGCGGTGAAGTGACCACGCCGGGCTTTGCCACCGTGATTCTGCCGTCGCGGGACGTGTCGACGCGAATTCCCACCGACGGCACCATCGTCGATCTCGATCTTCCCCCCGTGCGCTGATGGACGCGATGTATCTCGTCATGGACATGATCAACGATCTCGTCCATGAAGACGGCCCGAGCGCGAAGTCGTACGGACCGGAGCTCAAGCGGCGAAGCGTGTTGGAGAACACGGCCGCGGCCTTGCAAAAAGCGCGCGACGCCGGCCTGCACATCGGCTACGTGCGGGTCGGCTTCTCGCCCGACTACCGCGAGGTTCCGCCCACGTCGCGGATCTTCACGGGTGCGCGCAAGGCCGGGCTGTTCAAGCTCGGAACCTGGGGCACCGAGGTGCATCCGTCGATCGCACCGCAGCCCGGAGATTTCGACATCGTCAAGCACCGGGTGAGCCCGTTCTACTGCACCGACCTCGAGATCCTCACCGGCGCGCACGGGATCAAGCGGCTGTTCATGTCGGGCGTCTCCACCAGCGGCGTCGTCCTCTCCGGAGCTAAAGAGGGCCACGACCGCGACTACGAGATCACGCTCCTCGAAGACTGTTGCTGCCACTCGGATCCGGCCCTCCACGACGCCGTGATCGAGACGATGCGGCGCATCGCGACGATCACGACCTCGACCGACGTGAGCTTCGCGTAGGTGGCGGAACGCCTGCCGCTCGAAGGCGTCCGCGTCGTCGACATTTCCAACCTGCTTGCGGGGCCGACCACCGGCATGCATCTCGCCGACTTCGGGGCCGACGTGATCAAAGTCGAGCGGCCGGGGAAGGGCGACGAGTTCAGGCGCTGGGGCTACGAGAAGAACGGCGTCGGCCTGTACTTCAAGATGCTCAACCGCAACAAGCGGTCGGTGACGGCCGATCTGCACACGCCGATCGGCGTGGAGATCGTCAAGCGGCTCGTGCGCGATGCCGACATCGTCATCGAGAATTACCGTCCCGGGACGCTCGAGAAGTGGGGCCTGGGCTACGAGGTGCTGCGCGAAATCAACCGCGGCATCATTCTCTTGCGCATCACCGGCTACGGCCAGGACGGCCCGTACCGCAACAAGCCCGGTTTCGGCAGCGCCTCGGACGCCTACGGCGGAGCGGCGTACGTCATCGGGTATCCCGACCGGCCGCCGCTGCTTCCCGGTTTCAGCTTGGGCGACGCCTCGTCGGGCATCGGCGGCGCATTTCTCGCGATGGTCGCACTCCGCGAGCGCGACGCAAGCGGCGAAGGCCAAGTCGTCGACCTCGCACTCTACGAGACGTTGTTCAATTTTCTCGGGCCGATGGTCATGGATTACGATCAGCTGGGCATCGTCCACGAGCGCTCCGGCAGCCGCACGCCGTGGGCTTCGCCGCGTAACATCTATCGCTGCCGCGACGACCGGTACGTCGTCGTTTCGGCCGGAAGCCAAGCGATCTTCGCGCGGCTCTGCGGAGCCTTGGACATTCCCGAAGCAGCGGAGGACGAGCGCTTCGCAACCCACCAGAACCGCATGCGCTACCGCGACGAACTCGACGATCTGTTGCAGCGCGCGATCGAACGCTGGGACCAGAGCGAGGTCGTCGCGCGCATCGAAGCGGCCGATGCGGTCGTCGGGCCGGTGCAGAGCGTCGCCGACATCGTCGAGGATCCGCACATGCTGGAACGCGGCAGCATCGTCACCGTCGAGGATGAAGACCTCGGTCCGCTTCGCATGCAGAGCGTGCTCGGCAAGATGTCGCGCACGCCGGGTTCGGTGCGCGCGACGGGTCCGGGCCTCGGCGAGCACAACACCGAGATCCTCATCGGCCAACTCGGCTTCACTGCGGACGAACTCGACGCGGCCGGCATCCCGCACGACGCTTCCGCACCACCCTTCGCGCGCGACGGAGCGCTGCGGTGACGTCGTCGTTGAAGATCGAGGTTCTCGAAGCGGGCGCCGGGAGCGCCGTCGCCGTGGCCGGACGGCTCTTCGCCGACGCGGGTGCATCCGTCGCCAAGATCGTGGCCGCCGTCGACGAGCGGAGCGGGCCGTGGGCGGCAGTGCTCGACGACGGCAAGATGCTTCTCGCCGCGGATGATCCGGCCGTGAACGAATGGCTCGCGACCGCGCGAGTCGTGTTGTTGGGCGATCGCGACGTCAGCTTTCCGCAGTTGGACTCCCTCGAGCCGCGCCCGCGGCAAACCGTCGCACGGGTGTGCGCGTTCGACGAACCGGTCCCCGTCGACGACCTGATCTTGCAGGCCGCCGGCGGGATGTGCGCCGGAATCGGCGAGCCCGGGCGCCCGGCCCTCAAGCTGCCCGGCGATCAGAGCGCGCAGCAGAGCGGGCTGGCGCTGGCAATCGCGGCCACGGCCACGCTGTTCGGCGAGGAGCCCGCTCGGGTCGACGTGTCGGCGCTCGACGTGTGGCTGTCGTTCTACGCCGGCCCGGGCATCGCCGACGCGCGCTTCGGCCGCTCGAAGACACGGCGCGCGGGCCACCGCGTGAAAGGCCTGCCGTGGCCGCGCACGATCTTGCGCTGCAAGGACGGATACTTCGCCTTCTGTTGCCCCAAGCGCGATCAGTGGCGGAAGTTCTTGGCACTCGCCGGCCGTCCCGAGCTCGAGCACGCCGAGATCTTCAAGGACCGGAACAAGACCAACGACGAGCACGCCGCGGAGGCCGAAGCGCTGTTCGCCGAATGGTTCGAGGCGCGCACGAAAGACGAGCTGACGAAAGCCTTTCTGGCCGCGCGCATTCCCGGCGCGCCCATCTACACGATCGACGAAGTAGCCGCCAACGAACACCTCACGGAGCGCGGATGCTTTCGCGCCGTGAAGAGCGACGGGGAAGATATTCTCGCGACCAAATTGCCGTACGTCGAGCACCAAGGCGTCGCATCGGAACGACGTCCCGTCGTGTCGGGACCGTTGCAGGCGCCGCTCGCGGGTGTGCGCGTGCTCGACTTCGGCTGGGTGTGGGCAGGCGCCGTCCCGGGGCACGTCCTGGCGGACCTCGGAGCCGAAGTGATCAAGGTCGAGACCGCGACGCATCTCGATCTCATGCGTCAGGGGCGCCCGATCGTCGGCACCGAGCGCGATCCGGAACAGAACCCGATGTTCGCACCGACAAATCGCGGCAAGGCGAGCATCCGCGTCGACATGACCAAGCCCGAGGGGGCGGCGCTGCTGCGCGACCTCGCGGCGATCTCCGACGTCGTGATCGAGAACTCGGCGCCCGGCGTGCTCGAACGCTACGGCGTGGGCTGGCAAACGCTCTCGCCGGCCAACCCCGGCCTGATCATGTGCTCGATGTCGGCGGCCGGCGCGACCGGCCCGTTGCGCGATATTCGCACGTATGCACCGATGATCGCGGGCCTGTGCGGCTTGGATTCGACCGTCGGCTATCCGGGCGAACGCGTGCTGGGCGCGCAGTCGTCGTACGCGGATCCCAACGGGAGCCTCTACGCGGTCTTCGCGATCCTGACGGCGCTGCTGCGCCGGAACGAGACCGGCGCCGGATGTTGGATCGATCTCTCGCAGTGGGAAGCCGGCGTTCGCGTGATGGGCGAGGCGTTGGCGAATTACTCGCACGACAAAGCCGTGCCGGGCCCAAACGGCGTCCGGCGCGAGGACCGGTTCGTTCACGGCTGCTTTCCGAGCGCCGGCGCGGACACGTGGGTCGCGATTTCGGTGCGGAACGAAGCCGATTGGCGCGCGCTGCGCGCGGCGCTCGACGAACCGGGCTGGATGCAGGCCGTGCGCTTCAAACCCTCGCGCGATCCGGACGTCGAGGAGAAGCTCGCCGGGCGAGACCGCGCGCTTCACGGGCGCCGAGCTCGCGGCGCGTCTCCAATCGCGGCCGATGGCCGCGGCCGTCGTGAGCCACGAGCAGATCGGGAGCGATCCACTACTCGATGCGCGCGAGCTCTTCGAGGACGTCGAGAACCCGATCCTCGGGCCCATTCCGATCTATCGGCTGCCGTGGCGCGTCAACGGCGGCCGTTTCGCGATCCGGCGGCGCGCGCCGCTCTTCGGCGAGCACAACGGTTACGTGGTGCGCGACGTCCTCCGGCTCCCCGAAGAGCGGATCGCCGAGCTGGAACGGGACGAAGTCTTCGTGTGAAACCGAAAAGGGGGAGAACGATGATCGACGGTTGCGGTCGAACGATTCCGTCTTCGCACAGAGCAGGCGATGCTTCGCTGACGGTGGCGCGATGAGGCGCGGTGCGTTCATCGGCGGCGCGACCGCCGGCGCGCTGGGATCGGTCGCGTTTTTACGGTATCCCGCACGGGCCGCCGAGTTCATTTTGAAGCTCGGCAACTCGATGCCGCTCGACAGCACGTTGACCGTCAGTTCGGTCGCGGCGGCAAAGCGGATCCTCGAGGCGACCAACGGCCGGGTCGAGGTCAAGGTCTTCGCCGCCAGCACGTTGGGCGGCGATCCCGCGCTGATCACGCAGATCCGTTCGGGAGCGCTCGAGCTCTTGCAAGTCGGCAACAACAACCTCGTCGGCGTGCTTCCCGAAGCCGCGCTGGCCGCGATCCCGTTCGCATTCACGTCGCAAGCCGATTTCATGAAGTGCACCAACGGCCCCCTCGGGGGCTACATCGGCGCGGCGGCAGCAAAGATTGGCCTGTATAAGTTCGCGCAAGCCTGGTACGGCGGCGCCTGGCAAATGCAGAGCAACGTGCGCCCGATCGTGACCCCCGACGACCTCAAGGGGCTCAAGATGCGGGTCCCGCCGAACCCGGTCGACGTCGCGACGTTCAAGGCCTTCGGCACGATCGCAACCTCGATCCCCGGCGGCGAGATGTACGTCGCGCTGCAAACGCGCTTGGTCGACTCCGTCGAAGTGCCACTGACCTCGCTGCAAACGTTCAAGCTGTACGAAGTGGTGAAGTACGTCGCCATCACCAACCACAACTACGTTTCGTACTCGATGCTGGCCAACGGCGCCGCGTGGAATGCGTTGCCGAAGAACCTGCAACAGATCGTCGAGAACGAGTTCAACGCGGCGATCACGCAAGCTTCGGCCCAGCAACTGCAAAGCGAGCTCACCGTCGAAACGACCCTGCGTTCGGAGGGGCTCGTGTTCAACCGCCCCGACATCGAGCCGTTCCGTCTGATCATCCGCAACTCCGGGCTCTACACGCAGTGGCGCGATACGTTTGCGCCGCAGGGCTGGGCGATCCTCGAGAAGTCCGCGGGCAAGCTGATCCAGTAGCGGCGGCCGCGCCGCCCGGCGTCACGGACCCGTAAACGTGGCGTCCGGGATGGTGTCGGGGAAGGCGAACGCGGTGCGCTCGATGCGCACGTGCGTGTGCTTCACCGAAAGCGCGAGAAGGTGCACGTCCCCGTCGATGAAGCCGTCCGTGCTCAGATAGTACGCGCCTTGCTGGGCGAAGTGCAGTTCGACGACGGGCGCGTACGAGAGTGCGCCGTTGATGTGCAGTTTGAACTGCATACTGCAGATGCGCTGCGTTCCGTCTTCGACGATCGCGTCGGTCAGCGGATGCGTGTTGGGCTCGCGATACGCGATCAGGTGGAGCCGTTCGCCCGGCGTGCCGTCCGGACACGTGGCCGCCCCGCTGTCGCTGACGTTGTAGAATGCGACCGAAAAGACGCTCACGCCCCCGATTTGTGGGAGGCTGCCGGCCGTGGCAGCCGGCGCCGGCGTCGCCGGCGTGGGCACATCCGGCGGCGCGATGCCGTAGCGGGCGAATGCGGCGGCGCCGGCCCACGTCGGATCTCCCAGCGGCGAGATGGTGTGCGCGGGCCCGTCCTTCAAGACGAACGCCGACATCCTGTCGCTCGAACGGTACGCCGTCGGCACTGCTCCCGGCGACGGGCCGCCGGTGCTGATCAAAAAGCTCGCCTTCCCGTCGTGCGCGCGTTCGATTGCGAAGCCGGTCTTCTCGCCGGTGAAGATCGACGTGTAGGTGGCGAAGGGCGGTTGCGGCAGCGCCTGCATCACACGCACCGCTTGCAGATACAGTTGCGCCGCCTGCTGGTTTGGCGGCGGCGCGTCGCCGGCAGCCGCCGGCGTGCCGCCGCTCGGCGCTAGAACCGACAGCACTGCGATGATCGTAGCGAGATGTGCGCGCATAGGGCCCTTTCGTTTCGCGAGGATTGAATCGCGACACGAGCTTCGCACGGGATCGCTGAAAAAACTCCCGCCGAAGCACTCACGCGTTCGACGAGCGGGAAATGGAAGCCGGGTGATAAAAAATCTGCGTTTCGGGCAACGAGCGCGGCCGGTGTGCGCTTTCAACTAACGCTAGAATCGAGAACTCCCGTGGCCGACTCGACTTCAGGTCGCCTTGCAACCACCCAGGCTGCGATCGTCGCACCGCAGCCGCTCTCGCAGATCGAAGACGCACCGGCGCGCGGCATCATTCCGAGCATCAGCCTCCACTTGACGAGCCTCCCGCAGCTCTTCCATCTCGATGACCAGCCGATCGAGAAAGTGACGGAGCTCCTCTCGCGGCAGTACCTCTACGGCACCAACATGACGTTCGTGAAGTGGATCGCGAAGGCCGGAGCCACGATTTCGCTGACGCATCACGCCAGCGAGCAGATCACGTGGTTCATCGAAGGCCGTGCTGAGGTGTATTCGCAGGGCAAGAAGTTCATCATGAAGGCGGGCGACATCATGATCATTCCCGCCAACGTGCCCCACGAGTTCATCTACCTCGAAGATACGATCGACATCGATATTTTCGCGCCGGGGCGTCAAGATTGGATCGATGGAACGGCACACTACAAGTAGCGCCGCGTTGAAAGTCTACGACGCATTGGCCGACGCATTCGTCGCTGAAGGGACGGATGCGATCTTCGGGCTCATGGGAGGCGGGAACGCGCACTTCATGGCGTCGTTCGCGCAGCATCCCGGCGCGCGGCTCTACGACTGCCGCCACGAGAGCTCGGGGCTTTCGATGGCCGACGGTTGGGCGCGCGTCACCGGACGTCCGGGCGTGTGCACGGTGACGTGCGGTCCCGGCGTCACGCAACTGGCGACGTCGCTCGTGGTGGCGCGCCGCGCCGGGACGCCGCTGGTCGTGTTCGCGGCCGACCTGCCGGAGGGCGGCCCCGATCATCAACTCTTCAACCAAGCGCGCTTCGCCGAGGCCGTCGAGGCCGGGTTCGTGCGCGTCAACGCGCCCAAGGACGCGCACGACGCGGTCCGTCGAGCTTTCTACCTGGCGCGCACCGAGTCGCGCCCCGTCTTTCTCGACGGTCCGATGGACGTGCTCGAGATGGAGTTCGCGCCGCACGAGACCTACGTCCCGTCGAAGGCGTTGATCCCGGCCGCGCAGCCGATCGCGCCGGATCCGGCGCAGGTCGCCGAGGCGGTGCGCATCCTGCGCGCGAGCTGCCGGCCGGTCATCGTCGCGGGCCGCGGCGCGGTGGCCGCCGGGGCAGGCGACGTCATCCGGAGCCTCGCGCGCAAGACCGGCGCGCTGATCGCGACGTCTCTGCTGTGCCAAGGCTTCCTCGCCGACGACGAGTTCTCGGCGGGCGTCGCGGGATCGTACGCGACCTCACAGGCGATGGAGCTGTTCCGAGAAGCGGACTGCGTGATCGGGGCCGGCGCGAGCCTGAACTACTTCACGCTCGGAGCCGGATTTCGCGCCGCCCGGTTTATTCAGATCGATCGCCGCCCGAACGTGCTGATGGGGAGCGGCCGCGCCGCTGACTGTTACGTGCAAGCCGATGCGCGCGTCGCGTTGGAAGCGATCCTTGCGGCCCTCGATGACCAGCCGGCCTCCGCCGGCATGCGGACCCCCGAGGTGAGCCGCAAGCTGCGCGCCGGCGACGGGGCAGCGCTCGTGAGCGACGATGCGGCGGTCGATCCGCGGGCCGCAGTGCGCGTGCTCGACGAAGCCTTGCCTGAGGGCTTCGGGCTGGTCGCCGGCAACGGCCACTTCACCGCGTTCCTCACCGAACTGCGCCGGCCGCGCCGTCCCTATACCGTGACGGTTGCCTTCGGCTGCATCGGTCAGGCGCTCGGAAATGCGATCGGCGCGACGGTCGCCACGGGTTCGCCGATGGTGTGCATCGACGGCGACAGCAGCATCATGATGACGCTGGTCGAATTCGACACGCTCGCGCGCTATGCGTTGCCGTTGCTGGTCGTCGTCATGAACGATCAGGCTCTCGGCGCGGAATACCATCGGCTGCAGGCGCAAGCGAAGCCGGCCGGCATCGCGCACATCGCGACCCCGGATCTCGGAGCGGTCGCGCGCGCGTTCGGCTTGCGCGGCCGGCTCGTGCAACGGCTCGACGAGCTTGCCCCGGCGATCGCGGAGTTCGCCGCCGATCCCAAGCCGACGGTCATCGATCTGCGTGTATCGAGGGAAGTGCTCAGTCCGGGATTTCAGCGCCTGTTCGAACGTTTCGAGAAGTCGTCGCCGGCCGGAGCAACGGGCGCATGAAGCCTTCCCGCCGAGCGTTCGTGGGAGCCGGCGCAGCCGCATTCGCGGTTGGGATCGTCCGCGCACCGGCGCGCGCCGCGCAATTCGACTTCAAGTGCACGAGCACGCTCGGTGCCGACCATCCCGCGATGGTGCGCACGACCGAGATGTGGGGCGCGATCGACCGCGAATCTGGCGGCCGCCTGAAGGTGCGAAACTTTCCGAGCGGCATCTTGGGTGGCGACATTGCGACCCTGCAGCAATTGCGCGCCGGAGCGATCGAGTTCTACATCGGGATGGCGAACCTCCCCAGCCTCGTTCCCGCGGTCGGGATCACCGGGGTCGGCTTCAGCTTCGCGGATGAAGCGCAGGCGCTGCGCGCGATGGACGGCGCCCTCGGTGCGTACGTCAACAAGGAGATGCAGGCCAAGGGACTCTACATTCTGCCCACGGTGTTCGGCAACGGGATGCGCGACACGACGGCGACCCCGCATCCGATTCGCGTTCCCGACGATTTCAACGGTTTCAAGCTACGGACGCCCGACAGCCGCATCGTCAACGACATGTTCCGCACGCTGGGTGCGATCCCGACGAGCATGCCGTACGGCGAACTGTACACGTCGCTGCAGACCCATTTGCTCGACGGCCAAGAGTCGCCGTTGGCCGCGATCGAAGCTGCCAAGCTCTACGAAGTGCAGAAGTACTTGAGCTTGACGAATCACATGTGGACCGGGGCGTCGATCGTCACCACGCTCGAAACGTGGGGGCGGCTGCCGTCCGACATCCAGGACATCGTCGTTCGCAACTGCGCGAAGTACGGGATGCTGGAACGGCGCGACGTGGCGCTCTATACGGCCGCGATCGCCGACAAGTTCGTACGCCGCGGGCTCGCGGTCAATGCGGTGAATCCCAATGATTTCCGCGCGCGCTTGGGCTCCTACTATCAGCAGTGGTCGAAAGAGTTCGGGCCGACCGCATGGGGCTTGCTGGAAAGCGCGATCGGCCGGAAGCTCGCGTAGTTTACCCGCGCAGGTATTTGTTGAGCCAGTCCAACGTCCGTTGCCACGCGAGCTTCGCCGCAGCCTCGTCATAGCGCGGCGTCGTGTCGTTGTGGAAGCCGTGATTGGCACCGGCGTAGATGTAGCCTTCGTGGGGAACGTTCGCGGCGGTAAGCTCGGCGTTGTAGGCGGGCCACGTCGATGCGAGCCGCGTGTCGAGTTCGGCGTGATGCACGAGCACCGCAGCTTTGATCTTTGGCACGTCGGCCGCGTCCGGCGGCGCGCCGTAAAAAGCGACTGCGGCGCTCAGATCGGGCATCCGCACCGCCAGCGCATTCGCCACGCCGCCGCCGAAACAGAAGCCGACCACGCCGAGCTTGCCGGTACTTTCCGGTCGCGCTTTCAGCCACTCGGCCGACGCGATGAAGTCCTCGAGCATCTTCGTCTTGTCGACTTTTCCGAACAACTCCGCGCCCTTTTCATCATCGCCGGGATAGCCCCCGACGGAGGTCAAGCCGTCCGGCGCAAAGGCGATGAAGTTCGCTAAGGCAAGGCGGCGGGCGACGTCCTCGATGTAAGGGTTCAGCCCGCGGTTCTCGTGCACGACCAGGACGGCGGGGAACCGGCCGCTCGCAGCCGGTCGCACGAAGTAGCCCTTGATCGACCCGTTGCCCTGTGGCGATGCGACCGTGTCGTACTCCGCATGAATGCGGCTGTCGTCTTTGGGCACTTGCTGGGCCCACGCATAGTTCGGCTTGAGCGCAGCGAGCAGGCCGGCGGCCGTCATGCCGCCGACGGCAAACTTCGCCGCCCGGCTCAGGAACGTGCCGCGGTCGACCTCGCCGTGCACGTAGAGGTGGAAGAGGTCGAGCAATTCTTGGGGAAACTCGCTCGCGCGCTTTCGTTCGGGGTACATCGATTCATCCTTCCTGGTCATACTCGACTCGCAGTTGGCAGTCTCTACGTGCCCATAAACGCCGATTGTGGAAGCGAGTCGGGGAATGCGAAAGACGTGCGTTCGAAGCGCACGCGCGTGTGCTTCACCGAGAGGGCGAAAACGTGCACGTCGCCGTCGATGAAGCCGTCGGTGCTCAGATAATACGCGCCTTGTTGGCTGAAGTGCAGCTCGACGACAGGCGCGAATGACAGAGCGCCGGCCTTGTTGAGGTGCAGTTTGAACTGCATGCTGCAGATGCGCTGGTTCGCGCTTTCCACGACCGCGTCGGTGAGCGGATGCGCGTTGGGCTCGCGGAACGCGACGAGGTGAAGCCGCTCGCCCGGCGTTCCGTCCGGACACGTCGCAGGCCCGTTGTCGCTGACGTTGTAAAATGCCACCGATAGGGTGCTCACGGTTCCGAGCGACGGAAGATCGGTGGGAGCGTCGGAGGGCCCCGGCGTCGCGGAGTCGGCTGCTTCTTGCGGAGGCAGGATGCCGTAGCGGGCGAATGCGGCGGCCCCCGCCCAGGTCGGATCGCCGAGTGGGGAAGCGGTATACGCCGGGCCATCCTTGAGTGCAAACACCGACATGCGATCGCTCGAACGGTACACGGTGGGGAGTGGTCCCGGTGATGAACTGCCGGTGGTGATCTCGAAATGCGCGCGACCGTTGCTTCTGCGGACGATCGTAAAGCCGGTCTTCTCGCCCGTGAAGGTCGAGGTATAGGTCGCGAACGGCGGCTGCGGCAGTGCCTGCATCACCCGCACCGCTTGCAGGTAGAGTTGGGCCGCCTGCTGATCCGACAGCGGCGCATCGCCGGCCGCGGCCGGCGCGACACCGGTCGCCGAGAAGACCGTCAAGGCTGCGACGATCGTCGCGAGATACGCTCGCATGGGATCCTTCTGTGACTTACGGGTGAGGTGACTTGCGTGACGCGAATGATGTCGGATGTTGAAATGGTCCCACGTGCATGCACCGTGTCGACTGCTCGGGTTGTGCGCTGCCACGATCCTGTTGGCTGCGGCGCCCTTGGCTCCTATCGTGGGCGGAATCGACCATGTGCCGGTCGCGGTGCACGACCTTCGGCAAGCTCAGGCAGACTTTCAGCGTCTCGGCTTCGTGATCAAGCCGGGGCGGCACCACGACGACGGCATCCTCAATGCGCACATCAAGTTTGCCGATCATACCGAGATCGAGCTCATCACGGCCCGCGTCCCCGTCGACCGCCTCACGAGCGAGTACGTTGCATTCTTGAAAGGCGGGGACGGGCCCGAGTCGTTCAGTCTCTACAGCCCGAATCTCACGACGTTGACGGCGCGCCTCAGCGCTCTGCGGCTCGAGCCGAAGAACGACGGTGAGATCGTCACCTTTTCCCAGGCAGCCTTTGCGCATCAGCTGTTCTTTGCCGATCGTGAGCCATCTCCGACCGACCGCCCGGAATATTTCGAGCATCCGAATAGCGCCTATCATCTCGAAGCGATCTACCTCGCCGCTTCGCTCGCGGAGCGCCGCCTCCTGACGGCGTTGGGAGCGACGGCGCGCGCTGTGCGCGTCTGCGCTCCGTTCGCACCGGCCGCCGAGGTGTTCGCGTTCCGGGACGGCACGGTGTTTGCGATCCCCTCGACCGCTCAAACACAGGGAACGCGTTCGATCGTCGGCGCGTTAGTGCTGGTGCATGACATGCAAGCCGCGCGCACGACGTTACAACGGAACCATATCGAATTTCGAAGCGTAGCGGATTGCGGGCCAAGGACGATCTGGGTGCGACCTTCAGACGCCCAGGGGCTCTGGCTGGGCTTTCGCGAGTAAAGCCTATGCGAAGCGGAAGACGTAGAGCGTCGCCGACTGCATGCTTCCTCCGTTGCGCGGTCCGGCTGCAGGAAGTAGAGTCCGTTGCTAATGACAGAGAGCCCGGCAAGTGCCGGGCTCTCCATCTATCACCACTCTAGCGAGAGGTCACCCGAGATCGAACCGCCCCAGGTTCATCACTTTATTCCACGCAGCGACGAAGTCGTGGGTGAACTTCTCCTGCGCGTCGTCGCTGGCGTAGACTTCTGCGAGGGCGCGGAGTTGCGAGTTCGATCCGAAGATCAGGTCGACGCGGGTGGCGGTCCACTTTGGCTCGCCGGTCGCGCGCTCGCGTCCTTCGAAGACGTCTTCGCCGTCCGAGGAGCGCTTCCACGTCGTGCTCATGTCGAGCAGGTTGACGAAGAAGTCGTTCGTTAGCGCTCCAGGCCGCTTCGTGAACACGCCGTGCCGCGATCCGTCGAAGTTGGCGTTGAGGACGCGCAGACCGCCGACGAGCACCGTCATCTCCGGCGCCGACAACGTCAGCAGCTGGGCGCGATCGACCAGCATCGCTTCCGCCGGCATCGTGTACTGCGTCTTGAGATAGTTGCGGAACCCGTCCGCCTCCGGTTCGAGCACCGCGAACGAATGCGCGTCGGTCTGCGCTTGTGACGCATCCGTGCGGCCCGGCGTGAACGGCACCGTCACCGCGTGCCCACCATTTTTGGCCGCCTGTTCGACGGCCGCGCAGCCGCCAAGGACGATCAAATCGGCGAGCGAGACCACCTTCCCGTCCGCTTGCGCGGCGTTGAACTCGCTCTGAATCTTCTCGAGCGCGCCCAGCACGGTCGCCAATTGCGCCGGCTGATTGACGGCCCAATCTTTCTGTGGATCGAGCCGCAGCCGTGCGCCATTCGCGCCGCCGCGTTTATCCGAGCCGCGATAGGTCGCGGCCGAAGCCCACGCCGTCAAGACGAGCTGCGAAATCGAGAGGCCCGACGCGAGGATCGTGCTCTTGAGCGCAGCGATGTCGCGCTCGTCGACGAGCGGATGCGTCACGGCGGGGACGGGATCTTGCCAGATCAGTTCCTCGGCAGGAACGTCTGCGCCGAGATAGCGCGAGCGCGGCCCCATGTCGCGGTGCGTCAGCTTGAACCACGCGCGCGCAAACGCGTCGGCGAGTTCGGCCGGGTTCTCGTGGAAGCGCTTCGCGATCGGCGCGTAGGCCGGGTCCATCCGCAGCGCGAGGTCGGACGTCAGCATCATCGGCGCGTGCCGCTTCGACGCATCGTGCGCATCCGGCACCGTCCCCTGCGCGGAGGCATCCTTGGGCGTCCACTGGTGCGCGCCGGCGGGGCTCTTCGTCAGCTCCCAATCGTAGTTGAACAGATTGTCGAGGTAGCTGTTGTCCCATTGCGTCGGCGCGCCCGTCCACGCGCCTTCGAGGCCGCTCGTGATCGTCGCGTCGCCGTTGCCGGTGCCGAAGGTGTTCTTCCAGCCCAGACCCTGCTCTTCGATGCTCGCGCCTTCGGGTTCGGGCCCGACGTACTTCGACGGATCGGCGGCGCCGTGCACTTTGCCGAACGTGTGTCCCCCCGCGATCAGCGCGACGGTTTCGACGTCGTCCATCGCCATGCGCGCAAACGTCTCGCGGATGTCGCGCGCCGACGCGAGCGGATCGGGATTGCCGTTCGGCCCTTCTGGATTCACGTAGATCAGGCCCATTTGTACGGCCGCGAGCGGGTTTGCCAGGACGCGATCGCCCGAGTAGCGCTGGTCGCCGAGCCAGGTGTGCTCGGCGCCCCAGTTGATGTCGGCCGGCGGCTCCCACACGTCGACGCGGCCGGCGCCGAATCCAAACGTTTTCAAGCCCATCGAATCGAGCGCGACCGTGCCGGCCAACACGAGCAAGTCGGCCCACGATATGCGGTTGCCGTACTTCTGCTTGATCGGCCAGAGCAGACGCCGCGCTTTGTCGAGGTTGGCGTTGTCGGGCCAGCTGTTGAGCGGCGCGAACCGCTGCGTCCCGGAGCCGGCGCCCCCGCGGCCGTCGGCGATGCGGTACGTGCCCGCGGCGTGCCACGACATGCGAATGAAGAACGGTCCGTAGTGGCCGTAGTCGGCTGGCCACCAGGGCTGCGACGTGGTCATCAGCGCCGCCAGGTCGCGCTTGAGCGCGGCCATGTCGAGTTGCTTGAAAGCCTCGGCGTAGTCGAACGACGCGCCCATCGGGTTGGACGCGGGCGCATGCTGATGCAGAACGCTCAGGTCCAACTGGTGGGGCCACCAGTCGCGATTGGTCATCAGCCCTTCGGGCATGTGCGTGCCCGCGGGCTTCCCGTGGTCGACCGGGCACCCACCTGAAGTCTTCTCGGTTTCCGTTGCGCTCATCATTCCTCCATCACGTCGCCGTCGCTGCGGGCGGCAGTTCATCGGGATAGACTGACGGTAGCACGGTTTCTTCGCCAAGTAAATTCGATTTATCAGAAGGTTTTGAAAGGCAATTCCTATTATTCGTCGGGATGCGTCCGGTCGTTGCCTCTTCCTTGTCGCTGCGCGATCTCGAATACGCCGTCGCGGTCGCTCGCGAGCGCAATTTCGGGCGCGCGGCGGAACAGTGCGGCGTCAGCCAACCCACCTTGAGCGAGCAGGTCCGCAAGCTCGAATCGATCCTCGGCTTCCCGCTGTTCGAACGCACGAAGCGCAGCGTGCGGCCGACGGTGCGCGGCGAGGCGATCCTCGCGCAAGCCGAAGCATTACTCGGCAATGCGCGGCGTTTGCTCGAAGACGCGCGCCGCAGCGCGGAGCCCCTCTCGGGCGAGCTGCGTCTCGGCGTGATCGCGACGCTCGGGCCCTACTACATGCCGTCGGTCATCGCGCTCGGCCGCGCGCACTTTCCGCGGCTCGCGCTGCGCTTGCGCGAGGCGACGACCGACGAACTGCTCGCGGGCCTGCGCGGCGGCGACCTCGACGCGGTGCTCGTCGCCCTGCCGGTGCCCATGGAAGGCCTCGTCGCCGAGCCGCTTTTCTTCGAACCGTTCCGGCTCGCGTGTCCGAGCGATCACGAACTGGCGAATCGCCGCGCGTCGACCGTGCGCGACCTCAAGCGCGGTCCGCTGCTCTTGATGGAAGACGGCCATGCCTTCGCGATCAAACGCTCTCGCTCTGCCACCCACGCCCGCTGCCCAGCCAGAGCCGCTACGCGAGTTCGCTCGAGATGCTGCGCCACATGATCGGGGCGGGCGAAGGCATCTCCGTGATACCGCTGCTCGCGGCGGCGGAACACACGTCGATGCGCGGACGATCGCCTATCGCGAACTCGACGAGCCGCGCGCGGGCCGCACGATCGCGCTCGTCTGGCGCGAAACCGAAACGCGGGCCGGCGACCTCCGCGCGGTAGCAGCCGTCCTGCGCGAGAAGGTCCCGGCCGGCGTCAAGTCGCTCGACGGCGGCGATCGTACGCTCCCGGCGTCGTAGCGGGCAGGGCGTCAGCAGCGCGCGGTTGCTACCCGCGCGCTGCTGCTAGGTAGCGCCTACGTCGTCGCCGCGTGCGGCTCGCGTTCGGACGGGAAGTACGCGGCGCTGTCGAGATCTTCGAGCAGTCCGGGTTCGGTCGGTTGCCAGCCGAGCTCTGCGCGCGTTTTGGCGCTCGATGGCCGGCGCGTCGATCTGCGCGAAGCGCGCGAACCAGCCGAAGTGCGCCTCGATGCGCTTCGCCCGACACGCTGACAGCGGAAGGTTCAAGCGGCGCGCGATGACGCTCGGCGATCGCTTTGAACGGCACGCCTTCGTCGGCGACGGCGTGATACACGGCGCGCTCGGCGGCCCGTTCGAGGGCGAGGCGATACAGCCGCGCCGCATCGCGGCGGTGCACGCCCGACCACCGATTCTCTCCGTCGCCGATATACGCCGCCACCCCATGCTGTTGGTCAGCCCCGATGACGGTCGGGATGAAGCCGTGCTTCTCGCCCGTGCCATGCACGGAAGGGGGCAGCCGAACGATCGAGACCCGCACCCCGCGCGCCGCAACGGCGGCCGCCGCGCTCTCGGGATTGCGCGGGAGCGCCTCCGCGTTGGGATCGCGCACGTCGTCCTCGGTGACGACCCGTCCCGGGGAGAGCAGCGCGACGCCCGACGTGACGATGAGCGGGCGCCCCGTGCCGGCCAAGCCCGAGCCCAGCGCCTCGATCGCAGTCCGCTCCGCCGCGCCATTTTCAGCGAAGCGGGAAAAATCATGATTGAAGGCCGTGTGGACGACGGCATCGGCCTCGGCCGCCCCCGGCGCGCAGGCTCTCGAGATCTTCGAGGCTCCCGCGCCGAACGGCGATGCCCCGCGCCGCGAGCGTCTCCGCGGCCGCGTCCGACCGCGCCAGCCCGACGACGGTATGGCCCGCGGCCCGCAATTCCTCGATGACGGCCGACCCCACCCACCCGGTGGCTCCGGTAACAAAAACTCGCATAGTGTGGACGTTTCTCCCAGTGATGACAGTAACTGACATGGATAATAGCAGATATGTCAGTCGCTGTCATCATGTATGATAGGGAGAATGAGCCGGTGGAAACCTAATGCGGGCGGCCGCCTCGAGCAGGCCGCCTTCGAACTGTTCCTCGACCGCGGTTACGACCAAACCACGGTGGCCGACATCGCCGAGCGAGCGGGACTGACCGAGCGGACGTTCTTTCGCCACTATGCGGACAAGCGCGAAGTGCTCTTCGGCGGCGCGGCGGTGTTGCAGGAGAAGCTGCTGGGCGCACTCGAGGCGGTGCCGCCGGCGGTCCCGACGATCGAGGCCGTCCGGATCGCCGTCGAGGCGGCGGCGACCCTCATGCACGGACGGCGCGCGCTGGCCCGCGAGCGGGCGCGCATCGTCGCCGCACATCCGGATTTGCGCGAGCGCGAGTTGATCAAGCGCGCGACGCTCACGGCCGCGCTCGCGGCGGCCTTGCAGCAGCGCGGCGTCCCCGAGCCGGCCGCAAGCCTCGCCGCCGACCTCGGGATCGCCGCGTTCTACGTCGGGTTCGCGCGCTGGGTCGACGATCCGTCAGATCGCGAACTCGTCGAGATCGTCCACGAGGGGTTCGAGCAGTTCAAAGCCCTCGCTTCAGGGACGGCCGAATCGCTTCCGTGATCGCCGGATCGAAGGCGAGCACGATCTTGCCGCGCGCCTTGCGCCGCGCGAGTTCGACGTAGGCGTCGCGCAGCAACGCGAACGGATAGATCGCGGTCAGCGGCATCACGATCTCGCCCCACGCGACCAGGTCGGCGACGAACGCGAGCGTCTCGCGCGACGCGGCCGAGGCCGAGCCGTCGGTCTTGACGCCGAACTTCTGCGCCCCGGCGAAATCGATGATCGTGTTGATGCGCTCGCGCGCCACGCCGAGCTCGACGGCCAGTTCGAGGTAGCCGCCGCCGAAGAGATCGACGAAGGCGTCGATGCCGTTCGGGGCGGCTGCCCGCAACCGCTCGGCGAGGCCGTCGCCGTAGGCGATCGGCTCGACCCCGACGGAACGCAGGAAGCCGGCACTCTCCTCGCTCGCGATGCCGAGGACGCGCGCCCCCTCGCGCCGCGCGAGCTGCACGGCGAGCGACCCGACTCCGCCGGCTGCGCCGCTGACGGCCACCACGTCGCCCGGCTTCAACGACACGGCGCGGGTGGCTCCGACGGCGGTCGTCCCGACGATGTACAGGCTGCCGGCGCGGAACCAGTCGAGCGGCGGCGGCTTCGGTATCAATCGCGCGGCCGCGCTTACGACGTACTCAGCCTGCGACGTCCGCTGGTCGCTCCAGCCGAGCACTTCGTCGCCCACCGCCAACCCCTCGACGGCGGAGCCCACCGCGTCGATCCGGCCCGCAAAATCGCTGCCCTGTCCGAACGGGAAGTCCTTCGGGAACATATGGTGCAGCAAGCCCTCGCGAATCGAGATCTCGCCCGGGTTCGTCCCTGCGGCCACCACGCGCACCACCACTTCATCGGGCTTCGGCTCGGGCTTGGGAACCTCGACGATTTGGAGCTGATCGACTCCGCCGTATGCGGAGATCTGGACGGCCTTCGGCATATCGTAGCACCCCTTCTGCACGTTCACGTCGCGATCTGTATCGTGCGTCTTTCGACGCGAGAGCCCTCCGAGCCATCGAGCCTATCGCCATCGCCGGCGGCACCGCGCGAGAGTTCCGTCTCGCGCATGACGAAGTGCGCACGATGGTCGTGCCGTCGCTTCGCCTGGCGCAACATCCGCTCGTCATTTTCGCTCTGTCGCTGGTCATCTTGTGGTGTGCGGCCTGGATTGCCCGATCCGTGCGAAAGTCGGATCTCACGACCGAACAGCAAGCGGATTATGCGACCATCATCGGCGCGACGCTCACGCTCCTGGCCCTCATCATCGGCTTCAGCTTCTCGATGGCGGCCAGCCGTTACGATCAGCGTAAGACGCTCGAGGAGGCAGAAGCCAATGCGATCGGCACGGAACTCGTGCGCGCCGAACTCTTGCCGGCTGAGGCCGCCGCGCGGACGAGCGCGTTGCTGAAACAGTATCTCGGCTTGAGGATCGCGTTTTACGGGGAAATCGACGATCGACGGCTGGCAACGATCAACCGCGAAACGTCAGCCACGCAGACGAAGCTCTGGGACGCCGTGCGGAGCCCGTCGCTCGCGAAGCCGACGCCGGTCAACGCGCTCGTGCTCGCCGGCATGAACGACGTCCTCAATTCGCAAGGTTACACGCAAGCGGCCTGGTGGAATCGCATTCCGCCGGCTGCGTGGTGGTTGATGGTGCTGATCGCGATCAGCGCCAATGCGCTGGTGGGCTATAGCTCGCACCGCGTCAAGGGCCGGCCGATGGCGCTGCTGATCCTGCCGTTGGTCGCGTCGATCGCATTCCTCCTCATCGCCGACCTCGACAGCCCGCGAGGCGGGCTGATCCGCGTCACTCCGCAAAACCTGCTCAGCCTCGCCGCGAGTATTAACGGCTCATAACCTGGCAGCGGGTTGGCCGAGCCCGGAAGCGAAACGCGCGCCGAGCCGACGACGATGTACGAATTCGACAACGAACCCACCGCACTCAGCCGGCGCCAACTGCTCGCCGCGGCGGGCATCGGCGTGGCGGCAGCGTCGCTGATCGCCCCCGAGGTGGCCGAGGCCGTCGTTGCGGGCACGGGATCGCCCGTGCCTCCCGTGCAAGGCTTGCACTTGCAATTCGGTGCGGACGCTTCGTCGGAGATCGTCGTCTCGTGGCACACGCTGCAGCCCGTTCGCCGGCCGCGCGTCGTGGTGGGCCTTCTCGACGGAAAGCTCGAGCGCACCGCCGATGCGCGAGCGGTCGACTACACCGATGCGAAGTCCGGCCGCGTCGTGTACGCGTATCACGCGAGCCTGAAGCCGCTGCAGCCCAACACGGCCTATATGTATGCGGCCTTGCACGACGGCGCGGCGCCGGAGTTCGGCACCTTTCGCACCGCGCCGCGCGGGCGCGCGGCATTCACCTTCACGAGCTTCGGCGATCAGGGCACGCCGACGCTCGGCAAGAAGTACGCGCCGCCGGCCGGGGTCACGTTGCCGAATCCGCCGTACGTCAACGACAATCTCGGCTCGCCGGCCGGGCGCGACACGACCCTGGGCGTCGAGCGGTTGCGGCCGTTGTTCCATCTCTTCAACGGCGATCTGTGTTACGCCAACCTCGCCGAGGATCGCGTGCGCACGTGGTGGGACTTCTGGGCCAACAACACGCGCAGCGCCCGAAACCGGCCGTGGATGCCGTCGGCGGGCAACCATGAGAACGAGCTGGGTAACGGGCCGATCGGTTATCGCGCGTATCAAACGTACTTCGCCGTGCCGCCGGCCGCCGGCCAGACCGACGTGACGCGCGGACTGTGGTACGCGTTCACCGCCGGCTCGATGCGCGTCATCAGCATCGCCAACGACGACGTCGCGTATCAGGACGGCGGCAACTCGTACGTGCGCGGGTATTCGGCCGGGGCGCAGAAAGCGTGGCTCGAGCGCGAACTGGCGGCGGCGCGCCGCGACCACGGCGTCGATTGGGTCGTCGTGTGCATGCATCAGGTGGCGGTCTCCACCGTCGACCTCTTCAACGGCGCCGACCTCGGCATTCGCCAAGAGTGGCTTCCGCTGTTCGACAAGTACGGCGTCGATCTGGTCGTGTGCGGGCACGAACACCATTACGAACGTTCGCACCCGATTCGCGGCCGGCAAGCCAACGACACGCTGACGCCGATTCCGGCCGGGACCGCGACCGACGTGATCGACACGACCAAAGGCACCGTGCACATGGTCATCGGCGGTGGCGGGACGTCGGTGCCGTCGAATCAGCTGTTCTTCAACCCGCCGGCGTGCCGCGTGATCACCGCGGTCGGGCCGCCCGATGCGACGACCGGCAAGCGTCCACCGGTGTACGTGAGAGAAGACGCGCCGTGGTCGGCGGTGCGCAACGCCGCGCACTCGTACGGGTTCGCCGAATTTCGGCTCGACCCGGGCTCGCGCGGCGGCTACACGAGCCTCGCCGTCACCTACTACGACGTGGTCGGGAACGACGGCGAGCTCGCTGCGTTCGAATCGTTCACGCTGCGCCGTCCGCGCCTAGACTGAGGGCGTGCCCGCGGCGTCGAGTTCGCGCACGAGGCGCACGGGCGCGACCGCGCGATACGCCTCCTCGATCAGCGCGGCGACGTGGTTCCAATCGGGGCGTCCCGCGAGCAGCACGCCGACCCAGCCCCGCACGCCCACGTAGGGCGGCCGGAAAAACCGCGCCGGGTCGGCGCCGGTCAGCGCCTCTTGCGCCCCGGGTGCGGCCGCGATCCAGATCGCGAGCCGGCCGTCGCCGTGATGGTTGTCGGCGAACATCACGAACGTCTTCTTGTCCTGCACGAAAAAACACGGCATCCCGTGGCTCGCGCGTTCCGTCGCGGCCGGGAACCGGAGACACAAACGACGCACGCGCTGCAAGGCTTGGGACGCCGACGCCACGCCCCGTTCGTTCGGCGCTTCACCGCCTTGGCCATGCCGTCTACGGGCTCGGGTGGAGCAGGGACTCCAGCGGCGCGCGAGCGATCCAGGCGGTGTTGTGAACCGGCGCCTTGTCGGCGTCGTTACCGCCGAAGTAGACGCCGTCGTCGCCCGGGAACGGCGACATGCGGATCGGCGCGTCGCGACCAGCGGACGCGCGGGATCGACCGTCACGCGCTGCACGTCGTAGTGGCCGTCGGGCCAGCGCACGAGATGCCAAGCACCGCTTTCGACCTGGCCGTAAACCCGGCGCCGCTCGCGGCCAGCGCTGCGCGGGCTACGGCGCAGGCTAGAGCAGGAACCATCAGCGCGTGCGCGACTCGAAGCATCATTGGGACGATCACGTTCGAGTGGGGACGCGCCTCCTTGCTGACCTCGCGGAGTTCGGACTTCGGCCGTCATCTGTTCGGGGCCGCGGCAGCGGCCGCCGGCCTCGTCACGCTGGCGTGGCATGCGGACGGCACGCTTTTCGTCTACGTCGCGGCGCTCGCCCAGATCGCCGGCGGCGTCGCGCTGCAGTTCCGCCCGGCAGCGAAAGCGGGCGCAGCCGTCTTGAGCGTGGTGTATCTCGCGTTCGCGGTGCTCTACGTGCCGCGCATCATCGCCAAACCGCAAGTCTACGATCGCTGGGGCAACTTCTTCGAGCAGTTCTCGCTGTTCACCGGAGCCGCGATCGTCTACGCGCGGCGCACTTCGGCTTGGACGACGGCCGCGATCGGCCGGGTGGGCGCGATCCTCTTCGGCATCTGCGTCGCGTCCTTCACGATCGAACAAGCCGTGTATCTCGGCGCCACCGCGACGCTCGTGCCCAAGTGGCTTCCACCGAACCAGACGTTCTGGGCGGTGGCGACGACCGTGTTCTTCGCGCTGGGCGCCGTGGCGCTGCTCGTCGGCCGGCGCTCGCTTTTATCGGCCCGGATGCTGACGGTGATGCTCCTGAGCTTTGGGGTCGTCGTGTGGATACCGTTGCTCCTCTTGGACCCTCACAGTCACGCGAATTGGAGCGAAACCGCCGAAACCTTCGGGATCGCCGGTTCCGCCTGGATTCTCGCGGATCTGCTCACGGCGCGTAACGGCTGAAGACGAAGTCGCGAGCCTTCACGATCGAGTGGCACGCGAAGCACGTGTTGGCCGTCTCCCCGCCGGCTGGTTTGCCGTCGTCGAACTGCGCGTATCCCCAGCCGCCGGTCGCGGCGAATTTCTTTGCGTCCTTGACCATGAACTGCACGCCGTTCTTGGGAGCGCCGGCGACGAACGATTGCACCTGGCCGAAGGCTCTGGCGCTCTCCGCTAAAGGAACGTAGTTCCAGGCGACGCGCGCGACGATCGCGCCGTCGGGATACTCCACGGTCACCGCGCCGTGCGGCCGCGACCGCGATGTCGTTGCCGAGAATGGCGCGCAGGTCGTTGAGCTTGCCTTCTTCGTGGGCGACCGAGATCAACTGCCACTGACGATATCCCGCCGGCAGCGGAAAGATCGAAGCCGCCGATCCCGCCGCTTGCGACGCGGGCGCGCCGCCGGGAATCACGCCCGCTAGGGCGACGATGGCGCACAGCACGAAAGCCACTCGGTTCATCGCATCTCCATTCAAGCCGAATGGTAACGCGGCAGCCTACACGGTGGCTTGCAAGAAAAGCTCGAACGTTGCTCCGCTTCGTGCTACGGCGAGACGGGCGGCAACAGGCTCCCGATCTCGCCGTAGGTGACGCCGCCGGCGAGCACCGAGAGATCGCCCTTGCGCAACGCGTCGGCGAGTTCGACGAGGGTCGTCATCGACTTGCGGTAGAGCGCGCCGCCGACGCTCACGCGCTTCACGCCGGCGGCCGAGAGTTCCGCGAGCGGAACGGCGCCGCTGCTCGGGCCGACGACGACGTTGACGGGCTTGGGCGCAACCGCGCGCACGACGGCGCGGATGGCATCGAGGTCGGGCAGCGCCGGCGCGTAGAGCACGTCGGCACCCGCTTCGGCGAACGCGACGAGCCGCCGGATCGTGTCGTCGAGATCGGGCCGTCCCCAAAGATAATTGTCGGTGCGTCCGGTGAGCACGATGCGGCCTTTGGCCGCTTGCGCGGCCGCTTTCACGCGCGCGACGGCGCGATCGAACGTATGGAGCGGAGCGTCGGGATCGGCGGTCGTGTCCTCGATGCCCAAGCCGGCCAACCCCGCCGCGATCGAGGCTTTCACGGTGGCCACGCAATCGTCGGGTTCCGGACCGAATCCGTCCTCGAGATCGCCGTTGACCGGCAGCCCCGTCAACGACCCGAGCAGCGCCGCGTTCGCGATCGCGTCCTCGCGGCTCACCGCATGCCATCCGTCGCGCCGCCCGAGCGCCGACGCGATCGCGATCGACGACGAGCCGAGCGCCGCGAAGCCCGCGCGTTTGAGCAGTACGGCCGACGCGCCGTCCCACGGGTTGGGCATCAAGAACGCTTCGGGGCCCTGATGCAAGGCGAGAAATTCTTCGTAGACGCTCATGACCGTCGCTTTCTCAAATGGACGGCGCCGCTCTTGCCGCTCACAGGGCGGCGACCCGCGTCACCGCATCGGCGAAAATCGAAGGCGCCTCTTGAGGCAGATTGTGACCCGCGCCGGGGACGCGAAGATATAGCCGTTTACCGTTGAACCAGGCGGCGGAAGCGCGGCCTTCGTCGGGCGGCACGACCCCGTCGGCTTCACCGTCGAGCGCGACCGTGGGCGCGGCGATCGGCGGTAACGTTGCGAGCCTCTCCTCCACCTCCGCATACTGCGCACTGCCGGGTGCGAGGCCGAGGCGATGCCGGTACGAGTGGATCACCACGTCGACGAAGTCCGGATTGTCGAAGGCGGCCGCGCTGCGCGCGAAGGTCGCATCGTCAAAACGCCACCCCGGCGAATTGTTCGCCCACAAGATGCGCGCGATGCCGTTGCGGTCGGCAGCGAGCCCTGCGCGCCCGCGCTCCGTCTGGAAGTAATACTGATACCACAGCCCCCACTCGATCTTGGGTGGGCTGGGCGTTGCGGCGTGCGCGATGTCCTGGATCAGATACCCGTTGACCGACACGAGCCCCGTGCAGCGTTCCGGCCACAGTGCGGCGGCGACGCAGGCTGCGCGGCCGCCCCAATCATAGCCGGCCAGCGTGGCCTGCCCGATGCCCAGCGCATCCATCAAGGCGATCGTATCGGTGCCGAGCGCGCCCTGCTGGCCCGATCGCGGCATGCCGTCGTCGCGAAAACGCGTCGCCCCGAAGCCGCGCAGGTACGGCACCACCACGCGATGGCCGCGCGCCGCGAGCAATGGCGCCACCTCGACCGAAGCTGTGGACGTCGTACGGAAACCCGTGCAGCAGCAGAACCGCCGGCCCGTCCACGATCCGAACTCGTGATACGCGACGTCGAGGACGCCGGCGTTCACGCGATGCAACGGTCCCATCGACTGATCCATAGCCACAACGATGCTCCGGCGCCGCCTCGTGCGAGGAGTAAGTCGGGCCACCCCGGTCGGCGGCGCCAAACCCGGCGCGCGGTCGGCTGGCTCGCGCCCCTGCCGCCGTCGAATTGCCCCGGGAGAAAGGGATCGTTTGGCATCCTCAACGCCGTTCTCGGAGCTGCTCAGGCGGCATCGGTTGGCATCCGGCGTGTCGCAAGAGGCGCTCGCGGAGCGTGCGCGCGTCAGCGCCTCGGCGATCGGCGCGCTCGAACGCGGGGCGCGCCGGGCACCCTATCGCGGGACCGTCGCCCTGATCGCAACGGCCTTGGGCCTCTCCGCTTCGCAGCATGCCGAGCTCGAGGCCGCCGCCGAACGGGCGCGCGGCCGTCATGGCCGCGGTCCGCGAACGTGCCGGCGAGACACAACCTGCCGGTGCGGTTGACGTCGTTCGTGGGCCGCGACGAGGAGATCGCCGCGATCCGAGCGCTGCTCGAACGGCATCGCCTCGTCACCCTGACCGGCTCCGGCGGCGTCGGCAAGACCCGGACCGCGGTGGAGGTCGCGCAGCGATTGCTCGGTGCCGGGCACGAAGAGATCTGGTTCGTCGACCTCTCGCCGGTCGGTGACGGGGCGTTCGTCGCCGGCGCGTTGGCTTCGGTGCTCGACGTAACGCCCGCCCCGGCCGCCGATCCGCTGCCGTCGCTCGCGGCCGGGCTCAAGTCGCGCACGTTCCTGTTGATCCTCGACAACTGCGAGCACGTGGTGCGCGAGGCTGCGGCCGCGGCCGCGACGATCCTGCGCTCGTGCCCCGGCATCAGCATCCTGGCCACGAGTCGCGAACGTTTGGCGATCGAAGGTGAGGCCGTGTACCGTTTGCCGTCGCTGCGGGTCCCGGCGAACGTTCCGGTCACCACCGAAGAGGCCGGCACCTACGCTTCGTTCCGGTTGTTCATGGAACGCGCGATCGCCGGCGACGCGCACCTCGTGCTCACCGCGGAGCGGCTCGGCACGGTCGCCGCGATCTGCCGCCGGCTCGAGGGCATTCCGCTGGCGATCGAATTGGCAGCGACCCGCGTCCCGGTGCTCGGTTTTGAAGCGCTGAACAAACGTCTGCACGAGCATTTCGTCACCGCCGGCGGCGTGCGCGATCTGCCGCGGCGCCAGCAAACGATGCTCGCGACGATCGCGTGGAGCTACGATCTCTTGAGCGAGCCCGAGCGCATCCTCGTGCGGCGCATCGCGGTGTTCTGCGGCGGCTTCACCCTCGAGGCTGCCGAAGCGGTGTGTCCGACGATACCGTTCCCGGCGCGCACGTGCTGGATCTGCTGTCGTTCCTGGTCGACAAATCGCTGCTCACCGTGGTGTTCGGCGACGGCCGCGCCCGGTACGTCATGCTCGAGTCGGTGCGCGGCTTCACGGCGCAGCAACTGGCGCAAGCCGGCGAGTTCACGGCGATGGCGAGAGCCCATGCCGGCTGGCTTGCCGCGGTCGCCGATCGCGCCGGCGAAGCGTATCCGAAAGTTCCGCCGAGCCGCTGGCTCGACGAGTTCGGGCCCGAGATCGACAATGCGCGTGAAGCCCTCGAATGGGCGCTGAAGACCGGCCGCGACGAGGATGCGTTGCTCGCCGGCCGCATCGTCGGCGGTTTGCGCGGCCTGTGGATGTCGCCGGAACGGCGCATCGAGGGCCGGCAGTGGGCCGAGGCGGTCTTGGATCGCATCGACGCCGCGCAGTATCCGCTCGTTGCCGCCGGCGTGATGCGCGCGCACATCCAATCGATCAACGGCTCGGCCGTGTTCGCCGCGGCGGAGCGCGCCATTCCGCTGTTCGACCGGATCGGCGACCGGCGCGGGCTCATCTCACTGCACGCTCACGTCGCGTGGGAGCATGCCCTGCGGGGAGCGTTCCCCGACGCAGAGCAGTCGATCGAACGGGCTTTCGCGCTCGCCGACGAGACCCGCGTGCAACGCTCCCGCCAGTACGTGCATCTGCTCCAGGCGCGGTGTCTGATTCGCGCGCTGGCGCGCCGGCTCGACGAAGCGCGGGCCGATGCGGCGGCCGCCGACGATCTGCGCGCCGCGATCGGCGACCCCGATCTCCGCGCGCATTTCTATTGGGAAGCCTTTTTCGCGTTCACCGACGGCGACGTCCGGCGCGCCGCGGAATTGCTCGAAGTGTGCGCCGGTCACGCGCGCACGCAGTCGGTCAGCCCCGCCGGTCCACTCTCCGAGCTGGCCGCCGCACGCCTGGTCTTGGGCGACGTCGAAGCCGCCGAACTGGCGGCGCGCGACGCGCTGGAACTCGCGCACTTCGAGCAACTCGACAGCGCGTGGCGGCCGATTCAACATTTGGCCGCGATCGCCGCCCTGCACGGGCGCGCGGCCGGCGCAGCGCGGCTCGCCGGATTCATCGAAGCATGGTGCCGGGAGCGGGGCGGCTATCGCGGCTACTACGAGCAGGCGAGCTACGACATCCTCATGGCGTCGCTGCGCGAACAACTGACGCCGGGCGCCTTGGCGAAGTTCAGTGCCGAAGGGGCGCAGCTGGGCTTCGACCGGGCGGTCGAGGAAGCGCTCAGTCTCTGACGCCACAATGGGCGAGGGCCCGAACTGTGTGGCAAACTGTGTAGATCGTCGGTGTAACGGCACCGGCTGTTAGCGTTACCATCGGCGCATGCAGACGGTAGAAGTCGAACGGGACATCGATATGGAGCGCCGCAGCGAACTGCGGGCCTTCTTGGTGCGCAGCCGGTCGCGGTTGCACCCCGGCGACGTCGGGCTGCCCGATACGAAGCGCCGCCGCGTGCCGGGTTTACGGCGCGGCGAAGTCGCCGAGCTGATCGGCGTCACCGTCGACTGGTATCGCTGGTTCGAAGTGCGGCCGCCCGGTGCGTTTGTCGCCGCAGTGCGTCTCGCGTTTGATCGCCGCTTTGAAGTTGAGCGACCGTGAGGCGCTGACGCTGTTCCGCTTGGCCATCCCGGAAATGTATGCGGCGGTGCGGCGCTTCCCAGAGGAGATGTACGGATGACGACCATCAACGCTCGACCCGACGCGTATCCGCGGCGCCGCTTCTTGGGCACTGCAGCCACGGCGCTAGCCGCAGCCGAACTGGCGACGCTGCGTTCGGCCGGCGCCCAGACGGCACCGCCGCCGGCGTCGTTCGCGCCGGTGAAACAGGTCGATGCCGGTTTGCTCAACGTCGGCTACGCGGAAGCTGGGCCTGTCAACGGCCCCGCGGTCGTCTTGCTGCACGGCTGGCCCTACGACATCCACAGCTATGTCGACGTCGCGCCGCTCTTGGCGGCGGCGGGCTACCGGGTGATCGTGCCGTTCGTGCGCGGTTACGGTTCGACGACGTTTCTCTCGAAGAAGACCTTCCGCAACGGCCAGCAATCGGTCGTGGCGCTCGACGTCATCGCGCTGATGGACGCGCTGAAGATCGAGAAGGCGATCGTCGGCGGTTTCGATTGGGGTTCGCGCACCGCGTGCATCGTCGCGGCGCTGTGGCCCGAGCGTTGCAAAGCGCTCGTGTCGGTCAGCGGGTATCTGATCACGAACCGCACGGCCACCCTGCGCCCGTTACCGCCGAAAGCCGAACTGGGCTGGTGGTACCAGTATTACTTCGCAACCGAGAACGGCGTCCTCGGTTACACCGCGAACCGCTACGCGTTCGACAAGTTGATCTGGACGATCGTGTCGCCGAAATGGCACTTCGACGACGCGACCTACGACCGCACCGCCGCGGCGTTCAACAATCCCGACCACGTCGCCATCGTGATCCACAACTACCGGTGGCGGATCAGCGTCGCCCCGGGTGAGTCGCGTTACGATGCGCTCGAAGCGAAGCTTGCCGCCGGTCCCGCGATCGCCGTCCCGACGATCACGATCGCCAGCGACTTCGACGGCGCCAACGCCGACGGCGCGGCGTATCGCGCCAAATTCACCGGCAAGTACGCGCACCGCATCTTCAACGGCGTCGGCCACAACGTTCCACAAGAAGCTCCGCAAGCGTTCGCCAAGGCCGTCATCGACGTCGCCGGCTACGCGGCCGGATAGCGCAGCGCGGAGAGGAGAGACGATGTACGAGTTGGTGGGCCAAGTCGCCGACGAACGGACGATCGCCGTGCAGTTGCAGCCGGTCATCGACACGATCCTCGCGTCGCTGCGCGAGGGGCAACGATTCGCCCAGCGCGACGTGGCGCTGACGCTTCCGGCCAGCGGGGGAACGACGCTCGTCGTTTCGGTGCGCGCAGAGCTGCCGCGCGTCGAGAACACGCTGCAACCCGGGTCGCGCGGATTGGACGCGCGCCAGCTCCGGCTCGTCGACGGAGCGATTGCGGAGAGCATCGGCGAGCCGATCTCGGTGTCGATGCTCTCGTCGGTCGCGGGCCTGAGCCGCTCGCACTTTTCGCGCGCCTTCCGGGCCAGCGTCGGCCGAACTCCGCACGAACACGTCGTGCGGGTGAGGATCGATCGCGCGATGGAGCTGATGCGCACGACCAAACGGCCGTTGAGCGACATCGCGGTGGCGACCGGCTTCTCCGACCAAGCGCACTTCTCGAACAAGTTCCGCCGCTTCACCGGGCTGACGCCGTCGCGGTGGCGCGCCGTGCACGGCCACGGCGCCGCCCAGCCCACAACCCCAGTGCCGGCCGGCGGGTTCTAAGGGACGTGAACAATCAAACCGAACGCGCCGTCCTGGCCGGCGGATGCTTCTGGGGCGTCCAGGACCTGATCCGCAAGCTCCCCGGCGTGCTGGCCACCCGGGTCGGCTACACCGGCGGCGACGTCGCCAATGCGACCTATCGCAACCACGGCACCCACGCCGAGGCGATCGAGATCCTCTTCGATCCCGAGCCGCATCACCTATCGCGACCTGCTGGAGTTCTTCTTCCAGATCCACGACCCGACGACGCTGAACCGTCAGGGCAACGACCGTGGGCCGAGCTATCGCTCGGCGATCTACTACACTTCCGACGAGCAGCGCCGGGTGGCCGAGGACACGATCGCCGACGTGAACGCCTCCGGGCATCTGGCCGGGTAAGGTCGTCACCGAAGTCGCGCCGGTCGCGGCGTTCTGGGAGGCCGAACCCGAGCATCAAGACTACTTGGAGCGCATTCCGAACGGCTACACGTGCCACTTCGTGCGGCCCAACTGGAAGCTTCCGCGGCGCGCCGGCGCCCGAACGGCTTAACCACTACGGGCCGTCGCCGTGGAAGACGGGGCGGCGGCCGTGCGTGTCGACCGACGCGGGCGGGAGCGCGTGCGGCGGTTGGTGCGGCGCCGACGAGAGATTCCCCTGAACGAACAGGTCGGGCTGCAAGCCGGCCGTCGTGGCCGTGTCGCGCTTCATCAGCGTCGCGAGCGTCGTGCCGGCGATCATCGCTTGGGTTCTCGGATCGAAGCCCTGGTTCTGCCAGAAGTAGCGGTCGCCGGCGCGTAGCCGTTCGAACTGATCGCGGATGACGGCGCCGAACGTTTCTCCGACCACGCCGCCGAATGCGTGCCGCTCGGCGAGGCCGCCCATGAAGAGATCGACGTTCTCGATGCTTCCGTAGATCGACGCGTAGAGGGCCTGGGTCGCCGGGTCGGGGGTCAGCTGCGCGAACGACGCGTACGGCGCGAGCCCGAGCGCGCGGCGGGTCGCATTGAGCGTCGCGATCCCGACGTCGCGCTCGCGGTTGACGTCGATCGCGATCAGGTCCATCTGATCGGGCGTCGCCGAGAGCAAGTCGCGCAGCGCCGCGACGACGAACGGGTCGGTCGCTTGCGCGAAGTCGACGCCGAGCGAACGCAACAGCGGATCGATCCCGTTCGCCTCGTCGATCTCCGGGGTGTTGAAGAACGATTGGGCGAGGCTCTCCGTGAACACCGTGTTGCCCGAGTTGTCGAGGCCTTCTTGGGTGTCGGAAACTTGCGAGTGCCCGACGCGGAACGCCGCCGTGCTGAACTCTTGCGTGATCTGCGGATTGACGCCGGTGTAACCCGCGTAGGGTGCGAGCCGGCCGGCGAGGTGCGGAACGTACTCGGTGTAGACGATGTTCTGATACTCGGCCGTCGTGATCGCCCGGGCCATGTTGTACAGCAGCGTACCGTTCCAATTCGGGTGTTGGTTCTTCAGCGCGCCGACCCAGAAGTTGTGCTCGCGCATGAACATCGTCGTGATCGCGGTCAGCTCGGGATTCTCCATCACCCGCACGTCGCCGCTGACGAACGCGTCGTTGACGACGGGAAGGTAGAGGCCGTTGCCGCTCGAGGCCAGCGTGCCGTCGGAGTTTTGCAGCGATGACGCCGTCGCCTGATCCGAGCCGTAGAGCTGCGAGAGATCGAGCACGCCGGTGACGGTGTTGACGATCGTGTTGGTCGCCGGGTCGCGCGTGTCGCGCGTCATGCTGATGACCGTGCCGTCGGGGAAGTACGGATCGCCCGGGGGGATTGCGATGTTGATGGGGGTCGAGGTCGACAGGGTCTGCTCGAGATCGAGATCGTGGTCGACGAATTGCCCGAAGGCGTAGAGCCACGCCGAGAGCGTCGGATCCGTCGTCTGGCCGTTCACGCCGCCCGATCCCGTGCCGCCGGCGATGACATTGCTGATCGTCCTGGGATTGGGCCCCGACACGAGCGCGTCGTTGGGTCCGCCGAACGCGAGCGGTGCGAGGTGAAGCTCGGGGCTGTTCGGCACCTCGGGCCCGATCCCGCCGATGGGCCGGAACGCTCTGAGCTGCGCGACTGGGAACGGTGGCGGCGCCGGGGCCGATACGCCGGAGGAGATGGCCGATGGTGCCGTCGATCGACTCGCGGACGATGGCGTCGCAAGCGATTGCGTCGTGACCGACTGCGGCGTGACCGACTGCGATGCGAGCGACTGCACCGCGCTCGACGTTTGGCTCGAAGCCGTTCCGCTCGATGTAGCCGGCAGCGTCGTCGCTCCCTGACCGCTGCACGCCGACAGTAGCGCGATGAAGCCGAGCGCGGCGATCGGGCTACGGCAATTCGAACGATGACGATACTTCACGGCATTCGCTTTCTTCGGACCAGCGCGTCGTTGCGCGGTGAGGTGCTGTGGACGTACGGTACGGTTCGTTTCTTGTGCTAATCTGTGACGGCACTGTGAGCCGCGTCGCACGTGAAAAGGCGTGCCGTGATTATCCGGCACACTCGTAGTATTTCCGAACAACGTTCGGGTGAAATTCAAATTCCGTGAGAATCGCGGGCGGCGCGACACTGAAGGTCGGCAGCGCATGCGAACGTAACGAATGTCAGAATGCGCACATTTCCTGCGACTTGCCGCGTCATGATGGCGGCCTTCTTGCTGTTGGCGTTGAATCCGGCGGTGCCGCTTCTGGCCGCGGGCCCGCCGCCGAGCACGGCGCCGATCGTTTGGCCGATGACGATTGCTCCGGCAGGCGGAACGATCGTGCTCTACGAGCCGCAGGTGCGCACGTGGCCGCAATACCGGGAGATGACCGGGATCGCGGCGGTCGCGGTCACGATGACGGCCGGCGCCGCACCCGCCTACGGGACGCTGACGTTTACGTCGCTGGCCAGTGCCGACGTCCCCGCGGGCGTCGTGTCACTGGTCAATCCGACGATCCAAGCGACGACGTGGCCGACCGCAAGCGCGAGTGACGGTGCGGCGCTCGATGCGTTCGTGCGCGCGAATTTGCACGTCGAAGGAAAGCCGCTGCTGCCGCTGGCGATGGTGCTCGCGAGCCTCCCGAAGGCGCAGCGCCCGAAGCCGCCCGTGCGGACGAATCCGCCGGTGATCTACATGAGCCAGCATCCGGCCGTCCTCGTGCAATTTCAAGGGCATCCGGCGTTCGCGCCGATCCCGGGGACGGCATTGACCTACGCCACGAATACCGACTGGGACGTCGTCCACGACCCGGCGACCTCGCTCTATTACCTGCGCGAAAAAGACGGCTGGTACTCGGCGCCGAGCGGCGCCGGCCCGTTCACGCCGACGGTGGCGCCGGCGAGCTTCGCGAAGATCCCGGCAACCGGCGCATGGAAGAACTTACACGCGGCGATCAAGCTGCCCAAGCCGAGCGGCACGGTCGTCACGCGGGTCTTCGTCAGCACCGTGCCGTCCGCGCTGATCCTCATCGCCGGGCAGCCGCAGTTCACCGACATTGCGGGCACGCAGCTGCGCTTCGTCAAGAACACCGCGACCAATCTGTTCTTCGACCGTGACACGACCCTGTGGTACGTGTTGCTGGGCGGCAGCTGGTTCAGCGCCGCCAATCTCAACGGTCCGTGGACGTTCGCTTCGGCGAATCTGCCGGCCGACTTCAAGAAGATTCCCGAGGACGGACCGCGCGGCAGCGTCTTGGCCTCGGTACCCGGCACGTCGCAAGCGCTGTACGCGGCGGCCGAAGCACAAGTTCCCCACGTCACCACCGCCGATCCGGCGACCGCGAGCTTGAACGTCGAATACACCGGCGGCGCGCCGTCGTTCGCGCCGGTCGCCGGTACGGCGCTGAAGTATGCCGTCAACACGCGGACGCCGGTCATCGAAGTCGATGCGGCGCAGTATTACGCCCTCGCCGAGGGCGTGTGGTTCACGGCTTCGACGGCGAGCGGTCCGTGGGCGCCGGCGACGTACGTCCCGGCCGTGATCTACACGATACCGGCGAGCTCGCCGCTCCATCAAGTGACGTACGTTCACGTGTACGACCGGCACGGCGTCGCGATGACCGCGCCGCCGACGCCGAAACCGACTGCCGTGCCGCAGCCGCGCGAGACGTATCGCAATCTGCCCGCCAAAGACGTCTCGGCGCAGGTCGCGTCGAGCTACTATTACTCGACGCTCGCCGCGTTGAACACCGTCACGTACCCATACGGATACTACGGCCCCGCGTACTACTACGGTCCGGGCTACGGCGGCGTGAGCACGCAGCTCGGATATCATCCGGCGCCGGGCAACTTCAGCGACACGAACTACGCGCGCGAGATGGCGGCGTACAACAACACCCCGACGGGGTCCGCGCCGCAGGCGCAGCTCGCGGTTCCGGCGCACGGACCACGCACCGTTCCCGGACCGAACACGAACGTGTACGCCGCCGACGACGGCGTGTACCGTTCGCTGCAATCGGGCTGGGAGAAGAACGCGGGCGGGGACAACTGGACGCCCGACCCGACGCCGCCGGCCTCGCTCGCGCACGATCGCAAGGCACGGCTGGACGGCTATCGGGGCGGCGTCAGCTAGGGGTCGGCTATGCGGCGACCGTCTTGACGGTCGAGGCCTGGTAGATCTCGTCGATCGCCGCTTTGAGGGTGGCGTCGAACTCGGCGTCGGACATCGAAACGCGCAGATCTTCGAGCAGTGCGCGGGAGAAACTCGCGATCATGTCGTGATTCTCGGCGAGCAACCGGCACGCTTCCGGACGCGAGTAGCCACCCGATAGCGCGACCACGCGCAGCACGCGTTCGTCGGCGATCAGGGGCGCGTACAGGTCGGGCTTGGTGGGGATCGTCAGCTTCAGCATCACCTGCTGCCCGGCGGGCAACGTGTCGAGCTTCTTGGTGATCTCGTCGAGCAGGATCGCTTCGGCGCCCGCTTTGTCGGGGCTCTTGATCGAGACTTCCGGTTCGAGGATCGGCACGAGCCCGTGGGCGAGGATCTGAGCGCCGATCTCGAACTGTTGCGCGACGATCGCGGCGATGCCGGTCGGCGAGGGCAGATTGATCGTCGAACGCATCTTCGTACCGAAGACCCCGAGGCTCTTCGCGCGCTCCAGCAGCGGATCGAGGCCCGGAATCGGTTTCATCAGGCTGACGCCGTCGGCTTCGGCTTCGAGCCCCTTGTCGACTTTGAGAAACGGCACGACCCCGCGGTCGTTCCAGAGATACGACGGGACGGGCTTGCCGGCCGCTTCGCCGTCCATCGTGCGCTCGAAGAGGATCGCCGCGATGACCTTTTCGCCGGTGAAGGCCGGCGCGGTGATGATCCGCACGCGCATCTCGTGCATGAGTTTGAACATCTCGGCGTCGCCGCTGTACGCGCGTCTCGGGAATGCCGTAGAGCCGCAGAGCGCCCGGCGTGGACCCCCCGCTCTGGTCGAGGGCTGCGATGAAGCCGGGCTTCCCGGCCATTTGAGCTTTCATCCTGTCACCTTTCTACAAGCGCGAGGGTGAGCTTTACCGCGCGGCATGACCGCCATCCCTTTTGCGGTTCCTGGGTAGCGCTAACGCGTTGGCGGCCGGGTTGCCGTCACGGGCGAAACAGCGCGGCGGCGGCCGCGTTGGTCGTTGCGACGAGCGCCGTTTGGGCGACGGCCGCCGAACAACGATCCGGCCCGTGCAGCGAGCGGGCGATCAAACTCAACTGCAGGTCGGCCAGGAACGCGGCCGCCGTGCGCGGCGGAAGCAGCACCGGGCCGCCGTGGCGGCGGCGTCGCGCCGCCAGCCGGCGTTCCAACAGGTCGGCGAGAAAGCGCTCGATCACCGGCCGGGCGGGTCCGGCAAACATCGCGGCCGTCGCGGTCTTTGTCGCCCAAATGTGTTCGAGCGCGAAGGGCAGGCGCGACGTATCGCCCGAGAGGACGTCGGCGAGCGGGGTCATCACGGGTTCGAGCGTCGCGTAGAGCGCCTCTTCCTTGTTCGCGAAATGCTCGTAGAACGTCGAACGGCCGACGTTGGCGCGCTCGATGACCTCACGTACCGAAATCGCGTCGTAGCCACGCTCGAAGAGCAGCGCGCGAAACGCTGCCAGAACGCTGCTGCGCGTGCGTTCGATCCTGCGGTCGGCGGTCGTCGCCATCGCCGTCTGTCCCCCGTTTCGGACAATCGCCGCGCGGTGTCCGGAAGCGGACACGTCGCGGCTGCGGGCCAGCCGTTTGTGATTGCTATCTGCTAGGTTCGAGCGAACGTTCGACGCTTGAAAAGAGGAGCATGCTCGTGGCCGATTCGCTCTCACCGCGCCTCGAAGGACGCAGCGACCGCGTCGCGGGCCTCGCGGTTGCCGCCGCGACGATCCTCTCGCTCGTCGCGATCGCGTTCCATCCGAGCGTGGCGCGCACCGGCACGCCGGAGGAACTCGTGCGCCGGCTCGTCGCGTTCTCGACCCTCGACGAGATCGTGCACGGCACGCTGATCCTGGCCGTCGCGGGCCTGCTCTACGGGATGGCCGCGTACTCGCTGCGCCGGGGGATGCGCAGTGCCGGCGTGCTCGCCGGATTCGTGACGTACGCGCTGGGCGCGGCCGCGCTCGTCGGGGCCGGCTTGATCGACGGCTTCATGATCCCCATGCTGGCTGTGCGCACCGCTGCCGAACCGGCCGCCACGGCGGCGGCGTTGCAGATCCTGACCGTGCTCGCAATCGCGATCGGGGTCCTGACGAAGTTCGGCCTGGCGGCAACGTGCCTGGCGATGCTATGCTGGGCGGCCGGCCTCGTACGAACCGCCGGCCGGCCTCGCATCACCGGGATCGCCGGGATCGCATCGGCCCTCGCCGTCGCCGCGCTGCTGACTGCGACCCGGCAGCTCAACCCGCATGCGCTCGCCGCGCTGTTCGCGCTGCAAGCGGTTTGGTACGTCGCGGTCGCTAGCGAGCTGGCTTCGCCGGCACCCGGCGCTTCATGAACTTCAATCCCGACCAGTTCTCGTCGACCGCGCACACCTTGACGTCGACGAACCCGGTCGGCAGGACGACTTCACGCAAGACGTCCTCGGTGAGATCGATGAATTGAGGCGAACTCTTCTTCGGCCAAGAGATCCACAGCGCGCCGCCCGCGGCGACGCACGCGAGCGCGCCGGCGACGTTCTTTTCGAGCGCCGCGCGGCGCGCAGCGAACAGGTGCACGATATCGAACGTCGCGCTGCGTTTCGGCCTCGGGCCGAGACGCACGACCGTGAAGCCGGCCGCCTCACCGAGGAGTGCTTCGTAGTGGGCCGGCGCGTCGATCGCGGCGACGCGAGAATTCGGCGCGATGCCGAGCTTTTGCGCGAGCGTCTTCCCCGAGTAGCCGGCTTTCGGCGCGTCCATCAGGGCCGGTACGTCCGCAATTCGACGACGTTGCCGTCGGGATCGTGGACGTAATACGAGTGAGCCATCCCGCGGGCGCCGAAGTTGTTCGGCGATTTACGGATCGTTTCGATCGCGTGTTCGTCGAGAAAACGTTCGATCTCACTGGGCGACGCGTCGACGTCGAACGCAATGTGGTTGACGTTACGGCCGGCGGCCGGGCCTTGATGCATGGCGGGCGGGAAGAGGTCGATGATCGTGTCCGGCGTCACCCGGATCGAGGCGAATTTCACTGCGCCGCGACGGAACTCCGCAAGGCGCTCCGGGCGCATGCCGAGCACGTTCGCGTAGAACTCCACGCTGCGCTCGACGTCGGCGACGTTGAGGACGACGTGGTCGAGGGCGTGGATCTGGAGCGTCATGCCGCAACCTGCCTTTCGGGGCGGCGAATCGGGCCCGCACTGGCCCTTCGCAAGGCCGAACTCGCGTTTTCTCCCCAGGCCCGGTTCTCGTTCACGGCCATCGCTTGGTCGTCCCCGCTCCGCTTCTTGACCGGCGTCGCGTTCATTTCCCTCGACGCCGTCGCGCTGTAGCGGCGATCGAGGGGGCCGCCAAGGCCCAGGTTTTCTTGCCCGAGGGGCGCGCGAGTGGGTCGAACGCGCCCCGCCGCGAACCACTTCGGCAATGAAGGTCTCTCGGGACGAGTTCTTTTCCCGCGCCGCGAGCGTGGGCGTCGATCCCGCGCAAGCCGCAGCGCTGTGGGCCGAGTTAGAGAAGCAGGAGCACGCCTCCGCGCCCGGCGCGGCGTTCACCGCGGCGAACGTCGCGTACTATCTCGGCGGCGCGATCGTCATCTGCGCCATGACGTTCTTCATGGTCCAGGTGTGGTCGAACGACGCGGAGATCGTCGCGCTCGCGCTCTGCTACATGGTGCTGCTCGGCGCGATCGGCGGGTGGCTGTACCGGCGGCCCGAAACCCGCCGGCCGGGCGGGATATTGGTGACCGCCGCGACGAGCCTCACGCCGCTGCTCGTGTACGGGCTGATCAAACTCTCGGGCGGATGGACGAAGGCGAACGACCCGGCTCGTACTCCGCGTTCTACGAGGTCGTCAACAAGAGCTGGGTGCCGATGGAGATCGCGACGATCGTCGTCGGGCTCGTGGCCCTGCGCTTCGTGCGGTTTCCGTTCCTGACCTACCGGT
The DNA here is from genome assembly GCA_963749395.1 of Vulcanimicrobiota bacterium. Lineage (GTDB taxonomy): Bacteria > Vulcanimicrobiota > Vulcanimicrobiia > Vulcanimicrobiales > Vulcanimicrobiaceae > CAVVMT01. The sequence goes on from CAVVMT010000007.1 coordinate 283,720, forward strand.
CGCCTTCGCGCTGTGGTTCCTCTCGATGGACGCGACCGGCCTGTTCACGCACGCCGACGCGTGGAGCGACGCGTGGCTCGACACGCGCCGCACGGTCTCGATCGCGTTCGGCATCGTCATGCTGTCGATCGCCGTCGCCGTCGACCGCCGTACCGATGAAGATTACGGCTTTTGGCTGTATCTCTACGGAACGTCGGCGTTCGCGTTCGGGATCACGATCCTGTGGGACAAGAACCAGTGGCACCTGGCGGCGTTTGCCCTGATTTGCTTGGGCATGATCGTCGTGTCGGTGTTGCTCGGGCGGCGCGTCCTCACCGTCGCGGGCGGCCTGGGCATCTTTTCGTACTGCAGTCAGCTCGCTTACGAGTATTTCAAATCCGAGCAGGGCATCTTCGTGCTGGCCCTCACGCTCATCGGATTGGCCGTCATCTTCGTCGGGATCGCGTACCAGCGTAACGAGGCGACGATCCAAGGCGCCCTGCTCGCGGCATGCCCGGGTTGGCTCGTGAAGGCGTTGCCGCGTTCGCGCGCGGCGTGACGCGCTACCGCACGTGAGTTGGGAGTGCCATGCGCGCGCGCGGCACGCCGAACAACTTCGCCGGCCCCAACTCGTCGCTCAGCACGCGGCGCAGGAAGTCGTGCGGGAAAGCGTGCTCGATCGCGCTCGCGTCATCGAGACGTTTCCGCTGGCCGTCGTCGAGCGTGATGTCCAGTGCAGCCAGGTTGTCGAGGAACTGATCGAGCCGTTTGGCTCCCAGGATCGGAAAGACGTCGAGCCCTTGCGCGAGGAGCCAGGCGATTGCGACTTGGGCCGGCGACCCGTCGACTTCGCCGGCGACCGCAACGAGCGCGTCGAGCGTGGCGTTCTCCCGCGTCCCGAGGGGTTTGGCGAACTGCGCGCGGACCGACTTCGACGCGCCGTTCGTCGCGTTGCGGTACTTTCCGGTGAGCACGCCGCCTGCCAGCGGCGACCAGGGCGTGATCGGCAAATCGAACGCGCGCGCCATCGGCACCAGGTCGCTCTCGACCGTGCGCTGCAGTAAGTTCCATTCGATCTGGAGCGCGTAGAACGGCGTGCACCCGCGCAGCCGTGCGATCGTGTTCGCTTCGGCGACCACCCAGGCGGGCGTGTCCGACACGGCGGGATGGAGAATCTTGCCGGCCCGCACTTGATCGTCGAGCGCGGCCAGCACCTCCTCGACCGGCGTCGTGGAATCCCAAGCGTGCACCCAGTAGACGTCGACGTAATCCGTCTGCAACCGCTTGAGGCTGGCGTCGAGCGAGCGCACGAGGCTCTTGCGATGGTTGCCGCCGGCATTGGGATCGTCGGTGGTCGGATTGAACGTGTACTTCGTGGCCACGATGAACCGATCGCGCTGCCCCTTGAGGAAGTCGCCGACGATCGTTTCACTCTGCCCGTCCGTGTAGCCGTTGGCGGTGTCGATCACGTTGCCGCCACGCTCCACGTACGCGTCGAAGATCTTGCGCGACTCGCCGGCGCTCGCCCCGAAATCGCCCCACGCGTCGCCGAACGTCATCGTCCCTAAGATCAACTCCGACGCGCGCAATCCGGTGCGGCCGAAAATGCGGTACTGCATGGGCCGTTGAGCCGCTGTGAGAGCCATGGCTCGAGTATACCCTAAATCGTCCAGCGATACGCGTTCCAGGCCGGGCCGCAACAGTTTGGGTTGAAGCCGTGAAAGTCGGGGTTCATCAAGTAGCGGCGGCGCGGCCAATAGAGCCATAGTGCGGGAAGGTCGGCGGCGACGTGGCGTTCGACGATCGCGAACGCGCGTTTGCGCGCGCTGACGTCGTAGCTGTCGAGCTGGGCGCGTTCGGCGGCGTCTACTTCAGCGTTGCAGTATCGCCAGAGGTTGGTCGGGGGCTGCGCGGAGCACGTGAATTGGGATGAGTTGTCCGGATCGGCGCCGGCGATCCAGCTGTAATTGACCATGTCGAATGCGCCCTTCATGATGATCCCGCCCGCCTCCGCAGGCGCCGACAAGAGCGTCGGCTGGTAGGGCCTGATCTCCAAGTCGATGCCGACGGCGCGCAGCATCGACTGCACCTGGACGTCCTCGTTGTGCCCGGTCACCGAGCCCTGCGACTCCGCGAGCTCGACGACGAGGGGCGCACCGTCGCGCCGGCGCATGCCGTCGGGACCGGTTCGCCAGCCCGCCGCGTCGAGCAGCGCGCGCGCCTTTGCGACGTCGTAGGGATAGACCGGCACGTTGGGGTCGTGGGCCCAGCTTTCGGGCGGCAGGTCGGCGGTCGCCACGACGGCGAGAGCAAACGTGTTTTTCTCGACGATCGTCGCTTTGTCGATCGCATATGCGATCGCTTGACGGATGCGCAGATCGCCGAGCGGCGGCCGGCCCAAATTGAACCCGTAGCTGACGTAGCCGTTGAGCGGGAAGAGCGCCCGCGCGACGTCGGGCACGTCGAGCATCGCGTGGTACGTCGCCGAGTCGACCGCGCCGAGGTCGACCTCGTGGGTACGAATCTGATTGGCCAGCGTCGTGACGTCGGGGACATCGAGCAGCTCGATGCGCCGCAGATTGGGTTTGCCCATGAAGTAGTCGTCGTTCGCTTCGAGCACGATGCGGTTGCCGCGATCCCAGCGAACGAACTTGAACGGTCCGGTGCCGACGGGAGCGGCGTTGAACGGCGCTTCGTTGAGGTCGGGGAGCGACTCGAGGAGATGCGCGGGGACGACGTGGATCGGCTGATCGCTGTCTCCGAAGAAGTCCGACACGATCGGCGCGGAGCGGTGCTTGAGATGCACGACGACCGTGTAGGGATCGGGCGTCGTGACCGATGCGACCGCGTCGAAGTTGCTGCGCCCCACGACGTTGTTGCGCGGGTTCTCCACCGCCGCATACGAAAACGCGACGTCGTGCGCGGTGAACGGCTGGCCGTCGTGCCAGCGCACGCCGTGCCGCAGATGATAGGTGACGGTCAGGCCGTCGCGGCTGATTCCGCCGTTTTGAAGCGTCGGGACCGCGCTCGCCAATTCGGCAAAGGGGCGGTCTTGGGCGTCGGCGCCGACGAGAAAGTCGAACATGAACTCGTTGAGCGTTTCGTCGCGGGTGTCGCGCGCGAGAATCGGGTCGAGCGAGTGCGGCTCACCGAGGTCCGCGAACCGGAGGATCCCCGGTTGGGTCCACCCGTGATCGCCGGGCGCCGTGCGCCCGGGCGTCCCTGTCAGCGTGACGGCCAACGCAAAGCCGAGCGCGAGAAAACCCCGTCGTTTCATGGCCGCTCGGTTCGACGGTCGCGTTCCCAGACTTGCCGCTCGCAGCGGCGCCGCGCCGTGGCTTAGCTTTGGCTTTCGACGGTGGCCGGGCCGGCTGTGGGACCGGCGGCCTGGCGCTGCGGCGGGCGGGCGTGCTGCGCGAGCATCGAGCGCAGGCGGTCGAGCGTGACCGGCTTGGCGAGGTAGCCGTCCATGCCGGACGCGGCGACCGCCTTGCGGTCTTCCTCGAGCACACTCGCCGTCAAGGCGACGACCGGGATGCGCGGGCGGTCGTGCGCCGCTTCGCGGGCGCGGATCGCGCGCGCGGTCTCGAAGCCGCTCATGCCCGGCATCAGGCAGTCCATCAGCACGATGTCGAAAGTGTGGCCCGTCAGGGCAGCGATCGCTTCGGGGCCGCTGTCGACCGCGACCGCGCTGCATCCCAACTTTGCGAGTTGCCGTTCGGCCAACATGCGGTTGACCGGATTGTCGTCGGCCACCAGGACGCGCAGGCCCGGAGGTAAGGGCGGCGGGACGGCGGTCTTGGCGCTTTCGCTCGCGGCCGCTTCGCCCGCGAGCGCGTGCGGCAGCTGGAACCAGAACGTCGAGCCGTGCCCGGGGTTCGATTCGAACCCGATCTCGCCGTGCATCAACTCGACGAGGCGCTTGGAGATCGAGAGGCCCAGCCCGGTGCCGCCGAAACGCCGTTGCGTCGATGCGTCGGCCTGCGCGAACGGCGTGAACAGACGGCTCGCCGCGTCGCGGTCGATCCCGATGCCGGTGTCGGTGACCGCGTACCGGACGAGCGCGGGATCGGTGCCGGTGCCGCACATGCGGGCCGAGATCGTGATCGTCCCTTCGGTCGTGAACTTGATCGCATTCGAGATCAAGTTCGTCAAGATCTGACGGACGCGATCGGGGTCGCCGATCAACCACTGCGGGACGTCGGCCGCGACGTCGAGCTGCAGCACGTTGTCTTTTTGTGCCGCCAGCGTGTCGAGCATCGCGAGCGCGCCCTCGAGCATGACGCGCGGCTCGAACGCCGTCGCCTCGAACTCGATCTTGCCGGCTTCGATCTTCGAGAAGTCGAGCACGCCGTTGATCAAGGCCAGCAGCGTGTTGGCCGCGTCGTGCAGCGTGTTCGCATGGGAGAGCGCTTCGCCGCTCACGCCGTCTTCCACGAGCATTTCCGAGAGCCCGACGATCGCATTGAGCGGCGTGCGAATCTCGTGGCTCATCGTCGCGAGAATGCGCGCCTTGACGTCGGCGGTGTAGATGGCCGCATCGAGCGCCGCGCGGGTCGCGTTCTCGATCTGCTTGCGTGCGCTGATGTCACGCGCGATCAGCACGCCGTCGCCGACGCGAACCTCGAGCGGCACGGTGCCGCGTTCGGTCTGCCCGAGCACTTCGAAGGTGTCGCCCGGGCGGCGCCCGGCGACGTCGGCGGCTCCGAGCAAGATCATGCTGACCCGGATTCCGAGCAACGCGCTCTCGGGGCGCTCGAAGAGCTTGCATGCGGCCGGGTTGACCGCGGTGATGTGCCCGTGGCGGTCGAGCGAGATCAGCGCGTCGGCGACGCCGTCGACGACGGTCTGCAAACGCGCGCGCGCCTCGACGATCCGTTCGCGCTCGCGCTCCATCTCGAACACGAGCGTCTCATTGGCCCGGTTGAGGCGAATCGCCGACATCGTCGCGCGGTGCGTGATCGTCGAGCCCACCGAGATGACGACGAAGAAAATGATGCCGAGGAAGCCCAGAAACATGTTCTCGCGGCTCGGGGTGAGCAAGAACATGATCGACGACGGGAGCAACAGGGCCGCGCAGTAGCCGATCGCGAGCCAGCGCGAAGCCGCCAAGACGGTTGCTGCGCCACCCGCCATCGCCGACACGATGATCGCGAGCGTCGTTCGTTCGACCTGATTGAATTCGTGAAAGAACAACACCGGCATCGCGGTCCACGCAATCGCCGTCGCGACGACGCCGTAGCCGAACCGCCGGATCTCCGCGCGCCCGTCCCACCCCTCGCGCGTGCGCCGCCGGCGGCCGGCGAGGACGTCGATCGCGCGCAAGGCGACGATCAGCAGCAGGGCCGCAAGCCAGATCCAAATGCCGGTGCGGGGGGCCGTTCCCGAGACCATGGCGACAAAGCGCCGTCGCGGCGGCGGCCGTCACGAAGAGGCCGCCGATCCCGTGCAAGTACAGGAGCTCGGCCGCATCCTGCGCCGCCAGCTCGTGCTCGCGCAAAGGCAGCCGTCCCGCAGCCTCTACCGCTTCCTGTGCTCCGCGCAATCGCCGCATGTGGGGCCGGGAGGTCCTCCTTGTGCGCGAGACTTCTTCCATACCCTTTCTCTATCGGCATGCAAGGCGGCGCCGGCTCGCGCCTCCTCTCCTTGGCCGCCGGTGCCCACCGAACGGAGACCACGCGGCCCGTGGGAAAGCGGGCACTGGAACCATCGTGTGTCAAACCCGGACCGAACGAGAAGGGAAGGCCTCATGTATAGATCGACCGCTCTAGTGTTCCTTGCTCAGTGTGCCCTCTGGCCGTCGCTCGCCGGGGCCCAGTCACCGCCCGCGATGCCCGCGCCCAGCGCTTCAGCGCTGAAGTTATCGCCCGTGCCCGGCCCGGCCGAACAGCCGTTCATCGTCAAGCTGCAAAGTGACATCCCGGCGCGCTACGGCACGCTGAAAGCGGCGTCGGCGGCCGGCTACTTCCAGTACACTGGCGAAGACAATACCGGCGCGATCAGCTACGTCAATCTGAAGGTTGCCGATGCGCTCGACCTCGACACCCCCAACCAGCTCTGGTACGACGTCAATGGGCGTCTCCTGGGGGTCGACTATACGGTGCTCGAGGAACGCTCGCCCAGTCCGCCCGCGAGCCTGTTCGGCTATGCGGTCGATCCGTCGCGCTGGCTCCATCGGCGCGCGCACATGCACTACGGGTTCACCGCTGCCGACGGTTCGCTCAAACTCGGCGCGATGCCGGTGCAGAAGTTCACCGACGCGGGCGGCGTGCTGAGCACGACCGACGGCCAGATCGCCGCCAACAAAGCTGCGCTCGTGCGCGCCGGCGTGCCGGGCCTCACGAGCCCCGATCAGGTGAAGTTCGTGTTTCTCCATCCCGCGATGTGGGACTTGGTCGTGTGGGTGCTGCCCAATCCCGACGGCGCGTTTGCCGACGCCAACCCCAACGTCAAGCCGTCGCAGATGAAGCCGGGCGCGATGTGACCTCGTCGCGCCGCCGCGAATGGCGCTCGCTCTTGCGCGCGTACATCGCCGCGTCCGCCCGTGCGACGGCCGAGCGCAAACCGCCCGCGCGCTCGCGTAGCGCGGAGCCGATCGAGACCGGAATGCCGGCCGCGACGAACGCCGCTTCGAGGCGCGCGTGCATCCGGCTCGCCTCGGCGCTGTCGGTCTGCACCGCCAAGACGGCGAACTCGTCGCCGCCGAGCCGCGCGGCGACGTCGTGTTCGCGGATGACGGTGCGCAGCACGGTGCCGGTTCGTCCGAGCAGTGCGTCGCCGGCTCCGTGGCCCTCTTCATCGTTGACGCGCTTGAGGCCGTCGATGTCCATCATGAAGACGGTGGCGCCGTGCCCGTAGCGCGCTGCGCGCGTTTCCTCACGTTCGATCAACTGCTCCCAACCGCGCCGGTTGAAGAGGGCAGTCAGCTCGTCGACGAGCGCCGCCGTTTCGGCGCGTTCGACGCGCCGCAGCAATTCTTCGGCCTCGCGCTCTTTGGTCAGGATCGTGCTGAGGATGCGCGCGGCCGTCAGGAGCGAGCCGCGGCCCGCCTCCGCGCCGCGCTCCGCCCGTAAGCCGCACAGCGCGCCGTACGGCTGGTCTTTGACGGTGAGCGGCGCCCCGAGGAAGGCGCCCCCCGTGCGTGCCAGTTCGCCGCGCATCAGACGCGCCCGCGCGGCGGCCGTCAAGTGCAGCGCCTCGCCGCAGCGAACCTCAGCGGGCCCGTGAACGTGGGTGACGATCAGTTCGCCGCCGCTCATCCGGGCGATGCAGCAGGCTTGCGCAACCTCGGAGGAACGCAGTATCTCCATGATGCCTTCGGCGGCGGCATCGAAGTCGCGGAAGCCGCGCTCAGTCATCGGGATGTTCGACGATGTCGATCATCGCATCGACGATCTGCGGGTCGAATTGCGTCCCACTGTGGGCGAGCAACTGGTCCAGCGCCAGGGCCGGCGTCATCGGCGGGCGATAGGGTCGCCGTCCGATCATCGCGTTGAAGCAATCTGCAACCGTCACGACGCGCACCTCGACGGAGATCTCACTGGGTCCCAACCGCCCGGGATAGCCTCTGCCGTCGAGCCGTTCGTGATGGCGGGCGATCACAGGAACGAAGGGCCGCAACCGCTCGAACTCCCAAACCATCGCTGCTCCGGCGGACGGGTGATCGCGCACGATGGCAAACTCCTCCTCGGTCAGAGCCCGGGGCGCCAGCAAAATGTCCTTCGGCGTGGTCGTCTTACCCAGATCGTGGAGCAACCCCGCACGCGCGAGAAAAAGAGATCGCTCCTCCGAGAGTCCCAGCTTGCGCGCGAGGCGCCGGCACCACAGCGAGACCGCCCGCGAATGTTCGGCACTTAATGGATCGTTCTCGTCGAGTTTGACGAGCAAGGATGCGATCGTTCCGTCGACGCCGTCGGAGGGCTCCGGCGTCTCGTGCGCCGCGGCGACGCCGACCGTGGCGAGTTTGCTCGCGATCGTCGCGTTCAGAGCGAACAGGTCGTTGTCGAGCGATGCGCTCGTCAGCCGCTGCGCGCGCAGCACGCCGCGGGCCACCGGACACGCCATTCGCAGCAGCGCGGCGATGTCGGGAAACGTGCCGTACCGTTCGCACGTCTGCTCGGCCCAGAGCGAGAGTTGCAGAAAACCCCCGCCGTCACGCGCGTCGATGAGCCGCTGCGCGAACGCCATCGCGACCAGTTGCCCGGCGACGGTCGGCCGGCCGTCGTACGCCTCCCCGAACAGCGCCCGCGCGATGTCGCGCCGCAGCGGCGGGCGGGGCAGCGGCGATCGGCCGGAGGCGTGCATCATGCTCCCAGCGGCAGCGCGAGCCGCGCGCCGGGAATCTGCGCCACCATGCGCGCCCAGCCGCCGAGCCCGGCAGCGTGCATTTCGTCGATCAGTGCGAGCGCGTACTCTGGATCGCACGTGCCGGCGTGCGCGGCTGTGCGCAAAAAGGCGGCGAGCGCGCCCCATCGCGGCCAGCGCTCGACGTAGGGCGTGGCGCGCTCCAGTGCGAGCGCCGCCTGGCGATTGCGGCCCAGCATCAGCAACGCCAGCACCACGAGCAGATTGGCGCGCAAGGTTTCGACGCTGCGGCTCTCGCACGGTGCGGCCAGCTCCTCTTGCGCCTTCGCGACCGCGCCGGCGGCGCTGCTCTCGCGTCCGGCGGCAGCGGCGTAGACCGCCACCTCGGCCCAACGCAGTGCCTGGCTCTCGGGAGTGGGCTGCCGCCCGGCGCTGAACGCCAGCAGTTGGTGCGCGGCTTCGAACTCTCCGCGCCAGCACAGACGCAGCGCGCGCGCCGGCAACAGCCCCTCTTCGACGTGTTGCATGCTGGCTTCGATTTCTTCGCCGGCGAGTTCGACGTCGAGTGCTGCCAAGGCCCGCGCGTCGCAACGTTCGGCGTGGATGAGATACGTGCCGATCAGCGCGAAGCGGCGGAAGATCGCGCTCCCCAAGCGCGCGCCGGCGATCGCGATGTGGCGCAGCGCCTCCAGGGCCCGGGCTTGATCGTCGCGGTACGAAACGGCTACGACGTACGACACGCTGCGCGCCACCGCGACCAATTCGTCGTTGCCGTGCTCGGCCGCGAGGGTTGCGGCCGTGTTTGCATGGTGTTCGGCAGCGGCCACATCGCCGGCTGAGAGCGCGACGAATGCGGACCGCTGATGGACGGTCGCGCGGATCGCGACGTCGTCGACGTTCGGGAGCGCGTTCAGCGCTTCGGCGATGCACGTTTCGGCCTGCCGGAGACGGCCGGCCGCCGCATGCGCGGTCGCCAACGACGCGAGGATCACCACCGATGCGGCGTCGTCGGCGGCGAGGGGCGCCAGCGCTTCGAGCCGCTCGAACGCGTCGGCGCGCCCGCGCCGCAACAGTTCGAGCGCGAAGGCGACGTCGACGCGAAGGCGCTGCCGTTCGTCGCGCGCGAGGCGCAGGGCCTGTTCGAACCACGACTCCGACACGTCGTAGCGTCCGCGAAACGACTCGTCGGTCGCCTCGAGCATCAGCGCGATCGCGCTGCTGCGCCGGGCCTCGGGCGGCAGCGACGAGATCGCCGCGGCCACGACGTCGGCTGCCCCGCGTTCGTGCAGTTCGAAGCCGTGAAGGGCCAGGATCCGCGCGACGTCATCGTGCGCTCGCGCGCTCACGTAGAGTTGCAAGGCCTGCCGGGTGCGGCCCGCGGCTTCGACGGCTCGGGCCGCGAGCATCGTTCCGCGATCGACGGCACCTCCGCCGTTTGCATGGGCGATCGCGTACGCGCGCGTTCGCACGCCTTCATCGAGCTGACGCGCGCCGGAGGACGCGCAGACGGCCGGCAGCGCGACATTCATTTCGTCGAAGAGAGCTACGGTTTCCGGCGGCAGATGCGCCAACAGCGCCGGGTCGATCTCCGGCAGCGCAGCGAGCGCCATCACGTGTTCCGGCCGCCCCGCGAAGCGGCGCCATACCGTATCCGCGCCGGCGACCCCGTCGACGATCGCGCCGATCGAGCCGTCGTGCAACGTGCGCAGCGAGTCGACGAATGCCGGCGCCGCGTGGAGCCAAGCGGCGAACTCCGGCACTTCCTGCGCTTCGACGCGGAGCGCGATCTCATCGACCGATGCGTCGGCCCAACCCGACGCGAGCCAGCGCGGCAACGGGAGCGCCGCCGTCGAGCGCGTCCCGAAGGCCCAGCGCACTTTGGGCGGGGTTGCGTCGACGAGCCGTGCGAGGAACGCGAGCGTCGCTTCGTCGTCGAGCCGATGCAGTTCGTCGACGCCGACGACCATCGGCGCATCGAGCTGGCCGGCGAACCACAGCGCGATCGTGTCCCAAGGGTCGGGCTGCCGGCGCGCGCTTGCGAACGCAAACGGCAGCAGCCGCACGATGCCGGGGGCCACTGCGGCCAGCGCCTCGGCCAACCCGCGCGCGAACGCCGCGACGCCGTCGTGCTCGGCCCGCGGGCAGAACAGCGCCCATGGTTCGCGCAGGCCGGCGAAGTGGCGGCCGAGGGCGAAACTCTTGCCGCATCCGGGGCGGCCGTGAACGACGACGATGCGGCGCCGTGACGCGAGGCGCATCTTGCGCGCGATGCGGGGGCGCGCGCAGAGCGATGCGTGGTTCACGAATTGAACGCTTGCGAGCCGTCCGGCGTTCCGTTCCCGGTCGGTCCGTTGTAGCCGAACCCAGCGGTGCAGAGATACCCCGGCGAGCACACTCCATTGCTGCCGGCAGTGACGTTGAAGAAGTCGTTTTGGTGATTGTAGAGCTGATGAGCGCCGGCATAGTGATCCGGATGCTTGGCCAACGCGATCAGTGCGGAGACGATCGGTGCGCCGATGCTCGTACCGCCGATCACCGTCCATCCGCCGCCGCTCGCGCCGTTGAGAACGCTGTCGTACACGGCCATCCCGGTCGCCGGATCGGCGACGACCGCGACGTCGTTCATCGTGCGGTTCGGGCAGCCGCTGTCGTGTTGATAGTTCGGTTTGGGGATGTAGGCGCTGCAGCCGCTGTTCGTCAGCGACCACGCGACTTCCGAAATCCCGCCGTTCGACTGATAGAGCGACGTACCGCCGACGGCGATGACGTACTCCGATGACGCGGGAAACATGACGCCGTATCCGCGGTCGCCGGCCGAGGCGACGATCGCAACGCCGGGATGGTTGTAGTGCGAATCGTACTGCACGTTGTCGGATGCTTCGGGAACGCCGTAACTGTTGCTGATGACGGTTGCACCGCGCGCCGCCGCCGTATCGACCGCGCTCGCGAGGTCGGGGATATTCGAACTCGCCGCCTCGACGAGCATCAGGTTGCAGCCGGGGCACACCGCGGACACCGTCTCGAGGTCGGTCGCGGTTTCGACGGCCCAGCCGTAGTCGACGGCCGGATAGTTCGTGCTTCCGTCTTGCGCGATCTTCGTGAAGCACCCGTTGGCGCTCGTGCATGCCGGCAGGCCGAACGTCGTGCGATAGGTGGCGAGATCGGCTTCGGCGACCGGATCGTCGAACGCGACGACGATCGCGACGGTGGCGTTCGTGCCTTGCGAAGGGTCGGGCGGCGGCAAGTCATACACCTGGTTGAGCCATCCGGGAAGCATCCCGTTGACCAGCAGCGCGGGCGTCCCCGGCGGCAGCACCGGAACGTCGGTTCGCACGCTCAGATGACAGCCCGCAGTCCCATGCGGGGCGGCCGGCGCAGGCGGTCCCGGGGGCGCAGGTGGTCCCGGCGGTCCCGGCGGTGCCGCCGCGCCCGACGACGCGCACAAGGGCGACGTGCTCGGGGCATTCGGGCTGCCGATCGCGGGAAAGGCCCGCAGCGGTGCCGGAAAAGCCCGCAACGGAGCCGGGGCCGCGCCCAGGGCACTGGGGCTCCGTCCCGCGCCCTGGATCGCGGTCGATGCCGGCGCACCGAGGGCGCGGTGCGCGGACGCAGCGGCGGCCGCATTCGGCGCCGGTCCCGACGCCGTCGATGCCGCCGGCACGGTTCCGACGCACCCGCTGAGGGCGACCACGAGCAATGCCGAAGCTGCCTTGGCACAACGAGAGAACATAGGCTACCTCGCTACCGGGGCGATGGTCCTATGCCGGCTAGGTCATCAACCTACCGGCATACTCCGACCTTTCCCAGGATGCCGCGAAGACAAACCAGGGCGGCTAAGCGAGGGCAGCCTGTGATGTAGCTCTCTTTAGTGACCGGTCAGCTTCGAGAAGACGTTCTTGACCGCGTCGGCGGCGTGGCCGGCCGCTTGCTCGGCTGCAACTGCGGCGCTTCCCGCGGCTTGTTGCGCTGCGGTTGCTGCTTGCGAAGCTTTGTCACCGATCGAACCGGAGACCCATGCCGGAGCAGCCGGATCGCCGACGACAAGGGTGCCTTGGTCGGTCAGTTGCGCGCTCGGCGCCGGGTGGCCGGCTGAGTTCGAGGCCCACAGCGGGCTGACGCCGTCGGGCTTGTACACGACGACGTTCCCGTCCGACTGAAACACCGCTTTCGCACCTGGATGCCCGACCGTGTTCGACGCCCAGACCGGCGTGCGCGTCCCGGCGACGGAGTAGATGACGAGATTGCCGTCGTCTTGCATCACGAGTTGAAACTGCTTGTTTGCCGACGAGATCGTGTCGTTCGGGTTGAGCCACTGATCAACCGCCCAAGTCGTCTGGAGATCCATGTCGCCTCATTTCTCGTTGCGTCGCGCGATCCGGTGCGATCGTCGCGGACCTCTACTGTGCCGCGCACAACCGAACCTGTCAAGCCGCTATTCGTAGTGCTTGAGCGTTTTCCACAACGTCGCCATCGGGATCAAACGTCCGCTGCACACCATGAAGCGCAGATGGTTCTCGTAGCCCATGACGGGAAGCGCAGTGACGTAGTTCACGGCGACGCGGTGATGAGCGAACGCATGCGCGGACTGGAAACACGTCCCGCCGAGTTCGAGGATGACGTTTCCGCTCGCATTGCCGTAGCCCCATAGCCAGAATTGGTTGTGTCCGCTGATCGTGGGCACGCCGGGAGCGAAAAAACGCAGGGCGCTAGCCTGTCCGTAATCGAGCGCGTACACGACGGCCTGGGCGCGTTCTTGCGGCGGCAGCGCGTCGTATGCGTCGCGGGCCGCTGCGGCCAGTTCGGGCCAACCGTGCATGTCGCCGTAGTCGCTCCCGATGGCCGGCGCCTCGTCGTGCTGGGTTGCCATCGCCGCGCGCGGAATCGGATCGAGCCGGGCGAGCAGTGACGTTTCGTAGCTGACGAGCTGCGCTTCGTTGAGCACCGGGAGATTGAGCGGGACGCTCAGGAGAGCGAAGGCCGCCGCATACGCCGTCACCGCGGCGCGCCACACGGCCGCGTTCGCGGTCCAACGTGCGATCGTCGCGGCACCGGCGGCGATGAGGATCGGGTAGATGTCCGCCGGATAGTAGTGCTTTCCGTGCAGCGCGAGCATCTGCACGATCATGACCAGATACGCGTAGCCTAGGAAGCGAAAGCGCGGCGTGCGCAACAGCCACACGAGGCCCACGATCCAGAGCGGGGCGAGATACGGATTGGTGATGACGATCTGCTGCAGCACGTACAGGAGCGGCCCGGCGATGACGTTCTTACCGTGCTGTCCCGCTTCGAGCAGCTCCCACATCGGGAAGCCGTTCGCGGCTTGCCAGATGAAATTCGGCACGACGATCGCCACACCGAGCCCCATGCCCGCCAAGAACCACCGCGACCGCAGCACGCGCCGTTCCGGCGTCAAGAGCAGCCCGGCGAACAGCGCGATGAAGAAGAACAGCGCGGTGTACTTGCTCTCGCCGGCGAAGCCCGCGGCCGTTCCGATCGCGAGCCACCAGCGCGGGTCGGCGCCGCGCGTGATGCGCACGAGCCACAGGGCGATCAGCGGCCACAGCCACAGGCCGGTCTCGTCGGGACTCACTTTGGTGCCGAAGTTCAACAGGACGGGCGCCCCGATGAAGGCGATCGTCGCCAGCACTTGCGCGAACGCGCCGCCGCCGAACTCGAGCGCGAGCGACGCGGTCGCATACGCTCCGCCGGCGGCGCACAGCGCCGGCACCGCGCGCAGCAGGAACAAGGAGTGTCCGCCGAGCTGCGTCAGCGCGGCCAGCAGCGGCACGACCGGCGGTTGATCGACGTAGCCGAACTGCGGCGAGCGGCCGCAGATGATGAAGTACAACTCGTCGCGGAAGAAACCGTAGTGCGCGTTGCCGGCCAAGTGCAGGGCCAGGGTGACGAATGCCGCCGCCCATGGGATCGTCGCCCGTATCCTCGGCTCCGCTGTCATGCTGACCGACGTACCGTTCGAGCAAGCAAACAGTTTCGGCGCTCGGGCGGCGAATGCAAGGCGCATGTTCGCGCGCTCGCCCTTCGCGGTTCTCCTGCTCGCGGTGCTCGTGGGCACCGTCACCGACCGGATCACCGGACAACCGCTGCCCGGCGTGACCGTGACTGCCGGCCCGGTCCACGCGACCACGCACGCCGACGGCAGCTATCGCCTCGACGGCCTCAAACCCGGACGCGTGACGGTGACCGTCACCTCCGACGACGTTCCGCCGCAGGCGTTCCCGGTCACCGTCGGACCGGCGACGACGCGTGCGAACTTACGGGCGTGCAGCCGGACTCTGGACTATAACTGCGGCGCGCCCCAGTAGCGAGCGCGTCGCGCGAGGCGCGGCGTCCCGTGGCGTTTACAACACTGCCTGCTTGAGAAGCGCTTCGTGCGGCGGGCGCGCTTCCACCGGCCGGCTTCCGAGAAAGAGCCGCGCTGCATGTTCGCCTCCCGTGTGCAGCCGATACGACGTGCGGCCGCTGCGCTGATACCCAACCGGAAATTGGCCGCGAAACGGATCGCGCGGGTACGGCCAGGTGCCGCGGATGTCGAGTTGCAAGCGGTCGCCCTTGCGGAACCGGGTCGCGTGCGGCAACAGCGCGATGTCGAGCGCCACGATCTCGCCGGGGCGCAAGGGTTCGTCGCGCACGTGCCGGTGGACCGGTTGCGCGGGGGTCGAGAGGCGCTCGTCGAGCTCGCGATGGGCCGCGCGTTGCCAGCCCTTGGAAACCATGTCGCCCGAGAATCCGTACGAGCCTTCGAACGTCGCTTCGGTGCCGTTCCGGAACTTGCGCACGCCTACGAAAAACGAGATGTCGGCGCCGTCGCTCGGTTCGACGTAGAGACGGAGCGCCATCGGGCCGATCACGTCGAGATCTTCGCAGACCTCCCACGCGAACGACACCGTGCTTCCGCGCGCGCTCAGCGCGACCGAAGCCGGTTCGCCCGGAAGCGCCTCGGAGAGCGACCGCGACGCGGCGTCGAGCGCGAGCTCGCGCCAGTGCAGGCCGGCCGGAGGCCACGCGGTTTCGCCGGTCACCGTCACCGGCTCGGGGCCGTGGTCGTAGATCGCCAGGCGCACCGGCGGTTCGTCGTCCCAGCCGTTGTCGCATTGTTTGAGCGTGCGGTCGAAGAAGCGCAGCTGGGTTTGCTTCGCCTCGGCGCCGTAGAACGCGCACCACTTGCCGTCGCGGTGCGTGTAGAGATGTTTGCTGGCCGAGCCCGCGCGCCGGAATGCTTCGAACGAGCCGCGCGAATGGAGCGAATGATCGGAGAAGCTGCCGCACACGAGGATCGGCACCTCGATGCGCTCGAGCATCGGGGTCAAGGATTCATACCATGCGTCGCGTTCGGGCCGCGCGACGATCTCGCGGCGCAGGTCGGTCTTCGTGCGCGCGGCGATCCGCGTCAGCCGGTTCCACATGATGCTGAAGCCGTCTTCGCGAACGCCGCCGGGGCGCGCGAAGTCGCGGTACAGATCGCTGAACCCCTCCCACGGGCAGATCGCAGCGAGGTGCGGCGGATGCAAGGCCGCGACTTTGTACTGGCTGATGGCGAGGTAGGAAACGCCGAGCAAACCGGCGCGTCCGTTCGACCACGGTTGCGTCGCTGCCCACTCGATCAGATCGTAGTAATCCTCGGCCTCTTGGTCGGAGAAGAGCTCGCCGACGCCCTCCGACGTGCCGCCGCCGCGCAGATCGGCGTTGACGACCGCGTACCCGTTGGCCACCCAGAACGCCGGGTCGGGTGCTTCCCAACTCGTGTACTCCGAGACCTCGATCCGGCGCGGCTGAAAGAACACGCGGTATTGCGGATTGATGCCCCGATGGCTGCGCGTCTTGGCGGGGATGCGGTCCTTGCCGTACGGATGGGCCGACATGATGACCGGCGCCGGCGCGCCGCCGGCCGGGCGAAAGACGTTGACGCGCAGGATCGTTCCGTCGCGAACGGTCACCGGCACGTTCCAGTCGACGGCGATGCCCGGCGGAGCCGCGCTCACCACGACGTCGGGGTGCAGAATATTGTCGATACGGCGTCGGATCTTCGCCATGAGTCCCATTTCGCGCGCGATCATTCCGGGGAGCCTCCAGTTGCGTCCGGCAAGTGGTTCAGGCTTTCATTATCGGCCGGTTGCCGCCCGAACAGCGTCGAAGACAGAAAGCGCCGGGAAGGGAGGCGCGTTCCATGGTCGTCGCGTTCTTGGGCCTGGGCCTGATGGGCTCTGGGTTCGTGCACCGTTTGCTCGCGACGGGCACGCGGTCAACGCGTGGGACCGCGATCCCGCCAAATCCTCCGCGCTCGCGTCGGCCGGGGCGAAGGCGTTCGCGACGGCCGCCGAGGCGATACGCGGTGCCGACCAGGTGCATCTCTCGCTCTACGACGATGCATCGGTCGACGCGGTGCTCGAACCGCTCGCCGATGCGCTGGCGCCGTCGGCCGCGATCGTCGATCACACGACGACGGCGCCGACGCCGACGGCCGAACGCACCGCGCGCTGGAAGAAGCGCGGCAAACACTACGTGGCGGCGCCGGTGTTCATGGGCCCCAAAGACGCCGCCGACGGCACGGGTGCGATGCTGGTGTCGGCAACCCAAGCGGAGTACGACGCGCTGATCCCGACCCTCTCGAAGATGACCGCTCGCGTCATCTACATGGGCGCGCAGCCGGGTCGCGCCAATGCGTTCAAGCTGCTGGGCAACATCGCCCTGATCTCCCTGACGGCGATCGTCGGCGACATGAACCGGTTCGCGCACGGCTGCAGCATCTCGACCGCCGACGCGATGTCGCTGTTCGCCATTGCCAACCCGGGCGCCACGATGCCGGCGCGCGCGCACGAGGTGGTCGACGGCACGTTCGATGCCCCGACGTTCACCGTCGCGATGGCGCGCAAGGATCTCGAACTCGTGCTGCAAGAGGCGCAGCGCCACGAATCCGATCTCTGCATCGTGCCCGGCGTCGCCAAGATGTTCGACGAAGGGATCGCGCGCGGCGACGGCAGCCGCGACGTCAACGCGGCCGCGCGCCTCGCATAGCGCGCCGGGTCAACACTCGACGACGTGCACCGCGAGCCCGCCGCGGGCCGTCTCCTTGTACTTGTTCATCATGTCGCGTCCGGTCTCGCGCATCGTCGTGACCGCGGCGTCGAACGACACCATGTGCTCGCCGGTGCCGTTGAGCGCGAGCGACGCCGCCGCGATCGCTTTGACGGCGCCCATCGCGTTCCGTTCGATGCACGGCACCTGCACGAGTCCGCCGATCGGGTCGCACGTCATGCCGAGGTGGTGTTCGAGGCCGATCTCGGCGGCGTTTTCGACGTGCTCGTTCGACCCGCCGAGCGCCGCCGCCAAGCCCGCGGCCGCCATCGCGCAGGCGACGCCGACTTCGCCCTGACAGCCGACTTCGGCGCCTGAGATCGAGGCGTTCATCTTGCAGATCGCGCCGAAGGCGGACGCGGTCAGCATGAAGTCGAGGGTCCGGTCTCCGCCGGGATGCGCGCACATCGTTTGGTAGTAGCGCAGCACCGCCGGGATGATGCCGGCCGCGCCGTTGGTCGGCGCGGTGACGATGCGCCCGCCGGCCGCGTTTTCCTCGTTGACCGCGATCGCGAACAAGCTGACCCAGTCGAAGGCGGTGTGCGGCGCGGCGGCGCTCTGTGCCGACAGCTTGCGGTACAGCGCGGCCGCGCGCCGCAGCACGTGCAGGCCGCCGGGCAGTTCGCCCTCCGCGTGCATGCCGCGCTCGATCGCCGCGCCCATCACCGCGACGATCGCGGCGATCCGCTCGTCGATCTCCGCCTCGCTCAATCCGCGGGCGAGCTCGTTGGCGCGCACGAGGGCCGCGATCGGACGGCCTTCGCGGCGCGCCATCTCGAGCAGCGTGGCGGCGCTGTCGAACGGATACGGCACGACGGCCGCGTCGCTGCGCGCGCCGGCTGCGGCCTCGTCTTCGTCGACGACGAACCCGCCGCCCACGGAGTAGAACGTGCGCTCGCGCAACGGCGCCGCCGCCGCGTCGAACGCGTGGAAACGCACCGCGTTGGGGTGATAGCTCAACGATTGGTTGGCCAGGAACACGAGGTCGCGCCGTTCGTCGAAGGCGACGGCATGCCGTCCGTCGAGCGCGAGCGTGCCGCTAGCGCGGGCCTGCGCGACGATCGTCGCCACGTCCTCCGGCAACGCGCGCTGGGGATGGCAGCCCGACAGCCCGGCGATGACCGCCACGTCGGTGCCGTGTCCGCGGCCGGTCAAGGCGAGCGAACCGAACAGTTCGGTCTCGACCCGCGCGACCCGTTCGAGCGCCCCGCCGGCTTCGAGCAGTTCCACGAAATGCAGGGCCGCGAGCATCGGGCCCATCGTGTGCGAACTCGACGGGCCAAGGCCGATCTTGAAGAGCTCGAACGCGCTCGCGGGCTGCACCTTTCTCGCGGATTCCATGGGCAGCGCTACGCGGCCCGGCCGCGAGCGTCCTGGCTGCCGAGCGCGAAGCGGAAACCGCCCGCGCGAGCGAGTAGACTACCGCTCGTGACTGAATACGCGAAGCTCGCCAAGCTCGACGGCCCGCTGGTCGTCGTCGGCTTCGGCTCCATCGGCAAAGGGCGTGTTGCCGCTGATCCTGCGGCACATCGACGTCGATCGCGCCCGCGCGGTCGTGATCGATCCCGACGACTCGGCGCGCGCGATCGTCGAGTTTGCGGGGATTCGCTTTCTCAAAGCGCCGCTGCTGCCCGAAACGCTGCGCGACGTGCTGCTGCCGTTGCTCGGCCCGGGCGGCTTTCTGGTCAACGTCTCGGTCGAAGTGTCGTCGATCGCGCTGATGGAGGTGTGCCGCGAGGCCGGGGCGCTTTACATCGACACGTGCATCGAGCCGCCGCCCGGCGTCTATACCGATGCGCACCTCACGATCTCGCAGCGCTCGAATTACGCGATGCGCGAGGCCGCGCTCGCGTTGCGGCGCGATGCGCCCGATCCGACCGCGGTCATCGCCCACGGCGCCAACCCGGGCATGGTGAGCCACTTCGTCAAGCGCGCGCTGCTGCACGTCGCCCGCGAAGTCGGCATGCAGGTCGGAGCGCCCCACGTCGCGCGCGAAGGCTGGGCGCGCTCGCGCGCGCGCTCGGGCTCAAGGGCGTGCACGTCGCCGAACGCGATACGCAGCGGGCCGAGTGGAGCAAAGAGCCCGACCAGTTCATCAACACGTGGTCGGTCGTCGGCTTCATCGCCGAAGGGCTTGCAGCCGGCGGAACTCGGGTGGGGCACGCACGAGAAGGCGCTTCCGCCCGAAGGGCGCCGGCACGACTTCGGCTGCGGCGCGGCGATCTATCTCGCGCGGCCGGGCGCGGGCACGCGCGTGCGCAGCTGGGTGCCCAGCGGTCCGCTGATCGGCTACTTGATCCCGCACAACGAGGCGATCAGCATCAGCGACTACTTCACGGTGCGCGAAGACGGCGAGGTCGTGTACCGGCCGACGTGCCACTACGCCTATCATCCGTGCGACGACGCGCTGCTCTCGCTGCACGAACTGCAGGGCAACTCGTACCAGCCGCAGTCGCGCATGCACTTGCTCAACGACGACATCGTGGCCGGCACCGACGAGCTCGGGGTGCTGCTGTACGGCCACGGCAAGAACGCCTACTGGTACGGCTCGCGCTTGACGATCGAGGAAGCGCGCCGGCTGGCGCCCTATCAGAACGCGACCGCGCTGCAAGTGACCGCGGCCGTGCTCGCGGGCATGGTGTGGGCGATCGAAAATCCGCGCCGCAGCGTCGTCGAGGCCGACGAGCTCGATGAGGAGCGCATCCTGGGCATCATGGAGCCGTATCTCGGAACCCTGTTCGGCACCTACACCGAGTGGACGCCGCTGACCGGGCGCAACACGCTCTTTCCCGAGGACACCGATCCCGAGGACGCCTGGCAATTCCGCAACACGATCGTGCGCTGAACGGTCAGGCCGGCGCGGGCCGTTCGGCGCGCACCGGGATCGCCGCCGGCGGTTCGCTCCGCGCATCGGGTTGCGCGTAGAGGACGACGTCGCCGGGCTGCACGTCGTCGACGTCGCGGATGGGAACGAGCGCGCGCGCCCGCCAAACGCACAGCGGGACGGCGCCCGGACGGAGCGGCGCTTCGCGGGCGTCGCCGAGATGGCGGAACACGATCGCGTGATCGAGGCCCGCATAGTTGACCCGCCCGACTGCGCCCGGATAGCGCGCGAGGTCGGCGAACGCCGGCGCCGTCAACGCGGCCGGCGAGAAGGTTGCGATTCCGAAGAGCTCGCTCGTCGCTTGGGCGAAGGTACGGTTTTCCATCCGCATGACGAGCGGGACGTCGGGCCGCAGCGCGCGCGCCGCGAGCGCGATTTCGAGGTTTCCGGCATCGCTGTTGGTCAATGCCATGACGGCGGCGGCGTTGGGGACGTCGCACAGTTCGAGCACGTCCTCGTGGGTCGCATCGCCCGTCAGCACGTCGATGCTGCCGTGGCGCGAGCGCGCGACGAGTTCGGCGTCGGGGTGCTGCTCGATCACGACCACGTGCTTGCCCATCGCTCGCAGGAGGTTGACGACGCTGCCGCCGGTGCGTCCGCCGCCGCAGACGACGTAGTGGCCGTGAGCCCGGATACGGCGCAGCCCCTGCAGTGCGGTCCATTGCGCGCGCGTGATCGACGAGCTGACGTAACCGATGAAGATGCTGGTGAATACGGTTCCACCGATCATCGCGACGATCGCACCGGCGGTCACCTGCGGACCGCGCGAGGCGACGGTCGCATCGCTGAACCCGGTGTTCGTCATCGTTTCGGCGACGTCGAATGCGGCGCTCTCCCACGAACCGTGCAGCACGAAGTGGAAGAACAGCAGCACCAACAGATAGAACGTGATCGCGCCGAAGACGACGGTGCGCATGATCGGATTGAGGCCACGAATCCCGCCGACCACGGCGCGGCTCATCCGGCGCAGCCGCCATGCCAGCGGGCCTTCCCGGCGGCGCGCTTCGCTCGCGGCATGCCGCGCGGCCGTCGACCCGCCGCGTTCCTCGAGCGGCGCGAACAACACGAGTTCGTCGCCGGGTTCGAGCATCGCGCCCGGGGGCGGCGCATCGCGGTCGCCGACCGCCACGACGCGCCCGTGCAGCTTGGTCTCGGCCTCGGCGACGGTGAACCCGGCGACGCCGAGGTTCCACGCCGACGCGCGCGTGAAGCCGACGAACTCGCCGTCGGCCTCGGGGAAGCGGATCGCGAAGAAGCAGCCCGGATCGAGCGCGGCGCCGGCGAAGGTCGCCGCCGAGTGCGCGGCGATCGAGAGCACCGTCGAGTCGGGTAGATTCTGTTCGATCTTCAGGCCGATCTTCGAGCTGAATTGGCGCAGGACGACGCGGATGCGCGGGTTGAGCATGCGCGCGCGCAACCCGACGGCGAGATTCCGTTCGTCGTTGACCGAGAGCGCGAGGATCGAGACGGCCTGGCTGACCCCCGCGTCGGTCAAGGCACGGTCGGAGTCGGGATGCTCGACGACGCGCACGGTGACCCCGCCGCTCGCATTGAGCTCGTCGCAGACTCGTTCCGTGACGGCGTCGTCGCCCACGACGAGGATCAGCGGGTGCATGCGAGCTTGTTCGTCCGCGAACCAAGAAATGCTGCCGCCGATGCTAAGCGGCTTGAACGGCCCTCGCCCGGGTAGCGGCTTCGGCCTCGCGCACGATGCGCGACGCCATGTTGCGGAAGATGAAGCCGTGGAAGGGCAAAACGCTGTACCAGTAGAGCAACCCGAAGAATCCGCGCGGGTCGAAGTGCGCCGTTTGGAGCAGCCGCGTGCCGCCGTCTTCGAGCGGGACCGCTTCGAATTCCAGCCACGCGTACCCGGGCAGTTTCATCTCCGCGCGCAGACGCAGGAGCCGGTCGGGACGGTACGCTTCGACGCGCCAGAAGTCGACCGCGTCGCCGATCCGCAGCGAAGTGGCCGAGCGGCGCCCGCGGCGCGTCCCGATTCCGCCGACGAGCCGGTCGAGCACGCCGCGAAGTTCCCACAGCCAGTCGGCATAGAGCCAGCCCTTCTTGCCCCCTAGGCTCGTGAACACGGCGAAGACGGCCCCCGGTGGCGCGCTCGTCACGCGCTCGCGCCGGTCGATGAACATCCCCTGGGTCGAGCCCTGGAATTCGCCCGGCAGCGTCTTGACGTCGAAGGCGTCGAACCAGGTCGTCTGCGGCCCGGTCGAGGCGTTGCGGTCGAGCGCGCGCTGGACCGCCCGGTCGTAGCCGCTCGGCACGATCCGCGGGAAGAGCGTGCGCGCCCCGTCGTCGCGCACGACGACTTCGTTGAACAGCCCCTCGACGAGCGGTTGGGCGATCGACGCCGGGATCGGGGTGACGAGGTGGATCCAGCGCGACGAGAGCCGCGGGCTGAAGAACGGCACGATGAAGATGCGCCGCGCGAGCCCGCGGATCGCCGCGTAGCGCAGCATCATCTCCTGATACTGCAGCACGTCGGCGCCCCCGATCTCGACGATCCGGCCGGCGCTCGCGTCGTTGCCGAGCGCCGCGACGAGATAGGCGATGACGTCGTAGACCCCGATCGGCTGGCAAAGGGTGCGCACCCACTTCGGCGCGATCATGACCGGGAGCCGTTCGGTCAGGTAGCGCAGCATCTCGAACGAGACGCTTCCCGAACCGACGATGATCGCGGCCCGGAATTCGGTCACCGGCACGCCGCCGGCGCGCAGCTCGTCGCCGACTTCGTGCCGGCTGCGCAGATGCGGCGAGAGGGCGCGCCGTTCGTCTTCCCCCAAGCCGCCCAGATAGATGATGCGCTTGACGCCGGCCGCGGCGGCGGTCGTCCCGAAGAGCCGCGCGGCCTCGCGGTCGCGCGCGGTGAAGTCGCGGCGGTCGTCGGACATCGAGTGGACCAAGTAGTACGCGACGTCGCAATCGCGCAGCGCCACGGCCAGTGAAGCCGCGTCGAAGACGTCGCCGCGGGCGATCTCGACGCCCTCGAAACGGCCTTCGATCCGGCGTGGGTCGCGGACGAAGCAGCGCACCGCGTGCCCGGCGGCGAGCAGCGCCGGGACGAGCCGGCCGCCGATGTAGCCGGTAGCACCGGTGACGAGTACGCGCATCAACCCTCAGAGCGCCGCCGAGCCGGAGTGGTTCCCGCGCGCGCGCTCGAAAGCAGTACGCCATGGCCGATCTCCAAGCCCGCAGGATCGTGTTGGCAGCGCGTCCCAGCGGTACGCCAAGCGCCGAGAACTTCCGGTTGGAGGAGTTCGCCGTTGCGCCGCCCCAGGCCGGGCAAGTGCTCCTGCGCACGCGCTATCTCTCGCTCGACCCGTACATGCGCGGGCGCATGGACGACCGCAAATCGTATGCGCCGCCGGTCGCGGTCGGGGCGGTGATGGACGGCGAAGTCGTGGCCGAAGTCGTCGCCTCGAACGCGCCCGCCTATGCGGTGGGCGAACTCGTCACCGCGCGCTCCGGCTGGCAGACGCTCGCCGTCATGGAGGGCAAGGGGCTGCGTAAGATCGATCCGTCGCTGGCGCCCGTGACGACCGCGCTCGGCGTCCTGGGCATGCCGGGATTCACCGCCTACGGCGGCATGCGGGTCATCGGCCGGCCGAAAGCCGGCGAGACGGTTGCGGTCGCGGCCGCGAGCGGCCCCGTCGGCTCGCTCGTCGGGCAGCTCGCAAAGCTCGCCGGAGCGCGCGCCGTCGGCATCGCCGGCGGTCCGGCGAAGTGCGCTTACGTGCGCGACGAGTTGCGGTTCGACGCGGTCGTCGACCATCGCGCGCCGGACTTCCGCGAATTGCTCGCCGCCGCGTGCCCGGACGGGATCGACGTCTATTTCGAAAACGTCGGGGGCGCCGTGTGGCAGGCGGTGCTGCCGCTGCTCAACGGGTACGCGCGCGTGCCGGTGTGCGGGCTGATCGCGCAATACAACGCCGCGCCCGGCGAGGGCGCGCGCGACCGCCTGCCGGCCACGATGCGCGAGATCCTCACGCGCAGCCTGACGGTGCGCGGCTTCCTCAACTACGAGTTCAACGAGCTGTATCCGGATTTTCTGCGCGAGATCGGGCCGCGCGTGCGGTCCGGGGAGATCCGCTATCGCGAAGACGTCGTCGAGGGGCTCGAGCGGGCTCCCGAAGCGTTCCTCGGCATGCTCGAAGGACGCAACTTCGGGAAGCTGCTCGTGCGGGTCGGGTAAAGTTTACGCCGGCATCTTGCCGGTGTATTTCTCGAGCGCCGTCCACGCCTTGTCGCCGAACTCGGCTTTCCAGCGAGCGTAGTAGCCGTTCGCCACCAGCTTCGCTTTGAACGGCGCCTGGTTGACGTCGTTGAACGCGAGCCCTTCGCGGGTCAGTTTGTCCTGGACCGAGCTCTCCAGGATCTGGTTGTCGTGGCGTTCGAGGATCGCCGCCTCGTTGAGCCGCGAGCGCAGGATCTGCTGCAGCTGCGGCGTGAGGGTGTTCCAGGCGTTGAGGTTGACCAGCGTCCACCATCCGCTCCACATGTGGCGCGTCAGGCTAGCGTACTTCTGCACTTCGAAGTAGCGCTGCGTCGACACGTAGACGAGCGGCGTCTCTTGGCCGTCGACGATGTGCGTCTGCAGCGCGGTGTAGAGTTCGGCGGAGGGCAGCGGGATCACCGAGGCGCCCAGCGATTTGAAGCTGTCGACCCGCAGTTTTCCGGGCGACACGCGCAGTTTGAGGCCGACCAGGTCGTCGACCGTGCGCACCGGCCGCACGCTGTTCGTCACGTCGCGGAAACCGTTCTCCCACACCTTGTCGAACGCGACGAGCCCGACGTCGTAGATGCGCGCGCGGATCTCGGCGCCGAGGTCGCCGTCCATCGCCGCGAACGCGACTTGGCGCGTCGGGAAGGCGAAGGCCAGATTCTCGATCGAGGCGAGCGGCACCACCGAGTCGAGCACGCCGCCGGCTCCGCCGTGCATCTCGATCGCGCCGCTGCGCACCTGGGTGAGCATCTGCGAGACGTTGCCCAGTTGATTGTTCGGGAACACCGTCACGTTGAGCTGGCCGTTGGTGTCGTGCTTGACCTTCGCGAACGCCTCGACGGCGCGGACGCTCATCGGGTGCTCGGTGGCCGCGTCGAGCGCGAACTTCCAGTTGTACTGTTGCGCGGCGCGGGCCGGGAGGATCGAGATCGACGCGAATGCCGCCGCGGTCTGCGCGGCGAAGGCCGCTCGCGAAAATTTCACCGTGCACCCACCGCGACCGGTTCCGGCGTTCCGGCGCCGCCTTCGACGTATTCGTACCCGGTGCGCGCGCCCTCGACGGAGCAGCGCAGCATGATGCGGGTGTCGCGCTGGCGGTCGTAGTCGGAGATCGCGATGTGCATCGTGCAGCGGTTGTCCCACATGACGACGTCGTCGACGCTCCAGCGATGGCGATAGACGAACTCGTCGAGCACCGCACGCGCATTCAAGAAGTCGATGAGCCCCTTGCTCTCGTCTTCGGTCATGCCGGCGAAGCGCCGCACGCGCGCGCCCAGATACAGGGCTTTACGACCGGTCTCGGGATGTACGAGCGCGACGCGGTGGGCGATCGGCAATCGGCCCGCCGACGCGGCCCGGTCGCGCTCTTCGGCCATCCGCACGACATCGGTGTTGCCGGCGGTGCGAAAGCTCGGCGGGAGGGCACGTTCGTGCAGGCCCTCGAGGTCGTCGACGATGGCCTGCATCGCCGGCGAGAGCGACTCGTACGCCCGGTACATGTTGGCGAACATCGTGTCGCCGCCGACCGGTGGGATCGCCTTGGCGGCGAGGAACGAGTACAGGGTCGGACGGGTCGTGTACGAGTGGTCGGAATGCCAGTTGGCTCCGGTCTGGTACCCGTTGAACGCGCGCCCGTCGACGGAGCGGTTCGTCAAGAGCGTGACCAGCGGCGCGTCGGGGTCGATGTTCTCCTTCGACGCGGCTTCGATCTCGCCGTAGTATTTTGCGAGCCGCAGCAAGGCGTCCTGATCGACGTTCTGGCCGGGGAAGACCAGCACGAGATGCTCTTGGATCGCGCTGCGGATCGCCTCGACCGTCGCGGTGTCGAGTTCTCGGGTCAGGTCGAGGCCGGTGACGCGCGCACCAAGCGCGTAGCCGGCACGCTCGACGCTCAATTGCGCCACGCCGGGCTCCTTTCGTGCGGCCTGGGCTCAGGCTGCGACAAAGCAGGGTTTTGCGTCCATAATATGGACATAACGCTCAATATGTGGGCGCACTTCGGAACGCCCGGCTCCATCTCCTCGCTCGGTGAGGTCATGCCATGCTCGAAGAGAATCCGCCCCTTCAAGACCTTAGGCGCCGTTACGCCCCCTCGTGCCTGATCGTGCTCGGCCTGGCGCCCGACCGGGTGGAAGCGGCCAGCCGCAGCGCCGCCGGCATGGTGCACCTCGAACTCGAAGACGGCATGCCGATGGCGAAAAAGGCGCAGGCGCGCGACACGATCCGCGACGCGCTGACGAGCCTAGACTGGACGGGCAAGCTGACGATGGTGCGCGTCAACGCCGTCGACAGCGGGCTGTTCGAAGACGACGTGCGCGTCGTCGCGCCGGCGCGGCCGGGTTGCATCTACATCACCAAGGTGCAGGGGCCCGAGCAGATCGAGTACGCGGGGACGGTCCTCGCGCAGGCCGAGCGCGCGAACGGGCTCGAACCGGGCTCGCTGAAGATCTTCGCCTACATCGAACGCATTCGCGGGCTCGCCGCGGTCGAAGCGATCGCGGCTTCGAGCCCGCGCCTGATGGGGCTGAGCTTCGGCGGCACCGACCTGGGCGAGGAAGTCGGCTACCGGCGCAATTTCGTCGGCGAAGAGTGGGAGACGCTCTACGCGAAATCGCGCACGATTCTCGCGGCCCATCTCAACGGGCTGATCGCGCTCGACGCCCCGCTGATCGCCTACGACGACCCGGAGGGCACCTACGAACAGGCCAACTGGGCGTGCCGGCTCGGTTTCGATGCGAAATGCTGCATCTTTCCGTACCAGGTCGACGTCGTCAATCGCGCGTTCGGCCCGTCGCAGGTCGAACTCGAGTGGGCGCAGCGCCTGACGTCGCTGATCGAGAGCGGCGTGATGCCCGACGAAGACTACGGTTTCGTCAAGCGCGCGCGACGGATCATCGCCGAGGACGCCGCCCGGCGATGACCAACGTCGACGGCGCGCAAGCGGTCCACCGCGCGACGGCGATCCTCGACCTCTTCTCGCCGGCCCGGTTGAGCGTCAGCGTCGCCGAAGCGTCGAAGGAACTCGGGCTCGCGCGGGCGACCGCCCACCGTCTGATGTCGGCGCTGAAAACGAGCGGTTATCTGCGGCTCGACGAAGCTTCGGGACGTTACCACGTCGGCGCGCGCGTGCTGCGCTTGGCGAAGGCGTATGCGGCCTCGCACACCTTGCGCAGCCTCGCCCGGCCGCACTTGGAGAAGATCGTCGGCGCGATCAACGAGAGCGCGTCGTTGTTCGTGCGCCAAGGTCCGCAGCGCTATTGCATCGCGCGGCAGGAATCGAGCCAGGCGATGCGCGTGATGGTGGAGGAAGGCCAAGGGCTTCCGCTCGTCGGCGCGGCCGGACGGCTCTTGCTGCTCGACGCGCCGAGCGCACGCAAAGCGGGCACGATGCTGAGCCGCGGCGAGCGGGTCCCCAACGCGTGGGGGATCGCGACCGGCGTCTTCGACGAGTCGGGCGCGCTGGTCGCGGCGCTCGAAGTCTCCGGGCCGCTCGAACGGCTGTCGGATGCGAAAGCCAAACGCTACGCCAAACTGCTGGCACGAACAGCGGCCGGGCTCTCGGCCGAACTCGGCGACCGCGCGTCGAGGCCGCAGTGAGGCCCGCGCGGAGGCACGGCCGAAACGATCCGCAAAAGGCCGGGCATGAATCCACCCGCATCCGACCTCGATCCGCAGGCCATCGCCGAAGCGAGCGCGGCCGAAATGTCGGCCGTCAACGACGCGGCGCGCACGCTCGGCATCGTCCTCGAACAGGTGGCTCCGGGATATGCGCGCCTCTCGATGCGCATCACGCCGTCGATGCTCAACGGGCACGGCGTGATCCACGGCGGATTCGTGTTCGCGTTGGCGGACGACGCCTTCGGATACGCCTGCAATTCGCACGGCGACCGCTACGTCGCGCTCAACGGCGCGATCACGTACGTCGCGCCCGGCCGCGAGGGTGAGACGCTGGTCGCGACCGCGCGCGAACGGGCGCGCGGCGGGCGCACCTCGACCTACGACATCGAGGTGACGTCGCTCGAAGGAAAGACGTTGGCGCTCTTTCGCGGCACGTCGTACCGCGTCAGCGGCACCAACCTCCCAACAAAGCAATAACACCGCCGCGCGAAGCGCGGGCCTAACCGCCGGCCATGGCCCCGACGATCAGCAGCGGCTCCCGGCCTTCGCACACCGGCGGCGGCAACGGTACGTCGGGAGCGTCGTGCGAGAGATCGCGTTCGCACGCATAGAAGCGGACGAACGGCCGGCGCCGCGCGTTCGCACGGTCGCGGATCGTTCCGCACAGCACCGGGTACGCGGCTTCGAGCGCGTCGAGGACCGAGCGCTGCGTCACCGCGCCGGCGACCTCGACCTCGACTTCGCTTCCCACGCGGGCGAGCGCGCGCAAGTGCGCGGGGAGCACGACGCGGATCACGGCAGCGTCTGCACCTCGACCGAGAGCACCGCCGGCAGGTCGCGCACGATCGGCGCCCAGCTCTCGCCGGAGTCGGCCGACGCGTACACCTGACCGCCGGTCGTGCCGAAGTAGATGCCGCACGAGTCGAGCGCGTCGACCGCCATCGCGTCGCGCAACACGTTGACGTAGCAATCGCGCTGCGGCAACCCGTTGGTCAGCGCTTCCCACTCGTTGCCGCCGGTGCGGCTGCGATACACCTGCAGTTTCCCGTCGAGCGGGAAATGCTGTGAGTCGCTCTTGATCGGCACGACGTAGACCGTCTCGGGCTCGTGCGCGTGCACGTCGATCGGGAAGCCGAAGTCGGTCGGGAGATTTCCGCTCACTTCGTGCCACGAGTCGCCCGCGTCGTCGCTGCGCATCACGTCCCAGTGTTTCTGCATGAACAGCGTCTGCGGGCGCGCCGGGTGCATCGCGATGCGGTGCACGCAGTGCCCCACCTCGGCGTCGGGATCGGGGATCTGCGGCGATTTCAAGCCGCGGTTGATCGGCTTCCACGTCGTCCCGGCGTCGTCGCTGCGAAACGCGCCGGCCGCCGAGATCGCGACGTACATCCGGTTGGCGTCGTCGGGGGCGAGCAGGATCGTGTGCAGACACATGCCGCCCGCGCCCGGTTGCCAGTGCGGCCCCGAACCGTGCCCGCGCAGACCCGAGAGTTCGTGCCAGTTTCGGCCGCCGTCGGTCGAGCGGAACAGCGCCGCGTCCTCGACGCCCGCGTAGACGGTGTCGGGATCGGTCAGCGAAGGTTCGAGATGCCACACGCGCGCGAACTCCCACGGGTGCGGCGTGCCGTCGTACCATTGGTGCGTCCCCGGGACGCCGTCGTACGCGAAGGTGTTGCCGACCGGCTCCCAGGTGGCGCCGCCGTCGTCCGACCGTTGGATCAGTTGCCCGAACCAGCCGCTGCTCTGCGACGCGTAGAGCCGGTTCGGATCGGCCGGCGAGCCTTTGACGTGATAGATCTCCCAGCCGGCGAAATGCGGCCCGCTGATCTCCCAGGCTTTGCGCGTCCCGTCCGCCGTCAACACGAAAGCCCCTTTGCGCGTGCCGACGAGCACCCGTACTCCGCTCAAGTCTCCACCCTCCTCGTTGCGTTCGCGGCTTCCCCGCGCGCGCGGACCCGAGCTGCAGCCCGGCGGTCGGGTTTTCGAGGCATCGCCACGAACTGTCCTCGCGCTCGGCGATCGCGTCGCCCGAAACGTCAGGCCCTTTATCGACCGCCGCCCGTCTCGACGCCGGAGCGCCGGTCGATTACGATGAGGGCGCCCATCGCATTGCTTCACCCGTGAGGACCTGTATGCGGATCGCCGTTGCTCTCGTCACGCTTCTCTGGTTCGCGCCGGTCGCCGCGGGCGCAGCCGATCCGACCGCGCCTCCCGCCTCGGCGCCGCGAGTGCGCGGCGTCGTTGCCGACGTGTCGCCGACCGCGCTCACGGTCACGACGGCAAACGGTTCGCAAACGATTGCCTTGTCGCCGAAGACGGCGGTGCTGGCCGCCGAGCCCGGATCGCTCGCCGACGTGAGCGCAGGCAGCTATCTCGGGACGACGGTTCAGCCACAAAGTGACGGTTCTCTCGTCTCGCAAGAGGTGCACATCTTTCCGCCGTCGATGCGCGGCACGGGCGAGGGGTACTTCCCGCTCGCCGGCCAGCCGGGCAGCATGATGGCCAATGCGACGGTCGCCTCACCGGCGCCGCCCTCGATGATGGCAAATGCTACCGTGCGCTCGGTGTCCGCGAGCGGAGCCGCAAAGACGATCCGCCTCGTCTATGCGGGCGGAGCGCAGACCGTGACGATTCCGCCCGACGCGCCGATCGTCAAGTACGTGCCGGCTACCACGTCGTTGCTCGCGGCCGGCAAGCACGTGACCGTGATCGCGACGGCGCCCGGCGCCGACCTGACGGCAGCCCGCATCTACGTGGGAGAAAACGGCGTCGTTCCGCGCTGAGCGCGCGCTTGTCAGCCCGTCCACGCCGTGCTACGGTACTGAAATGACGCGCCTCGCTGGGTAGGAAGGCGGTGCTATTTGCGCATGCTGCTTTCGGTTAGAGCTCTCGCTCTGGCCGCCATGCTGTTCTCCGCGGGCTGCGGCGGATCTGGTGGAACGAACGTTCCGCCCGCGCCGGTTCCAACCCCGACGCGCTCGCCGATACCGGTCACGACGCAAGCGTACGAGGCGCAGACGACCCTCACCGGGCTGCAGGCGCTGGTCGCGATCTCGCTCTTCGCGGGGCCGGGGAACATCGCGAACATCCCGTTCGGGGGCGCAACGGTCTATCCGTCGTGTCTGCCGGGCGTGCCGCCGTTCGACTCTTTCGAGTACGGCTACCAGTCGCCGGCACCGCCGCCCGTCCGTCCGGTACCCTCGAGTCAAATCGTCCTCTCGACGTTCTACGACACCGCGTGCACGCAGCCGAAGAGCATCTACACGCTGGTCTTTCTGCAGAACTCGCTGACGAACGTGTCGTTCACCGGAACGCAAGTGAAATACGCACTGGGCGGCGCGATCGCCAACTACACGACGCTCGCCGGCTCGCAGATCGTCAGCGGCGGCACGACGACGTTCAATCTCACCGGCAGCGTCGCGGCCGCCGCGCCGCCGTCGCCGCAAACCGGACGCTACGGCATGACGTGCCTCTATTCCACCGCGAGCGGCGAAGGCTGCGGATTCGGGGGCGTGCAGAACTCGACGCCGCTCAATGCGGAAATCGGCGTGGCGATGAACTTCAACGGCTTGCAGCCGCCGCCGGGAAGCAGCAGCGGATCGGTCTCCGCGCTGGGTTACACCGGCGCTCAGAACGCGTTGACGGTCAGCGCCGGCGTGCCGCCGGCGTGGCTGATCGGCGGCGGGTCGCTCGTCGCCAACGATAGCGGGACCTACGCGTTCAACGTCAACAAGAACGGCCAGTTGAGCGGCTTTACGATGCAGTTGACCGATCCGCCCAACGACGCGGCGCCCAGCTTGGTGCAGGATACCTCGTTCACGCTCTTCGACGGGGTCGTCATGCAGATCAGCACCGGCGTGAACGTCGCGCACTATTTGGTCGACAACAACGGGAACGGCTCGATGTTCTACTCGAACGGCGTGTTGCAATCGATCACGAACTTCTGCCTGGGCTGTTGAGGCCCGAACGGAGCAACGCATGACCCCGCTCGATCTCACCGAGGCGCCGCCTCGGCCGCCGCGTGCGGCCTTGGACGGGCTGATCTTTCTGCCGCGCTCGATCGACAAAGTGCGCGCGACGCTGCCCGGCGGCAAGCTTGGCGTCTACGCGATCCCGGGATTCACTGCGTGGATGCTCGACATGCTCGGCGTCCCGCTCGACGACTTCGTCAAAGCGGTGACGGAGGCCGAAAGCGATGACGACGTGGCGGCGTTCATGCGCAGCCGCGTGGCCCCGGAGAAGTACGGCGAATGGAACGCCTTCGCCGTCAAACGCGAGCCGCGGAACGGAAACCGGGCCGAAGCGCTCGAGGCGTATCCGTGGCTGCGCGACCGGCCCGATCTGATCGTCGCGGTCGACGTGCTCGAAGAGGACGACCGCCAAATGTTCGCTCGTTAGCCGACCCGCACGCTGAGCATCGAGATCCCGGGCTGCGGCGTGCCCGCCGTCGGGAAGCTCAGCGGCTCATCGCCACGGTCGGTCCCGAGCACCGGGAGCAGCGGCAAGTAGTGATCGATGTCTTGCACCGCGATCGCGGCATCGGGGCCTTCGCGCTCGTATTCGACGAGCGCGTCGTAGCTGCGCGTCGCGACGTTGTCGCGCACGTACTGCTCGAAGCGTTGCGAGGCGCCCCCGTCGTCGACCGGCCGCCCGCGCAGCGAGCCGAACATCAGCCCGAGATTGTGCACGACGTTCCCGCTCGCCATGATCAGCACGCCTTCGTCGCGGAGCGGGCGCAACCGCGTGCCTAGCGTGAGAAAGAAGTCGCGCGGCTGGTGCTCGTCGATGCTCAGCTGCACGACCGGCACGCCGGCATCGGGGAACAGATGGACCAGGATCGACCACGTGCCGTGGTCGAGGCCCCATTCTTCGTCGAGCGCGACCGGCGTCGGCGCCAGCAAGCCGGCGACCCGGCGCGCGAGTTGCGGATCGCCCGGGGCGGGATACTCGATGTCGTAGAGCGCCTTCGGAAAGCCGCCGAAATCGTGGATCGTCTTCGGCCGCGCGGCGGCGGTCACGCGGGTCCCCGGCACGTACCAGTGCGCGGAGATCGCGAGGATCGCCCGCGGGCGCACGAGTTCGCGTCCCAGCCGGGCCCACGCCTCGGTGTACGGATTGGTCTCGATCGCGTTCATCGGGCTGCCGTGGCCGAAGAAGATCGCGGGTTGGGTCGTTGCCGTCATGCGCTCGCTATTCGCTTCGGCGCGGCCGGAGCATCTGTGGGGGCGAGCCGGCAGGCCGCCGCCGAGCGCCTTCGCCGCCCCTCGAGGTGGGTAACATCCGTAGACCACCAATCATTCGAGGAGATGCAGTGTATGGCGAATGCCAAGCTCAACGGGATCAACGTCGCGATTCTGGCCACCGACGGGTTCGAGGAAGTCGAACTGACCGAACCGCGTAAAGCGCTCGATCGAGCCGGTGCGAAGACGAGCATCGTCTCGCCGAAGAGCGATACGATCCGCGCGTGGCGCTCCACCGAGTGGGGCGGGGAACAGCCCGTCAACGTCCCGCTCGACCGGGCGCGCGCCGCCGACTTCGACGCGCTGTTGCTGCCCGGCGGCGTGATGAATCCCGACAAATTGCGGATGGAACCGAAGGCGGTCGCGTTCGTGCGCGAGTTCTTCGAGGCCGGCAAACCGGTTGCCGCGATCTGCCACGGTCCGTGGATGATCGTCGAAGCCGGCCAGGCGCGCGGGCGGCGCATTGCGTCGTGGCCGTCGCTCGCGACCGACTTGCGCAACGCCGGCGCGGAGTACGTCAACGAGCCGGTCGTGCGCGACGAGCGGCTCGTCACGAGCCGCAAGCCCGACGACATCCCGCAGTTCAACGAAGCGGTGATCGAATTGTTCGCCCAAACGCCGGCCCAAAGCGGCGCGCGCTAGCGCCCCGAGTCGATCTTGGCCGCGCTCGCCGCTGGGAGCGGGCGCGGCCGAGGTTGACTTCTTTTCCGCGATGTGGGATACTGACGCGTCACCCTTGCTCACCTAGCGCGATCGTTCGAAGTGCCGATCAGTCGTGCGCTTCCTCTGAAAAGAAACGATCATCGCTACATTTCTCGACCTTGGCCTGCGGCCGCAAATTCTGCGCGCGGTCAACGACTTCAACTTCACCGAGCCGACGCCCGTTCAGGCCGCGGCCATCCCGCCGGCGCTCGAGGGGCGCGACGTCTTGGCCAGCGCCTCGACGGGCAGCGGGAAATCCGCCGCCTTCGGCATTCCGCTGATTCAAACGCTCATGGACTTGCCGCGCGGCAAGACGCATGCCCTCGTGCTCGCCCCCACCCGCGAGCTCGTCGTGCAGATCGCCGCTCACCTCTCGGCGCTCGCGAAGTACACGCAAGTGCGCGTGGCGGCCGTCTACGGCGGCGTCGGCTTCGGCCAGCAGATCGCATCGTTCAAGCGCGGCACCGACATCATCGTCGCGACGCCTGGACGGTTGCTCGATCATCTCAATCAGAAATCGCACCTGCTCGGCGACGTGTCGATCCTCGTGCTCGACGAAGCGGACCGGATGCTCGACATGGGCTTCCTGCCCGACGTCCGGCGCATCTTGGCGCGCGTCCCGGGGCGCCGGCAGACGCTGTTCTTCTCCGCGACGATCCCCGGTGAGATCGCGAAGCTGACGGCCGAACTGCTCCACGAACCGGCGCGGGTCGATCTCCAGCCGCAGCGCGGCCCGGCTGCCGGGATCACGCAGACGGTGTATGCGATCGATCACATGCGCAAAGGCGATCTCCTGGTCGAGCTGCTCAAAGACAACAACATCTTCAGCGCGATCGCGTTCACGCGCACGAAGGCACGGGCCGAACGGCTCGCCTCGCTGTTGCAGAAGCACGGCGTCGAAGCCGACCGCATCCACGGCGACCGCTCGCAGAGCCAGCGCGCCCGCACGCTGCAAGACTTCAAGCACGGCAAGTTCCGCGTGCTGGTGGCGACCGACATCGCGGCCCGCGGGATCGACATCCACGAACTCGGCCACGTCGTCAACTACGACGTGCCGATGGTCGCCGACGACTACGTCCACCGCGTCGGCCGCACGGCCCGCGCGCAAGCGACCGGCGACGCGATCACGTTCGTGTCGCCCGACGAAGAGAAGTACTTCGCGCAGATCGAGCGCGCCCTGGGCAAAAAGCTCCCGCGCACGAAGCTCCCGCTGTTGCCGGAGCGCGTGGCGGAGATCCACCGGCCGCCGCATCCGGCGCCCCACGCGCGCAACGGCTCGTTCAAGTCGCGGCAGCGGGTCTTCCGCTAACCCTCTGCCCGATGTCCCCCGTGCGCAAGCGTGGCGGCCCGCGGACGTGCTACTCGAAGAACGGGGCCCCCAAGGCCGCCTTCGCCACCAAGAAGCTCGCCGAGCGCGCGATCCCGCGCACGAGCGTCGGGCTGCGCCCCTACGCGTGCAAAGAACACGGCTGGCACCTCGGTCACTAGGGTGAACCGCAGGTCGACTGCGCCAAGCGCGAAGCGCGCGCCGGCGGGTTCAGGCGCAAGACCTGAACCCACCGGAATGGCGGCGGGGAATCGCGAACGCGGGCG
Source organism: Vulcanimicrobiota bacterium (assembly GCA_963749395.1). GTDB lineage: Bacteria > Vulcanimicrobiota > Vulcanimicrobiia > Vulcanimicrobiales > Vulcanimicrobiaceae > CAVVMT01. Next base: position 319,367 of record CAVVMT010000007.1, read on the forward strand.
GTATGCGCAAGGTCAACGTCAACGACCTCGAAGAGTTTGCGTGGTCGTCGCCTAAGGGCAAGTTTTCGGGCCGCGGCAAGCAGGTTTCCGAAGCCCTGGGGCGCGATGCGCGCTCGCTGAATTTGCTCGAGCGGCACCCCTTCGACGTCGAGATCGCGCGCCTAAAACCGGGCGAGACGCCGTTTCCGTATCACTCGCACAGCGCGCAGTGGGAGTTTTATCACGTGCTGTCCGGGAGCGGCACCGTGCGCCACGAGGCCGGCACGACCGCGATCGAAACCGGCGACGCCTTCATCTTCAAGCCGGGCGAAGCGCACGGATTCTTCAACGACGGCAGCGAGGATCTCGTGATGGTCGTCGTCGCCGACAACCCGATCGGCGAATCGGCGCATTATCCCGACAGCGAAAAGTGGGCGGTGGGTTCGCCGCGGTCGCGCGATCATGCGCTCCGACCCGCTCGATTATTTCGACGGTGAAGAATAGGCTCCTGACAGCACGGTGTCAGGAGCACCTTGCTAGGATGGCGGAAATCACTCGCCACCGCAAGGAGTTCCGCCATGAGCGACACTGCCACCGCCGTCCGTTCCGCCCTGTCCTGGTTCGAGATTCCCGTCGCCGACTTCGATCGCGCCCTCGCGTTCTACCGCGCGATCTTCGAGAAGCCGCTCGACGAGCAGACGTTCGCGGGTTCGCGCATCGCCGTCTTCCCCTACGAGCGTCCCGGCGTGGGCGGATGCCTCGACGCGGGGTCCCAGTCGCGTCCGTCAGCTGACGGCGCGATCGTCTACCTCGACGTCGACGGCCGCCTCGACCGCACGCTCGAACTCGTTCCGGCGTCCGGCGGCCGGGTCGCTATGCCGAAGACCGCGCTGCCGCCGGGTATGGGCTGGGTCGCGCACATCATCGATTCGGAAGGGAATCGCGTCGGGCTTCACGCCATCACTTAGGGGATGCGCCGTGCCGACCGCCTCTTCACGATCGTCCAACTGCTGCGAGGCGGCCGGCACGTCACGGCGCGCGTGCTGGCCGAGCGGCTCGAGGTTTCCGAGCGCACGATCTATCGCGACGTCGACGAACTCACCCTGTGCGGCGTCCCGATCGAAGGCGAACCCGGGCGCGGCTACCGGCTCCCCAAACACTTCGAGATTCCGCCGCTGATGTTCGACCGGCGCGAGATCGAGGCACTCGTCGTCGGGGTGCGGTTCGTCGAAGCGTGGTGCGGGCCCGAACTCGCGACCGCGGCGCGCTCGGCCCTGGCGCGCATCCGCGGCGCGATCCCCGCCGAGCTGATCGCCGGCGTCGAGGGCACCCGCGTCTACGCGCCGCGCTTCGGGCGTGCGTCGGGGCCGCCGCACTTCGAGATCGCGCATCGCGGCGTCGTCGAATCGCGCCGGCTCGCGATGCGGTACGCGAGCGAAGACCGAACGCCCAGCACGCGGACGGTGCGGCCGCTGGGCTTGTACTTCTGGGGCAAAGTGTGGACGCTGGCCGCGTGGTGTGAACTGCGCAACGATTTCCGCACGTTCCGGCTCGACCGGATTCGCGAACCCGAGCTGGCCGATCCCTTCCCGCTCGAATCCGACAAGACGCTCGAAGTCTTCATCGCGCGGATCCGGGACAATTCCTAATCGGGCAAGCTCGCCTCGTTGAGATCGAGTTGCAGCAGCAGCCCGCGCAGCGTCGCATTGTCGAGCTTGCGCTGGGCGCGCAATTGCACGAGCGCTTCGCGCTCCGCATCGAGGATCGCGCGGATGCCCGAGGTCACGGCGAGATCGTCCTCTTCGAGCTTGTTGCCGTGCCAGTGCAGCCGCTTGGCGATCGTCTCTTCGAACTTGCGCCGTTGCTCCGCGGTGATGGCCTGGGTCGACTCCAGCCGGTTGAGTTCGGCGTGCGCGGCGCGCGCCATCACCGCGAGCGCGGCCTGCAACTCGGCCTCCTCTTCGCGGTCTTCGCTCGGAAGGGCGACGAAGCGGATGAACGCCGGCAACGTCAATCCGCCGCCGACCAGGGTCACGAGGATGACCGAGAACGTCAGGAACACGATCAGGTCGCGATGCGGCAGGGCGACTCCCGCTACCGACACGGGGATCGCGACCGCGGCGGCGAGCGAAACCGCGCCCCGCAGCCCCGACCACGAGGCGATCAACGCGCCGCGAATGTTGACCCGCGCGTCTTGGGCACGCGCGCCGACGATCGGCACGAACTCCTGCGCGATGAACCACAAGAACCGGGTTGCGATCACGGTCGCGTTGACGATCGCCGCGTACCACAGCACCTTTTGCCACGGATACTCGGCGAAGATCGTGCGCGCGAGGCCGTGCAGCTGCAAGCCGACGATCAGGAAGAGCACGGCATTGATCAGGAACACGACCGTGATCCAGTAACCGCTGACCCGCAGGCGCGTCAGCGGAAGCAAGACGATCGGCGTGAAGCGGTTGGCGTAGATCCCCGCGAAGACGACCGCGATGACGCCCGACGCGCCGAGGCGGTCGGCGCTGAGGTAGGCGAAGAACGGCAAGCAGAACGACACGACGCTCTGCAGCTCGACGTCGCGGATCGCGCGCCACCCGGTGACGGCCAGCCATCCGCAGAGGAAGCCGACGACGATGCCGCCCCCGGCCGCGACGACGAAGTGCAGCAGGTTCGGCCAGATGCTGAAGGCGCCCGTGATCGCGGCCGTCAGGGCCGCAGCGTACAGGATCAGCGACGACGCGTCGTTGAGCAGGCTTTCGCCTTCGACGATCGCGACGAGCCGGCGCGGCAGATGCATCCGTTCGAGGATCGCGGCGCTGGCGAGTTCGTCGGTCGGCGCGACGATCGCGCCGAGCACGAAGGCCATCGCCCACGGCATCGCCGGAATCGTCGCGTGCGCGACGACCGCGACGATCCCCGTCGTCGCGCAGACCAGGCCGATCGCCAAGTACCAGATGCGACCTGCGTTGTCGCGCATCACGTCGGTCGGCGCGGAGATCGCCTCCCAATACAACAGCGGCGGGAGGAAGATGACGAGCACGAGGTTGGGATCGAGGGTCAGCGGCGGCAAACCGGGGATGAAGCCGATGACGAGTCCCCCGAGCACGAGCGTGATCGGGTAGGGGATGTCGACGCGGCGCGCGAGCGCCACGAGCGGGATCGTCGCGATCAGCAGGCCGATCAGCGCCCACAGCGCGCCTTGATCCGACTGTGGCATCGCGCTCCCTGTTCTCGGGAACGGCGCCTTCCTACTTCGGCTTGCGGGCCTTGCGGATCTGGAACGTGGCCCAGCGCAACGTGTTGGCGAAGGCGCCGCACTCACAACGGTGCCACTCTTCGATCAACACGCGCGTGCCGCGCTGATACATGTGCCGGTGTCCCACCGGAAGATCGGCGACCGGACGCTCGCAGTTCCAGCAGGCTTGATCGAGCTCCTCGAGATAGCCGTCGTCGAACTTCTCGGGGATGATGCTGATGCGTTGGGTGAAGTCGCTCGGTTCGGGCGCCATCATAGGAGATCGGTGTCCCAGACGATGCTCGAGCCTTGGATCTTCTTCGCGTGTTTCTTCACTGCCGCCGAGATCTCGCCGATGTCGTTGTACGACTCGATGCGCCGGCTCTGATTCGAGACGACCGCGATCGAAATCGAGACGAGCGGAAATTTGCGGGTGACGCCGTGGCGGTCGGGCATCTTGATGAACCCGGCGCGCCGGTCTTCCTCGGAGTAGAAGCGCTGGATGCCGCTGTCGAAGAAATTGATCAGGGTCTGACCGATCATCTTCGTATATTGCGGCTCGGTCACGACGACGAAGTCGTCGCCCCCGACGTGGCCGACGAAGTCGACGTCGCCGCCCGCGATCTCGACGCTGCGGATGATCTCGACCGCGCCGTACTTGATCACTTCGTCGCCGCGCGCGAAGCCGTAACGGTCGTTGTACGCTTTGAAGTTGTCGAGGTCGGCGTACATGACCGCCCAATTGTCGCCCGATGCCATACGGCGGCGGATTTCCCGTTCGATCAAGACGTTTCCGGGCAAGCGGCTGAGCGGCTGCAGCAACGAGAGGTCGACCCGGCGGAGCTGAGCGTTGATGCGGGCGAGCAGCTCGCGCATGGAGATCGGTTTGGGCAGGTAGTCGTCGGCACCCGACTGCAGGCCGTCGACCGCGCCCCGGACCTTCGGGCGGTCGGCGAGCAGGATGATCGGCACTTCGAGGCCGCCGGGGAGCTTGCGTATGCGCGCCGTCACTTCCGGGCCGCTGAGCTCGCCCTGAAGGTCGCTGATCAAGACGACGTCGGGCAATGCGGTGCGCAAGCGAGCAATCGCATTCTCAGGATCGTGGTGGAGCCGCGGTTGATAGCCCGCCATCTTCAGGTTGAAGCCCAGCATCTTCCCCAACCGGTCATCTTCCTCGATGATCACGATCTTGCGGCGGGAGACCGACGGGGCGACGGAGGCGATCATAGGCCTTTCTTCGCGGTGGTACTTAGAACGATTCTAACAGAAGCGCGTGCCTTGGGCGCTTGGCTGATGTAAAGAAACCTACCGGAAGCCACGGCGACCGTCATGCCGGCGGCGAAGGAAGGGCACCATGCCGCCTCCGATCGTCGACGAGCTCCTGCTGCACGCGCAAGTCCACCGGGCCCGCTTTCCCGGCCCGCACCCGGTCGAACCCCAGAAGAAGCTCGCGATCGTGGCCTGCATGGATTCGCGGATCGACATCTTCAGCGTCTTCGGCCTGGGGGTGGGCGAAGCGCACGTGATCCGCAACGCCGGCGGCCTGATCACCGACGACGTGCTGCGCTCGCTCGTCCTCTCGCAGCGCGCCCTCGGCACCCGGGCCATCGTGCTTTTGCACCATACCGATTGCGGTCTGATGAAGATCCGCGAGCGCGAGTTCCGGGAGGCGATCGTGGCCGATACCGGCTTGGAGCCCCCGTACGAATTCGGGGCGTTCACCGACGTCGACGAGTCGGTGCGGCGCGGGATCGCCCGCGTCCGCGAACACCCGTTCCTGCCGCACCGCGACGTGGTGCGCGGCTTCGTCTACGAGGTCGAGACCGGCGTGGTGAGGGAGGTCGATCCGGCGCCGGCCGCGCAAACGGCGGCCCGCCGGCCGGGTTGAAGCCAGCACCCATGGCCTTGATCGACGCGTTTCATCCCCTCGTCCGCGACTGGTTCTCGGAACGATACGGGCAGCCGACGGAGCCGCAGCTGCAGGGCTGGCCGCTGATCCGCGCGCGCTCCGACGTGCTCGTCTCCGCGCCGACCGGCTCGGGCAAGACGCTGGCCGCGTTCACGCTGTGCCTCGACGAACTCGTGCGCCGGGCCGAGGCCGGGACGCTGGCCGCCGAAACGATGGTCGTCTACGTCTCGCCGCTCAAAGCGTTGACCAACGACGTGCGCAAGAATCTCGAGACGCCGCTCGCCGAGCTGCTCGCGCGCGCGACCGAACGCGGGATCGCGCTCGCTGAGATTCGCACCGCGACCCGCACCGGCGACACGACGCCGGCGGCCCGGCAGCGCATGCTGCGCAAGCCACCGCACGTGCTGGTCACCACCCCGGAGTCGCTCTACATCCTGTTGACGGCGGAGAAGTCGCGCGCGCTGTTCGGGCGGGTGACGACGGTGATCGTCGATGAGATCCACGCGCTGGCGGCCGACAAGCGCGGCTCGCACCTCGCGCTGACGCTGGCGCGGCTCGACCGGCTGGTCGTCGAGAACGGGAACCCCAAGCCACAGCGGATCGGGCTCTCGGCGACCGTGCGCCCCTTGGCGGAGGTCGCGCGCTTCTTGAGCTCCACCGCGCAGGTCGTCGACGTCGGCAGCCGCCGCGCGATGGAGCTGGCAGTCGAGGTGCCCGGCGACGAGCTCGGCGCGGTCGCGAGCAACGAGATGTGGGCGGAGATCTACGATCGGGTGGCCGGCTTGATCCGCGAGCACCGCACGACGCTCGTCTTCGTCGGAACGCGGCGCATGAGCGAACGGGTCGCGTTCGCGCTCGCCGAACGCCTGGGCGAAGGCGTCGTCCTCCCGCATCACGGCAGCCTCTCGCGCGAGAGCCGCTTCACCGCGGAGGACCGCCTGAAGAAGGGCGAGTTGCGCGCGGTCGTCGCGACCGCCTCGCTCGAACTCGGCATCGACATCGGCTCGATCGAATTGGTCGTGCAGCTCGGGACGCCGCGCTCGATCGCGGTTGCGTTGCAGCGCATCGGGCGCTCGGGGCACTGGATCGGCGCGAAGCCGGAGGGCCGGCTGTTCGCGACGACGCGCGACGAGCTGCTCGAGTGCGCGGCGCTGATCCGCAGCATCCGCACCGGCGCGATGGACGCGTTGCGCATCCCGTCGGCGCCGCTCGACATCCTCGCGCAGCAGCTCGTGGCGGCGTGCGGCGCGCACGATTGGAGTGCCGGCGAGCTGTACGCGATGGTGCGCGAGGCATATCCGTATCGCGACCTCGCGCGCGCCGACTTCGACGCCGTGCTGGCGATGCTCGCCGACGGGATCGCGACCTCGCGCGGACGCAGCGGCGCGTTCCTGCACTACGACCGCGTCAACGGCATCGTCCGCGCGCGCCGCGGAGCGCGCATGGCCGCGATCACGAGCGGCGGCGCGATCCCCGAGACGGCGAACTACAACGTCGTCGTCGAGCCCGAGGGCAACGTCGTCGGCACGCTCGACGAAGACTTCGCGGTCGAGAGCATGGCCGGCGACATCTTCCTGTTGGGCACGAACTCGTGGAAGATCCGGCGCGTCGAGAGCGGGATCGTGCGCGTCGAGGACGCGCGCGGCGCGCCGCCGTCGATCCCGTTCTGGAACGGTGAGGGCCCGGGCCGCACGGTCGAGCTGTCGCGCGAAGTCTGCGCGCTGCGCGCCGAGATCGACGCGCGCGCCGACGGCGGCGCGCAAGCGTGGCTGATCGAGACGTGCGGCCTGGATGCGGCCGGCGCCGAGCAGGCCGTCGCGTACGTGCGCATGGGGAAAGCCGTGCTCGGAGTCGTCCCGACCGATCGCACCCTGGTCGCCGAACGTTTCTTCGACGAAGGCGGCGGCATGCAGTTGATCCTGCACACGCCCTTCGGCGCGCGCATCAACCGGGCGTGGGGCTTGGCGCTGCGCAAGCGGTTCTGCCGCTCGTTCAATCTCGAACTGCAGGCGGCCGCCACCGACAACGGCATCGTCCTCTCGTTGACCGACCAGCATGCCTTTCCGCTCGAGATCGTGTTCGAATACGTCAAGTCGGCGAGCGTCGAACAAGTGCTGACCCAAGCGCTCCTCGACGCGCCGATGTTCGGCGCGCGGTGGCGCTGGAACGCGACCCGCGCGCTCGCGATCCTGCGCATGCGAGCCGGCCGAAAGGTCGCGCCGCAGCTGCAGCGGATGCGCGCCGACGATCTGCTCGCGGCATGCTTTCCCGATCAGGCCGCATGCGCCGAGAACCTCACCGGGCCGGTGCGCATCCCCGACCACGTGCTCGTGCGCGAGACGATCGCGAACTGTCTGCGCGAAGCGATGGATCTCGACGGATTGCTCGTCGTGTTGCGTGCGCTCGAAGCCGGCGCGATCCGCACGGTGGCGGTCGACACGCCGGAGCCGTCGGTGTTCTCGCACGAGATCATCAACGCCAACCCGTACGCCTACCTCGACGACGCGCCGCTCGAAGAACGGCGCACCCGGGCGGTGCAACTGCGCCGCACGCTGCGCGACGACGTCGACGGGGCCGGCATCCTCGATCCCGCGGCGATCGCCGAAGTCGCGCAGGAGTCGTGGCCGGTCGTGCGCGACGCCGAGGAGTTGCACGACGCGCTCGCGACGCTCGTCGTCGTGCCGCCGGTCGCGCAGTGGGCGGCCTGGTACGAAGAGCTGGTCGCGCAGCGGCGCGCCACCACGTTGCTCGTGGACGGGGCGCACTTGTGGACGTGCGCCGAGCGGCTCGAATTGGCGCGGCTCGCATATCCCGGCGTCGCCTGCGAGCCGCCGATCGCGAGTGCCGGCGCGCCGGCGCTCGTCGAAGGGCAAGGCGGGGCGTTCACCGAGATCGTGCGCGGATGGCTCGAGTCGAGCGGGCCCGCGACGGTCGAGGAACTCGCCGCGCGGCTCGCTGCCGGTGCCGGCACGGTCGAGGCGGCGCTGCTCGCGCTCGAAGCGCAGGGGCAAGTGCTGCGCGGGCGCTTCCGCGGCGCGGGCGAGGAGTGGTGCAACCGGCGCGTGCTGGCGCGCATCCACCGGCTGACGATCGGCGCGCTGCGGCGCGAGATCGAGCCGGTCTCGACGGCGCAGTACGTGCACTTTCTGCAGCGCTGGCAGCACGTCGCGCCGTCGGCGCGATTGCACGGCGTCGACGGCACGCTGCACGTCGTCCGCCAGCTCGAGGGCTTCGAGGCCCCCGCGGCCGCGTGGGAGACGCAGATCTTGCCCGCGCGCATCGCCCGCTACAAGCCCGAATACCTCGACCAGCTCTGCTACTCGGGTGAAGTGATGTGGGGGCGCCTCTCGTGCGCACCCGGCGCTGACCCCGGGGCACGAGGTTCCGGCGCGGCGGATCAGGCCGACGAAGCTCGCCCCGATCTCGCTCTTGACGCGCGACAGCGCCGAAGCGCTGATCGTGCGCGGCGACGTCGAGCTCGCGAGCCTCTCGCACGCCGCCCGCGAGGCGCTGGAGGAGATCGGACGGCGCGGCGCGCCGTTCTTCGCCGACATCGTGCGCGGCACGAAGCGGCTGCCGAGCGAAGTGGAAGAGGCGCTCTGGCAACTGGTCGCGGCGGGTTTGGTGACCGCCGACGGCTTCGATGCCTTACGTTCGCTGAGCGACGCGAAGCGGCGGCTCGGCGAGAAGGGCCGCCGCGCGCAGCCGCGCTCGTCGGGCGGCCGCTGGACGCGGCTCGAATCGAGCGCGGAGCGCATCGACCCCGAAGGGTTCGCGCGCCGTTTGCTGGCGCGCTGGGGCGTCGTGTTCCGCGACGTGATCGCCCGCGAGACGCTCGCCCCGCCGTGGCGCGAACTGCTCGGTGCGCTGCGACGGCTCGAAGCGCGCGGCGAGATTCGCGGCGGCCGCTTCGTGGCGGGCTTCGTCGGCGAACAGTTCGCCTTGCCGGAAGCGATCGAGGCGCTGCGGGCCGCGCGCCGCAGCCCCGATCAGGAGATCGTCGAAGTCGGGGCGAGCGATCCGTTGCAGCTCGGCGGCGTCATCCTGCCCGGTCCGCGCCGCCGCCTGCAACCGGCGTCATGAGGTATAGAACTTCACCGTCCCGGCTTGGAGCATATACGTGGCGGCGACGATCTTCAATTCGTCCTTCTTGACGCCGCCGGCGAGCACCGCGCTGCGAATCGGCAACTGCGCGGCCTGGTACTTCGCGTTCGCGACGACCGCGTCTTCGAGCGAGCCGCCCGCCTTGACGACCGCCGCGATGCCCGGCCCGATGTCGGCTTGAAAGGTGCTCAAGTGGGGAGGCAGCGTGGTGCCTCCTTTGATCGCGTCGTAGGTCGCCTGGACGGCGCCGCAGGCTTCGTGCCCGAGGACGACGAGCAGGCGGGCGTGGAGACTCGCGTAGGCGTACTCCATCGAACCCAGGCCGCCGTCTTCGATGAAATTGCCGGCGACCCGCACGACGAAGAGGTCGCCGAGCGACTGATTGAAGATCAGCTCCGGAGTAAGGCGTGAATCCGAGCAGGCCAAGATCGTCGCGAACGGCGCCTGCGACGTCGCAAGCGCCGTGCGCCGCGTCGCGAGATTCGCGTACGATTCGTTCCCGCCGATGAAGCGCTGGTTGCCGGCGATGAGTCGCCGCAGGGCCGTGTCGGCGGAGATGACGGGGGCGGTCGCGGGTGCGGCCAGCGCCGGGGCGGTGCGCGCAAGGCCGGCCGCAGCGAGCGAGCCGAGCGCCGAGGCAACGAATGCGCCGCGCGAGGGGCGGCAGCAAGAATCGTGAGCATTCATGTGAGCGTCCTCCGTGAAGGAGTGAAGTCGGCGTGGCGGCTGCCGGCTCCTCGCGCGGGAGGGAGATCGGCCGGCGCGGTGGGACTGGTGCGACGGGCGGGAATATGACGCCGCCGAAGGAGCACTGATCCGGTGATCGTCGAACAGCGCACGTATACGTTGCACCCGGGCGCGGCCGCGCAATATCTCAAGCACTATCAGGAAAGAGGGCTCGCGGTACAGCTGCCGATCCTCGGCCATCTGGTCGGGTGGTTCACGAGCGAAATCGGCACGCTCAACCAGATCGTGCACATGTGGGCGTACACGAGCCTCGACGACCGGGCGGCCCGGCGGGCGAAGCTCGGCGCAGAGCCGGCCTGGCACGAGTACCTCGCGTTGATCCGTCCGCTGGTCGTGAAGCAGGAGAGCTGCATCTTGCTCCCCGCGCCGTTCTCGCCGTGGTACGAAGCACCGAAGACGTAGCGCGCCGTACGCGGGAACGAGCGTCGTCAACTGCTGGGGAGGGACAGGATGGCGGAACGAGTACCGGTCGCCGTCGTCGGCGCCGGGCCGACGGGGCTTGCGATGGGCATCGAGCTGGCGCGCGCCGGGGTTGCGTTCCGCATCGTCGACGCGGCGCCCGGCGTGCATCCGAACTCGCGCGCGATCGGCATCCAAGCGCGCACGCTCGAGTGGTTCGAGCGGCTGGGGATCGTCGACGAGTTCCTGCGGGCCGGGGTTCGCTGGAACGCGGTCAACATCTACAGCGCGGGCCGGCGGATCGTCGCAGTCCCGTTCGCGGGCATCCATAGCCGTTACGCCTACATCCTCTCGGTTCCGCAAACCGAAACCGAGACGTTGCTGCAGGACAAGCTCGCGGCGCTGGGCGTGACGGTCGAACGGAACACGACGGTCACGAAGGTCGAAGCCGGCGAGGAAGCAGTGCGGCTGACGCTGCGGCGCGCCGACGGCACGCAAGAAGCCCTCGAAGCCGCGTACGTCGCCGGCTGCGACGGGGCGCACAGCGTCGTGCGCGAAGCGTGCGGCGAGATGCTGGCGGGCGTTTCCGTCGACACGCTCGCGTTTGCGTTGGGCGACGTCGTCGCGAGCGGGCCGTATCCCGACGACGAACTCAGTATCTTCACGAGTGAAGGTTCGATCGCGGCGTTCTTTCCGCTGCCCGGCGGTCGCGTTCGGATCATCACCGCCTCGCCGCAAACGGTGCATGCCACCGAAGAGCCGGCGCTCGACGAGTTCCAGGCGATCGTCGACCGGGTGACGCCGCAGCCGGTGAAACTCTCCGCACCCGTCTGGCTCACGCGCTTTCGCATCAACCAGCGCAAGGCCGCGCACTACCAATGCGGGCGCATGTTCGTGGTCGGCGATGCCGCGCACATCCATTCACCGATCGGCGCCCAGGGCATGAACACCGGCATCCAAGATGCGATCAACCTCGCATGGAAGTTGGCGCTCGTCACGCATTCGCAAGCGGCACCCGAACTGCTCGCATCGTTCGATGCCGAACGGTCGCCGGTCGGCAACGATCTGATCCTGGCCACGAACCTGGCGGGGATTCTGGCGACCGCGCCACGTCCGCTGCGCTTCTTGCGCGACCGCATCATGCCGGTGCTGACCGCGTTGCATCCGGTGCAGGACACGATGCGTTCGCTGGTATCGGAGCTGGCGATCAACTACCGGCACAGCGCGATTCTGTTCGACGAGCGCTTGGGGATGCCGCACCGCTGGCGCCACGGAGTGCGCGCCGGCGACCGGGCGCCGGACGCCGACCTGACCGGCGCGAGTGGGGCACCCGCGACGATCTTCGAGCAGTTGCACGACGCGGGCCACGTCGTGCTGTTGTTCGCCGATCCCGACGGGCCGGCGCCGCAGACTGCCGCGTGGGAAGCCGCAACGCGTGCGTTCCCGGGCCCGGTCAAACTCGTGACGGTCGCGCCGGCGGCGCGTCCCGAGATTGCCGGAGTGACGGCGCTCGTCGACGCCGACGGCGACGCCTACGAGGCGTACTTCGTGCGCCAAAGTGCGGCGTTCGTCATCCGGCCCGACGGGTACGTGGGCGCGGTCGCGGAACCGGCCGACCCGGCCGTACTTGCGAACTACGCCGCCCGCTTGAGCTTACGCGGGTAGGCGGCGCGCGCCGAGCATCGTCGATCGAACGCGAGGTCGATCATGCAGCGGCGGCTCGCATCAGCGCGATGAAGCGGCGCAGCGCGGGCGACGTTCGCACGCGCCGGTACGCCGCGTTGAGCGGGGCGGTCGGTGGCGGCCGGTCCTTGATGCGCCGGTAGACGACGCCCTCCATGCGCTGGCGGCGAAGCGAGTCGGGGACGATCGAGACGCCCAGCCCGGCGGCGACGAGGTTGAGCGTCGACACGATCAGCGGGGCTTCTTGCACGACGTTGGGGCTGAATCCGGCGCGGCGGCACGCGGCGATGATCGCATCGTGAAGCCCCGGACCGCTCGGGCGCCGGTACAGGATGAACGGCTCGTTGGCGAGTTCACGCACTCCGAGCGCCGCCTCGCCGCCGCGTTTGCGCTTGCCCAACGGGTGGCCGGAGGGCAGCGCGACGATCATCGCTTCCGTGAGGATCTCGTCGACCACGACGTCGTCGCCGGCGACCGGCGAGCGCACGAACGCGACGTCGAGCCGCTCCTCGCGCAGCGCGGTCACGAGCTCCGAGGTGCCGCTTTCCTGCAGGGTGACGGCGACCGCCGGCGCTTCGTCGCGAAACGCGCGGATCAAGCGTGGAACGAACGGATGGAAGGGCGCGGAACTCGTGAATCCGATCGCGAGCGTGCCGCGCTCGCCGCGGGCCGAGCGGCGCACGGTCTCGGTCATCCGCTCGACGAGCGCGAGGACCGCCCGCGCGTCGTCGACCAAGGTGCGGCCCGCGTCCGTCAGCACGAGGCCGCGTGGTTCGCGGTAGAACAGCGGCGTCTCGAGCTCTTCCTCGAGGGCGTGCAGTTGACGGCTGAGCGGCGGCTGCTGGATGCCCAGCCGCGCCGCGGCGCGGGTCACGTTGCCCTCGTCGGCGATCGCCACGAAATACCGCAGATGGCGCAGCTCCATGCTTGCCATACTTTTTGAGTATCGTTCGAGCACCTGCGATATATTGGACACGCGCCGCCCGCGGCGGTATGCTGGTGTCCGCTAAACGTTGGAGGAGCAGATGAGCACGATCGAATCGACGCCCGAAATGGCCGAGGCGCTGTACGCGCGGATGGAACGCAACCTCGCCGTCGTGCGGGAGCGGTTGGGCAAGCCGCTGACGCTGGCCGACAAGATTCTGCTCGGCCACCTCGACGATCCGCACCAGCAAGAGCTCGTGCCGGGCAAGAGCTACCTGCACGTGCGTCCCGACCGGGTCGTGTTCCAAGACGTGCTCGGACAGAGCGGGATGCTGCAGTTCATGCAGACCGGGCGCGACCGCGTCGCGGTGCCGGCGTCGATCCACTGCGACCACCTGATCCAAGCGCGCGTCGAGGGCGAGGCCGATTTGGCCGCGTCACGCGACGAGAACGACGAAGTGTACGCGCTTCCTGCGCTCGGTGGCGGCGCGCTACGGCCTCGGCTTCTGGGAGCCGGGCGCGGGCATCATCCATCAGGTCGTGCTCGAACAGTACGCGTTCCCGGGCGAAGTGATCATCGGGACCGACTCGCACACGCCCAACGCCGGCGGGCTCGGCGCGTGCGCGGTCGGCGTCGGCGGCGCCGACGCGGTCGACGTGCTCGCGGGCTGCCCTGGGAAGTGCTCTATCCCAAGCACATCGCGGTGTACCTCACGGGCAGCATGAGCGGCTGGACGGCCCCCAAGGACGTGATCCTCTACGTCGCCGGCAAGCTGACCGTCTCGGGCGGCACGAACGCGATCGTCGAGTACATCGGGCCCGGCGCGCGCACGATCAGCGCGACCGGCAAGGCGACGATCACCAACATGGGCGCCGAACTCGGAGCGACGACCTCGCTCTTCCCGTACGACGAGAAGATGGCGACCTATCTGCGCGCGACCGACCGCGCCGGGCTGGTCGCGCCGGCCGAGCGCTACGCGCACTTGCTGCGGCCCGACGACGAAGTCGAGGCGCGGCCGCACGACTTCTACGACGTCGTCGTCGAACTCGATCTCTCGACGCTCGAACCGCACGTCGTCGGCCCCCACACGCCCGATCGCGCACGGCCGATCTCCGAACTCGCGGCCGAAGTGCGCGATCCGAAGAACGGGTTCGTCGACGCGGTCGCGACCGCGCTCATCGGCAGCTGCACGAACTCCTCGTACGAGGACATGAGCCGCGCCGCCGACGTCGCCGCCCAAGCCAAAGCTCACGGCGTCGGCGCCCAGGCGTCGTTCCTGGTGACGCCCGGCTCCGAAACGGTGCGCGCGACGATCGAACGTGACGGTCAGCTCGAGACGCTGCGCGAAGCGGGCGCGACCGTGCTCGCCAACGCCTGCGGTCCGTGCATCGGCCAGTGGCGCCGCGACGATACGCGCGCGGACGCGCCGAACACGATCGTCACCTCGTACAACCGCAACTTCCCGCGCCGCAACGACGACCGCGCGACGACGATGAACTTCATCGCCAGCCCCGAGATCGTCACCGCGTTCGCGATCGCCGGCCGCCTCTCGTTCGATCCGCGCCGCGACACGCTCGCCGGCGCTGATGGCCAACCGTTCAGCCTCGAAGCGCCCAAGCCGGCTCCGGAAGTCCCGTCGCAGAACTTCGCGCGCGGCCGCGACTTCTACGTCGCGCCGCCCGAGGACGGCCGTTCGGTCGAGCTTTCGATCGATCCCAACAGCACCCGCCTCGCGGCACTCGAACCGTGGCCCCCGTGGCACGGCCGCGACTTCGTCGATCTCCCGGTGCTCCTGAAGACATCGGGCAAGACGACGACCGACCACATCTCGCCGGCGGGCAAGTGGCTGACGTACCGCGGTCATCTCGAGAAGTTCAGCGATAACATGTTCATGGGCGCGAACAACGCGTTCACGGGCGAACCGGGCACGACGACCCACGTCGACGACGGCGAGCGCGCGTCGGTCGCGACGGTCGCGCGGCGCTACCGCGCCGCCGGGGTCAACTGGGTTGCGGTCGGCGATTTCAACTACGGCGAAGGCAGCAGCCGCGAGCACGCCGCGCTCTCACCGCGTTTGCTCGGCGGGGTCGCGGTCATCGCGCGCAGCTTCGCTCGCATCCACGAGACGAACCTGAAGAAACAAGGCCTGCTCGCGCTGACGTTCCGCGATCCGGCCGACTACGAGCGCATCCGCGAAGGCGACCGCATCAGCCTGGTCGGCCTTTCCGACCTCGCGCCGGGCGTCGTGGTGACCGCGTACGTCAAGCATAGTGACGGCACGTCCGACACGCTCGCGCTGAACCACACCTTCAACGCCGCGCAGCTGGCGTGGTTCCGCGCCGGCTCGGCGCTCAACGCGTTGCGCGCCGGCTAGCCCGCGACCGCGATCCCCATGGCCACGCGCATACGGCCCTCGCGGAGGTTCCGCGCGAAGTTCGCCGTCATGCCCGCGAAGCGCGGGCCCACGACGGCGGCCAAGCTCGGTCCTTGCGCGGCGGGCCGGGACTGCTGCCCGGCCAGCCACTCGAGCGACGTCGCGGTGACGTCGTTCCAAACCTCGAGCGAAAGGGACGCGCCGGACAATGCCGCGAGCGTTTCCTCTCTGGTCAACAAGAAGCTCGTCGCATTCGTCGTGGCCCACGGCACCGGGTAGGCCGCTTCCCCTTGCCGCCGGCCGCGATCACGTCGTAGAAGGCCACCTTTCCGCCGGGTTTGAGCACCCGGCGAAACTCGGCGTACGCGCGCCCGCGGTCGGGGACGTTCATGACGGCGTGCTGCGTCCAGACGACGTCGAACGTCGCGTCGGAGAACGGCATGGCTGCGATGTCACCTACGTGGAGCGTGACGAGGTCGCTCAACTCGGCACGGTCGGTCAGCAGCCTCGCGACCGCGACGAACGCCGGGGTGAGATCGACGGCGTCGACCGTGCAGCCGTACGTGGCCGCAAGGTCGCGTGCGGGGCCGCCGAAACCCGATCCGGCGTCGAGCACGCGCATCGCAGGCCCGATGCCGGCGAGTTGCGCGAGCTCGGCCGTTGCCGCCATGCCACGCAGGTGAAACTGATCCAGCGCCGCGAGCTGGGCCGGCGCGAGCCGGCCCGGCGGCAGCGCCGCGAGCATGTCGCTCACGTTGCGCACGAGCGCGCTCGTCTCGGCGGAACCGGCGTAGTGGCGCGCGACGGGGCCGTCAGGCTCGTTCATCGGGCCAGTTCCTCGAGCGCCGGCCACGGCGACGCGGGGCTATGCTCGAGCCTCCAACGCGGATCTTCGATCGCGAGCAGCGGCGCCGCCGCGACCGGCAGCGAGGCCGTGCGTTCGAAGCGGTCGAGATCGGGTGCCGGCGTGAACGCCATCCGCAGGGCCTTCGTCAGCGCACGCAGGCGATTGGCGGCGGTCGGCTGCACGTGCGGCAGCGCCGCATACCGGCGCACGGTCACCTCGAACGGCTCGGCCGGGCCTCCCGTCGTTTCGAAGACGTCGTTGGTGGGCGCATTGAAGGCGAACGTGCCGCGCCGATGCTCCTGCACGTACGAGCGAATCTGCAATTGCTCGAACCGCGAGAAGCCCTCGGCGTTCATCGCCCTGGCGAACATCGGCCATGAGATGTCGATCCGTCTGACCCGCCGGCCCAGCACCTCGCTCAAGGTCGTCACGACGTCGTCGCCGTCCAGGAGCCGTGGCCCGGTCGGGCGATACGTCCGGCCGTCGTGCGGGGTGGGCGCGAGCAGCAGGGCCGCCACCACCCGCGCGATGTCTTCGTTCGACGGCGGGGCGTTGCGGCTGTCGCCGAACGCCCACGGGTAGATGCCGAAATGCGCGGCCACGTCGATCAATTCCGCGAGGTAGTTGTCGGCGAAATAGCCTGGGTTGACGATCGTGTATGCGGTGTCGGGCATGGCGGCGAACAGGCGGTCGGCCAGCCAGTGCTGCCGCGTCAACACTGACGGATTCGCCGCGCCGGCGAGCCACTGGCTCATCCCAACGATCGCTTCGAGCTTGGCGTGCCGTGCTGCGAGCATGAAGGCGGTCGCGCTGTGAATCAGGAGCGGATGCATCGGCGCACAGTAATAGGCGCGGGCCGTGCCCTGCATCGCCGTCGCTAGCTGTTCGGTATCGAAGAGGTCGGCGACGGCGATCTGGGCGCCGGCTGCGCGCAACGCGTCGCTGCGCGCGTCGAGCCGATGCACGACGGCCCGTACGGGCACGTCGTGCGCGAGCAGTTCGCGAACGACCGCCCCTCCCGTGCTGCCGGTTGCGCCCGTTACGAGGATGGGTTCCATGGCTGCCTACCTTCCTGCAGTTGCAGTGGTGCTAGAGTGTTGTATATACAGATATGTGGACGAGAAAATTACGACGCGGCTTTGAGCAAACCGTCGGCCAGCCCGGTCAGCGCGCTGGCGCCGTCGTCGCCGATCAGGCGTGCGGCCCGGAGTTGCGCGCTGCGCCACGCCGGCGCCGCCCGTTCGAGCAGCGCCCGGCCCTGCGCGGTGAGCCGGATCGGGTGACCCCGTCCGTCGGCCCCGGCCGCCACCTCTTCGATCCAACCGTTCGTCTCCATGATGCGCAGATTACGGGTCAGCGTCGACGAGTCGAGGTGGAGGAACTTCCCGATTTCGCTCCGCCGCGCCGGGCCGGCTTGCGCGAGCGCGCCGAGGAGATTGAGCTGGCTCGCCTTGATCCCGAGCGGTCTCAACGCGTCGTCGTACAACGCCGTCATCACCCGGGCGATGTACCGCACCCGCATGTGCAGGCACGAGTCGCGCATCTCTTCAGCCAGGCGGGATTTGGAGGGGCGCTTCATGCGTGCATTATTGCATATACAACAATCTTCGTCAAGCCTGCGGGCGGCGCTCAGCCGAAGGCCGCTTCGATATTCCGCCGCGCCCGCAGCGCCAGTTCGCGTGCCGGTGAGTCGTCGGGATCTTCATCGCACAGCGATTCGGCGAGCGCGAGCGCTTCGACATGGCGATCCTGTGCCAGCGCGCTCTTGGCGGCCGCGAGCGCGCACAGGCGCACGATGCGCTCGAGCCGCGGCACGTGCGGCCCGATCCACTCCCATCCGCGCGTGCCGGCCCCCAACTGATCGAGACTCGTCCGCGCCGCCTGCGCCAGCGTGGCGTGATCGTCGGCGGTGCGGGCGCCGCCCTGGAGGATGTCCTCGAGGTCGCGCAAGTCGACCGCGACGTCCGCGCCCAACGCGATCGTCCGGCGTGACGACACGATCGCGGTTTCACCGAGCATCCGGCGCAGCCGGCTCACGTATACCTTGAGGCGGTTTCGCGTGTGCGCCCGATCGTTGTCGGGCCAAATCTGCTCGGCGAAGAACTCGCGCTCGATGCCGCCCGGAGCGAGCGCGAGCGCGATCACCAGCTCGCGTTCGCGATTTTGTAGCGGCACGTCGCGACCATCGACCGAGATCGCCAGCGAGAGGACATCGATCCGTACCCGGGCCCCGCGGGCCGGATGGTGCCGCGACCGGGCCCGGCGCTCGCCTCCGGCCGCCGCTCGCAACCGAAGCAGGGGATGCCCGGCGATCGTCTCGAGGTGCGCGATCGCCGGCTGGTCGCCGCCGAACGCATGACCGACCAGGCGCATGACCTCGCGTTCGTCGAGCCGTAGGCCTTCGAGCCGCTCGCGCAGCCGGCAGTGGGCTCGATGCGAGGCGACCGGAGCCACCGCTTCGGCGGAGAGCAAGTATGCGATGATGCGGACGGCCGGCGGGGGCGGCTGCTCCATGGGATGAGGCCTCCCTGGTTAGCAAGGCGTTGGAATACAACGCCACCCTACCAGCCGAAGCGTCCTCAAAACGTCGCCAAATCGTGCCCCTCGGGCGCCCCCTACGTCGGAGCGGGCTCCGGGACGTCGGGGTGCAACTGCCCGTCGACGTGGCCGTTGTGCCCCGAAGGGCGGGTGTCGAGCGCGGCGCGCGGCAACTCTTCGGGTGCCAGCCAGAGATACATGATCGGGACGAGCAGCAACGTCAATACGAGCGAACTGATGACGCCGCCGATCACGACGATGCCCAAGCTCGCGCGCGAGCCCGAACCTTGCTCGATCGCGAGCGCGAGCGGCAAGTTACCGGCCACCACCGAGAAGCTCGTCATGATGATCGGGCGGAACCGCGTGAACGCGCTCTGCTTGATCGCGGCCAGCTTCTCGAATCCGCGCGCGCGCAGCGTGTTCGCGTAGTCGACCAGCAGGATGCCGTTCTTGGTCGCGATCCCGATCAGCAAGATCGTCCCGATCAGCGAGAACAGGTTGAGCGTCTTGTGGGTGAGCACGAGCGACCCGACCGCGCCGACCGCGGCGACCGGCACCGAGAACAGGATGATCAGCGGCGCGCGGTAGCTGTTGTACAGCGCGACCATCAGCAAGAAGACCAAGATCACCGAGAGGATCAGCGACGAGCCCAGGCCACTGAGGGTTTGGGCCATGAAGTCTTGCTGCCCGAGCGGCGCGGGGCGCACGTTGGCGCCCGGCGGAAGGTGCATCGCCTTGAGGCGTTGCTCGAACGCCTTTTGCACGTTCGAGAGCGACGCGCCGGGCGCGACGTTCGCATCGACGTGAATGACGGTGTTGCGGTCGGTCCGGGTGATCAGCGGCGCGGTCGGCGTCGACGCGATCTTGGCGATGTCGGAGAGGTGCACGATCTGCCCGCTGCGCGAGCGAATCGGAATGTTGCCCAGCGCGGTCAGGTCGTTCTGATCCTGGAGCGGATAGATCACCTGCACGTACTCGAGCCCCTGCGGCGTCTCGAACTGGGTGACGACGTCGCCGCCGAACGCGGCCCCGGCGGCGATTGCGGCACTGCCGATGTCGACGTTGAGCGCTTGCGCCTTGGCGCGGTCGAACACGATGGAAACTTGCGGTGCGAGCGCGGTGCCCGAACTGTTGACACCGATCGCTCCCGGCGTGTCGCGCAGCACGGCCTCGACGCGCGTGGCGAGCTCGGTCGGATCCCCGCCGGTCAAGTCGGTGACGATGTAGTCGATCGGCTGCGCGTTCCCCGCCGATTGTCCGGTCGACGGCACGACGACCGCTTTGACCCCGGGCAGCGTCCGGCGCGCGAGCTGCCGGTACTTGACGACCCATTCGTCGGTCGAGAGCTTGCGACCGTCGTTGAGGAACACGTGGATCTGGGCGACGTTCCCGACGACGACGTATCCGCCGAACGCCGCCGAATACGCGCCGGCCGACGTCGTTTCGCCGCCGAGGTCGTGTTTCTCGCGGTCGATGGCGCGTTCGAGCTTGTAGGCGCCGTCGCGCACCGTCGTGAGCGGCGTCCCCAGCGGCCACGTCAGCTGGATGAAGATCTCACCGCGATCGGTCGCCGGGATGTACTCCTCGCCGACGAACCCGAGCGGAATCAGCGCGATCGAGCCGACGAACGACAGCAGGCACACCGCTGCGACGACGAAGCGATGGCGCAGGCCCCACTCGAGGGCGCGGTGAGTGTACCAGTCGCGCAGCGCGTCGAAACGGTTGGTGAACCAGTCGATGATTTTGGGCGGCCGCCATTGCGAACGCAGCGACCATTTGGCGGCCAGCGTCGGCGTGACCGTGAACGAGACGAACAGCGACGTCAACGTCGAGACGACGACGACGATCGCGAATTCCTGAAGCTGCTGACCGACTTGCCCCGGAAGGAACGCGATCGGAAGGAAGACGACGACGTCGACCAGCGTGATGACGACTGCGGCCATGCCGATCTCGCCGCGCCCCTCGACCGCCGCGACGTCGGGCGGCTGGTGCAGTTCGGCGTGATGGCGTTCGATGTTCTCGAGCACGACCGTCGAGTCGTCGACCAGGATGCCGATGACCAGCGTCATCGCCAGCATCGAGATCGTGTCGATCGTCAAGTTCATCAGCTTCATCGCGGTCAGCGCGATCGCGAGCGACGTCGGGATCGCGACGCAGACGACGATCGCGTTCCGCCACGAGCGCAGGAAGAACACCATCGCGATGCCGGTGAGCAAGATCGCTTCGAGCAGGGTGTGCAGCACGATCTCGATCTGCTGCTCGCTGAACTTCGAGACCGTGTTGACGACGGCGAAGTGGACCTGCGGGAACTGCCGGTTCAAGCGCGGCAAGGCGGCGAGCACGTTGTTCGCCGAGGTCACTTCGCTCGAATCCGACGATTTCTGGACGAAGAGGTAAAGCGCCGGCTTGCCGTTGATCTGCGCATACTGCCGGCGCGGCTCGTTGCCGGCTCTCACCCTGGCGACGTCGCTGATGCGGGTGACCGAGTTGCTCGCCGACCACGGGTCGACCGCGCCGGGCAGGCTCGCCATGCCGGTGGTCGAGCCGGTCGAACCGGCCGAGGACGTGCCGATCGGAAGTCCCCCGATCGAGTCGGGGTCGACGATGTCGCCGCGCACGTCGACCGTCGTCTCGCGGTTGGGCTCGTACGCGATGCCGCCCGGCACGCGATTGTTGTCGGCCGCCACCGTGTTGATGACGTCGTCGAGGGTCAGCTGATGCGAGATCAGCTTGTCGGGGTCGACTTCCACTTCGTACGCGGGCGTGACCGAGCCGCCGATGCCGACGTTCGAAACGCCCGGGATCTGTTGGATCTTCGGCGCGATGATGTTGATCGCGTAGAGCGACAGCTGGCCGGCCGTCAGGGACTTCGACGACATCTCCAGCGTGACGACGACCGATTCGCTCGGGTCGCGGATCGAGACGATCGGGATGACCGTCGCCGGCAGCAGCTTCGAGGCGGCTTGAACGGCTTTTTGCGTCAGCGCCAGGTCGGTCGACACCGCGGAACCGAGATAGAACACGGCCGAGATCGTCGCTTGACCGTTCTGGATGACCGAGTTCATCGTCTGCAGATCGGTGGTGCCGGCGAGATTGTTCTCGATCGGCTCGACGATGTCGTCGCGCATCACCGTCGGGGAGGCGCCGTTGTACTGCACGGAGATCGAGATCGTCGGCTGCTCGACGTTGGGATACAGCTGTTCGACAAGATGCTGCAGCGACACGACGCCGGCGAACGACATCAACGCGACGAGGACGAAGACGAGGGTCGGCCGCGCGACGAAGAGCCGCGTGATGCCGTTCATCGGATCGCGACCTTCTCGCCGTCGCCGACGCCGCTTTGCCCGTCGGCGATCACGCGCGTGCCCGGCTCGAGCCCGCGCACGACGGCCATCTTCCGGCCCTCGCCCGTCTCGACGACTTTGGCGGTTTCCACGGTGCCGTCTTCGTCGACCGTCATGACGCTCGTGTGCGTGTCGTCGGTGAAGGCGGTGACCGGGACCATGATCCCGCGCAGCGCCGGCAAGGCGATCACGCCGACCACCGCCATGCCGGGCCGCAGCCGCTCGCCCGGGTTGGGGAGCTGCACCTTCACTTGGAAGTCGGTCGAACCGGGCACGATCTGATTGAGCACGCCCACGACCGGCCCCGCGAAGGTCTGATTGCGCAGATCGCTGGACGTGATCGCGGCGGGGGCCCCGGTCTGGATCAGCGCCACTTGCGTGCCGGAGCCGCGCAAGATCGCGTAGATCGGGTTCACTTGTTGGATCGTAAAGATTTGGCGCGTCCCCGGATATTCGCCCGGATTGAGGTTGCGGTTGACGATGACGCCGTCGATCGGCGAGACGATCGTCGCCTTCTGGATCGAGACGCGAACTTGTTGCGCTTGCGCGAGAGCGACCTGTTCGTTGGCCTGCGACTGCTGCACCGTCGTCGCCTGCAGGCCGTTCGACGTCATCGTGCCGTTCGCTTCGACGGCCGACTGCGCGCTCGCCACCGCGGCCTGGGCCGAGCGCAGCGCCTGCTGGTCGTTGCGAACGGTCGTCTCCTGCGTCGAGATCGTCTGCGAGGCGATGTAGCCGGTCTTGCCCAGTTGCTCGTAGCGGGCGAGGTCGAGTTGGTCGCGCGCGAGCGTCGCTTGCGCCTGCATGACGGCCGCCTGCGCGCTATGCAAGGCGTCCTGGCCCTGGGCGATCGTCAGCGAGCCTTGATAGACGTTGTGGGTCGTATTCGCGTGGTTGGCGGCAGCGGTCGCGAGGTCGGCGTTCAACTGCGCTTGCAGGTCGGCGACGTCGAGGCGCGCGAGCACTTGCCCGGCGCGCACGCGGTCGCCCTCTTGGACGTACACCGCGTCGGCGGGCTCCGAGAGGGTCGACTGGACCGCGACGTTTTGGAAGGGCGCGATGATGCCGGCCAGGCTCTGCGTCGGCTTCACGCTGCCCGCGTGCACCACGACGGTCCGCACCTTGGGGACCGTCGGCGTGCGCGGCGGAGGCGCGTGCGAACACGCGGCAGCCGCCAAAGCGACGAGCGCTCCCGCGATCAGACGTCCGCGCGAGTACCGATTCATGGGCCTCCCTTGCAACACCGCGCCATCGTACCCTAGAGACTGTGGGAAAAGTCTGGACCTAACCTGGGAAATTCCTGCGAGCGAGACACCAAGGGCTGGAAAGCCGGCCCGGGAACTCGGCGTACGACCGCCAACCTTTGCACTCCCGCGCCGGCGTTGCCGCCGCGGCTCATTCGTATCCCGGGCTCGCGGAGCGATTCGTGATGAACCTCGTACGGCGCGCATTTCCTCTCGCACTGGCGACCGCACTAGCCGCCTGCTCGGGCAGCGGTTCGAACGCCGGCATCCCTTCCGGTGGTTCGACGCCCGGCGGCGGCGGTTCGACGTCGACGGCGCGCGCGGTCTTCACCGTGACGATCGGCTTCGTCGCCAACCTCGGCTTGCCGGTGTGGTTTCCGGCGCATGCCGCGACGCTGAGCGCCTCGGTGAGCCCTGCCGCGGGCCCGGCTCCGTCGCCGGTGCCGTGCACGCAGACACTTTCCAGCTGCACGATCGCGTTGAACGCGCCGGTGGGCCAGGATGTGTTCACCTTCACCCTGAGCGACGCGGCGAACGTCGCGCTCGCCACTGCGACGGCCGCGCAAACGATCCTCGCCAACCAAACGAACACCGTGAAGGCGACCTTTGCGGGCATTCCCGGCTCGGTCACGCTGAACGTGTCGCCGGCGGCGCTGCTCGTCAGCCAAGCCGGAACGGCGACGATCGTGGCCACGGCCTTCGACGCCGACGGCGACGAGATTCAAGGCGGGCTCGGGCCAAACTACGCGCCGCCGATCACCGTAACGGTCAGCGATCCGGCGAACGTTCATCCTCGTCGCCGCAGTTCACCGCGGCGAACGAAACGATCGGGGCCACGTAACCGGAAACGCTCCGGAGAACGTCACGATCGGCGCCCGAGGATTCTCGGGCTCAGAACGTGACTCCGGCGACGCTCGCAATCGTTTCGCAGCGTCCCGCCATCGGTGGCAGAGCTTTGCGTACACCGGCACGCTGTCGCAAACGGTCGTGACGAATTGGCTGAATCCCGCGCCGGTCCCGCCGGAACGCCGCCGACGACGACGACGGTCGACGAGCAACTGGACCGCGAGCCAGTCGGTCAGCGTCGTGCCGACGGCGGGCCCGTCGAGCTACGATTTCCACGCGGCCGAGACCGACGTGCAGATGTTACCGGCGATGCACGACGGCATGGCGACGACGCCGCTACGTGTATGCTGCCGGCTATACCGGGCGCGCTGCAGATCGCGCGCGTCGCGAGCAGCAACGCGCTGTCGGCGAGCGACCCGACCGCCACGACGATCGCGACGACGTACGCTGCCGGCGACTACCCGACGGTCGACGTGCTCCCCGAGACCGCGGGCGCGTCATGGTCGAACGACGGCGCGCAGAACGAGGTCGAGAACGGGACCCGTCGAGCGGCCGGACGACGACCGTTGCATATCGGCCGGCGAGAGCGTCCGTGCTCGCGCAGACCGGCCGCCGCCCTCCCGTCGCCCACCCCGCAAACGCCCTTGATCTCCGCGTCGCAGAATAGCGCCGGCGCCGGGTCGATCACGCGCCCGCTGTCCTTCAACGGCACCGGCAGCGCCACGTACGCGTTCGCTGCGCCGAGCGGCGGTGCGATCGCGGTGCATTACAGCGACTCGAGCGGCAACGCGAACAACTACAGCGAGCCGGCGTGGTTCGCCGCGCCGCTCTATGCGGAGTTCGACCAGGTCGTCGGGACCGTCCCGATCCCCGCGCAGTGCAACGCGCCCGCCGCCGCCGGCACGAGCGCGACCGAAGTGCAGCGCCAGCTCAAGCGCATCGACGCGATCGTCGGCTACGCCGACCAGCAGACGATCCAAACGTACGACGTGCTCGGCATCGGGATCGTGTGCACGGTCGCGACCGACGTCAACACGTCGTACGTCGATTGGACCGGGGGCAGTTACTACACTCCCTATCTGTACAACGGCACGACCGCGGGCGTGACGACGACGACCGAGGTGCTGGCGATCACCGCCTCCAGCGCCGGCACGTTGTCGGCACGGCGTAAAGCGGGCCTCGGCGGCCCGCTCGCGATGCCGTCGCACGGGCTCTTTCTGCGTGCGGTGGCCCAAGTGCGGCGTGCGCGGCAAACCGCGTTCGCCAACGCCTTTGCAACCGGAGCGAGCGTCAGATGAAACGCGTAGCGGCTTTCGGCATATTGGTCTTTGCAGCGCTGCTCTCGGCTTGCGGCGGCGGAGGCGGCGGCTCCGCGCCTTCGGTTCCCGCCGGCAGGATGCCGGCACCGGCCTCGGGCTCCACGTCGATCCCGTACGAAGCGGCGGCGTTGCAAGGCGCCACCTATCTCGGGCCGGTCACGATGGGCAACATGGCGATCGAGGTGTTCCCGACGATGCAAGACAGCGCCGGACTCATCGCCTACTCGCGCGCCGTCAACGATCCGTCGTCGCCCGCGTTCCGCCAGTTTCTCACCCCGCAGCAGATCGGCGACCGCTACGGCGCGCCGCAGTCGCAGTACAACGCGATCGCCGCGTATTTCCAGAGCAAGGGGCTCGTCGTGGCGGGATGGCCGCAGCGCGAGATGCTGCACGTCGGCGGCGCGCAGCCGGCGCTCGAGAGCGCGCTCGGGGCGAAGTTCGGCCTGTTCTCCAAGAACGGGGCGACGTTCGTGGCGCTGGCAAACGGTCCGAGTTTGCCGGCGTCGCTCGGCGTCGCATCGATCGGGCACGCCGGCGACGTCGATCCGGCGCTGCACTCGGCCGCGATTCCGATTCCGCTCGCCGGCGCCTACGAAGGCGTCACCCCGCAGCAAGTGCAACGCGCCTTCGACTACAGCGGCGCGTACAACGCAGGCTTCACCGGCACCGGCATCAACGTCGGCATCATCGCGAGCTGGGCGTTCAACCCGCCCGACGTGACGGCGTACGGGGCGCAATTCCACATCCCGGTCGCAACCGTGACCAACGTCGTCGCGCAGAACGCCAATGCGTTTCCGGCGCCGGGCAACACGCCGTATCCGGTGACCGGCGGCTACACGTCGTACGGGTTGCAGTCGCCGCCGCCTCTCAATGCGCCGACGTGCGCGCCCGGGACGTTCCCGGCGTGCAACGCCGAAGACGGCGAAGCGCAGCTCGACACCGAGATGATCGCTGGCATGGCCCCGGGCTCGAACGTGCTCTTCTACATCGCCTACAATCCGTCGGAGTGCTTTGCCTCCGGCAACTACACGACCCCGGGTGCGACCTGCCCGGGCAACTACACGCCGTCGCCGCAGATGGGCGGTGGCGAGTGGATGTCGGAAGTGCAGCAGGCGATCGCCGACAATCGAGCCGACGTACTCTCCGAAAGCCTGGGAGCGTGCGAGACCGCGAACATCGGTTACTACTACGATGCGAGCGGAAACGGTTCCGCGCCCACGATGTACGCGTCGCTGCTCGCGGAGGGCATCCCGGTGTTCGTGTCGTCGGGCGACAACGGCGTCAGCGCGTGCCAGGACAAGAAGGCCGATCTCTGGTATCCGGCGAGCGATCCGAGTGCGGTCGCGGTCGGCGGCGTCTGGGCGCCGATCGATTCCGCGGGCAACATCGCCGGTCAGATCGCGGCGTGGGGCTACCAAAATACGAACGGATCGACCGCGCACAACTCGGGCGGTTCGGTCGGCGGCGTGTCGGCGGTATTCCCGGCGCCGGCGTTCCAAAGCGGCATCGCCCTGCCCGGCATCGCGACCGGAACCCGGCTCGTGCCCGACATATCGCTCAATGCGGCCGGCAATTCGGCCGTGTCGATAATCCTCAATTCGACCCCGAATCTGGGACCGACGCAGTACTACTCGTACGACGGGACGAGCGAAGCGGCGCCGCTCTCGGCGGCGATGTGGGCGCTCGTCCTGCAAGCCTGCAAGCAAACCCCGTCATGCGCGACCGCAGCGGGATCCCATCCGTGGCGCCTCGGCAACCCCAATGCGTATTTCTACAACATCTACGGCAACCTCAGCAGCCGCCCGCCGCTCGGGGGCATGACCTACGCTTCGACGTTCTACGACGTCACGTTCGGCGCGAATACGATCCTCTACAAAGGCGGCCCGCTCTACGGCTACAATGCGGGGCCCGGCTACGACCTGGTGACCGGCATCGGGGTACCGTTCGGCCGCGCGCTGATCCGGGCGGTGGTCGGCATCTAGCTGCGTTTCGCCCTGTTGGTTGAGCGCTGAAGCGAGCGGGTCATTTGCGTGGCCGCGCGGAAGCGGTGAAAGAATATTTCAGGGATGGAAGGCGGCGCGCGGGTGGGGCGCTCCGGAGGCTCGGCTCAACCTTGATCGTCAACGATATTGAACTGATGTTCGGTGGACAGGCCGGCGACGGCAGCTTGACCACCGGTGATCTCATCGCGTCCGTTTTCAAACGCACCGGCCTCGAAGTGTACACGTACAAGGATTTCCCGTCGCGCATTCGCGGCGGGCACACGAACTACGTGATCCGCGCCGGCACCAGGCCGAACTATGGAATGGCCGATGCGGTCGACGCCCTGATCGCCTTCGATCTCGAAGCGATCGAAGCGCACATCGACGAATTGCGGCCCGGCGGATTCATCATCTTCGACAACTCGAGTGAAACGGTTCCGTCCGACATCAAGCGCGGCGACCTCACGTGGTACGAGCTTCCGCTCGCGAAGATCGCCAAGACCGGGGTCGGGCTCGAGATCGTGCGCAACACCGTTTCGCTCGGCGTGCTCGGCGCATTGATCGGGATGGACCCGCAGATCGTGCGCGCCGAGACGGCCGCCGTCTACGCCCGCAAAGGCGAGAAGGTCGTCGACCTCAACGTGCGCGCGATCGCAGCCGGCGAAGACTACGTCAAGGAACATTTCGCGCACGTGCCCAGCGGCTACGTGCTCGAACGCGCCCCCGACGGCGACCGGCTCTTGATGATGGGCAACGACGCGATCGCTTTCGGCGCGCTCGCCGCCGGCTGCCGGTTCATCGCCGGCTACCCGATCACGCCGGCGACCGACATCCTCGAGTGGTTGTCGAAGTATCTGCCGCAGTACGGCGGCGTCGCGCTTCAAGCCGAGGACGAACTCGCGGCCATCAACATGACGATCGGCGCGGCGTTCGCCGGCGTGCGCGCGATGACGTCGACCTCGGGACCGGGACAAGCGCTGATGACCGAAGCGATCAGCTTGGCGGGCACGATCGAAATTCCGATCGTCGTCGTCGAGTGCGCGCGCGCCGGGCCATCGACCGGCATGCCGACCAAGACCGAACAGGGCAATCTCAATCACGTCATCTTCTCGGGGCAAGGCGACATCCCCAAGATCGTGCTCGCGCCGGGCACCGTCGAAGAGTCGTTCTCGCTGACCGCCGAAGCGTTCAACCTCGCCGACCGTTGGCAGCTGCCGGTGTTCGTGCTCACGGAGCTCGCGTTGTGTCAAAGCAAAGCGACGTTGCCGATGCTCGACCCCGGCGCCGTGACGATCGATCGCGGCAAACTGCTCGCAGGGCCGCTCGTGTTCGGAGACTACAAGCGGTTCGCGTTCGAAGACGACGGCGTTTCGCCGCGCGTGGTGCCCGGCACCGAGGGCGGCATGCATCTGGAACCCGGCTCGGAGCACAACGAGCACGGCGTGATCAGCGAGAACGGCGCCAATCGCGCGCGCATGATGGAGAAGCGCATGCGCAAGCTCGAAGCGATGAAACCCGAACTCCCGCGCCCAATCTGTTCGGCGATCCGGTCGCCGACGTCGCGATCATCGGCTACGGCTCCAACCGCGGTCCTTGGTCGAGGCCCTCGACCGGCTTTGGGCGGCGGTATCGACGCGAAGTTCTTGCAGCTGCGCACCCTTTGGCCGTTCCCCGACGACGAGGTGCGGGCGTTCGTCAAAGGCGCGCGCGACGTGTTCGTCGTCGAGAACAATTTCAGCGGCCAGCTCGACCGCCTCGTCCGCGCGGTGGTCGGGCCGATGCCGCACCTGCACTCGATCCGCAAGTACGACGGCCGTCCGTTCCGTCCGGTCGAGATCATCGGCGCGATCAGCGGCGCATCGGGCGCGCATTGGCGGAGGTGTAAAATGGCGACGTTGACGGCGAAAGACTTCGCGACCGAACCGGCGCGTGGTGGTGTCCGGGGTGCGGCGACTACGGCGTGCTCTCGTCGCTCAAGACTCGCGTTGGCCGACTTGGGCTTCGCGCCCAAGGACGTCGCGCTCGTCTCGGGCATCGGCTGCTCGGGCAAGATCTCGGGCTACGTGCACGCGTACGCGTTTCACGGCAACCACGGCCGCGCGCTCCCGGTCGCGACCGGCGTCAAGCTCGCCAACCGCGACCTCGTCGTGATCGCGGCCGGCGGCGACGGCGACGGCTACGCGATCGGCGCGGGGCATTTCATCCACACCGTCCGCCGGAATCCCGACATCACCTACATCGTGATGGACAACCAGACGTACGGGCTCACGAAGGGGCAGTCGTCGCCGACGAGCGCGACCGGCTACGTCACCGGGACGAGTCCCGGCGGCCATCCCGAGGCGCCGATCAACGGACTGTCGCTGGCGCTCGCGGTCGGCGGCACGTTCTTGGCGCGCGCGTTCTCCGC
This sequence comes from Vulcanimicrobiota bacterium, assembly GCA_963749395.1. Lineage (GTDB taxonomy): Bacteria > Vulcanimicrobiota > Vulcanimicrobiia > Vulcanimicrobiales > Vulcanimicrobiaceae > CAVVMT01. The sequence continues at coordinate 349,243 of CAVVMT010000007.1, forward strand.
TCAGCCCAAGGCGATGACCGAGATGATGAAGGCCGCGGTGATGCACCGCGGCTTCTCGGTGGTCGAGGTGATGTCGCCGTGCGTCACCTACAACAAGACGAACACGTACTCGTGGTTCAAAGACAACGTCTACGACGTCGCGACCAGGCCCGGATACGACCCGGCCGATCGTGCGCAGGCGTTCGCCGCGCTCAACGAGCCCGGAAAGATTCCACTGGGGATCCTTTTCGCCGAACGCCGCCCGACGCTCGAAGAGCTCTTGCACGTCCCCGCGACGCCGCTCGCCCAGCTCGACTTGGAACCGCCGCCGTCGTTGACGTCGCTCGCGCAGCGGTATCGGTGATCGCTCGCTAGTGAAATGACTCCGGTCGCGCAGAACCCGCTGCAGCGGATGCTCTCGCGCGACCTCGGCACTCGCTCGTTGCGCCCGGCCGCGGCGGTGGGTGCGCTGTTCCTGTTCCTCGTCCCGGTCATGTTGCTGGGAGTCGTGTTCGTCAACCAGCAACTCGATCGCGCGGTGCTGGTGCAGCGCGCCGTCGAGGACGCGGAACGGCGGACCTCCGACATCCTGGTGTTACAGCTCGACGAGGAGACCGGTCTGCGCGGGTACATCGCCACCGGCCGGCGCGAGCTGTTCCTCGAACCCTACCTGCGCGCGGTCGAGCGCTTTCCTCCGGCCGTCGATGCGCTGCGGGCTGCACTGGAAGCCGCCGACGCGGAGCAAGCCCTTCCGGAAGTCGACCGCATCGTCGCCGCGAACGCGCTGTGGCAGGCGGCGGTCGCGTCGCCCACGCTGACGGCGGGAAACACGGTCGGCGCGCCGGTGCAGTTGCACGGCAAGAATCTGGTCGACGGCGTGCGCGCTGCCGTCGCTGCGATTCGTAGCGCGCTCGCGGCCGCCGGGGCGCGCTCGGCAGCCCGCACCTCGTCGACGATCGAATTCACGCTTTGGGCCGGGGTGCTGGCCGTGGTGGGGATCGGGCTCGCGGGCGTGCTCTACGCGCGCCAGCGGGCCGCGGTGGAGCGCACACTGCTCGAGCAGCAGAAGTCGCTTGCGATCGCCCAGCAGGCGTACGCGACCGAGAAGCGGATCGCCGACACCCTGCGCGACGCGTTCATCGTCCGCGCGCTGCCGGTGCTGCCCGGCGTCGGCTTCCACGCGCAGTACGTGCCGTCGTCGGTCGAGGCGCAGGTGGGCGGCGACTGGTACGACGCCTTCGAGTTGGCGGACGGGCGGGTGTTCTTTTCGATCGGCGACGTGGCCGGCCACGGGCTCGACGCCGCGGTAGCGATGAACCGGGCGCGGCAGGCCATCGTGGCGGCGGCCCTCCACGAGAACGACCCCGGCACGGTCCTGACGCGCGCCAACGAAACGATCTTGACCCACGAAGCGCGGATGGTGACGGCGCTGTGCGGCTACATCGATCCGGGCAAATTCGAGGTCTGCTATGCCGGAGCCGGCCACCCGCCGCCGATCTTGGCGCTGCCCGGCCGCCCGGCGACCACGTTGGCGACCGGCGGCATCCCGCTCGGGGTCGTGGCCGGCACCGCGTACCAGACGAGCCGTGCGGCCGCCGGCCCCGAGGCGGTGCTCGTGCTCTACACCGACGGGGTGACCGAGCACGGGCGCGACGTCGTCGCCGGCGAGCAGCGCCTGCTCGCCACGGTCGCCGAGGTCGCCGCGGCGCCGGGGCTCGACCCGGCGGCCGCCATCCGGGAGGCGATCTTCCGCGATGCCGCGCCGGCCGACGACGTAGCGATCCTGACGGTCACCTTCCGGACGCCCAAGCCCGCGGTCGTTGGGGTAGTGCGGCCCCCCATCACCGCCGGGACCGGCCCATAGGGAGTGGAAATCGCGCCGCCGATGCGCGATAATGCTTCGGTTGCCGTCCTCACCCGAGCGCGGCAGCGCCCCGTCGCATCGCGACGTGTGTAGGGCCGAGCGCAAGACTCGGCCGCTAACCACCTACATGAAAGGGCATGTATGGCCACCACCAAAAAGCGCGCCGTCAAAAAAGAGCGACGGCCCAAGCGCAAAGTTTGCAACTTCTGCGCCGACAAGACCGAGATCACGTATAAGGACGCGACCCGCCTGCGCAAGTACATCTCCGAGCGCGGCAAGATTCTCCCGCGCCGGATCTCGGGCAACTGTGCGAAGCACCAGCGCGAGCTGACGACCGCCGTCAAGCGGGCGCGCGTGATCGCGTTCCTTCCGTTCGTCGCCGATTAATCCGGGAATCAGCACATGAAAGTCATCCTCCTGAGCGACGTCAAGAAGCTCGGCAAAACCGGCACCGCGGTCGACGTCGCCGACGGATATGCCAACAACTACCTCATCCCGCAGAAGCTCGCCGCGCCGGCGACGAAGGGCGCGCTCGCGAAGCTTCAGCAGCAGCAGGCGGCCCGGGCGCGCCGCGAAGCCGACGAGATCGCCGAACGCGGAAGCGCTCGCGAAGCAACTCGAAAGCAAGACGCTGACGCTGCCCGCCAAGTGCGGCGGCAACGGCAAGCTGTTCGGCGCGATCACGAACGCCCAGATCGCCGAAGCGATCGCGTCGAGTTTCGACATCTCGATCGATCGCCACCGGATCGAATTCGACGGCAACATCAAGGCGCTCGGCACGTATCCCGTGCAGATTCGCCTCGGCAAGAGCATCACGGCCAACGCGACCGTCCAAGTCGTCGCGGCCGCTTCATGAGCCGCTCCTAAAGGTCCGGGCGAGCGTGGCCGCGCCGATCGATCCGTACGTCGCGCGCTTCCGGCGGAAATACACCGGCGACGAAGAACTCCGCCGCCACGTCGCGGCGCTCTTCGAGATCGTGCAGGGCGTGTTGGGCGCCGACAAGCTCGTGTTGCGCGCGGGCAAGCTCGGCGCGCTCAAGCTGATGCGCTCGCGAGCTCGCTCGGCGAACGGATCCTGCGCGCTGCGGCGGCTCGTGTTCGAAGATCCGACGATCGAGCGCGTCCCGGCACGCACGCAGTTCCGCGCAGACGATCGCGGAGATCGAAGACGGCGCTGGCCGACCTGATGGCGCAGCGCACCGTCGAAGACAATATCGAGCGGAAGGTCAGCGCGAAAATGGCCGAACGCCATCAAGACTATCTCAAAGACCTCAAGCTCGAAGCGCTGCGGGAAGACTGCGGCCCCGAGACGCCGGCGACGCAGGAGAAGCTTGACGAACTTGGAGCGCGCTCGAACGGCGCGGGCTCGCGGCCACGGCGCTCGCGCAGCTCCGTCCCGCAAGCCTCGAAGAGATCGTCGGCCAAGAGGCCGCGATCCGGGCGTTGCTGGCCAAGATCTGTCGTCGCCGTACCCGCAGCACGTCATCCTCTACGGGCCGCCCGGCGTCGGCAAGACGACGGTCGCGCGGCTCGGCGCTCGAAGTCGCCAAGAAGCGCGCGCTACACGCCGTTTCCGGCCGACGCGCCGTTCGTCGAGGCGAGCGGCACGACGCTGCGCTGGGACCCGCGCGAGACGACGAATCCCTTGCTGGGCAGCGTCCACGATCCGATCTATCAAGGGAGCCGCCGCGAGTTCGCCGAGGGCGGCATCCCCGAGCCCAAGCTCGGCCTGGTGACCAAAGCGCACGGCGGCGTGCTGTTCATCGACGAGATCGGCGAGATGGACGCCGGCGCTGCAGAGCGCAAGCTGCTCAAGGTACTCGAAGACAAGCGCGTGCAGTTCGAGTCGTCGTACTACGACGAGCAGCGATCCGAACGTGCCGGCGTACGTGCAAGCAAGCTCTTCGCCGACGGCGCGCCGGCCGATTTCATCCTGATCGGCGCGACGACGCGCGAACCCGAGGAAATCGACCCGGCGATCCGCTCGCGCTGCGCGCGAAATGTACTTTCAGCCGCTGACGCAGGCGCAGATCGTCGAGATCGTGCTGGGCGCGGTCGACGCGGCTGGGCGCAAGGCGCCGCGCGGCGTCGCCGCAGCTGATCGCCTCGTATACGATCGAGGGACGCAAGGCCGTGCAGATCGTCGCCGACGCGTACGGCCACGCGCTCTACCGCCGCGCGATCCGCGGAAACGCGCGGCGCGTCAAGGCGTGTCGATCGCCGAAGACGACGTGCTCGCCGTCGTGCAAGCCGCCGGCTGGTGCAGCACACGCCGGTGCGCGCGCGCGAAGGGCGCGAGATCGGCAAGACGTTCGGTCTGGGCGTGCTGCACTACCTCGGCAGCATCATCGAGATCGAAGCCGTCGCGTTCCCGGCCGCGCAGCCGCGCAAGGGCACGGTCCGCTTCAACGACACCGCCGGCTCGATGGCGAAGGATTCGGTGTTCAACGCGACGAGCGTGCTGCGCGCGGTCAGCGGCATCGATCCGGCCGACTTCGACCTGCACATCAACGTCGTCGGCGGCGGCAACATCGACGGACCGTCGGCCGGTCTGGCGATCTTTCTCGCGCTCTATTCGGCGATCACGCGCACGCCGTTGCCGCAGGACGTCGCGGTGACCGGCGAGGTCTCGATTCAGGGCAAGGTGCGCGCCGTCGGCGGCGTGGTCGAGAAGCTGTACGCGGCGCGTCAAGCCGGCATGCGCTGCGATCTGCTGCCCGAGGAGAACGCGCGCGACATCGATGCACGCGCCGCGGCATCGAGTCGATCCCGGTGTCGACAGCATCGACGCGACGTCCTCACGCGCGCTACGGCGTGCCGGTCCCCGCGGCGCTCCGCGAGCGCCGCCGCGCGCGCAAGGCGCGTACGCGCGATGAGGCATCGCTCCCGCTTCGCCTGCCGACCTGATCGACCGCATCCCGCCGCACAATCTCGAGGCCGAGATGGCGCTGCTCGGTTCGGTCCTCGTCGATCGCGAGATCATGGCCGCGGTCGGCGAGATCGTGCGCGCCGACCGACTTCTACGCGCACGTCCACGAGACGATCTATCAGCGCGCTCTTCGCGCTCTACGAGCGCGGCGAGCCGCTCGACAAGATCACGCGTCGCCGAGGAGCTGCGCGGCGCGCGACTGCTCGACAACGTCGGCGGCCTCTCGTACATCAACTCGCTGATGGACACGGTGCAGACGCGCCGCGTCGGCCGAATACTACGCGAAGATCGTGCGCGAGAAGGCGACCTGCGCTAGCTCGATCCATGCCGGAACGCAGATCACGCAGCTCGGCTTCGAAGGCGAAGACGACGTCGACGGCGGCGCTCGACCGCAGCGAGCAGCTCGTCTACGAAGTCGGCAAGCGCGATCAGCGCGGGCAGTTCATGCCGTGTCGTCGCTGCTGCTCGAAGGACGCTTCGATCAGCATCGACGAGCGCTTCAGTGCGAGGGCGACCGCACCGGCGTCACCGCGGCTTCGGCGACATCGACGCGTTCACGGCCGGCTTCCAACCCGGCAACTTCATCATCCTCGCGGCGCGGCCGGCCATGGGCAAGACCTCGTTCGCGCTCGACATGGCGGTCGCCGCGGCGCGCAAGCCGAGAACAAGCCGGTCGCGTTGTTCTCGCTCGAAATGTCGAACGACGAGATCGTCGAGCGCCTGATCTGTTCCGAGGCGCGTCTCGACGCAACGAAGATGCGCCGCGGCAGCATCAAGCGCACGAGTGGGAGAAGATCGTCGCGCGCGATGGCACCCTCAACGATCTGCCGATCTATCTCGACGATCGGGCGCGCTCACGGTCACCGAGGTGCGCAGCCGCTGCGCCGCGCTCAAGCCGCCGAGGGCTCTCGGCGATCGCGTTCATCGACTACCTGCAGCTGCTGCGACCCGGCGACGCTCGCACGGACGCCAACCGCAACGAAGAGCTCTCGGAGATCTGCCGCGATGCTCAAATTACCGCCAAGGACCTGAAGCATTCCGATCGTCGCGCTCGCGCAGCTCAACCGCGGGGTCGAGACGCGGCCCAACAAACGCCCCATGCTCTCCGACCTGCGCGACTACCCTCGCTCATCGAAGAACTCGAATTGGCTCGTATCCTTCGACCGCGCTCGCCTGCTGAACATCCTTCGCCGATCGCATGCGTACGCCGCCGGAGCGGCGTTTTGTCGTTCCCTGCGCTCCGCCCCCTGCCCGGCCGGTCGTTCGCAGCACGCTACGTTTGCGCGCGGGTTCACGTTATAGTGGGCATGAAGCTTTCGGTCGCCGCCCTGGCCCTCGCGCTCGCCGCCCTTCCCGGCGGCCGCGCTCGCACAAGCCGCACAAGCCTATCCGCCGCATGCCGAGGAGCCGACGCTGCTGGTCGGCGGCCTCGGCGTGATCGACCGGTCGCCCGATGAGGCGACCGTCACCGTGCAGATCGTCACCGACGACGACAACGCCGCGAACTCGGCGGGCAAGAACAATGCGATCTACAACGCCCTCAAAGCCAAGGCGCTCGGGCTGGGGCTGAGCGCCGACGCGGTCCGGACGACGTACTACAACGTCGCGTTCATCCCGTATCCGCCGAAAAACCTTCCGCCCGAACAG